>JBJXGV010000028.1:0-440588 GCA_046160485.1 bacterium | reverse complement strand
GCGTGCGGCGGCGGTGCGCCGCGCTCGCGCGCGCCGGCCGACGCGTTCGAGATCGCGCGGCTCGGCGTGCGCGCGGTCGATGGCCTCGGCGCGCTCGCGACGAAAGTCGCGGGCGGCTCGCCGCTCGATCGCCTCAAGGAGTCGGTCGCGCACTTCATGGCCGGCGGCACGGCGTGGACGAAATCGCGCCTTCCATTTCTCCCGTGAGCGCGCGATCGCGACTTCGCGCGGCGGCCGTGCGCGTTCTCGATCACGTGTTTTTTCTCCGGCCGCTCCTTCTCGCACCGGCCGCGGCGATGTTCGTGATGGGGCACCACGCGGCGGCGCGAGAGGAGTTGAGCGCAGCCGGCGCCGATGCGCGTGCCGACCTCGCGCCCGCGCTTCTCGCGTTCGGCGCGCTTGCATTCGCGCTCCTCGCGACGCACGCAGCCAACCAACTCGCCGACGAGGAGAGCGATCGCGTTAACGGCAAGCTCCCGCACTTGGCGCTAGGACTCGTATCGCGCGGAGCGGCGAAGCAAATGGTGGCGGCGTGCCTCGCGGTCGCCTGCGCTCTCATCGCGCTATCGCCCGCGACGCAGTGGCTGCTCCTGGCCGCGAGCGCCGCGTTGGGACTCGCGTACGCGTCGCCGCCGCTTGTTCTAAAGCGCCGCGCCGGCTGGGATCTTGCCGCCAACGCGATCGGCTACGGCGGGCTCGCCTTTGCAGTCGGATGGGGGAGCGCCGCGCCCGTTGCGTTCCTTGGCGTCATCTTGGCGGCCGCGCCGTGGATGCTCGCGGTCGCGTCGGTGTTCGCCGCGACGACGGTCGTCGACGCGCCGGGCGACGCCGCGGCGGGCGCGCGAACGCTCGCGGTCGCGCTCGGTACGCGGCGAACGCGCCAGCTTGCGATCGCGCTCATGGCGGGCGCGGCGGGCGTAGCCTGGATGATCGGCGCGCGCACCGCGTTCTTCCTAGCGGCGGGGTCGATTCCTGCGCTCGTGGTCGCGGCGGTGCGTCCAACGCCGCGCACCGATCATCTCGCTTTCCAGATCGCGGCGGCGCTTCCCACGCTTGTCGCCGCGATCCGCGCGCCGCTCTTCGGCGCGGCGCTCGTCGCGTGCGCCGTCACCGCGCGGCTCTACTTCCGCGCGCGTTTCGGCCGCGACTACCCGCACGTCGGCGAGCCCGCGCGGCGCGATGCCACACGCGCGGCAGCACGCTTAGCGCAGCGAGGCGATCCGGTTGTCGAAGGCGATCAGAGTTTGGGACGGCGAACGACGCTCGCCGATTCGCCGGGCTCGAGCCGGTAGCCCTGGCCTTCCTCGATCGTGTAGTACACGAGGCGCCGGTCGCGCAGAAAGCGGAGATCGTCGGAGGTGACGAGGCCGTCGCCGACGAGCGAGTCGAGTTTCTCGGGATACGATCCGCTTCGGTGGTGCGCGAAGTCGAGAGCAACGCGGATCGCGACAAGGCTTCGCTCTTCTTCGATCTGATCGATGCGCAGGGCGACGTCGCGCACCGGATTCTCGCCCTTCCAATTGGGTTCGGCCGCGAACCAGCGATGCCCTACCACGGAGAGGAGAAGAATGCATGCCAGCGCGGTTGTGTGGAGCAGCACGCCGGTCGTCGACGGCGCCGCGCTCGTTGCGGCTGCTACTGCGGCCGCCTTCGTGTAGATCGCGACGCAGTTGTTCTCGAGTAGCTCCTCAGCGGCGACGATTGCTTCCACGCGGTCGAGCCCGCTGTCGCGCGTCAGAATCGCGAAGCTTCGCTTTCCGTCGATCAGCGGCAGGATCGCCGCAGCCGCGGGCGAGAGGAGCGGTTCGCCGCTCTGTTCGTTGCGTTGCGCGCCCGTGTCCGTGTCCGATGGCGGCCCGGCGGCAGCGATATCCGTGGGAGCGCCTCGCGACGAACCCTCCGTTCGGACGAGAATCGTCTCGGGGCGGATGAGTGTCCCCGCGCTTTCGTCCGCGCGCCGCACCGCCTCCATGAGCAGGCCTTCTGGTTTTAGGCCGATCCCCGTGGTGTAGCGCACGACGTTTTCCTGCGGCACGAACTCGAATGTGCCGCGTTTCCACGCGACAAGTTCGTCGATCTTCTCCTGGATGTGCTCGGCGAACGCGTCCTGGAGTTCGCCGTGACCGAGCACGCGCATGCGCAGCAGGATCTCGGCGAACGAGTGCGGCGACCGGATCTCCGCTTTCTGGACGCGCGCGAGGCTCTCGCGCGGGACGATCTCCCGGCGCAGGAGAAAATCGCGGAACGGGTCGCGGCTCGATGTCCGCGGGTCCCAAGCCGAGATCACCTGGCCGCCCTCGAAGACGAGTTCCTCGCGCGAGCTGACGCCGTTGACGCGTAGTATCCCGGTTTTTTCTTGCGAGGCGATGAGCTGCATCACCTCGATGAACCCGAAGTCGCTGAGTGATCCTTGTAGCGCCATGGGGCCCGGTCCTCTACGAGTAGCTTCGCCGCGCGAGCGCGAAGAAGTGAATGAGTCCGATGATGTGCAGATTCACGAGCACAAGAACGAGCGCGGGACGCAGTGTCGTCAGCGCCTCCGCGTCGAGCGTCGGTAGCGGTTTGATCGGCCCCCCGGCCGTCACGAGTAGGAAGATCGCGACGCCGGCGCAAAACAGAATCGCGCGCCCAAGACGCCTCCGTCCCGCGTAGATGTGGCCCGCGCCCGGGAGAAGCAGAGCAAGCAAGAGCCCCACGATGCGTTGGCCCGCGTGCGCCTTCCGGAAGCGTTTCGTCTTCGCGTCCTCGATGACATCCATCGGCGCGCTCATCTTGGCGATCGTCGCGCACGCCTCGCAGAAGCTCCGCTTCGAGAAGCGAACGCGACACTTTCGGCAGAGCGGTGTCCCGCACGCGACGCAGGGCTCCGAGCGTTTGTCGAGGCGGCCGCCGATGAACGCCGCGGCGAAGAGGAGCGCCAGAACAACGTACGCGATCTTCGAGCCCGGAAGCGCGGTGGCGAGGAGGAGCCGTGTCACCTCGCTCGCATCGGTCTGCCGAAGGGATTCGCGATTCGCGAAGAGCCAGCGCCAGCGCTCCTTGGCGGTCTTCGTCTCGTCGACGACGATCACGTTCTTTCCTTCGTCGGAGGCCTTCGAGAGACTGCGGACGAAGTCGAAATTGAGCGCGGATGCCGATCGAAAGTGCGACTTCGCGGAGCCGAAGTCGAACCCGTCCGACAACGCGAGTCCAAGATTGTAGTGCGCCGCTGCGGAGCCGGGCGCGATGGCGATCGCCTGCTTGTAGTGATCGGACGCAGCGGAAACGTCGCCGCGCGCATAGAGAATGTTGCCGAGGTTCACGTGCGCTTCCGCGCTGCGAGATCTCTCGCCGAGGAGTTTCTCGTAGATCACGGCGGCATCTTGGACGCGTCCTTCACGCCGTTTGTGGAGCGCGAGCTCGAAGAGGATCGCCGGGTCCTCGTCGCCGACCGCGTACGCGGTTTGAAGCGCGTTTCCGACGTAGTCGCGCAAGAACGGATCGCGCGAGCGAGCGAGCGAGAACGCCGTCGAACGAGGCGAGTGGGGCGCCGCGAGCGTCCCGAGCAGTTCGCCTGCGGCGGGGAGCATCATCACGACAAGAAGCGCGCACGCGACGAGCCATTTTTCCGGACGCGTGAGCCGGCGGCGGACCAAAATGAGAAACAGCGCCAAGAGCCAGCCCAATCCTGCGAGCCACGCCCACGGCCGCAGCAGGTAGACCGGCGCCATGAGCAGGACGATCGGGTAGGCGCGGCGAATCCCGTGCGGCAGTCCCGCGGGCAAAGCCTCGGAGATTTCGTGCACGACCGATGGGAGCGCTCGGACGATCGGCACGAGCAGTCCGCCGAAAAGAAGAAGCGCGAGTCCGGCGAAGATCGCGATTGTCGCATTGAACAGCGTCCGCGACTGCGCCTCGAAATCGGCGAGAAACGCGCTGAGCGCGAGGGGCAGCTGGCTGATCGCTTCCGTGGAGCCGGCAAGAAGAAGAGAAACGCCGAGGAGGACGTGCGCGCCGGTTCTGTCGGGGCGGATCGCGATCGATCGCTCGAACTCTTCCGAGGCGCCGACGGTATCTTTCGAAAGAAGTGCGAGCACGCCCCTGCGGTAACTGATCTCGCTCTCGATCCCCGTCGAAAGGTCGGGGCCGAGTGCGGTCGACGCGACGATGCGGCGCGCCTTCGTCGCATTGTTCTGCGCGGCGAGCGCCTCCGCGGAGTGAGCGTTTTCGCCCGCGAGCGCGTCGCGTTCGCTCGCGAAAATGCCGCCGAGAGCGAGCGCTGCGATGAGCGATGGTATGGCGAGGCTGCGAGTCATTCAGTGAACTATCGGCGCGCGCGCGCGCTGGCTTGACAGTTCGCCACACGCGTCGCTAGCATGGCCCCTCACGGATTTCTGGATCAGGAGAATTCACGCATGCCTGTGGTAACGATCGCGAACATCGGACAATTCGAAGGGAAAGAAGCGACGCTCCGCGGTTGGGTCTACAACCTGCGCAAAGGCGGCAAGATTCTCTTCATTCTTCTGCGCGACGGAAGCGGCACCATTCAGGCGGTTGCCTCCAAGAAGGATCTTGGCGACGAGCGCTTCGCGCTTCTCGAAACGCTCACGCAGGAGTCGTCGGTCATTCTCGACGGCATCGTGCGCGCGGATTCGCGGTCGCCCGGCGGCTTCGAACTCTCCGTGACCGGTTTCACCGTCGGCCAGATCGCGGAGGAGTATCCGATCACGCCGAAGGAACACGGCACCGCGTTTCTCATGGAGCACCGGCATCTCTGGCTGCGCTCCACGCGGCAGCACGCGATCCTTCGCGTGCGCGCCACACTCGTCTCCGCGCTGCGCAATTTCTTCGACGCGCGCGGTTTCGTGCTCGTCGATTCGCCGATCTTCACGCCCGCCGCGTGCGAGGGAACGACGACTCTCTTCGAGACGGATTACTTCGGCGACAAGGCGTACCTGACGCAGTCGGGGCAGCTCTACAACGAGGCGACCGCGATGGCCTTCGGCAAGAGCTACTGCTTCGGGCCGACGTTCCGCGCCGAGAAATCGAAGACGCGGCGGCATCTGATGGAGTTCTGGATGCTCGAGCCGGAGATCGCGTACGCGACGCTCGACGACGTGATCGCGCTTCAGGAGGAGATGCTCGAAGAGGTCGTCGCGCATGTGCTCGCGACTCGCAAGGTGGAGCTTGCGCTTCTTGAGCGGCCGCTTGCGCCGCTCGAGGCGGTGCGGCGTCCGTTCCCGAAGATTCGCTACGACGAGGCGATCGAGATCCTCAAGCGCCGCGGCGTCCCCGCGAACTGGGGCGACGATTTCGGCGGCGACGAGGAGACGATCCTCTGCGAAGAATTCGACCGCCCCGTATTCGTGCATCGCTATCCGACCGCGAACAAGGCGTTCTATATGCAGCCCGATCCCGGCGAGGCGCGCGTCGCGCTCTCGGTCGATTGCCTCGCGCCGGAAGGCTACGGAGAAATCACGGGCGGGGGAGCGCGCATCTCGGATCTGGCACTTCTTGATCAGCGCCTCGAGGAGCACAGGCTGCCGCGCGAGGCGTTCGAGTGGTACCGCGACCTGCGCCGCTACGGCAGCGTTCCGCACGCCGGCTTCGGTCTCGGACTCGAGCGGCTCGTTTCATGGGTCTGCAAGCTCCCTCACGTGCGCGAGACGATTCCGTTCCCGCGCATGCTCTACAAGATCTACCCCTAGGAGGCGGACGTGGGATTCTTCTACTTCCTGCTCGTGGTCGCGGGTTGCGCGCTGACCATCTACGGATTCGGTGCGGCCGGGAAAGCGAAGGGAGCGTCGAGCCTCATCGGCGCGATCCTCATGATCGCGGGCACCGCGATGACCTTCGGCGGTCTCGTGCTCTGGCTCGTGCCCGGTTTTCTGGGCTAGCCGGGGCTCGGTACTCGTTTTTTTTCTCCGATTTCACACAGATCCATCAAGAAGTCACGACTCCTTCCGATATGAAGTGCAGGATCGCGTCTCACGCACAGGGAGGGTCGGAGAATGGTCTGCGAATATTTCGGCGAGGTCACTGCCCCCGTGTGTCGCGCGCGCCGCGGCACCGACCTCGTGATCCCGACGATCATCGAGGAAGTTCGATTCTGTCTCACTGAGAAGTACCGCGAGTGCGTGCACTGGCGCGAACGCCGCAGCGTCGAAACGCTTCCGGAGAAGCGGCGCGCGTAACGCCCTCCGCGCCGCTCTGCGCTAGACGAATTCCCGTTGACAGCCGCATGTCGCCCCGGTAACTTCGCCGCGTTGTTTGCCTGCGGACCGGGGTATTGCGACCAGGTAGCTCAGCTGGTAGAGCAACGGACTGAAAATCCGTGTGTCGGCGGTTCAATCCCGCCCCTGGTCACCACTTTTCCTCTGTGATGCACGTTCGCCGACTCGTGGGTGCTGGTGTAGCTCAGCTGGTAGAGCAACGCACTCGTAATGCGTAGGTCATCGGTTCAATTCCGATCACCAGCTCCATGTTTCTTCGCCCGCGGCGGTGACGGCGAGTTTGTCGTCACCGCACCGGCGCGCTCCGCGGTCGCGAATCAGATCCAGAGGTCGCTTGCTCCTGAGCCTCTCCCGGCAGAACCCCGTGAGAGGCTTTGGGGTATCAGGGCGCGTGTCGACCCTGCGGAGGAGCCATGACGAACGCCCCACCTAGACGCGCGGCGTGTTGTCGATGAGGCCTCTCATGGTCAGCGTCGCCGGCGTGCGCGGCGTCATCGGCGAGAGCCTCACGACAGAGATCGCTTGCCGCTGGGGCGCGGCGTTCGGAACGCTTCTCGGCGCCGGCGCGCGCGTCATCATCGGTCGCGACTCGCGCGGCAGCGGTCCCGTCATCGAGGCGGCCGTCACCGCGGGATTGCGCGGCGCGGGCTGCAGCGTGCGCCTCGCGGGCGTGCTCCCCACGCCGACGATTCAGCTCGCCACGCGCGACAGTGACGCGCGCGGCGGTATCGCGATCACGGCAAGCCACAATCCGCTCGAATGGAATGCGCTGAAATTCATCCGCGAGGACGGCCTCTTTCTCTCCGCAGACGAAGGGCGCACGTTGCGCGCAATCGTCGAGGGCGGGCCGCTCGCGGTGCGCAGCGTGGCGCACGACGCGCTCGGCGGCGAAGACACCGACGACGGTGCTGCCGAGCGGCACATCGATCGCATTCTTTCGCTGCCCTACATCGACGTGGCGTGTGTCGCGCGTCGCGGGCTGCGTGTCGTCGTCGACTGCGGCAACGGAGCGGGTTCGTTCGTGACGCCGCGCCTCCTCGAACGCCTCGGAGCGGATGTCACGCGGCTCTACTGCGAGCCCGATGGCCGCTTCCCGCGCCATGCGGAGCCGCGCGCCGAGCACCTCGGCGATCTGGTTCGCCGGGTGCGGGAGACCGGCGCGGATCTTGGCCTCGCCCACGATCCCGATGCCGACCGAATCGTCTTCGTCACGGGATCTGGCCGCGCGCTCATGGAAGAATATTCGCTCGCGATCGCGTGCGAGCTGATTCTCTCGTCGCGGCCGGGGGGAGTCGTCGTGACGAACCTGTCGACATCGCAGATGATCGACGAGATCGCCGCGCGCCACGGGGCGCGGGTCGAGCGGACCGCGATCGGAGAGGCGAATGTTTCGCACCGGATGCGCGACACGGGAAGCATCATCGGCGGTGAGGGAAACGGCGGCGTGATTCAGCCGGCGGTGCAACTTGCGCGAGACGGACCCGCGGCAGCGGCGCTCGTGCTCATGGGGCTCGCCGAGCGCGGCGCCACGCTCGACCAGATCGTCGGCGGTCTTCCCTCGTTCGTGATGGCGAAACGCGAAGTCGTCGTCAGCGAGTTGAAACTCGAGCACGTGGGACGGCGTCTTGAAGAGGAGTTCGGCGCCGGCGAAACCGACCGGACCGACGGGCTTAAGATCACATGGGGCCGGCGCTGGATACATGTGAGACAATCCGGAACGGAACCGATCGTGCGAATCATTGCGGAAGCGCCATCTCAGCAGGAGACCACGGCGATGATCGATGTCGCCGCGGGCGGGATGGGATCAGGCGCGACCATGGCGCCCCACTAGGAGAGGGTCTGCGATGTGCGGAATCGTTGGCTACACGGGCCGGCTCAACGCCGTTCCGATTCTGCTCGAGGGTCTTAAGCGTCTCGAATATCGCGGCTATGACTCCGCGGGGATCGCCGTTCAGAACGGAGCAGCGCTCAAGCTCGCCCGCGTGAAGGGAAAAATCGCGGGGCTCGAAGAGGCGCTCAATCGGAATGGCAACGCACTCGCCGGCGAGACCGGGATCGCGCACACCCGCTGGGCCACACACGGGGCGCCCTCCGAGAAGAACGCGCACCCGCAGCTCGACTGCACCGGCCGCATCGCCCTCGTCCACAACGGGATCATCGAAAACTACGACTCGATCAAGAAGTGGCTCGTGAAGGAAGGAAAGACGTTTCGTTCGGAGACCGACACCGAGGTGCTTGCCAACCTGATCGGGTATTTCTACAACGGCAACCTCGAGACGGCGGTGCAGAAGGCGTTGCGCGAGGTTCGCGGCACGTACGGGATCGCGATGGTGTCGAGCGACGAGCCGGGGAAGATCGTCGGTGCGCGCAACGGCAGTCCGCTCGTCGTCGGCGTTGGCCACGGCGAGAACTTCTTCGCCTCCGACGTGAGCGCGATCCTCCGGCACACGCGGCAGGTCGTCTATCTCGCCGACCAGGAGATGGCGGTCATCACGCCGGACGGCTTCCGCACGATGACGATCGAAAACGAATCGATTGCCAAGGAGATCGAAGAGATCGCGTGGGATCTCGAGATGGCGGAGAAGGGCGGCTACGAGCATTTCATGCTCAAGGAGATCTTCGAGCAGCCCAAGAGCATCGAGAACGCGCTGCGCGGACGCCTCGTCGAAGAGACCGGCGACGCGCACCTCGGCGGTTTGAATCTCTCGGAGGAAAAGCTTCGCAGCCTACGGCGCATCATCATCACGGCCTGCGGCACGTCGTGGCACGCCGGGCTCATCGGCGAGTACATGATCGAGGAGTTCGCGCGAATCCCCGTCGAAGTGGAGTACGCGTCGGAGTTCCGGTACCGCAGCCCGATCATCGAGAACGACACGCTCGTCGTCGCGATCTCGCAGTCGGGCGAGACGGCGGACACGCTCGCGGCGATGCGCGAGGCGCACCGCAAGGGCGCGAAGGTGCTCGGAATCTGCAACGTGGTCGGCTCGACGATTGCGCGCGAGGCGGACGGCGGCATCTACATCCACGCCGGACCCGAAATCGGCGTCGCGTCGACGAAGGCGTTCACGAGCCAGATCACGGTCCTCGCGATTCTCACGCTCTTGCTCGCGAGGATGCGGACGATGTCGCAGAGCGAAGGTCAGCGCCTCGTGCACGCGCTTCGGGCGATCCCGGGCCAAGTCGAAGAGATTCTCGCGAAGGCCGACGAGCTCAAGGCGATCGCGAAGGCGTACAGCGGGCACTCGAACTTTCTCTATCTCGGACGCGGCTACAATTTTCCGATCGCGCTCGAGGGCGCGCTGAAGCTCAAAGAGATCTCGTACATTCACGCCGAGGGTTATCCGGCCGCGGAGATGAAGCATGGTCCGATCGCTCTCATCGACAAGAACATGCCGGTTGTTTTCATCGCGACGCACGACGCCGCGTACGAAAAGATTCTCGGCAATCTGCAGGAGGTGAAAGCGCGGCAGGGGCGAATCATCGCCGTCGCGACGGAGGGCGACCGGCTCATCGCGGACAAAGCCGATCACGTGATCACGATTCCGAAGACGCTCGACGCGCTCTCGCCGATTCTCGCCGTAATTCCGCTGCAGCTTCTCGCGTACTACATCGCGCTCGAGCGGCACTGCGACGTCGACCAGCCGCGCAATCTTGCGAAGAGCGTAACGGTCGAATGACGCGGGATCCGGTGGCGACCGAGCGCGCCCCGAAAGCGCTCGGCCCCTATTCGCAGGCGATTCGCGCGCCGCACGCGTCGCTCGTCTTCTGCTCCGGGCAAATCGCGCTCGTCCCCGAGACGGGCGAGATCGTCGCGGGCGACGTCTCCGCCGAAACCCGGCAAGCGCTTCGCAATCTCGCCTCCGTTCTCGAGGCGGCGGGCAGTTCGCTCGCAGCGGTGGTCAAGACGACGGTCTTCCTGCTCGACATGTCCGATTTCGCGGCGATGAACGCGGTCTACGCGGAACACTTTCCGGCGCCCTTTCCCGCGCGCTCGACCGTCGCGGTCCTGCAGCTTCCCAAGGGTGCGCGCGTCGAAGTCGAAGCGATCGCGCTCCTCGGCGCGGAATCGGGACGCGCGTGACGCACCGCCTCACGTGCCGCACACTCACCCGGGAGTGGATGGGATCTGGTGGTCCTCGAGGACTTCAAATCCTTCAGTCGGGTGCTAAACACACCCGAGGTGGGTTCGATTCCCACACATTCCCGCCAAGACGTTTCCTGTCGAACTGGCTGCGTGCAAACGTTGCGGTCGCGGCGGCCGTGTTCGTCTTCGGTTGCGCCGCGTGCGCCGATGGGGCGGCTACGCCGCCGCGCTTTCGCATCAGCCCGCCACGCGCCACGCTCGAGTCTCTCGCGCTGCCTGGGCTCGGGCAGCTTCGGTCGGGTGAGCCGGTTCGCGCGTTCGCTGCGTTCGCGCTCGAGTCGTATCTCGTCACACGAGCGGTCATCGAGGCGCGGCGCGCGAACGACGACCGTGATCGCGCGGACGCGGCAGCGGCGGCCGGCGACGCCTCCGGGGAAGCGCTCGCGCATCTCGGTGTCGATCTGCACGAAGAGCGGCGCGACGAGATGATCTTCTGGGGTGCGATCGCGCACATGTTCAACATGCTCGACGCTTTTGTCGCCGCGCATCTTTCCGAAGTGGACGAAGAGATCGAGTCCGTCCGGCGGCTCACGCTTCACGCGACGCCTTCGCCGAGCGGCGGAGAGATGCTCGCATTGTCTTGGAACTTCTGACGGCTGTGATGCCGTCGCCAGCAGCGCAAGGAGCAATCGACGAGATGAATGCATCCACGATCAACCGAATCTCTCCGCGCAAGAGCGTCGTAAAGGACTACGCCGAGATCTTGGTGATCTCGGTCCTTCTCGCGCTCTTCATTCGCACCTTTGTCGTTCAGGCGTTTCAGATTCCGTCGGGCTCGATGGAAGACACGCTTCTGGTCGGCGACTTTCTTCTCGCGAACAAGTTCCTCTACGGCGCGAAGATTCCGTACACCGATGTGCGGTTTCCCGCGATTCGTCATCCGAAGTCGGGCGACATCATCGTTTTTCGCGCGCCGCATCAGGACAAGGATTTCATCAAGCGCTGCGTGGCAGTCGGCGGCGACACAGTCGAATTACGCGACAACAAGTTGTTCGTGAACGGCGAGCCGGTGGACGAACCGCATCTCGCGATCAAAGGGCGCACGCCCGCCGTCTCGAACTTCGGTCCGCTCACCGTGCCGCAGGGCTATCTGTTCATGCTCGGCGACAATCGCAATAACAGCCAAGACAGCCGATTTTGGGGCCCCCTCGACGAGAAGCTCATCAAGGGGAAGGCGATGGTGCTATACCTCTCGTGGGACAAAGAACGCTCGCGTCCGCGTTTTAGCCGTATCGGCGATATCATCCGTTAGTGTTTCCCGAAACATTCGAACCACGTCACGTCCATCGAGCGATGGCGGCGCCCCGCGTGAGCGGCGCCGCACGGCACGGAGATTCATTTGTCCATAGATAGAATTCGCAACTTTTGCATCATCGCCCACATCGATCACGGGAAGTCGACGCTTGCCGATCGGCTGCTCGAGTCGACCGGCACCATGACGTCGTCCGAGGCGCAGGGGCAGGTCCTCGACTCGATGGATCTGGAGCAGGAGCGCGGCATCACGATCAAGGCGCACGCGGTCCGCATGGAGCGGCCCGGCCCCGACGGGCGAAAGTACATCCTCAATCTTCTCGACACGCCCGGGCACGTCGATTTTTCGTACGAGGTTTCGCGCAGCCTTTCGGCATGCGAGGGCGCGCTGCTCGTCGTCGACGCCACGCAAGGGATCGAGGCGCAGACGCTCTCCAACTTTTACCTCGCACTCGATCACAACCTCACCGTCATTCCGGTGATCAACAAGATCGATCTTCCGAGCGCGCGCGTCGAAGACGTTCGACACGAGGTCGCTCACCTAACAGGGGTCGAGGAAGAAGACGTGATGCTCGTCTCGGCGAAGACGGGCGTCGGCGTGGAGACGCTCCTCGATTCGATGATCGCGCGTATCCCGCCTCCGAAGGGCGACGCGGATGCGAACCTGCGCGCGCTCATCTTCGATTCGAAGTTCGACAACTTTCGCGGCGTGATGACATTCGTGCGCGTCATGGATGGCACGGTGAAGACGGGCGACCAGGTCATGCTCTTCGCGACGCGGCTCACGTACGAGGTTGCCGAGGTCGGCGTGTTCCGTCCGAAGCCGATTCCGAAGGCGACGCTGGCGGCGGGAGAAGTCGGTTATATCCTCGCGGGGATCAAGGACGTCCACGAAGCGAAGGTTGGGGACACGATCACGTCCGCGGCCGCGCCATGCGAGGCCGCGCTCCCGGGGTTCCGCGACGCGAAGCCGATGGTTTTCAGCGGGCTCTACCCGGCCGACACGAACGACTACGGGCTCTTGCGCGACGCGCTCGGAAAGCTACGCCTCAACGACGCCGCCCTCTCCTACGAGCCCGAGACGTCGAACGCGCTCGGCTTCGGATTCCGCTGCGGCTTCCTGGGCCTGCTTCACATGGAGATCATCCAGGAGCGGCTCGAGCGTGAGTACAACCTCTCGCTCATCATGACCGTGCCGTCCGTGATCTACCGCGTGCACTTGACCACGGGAGAGTCGGTCGAGGTGGACAATCCCTCGGACTTTCCGCCGTCGGGCGACATCCTCTTCATCGAGGAGCCGTACGTGAAAACGCAGCTCATTCTTCCGGCCGAATACATCGGGAACGTGATGAAGCTGTGCCAGGAGAAACGCGGCATACACGTCAAGATGGACTACGTCGACGCGCAGCGCGTGAACATCAACTACTTCCTTCCGCTCGGGGAGATCGTTCTCGACTTCCACGACAAGCTCAAGTCGGTCAGCCGCGGCTATGCGTCGTTCGACTACGAACACGCCGACTACCGCGAGTCGGACCTCGTGCGGCTCGATCTTCTGCTCAACGGCGACAAGGTCGACGCGCTCTCGGTCATCGTTCACGAAGACAAGTCGTACATGTGGGGGCGCGAGCTGGCGAAGAAGCTCAAGACGCTGATTCCGAAGCAGCAGTACACGGTGGCGATTCAGGCGTCGATCGGGAACAAGGTCATCGCGCGCGAGACGCTTTCGGCGCTGCGCAAGGACGTCACCGCGAAGTGTTACGGCGGCGACATCACGCGAAAGCGCAAGCTGCTCGAGAAGCAGAAGGAAGGCAAGAAGCGCATGAAGCAGGTCGGCACCGTCGAGATCCCGCAGGAGGCGTTCCTCGCGGTGTTGCGAATCGATTCCGATGGATAAGGCGCCGAACCGCGGCTCTGGCGCGGACGCGCGCGGGCTCTATATCCATATCCCGTTTTGCGCGCGCCGCTGCCGCTTCTGCGATTTCGTGACCGGGCCGGAGCACCCGGGCCGCACCGAAGCCTATTTGGACGCGCTGCTGACAGAGGCGCGCGCCGAGCGCGCGGCACTCCCCGACGCGCCCGCGTTGTCGACCCTCTTCTTCGGCGGCGGAACGCCATCGCTCGTCGCACCGGAACTCTTTACTCGATCTGCTCGTCACCTGCGCGCCAGCTTCCCGCTCGAGCCCGGTGCGGAAGTTTCGCTCGAGGCGAATCCTGAGGATCTCGACGTCGAACACCTCGACGCCTACCGAGCGGCCGGGATCACGCGCCTCTCGATCGGCGTGCAGTCCCTCAACGATCGCGCGCTTGCATTCCTCAATCGCGGGCACACGGCTGGCGTGGCGCTCGATGCGATTCGCCGCGCACGCCGCGCGGGATTCGACAACATCTCCGCGGACTTGCTTCTCGGGATTCCCGAAGAGACCGAGGAATCGTTCCTGGCCGGCGTCGACCAGATTCTTGCGGAGGGGCTCGATCATCTTTCGGTCTATGCGCTCACACTCGAAGAGCGCAGCGTGTTCGGACGCCTCGCGACCCGCGGCGCGTACGAGCAGAGCAGCGACGCGATCTTCGAACGGCTCTACTACGCGACGCTCGATCGTGCGGATCGCGCCGGCCTCGAACACTACGAGATCTCTAACTTCGCGATGCCTGGGCGGCGTTCCCGACACAACCTTCTCTACTGGAATCGCGCCTCCGTGATCGCTCTGGGCGTCGGCGCCGTGAGCAACGTCGGCGGCGTCCGGTTGCGCAACGGCGGTTCGATCGAGCATTACCTTCGATTCGACGGCGTCGTCGCGCGCGCAGTCGACGAACTCGGAGTCGAAGAGCGGCTCTCCGAGGCGTTTCTGCTCGGCCTGCGATTGCGCGATGGTATTCGGCTCGCCGAGATCGCTCGCGAGTTCGGCGAGAGAGCATTCGACGCGGCGTGGCCCGCGATCGACCGGTTCATCGGCGAGGGTTTGCTCGAATACGACCGCGACCGCGTACGGCTTTCGCGTCGCGGCCTGATTCTCTCCGATCGCGTCTTGCGCGAACTCACCTTCCTTCGTGGCGACCTCGCGCGCGCGGCGATTTCTTGACGAGGCCGGGCGCGGGCGCTACTTTCCGGGCCTCGTGAAAACACCGTTCTCGAAATTCTTCAAGGAGAGTATGAGCAACGATCGAAACGATCCGACTCCCGACGCGGAGGCTCGCGATGACGCGGCATTCGATGCCGCGCTCGAAGCGGATTTGCCGCTCGACGAGATCGGCCAACTCGAAGAGCGCTTGCTCGCCGCGCAGGACGAGGCGAAGAAAAACCTCGACGCGCTGCTACGCGCACGCGCGGACCTCGACAATCTGAGGAAGCGAAGCGCGCGCGAAGTCCTCGACGCCGGCGCGCGCGCGCGCGCGGAAGCCCTCGCTCCGCTTCTCCAAACGCTCGACGATCTCGATCGCGCCCTCGGAGATCCTGCGTCGGACGTGAGCACGGTCCGCGCGGGGATCGTGCTCGTTCGCGACAACCTCAATCGCCGTCTCGAGTCGTACGGCGTCACGGCGATGGAAACGCAAGGCGCTCGATTCGATCCGACGGTTCACGAGGCAGTGGGCGGCGTGCCGCATCCCGACGTCGAGCCGGGAATGATCGTGCAGGAGGTGCAGCGGGGTTTCCTCGCCGACGGGCGCGTGCTTCGCCCCGCCCGTGTCATCGTTTCCGTCGCGCGCGATCCCGAGCCGCCGGCGCCAGGCCAGGAGTAGCTCGCAGCGGCCATGGCTCAAAGGCGCGACTACTACGAGGTTCTCGGCGTCGGAAAATCCGCGACGGACGATGAGATCAAGAAGGCGTATCGCAAGCTGGCCTTCGAAAATCACCCCGATCGCAACCCCGGCGACAAGGCGGCGGAGGAGCGATTCAAGGAGGGCACCGAAGCCTACGAGGTGCTGCGCGACGCGGAGCGCCGCGGACGCTACGACAGCTTCGGACACGCGGGCGTCGATCCTTCGGCGGCGGCGGGCGGCGGCGGATTTCGCGGCCAAGCGCACGAGTTCGATCTCTCGGATGCGCTCCGCGCGTTCATGCGCGATTTCGGCGGATTCGGCGATTTCTTCGGCGAAGGCGGCGGCGGGGGCGAGCGCGGCGCGGCGCGCGGCTCGGATCTCCAGATCCGCCTGCCGCTCACGCTGGAAGAGATCGCGCACGGCGTCGAGAAGAAGCTCAAGCTGACGGCGCTCGGCGCGTGCGAGCGCTGCTCCGGTAGCGGCGCCGAGTCGGGAAGCAGCCGCAAGACGTGCGGCACGTGCCAGGGCGCCGGACAGGTGCGGCGCGTGTCGCGCTCCATCCTCGGGCAGTTCGTCAACGTGACGGTTTGCCCGACGTGCCACGGCGAGGGCGCGACGATCGATAAGCCGTGCCGCGCGTGCGCGGGCGAGGGCCGGGTCCAGACTCAGCAGAACGTGAGCGTGAAGATACCGGCGGGTGTTTCCGAGGGAAACTACATCACGCTGCGCGAACGCGGGAATGCGGGACGGCGCGGCGGACGCACCGGCGACTTGATCGTGCTCATCGAGGAGAAGCCGGATCCGCGGTTCGAGCGGCACGGCGACGATCTCCACACACACCTTCAGGTCGCGTTCGCCGACGCGGTGCTCGGCGCCGAGGTAATCGTTCCGAGCCTCGCGGGGCGCGTGAAGATGGAGATTCCCGCGGGAACGCCGAGCGCGAAGACATTCCGTGTCCGCGGCAAGGGGCTCCCGCGACTGCGCGGCGGAGGCACCGGCGATCTCATCGTCACCGTGACGGTGTTCGTGCCGAAGAAGATCAAGCGCGAGGAGCGCAAGGTGCTCGAAGAACTCAGCCGGCTCGAAAGCTTCCGTCCGGCTTCGGACGAGGATTGAAGCGCGGCTTAAGGCGCGACGAGGCGGCGGCCGATCGCGTCGCCTACGCGCCGCCCGAGGCATGGCGCGATGACGAGGTCCTGCTCGCAGACGCCGAGCATCATCATCTCTCTCGCGTTCTTCGTTTCGACGCGGGCGACGAGATCACGATCGTCGACGGCGAAGGCGGCCGCGGCGTTTTTCGAATCGCCGAAGTCGGGAAGCGTACAACGCGATGTGTTCTCCTCGCGGCGGACCCGCGCGAGGCGCCGCCCCGTATTGCGATTGAGTTGGCGCCATGCGTGACGCGCGCGCAGCGTATGGACTGGCTCATCGAGAAGGCGACCGAACTCGGCGTGACGGCGATCTGGCCCGTGCTCGCCGAACGCTCGATCGTCAAGGCGCGCGCCGGTGGCGACGCGGCGCACACCGAACGATGGGAGCGGCTCGCGATCGCCGCGATGAAGCAGAGCCGTCGAGCGTCGAAGCCGCGGGTCAGTGCGCCGCGCTCGCTCGCGCGGTTCCTCGCCGAGCGCACCGAGGAATCGAGGCTGATCGTTCCGTGGGAGCGCGCGCCGACCGGGGCGCTCGGGGCGTACTTTAAGTCCTGTCCGATGCGCGCGGGCGATCGCGCGACGCTGCTGATCGGGCCGGAAGGGGGGCTTTCGGACGCTGAAGTCGAGTCCCTCCGCGCGGCTGGCGGCCAGACCGTCAGTCTCGGGGCTTCGATACTGCGGGCCGAGACCGCGGCGGTGGCGATGCTCGCAATTCTCCGTTACGAAGGGGGTGACATATGAGTTGTATCTTCTGTCGGATCATTGCGAAAGAGATCCCAGCTCGGGTTATTCGAGAGGATGCGGAGTGGCTCGCGTTCGAGGATGTTCAGCCGCAAGCGCCGCATCACGTGTTGCTCGTTCCCCGGCGCCACATCGGCGGGCTGCCCGACTGCGGCACGCCGGAGCAATCGCTGCTTGGCGCGCTCCTGTCGGGCGCCGCGGAGGTCGCCCGGGCCCGGGGGATCGAGGAACGCGGCTATCGCGTCGTGATCAATTCCGGAGTGGATGGCGGCCAGAGCGTCGCGCACCTCCACGTGCATCTGCTGGCGGGGCGCCCGATGAAATGGCCGCCGGGCTGATTTCTCGGGTGTTTTCCGGGTTCAATCGTTGACAGAAATTATCACGGCTCATATATTTACCAGCGAGTTTTCCTAATCCCTACGAAAGCGAGACGCACACACTCCCTCTCCTGGGACCCAGGATTTTTCCTGTCTCTCGGGTGCGGCCACGCCATGCGATTACGCGGCGTTGGAGACCGGCGCGTCGCGACCAGGTGAGCGTATTCACGACGTTTCTCAAGTACTCGAGATCGCGAAGGTCCTCGAGTTAGTCGCGCTTCATGCGACGACGCCAAGCGGGGCGCTTCGCGTGCGCCGCCTTTCGCCGCTGACGTCGCGAAGCGCGCTCGATGCGATGCGCGCCGAGATCGCCGAGGCCTCCGGCGCGATCGAAGGCAACGAGCCGCTCTCCGTCGCGCCGTTCCCCGACGTGTCCGCACTCCTCCCTCGCGCCGCAACGCTCGGTTCGCTTCTTGAACACGACGAACTCCTCGGAATCGCGGCACTGCTCCGATCGGGCGCGGCGGTTCGCTCCGCGCTTCGCGCGCGCGACGGTTTTCCGAATCTGCGATCTCGTACGGAGGCGATCGATCCGATTTCCGCGCTCGCCGCGCGCATCGAGCGCACGTTCGACGCGGCCGGCGCCGTGCGCGACGACGCGACTCCCGCGCTCGCGAAGATCCGCCGCGATGCCGAGCGTCTACGCTCCGAGATTCGCCGCCAGCTCGAACGCCGCATGCGCGCGCTCGCCGCCGACGGCGTCCTTCAAGACGACGTCGTGACGATGCGCGCCGGGCGCCTCGTGCTCCCGGTCATCGCGCACGCGAAGGATCGCGTCCCCGGTATCGTCCACGACGAGTCGTCGACGGGCGCCACGCTTTTCATCGAACCGATGGAGGCGGTGCCGCTCAACAATCGCGTCGCGGAGCTATTGCAGGAAGACGCGCGCGAGGTGCGGGCGCTCCTGGCCGCGCTCACCGACGAAGTGCGCAACGCGCTCCCCGCGATCGAGCGAAACGCCGAAATCCTCACGCACCTCGATGCGCTGCTTGCGGGCGCGCGTTACGGACGCGCCGTGGCCGGGCATTTCCCCCGTTTCTCCGACGACGGCGAGGTTCGCCTTCTCGAGGCGCGCCACCCGTTGCTCCTCGATCAGTCCCCGTCCGATACGGTGCCGCTCGAATTGGTACTCGAACGCGGCGTCACGACGCTCCTTCTTTCCGGGCCGAACACGGGAGGCAAGACCGTCGCGCTCAAGACGGTCGGGCTCCTCTCGCTCCTCGCGCAATGCGGCGTTCCGATTCCCGCGGGAGTCGGCACCGCGCTTCCCGTCTTCTCTCGTCATTTCGCTGATATCGGCGACGACCAGTCGATCGAGGAAAACCTCTCTTCGTTCTCGTCGCGGCTGCGCACGGTACGCGAGGTGTTGCGCGAAGCGGGCCCCGGGTCGCTTGTGCTGCTCGACGAGCTTGGAACGGGTACGGACCCGGAGGAGGGTGGCGCTCTCGCCGGCGCGCTCTTGCGGGCACTCGCGCGTCGCGGCGCGCGCGTGGTTGCAACGACTCACCTCGGCTTCCTCATGGACCTCGTCGCGCGCGAAGACGGGATGGAAAACGCGTCGATGGCCTTCGACTCGGCCAGCGGGCGCCCGACGTATCGCGTGGTGGCCGGCGTTCCCGGCAAGAGCCACGCGCTCGAGATCGCGCGCGGGCTCGGAGTCGATGAAGCCGTGCTCGCCGAGGCGAACGCGCTTCTCTCCGAAGGGGCGCGGCGCTCGCGCGAACTCTTGCGCGACCTCGAGGATCGTTTGGCGCGCGCGCGCGCGCTCGAAGCGCGCCTCGCGCAAAACGAAGCCGCGCAGTCCGCGCGCGCCCACGCGATCGACGAGCGAACCGCCGCGCTCGAACGCGACGAGATCGAGGCGAAGCGGCGCTCCGCCGAATCCGCCAGAACGATTCTCCGGCAGGCCGAGCGGAAGGTCGAAGAGGTGCTCGGCACATTGAAGAAGAACGCGCGGCCTTCTCGCGCGAAGGGCGCAGTCGGCGCGACTCCGCACGAGGTTCCGCGCGCGCATGTGTTCTCGGCGCCGGCGCCTCCGGCGAGTGCGGCTCCGTCGGACGACGCTGCAACGGCCGCGCGCGACGGAATCGCACGGCTGCGCGAGGCGCGCCGCGAGGTCGATCGCGAGTCGCCCCCTTCGGATCCGTTCGCTCTATCGGGAGAAGGGCCGGAGCATCTCGAGCCCGGCGAGAGCGTCATGGTTGCGCCTCACGGCCGCAAAGGCACGGTGCTCTCGGGGCCGGATCGCGCAGGGCGCGTCGAGGTGCTCGTCGGCAGCGTTCGCTTCACACTCCCTGTGTCGTCGCTGCGGCGCGCGCGCGACGACGAGCGCGAGGCCGCGGCCGGCTCCGCGCGCTGGAGCAACGCGCTCGCGCTCGTTCGCCCGGAGGCGCGCGTCGTTCCGCTCGAACTCGATCTGCGCGGCTTGCGCGCCGAGGAAGCCGTCGGCGCCGTCGATCGCTACATTGACTCCGCCGCTGTGGCGGGTCTGCCGTCCGTGCGCATCATTCACGGAAAGGGGACAGGCGCGCTTCGCCGCGAGGTCGTCGCATTCTTGCAGGGTGACGAGCGCGTGAAGGCTTTTCGCGGCGGAACGTTTCAAGAAGGAGATCTCGGCGTGACGATCGTCGAGATCGCGGTCTAGGGGAGCGCGGCGATGCGATTGCCCGACGAGAAAATCGAAGAGATTCGCGCCGCGACCGACATCGTCGAGTTGATCGGCGGGTTCGTGTCGCTGAAGAAGGCGGGCAAGAACTGGAAGGGGCTCTGTCCGTTCCACACGGAGCGCACGCCGTCATTTCACGTCATGCAAGATCGCGGGATCTTTCACTGCTTCGGCTGCGGGTGCGGCGGGAACGCGTACAGCTTCATGATGGAACACGAGGGCATGGGATTTCTCGACGCGGTGCGTTTCCTTGCGGAGCGCGCCGGCATCGCGCTGCCGAAGCCGGGACGCGGAGGCGACGCGGAATCGGACGCCCAAGAAACGACGGTGCGCGCGAACCGGGCCGCACTCGATTGGTTTCGCGCCACGCTCGCCGACGAATCGCGCGGCCGGGTCGCGCGCGAGTATCTCGCCAGGCGCGGGATCGGACGCGAGGCGATCGACACGTTCGCGATCGGCTGCGCGCCCTCGGGCTGGGACGGCTTGCTCTCGCACCTCGTTCGTCTCGGCTTCGAACCCGACGCCCTCGAGCGCGCCGGACTCGTGGTTCGCAGCGAACGAAGCGGCAGCTACTACGACCGATTCCGCGAACGCGTGATTTTTCCGATCCTCGGGCCGACGGGGCAAGCGATCGCATTCGGCGGGCGCATCCTCGGCGACGGGGAGCCGAAGTATCTCAACTCGCCCGAAACGCCCGTGTTCCGCAAAGGGCGCGGGCTCTTCGGCCTCTACGTCAACCGCGGCGGAATTCGCGAGTCGGGCGACGCGATTCTCGTCGAAGGGTATACGGATCTCATCGCACTCCACATGGCTGGGATTCGAAACGTCGTAGCACCGCTCGGGACCGCGTTCACTCCGGAGCAAGGCAAGTTGCTCTCGAATCACGCGCGCCGCGTGACGCTGTTCTACGATGGCGACAGCGCCGGGCGCGCGGCCGCGCAGCGCGCGCTTCCGTCGCTTCTCGCCGCCGGGGTCTCCGTGCGCATCGCGCTCCTGCCGACGGGCGTCGATCCCGATGAATTCGCGCGCGCCCACGGCGCCGACGCGGTGCGCGATCTTCTCGCGCGCGCGGCCGGGTGGATTCAACACGTTGCGAGTGAGACGGCGCCGCTCGGCCGCGAGGAGCAGGCCCGCCGCGTGGTCGAACTCTTGTCGTTCGTAAGCGACCCGCTCACGCTCGGCGTCCAGCTCTCCGATGCGGCCGCGGCGCTCACGCTTCCCGAGGAGACGCTACGCCAGGCGCTCGCATCGCGGCGCGGCCGCACCGAGAGCGATGCCATCGCGGCGCCGAGGCGCACCGTGCTCACCGACGCCGCACCCGCGTCCGCGCTCCACAAGATCGAACGCGAACTCGTCGTCCTACTTCTGCGCGAGCCGCACCTGGTGCCCGAGGTCGCTCGATACATCGCCGCGGACGCCTACGAAGACGCCGAGAGTCGCAAGCTCGCAGAGGCGCTCTACTCCCCGTCGGATTCGGGAGCGATCGCGGACTCGCACTCGATTCTCTACCGATTTGCAAACGATCCGTCCGTAACGCGGATCATCACTGAAGCGTTTGCCGCCCCAGAGGAGGGCGCACCGCCCGAAGTTCTAGCAAAGGACCGTGTCGTCAAGATTCTGCGATGCCGCCTGGAGAAGATCCGGCACGAGTTGCGCGAAGATCTCCGACGAGCCCAGGGCTGCCAGGATGCGCAGGCCCAAGATCGGCTTCTGTCCGAGATCGGCGACAACAAACGCGCATGCCAGGAACTCCATGGCGTCGTCCAGATTTCAATCGAGGCTCGCCCCTCGCTGTACGAAAGGAGTCATCCGGAATGAAGGAAAAACCGGCCGCTGGCAAGCTGGAGCAGCTGAAGGAGACCGCCCTTAAGCAGGGCTTCGTCACACACGACCAGATCAACGACTATCTCGATGACGATGCGTCGCTCGATCAGATGGAGGATCTCTATTCCTCACTGAGCGACCTCAACATCGACGTCGTCGATTCCGACGAGGAGGGCCGCCGTCGCCGCCTCGTCAAGAAGGCCGTGAAGACGCGAACGAAAGAAGCGCCGGCTCCGCAGCCGCTTCGCTTCGACGATCCCGTGCGTATGTACCTGCGCGAGATGGGTCGCGTTCCGCTCCTCGACCGCTCGGGCGAGATCACCATCGCGCGGCGCATCGAAGAGGGACAGCAACTCGTTTCGCGCACGCTTTTCCGCTGTCCGGCGACGAGCCGCGACCTCGAGGCGCTCGCCTCGAAGGTTTCGAGCGGCAAAGTGAAGATCGAAGACGTCGTGCAGATCGACGTCTCGAACTGGGGCGTCTCGTACACGGGCCGCAAAGAGAAGCAACGGATTCTTCGCTCGGCGCGAAAGATCCTGAAGCTCTCCGACAAGGTCGAGCGGCTCGAGACGAAGCGGCGCGGCCGCCTCAAGGACGCCGACCGCAAGAAGGTCGATGCCGAGATCGTCGATCTTTCGTCGAAGCGCGACGGGGAACTCGACCGGATGAAGCTGCATCCTCGCCAGATCGAGAAGATGTCGCTCCGCATCAAGGGCTTCGTCGACCGCGTTCAGGAAGCGGATGCGGAGGTCGCGCAGATCGAGCGCGAGATCGGCCTCTCGTCGGCGGACGTTCTCTCGATCGCGCGCAAGGGGGCGCGGGCGCGGAAGGGAACGAAGGCGATCGACCGTCAGACGGGCCGCAGTCTCGACGAGATCCGCGAGGCGGCGCTCGCCGTCGCGAACGCGCGCAAGAAGCTCCGCCGCATCGAACAGGAATGCCGCACGCAGCGCGAAGATTTGATCGCAATCGTCGACGACATCGAGCGCGGCGAACGGATGACGCAGGAGGCGAAGCGCGAGATGATCGAGGCGAACGTCCGCCTCGTGATTTCGATCGCCAAGCGCTACACGAATCGCGGGCTCGAGTTCCTCGATCTGATTCAGGAGGGCAACTCGGGGTTGATGCGCGCGGTCGACAAGTTCGACTACAAGAAGGGCTACAAGTTTTCGACGTACGCGACGTGGTGGATCCGGCAGGCGATCACGCGCGCGATCGCCGACCAGGCGCGCACGATTCGCGTTCCGGTTCACATGATCGAGGCGATCAACAAGGTGATTCGTACGAGCCGCCGCCTCGTTCAGGAGTACGGCCGCGAGCCGCTCCCCGAGGAAATCGCGAAGCGCCTCGACATGCCGATCGACAAGATCAAGAGCGTGCTGAAGGCGGCGCAGGAGCCGATCTCGCTCGACCGGCCGATCGGCGAAGACGAAGACTCGAACCTCGGTGATTTCATCGAGGACACGAAGGTCATCTCGCCGGCGCACTCCGCGGCGTTCGTGATGCTTCAGGAGCAGATGGGGCACGTTCTCTCGACGCTCACGAAGCGAGAAGAAAAGGTGATTCGACTACGCTTCGGCTTGGGCGACGGCTGCCCGCGCACTCTCGAGGAGGTCGGAAGCATTTTCAACGTCACGCGCGAGCGCGTGCGTCAGATCGAAGCGAAGGCGCTGCGCAAGCTGCGTCATCCGTCGCGCAGTCGCAAGTTGAAGGGGTATGTCGAGCTGCCGTGAAGAGAAACTGCTTTGCTTGGGCGACGGAGCGAATATAATCGCGAAGCGGGCCCATAGCTCAGTCGGTTAGAGCAGCTGACTCATAATCAGTTGGTCCTAGGTTCAAGTCCTAGTGGGCCCAATCTCAGGGACTGGAACGGGCGATTAGCTCAGCGGTTTAGAGCGCCCGCCTCACACGCGGGAGGTCAGTGGTTCAAATCCACTATCGCCCACCATGTCGCGAGCGGCGTGGACGTCCCGGCCTTTCCTTCAGAAGGAGCGCTTGTTGAGCCATAGCGACAAAAACGATCTCGCGAAACTCCTCGCCGTACAGGTTATCGATCAAGAAATCCTCGCCCTGCGGAAAGAAAAAAAGCGCGTACCCGAGTCGATCGCCGCGCAGGAAAGACTCTTCGCGCAGTTCGAAGAGCGCGTCCAAGTCGAGAAGAAGAAGCACGAGACACTCCTGCGCAACAAGAAGCAGCTCGAACTCGAGATCGACGCGTGCGTCGAAGCGATGCAGAAAATGAAGACGCAGCAGTTTCAGGTGAAGAAGAACGAGGAGTACAACGCGCTCGGCAAGGGGATCGCCGACAAGGACCATCAAAAAGATCTGATCGAAGAGAAGGTCCTAGCGCAGATCGAAGAGATCGAGGCCCTCGAGGCGAGCCAGGGTGCACTCCTCGAGGAGGCCAAGGCGAAGCGCAAGGAGCTCGATGGATTTCGCGAACGCGCGTCGCGCGAAGGAGCGGAGATCGACGTCAAGCTGCGCGAAGCGGAGGCGCGGCGCGTCGAGATCGTCAGTGCGGCTCCGCCTGGCCTCGTCGGCGTGTACGATCGAATTCGAACGGGCAAACCCGACGGTGTGGCGGTTGTCCTGATGGAGCGCGACTCGTGCAGCGGCTGCCAGGCGCGCGTCCCGCCGCAAAAGAAGAACGAATTGATGCGTCAAGAGAAGCTCGTCTTGTGCGAGGCATGCGGTCGAATTCTCGTGTTCGATCCGAATATGGAGAACGTGCGGGGCATGGCGTGACCAGCTCGGCGGGCGCGATGTTCGTGGTCGAGTGCGATGGCGCGTCCTCCGGGAATCCGGGACCCGCGGGAATCGGCGTGTCGCTCCGCGACGAGGCCGGCGTCGAAATCGACGGCGTCTCCGAGGCGATCGGCCCGGCTACGAACAACGTCGCCGAGTACGCGGCGCTCTTGCGGGCGCTCGAGGTCGCGAAGGCGCACGGCGTGCGCCGCCTCGCGATTCGTATGGATTCAGAGCTCGTCGTCAAGCAGGTGCGCGGCGAATACAAGGTGAGGCAGCCGCATCTGACCGGATTCTGCGAAGAGGCGCGGCTGCGGCTCTCGAAGTTCGACGAGTGGAGCCTCACCGCCGTTCGCAGAGGGATGAATGCGCGCGCCGACGCACTGGCGAAGGCGGGTGCGCAAGCGCGATCGGAGGGTGAACGCGGCGCAAAGCGGAAGTGACCAAGGCGATCGCGTCCGGACCTCGCAAGAGGCGCCGGCCGAGGAAAGTCCGAGCTCCACAGGGCAGGGTGCTGGGTAACTCCCAGCGGGAGTGATCCCGAAGGAAAGTGCCACAGAAAGCAAACCGCCGGCGAAGTTGCCGGTAAGGGTGAAACGGTGAGGTAAGAGCTCACCAGTGCCTCCGGCGACGGAGGCAGCTCGGCAAACCCCCACCCGGAGCAAGGCCGAATAGGGGAAGAGAGGTGGCCCGCCTCGTTTGATTCCCGGGTTGGCCGCTCGAGCCCGCGGGCAACCGCGGGCCTAGATAGATGATCGCCACCTGGGTTCGCCCAGGGACAGAACTCGGCTTACTAGGTCACTTCCGTTCGACGCCGTTACGGAGGAAAGTCGTGCCTTACCGCTGGACGTTTTTCCCAGACTCGCCGAGCGACGAAATCTTAAGCGTGATGAACGGGCTTAAGGTGTCGCCGATACTTGCGCGCGTCATGTGGAATCGCGGCATCCGCTCGGTTGCGGACGGACAACGGTTTCTCGCGGCACGGCTCTCCGATCTGCACGATCCCTTCCTGATGTCGGGCATGGCCGACGCGGTCGCACGCATCGAGCGCGCACTCGATGCCGGCGAGGTCATCGGCATCTACGGCGACTACGACGTCGATGGCGTCACGGGCGCGGCGCTGCTCTATCGTTTCTTCTCGGGCCAAGGCGCTCGAGTTCACTACCGGATCCCGGACCGCATGCGCGAAGGCTACGGGCTCTCCGTCGCCTCGATCGACGAGTACGCGAAGGAGGGGATTCAGCTCCTCATCACGGTCGACTGCGGCATCAACTCCATCGCCGAAGTCACTCACGCGCGCACGCTCGGAATCGACGTGATCGTGGTCGACCACCACACGACGGGGGAGTTTCTTCCGGATGCGGTGGCCGTCGTGAATCCGCACCGGCGCGATTGCGCGTACCCGTTTAAGCACCTCACGGGGGTCGCCCTTGCGCTGAAGCTCGCGCTGGCGGTGGCGCGCGCGCGCAACGTCCCCGAGGAGCGCGTGCTCGAGGATCTCGATCTCGTCGCCGTCGGATCGATAGCAGACGTCGCGCCTCTCATTGGAGAGAATCGTATTCTCGTCAAGCGCGGCCTCAATGTTCTCTCGAACTCGAAGAAGGTCGGTTTTCGCGAGCTGATCCGCAGCGCGGGTTTCGACCGGCGCGAGCTCGGCGTTTGGCAGGTCGCGTATGGCCTTGCGCCGCGCATCAACGCCGCCGGACGTATCGGCGACGCGCGCATGGCCGTCGAACTCTTGACCACCGATGTGCCCGAGGTTGCGCGCGCGCGCGCCGCGGATCTGGAGCGCGAGAACGAACGCCGTCGCGAAATGGACTACGCAATTCTCGCCGAAGCGCTCGCGATGATCGGCGACGCGGAATCGCTCGGTACCGCGCGCGCGATCGTGCTCGCGTCGCCGACGTGGCACCCCGGCGTCATCGGAATCGCGGCGTCGCGCGTGAAGGAACGCTTCGGACTTCCCGCGGTCCTCGTCGCGCTCGACGGCGATCTCGGGCGCGGCTCCGCGCGCGGCGTTGCCGGGTTCTCGCTCTACGAAGCGCTCTCCCACTGCTCCGACTTGCTCGTGACGTTCGGCGGGCACGAGCAGGCGGCGGGCTTTACGATTCGCACGGAGAACATCGGCGCGTTCCGCGAGCGCCTCAGTGCGTTCGCAGGGGAGCGGCTCGCGGGGAAAGACATGACGCCATCGCTAAAAATCGACGGCGAGCTGCCGATCGACCACATCGGGCTCGAGTTGTTCGACGAAATCCGCCTCCTCTCGCCGTTCGGCCCCGAGAACGCGGAGCCGGTGTTCGTCGCGAAGGCGCTCGTCCCGTCGGGGCGCGTCTCCGTGGTCGGGCGCGGCCACGTGAAATTCGCGGTCGGCGATGGCGACCGCCGCGTCGAGGTGATCGCCTTCGACAAGGCGAATCTCAAAGAGACCGGCATCTTCGACGGCATCCCGTTCGACCTCGCGTTTACTCTCGGCGAGAATCAATACCTCGGCGATCGCACCGTGCAACTCCGCCTTAAAGACATCCAACCCGCGGGTGTTGGCGACCCGACAGGAATCGCGCCCGCGCTCGAGTCGTTCTAGTGGACGAGGCGATAGCGCTCCGCGCCGATCTCGAATCCCTCAAGCGCCCCGGACGCGACGGGGCGCTGATCGACCGCGCATTCGAGTATTCGTTCGAGCGCCACGGCGATCAGACGCGCCGTTCGGGCGAGCCCTTCATGTCGCACTGCGTCGAAGTCGCCAAGACTCTCTCCGACCTAAATCTCGACTCCGTGACGATCGCGGCCGGACTGCTCCACGACGTCTCCGAAGACTGCGGCGTCACGAACGCCGAAATCGAGCGCCGCTTCGGCTCCGAGATAGCGTATCTCGTCAACGCCGTCACGAAGATCTCGGAGCTGAAGTTCGAGAGCCCCGAGAAGCAGCAGGCGGAGAACTGGCGCAAGATGCTCATCTCGATGGCGCAGGACATTCGCGTCATTCTGATCAAACTCGCCGACCGCCTTCACAACATGCGAACGCTTCAATACCTCTCGCCGGAGAAACAGCAGCGCATCGCGCAAGAGACGCAGGAGATCTACGCGCCGATCGCGCACCGCCTCGGAATCGCGCGCATCCGCTGGGAACTCGAGGACCTCTCGCTGAAGTACCTCGATCCGCCAGCATACCGTTCGCTCGTCGAGAAGGTATCGCTGAAGCGCACCGAGCGCGAGAAATACATCGAGGAAGTGACGGGGCCGCTCTCGGCGAAGCTCGAAGAAAACGGCATCCGCGCGGAACTCGTCGGGCGGCCGAAAAGCTTCGCGTCGATCTACCGAAAGATGAAGAAGCGCCAGAAGGAATTCGAGGAGATCCACGATCTGTTCGGTATCCGCGTCGTCACGGATTCCGAGAAAGACTGCTACCACATCCTCGGTCTTATCCACACGCTATTCACGCCCGTGCACGATCGGATCAAGGACTACATCGCGACGCCGAAGTCGAACATGTACCAGTCGCTCCACACGACTGTGATCGGGCCGAATGGCGACATGGTCGAATTCCAGATTCGAACGCGCGACATGAACCGCACAGCCGAACACGGCATCGCGGCGCACTGGAAGTACAAAGAAGGAAACGTGACCGACAAGGAACTCGAAGAACAGATGCGCTGGCTGCGGCAGATTCTCGAGTGGCAGGAAGACCTGACCGATCCGCGCGATTTCATGCAGTCGCTGAAGGGCGATCTTTTCCAGCACGAAGTTTTCGTCTTCACGCCGAAGGGGGATCTGAAGAAGCTTCCGAGCGGATCGACGCCGCTCGACTTCGCGTTTCTGGTTCACACGCAGGTCGGCAATCACTGCGTCGGTGCGAAGGTGAACGGGAAAATCGTGCAGCTTCGCCACGAACTCAAGAGCGGCGACACGGTCGAGATCCTCACGAACCCGTCGAGCGAGCCCCACCGCGATTGGCTCAAGATCGTCAAGACCGCTGGGGCGCGCACGAAGATTCGCCACTACGTGAAGGCGAAGGCCTTCGACCAGAGCGTCGTTCTCGGACGCGACATGCTCGACCGCGAGCTCAAGCGCGAACGCATCAAGGAGAAGGACGAGAAGCGGCTCACGGATCTGGCGCAGGCGACGGGGCACCCCGACCTCGATCATCTCTTCGCCGCGGTTGGGCGCGGCGACGCCTCGATCCGTCATGTCATCAACAAGCTGAAGGAGGATGACGCGGGGGAGGAGAAGCCGCCCGATAAGATCCTCTCGCTCGACCGCTTCATGAAACTCGCGCGGCGCTCGGTGCGCGGCGTGAAGATTCAGGGCGTCGACAATCTGATGATCCGATTCGCGAGATGTTGCCAGCCGGTTCCGGGAGATCGCATCTCCGGGCTCATCACGCGCGGCAGCGGCGTGTCGGTTCATCGCGCCGACTGCCCGAACACGCTGCGAACCGATGTCGAACCTGAGCGCCGTGTCGCCGTCGAGTGGGACGTCGAGCCGACCCAATCGTTTCCCGTACACGTGCGCCTCTTGGGCGACGACCGGCCGGGTCTGCTCGCCGACGTCGCGAGCGTGCTGACGAAAATGGAGACGAACATCAAGACGCTCGAGATCACGTCGGATGCCGGAGAAGCGCGCGGCAGCTTCATCATCGACGTGAAGAACCTCAGTCACCTGCAAAAAGTGATTAAAGCGATCGAGCGGATTCGCGGCGTACGGCTTGTCGGGCGCAAGGAAGCCGCGTCGACGTGACGCCGGCCCAGAGTCGCGCATCGTGGTCGCTCGCGCACGCGGGTGAAGTTCCGTACATCACGTTCGATGGGCTCGACGAGTTTTCGTGGATTGTGCATGGGCTCAGCGTCGTGTGGGGCGGCGACCCGGAGCGGAGCGGGCAGCCTCTGCGCCGCGCGCTCTGCGATGGATCCGCCCGTTTTGTTTCGCTGCGCCAAGTGCACGGTGCAGATGTGATCGCGATCGCGCACGGCGACGCGTCGCCGGCGCGAGCACCCGGCGAGGAGTGGTGTGCAGGCGACGCCGATGGGCTCGCGACCGACGTGCCCGGTCTTGCGCTCGAGATTCGCGTGGCGGACTGCGTTCCTCTCTTCGCGGTCGACCCCGTGCGGCGCGCGATCGGTCTGGCTCACGCGGGGTGGCGCGGCACGATCGCCGGCGTCGGCGCGCAGCTTGTCGCCGCGCTCGGTGCGCGATTCGGCACACGCCCCGACGAGCTTCACATCTGGATCGGCCCATCGATCGGCCCCGAGTGTTTCGAGGTCGGCCCGGAGGTCGCGGCCGCATTCCGCGACGCCTTCGGCGCGGAGATACTCCCCGACGCGCGGCACGTCGATCTGCATGCCGCGCACCGCCTTGCGTTTGCGCGCGCCGGCCTGCGCGAAGCGCATCTGCACACGGTCGACCTCTGCACGGTCTGCCGCCGAGATCTGCTCCACTCGCATCGTGGCAGCGGCGGCACCGCCGGCCGGAACCTCGCCATCCTCGCGATTCGCCCGTAGGAACCGGACTTAAGACTCCGCGCCGCGCTGCCGATAGAAACACAGTTGAATGGGTGTTTCCGGTCGCGAAACCGCAAGCGAGGAGGAGTTTATGAAGCTGGACATCGAGAGGCGCGACAGCGTTTCGATCTGCCGCATTTCTGGGGAACTCGACGCGGGGAATTCACGCGAGCTTCTCGACGCGTTCGACCGGGAATTCAACGACGGTGCGACGAAAGCAATTTTTTCGCTTTCGGGTCTCGACTACGTCGATTCGAGCGGGCTCGGCGCGCTCGTGAAAGCTCTGAAGAGCGCACGCGCGAAAGGTGGCGACGTGAAGCTCGCCGGACTTAAGCCCGAGGTGAGAAAGGTCCTCGAGCTCACGCGCCTCGATAGGATCTTCGACATTTTTCCGTCGGAGACTCATGCGATCGAGAGCCTCCTCGCTGCGAAACGTTAAGCGCGCTTCCGGGTGAAGCCCATGAGGTTCGAAAAGCGGATCGCGAATAACCTCGCCGAGGCGACCATGGCTCGCACGTGGCTCCGCGAATGCCTCGATGCGCTTTCCACGGAAGATTCGGATCTCATACCGGATATTTCGCTCGTGTTCGGCGAACTCGTGACGAACTCCGTGCGACACGCGTACGGCGAGAAGCTGTGCGGCCCGATCGACATCGCACTTTCGCTATCGGACGAGTGGCTCGAACTCTCTATTCGCGACTATGGCCGCTCGATGGATCCGGCGACCTACACGCGGCCCGACCTCACCAAGCCGAACGAGGGTGGCTACGGGATTCATCTCGTCAAGAAGCTCACCGATGAGTTCAGGATCGAAGTCCCCGGCGGCGAAGGAAATCGCTTTGTCGTGCGGCGCCGTCTTGCGGGGAGAGTGCAGCGAACGGCAGAGCGCTCGGAAAGCGCGTAGGAGATTGCCATGCAGGCTCGGCGCGTGATGGTTGTCGACGATGAACCGTTTATCCTTCGCTCGCTCGTCTACGTCCTTAAGAAAGAGGGCTACGACGTCACGAGCGCGGAAGACGGCAACGACGCTCTCGTCACGATTCGGCAATCGAAGCCGGAGGTTCTCTTTCTCGACGTGATGATGCCGAAGATGGACGGCTTCGAGCTGTGCCGCATCATCAAGAGCGACGCAGACCTTCGCGACATCTACGTGATTCTGCTCACCGCTAAGGGTCAGGCGAAGGATCGTGAGTGCGCCGTGCAGGCGGGAGCCGACGAGTACATCACGAAGCCGTTCCGCCCTTCGCTCGTGATCGAGAAAGTCCGATCGTTGTTGGCGCTGAAGGTCGGCTAGCGCGCCCGCGCTACTTCTTCGTCCCCGCGATAATCAGGGACTGCCCGATCGGAAACGGCACCGCCGACTCGACCGCACGGAAACCCGGCGCGAGTGTGTTGAAGAGCCGAAGCTGTCCGGGAGGGAGAATCTCGCGTCGCAGAACCCGCGAGTTCAGAAACCAGCCGAAGATCCCAAAGAAATTGAAGTAGAAGATGTCGTCGACCGCGAAGCCGGCCCCCTCGAAGAGGCCGCGCAGCTCTTGCTTGCGATAGCGCCGGTAATGATGCAGGTAGACATCGAGCGTGCCGAAGAGCGCGGGAAGCGCCGGCACGAGGATCACGAGGCGGCCCCCCTTCGGGAGGAGCGCCGCCATGTGCCCGATCGCGCCGCGGTCGTCCTCGATGTGCTCGAGCACATTGACGCTAACGATCGTGTCGATGTTATGCCGCGCGACGTCTTCCTTCCCGTCGCCGTTGTCGAGCGAGAAACTCGTGACGTGCACGTTCGGGTTCTCCGCAAACCGCTTCGCGAGCGCCTCACGGTATTCCGGCATGATGTCGGACGTCACGATCAGCTCGCGATCGAGCAGGTATGCGGCCATGTTGCCGATGCCCGACCCCACCTCGAGAATGCGCTGCCCCAGGAACGGCCGGATCTTATCGATGAGCCAGCTATTGTAGTGATCGAGATACGCCAGCGCGTCGAGCGTCCGCGTTTGGATTTCCATGTCTCGTGCCATAGCCGCCCATTCTAGCCGGACGAGAGTCCCGGGCGCAACGATGATGGCATGGCGCGGGCGATTGTCCGCGGTCGGCGGACTGGCTTGACGATCCTCGGTGCGCACCCTAGCATCGCCTCCCGATGCCACTTGACGGCTTGCGCGAAGACGACACGGGCGGGCCGCCGATGCTGGCTCGCTGGATTCTCGGAGATGCGCGCCAGATCGTGCTCGCGTCGCGATCGCCGCGGCGCCGTGAAATCCTCGAAACCCTCGGCGTCCCGGTGCGAACGGCCCCTGCCGAGATCGATGAAACATTTCTCCCCGGCGAGGACCCCGCGGCGGGTGCGAGCCGCGTCGCCTCGCTGAAGGTGGCGGCCGTGCGCCGGGAGTTCGGCGGGGCGCTCATACTCGGCGCTGACACGGTCGTTGTCGTCGACGGCGCCGTATTCGGTAAGCCGGCCGGCGATGCGGACGCACGGCGAATGCTCCGCACGCTCGCGGGCCGATCGCATCGCGTCGTCACCGGCATCGCGCTTGCCCGCGGCGACGGCGCGACGCGCGTCGCGGCGGAATCGACGCAGGTCGTGTTTCGCGATCTGACCGATCGAGAAATCGACGAGTACGTCGCCACGGCGGAACCGCTCGATAAGGCGGGCGCCTACGGAATTCAGGGGCAGGGAGCGCTCCTCGTGCGCGAGGTGCGCGGCGACTATCTGAACGTCGTGGGGCTGCCGCTCTACCGGTTGCTCGAACTCGCGCGCGCGCTTCGCGGGGAGCGGGGCGCCCCCGGGCGCGATCGATTCAACGAGAGGGAGACGTCGTGATCGACACGGTCGCGTGGAAAGATGGAAAGGTGCGGCTGATCGAGCAGACACGCCTGCCGCGCGAGTTGGTGTACATCGAGTGCGAACGCGTCGAGGAAGTCGCTGACGCCATTCGCCGCCTCGCGGTTCGCGGCGCTCCCGCCATCGGCGTTGCCGCCGCGTACGGACTCGTTCTCGGCCTGACGCCCGATCGCAACGCACCGCTCGACCGATTTCGCGCGCGACTCCTCGACGTTCACGCGTTCCTTGCTGCGACGCGCCCGACCGCCGTGAACCTGCGCTGGGCCCTCGACCGCATGTCTGCCGTCGCAGCCGCAGCGAGCGCGCAATCATCGCGCGATCTCTGGGATCGCCTCCTTTCGGAGGCCGAAGCTATCCATCGCGAAGATCTCGAACTCTCGCGCGCGATCGGCCGCGCGGGCGCCGAGCTTCTCTCAGACGGCGACACGGTGCTGACGCACTGCAACGCCGGCGGCCTGGCGACATCCGGAATCGGTACGGCCCTCGCGGTCGTCTACGCCGCGGTCGAAGCCGGGAAGAGGATCCGCGTGCTCGCGGACGAAACGCGGCCGCTCTTCCAGGGAGCGCGGCTTACCGCATGGGAGCTGTCGCGCGCGGGGATTCCCGTCACGGTCATCTGCGACGGCGCCGCGCCATACCTGATCGGGCGCGAAGGCGTCCGCGCGGTCATCGTCGGCGCCGATCGGATCGTTGCGAACGGTGATTTCGCCAACAAGATCGGCACGCTCGGCGCCGCGCTCGGCGCCCGCCATCACGGCGTCCCGTTCTACGTCGCGGCGCCGTCGTCGACGCTCGACTTGTCGATCGCGTCGGGCGCGGCGATCCCGATCGAAGAGCGTGATGCCCGCGAAGTCGCGGCCCCGTTCGGCGAGACGATCGTCCCCGAGGGGGTGCGCACGATGAACCCCGCGTTCGACGTAACCCCGGCAGCGCTCGTCACGGCTTTCATCCTAGAGAAGGGGGTCGTGCGGCCTCCGTTCGGGCCGGCGCTCCTCGAGCTTTTCGGCTCCGCCCGGCGTGGCGAAACAGACCCGGAATGACCAGAAAAATCCTTGACGCTGAAAGGCTTGGCCGATAACCTAGGCGTTTCAATCTGGGAGCACTTTGCAGGGGAAGCCTTTAAGGGGGTTTGTCACCGTATGCGTACGCCTTCGATGAAGAAGGGAGAGGTCCCGTCGCGTTGGCTCGTGATCGACGCGGAGGGTCAAGTTCTGGGCCGTTTGGCGAGCGAGGTCGCCGTGCTTCTTCTCGGAAAAGGGAAGCCGGAGTACACCGCGCACGTGCAAACCGGCGATCATGTCGTCGTCATCAACGCCACGAAGATTCGAATCACGGGAACGAAAGCGGATACGAAGCGCTACACCCATCACTCGGGCTACTACGGCGGCTTCAAGAGCGTCTCGTTTCGCCGCATGAAAGAAGAGCATCCCGACCAGATCATCCGCAAGGCCGTCTGGGGGATGTTGCCGAAGGGCCGCATGGGCCGCGCGATCCACAAGAATCTGTTCGTCTACCCGGACGCGGGACACCCGCACACCGCACAGAATCCCGAGGCCTACGCACTTCGCGGTTAAGCCGGGGACAAGGAGGAATACATTCCGATGTCAGTTGAGAGTTACCAGGCGGTAGGCCGGCGCAAGTCGTCCGTCGCGCGAGTACGGCTCGTCCCGGGCGAAGGCCGCCGGATCGTCAACGGCATTTCGCCGAAGGAGTATTTCTGCCGCGACGTGCTCGTCACGATGGCCGAGCTTGCGCTCGAGGTCACCGCGACGCGCGACCGCTTCGACGTCATCGTGAACGTTTCTGGTGGCGGAGCGGCCGGCCAAGCCGGCGCGGTTCGCCTCGGCGTGGCGCGCGCGCTCGTTATGTTCGACCCCGCGCACCGCCGCACGCTTCGGCTTTCGGGGCTCCTCACGCGCGATCCGCGCATGAAGGAGCGCAAGAAGTACGGACAGCCGGGTGCTCGCAAGCGGTTCCAGTTCTCGAAGCGCTAAACGAGTTCGGCACGACCAGCGCGGCGGGTGCAAGCCCGCCGCGACTCATCACACACGTCTTCCGAGCAGCCGGGGGTCCCTCCATGGGCCCGGCTTGCGATGACGAAGGCGGAGGAATAACCCAACGTTCGCCTATCGGAAGGAGATCGCGTGTCGCAGGTCAGTATGAAGGAACTCCTCGAAGCCGGCGTCCACTTCGGCCACCAAACGCGCCGATGGAATCCGCGCATGAAGAAGTACATCTTCATCGAGCGGAACGGCATCTACATTATCGACCTTCAGAAGACGCTTAAGTGCATCGCCGAGGCGCGTGAGGTTGCGCGCCGCGTCGTCGACGAGGGGAAGACGATCCTGTTCGTCGGCACGAAGAAGCAGGCGCGCGAAACGATGATCGAAGAAGCGGAGCGCTGCGGGATGTTCTCGGTCACGGAGCGGTGGCTCGGCGGAATGCTCACGAACTTCGCGACGATCAAGAAGAATCTGCGCCGGTACGACGAGATCACGAAGATGCGCCTCGAGGGCACCTACCCCGGGATGAGCAAGAAGGAAATCATCCAGCTCGACAAGGAGTACGCGCGCCTCGACAAGATTCTCTCGGGAATTCGTACGATGGGCTCGCTGCCGGGGCTTCTCTTCGTGGTCGACACGAAGAAGGAGCAGATCGCCGTCGCCGAGGCGAACCGCCTCAAGATTCCCGTCATCGGTCTGGTCGACACGAACGCGGATCCGACGGTCATCGACTATCCCGTGCCGGGCAACGACGACGCGATTCGAGCGATTCGTCTCATCGCACGCGTGGTGTCCGACGCGGCGATCGAATCGAAGGAGCGCCGCTCGCGCGAGGCAGCGGCGAAGGCGGCCGACGACGAGGCCTCAGCGCGCAAGATCGGAGTTCGGCGTGCTGGCGCGGACGACGCGCCGGCGGGCGAGGAAGCCGCGGAGAAGGTCCGGGAATCCGCGTAGTACCCCATTCAGATCCGAATCGGAATGGGGCCCTGTGGCCCCATTCCCTTATCACGACCTATAGGGAGAGGCGGCAATGGCAGAGATCACTGCGGAAATGGTGCGAGACCTGCGCGAGAAGACAGGCGCGGGAATGATGGACTGCAAGCGGGCGCTCGGCGAGACAGCGGGCGACCTCGAAAAAGCGGTCGACTACTTGCGGAAGAAAGGGATCTCGACGGCCGAGAAGAAGTCGGGGCGCGAGACGAACCAGGGCCTCGTGACGTCGTACATTCACGCGGGCGGTACGCTCGGTGTCCTCGTCGAGATCAACTGCGAAACCGATTTCGTCGCGAAGACCGATGCCTTCCAAGCGCTCATAAAAGACGTCGCGATGCACATCGCCGCCGCGAATCCGCTCGTGGTGCGGCGTGAGCAAGTTCCTGAAGCGGTCAGTGCGCGCGAACGCGAAATTTTCCGCGCGCAGGCCGAAGGGACCGGCAAGCCGGCGCAAGTGATCGAGAAGATCATCGACGGGAAGATGGAGAAGTTCTTCAGCGAGACCTGCCTCGAAGAGCAGGCGTTCGTGAAGGACCCGGACAAGACGATCAAGGCGCTGGTTACCGAGACGGTGGCGAAGCTCGGCGAGAACATCACGATTCGGCGCTTCGCGCGCTTCCGGCTCGGCGAGGAGCAGCGCTAATGCCGCAAGGACGCGCGGCCGCCGCCACCGCGGCGCGAGAGATCGGAAAGCCGGTTTGGAAGCGCGTCCTTCTGAAGCTCTCGGGCGAAGTGCTCGCGGGGCCGCAACAGTTCGGAATCGATCCCGTCGTTCTCGATTCGATCGCGCGCCAGCTCATGGAGGCGCGCGGCCTCGGCATCGAGCTCGGGATCGTGATCGGCGGAGGCAACATCTTTCGCGGCGTGTCGGCGAGCGCCTCGGGAATGGACCGCGTCGCGGCCGATCACATCGGCATGCTCGCGACGCTCATGAACGCGCTCGCGCTTCAGGACGCGCTCGAGAAGCTCGGCTGCTACACGCGCGTCATGACGGCGGTCGCGGCGGCGCAAGTCGCCGAGCCGTTCATTCGCCGCCGCGCGATTCGCCATCTCGAGAAAGGGCGCGTCGTCATTTTCGCCGCCGGAACCGGTAGCCCGTACTTCTCGACCGACACGGCGGCCGCCCTCCGCGCCGCGGAGATCGAGGCCGACGTGCTCTTGAAGGCCACGAAGGTCGACGGCGTCTACTCCGACGATCCGATGAAGAACCCCGACGCGATTTTTCATCCGCGGCTGAACTACATCGATGTTCTGAGCCGCGGGCTGAAGGTGCTCGATACGACCGCGATCTCGCTCTGCATGGACAACAGCATCCCGATTGTCGTGTTTAATCTGCGCAAAGAAGACAACCTCAAGAATCTCCTCATGGGCCACAGAGTGGGGACGGTTGTCGCGGAGGACGATCCATGCACGAAAAGCTCCTAAAGGAAATGGAAGGCCGGATGGAAAAGACGCTCGCGTCGCTGCGGCACGAGCTGTTGGGGATTCACTCGGGGAAAGCGAGTCCGGCGCTCTTGGATACGGTGCGTGTCGAGGCGTACGGGTCGAGCGTGCCGCTCAACCAGGTCGCGAGCGTCACCGCGCCCGAGCCGCGTCTGGTCGTCGTGCAGCCCTGGGATCGCAAGAGCATTCCCGACATCGAGCGCGGTATACAGCGCGCGAATCTCGGGCTCAATCCGCAAAGCGACGGCGTCGTGATTCGCGTCGCGATTCCGAAGCCGAGCGAGGAGCGCCGCAAGGAGATGGTGCGCCTCGTCAAGAAGATCGGCGAGGATGCGAAGGTCTCGATTCGCAATATCCGGCGCGACACGATGGAAATCGTCAAGAAGATGGAAAAGTCTGGCGAGATCCCGGAGGACGACGGCAAGAAGCGCGAGGCGCTTATCCAGAAGACGACCGACAAGTTCGTCGCGGAGATCGACACGGTCGTGACGCGCAAGGACGCCGAGGTGATGGAAGTCTGATGGGTGAGCACGACCGGGAAGCGACTCTCGAGAGCGAGATTCGCGCGCGCGGAAACCTCCCTCGCCACGTCGCGGTGATCATGGATGGCAACGGGCGTTGGGCGGAGAGCCGCGGGCTACCGCGGATCGCGGGCCACCATGCGGCGGTCGAGGCCGTGCGCGACACCGTGGCCGCCGCGGGCGCGATCGGCATCGATGTCTTGACGCTCTACACGTTCTCGATCGAGAACTGGAACCGGCCGAAGGACGAGGTCGACGCGCTGATGGCGCTGCTCAAATCGACGCTCGATACCGAAGCGCTCGACTTGGGGCAGAACAATGTTCGGCTCGAAACGATCGGCCGCGTCACCGACTTGCCGCTCGACGTGCAAGAGACGATCGCCACCGCCAAGCGGCGGCTGGCGCGCAGCACGGGCCTGACACTCGTTCTCGCGCTTTCGTACGGCGGGCGCGCCGAGATTTCGGACGCGGTGCGCGGGCTGATCTCCGAGGTGCGCGCCGGCACCAATGGCGCCGACCTCGACGAGTCGGCGATCGAGCGTCATCTCTACACGCAGCCGTTCCCCGATCCCGACCTCTTGATCCGTACAAGCGGCGAGATGCGTATCTCGAATTTTCTCCTATGGCAGCTCGCGTACTCCGAGCTTTGGTTCACCGACGTGCTCTGGCCCGATTTCCGCCGGATCGATCTCTACCGGGGGATTCGCGACTACCAAGAGCGGGAACGGCGCTTCGGCCGGGTTCGTCCTGTTGCGCCCGCCCGGACCGGTCCGTAGCGCGAAAGTCGAGGCGGCCCCGGCAATGTCGGCAAGCCACCCGCAACGTCCCCTGCTGACACGCGTCCTCTCCGCGGCCGTTCTCGTGCCGCTCTTCCTCTGGATCAACGCGAGCGGAGGGCTGTTCTTCTTCCTCGCGGTCGAGGTGGTTTGGCTTCTGGGCGCGCGTGAGTCGGCGCGTATCTTCGCTCGTCTCGGCACGCAACCGCGGGTGCTCGCTGCGCTCGTCGGTACCGCGCTTTTGCCGATTTTCCTGCTCGACCGTTTCGCCGCGGGCGCGTTTTCGCCGTTGTCCGCGATCTCGAGCGGTCGCGACGACTCCGCGTTCGACGCAGCGGCCGTCGTGCTGCCGTTCTTCGCCGCGGCTTTCCTCGTCGTCGTCGAGTCGCTCTTCTCGTCGCGCGCGCGTCCGATCTCGCGCGCCCTCGCTGGAACGTTTCTGACGATGCTCTATCCGGGCGTGCTCGGGATCTTCTTCTTTCTCCTGCGCGCGCACGAGCCGCAGGCTCCGCTCTATCTGAAGCCCTCGGGCGCGGCGCTGACGCTCTTCCTTGCGCTGACGACTTGGGGCTGCGACACCTTCGCGTACTTCGGCGGCCGCGCGTTCGGACGGCACAAGCTCGCCCCGCTGATCAGCCCGAAGAAAACATGGGAGGGATCGCTCTCCGGGTTCCTCGCCGCTTCGCTCTTAGGGTGGATTTCCGCGCTGACGTACGCGCCGTTCTGGTCGCCGCTGACCGGGCTTCTGCTCGGCGCCGCGATGGGGGTCGGCGGGCAGCTCGGCGACCTCGCGGAGTCGGCGCTCAAACGCCGGGCGAGCGCCAAGGATGCCGGCGCGATCATCCCTGGGCACGGCGGCATTCTCGACAGGTTCGACTCGTTCCTCTTGAATGGCCTGATTCTCTACGCGCTTGTTCTCTTGCTCGAGCGCGCGTGGTAATCTGGCGCGGATATCGCCTGAGCCCTCAACCGAATCCGCGTTTCGCCCGACCATCTAGGTGAAATGACTCGCCAATCCATCGCGCTACTGGGCTCCACCGGGTCGATCGGCGTCTCGACGCTCGACGTCGTGGCGGCGCATCCAGACCGGTTCGAGGTCGTCGCGCTTTCCGCGTCGAAGAACATCGCGCGTCTCGTGGAGCAGATCCGCCGCTTCCGGCCGCGCCGCGTTGCGCTCCTCGACGAGGCGCTCGCGCACGAACTCGCGCGCAGCCGCGATGCGAAGGGCGTCGAGGTTTTCGCGGGCGCCGCTGGACTACTCGACATGATCCGTGCGGAGCGATTCGATATCTGCGTCAACGCGCTCGTGGGCGCCGCGGGGCTCGTGCCGACGATCGCGGCGATCGCGCAATGCCGCCGCCTGGCGATCGCGAACAAGGAGTCGCTCGTCGTCGCGGGGGAGATCGTCATGCGCGAGGCGCAGACGCGCGGCGTCGAGGTTCTCCCCGTCGACAGCGAGCACGCGGCTCTGCACCAATGCCTCGAGGGGCGGTCGCGCGACGCGATCGCGCGCGTGATTCTCACCGCGTCGGGCGGCCCGTTCCGCGAGCTGACGTCGGAGGCGATCGCGCGCGTCACCGTCGAACAGGCCCTCCGCCACCCGACATGGAAGATGGGCGAGAAGATCACCATCGATTCGGCGACGCTCTTCAACAAGGGGATCGAGTTGATCGAGGCGAAGTGGCTCTTCGGCTTGCCGCATGCAGCACTCGAGGTCGTCGTTCATCCCGAGTCGATCGTTCACGCAATGATCGAGTTGGCGGACGGGACGATCATCGCGCAGCTTTCGGCGCCCGACATGCGGCTGCCGATCCAGTACGCGCTCGCGTATCCCGAGCGCCTCGCGGCGCCGTGGCCGCGCCTCGATCTGGCGCGCGCCGGCGCGCTCCACTTCGAACCGCCCGACCCGGCGCGTTTCCCGTGCCTAACGCTCGCGTACGACGCGCTCGTCGAAGGCGGCACGATGCCCGCCGTCTTGAACGCGGCCAACGAGGTCGCGGTGAACGGCTTTCTGGGGGAACTCATCCCGTTCGGACGTATTCCCGAGGTGATCGAACGCGTGATGGCGCGCCACGACAACACGGCTTATCCTGATCTGGAAACGATTCTCGCCGCCGATCGATGGGCGCGCGAAACGGCGGAAACATTTCTCGAGGGAGCGGAGGCGCGATGAATTTCGACTTCGTGGGAAGCGCAACGACGCTCGGCGCGTTTCTCTTCACGCTCGGCATTCTTGTCCTTGTTCATGAGTTCGGCCACTTCTGGGTTGCGAAGCGCTGCGGCGTGCGTGTCCTCAAGTTCTCGATCGGCATGGGGCCGCGGATGGTGGGCGTCACACGCGGCGACACCGAGTACCTCATCTCGTGGGTCCCGTTCGGCGGCTACGTCAAGATGGCGGGCGAAGACCCGGACGAGGAGAAGACCGGCGCCGCGGACGAATTCATGTCGAAGCCGCCTCGTGCGCGCGCGGCGATCATCATCGCCGGGCCGCTCATGAACTACCTGCTTGCGATCGCCATCTATGCAGGGCTTTTTCTCGTCCTCGGCGCGGACACGGTCAAGACGCGATTGGTCGGCGAGGTCGAGCCGGAAGGCATCGCGCAGCAGGCGGGATTCGCAGTAGGCGACGAAGTCCTGGCCGTCAACGGCAAGCCGGTCGGCGACTGGCCCGAGTTCCACGAGCAGGTCTTCAGGTCGGCTCCGGGAACGGCAACGGTGCGCGTGCAGCGCGGCGGCGCGGTGCAGGATCTCGCCGTGCCGCTCGAAAAGAGCGATCGCGCGACCTTCGCGCTCGGACTCTATCCGTTCGTCTCCGCGGAAATCGGCGAAGTGCAGAAGCGCGGCCCGGCGTGGCGCGCCGGCCTGCGTAAGGGCGACGTCCTCGTTTCGGTCGACGGCGCTCCCGTCGATCGCTGGTCCGAGGTCGCGCGGCTGATCCGCCAGAAGGCCGGCGTCCCCGTCGAGATCGCGTGGACGCGCGCCGGCGCCCCGATGAACGCGACGATCGTCCCCGAGTCGGAGGAAGTGCCGGGAGCGGACGGGAAGGTCGAAAAAGTCGGGCTCATTCGCATTGGTCAGAAGCTCGACCGCAAGGCGCTCGCGCCGTGGACCGCGGTCTGGATGGGGATGGAGCGTACGTTCCTCGTCACGCAGGACGTGTTTGGCTTCTTCGTCCAGCTCTTGCGATTCCGCGTCGATCTCGACACGATCGGCGGCCCAATTCGCATCGGACAGATCGCAGGGGAGAGCGCACGATGGGGAATTACCGCGCTCATCAATCTTGTCGCGATGCTCTCGGTCAATCTCGCCGTCTTGAACCTGTTCCCGATCCCCATTCTCGACGGCGGGCATCTCTTTTTGATGGCGATCGAGAAGGTGATTCGCCGGCCGCTTTCGCTCAAACAGCGGCTCGTTTTTCAGCAGATCGGGTTGGTCATGATCATTCTGCTGATGGTCACGGTGACGACGGGCGACATTCGCCGCCTCTTTCGTTAGGGCGAACTCGGCGTAATCGCTGCCGCGCCGGTGGCGACGCGCGCCAATGAATCGAGCAGCGGTACCCATCGTTCCGCGTTGTCCAAGAGGCGTGTCGCCAGGATGCTCGCGGCCGAATCTTCGCCGCCGAGTTCCGCGATCAGCCCGTTGGCGGCCAGCGCGAGCGAATCATCCGCGGCCGCTCCGCTCTGCTCGACTTCGAGGATAAGCGTGAGGAGCCTCTCGATTTTTTGATCGAGCGCCGGATCGCGCGGGGCTTTGTTCTTATCGCTCGCGCCGCAGGCGGTGCAGAGCAAGCCCGTCATCACGATCACGATCGAATGTCGCGTCAGCTTGGTCATCGGTTCCATGTGAGTGGGAAGTGTGCGAACGAAGTCGCGCGCGTTCATCAAAATCGCGGCAACGCTACGCGATGCGCTTCCGCGCTGTCAAGGATCCGCGGTCGCGTTCGAAGGAATTGAGATGCACTCCCGAAAGGCTGTTTGCTATGCTCCGCGCCGTCCCCCTGTCGGAATCGAAACCGTGACCATCAGTAGAGGTGAATTCGAGAGATGAACCAGAAAAACCAAGTTCGAGTTTTTGTAGCGGCCCTCGCGCTTCTCACCGGATTCCACGTGTCGAACGCAATCGCTGACGATGCGTCCGCGGAACCGAAGAATCTCCAGGTTCTCCCGAAGACGACGACGATGGCGGAACTCAAGCCGATCATGGTGGGCGTTGCGACCGCCATGGGCGAGAAGTGCACGTTCTGCCACGTGAAGGACGATTTCGCGTCGGACGAGAACAAACACAAGAAGACCGCCCGCGAGATGTTCAAAATGGTGGCGGAGATCAACAAGCAGTTCTTCAGCTATGAGGGAGCGCCCCAGGTTACGTGTTACACCTGCCATCGCGGCGCCGAGGAACCGGTGCATCAGTTCTCGCTCCCCGCGCAGGAGACAAAGGGATCCGAGGCCAAATAGCGCGCCGGCTCCCGCTTGCTCTTCTTCTGATCTTCCTCGCCGCTCCCCGTGCGGCGGAGGCGCGCTACGAGCGCCGCTCCGGGTCGGAGCCGGTCATCGAACGCGTCGAGATCGTCGGGAATACCGCGTTCTCGCGCGGCGAGATTCTTCGCATCATGCCGAGCCTGAAGGGCCGCATCTTCCGGAAGCCGCGTTACCGGGAGTCGCAAGTCCTCGCCGACGTCGACAAGCTCCTGAGCGCATACAAGGCCGCGGGGTATCTCTCGGCTCGCGTCGCGCGCGGCGAGATTCTCGCGAGCGAAACGGACAGCGAAGTCTCCTTGCGCATCAACATCAGCGAAGGGCGCCGCACTTACGTTCGCTCGATTCGCATTACTGGCAATGAGACCGTCCCGCTCGAAGATCTCTCCGAAGCGATTCGTCTCACACCGGGCGAGGCGTTCGATCCGGGCCTGCTCTCCTCGGACTCCTACCGCATCTATTCGATCTACGCGGACCGCGGCTACACCTACACCGATGTCGCCGCCGATTCTCTCGTGGCGGCCGACAGCGCCGATATCGCCTTCGACATCTACGAAGGGAAGATCGCGTACGTCGGGTCGATTCGCGTCGAGGGGAACGCGAGCACGCTCGGCAGCTCGATTCGCCGCGAACTTCTCATTCACGAGGGCGACGTCTTCAGCCGCCGCCGGATTCTCGAGAGCCAGGCGCGTCTCTATCGCACGGCGCTCTTCTCGAGCGTCGCGTTCGAGTCCGACGGCCTCGAGGCGGAGTCGACCGTCGTCGATCTCGTCGTGCGCGTGCAAGAGAAACAGCAGCGGTGGATCGGCTTCGGCGTCGGCTACGGGACGCTCGACTTCCTGCGGCTATCGGGCGATTGGACGCACCGAAATCTCTTCGGCTCTCTGGTGCGCGGCGAGGCCCGCGTCGTCGGTTCGCGTCTACTGTCGGAACAAGCGAACAACGTCCGCGGCGAGTTCACGCTCGTTGAACCGTGGCTCTTGGGCATGCGCACCGAGGCGGCGGTCTCCGTTTTTCATGACCGGCGCGATATCGAGAACTTCGAGATCTTGATCGGCGAGCGGCGCGGCGATGTCATCGCGAGCTACCGACTGGAGGAAACGGGCGTCCGGCCGAGCTTGGCCCGCGAACTGCGGCCCCGGCTGAAGGCGACCCTCGGCTACAACCTGACGACCGCGAATCCCGAAGATCCGAGCGAGCCGGTCGATCCGCAACTGCTCGGACGCGAAGTGAAGCGAAGCCTCGATTTCACGCTCGAACGCAATGGGCGGAACGATTTCTTCAATCCGACACGCGGATCGTATCTGCGAGGAAATACCGAGGTCGCGGGCAAGGACTTGGGCGGCGATAGTCATTTCCTGCGCGGCCGCGCGGCGGCTTCGGTCTACCGGCCGGCGCTCTTCAACTCCGTCATCGCCGCGCGCATCGAGGTCGGTTCGATCAGAACGCTGACCGACTCCACGGGAATTCCGGACCACGAGCGCTTCCGCCTCGGAGGCGCGACGACCGTTCGCGCGTACGAAGAGCAGGAGATCGGCCCCGGCAACTTCCTGTTGATCTCGAACGTCGAGTGGCGCGTTCCGATCGTATGGAAGTTCGGCGCGGCGATCTTCATGGACGGCGGCAACACGTGGGGCGAATGGAGCGACGTGCGCGGCGCGGATTTTCGCTTCTCGGCGGATCCAGCGTCGGTGGGCGGAGGCGACGTGCGTTACAGCGCTGGGATCGGGATTCGCCTAGCGACGCCGGTGGGGCCGGCGCGCCTCGACTACGCGCAAAAGTTAAAGCGCGCGCAATTTTCCGACGGCCGGCTCGAGGACCCGTGGGGAATTCACCTCTCTCTCGGGCAGGCGTTCTAGGTGCGGACGTGAACTGGAGACACGCACTGATCAGCCTCGCATCGTTCGCGATTCTCGCGGTCGCGGCGGCGGTTTTCATTCTTGCGGCGCTGCCGGCCGATGTTCGGCACACGCTCGTGCGCGCGCTGACACCCGGCGGCGGTCCCGGCGCTGCGATCGAGGAATACCTCCAGCTCAAAGTGAGCGCGAGCGGCAACTACTCGCTCGAGATCGGCGGGATCGGCGGAAGCTACACGCGCGGGTTCGTCGCTCGCGACGTGCGCCTCGATCGCAGGAATGGCGCTACGGTGTTCGAGGCGGACTCGATCGTCGTGCGATTCGCGCCGCGCGAATTGCTGCGCGACCGGCGTATCCGCTATCTGGCCATCGCGCGCCCGCGCGTCGACGTCGCGGCGCTGCGCGATAGCACTCACTCCGATTCCGCGAAGATCGTGTTGCCGACGCTTCCGATTCGCAGCGTCGACTCGCTCCTGATTACGCGCGGAAGCGTTTCCGGTCTGGGGGGACGCGACGTAGCGTCGATCGATCTGCGAGCGTCGCTCGCTCTCGACGCGGGTGTTGCATCGCTGCGGATCCCCGCGGTGACGTTCGCGATCGACTCGCTGCTCGCGAGCGCGGCGGGCACCCTCGCGTTCGCGCCCGATTCGTTGCGCGTGGCGGCGCTCGACGTGACAGCGGGCGGCTCGCGATTCCACGTCGACGGTGCGATGGCGACGCGGGGCCATGGTCTCGCGCTTGCGGTCGTCGTCGATACGTTGCGGTTCGAGGATGTCGCATTGCTCGTTCCCAAACTCGATCGAGCGGGGGGCGCCTCCGGCGTGTTTTCTCTCTCGGGCCCGCCGCAGGAGCTTTTGCTGGCCGGAACTCTTCGCGGCGAAGTCGGGGCGCTTGCGATATCGATTCCGTACGTGCGGCTCTCGAAGGGCGCCGACGGGCTCGTGGTCGATTCGCTTCTCGCCGAAAGCGGCGGGGCTCGAGTTCGCGGGTCGCTGCGCCTACCGAGTGCCGTCGAGGAACGCGATGACGCGTGGCTCGAGTTCACGGGCGTCGACATCCGGGAGTTCGCGCCCGACTCACTCCGGTTGCCGCCGACGGACCTCTCCGGGCGGGTTTCGTGGTCGGGGACAGGGCGCTCGTACATGGCGCTCGACGGGAACGTTTCGCTTCGGCTTTCGCCCGGGCGCGTGCGCGACATACCGTTCGATGCGCTCAGTCTCGACGGGCGCATCCAGCGCGGCGCGGTCGAAGCGGGACGCCTCGAGGTCCGCTTGCTCGGCGGTTCCACGACGGCGACGGGATGGATCGCGCACGACGGCGACTTCGATCTCGATGCGAACGCGGCGTTCGGGGATCTGTCGCGCGTTGGCGCTTTCGCCAACCTACCGTCGACGAGTGGCCGCGCGCAGTTTAACGGCAGCATCGCGCGCACGGGCGGCGAGCTTCTCTTCGACGGTGCGCTCGAAGGGGCCAACTGGCGCGTGCGCGACTACACGTTCGATGAGATCGCCGCGAACGGGACGTATGCGTTGCGAAACGGCGAACGAACCGTCGTTGCGCAGGGATCTGTGCTCGGCGTCGCCGGAATGGGCCAGACGCTCGGCGGCGCCCGCGCGTCGATCCGCTATGAAAATCGCCACCTGTACTTCGAGGAGGTCGCGGGAATGATCGGCGACGTCGGGTTCGAGGCGCGCGGCGATTGGACGGACGACGAACCGGCCGATCAGATTCTCATCACGTCATTCGCGGTGACCCGCGACGGCGTTCGCACTGAACACCCCGACCCGATCGAACTTTGGAAAGAAGGCAACCGCGTCGGACTTCTCCCCGTTCACATTCCGTTTCACGGGGGCGAACTTGTCGCGTCCGGCGAATACGACGCGCACGGGGAGAGAGAGGCGCGCGTTCTCTGGAACGATCTCGATCTCTCGGACGTGAAGCTGCCGGCGCCGCTCTCCTCGCACCTTCTCGACCGGACGGATCTTTCGCTTTCGGTCTCGCATTCCGGGGGTGTGCCGCAGGTGCGGCTGCGCGCCAGCGGCGACGCGGCGAACGCCGACACCGCGGGCTTTGTCAGTTTCACGCTCACCGCGGATCACACGAGCGAGGGCGACCTCGACGTCGCGGTGTCGCTCGCCGGCACGAATGGCGGCAGCAGCGTTGCGATCGTCGGGACACTCGCCGATTCACTTGCGACGCGGCTTTCGAGCTCGACCGGGAGCACGCGCGAACGCCTGTGGCAGATTCTGCGGCCCGACGTGACGTTGCGCGCCGATTCGCTCCCGATTGCTTGGATTCGCGATCTGTCGGATGACCTCGCCGAGGTCGGCGGCGCTCTCAACGCGGACTGGCGGCTCTTCGGCGATCCGAAATCGCTCTCGGGCGAGGGCCTGTTTTCGCTCACGCCGCTCATCATTCAGGGGAACGATCTCGGCCCGATCTCCGGGCGTGCGACGCTCGCCGACACGACGCTTGCGCTCGACATTCAGTTCAACCCCGACTGGGGTGCGTCTTCGGGCGCCGTCCGCATTCCCGCGCGGCTCGACCTGACGCGATCCTCGCTCGATTTCAACATGGAGCGGCCGTTGTCGCTTTCGGCGTCGATCCCGCGCGGCGATCTTGGATTGTTTCCGCTCATCGTCGACGAGACGCGGCGTACGCGCGGAGAGTTTAGCGTCGCGCAGTTCGAGGGGCGCGGAACGCTCGCCGCGCCGCAGCTCTTCGGCGAGTTCGTCATCTCGAACGGCAGGACGTATCTGCGCGATCTCGCCGAGTCGTTCGAGGCGATCGAAGGGCGCATCTTGCTGCAAGGCGACACGATTCGCGTCGACAACCTCACCGCGCGCTCCGGCGAAGAGGGGACCGTGCGCGTCGACGGGATCTTCGGCCTCACCGCACTCGACATCACGACGTGGGACCTCACGCTGACGCTGCGCAATTTCTATCTCGAGTCGATCCCGGGCGCGGCCGCGACGATCAACGCCGATATACGCGTCGGCACCGCGGTCACGAGCCTCGGCGAGCCGATTCCTCATCTGACGGGGACGATCGACATCCTCGGAGGCGTGGTCGATCAAGACTTCACGCAACCGGGACAGGCGACTCCTCTCGACGCGCTCTTGAATCTGCCCGAGACCGCGCGCCAAGCGTTCGCGGGAGGCACGACGCGCGTCTCGACGCCCGCGATCTTCCAGCCGACGTCGAACCCGCCATTCACCTGCGAGATCGACATCAACGTGCCGCGAGATTTTTGGATCGCGAACAAAGCGATGGATGTCGAACTCTTCGGCGACGCAACGCTCTTCCGCAGCGAGCGCGGGCTCGGCCTCGTCGGCTCGCTCGAGTCGCTTCGCGGCACTTATTCGCTCATCGGCAGCTGGATCCCGACGCAGCTCAGAATCGAGGAGGGGGAAATCTTTTGGTCGAACCCGGACAACGCGCTCTTCTTCTCCCTCAACGCCAGAGCGACGACCGAAGCCGGCGGCGAGCAGATCGAGATGAGCGTGACGGGGCCGATCGACTCGCTCTCGATCTCGGCGACTTCGGAAACGGGGAAGTCGTACGACGAAATCCTGCAGCTCCTCGCGACGCAGACAAGCCCCGGCAACGGCGGCTCGTCGCAAATCGGCGAGGCCTGGCTCTCGTCGTTCTCGTCGCTCCTCTCGCGCGAACTCTTGCGCGGCGTCTCGCCGTTCGACATCGGCGTGGAGTACGTCGGCGGAGAAACGCAGGTGAGCGTCGGGCGCACGTTCCTCGAGGACATCGACGTGACGTACTCGCAGCGCCTCGGCAGCGATGACGCTGGCGATGTTGTTACCGGGCCCCGCGTGACGCGCCGAAGTCTCCTACCGGATCGCGAGCTTCGCGTCGAGTACAAGCTCTCGCGCAATCTCTTCTTCGAAGGACTCACGGGGTCGCTGCGAGACGGCACGCCGTTCGCCAACCTTGACCTCAAAGCACGCGTCGGTTATTAGATCGTCATGGAACTGTCGAAGCTCCTCAACGAAGAACAATTCGCCGCGGTGTCGCACGGCACCGGTCCGCTGCTCGTCATCGCGGGCGCCGGCAGCGGCAAGACGCGAGTTCTCACCTACCGGTTTCTGCACCTCGCGCGGGATTGCGGTGTCGACGCGCGGTCGATTCTCGCCGTCACGTTCACCAACAAGGCGGCGCGCGAGATGTCGCAGCGTATCCACGACAACGTCGGTGTGTCGCGCGGGCCGCTCTCGATCGGCACGTTTCACTCGTTCGGCGCGCGGTTCCTAAGGCTCGAAGGCAAGGCGATCGGCCTCGGCCAAAACTTCGTGATCTACGACGAAGACGATCAGAAAAAACTCGTCGAAGAGGTGATTCGCGAGTTGGCGATTCCGCCCGAAGCGTGGACGGCGTCGTCGTTGCGCTCGGCGATCTCGCGCGAAAAGAACGGTTCGGCCGCGCGCGACGGCGCGCCCGAGAGCGACTTTCGCTGGCAATACGTTCGGCGCGCGCACGCGCGCTACGACGAACGGCTCCGCGCAAACGGCGCGTGCGACTTCGACGACCTGCTTTTGCTCCCGGTGCACATTCTTCGCGCCGACGCCGCCATTCGCGAGAAGTGGCGCGAGCGCTACGAGCACGTGTTGATCGACGAGTACCAAGATACAAACGGCGCGCAGCACGAACTCGTCAAGCTGCTCGTGGCGCCGCCGTGGAACGTCTTCGCGGTCGGCGACGAGGATCAGTCGATCTATCGTTGGCGCGGCGCGCGGATCGGCAACATCCTCGGCTTCGAAGAGGCGTTTCCCGGGACGCGGCTCTTGCGGCTGCAGCGCAACTACCGCTCGACGGGGCGCATCCTCGCGGTGGCGAACGCGGTTGTCTCGAATAACCGTTCGCGGCGGCCGAAGACGCTTTGGACCGAGCGCGAGGCGGGCGATCCGGTCGTTGTCGCGTTCGCGCCTACCGAAGCAGATGAAGGCCGGCTCATCGCGCGCGAAATCGCGGAGATCATGCGCCGCGGGCGGCGGCCCGGCGACGTCGCGGTGCTCTATCGCACGAACGCGCAGTCGCGCGCGCTCGAAGAGGGACTGCGCCTCGCGGGCATCCCGTACATCATCGTCGGCGGCATCCGATTCTACGAGCGGCGCGAAGTGAAGGACTTACTCGCGTATCTGCGCGTGCTTCTCAACCCGCGCGACGAGATCGCGCTTCGCCGGGCCATCGCGTTTCCGTCGCGTACGGTCGGCGAGAAGAGCCTCGAGAAGCTCGCGCGAATCGCCGCGGACCGCGGGCAATTGCTCAGCGAGACGCTCACCGCGGCGGGAGAGATTCCCGGAATGCGGCGTGACGGCGCGCGCGCGCTCGTCGAACTCGGCAATCTCTTCGCGCGGCTTCGCGTGCGGCTCTCCGTAGAGACGGCCTCGTCAGTCGCGCGCGCACTGATCGAGGAGACTGGTTTTCTCGAGGCGCTCGCGGCGGAGGGCGGGATCGAGTCGCAGTCGCGCGTGGAAAACGCGCAGGAACTCGTGTCGGGCATGGAGGAGTTCGCGGCGCGCACGGGCGATCCTTCGCTCGGCGCGTATCTGGCCGAGGTCTCTTTGCTCTCGGATCTCGACTCGTTCGAGGAACGCGACGCGCGTGTGTCGCTCATGACGCTGCACAACTCGAAGGGGCTCGAGTTTCCCGTCGTGTTCATCGCCGGCCTCGAGAAGGATCTCTTCCCGCACCCGCTCTCTTCCGAGGACGACGATGGCCTCGAGGAAGAACGCCGCCTTTTCTACGTCGGTATTACGCGCGCGAAAGATCGGATCTTCCTGACGGGCGCGTCGAGCCGACTTCGATACGGCGAGAGAAACGCCGCGGCCCCGTCGCCGTTTCTGAAAGAGGTTCCGGCCGAGCACCGCGAGGACCGCAGCGTTCCGCTGCTCGACGATGAGTGGGGCGCGTCGCGCGGGTGGGGCGGCCGGCCGCGGCGTTGGGGCGCCGGCCCCGGAGCGCCGAGCCCGGTGCGACGCGGCGGTGGCGCAGCCGAGCGCGACGCGTGGCGAGACGCGGAGTGGAGCGCGGGCGCCGAATCCGAGCCCGTCGTCGACGAGTCGGGGCGCGAGGCGCCGTTGCGCATCGGCGAGCGCATCCGCCACCCGCTCTTCGGCGAGGGGCGCATCCTCGAGAGTTCCGGCAAGGGGACCTCGCAGAAGATCGTCGTTCAGTTCGGCCACGCGGGAACGCGAAAGCTCGTCGTTGCGAACGCGTCGCTCGTTCGCATAGGCTAGTCGCTCCCGTCCTGCCCTCCGGTAGCGCGGCGCCCGAAATCACGAGAGGAGACATCGGTTGGGAATCACCCGAGAAGAGGTTCTGCGCGTCGCGCGCCTTGCGCACATCGACCTGACCGATGAAGAGGCCGCGGCGCTTCCGGCGCAACTCGACCGGATCATTTCGTACGTGCACAGCCTCGACGCGGTCCCCGCGGCGGGCGCAGTCGAGCGGAGCGCGCTGTCGCCCACGCCGCCGCGAGCGGACGAGCCGTCGCCGTCGCTCTCGACACAAGATGTGCTGGGTGGCGCGCCGGGGGCGCGCGGTGCGCTCTTCGGTGTGCCGCGTGTGATCGGCGGCGAGGACGAATCGGCGTGAGCGGCGCCTATCGCACCGCGGTTGAGATGGCGGCCGATATGCGCGCGGGCCGCGTCACGTCCGAAGCGCTCGTCGCGCAGTCGCTCGATCGAATCGCGAAGCATGACGGCGCGCTCCATTCGTGCCTTGCTGTCGCGCCGCGCGAGGATGCGCTTCGCGCGGCGCGCGAGCAGGATCGTTTGCGCGCGGGGGGCGCCGCCCCGTCGCCGCTCGCCGGTGTGCCGATTCTCGTGAAGGACAACATCTGCACGCGCGCATTCCCCACGACCTGCGGATCGAAGATTCTCGAGGGCTATCGGCCCGCGTACGACGCGACGGTCGTCGAGCGTCTCGCCGCCGCGGGGCTCATCATCGTCGGCAAGACGAATCTCGACGAGTTCGCGATGGGCTCGTCGACGGAGAACTCGGGCTACGGGCCGACGAAGAACCCGTGGGATCTTGCGCGCGTGCCGGGCGGCTCGAGCGGGGGCTCGGCGGCCGCGGTCGCCGCGGGCCTCGTCCCGCTTGCGCTCGGCTCGGACACGGGCGGTTCGGTGCGGCAACCCGCGTCGTTTTGCGGCGTGGTGGGCCTGAAGCCGAGCTACGGGCGCGTGTCGCGCTACGGACTCGTCGCCTTCGCGTCGTCTCTCGACCAGATCGGCCCGTTCGCGCGCTCCGTCGAGGATGTCGCGCTTCTGCTCGAGATCGTCGCCGGGCGCGACGCGCGCGACGCGACGAGCGGCGATCGCCCCGTGGGACGCTACGCCGACGCACTCGCGGGAGATACCGGCGCGAACGCACTTCGCGGCATACGCATCGGGATTCCGAAGGAGTACTTCGTGCCGGGTCTCGACGACGAGGTCGCGCGCGCGGTCGAACGCGCGCTCGACATTGCTCGCGAGGCGGGCGCCACCGTGAGCGAGATCTCGCTTCCGCACATCGTGCACGGCGTCGCGACGTACTACCTCGTCGCCACCGCGGAGGCGTCGTCGAACCTTGCGCGATTCGATGGCGTTCGCTACGGGCACCGCGCGCGGGGCGAACGCGGGCTGCGCGAAATGTATCGCGCGACGCGGCGCGAAGGTTTCGGCTCCGAGGTGAAGCGCCGCATCATCCTCGGAACGTTCGCGCTCTCGTCCGGTTACTACGACGCGTACTACGCGAAGGCGCAGGCCGTGCGCGGCTTGATGCGCCGCGATTTCGCGCAGGCGTTCGACAGCGTCGACCTCATCCTCGGCCCGACGGCGCCGACGCCGGCGTTTCGCTTCGGCGAGAAGGACGATCCGCTTGCGATGTACCTGTCGGACATCTACACGCTCCCGGCGAATCTCGCGGAGCTTCCGGGTATCTCGATTCCGGCTGCGCTCTCGAGCGATGGCGTGCCGATCGGCATCCAGATTCTCGCGAACGCGTTCGACGAAGAGCGCCTCCTCGCGGCGACGAACGCGCTCGCGACGCGGCTTGCATTCACGGTCACGCCGCCGGCGTTCCCGGAGTCGGCATCGTGAGCGCGGCGACGCAATACGAAGCGGTCATTGGTCTGGAGGTGCACGCACAGCTCCTGACGCGCACGAAGATTTTCTGCGCGTGCGCGACGCGCTTCGGCGCGCCGCCCAACTCGCAAGTGTGTCCCGTCTGCATGGGGCTTCCGGGCGCGCTGCCGGTGCTCAACGAAGAGGCGGTGCGTCTTGCGGTGCGCGCCGCGCTCGCGCTCAATCTTCAAATCGCGACGCGCTCCGTCTTCGCGCGCAAGAACTACTTCTATCCCGATCTGCCGAAGGGCTACCAGATCTCGCAGTACGACCAGCCCGTTTCGGAGCACGGATGGATTGAGGTCAGCGGCGCGAGCGATGGCGCCGGCGGGGAGAGTGCGCCGCCGCGGCGGATCGGCATCAAGCGACTTCACCTCGAGGAGGACGCGGGCAAGTCGTTCCATCCTGAAGCCGGCGGCGACGAGTCGCTCATCGACCTGAACCGCTGCGGCGTGCCGCTCATCGAGATCGTCTCCGAGCCCGACATCCGAACGTCGCGCGAGGCCGCGGAGTACGTCGCGCTGTTGCGGCAGCTTCTGCAATACACGGGCGTTTCCGACGGCAACATGGATGAAGGATCGCTGCGCTGCGACGTCAACATCTCCGTGCGGCCGGTCGGGACGATACCGTTCGGCGTCAAGGCGGAGATCAAGAATCTCAACTCGATCAAGGCGGTCGCGGCCTCGATCGACGCGGAGATCTCGCGCCAGTCGCGCGTGCTCGCAGGCGGCGGGAAGATCGTGCAGGAGACGCTCCTCTGGGATGCGAAGCGCGAGGTTGCCGTCGCGATGCGCTCGAAGGAAGAGGCGCACGACTACCGCTATTTCCCCGAGCCCGATCTGCATCCTCTCGTGTTGTCGCCGGAGTTTCTCGATGCCGAACGGGCGCGGCTTCCGGAATTGCCCCAGGCGCGCCGAGCGCGGTTCGTCGACGCGCTCGGCGTTTCGGAGAAGGATGCGGGGGTGCTCGCCGCGACGCGCGCGCTTGCGGACTACTTCGAGCGCGCGGTCGTCGCGTACGACCCCGCGAAGTCGGCCGCGGCGGGGAAGCGTGTCGCGAATTGGGTGCAGGGCGAGGTGCTGCGCCTGCTCAAAGACGGAAGTCGCGACATCGATGCCTTCCGAGTGACGCCCGAACAACTCGCCGAGCTGATCCAACATCTCGATCGCGGCGAGATCTCGAACCTCAGCGCCAAGGAGGTGCTCGCGGAGATGGATCGCTCGGGGCTCGGCGTGCGGGAGGCGATCGATGCGGGCGGGCACAAGCAGATCTCCGACGATTCCGCGCTGCGTGACGCGATTCTCAAGGTGATCGCCGCGAACCCGGGACCCGTGGCGCAAGTGCGCGGCGGAAAGGAACAGACGTTTGCGTTCCTCGTCGGCCAGGTGATGAAGGCGACTCGCGGCGCGGCGAACCCGCAAGTCGCGCAGCAAATCCTCCGGGAAGAAATCGAGCGGACGCCTTCGGGCTGACGACTGCTGGCCGGCAACGCAGCGAGGGGCGACGCGACGTGGCGCGAACATCCGACGAACGGTTCATGGATCTGGCGCTTGCGCTCGCGCGGCGCGGTCTCGGCGCGACGCATCCGAATCCTGTCGTTGGCGCGGTGGTCGTCCGGCGTGGAGAAATCGTCGGGCGCGGTTGGCACGCGCGCGCGGGCGGCCCCCACGCGGAGGTCGTCGCGCTCGCGGCCGCCGGCTCGCGCGCGCGCGGCGCCACGCTCTACGTCACGCTCGAGCCGTGCTGCCACACCGGGCGCACGCCGCCGTGCACCGATGCGGTTCGCGCTGCGGGAATCGCGCGCGTCGTCGCCGCGATGCGCGACCCGAACCCGCTCGTCGACGGGAAGGGGCTCGCGCTTCTGCGCCGCCGTGGCGTCAGCGTTGCGGCCGGCTGCCGCGAAGCGGCTGCGCGCGAACTCAACGCCGGCTTCGTCAAACGCGTCACGACGTCGATGCCGCTCGTGACTCTGAAAGCTGCACTCACTCTCGATGGCCGCATCGCAACCTCCTCCGGCGAATCGAAGTGGATCACGGGGCCAGAGGCGCGCCGACACGTTCAGAGTCTGCGCGCGCAATCGGACGCGATCGCGGTCGGAGTCGGGACGGTACTCGCCGATGACCCGCGACTCTCCGCGCGCGATGGCTCTGCGCGGCGCCCGGTGCGCGTCGTCTTCGACACGGAGCTTCGTACGCCACCGGCGGCGCGCGCCTTGGCTGGCGCGCGCGCGGGCGGCGGCGGCGTGTTGATTCTCGCGGCGCCCGATGCGCCGCGCGCGCGCCGTACGCGGCTCGAGCGCGCGGGAGCCCGCGTCATCGCCGTGCCGCGCGCGGCGCGCGGCGGCGTCTCGCTTCGGCGCGCACTCCGCGCCCTGGCCCGCGTGGGCCTCAACACGCTCCTCCTCGAAGGGGGCGGCCGCCTCGCGACGGCCTTCCTCGCGGATCGCCTTGTGGATCGGGTCGCTCTCTTTTATGCTCTGGTCATTCTCGGGGGGGCAAAGCCCCTCGTCGGCGATCTTGGGATCGCGCGGCTCGCCGGCGCGATCCACCTCCGCGATACCACCTGCCGCCGCATCGGCGGCGATCTTCTGATCGAAGGAAGGCTCTAGCCATGTTCACCGGAATCGTCGAGCGGATGGGGCGTCTTGCGCGCTACACCGAAATCCCGGGCGGCGCAAACCTCACGTTCGATGCTGACGGGTTCTCGGGAGAACTCGCGCTCGGCGAAAGCGTCTGTGTCTCGGGCGTCTGTTTGACGGTCGTCGCGCGCACCGAGAAGAGCTTCGACCTGCAGGCGATCCGAGAGACGCTTGCGCGCACGAACCTCGGCTCGCTCGCGATCGGCGACGCCGTCAATCTCGAGCGTTCGCTGCGGCCCTCCGATCGTATCGGCGGCCACTTCGTCACGGGCCACATCGACGCGACCGCGCGGGTCGCCGAGGTCCGCGATTCCGGCGCCGAGTGGCTCCTTCGTGTCGAGCTTCCGCCATCGATCGCTTCGCATTTCGTCGAGAAGGGCTCCGTGGCGATCAACGGCGTAAGTCTCACCGTGGCAGGCGTTAGTGAGCAGGACTTCATCGTCTACCTGATTCCGTTTACCCGTGAGCAAACGAACCTGGGCGCTCTGGCCGCCGCGGCGACGGTCAATATCGAGTCGGACCTGATCGGCAAATACGCCGCGCGAATTCTCGGCGAACACGCGCGCGCGATGCCGGGGTCCGGCGCGGCGCGAGTCTATCCCGAGGGGAGCCTCCGATGAAGTCGAGCGCGACCGCGAAGCGGCCGGCGAAGCCGAAAACGAAGGCGAAGGCGAGCGCGAAGCCGAAGGCCGCGTCGCAGGAGTCGGCGCGCGTGAAAACGCCGCCCGCCGCGGAAGCCTTCGACTCGATCGAGAGCGCGATCGCCGCGATCCGCGCTGGGGAGATCGTGATCGTCATCGATGACGCCGACCGCGAGAACGAGGGCGACCTCGTGATGGCCGCGGCGAAGGTGACCCCTGAGGCGATCAATTTCATCTCGAAGCACGCCCGCGGACTGATCTGCCTGTCGCTGTCGGCGAAGCGTCTCGACGAACTCGACCTCGGACCGATGGTGACGCGGAACACCGCGAAGATGGGAACGCCTTTCACGGTTTCGATCGACGCGGTGAATGGCACGACGACCGGGATCTCGGCGCACGATCGCGCCGCGACGATTCGCGCGGCGATCGATCCGCGCACGCGCCCCGAGGATCTCGCGCGCCCGGGGCATATCTTCCCGCTCCGTGCGGCCGAGGAAGGCGTGCTTCGCCGCGCCGGCCACACGGAGGCCGCGGTCGATCTCGCGCGGCTTGCGGGACTCGCTCCCGCCGGCGTTCTCTGCGAAATCATGGACGAGGACGGCGAGATGGCCCGTGTGCCGACGCTCCGCGCGTTCGCGAAACGTTTCGGACTCCGGCTCATCACGATTCAGGATCTCATCGCGTATCGCCGCGGGCGCGAGCGGCTCGTGCGCCGGCTCGTCGAGACCGTGTTGCCGACGCGGCACGGCGAGTTCGCGCTCACGCTCTACGAGGACGCGATCGAAGGGATGCATCACGTCGCGCTCTCGCGCGGCAAGTGGAGCCCGAAGGAACCGGTACTAGTTCGTGTCCACTCGCAGTGCCTCACGGGCGACGTCTTCGGATCGCTCCGCTGCGATTGCGGCGAGCAGATGGATCGCGCGCTCGAGGCGATCGATCGCGAAGGGAAGGGTGTCTTCCTCTACATGCGCCAGGAAGGGCGGGGGATCGGCCTCGCGCTCAAGCTGCAGGCGTACAAGCTGCAGGATGGCGGCGCGGACACGGTCGAGGCGAACGAACAGCTCGGCCTTCCGCCCGATTTGCGCGACTACGGTATCGGCGCGCAGATTCTCGTCGACCTCGGCGTCCGGAAGATCCGCCTGCTCACGAACAACCCGCGCAAGATCGTGGGGCTCGACGGTCACGGTCTCGAGGTCGTCGAGCGTGTGCCGATCGAAGTCCCGGCGCGCCGCGAAAACCACCGTTATCTCGCCACGAAGCGCGACAAGCTCGGCCACTACCTCTTGAAGGACGAGCTCGGCCGGCCGTCGGAGCGGAAGCGCCCGGCGAAGAGGCGCGGATGAGCGCGCAGTTTCGCGATGGGCGCGACCCGGCCAGAAGCGCGGGGGCGGGCGCGACGGTCTCGGCGCCGAGCGAACTCGCCGGCGCGAACTCGCGTTTCGCGGTCGTCGCCGCGCGCACGAACGCCGACGTCGTCTTGCGTTTGCTCGAGGGATGCGTCGAGACGCTCAAGCGGCACGGCGCCACCGAAGACCGAATCGAAGTCTTCCAAGTTCCGGGGGCGTTCGAGTTGCCGTTCGGCGCACGGGCCGCGGCGCGCACCGGGCGTTTTCAAGCGGTCATCGCGCTCGGCGCGGTGATTCGGGGCGGCACGCCGCACTTCGAGTTCATCTGCGCGGAAACGGCGCGCGGCATCATGAACGTCGGGCTCGAAACCGGAGTGCCGACGCTTTTCGGAGTCCTCACGACGAACAATCGCGACGACGCGCTCGAACGCGCGGGCGGGACGTCGGGAAACAAAGGCGCGGAGGCGGCTCTCGCCGCGATCGAGATGGCGAACCTCTCCGTCGGGAAGGGTTAGAGATGGGACGGCGGCGTGAGGCGCGCGAGAAAGCACTCAAGGAACTCTATCGTCTCGAGCTGACGGGGGACGCATGGGTGCCCGTGAGCGAAACTCTGATCGCTCCGCTGGCGCAGACGATCGTCGGCGCGGTGATGAGCCGGCGCGACGAGATCGACGCCATCCTCGCGAAAACAGTCGAGCACTGGAGCATCGAACGGCTCGCGCTCATCGATAAACTCGTCCTGCGGATCGGCGTCGCAGAGCTGCTCTTTCTTCCCGAAACGCCTCCGAAAGTGGCGATCGACGAGGCCGTCGAGATCGCGAAGAAATTCTCCACCGAGAAATCGGGCTCGTTCGTCAACGGCGTGCTCGACAAAATCTGGAAATCACATGTACCGGACAAGGCCGCGGGAGGGGCTGGGTGAGAATCGCCATTTTTTCGGACATCCACGGAAATCTGGAAGCGTTGGAAGCCGTTCTCGCCTCGGATGAGATGAAGAGCGCGGATCGCGCGGTGTGTTTGGGCGACGTGATCGGATACGGCGCGGACCCTTCCGCGTGTCTGGCGCGCGTGCGCGAAAAGGCCGAGCGTGTTCTTCTCGGCAATCACGAATCCGCGGTGGCCCACCCCGGCGAACTCGAGTACTTCAACGGGTACGCGCGCACGGCGCTCGAGTGGACTCGCGCGCAGCTCTCCGCCGAGGACCTCGCGTACGTCTCGTCGCTTCCGTTCGCGTACCGCGAGCCGCCGGACTTCCTCTTCGTCCACTCGGCGCCGCGTTCTCCGGCGGATTGGACCTACATCGTCGGGCTCGACACGGCGCGCGCCGAGCTGTCGTCGTTCGGCGAGACGCTCTGCTTCGTCGGGCATTCACACGTGCCGCTCGCCGTCGAGGCGCCGGCCGATGGCACGTCGCAACTCATTGATTTTCCGGTGCGCGTCGAACCCGGCAACCGGTACCTCGTTAACGTGGGCGGCGTCGGCCAGCCGCGCGACCGCGATCCGCGCGCCGCGTTCGCGCTTTACGATACGGACTCACGCACCCTCTCGCTGGTTCGCGTCGAGTATCCGATCGAACGCGCGCAGGAAAAGATCATCGCGGCGGGGCTCCCACCCTTCCTCGCCACGCGTCTTGCCGCCGGGCGGTAGCGTGCGGCGGACCGCCGTGCTTCGGAGAGAGTGACCGCGTGCGCGTTCTCGTCATCAACTGGCGCGACATCCGAAACCCGGAGGCCGGCGGCGCCGAGGTCCACCTTCACGAGATCTTTCGCCGCGTCGCCGCGGCGGGCCACGAAGTCTCGCTTCTTGCGCACGCATGGCGCGGCGCGCCGCGCGACGAGACGATCGACGGCATTCGCGTGTACCGGCGCGGACGGAGAAACACGTTCAACTTCGGCGTGCCGTTCGCGCTGCGCGGCGCGCTCGACCCGGCGCGATTCGACGTTGTCGTCGACGACCTCAACAAGATTCCGTTCTACACGCCGCTCTACGTCCGCCGGCCGCTTCTCGTCGTGGTCCATCACTTCTTCGGCGAGAGCATCTTCCACGAAGCGCCGCTGCCGATCGCGCTCTACGTCTATCTGCACGAGGCGCTCGTGCCGTTCGTGTATCGCGCCGCGCGGTTCGTTACGGTGTCGGATAGTTCGCGCGACGAGCTGACGCGGCGCGGCATTCCAGCGGAGCGCGTAAGCCTCGTCATGAACGCAGTCGACGCGGATATCTATCGCGCCGCGTCGCCGGATGAAAAGACGCGCGATCTGATCGTCTACGTCGGCCGTCTGAAGAAGTACAAGCGCATCGATCTTTTGATTCGCGCGATGAAACGCGTTGTCGCTGCGCGGCCCGCGGCGCGTCTGGTCGTCGTCGGCGAAGGCGACCGGCGTCCCGCGCTCGAAGCGCTCGCGCGCGATCTGCAACTCAACGGGAGCGTCGAGTTCACGGGATTCGTCGGCAGCGACAAGAAGGTCGAGCTCTTGCGCCGCGCCGCGCTTTCCGCGAATCCGTCGCCGAAGGAAGGCTGGGGAGTGACCGTGATCGAAGCGAACGCGTGCGGCACACCGGTGATCGCGTCGGACGTGCCGGGATTGCGCGACGCCGTCGTCGACGGCCAGACGGGGCGGCTGATTCCGTTTGGCGCCGAACAACGCCTCGCCTCCGAGATCGTCGAATTGCTCGAGGACGACACCGAGCGCGCGCGCCTCGCCGGCGGGGCGGTCGCGTGGGCGCGGCGATTTTCGTGGGATGCCTCCGCGGAGGCGATGATCGAAGTGCTCAAGAGCGTGGCAGCGCGTTGAGCCCCGGAAGAGAGCGCGTGGAGAAACGCGGCACGCCGCCGCGCGACCCTGCCGCCTCGCGCGGCGCGCGAGGCGATCGCGTCTCGCGGCCCTTCCCGATACTCGTTGCGACGCTCTTGGTTGCCGCCGCGCTTCTCTTCTATTGGCCGGTGCTGGTCGGCGCGCCTTTCGGCAAGGCGTGGTTCTGGGAAGACTTCACCGAGCAGAACTATCCCTACCGCTTCTACCAAGCGACGCACATGCGCGACGGAGTTTTCCCGCTCTGGAATCCCTACATCTTCGGCGGCCTCCCGTTCGCGGCCGACGTTCAAGCCGCGGCGTTCTATCCACCGAATTGGGCGCTTGCGCTCTTCGTGCGCGGAGGGGAACTCGCGCCCGAGGCCGCGGAGGGCCTTCAGATTCTGCACGCGGTGATCGGCGGGGTCTTCGCGGCGTTGTTTGCGCGCAGCCTCTTCGGTTCGGCGGGAGGCGGGCTCTTCGCGGGCATAGCCTACGCGTTCTGCGCGTTCATGGTCGTTCGGATGAAACACGGCAACATCGTCGAGGCCGCGGCATGGATTCCGGGCGTCCTTCTGTTTCTAAGATCCGCGATCGGCAGTCGCAGCGTCGCCGCGGCCGCGATAGCCGCGCTTCTCTTCGGCATTTCGTTTCTCGCGGGGGCGCCGCAGTACTCGCTCTACTGCCTGATGGCCGCGCTCCTGCTTGCCGCGCACGAGATCTTTTTCGTTGGGCGCGCGGAGCGCCGAGTCGCGTCCGGTGTCGCGCGAGTGGCTCTGTTCGGCGCGCTCGGCATTCTCGTCGCGGGCGTCGCGTTCTTGCCATCGCTCGAGCTGGCGAAGGAGACGTTGCGCACGACCCTCACGTACGCGACGGCGTCCGAGACGTCGTTTCATCCGAAGTTCCTCGCCACGTTTCTGCTGCCGAACTTCTTCGGCACGACCGCCGGCGGGTTCACGTCGCGCTACTTCGGCGGCACTTACTACGAGTTCTGGGAACTCGCCGCCTACGTCGGCGTTCCGACGCTCATGCTCGGGGTGCTCGCGCTCTTTCGCCCGATCGATCGCGCTGCGCGGCTGCTCGCCGTGATCGGCGGCGCTGGATTCCTGCTGGCGCTCGGCCGCTTCGGACCTCTTCATCCTCTCTTGTTTCAGGTGCTCGAGCCGTACCAGCGCTTCCGCGTGCCGGGGCGCGCGATCTTTCTCGTATCGCTTGCGCTCGTGCTTCTCGCCGCGCGCGGTGTCGCGCGCGCGCAAGGCGGTTTCTTCGATACGAAGGAATCGCGCGGTCGATTGCGAAGCCTCACGGCGGTGATGGCTGTGCTGATCGTCGCCGCGACGGCCGCGGGTGTGGCCGCCGGGCCGGCGAGCGCCACGCCGGGGCGCATCGCGGGCGCGGCCGTCGCGCTGCTCTTCGTCGCGCTCACGCACGCGGTGCTCGCCGCGACGGCAAGCGCCGCGGGGAAGCGCCGCGCCGCGTGGCTTCTCGCCGCGATACTCGCCGCCGACCTCGCGATCGCCGGCGCGGCGTACAACCTCGGCCCGACCCACCCCGCGCGCGCGGTCTTCGGGAAGACGAGCATCGTCGAGTTCTTTCGCAAGAACTTGGACGGCGACCCGTACCGCGTCACGATCCGCTGCCCCGAAGGGATTCTGCTGCTGCGAAATGCGGGGAGCCTCCTGCGCGTGGCGACACTCGACGGCTACAACCAACTCCGGCTTCGCCGCAGTCACGAACTGATGACACAGGGCGACTCGAACCCGGAGCGATTTCAATCCCTTTGGTCGGTGCTCTACCGAACGGTGGCGGGGAACGAGCGCGGAAGTTTGACGCTCGCGAAGAATCCGGCCGCGCTTCCGCGCGCGCGCCTCGTTCACGGATCGCGTGCCTTCGCGAGTGACGCGGAACTCTTGGCGGCGCTCAGCAGCGCGGACTGGGACCCTTCGCGGTTCGTCGCGCTCGAACGCGATGACGGCGAGCGTCGGCTCGGCTTAATCTCTGATGAAGTGCTCGCCGCGGAGCCGCCCGCGCGTGTCGCGCGCTTCTCACCCGACGAGATCGTCGTCGACATCGATGCGCGCGCACCAGGCTTCGTCGTGCTCACGGACCCGTACTACCCGGGCTGGGAGGCGACCGTCGACGGGAAGCCCGCGGAGAGCTTGCGCGCGGACTATGCGCTACGCGCCGTGCGCGTCGACACCGGCGCGCGGCAGGTTGTCTTTCGCTATCGCCCGCGATCGGTGTCTGCCGGAATCGCCGCGACACTCGCGGGTCTGGCGATCGCGCTCGTGCTCGTGCTTCGCAAGGGATCGGGCGCTCGCGCGATTTTCGCGGAGGTGTTCGCGCGATGACCGCGCGCACCGAGAGCGCGCCGTCCGCACCGCCGCCGAACGATCCGCCGGCAAATCCGCGCCCGCGCGCCGGCCTTCTTCAGAGCGGTGTCGCGCGCTTCGTGCTACGGCTCGTTGTGACCGTCGCGCTCCTTGTCGTTCTCTTCCGGCAAGTGCCGCTCTCGCAGGTCGCCGAACTCTTCGGGCGCGCGCGGGCGGATCTGGTCATCCTCTCGGGTCTTCTCTTCGCGGTGAGCCTCCTCGGTTCCGCGTATCAGTGGTGGCTCTTCCTCAAGTCGCAGCGCATCGAGATCCCGTTTCGGAAGGCGCTCGACTTCTATTTGGTCGGCCTCTTCTTCAATAACTTTCTCCCCGCGAATGTCGGCGGCGACGTGATGAAGGTGATCGATGTGAACCGCTCCGGCGGCTCGAAGGCCGGCGCTCTCACCGCAACCGTCATGGACCGCGCGATGGGTTTGCTTGTTCTGGTTCTCGCGGCGACAGCCGCCGCGTGGGCGGCTGGCTCGAGCGCCCCGTTTCCCGAGATGCGCGTCCCGCTCGTTGTGTTGAGCGCCGGCCTAGCCATGGTGTTCATGACGGTTCTCTCGCGTCGCGTGCTTCGCCAAGTCGCGCGACTCGTCGCGATCGTTCCCGGCACGCGCCTTCGATCGCACGCCGCGCGGCTCATCTCGCACCTCGAGATGCTCCAAGTCGACAGGCGCATCTTCGGAATCACGTTCGTCGTCTCCGTCGTGACGCAGGCGCTCCGCATCGCGGTGCACTACCTCGCCGCCGAGGCGCTCGGCGTTCACGTCGCGCCGCTACTTTTCGTGCTTCTCGTCCCCGCGATCGCCGTCGCGATCACGCTTCCGATCTCGATCGGCGGCTTCGGCGTGCGCGAAGGCCTCGGCGTCGTCCTCTTCGGCCGCGTCGGCGTCGGCGCGCCGGAGGCGTTCGCGTTCGAGCTTTTGTCTCACCTCGTGGCGGTCCTCGTCAGCGCGTGGGGCGGAATCGTTTTCGCGCTGCGCGGCCGCTCGCGCCGCTGACATCGTCGCCTCGCGACGGCGCGGCCGTCGCGTTGTGGCCGCGTGCGGCGCGGAGTAGACTGTTCCCGTACGGAGCTTCGCACATGAGCCCGCCGCCGCTTGCCGGCGACCCCACCCCTTCGTGAGGAGGCACTTCATGTCTCACTCGCACCGCCCCAATTACCGAACGCCGCTCGCACGCCGTTCTCTGTTTCTGATCGCGAGCTTCGCCGTTCTCGTTCTTGGCGCGGGCAGCACGGCCGCGCAATCCGGCGCCGGGAAGGGCGACGACCCGCTCGAACTCGCGTCGCCGCGATTCGCGCCTCGATGGAGCGCGATCGCATCCGGTCCGCCGCTTCCTACCGGACGCCACGTCCACACGCTTACGTACGATGCCCCTTCGGATCGCGCGATCATGTTCGGGGGGTTCGCGGGCGGTAGCCCTTTCAGTGACCTCTGGCAGTTGAGTTTGGCGGACAATCCGACGTGGTCCCAAATCGTCCCGACAGGCGCCGCTCCCACCGGACGCCGCGGACACTCGTCGATCTTCGATGCCGCGCGGGATCGAATCATCATCTTCGGCGGTTACGATGGCGCGTTTCGAAACGACACGTGGGAGCTTTCACTCGGAACATCGCCCGCGTGGACTCTGCTCTCGACCGCGGGGACGCCGCCCACCTCCTACTGGCATAGCGCGATCTACGACGCGGCGCGGGACGCCATGGTCGTCTTCGCCGGCGAGGGGAACACCACCGGAATTCGGAACGATATCTGGGTTCTCTCGTTCGCGACGATGACTTGGGAGCAGGTGCTTCCCGCGGGCAGCCTGCCGCCGCCGCGCTTGGGCCATAGCGCGGTCTACGATCCCGCCCAAGACAGAATGATCATTTTCGGAGGACACAAGCCGGGCGGTGGGTTCCGCAACGATACGTGGCAGCTCTCGCTCGCCGATCAGACGTGGTCCGAGTTCGCGACAAACGCGCCGCCGGTGGCGCGCGAAGGCGCCCCCGCGATCTACGATCCCATCGAGAAGCGGCTCCTCGTTTTCGGCGGCTGGGACGGCTCGACGACGCGCAACGATACATGGGCGCTCGCGCCGGCAACGGCGCAGTGGTCCGAGCTTCCGCTGACCGGGTTGCCGCCGATTCGATCGGGCGCGGCGTCGATCTACGATCCGCTTCGCGATCGCATGGTCGTGTTCGGAGGAAACTCGTCGGCGGCGCGCAACGATACATGGGCGCTACGCTGGTTCGCGCGGCCGATCATTGCCGACATCGACGCGCCTGCGCGCGGGAGCGCGCTCGCGCCGCCGTCGCGCCTTGTTCTCGAGGCTCCGAGGCCGAGCCCCTTCTCGCTCTTGACGACCGTCCGTTTTGCGTTGCCGTCGCGCTCGCCGGTGCGGCTCGATGTCTTCGACGTTGCGGGACGGCGGGTCCGGACCCTTGCGGCTGGCGCGCTGCCCTCGGGGGCGCACGAGGCCACGTGGATGGGAGACAGCGACGCCGGAAGCCCCGTCGCCGCGGGCGTCTATTTTCTCCGAATCGAAACGCCGGACGGGGGCGCGGCGACGCGCGCACTGCGTTTGATTCGGTAGCGCCCCGCTAGACACCGGCTTCGTCCGCGACCGCCCTCCCTACCGGGGGGCGATCGCGTGATTTCGGCCTCGTCCGGCGCACCGGCTTTTCCTTTTGCCGCAACTCGGCCTTTCCCCTAGAATGACCCGCTTATGAGCGAACCCATTCCCGCGCCCGGCTCGAAAGACGCGTTTTTCTACGACAAGGCTCTCCCTGCGCTTCTGGTCCTCATCATCCTGGCGGTGTATGGGACGACCGTGGCGCCGACCGTGGCGTTCTGGGACGCGGGGGAGTTCATCGCGACCTCGTACATCCTCGGCATTCCGCATCCTCCGGCCACGCCGCTCTACGTTCTCGTCGGCCGCGTCTTCAGCCTCTTCCCGCTCGCCACGCCCGCGGTGCGAGTCAACTTCCTCTCGACGCTTCCGGCGATCGGCGCGATCCTCTTCCTCTACCTGACGATCGTGCGTACCGCGAAGCGCTGGACGAATGGCTCGACCGACTTCGTCTCGAGGCTCGTCACACACGTCGGGCCGTTCATCGGGTGCCTCGTTGCGGCGTTCATGTCGACCTACTGGACCGACTCGATCGAGGCCGAAGTCTATTCGCTCTCGATTTTCATCTGGTCGTTCTCCGTATGGCTCGCGATCCGCTGGGCCGACAGCCCGAATCGCGACGCGGACCGCCGTCCGCTCCTGCTCGTCGCGTACTTGTTGTCGCTCTCCATCGGCATTCATCTCGGAACGTATCTCGCGCTGCCGCCATTCCTGATCTTCCTCTTCGTCATCGACCGCAAAGTTCTTCTCGACGTGAAGCTCATGGGCATGATCATCGCGGTGACGCTGATCGGCGTGACCGTGCACGCGTACCTGCCGATTCGCTCGATGCTCAACCCCGCGATCAACGAGGCGGAGCCGACGACTCTCTCGTCGTTCATGGATTGCGTTCTGCGCAAGCAGTACAAGCCGATGAGCCCGTTCGAGCGGCAAGCAACGTGGGACTTTCAATTCGCGATGTTCTGGCGCTACTTCAAGGAGCAGTTCATCAGCACGCTGCCGGACATCACGGCGATGGGACGATTCCGCGATGCGCTCACGGGGATACTCCCGCTCATCGGGTGCGCCGGAATGCTTTATCACTTTCGGAAGAACCGTGAGACGTTCGTGCTTCTCGGTTCGCAGTTCCTCATCGGCGGGCTGTTCCTGATTTTCTACATGAACTTCACCGACCACGAGGTTCGCGAGCGCGACTACTTCTACGGCCCGGCGTTCTTCTTCTTCGCCGTCTGGCTGAGCTTCGGATTCTCATCGCTCTTCGAGTCGGCGGGCCGGTGGCTCGCGGCGCGGCGCATCAATCCGAAGCCGCTGCTCGGCGGGGCGGCGATCGTCGCGCTCGTATTTCCGGCGTTCGTCTGCTGGGAGCATTTCCACACGCACGATCGGCGCGGCGATTTCATCGCGCGCGACTACGCCTACAACATGCTCATCGCCCTCGAGAAGGATGCGCTCATCTTCACGAACGGCGACAACGACACGTTTCCGCTCTGGTACTTGCAGGAGGTCGAGGGAATCCGGCGCGACGTTCGCATCCTCAACCTGTCGCTGCTCAACACCCCGTGGTACATCAAGCAGCTTAAGAATCTCGAGCCGAAGGTGCCGATCAGCTTCAGCGATCAAGAGATCGACCAGCTTCGGCCGTTCCGCCGCGAGGAACAGATCTACCTCGTGAAGGACATCGCATCGATGGACATCGTCCGCACGAACAATTTCCAGCGGCCGATCTACTTCGCGGTGACCGTCGCCGATCTCATGGGATTCGATAAGGGGAATCAGCTCACGCTCGAAGGGCTCGTCTTCAAGTTCCACGGAACGCCGCAGGCGGAACTCGTCGACGAAGCGAAGACGGTCGCGAATCTGACGCAGATGTTTCGCTACCAGGGAATCCTCGGCGCGGATGGAGAACTCGTTCCCGATGTCTACCGCGACGAAAACACGACGCGCCTGATCTCCAACTACTCGGCGGCATGGGCGCGAATCGCGTTCGCGCGGCGGCAGCGCGGCGAGAAGGATGGCGCGATCGAGGCGCTCGCCAACGCGGGACGGATTTCGCCCGACTACCGGCCGTATCTCGCCGCGATGGGCGCGCTTTACCTCGAAGCTGGCCGGCTCGACGAAGCGAAGGAGTTCTATCGGAAGAACCTTGCGGGCGCGGAAACCGTCGTCGAGAAATACGACGCGACGATGGGGCTCGGCGCCGTGCACGAGCGCGCGCGCGAACTCGATTCGGCCGAGGCGCGCTACCGCGAGGCGCTCGCGATTCTTCCACAAGAGCAGGAGCCGTACCTGAGCCTCTACCAAATGTTCACTCTCGCCGGCGATCTCGACCGCGGCGCGAGTGTTCTCCGGGAATGGCTTGCGAAGAATCCGGCGGACACGAAGACGCGCGAGCGGCTTCAGATGCTCGAACGCCAGATGCAGAGCGCCGGGCGCGACACGACCGTTCCGCTCCCGTAAACCGGAGCGATAGTTCCGCGCGGCCATGCGAGCGGCCTCGCGCACTCATGCAGGAGAACTCCCGTGCGAAGTGAGAGCCGAGAGCGCGCCGTCGTTACGGGTGCGGCCGGATTCATCGGATCCCACCTCTGCGAAGCGCTGATCGCTCGCGGCCACCACGTCGTCGGCGTCGATTCCTTCTCGGACACGTACGCGCGTTCGATCAAATCCGCGAACCTAGACGGCGTTCGCGATTCGAAGGCCTTCACCTTCGTCGAGGGCGATCTCAACGACCTCGCGCTCGACCGTGTTCTCGAGGGCGCGGCGCTCGTTTTTCACTGCGCCGCCCGCGCCGGCGTTCGCACCAGCTGGGGCGACGACTTCCGACACTACGTGCACGACAATCTTCTCGCGACGCAGCGGCTCCTCGAGGCGTCGCGCCGCCACGCGATCACGCGCTTCGTCTTCACATCCTCGTCGTCGGTGTACGGAGACGCGCGCGCGCTTCCCGTCACCGAGGATTCGCCGACGGCGCCGATCTCCCCCTACGGCGCGACGAAACTCTCAGGCGAGGATTTGTGCCGAGTCTACCGCGCGTGTTACGGCGTGCCGTTCGTCGCGCTGCGCCTCTTCACGGTGTACGGACCGCGGCAGCGTCCCGACATGGCCTTCCACAAGTTCCTTCGCGCCGTGCGAGCCGGGCGCGCGATTGAACTCTTCGGCGACGGATCGCAGACACGCGACTTCACCTTCGTTGCCGATGCCGTTCGCGCCATCGTCGCCGCCGCGAGTGCGCCCCATGCCGTGGGTGAGGTGATCAACATCGCGGGGGGGAGCCGCGTGGCGCTTCGCGATGTGCTCGATGCGATCGCGCACGTCGTTGGCGCGCGCCCCGACGTCACCTACCTCTCGCAAGGAACGGGCGAGGCGACGCACACGTTCGCTTCGATCGCGAAGGCCGAGCGGCTTCTCGGGTACGCGCCGAGCGTCGATCTGCGGCACGGACTTGCCGAGGAGCACGCGTGGCTTCTCGCGCTCGAGCAGAGAGTGCGCGTCGAGGGGTGAGCCGATGGACGGTTGCCGCGATCTTCTAGTGATCGTGCCCGCGTATAACGAGCAGGAGAGCCTTCCTGGCGTCTTGCGCGAGCTGAGGGAAATCGCGCCCGACGCCGACGTCGTCGTGATCAACGACGGCTCGCGCGACGACACGAGCCGCATCGCGCGCGAGGCGGGCGTGCTTGTCGCCGACCTTCCGGTGAACCTCGGCATCGGCGGCGCGATGCAAACGGGCTATCTCTTCGCGCGACGGCACGGCTATTCGATCGCGGTGCAGGTCGACGCCGACGGACAACACGATCCCCGCGAACTCTCGAAAATCGTGACGCCGATTCGCGAAGGGAAGGCCTCGCTCGTCGTCGGATCGCGGCGGCTCTCCGAGAGCAGTTATCAGCTCACGCCCTTGCGGCGAATCGGATCGACGCTCTTGTCGTGGGTCATTTCGCGCCTGATCGGGCTTCCCGTTCGCGATACGACGTCAGGTTTTCGCGCCGCCGATCGCGGCGTCATCGAGGCCTACGCGCGCTTCTACCCTTGCGACTACCCCGAGGTCGAGGCGTTGGTTTACGTGCACCGACAGGGTCTTCGCATCCTCGAAGTCCCGGTGCGAATGCGCGAGCGCCAAGGTGGCCGCTCGTCGATCACATTGTCGCGCGCGGTCTATTACATGATCAAAGTTCCGATCGCGAGCGCGATCGGCGCGCTGCGCAGCCGGGAGATCCACTAGCGATGCGGATGGCGCTGATCCAGATCATCGCGATCCTCGGCAGCGTGGGGCTCCTGCTCATCGTGATCAACCTGGTGCGGAAGCGCCGCCTCGCCGAGGAGTATTCGCTCCTCTGGCTTCTCGTTGGCCTCGGCTTCGTGTGTATCTCCGCTTTTCGCGGACTCATCGAAGAGATCGCCGGACTGCTTGGAATCGTCTATGCGCCCTCCGCGATTTTCCTCATAGCGATCTTCTTCATCGTTTGGTTGCTACTGCATTTCTCGCTGATCGTCTCCGACCTGGCGACGCGGAATCGGACGCTGGCTCAGGAGATCGCGCTGTTGCGCCTCGAGATGGAGAAGGCAGCAACCCGCCGTGCGGATGATGGCGCGGGCACGGGGGCCGCACCGCGATGAAGACTCGATCGCGCTCCGTCGAGCTTCTGATTCTCGGTGCGCTCCTTCTGCTCGCACTCGTTCTGCGCGCGCGCGACATCGACGCCGATCCGCCGCCGAACCTCGACTGGAGCCAGGGGCTTCACACCGACGGCGCCGTCGTTGTACAGAACGCGCGCAACCAGGCGCTCTGGGGAAAGGCCGTGCTCGATTACGGCATCGACATGTACTGGTTTCCACTCTCGTATGCGGCGTCGCTTTCGTCGTTCGCGCTCCTCGGCGTCTCGACCGCGTCCGCGCGCGCGGCTTCAATTGCGCTGAGCCTCGGTGCGATCGTCTGTGTCGCGGCTGGGCTTGCGCTCGAGGGTGACGGCGGCCGCCGCCGCGCGGTCTTGGTCAGCCTTCTGCTCGCGACGTCGTTTCCCTTCGTGATGTACAACCGCCTGCCCCTTGCGGAGCCCGCGATGATCGCGCTCATCGCCGCGGCCTTTCTCTTCTTCTCGTGGGGGAGCGCCCGCGGATCCGCACGTCTCATCGCGGTTGCCGGCTTCTTCAGCGCGGCCGCGCCCCTCTTCGGGAAGGCGCACTCGGTCTATCTGCCGCTCGTCGGATTCGGCGCGCTCCTTCTCGGACGGCCCGAAGACCGAACGCGATCACGCCTCGTTGCGTACATCGCCGGTTGCGCAGCGGCGGTCGTGTTGTGGCTCGCGATTCTCGTCGCACCGCACGGCCGCGAGATCATCGATCACTACCTGCACGAATCGGTGGTCAAGCACGAGAAGAGCGCAGGCGGAACGCCGTTCTTCGCGGAGGCTGTCGAAAACGCGATCACGATGGGCGCGGCGAAAGGCGTTGGGTTTCTTTCGCGCGACATCGTTACGGTGACGCTCGCGTTTATCGCTCTCCCGCTACTGCTCGTGCGGCGCATCCGCGGAGGAGGTGTTGAACACGCCTCCGTGCGCTTCGCGGCGTTGTGGCTCGTCTTCGGATGGGCGTTCCTGTCGTGCGTCAAGTTCCCGGCGCCTCGCTATCTGACCGCGCTCATTCCGGCGATCGCCATTCTCGCGGGGGCGTATCTTGCGAACGTTTGGCGCGCGGCGGCCGCGGACCACGGTGAGCAAGCGCGCGCGGCCAGCGCAGCGGCAGGCGCGAAACCGGGTGCGTCGCGCGCACGGCTGGAACCGCGCCGAGCACTCGGCGCGCCCGCGACGGGAGCGATCTTCCTGCTTCTGCTCCTTGCTGCGCTCGTGTTCCTCGCGCACGCCGGTTCGATCGGCTCGCCGTTCCCATTCCTCGCGCCACTCGGCGCGGCGGTCCCGTCGATGCGCTCGTCTGGATATCCGTGGAGCCTCTTCCTACCGGGCGCTGCGATCGCGATCGCGGCCACGCTCATCGTTCGCGCCCGCGCCGGCGGCGCGTCCGCGCCGTCGCGTTCGCTTGCCATCGCGCTCGTCGTCGTGTCGGTGCTTTTGCAGGCGTACCAGTATTCCGCATGGGCGGCGAGTTCGACGCGCACCGTCGTCGACGCCGGCCGCTCGATCGGGTCGCTCCTCGGAGAACGCGCGCACCTCGTCGGCGCCTACGCGCCCGCGCTGACGCTCGACAACGGATTTCGCTCGTCGCCATACTTCGGCCCCGAATACATGGGGCCCGATCACAATCCCGAACTGTTCAGCCAGTACGCGATCTCACACGTTGTCTTCGCCTCGCGCGGCGACTTCGAGACGGTTCGCGAACGCTACCCGGCGGTCTTCCGCGCGCTCATCCCGGTCGCGGAGTATCCGTTTCGTTCGCTCTGGGCAGACCGGTTCGTCCTCTGCCGCGTTCCATCCGAAATCGGGGGGAAGAAGATGAACGACTACGTAGCGACGGAGCGGGAACTCGCCGCCGAGAAAAAACAGTCGGAAGGGGCCGGGGCCGCACGATGAACGCATCGCTTGCGCTGTCGATCGTCGTACCGCTGTGGAACGAGCGCGAGAATCTCGCCGCGCTTAAGGAGGCGATCGATCGCACACTCTCGGACTCGAGGATCGAGGCAGAGATCCTCTTCATCGACGACGGGAGCCGCGACGGATCATTCGAGGAGATCGAGCGCTTGGCCGCGGCGGATCCGCGCGTGCGCGCGGTCCGGTTCCGGCGCAACTACGGCAAGGCGGCCGCGCTGGCCGTCGGGTTCTCGCTCGCGAACGCGCCGGTCGTCGTCACGATGGACGCCGACCTGCAAGACGACCCGAGCGAGATCCCGCGCTTGCTCGCGAAGATCGCCGAGGGCGCCGATGTCGTCTCCGGCTGGAAGAAGAAGCGGCGCGACCCGATCTCGAAGACGATACCGTCGCTCTTTTTCAATCGTGTCGTGTCTCTGCTGACGCGCGTGCCGATCCACGACATGAACTGCGGGCTGAAGGCGTACCGCAGCGATGTCGTCAAGGAAATCGATCTCTACGGCGAGCTGCATCGCTACATTCCGGTTCTTGCGGCGCGCAAGGGTTACCGGATCACCGAGACGCCGGTAACGCATCACCCGCGATTCCGCGGAAAGAGCAAGTACGGCCCCTGGCGTTTCGTCTCCGGATTTCTCGACCTGCTCACGATCCTGCTCATCTCGCGATTCACGCTCAAGCCGCTCCATTTCTTCGGATCGATCGGGCTTGTCTTCGGCGCGGCCGGAACGCTCGTGAACCTCTACCTCGTCTGGGTCTGGCTCCACTTCCGCAACATTCAGGGCCGCACGCCGCTTCTCATGTTCGGAGTGCTCCTCATCATCGTCGGCATTCAGATGTTTTCGACGGGGCTGCTCGCGGAACTGATCGCGCGCAATCTCTCGCGCGGCGAGAAAACCTACGCGGTGGAGCGGCGGATTCGCGCGTGAACGAGCGGCGGACCCAGAAGCCGGCTCCGGGCACTGCGCCGGATCGTGAAGCGTTCGTCGCGCGCATCGAGCGCTTCGCGTCGACGCGCGGCGCGCTCGTATTCCTCGCGCTCGTCGCCGTCGTCGCAAACATCTTCGCGTTCGACGCGCGGCTCAACACGAACGGCGACAACGCGCAGTACCTCGTGCTCGGCGAATCGATCCTCGCGGGGAAGGGACTGACGCACATCAACTCGCCGAAGGAAGAGCCGCACACGAAGTACCCGTTCCTCTATCCGCTGGTGCTGGCCGGCGTCCTCGCGGTTTTTCCCGGGGGTCTGGTCGCCGCGAAGCTCGTCTCGGTCGCCGCGGGAATCGGCTCGGTGCTTCTGGTTTTTCTGTTGATCCGCGCACGCGGCTGGCCGCTCGTGGCGTTCGGCGCCGCGCTCGTGACCGCGCTCTCGCCGCACATCCTCGAGTTCTCGCGTATCACGCTCGCCGAAGCGCCGTACCTCTGCCTCTCGCTCGCGACGCTCCTGGCGCTCGAACGCGCTCTGGCGGCACGCGGTGAAAACTGGCGGCTCCTGGCGCTCGTGCTCGCGGGAATCGCGGCGTCGTACTTCACGAAGTCGGTGGGGCTCGCGCTCGCTCTGGCCGCGCCCGCGGCGTTCGCCTTCCGCCGCCGCTTTCGCGCAGCGATCTTCCTTCTCGTCGGGTTCGGCGCCCTCTCGTTTCCGTGGTACATGCGCAACAAGGAAGTCGGCCAAGAGAATCTCTACCTCGATTACTTCTTGATGCGCGATCCTTACCGCGAGGATTCGGGCTCGATCAACGCCGAGGAGTTCGCCAAGCGCGTCGGGACGAACGTCGTGAAGTACGAGCGCTTCTTCATTCCGAACGGGTTCGTACCGCAGGCCTTCCTGATGGGGCGCGCCGCGACGGCCGCCGACGGGATTCTGTTCGTCGTGCCTCTGGCGTTCACGCTTGCGGGAATCGGTTTCGCATTACGCGGCGGCTCGATCGCAACAGAACTCTACGTGCTCACCTTCGTGGCAATGATCCACATGTGGCCCGACGTCTGGTCGGGGACGCGATTCTTTCTTCCACTCATTCCGCTCCTCTTCGCGTACGCGCTCTTCGGTGTCGAGCGCACGGCGGCGTTCGTGTTTCGCGTGCGGGCAACGCGGAGTCGCACGGCCCGCGCTTTCGTGCTCGCCGCCGCCGCGCTCCTAATCGCCCTCAATCTGACGGCCACGGTTGCCGAACGCGGGGCTCGGCGCGGCTACACGGCGGATTGGGCCAACTTCTTCGCCGCAGCCGAGTGGATTCGTGACAACACGCCCGCGGACGCGATCGTCTCGAGCCGGTCGTCGTACATCCTCTACTGGAAGACGCATCGCAGAACGGTCGGCTATCGATTCACTGAGGACAAGGACGAGCTCTTCGACGACCTCATGGCGTCGGGCGCGCGATACGTTCTGATCGACAACTTCTTCTGGACGGGCACGACGGGGCGTTACTTGCTGCCGGCGCTCAAGGAGCACCAGGATCGATTCCGCGTTCTCTGGAGCGCGGAGAACGAGAATCCGCCGACGTATGTCATCGAGCTCTTGCGCGAGGGAGAAGCGGCCGGATGAGAATCCTCATGCAGTCGATCTATTTTCCGCCCCGGCTCGGCGGCATCGAGAGCCACGTTCACACGCTCTGCCGCGGGCTCGCCGCGCGCGGCCATGAAGTCGTCGTCGTCACGTCGCGTACGGCGGAGGGCGGCGCGCCGCACGAACACATGGACGGAATCGAGGTACTGCGCGTGCCGCTGCCGAAGAAGTCGTTCTCGGGCTGGGTGCTCAACGCATTCACGACGATTCCCGTGTTTCTTCGCCGCGCGGGCCGCGCCGACATCTACCACGCACACACGAAGCAGAGCGTGTTGGGCCCCGCGATCGCGCACTTTCTCCACCGCCGCCCGCTGGTCGTCACGGTGCACTCGTCGCATTTCCTTCGCATGGTGAATAGCTTCGGTTGGCGCCTCATCCTCAAGGTCGTGCTCTCGCCCGCGCAAGTGATCTTGACGACGAGTGTCGAGTTGGACGAAGCCGTGCGCCGCCTCAAGCTTCGCGCAAGGACGCTTCCGCTCGTCAACGGCGTCGATACGGATCAGTTCCGGCCGGTCGAACCGGCGCTGCCGCGCAAAGCGGACGAGGCGCTCCTCATCGCCGTGCGGCGTCTGGTTCCGAAGAACGGGATTCGCTATCTGATCGAAGCGATGCCGCACATTCTCGCGCACCGCAAGGCGACCCTCGTGCTCGTCGGGGAGGGGCCGCTCGACGCCGAGTTGCGTGCGCTCGCGCGGTCGCTTCGAGTCGACGGCAACGTGCAGTTCCTCGGGGGTGTCGCCAACGCGAAGCTCCCCGGGTACTATGCGAGCGCGGACGCGGCGATCGTTCCGTCCCTCATCGAGGCGACATCGATCGCCGCGCTCGAGGCGATGTCGTGCGGTTGCCCCGTCGCCGCGTCGCGCGTCGGCGGGTTGCCGGAGATCATCGACGAAACGGTCGGGACGCTCTTCGAATCGGCGAACCCGCAAGACCTCGCGGTGAAGGTGTGCGCGCTCCTGGATCGCGATGCGCGCGCGGAGATGGGTGCGCACGGACGCGCTCGCGTCATCGAGCGCGCGAGCCTCGCGGCGCTCGTCAGCGCCCACGAGGCGATCTATCGAGAACTGATCGAGCGGAGGTCGACGTGACACGCGGTACGCGCGGAGAAAAGCGGGCGAGTCGAACCGCGCGAGCGAAGGGGCGCCTGCGCGTCGCGGTGGTCATCGGCACGCGGCCCGAGGCGGTGAAGATGGCGCCGGTCGTGCTCGCGCTCCGCGAGGCCCGCGATCGCTTCGAAACGCGCGTCATTCTGACGGCGCAGCATCGCGAGATGTCCGACGACATCCTCGCGCACTTCGGTATTCGCGCGGATCACGACCTCAACGTGATGCGGCCGAAGCAGTCGCTCTTCGTGACGACGGCGCGGCTGATTTCCGGGATGGAAGCGGTGCTCCGCACCGACCGGCCCGATGTCGTCCTCGTGCAGGGCGACACGACGACGACGTTCGTCGGCGCGCTGGCCGCGTTCTACCAGCGCATCCGAGTCGGACACGTCGAGGCGGGGTTGCGCACCGAGGACAAAGCGAATCCGTTTCCCGAAGAGGTCAACCGCCGCCTCACGTCCCAAATCGCGGATCTGCACTTCGCGCCGACCGCGACCGCGCGGCGTGCGCTGCTTCGCGAGCGCGTCGATCCGCGATCGGTCCACGTGACGGGCAACACCGTCATCGATGCGCTCCTCTGGACGAAGAAGCGCCTGCCGAAGCGCTCGCCGGGCGCGCTCCGCGGCATCGACGCCTCGAAGCGCCTCGTGCTCGTCACCTCGCACCGTCGCGAGAACTGGGGCGAGCCGCTCGTCGATGTCTGTTTGGCGCTCGAGGACCTCGCGAACTCATTCGCCGGCGACATCCAGATCGTATTCCCCGTGCATCCGAATCCCACGGTGCGGGACACCGTGACGAAAATCCTCGGCAGAATATCGAACGTGCTTCTCTTGCCGCCTCTCGACTACGGCGCGTTCGTCTCCGTCATGAGCCGCTCGACGCTCATCCTGACGGATTCCGGCGGCGTGCAGGAGGAGGCGCCGTCGCTCGGCGTGCCGGTTCTCGTGCTGCGCCGAAAGACCGAGCGCCCCGAGGCCGTCCGCGCGGGTGTCGTGCGCCTCGTCGGAACGGACCGCGCGCGAATCGTGCGCGTGGCGACTCGGCTCCTGACCGACCGCGCCGCGTATCGCGCGATGGCGCGCCGCAAGAATCCGTACGGCGACGGACGCGCCGCCGCGCGCATCGTCCGCGTCCTCGCAGGGCTGCCGGCTTGAGCGCCGTTACGCCCGTGCCGGCGCCCGCTCCGTCCGCCGAAGCCATCGCGGCGGCGCGTTCGCAGTCGAACTCGCGCCGAGCGCTCCGCTGGACGACGATCATCTCGATCGCCGTCATGGTGGGCGCATTCGTCTTTCTCGGCCGCAAGCTCTTCGCCGATTGGGAGTCGGTGCGGTCGGTCCCGTGGAGCTTCGAGCCGGCCCGGCTCATCCTTTCATTCGCGCTGCTCGGCGTGTACTATGCGCTGCTCGTATGGATCTGGTGCCTCCTGATGCGCCAACTCGGCCAAGCGGTTTCGTTCCGCACGGCTCTACCGATCTGGCTTGGTCCGCAGCTCGGCAAATACATCCCCGGAAAGGTCTGGTCGACCATCGGGCGTCTGGTTCTCGCTGAGCGCGCCGGCCTCGACTCGATCCGTGTGTCGGTGAGTCTCGTGATCGAGGTCGCCATCATCCTCGTTTCGGGCCTGCTCGTCGCCGCCGGAGCGATTGCGTTCGCGGGCGATGTCGTGATTCCGGGCAAGCCGCTCATCATCGGGATGATTCCCGTCGGGCTCGCCGTCGTTCATCCGCGCTTCTTCCTGCCGCTCGTGCACTGGGTGATGCGGCGCCTACACCGTCCCGACATCGAGTTTCAGTGGTCCGCGTGGGAGCAGTACCGGCTCGTGCTTCTCTACGTGGTGTCGTGGATTCTCTACGGAGGCGCGTTCTATGCGCTGATCGATTCACTCCACATTCCGATCGGGCACAGCGCGAACACGACGGGCGCGTTTCTAGCGACGCTCATGTTCGTTCTCGGCGCGAACGCACTCGCGTGGACGATCGGTTTCCTCGCGTTCCTGACGCCCGGCGGTCTCGGCGTGCGCGAAGCAAGCCTCGCGTTCTTCCTCAAGCAGCTCATGCCCGCCGCCGTGGCAACACTCGTCGCGCTCATGGCGCGCGTCTGGGTCACGGTCGCGGAGATCGTGATCGTCGGAGCCGGATGGTGGATCGGCCACGCCGCGATGCGCCGCGCACAGGCGACGGCCACCGCCGCGCGCGAGGCCGCGCGATGAAGCCGAAACGCGAACCCGCGAAAGCCCCGCCCCGCAACACCGCGGAGAAGGCGTGGCCCACCGGGCTACTTCTCGCGTCGTTCTTCGTTCCCGTCCTTCTCTTCTTCGCCGGTTTTCTTTTCTCCGACAAGATGATCTACGGTTCGGACGTCGTGCCGATGGGCTACATGGCGCGTCACCTCTACCGAACGATGTGGCAGCACTTCGGCGAGTTCCCGCTATGGAATCCGTACATCCTCGGCGGCATTCCGTTCGTCGACGCGCTTCACGGCGACATCTTCTATCCGACGACGATCTTGAAATTCCTCCTGCCGCTTCACCGGGGGATGGGAACGGTGCTCGCGCTGCACGTGCTGCTCGCGGGCGTGTTCATGTATCTGTGTCTGCGGAACGAAGGGCTCTCGAAGCCGGCGGCTTGGTTCGGCGGACTCGCGTACATGGCGGGGCCGTATCTGATCTCGCTGATTCTCGCCGGGCACGACGCCAAGATCTACGTGACGACGTTGTTTCCGCTCACGTACCTCGCACTGCGCCGCGCGGAGAAAGACGCTCGCGCGGTTTCGTATACGCTCTTTGGCGTTCTCGTCGGCGTTCTGATACTGACCTCGCACATCCAGATGGCTTACTTCGCGCTCTGGGCGCTTGGACTTCAGTTCCTCACGTACCTATGGGCCGTTCGCGGGGAACGCGCGCGTCTGGTTCGCGCCGCCGGACTTTTCGTAGCGTCGCTCGCACTCGGCCTGGCGATCGGCGCCGTGCAGCTCTACCCGTCGTACATCTACACGAGCCAGTACGGTCCGCGCGCGGGCGGCATGACGTACGAAACCTCGACGTCGTGGTCGCTCCATCCCGAAGAGATCGTTTCGCTCTTCGTTCCCGAGTTCGTCAGCTACCGTACGCCGGTTCGCGACTACGACGGCTACTGGGGCCGCAATCCGTTCAAGCTCAATTGCGAGTCGCCCGGTGTGATTCCCGCGTTTCTTGCGCTCGCGTTTCTCCTCTTTGCGAAGGGAGCCAAGCGGCGGTTCATCGGCTTCCTCGCGGCGGGCGCGCTCATCTATGCGCTCGGCGCGAACACGCCCCTCTTCCACCTCTTTTATTCGATTCTTCCGGGCGTGAAGCTTTTCCGCGCACCTTCGATCATCGCGTTCGTCGTTCACTTCTGCGTGGCGTTTCTGGCCGCGCACGCGATCGAGCGCTGGGTCGTCGCGCGTACCGTCACGACGAACGAAGGCAAGCGCCTGACGATCTTTCTTGCCGCGCTCGGCGGAGTGCTCTTTCTCGCTGTACTTCTCGGCGGCGGATTGGCCGGCGTGTGGAGCGCGATCAATCCGATGCTCACCGGCGCGAAACTGCAAGCGTTTCAGCGCAACGTCCCGAACATGCGCCAAGGGGCCCTGCTCGCGATCGGGGCACTCGCGCTTCTGCTTTGGGTATTGCGCGCGTCGCTCGCATCGCGCCTTGCCGCGACGACGGGTGTGCTGCTCCTCGGCGGCGCGACGCTCTTTCTCGACGTGCGAACGGGCCGCGACTTCATTCTCGTCAATCCGCTCGAGAGCTACATTCGCAGCGATCGCGTCGTCGAGTTTCTTCGCGCGCAATCGCGCGACCCCGCGGACGGGCAGCCGTTTCGCGTCGTCTCCGGTGCGCAGCGTTACCCCGACAACTACCTCCCGATCTTCGAGATCGAATCGCCGCAAGGATTCCACGACAACCGCGTGCGCACGTTCGACGAACTCGTGATGAAGGACCCGGCGGGTCTCGGAACGCTCGGGATGCTCGATCTGCTCAACGTGCGTTTCGTCGTCTCGGAGCGCGCGCTCCCCGCGCCGTTTCGCGAGGTCCTCCGTGACGGCGAAGTGATCGTCTTCGAGAATCCCGAGGTGTTGCCGCGTGCGAGCCTGCACCGCCGTTTCGAGGTCGTCGATGACGCGGCGGCGCTTCAGCGCATGCGGGCGCGAGAGTGGTCGCCTTCGACGGGACTGCTGCTCGCAAGCGCGCCCGACGCGCCAATCGACGCGGCGGGAGATGCATCCGGCGATCGCGTCGAGATGACGCGCTACACGCCGAACGGCATCACGATCCGCACCGCCGCGAATTCCGCCGCGATCCTGCTCGTGACGAACAACTACCTCCCGTACTGGCGCGCGACAATCGACGGCGCACCTGCACCACTCCTTCGCGCAGACTACACGTTTCAAGCCATCCCGCTTCCCGCCGGCAGTCATGAGGTTGTGCTGACGTTCCGCTCGACGCCGTTCGAACGCGCGAAGCTCGCGACCCTCTGCGGCTTCGCCGTCGGCGCCTGCGTGATCGCGGGCGGACTCATCAAGAGGCGCCGCTCGTGAAAGTCATCATCGTGATCCCGACTTACAACGAGCGGGAAAACCTGCGTGATCTCCTCCCGCAGGTGCTCTCCGTCGACTCACGGATCGAGGTTCTGGTCGTCGACGACGCGTCGCCCGACGGAACGGCGAGCCTCGTCGAGGAGATGCGCGTTCAGAACCCGCGCGTGCACCTGATTCGGCGCGCCGGAAAAATGGGTCTCGGCTCCGCGTACGTCGCCGGCTTCGCGCGCGCCCTCGAACTCGGCGCCGATCTCGTCTTCGAGATGGACGCCGACTTCTCGCACAATCCGAAATACATTCCCGACTTCCTCAAGGCGATCGAGTCGCACGACCTCGTGATCGGATCGCGCTACGTAAGCGGCGTCAACGTGATCAACTGGCCGATGTCACGCTTGATTCTCTCGTACTCGGCGAACCTCTACACACGGATCGTCACGGGGCTTTCCGTGCGCGACGCCACGGGAGGCTTCAAGTGCTTCCGCCGCGAAACCCTCGAAGCGATCGACTTTCGCACCGCGCGCTCCGACGGCTACGCGTTTCAGATCGAGCTCAACTACCGAGCGTGGCGGCGCGGATTCCGAATCGTCGAGATCCCGATCGTGTTCGTCGATCGCACGGCCGGAACCTCGAAGATGTCGAAGAACATCATCTGGGAGGCGGTCTGGATGGTGTGGCGTTTGCGGCTCGCCTCGCTCTTCGGCGGACGCGCCGTGCGCCGATAACCAAGAATGGCTTCCGCCGCGCCGCGCGTTTCGATCGTCATCGTTCATCACAACACGCCGGACCTGCTCGACGCGTGCCTCGCGTCGATTGCGCGTACGCCGCTCGGAGCGCCGTACGAAATCATCGTCCTCGACAACGCGTCCAATCCGCCTCTGCCGGCGGGATTCGAGGTCGCGTGGCCCGCAGTGCGCCTGGTTCGCAACCTCGAGAACATCGGCTACGCGCGCGCTGTGAACCAAGGCGTGCGCGCCGCCGCCGCGGAGTACGTGCTCATTCTCAATCCCGACATCGAGGTGATCGGCGACGCGATCGGGGAGATGGTGCGATTTCTCGACGCGCATCCCGACGCGGGAATCGCCGGCTGCCGTTTGCTCAACCCCGACGGCACGCTTCAGTACTCGTGCCGCGCGTTCTACGACTGGAAGACGCTCGTGTATCGCCGCACTCCGCTGGGGCGCATCTTCCCGAACAGCGCGGTCGTGCGGCGACACCTCATGGCCGATTGGGACCACGCGACCGTGCGCGAGGTGGATTGGCTGATCGGCGCCTGCCTTCTCGCGCGGCGCGAGGCGATCGACCGCGTGGGCCTCATGGACGAGCGCTTCTTCATGTACTTCGAGGATGTCGACTGGTGCTACCGGATGTCGAAGGCGGGTTACAAGGTCTTCTACCTGCCGAGCGCGGAGATGAAGCATCATCACCGCCGCCAGAGCGCGCGCCCGCTCGACCGCCGTTTCGTCGTTCACCTCTTGTCGATGTTGCGCTACGCCGACAAGTGGAACCCGCTTTTGTGGCGGGCCCGGCGGCGGCGCGAAGTCTTCGCGACGATCACGACGCTCGTCGCGGACCTCGCGGCCGCGAACGCCGCATTCCTCGCCGCATTTCTGCTCCGCAACGCGCTCAGCTCTTACTTCGTCAAGCCCGTGTTCGGTCTCGCGCCGTACGTTCCGTTCATTCTGTTCATGAACGCGATCCTGGCCGTCACGTTTTGGGTGATGGGCGCGTACAAGAGCCGCGTGCGCGCTCTCGGCGGCGAGGCCCTCGGCCCGATACTGCGCGCGAGCTTCGTCGCGTATCTCATCCTCACGCTCACGACGTTTCTCTCTCGCGAGATTCTCTACTCACGCCTCGTCATTCTTGCGTTCTTGCCGCTGGCGACACTGCTCGTGCTTCTCTTTCGCGAGTTATTGCGGCGCGCGCAGCGGCTCTTGCGCCGTAACGCGTTCGATCTGCGCCGCGCGCTCATCGTCGGAAGCGGCGCAACGGCCGCGCGCGCGCGCGCATCGCTCGAGTCGGACCCGGATCTTCGTTACGAGATCGCGGGCGTCGTCGGCGACGGCCCCGGCAGTGTCGGCCGCTTCGAGGATCTGCCGCGCCTCATCGAATCGCACCGCGTCCACGACGTGGTGCTGGCGGACAACGAGCTGGATCGCGGGCGCGTCGAGGAGTTTCTCCTCTCGTTTCCGCGCCTGCCTGTCGAGGTGATCGTCGTCGTTAACGAGTCCACGCCGACCACGCGACACGCCCACCCGGACGAACTCGGCGAAGTGCCGGTCCTTGTCTTCGAACCGGGGACGCGTTTCGGAATCCGCGCCGCGGAGAAGCGCGTGCTCGATTTCCTAATCGGCGGCGCGTTCGGTGCGCTCTTGTTCCCCGTGCTCGTGCTGCTCCTGCTTACGCGCGTCGCCCTGCGCGGCGGCCCCCTCGAATCCCGCTCGTACCGAGCCTTTGGCGGCGGCGATCTCGTCTTGTATAGTGTCCGCGGCCCGGCGGCGAGCGAACCCAGATCGTGGTCGCTCTTGCCGCGGCTCTACTCGGTCGTCACAGGAAAACTCTCCCTCGTCGGCGTTCCGCCGGAGCGTCTGAGCGCGGCGGGGGAATCGGTTCGTGATCTTCCGGCGGGGATGATTCCGTTCTGGCTCTGGGCGCGATCGGCGCCGCCGGCCGATCGACACGATTGGGAACGGCTCGCTCGCGGGTACCGCCTCCGCTGGTCCGCGAGCCTCGACCTGTCGATAATCTTGCGGTCTCTTTTACGAGGATGAAAAACTGGATGCGTCGATCAATCAGCAATGTCGGCACGATCGCGACCTCATCGCTCGGTCACCGCGGCATCGTAGTGGCGGTGTGCGTCGCCTTCGCGCTCGTGGCGATGGCGCCGCAGCCTACGCACGCGCTCGACACGTGGCGTTCCTTCGCGGACCTTCGCGTCGTACGTGACGTCGCTCACGAAGGCAACAATCTCTGGCTCGCCACGGCGTCCGGAATCGTGAAGTTCGACAAGACATCGTTGAATACTGCGAAACGATTCAGCTTCTACACACCGTTCGATGGGGTCGCTGCAACTCAGACCGTGGCCGTCGCGATCGATGGGAACGGGAATCGCTGGTTCGCCCACGATGTCGTCGACGCGGGGCTTTCGATACTCGATTCGCTCGATACGTGGCGGGTGCTCAGGCCTCGCGACGGGCTACTCTTAAAGCCCGGCGCGAAGGCGAACACGGTATTCGCGACAGGCGATTCCGTCTGGGCCGGAACCGAGAGCGGCGTCACCCTTTTTGTCGGCGATCGCGTCGGTATTCGCCTCGATGCGGACGACGGGTTGCCGTCCGACAACGTTCGCGCGATCGCGCGCACGGGAAACTTCGTGTGGATCGGCACCAACCTCGGGCTCGCGCGGCTGGAGGGCGGCGTGATCACGACCTATCGCGTGAGTAACGGGCTCGTCTCGAACGACATCCTCTCGCTCAGTACGCGCGGCGACGAAGTTTGGGTGGGCACATCGAACGGCATCAGCGTGGTGACGGCCTTCGGAGACACGATCCGTCCCGTCAGCTCCGCGGGGCTTGTTCCGCCGGGATCTCCGACTGGGAGCCGTCCGAGCGTTTTCGACATCGCCTTCGAGGATACGGTCGCGTGGGTGGGGACGAACTTCGGGGCGGCGCGGCTTGAAGAGGGATCGTGGAAGCGGTACCCGAGCCAACGTAACGCGACGAACACGCTCTTTGGCCGCGAAACGCGCGCGCTCGCAACCGTGGGCCGCGAGGTTTGGTCGGGCAACTCGGAGCGCGGAGGCGCCAAGTTCGATCCTCTCGGAAGCCGCCCGGGTTGGCAGGAAATCAGTCTTCCTGCGCCGCCGACGAACTTCCTCGGGAATCTCGATCTCGACGCCAACGGCGATGTTTGGATGACGTGTTCGATCAAGCGCGACGGCTCGCGCGGGACGTACGGCCAAGGCCTCAAGTACAACGGCACGATATTCTCGACGATCGAGCAGTCGGCGCGCGGACTCGGTTTCACGTCGCGGCTTCACGATGTCGTACGCGTCGATTCTCGCGATCAGAAGTGGTTCGGATTCTGGGATTTGGTCGGCGGGCTCAATCGCCTCAATTCGGCTGAGACGCGCATCGACACGCTGAACATCGACGCGTTGTGCGCCGCGGACGCGAATCGCCGCCAAGCGTGCACCGGCATCCGGTTCGATTCGAACGGACGCGTTTGGGGGAGCTTCGATCAGTTCGGGATCGCTTGCCTCGCCGCCGATGGCGATAGCTGCGTCACGTGGATCAACCAGGACGGCATCTCGAACGAGGCGGAGGGCGCCACCGCCAACGCGTTCGCGCTCGACAAGCAGGGACGCGTCTGGATCGGCTTCTTCAAGAGCCCGGCGGTGATGCTCGACCCGCGCGGCACGCTCTACGACAAGGAAGACGACATCATCACGCTCTTCCCGCAGGTGACGGGCGGGCTTCCGAACGATCGCGTGCACGCCGTCGAGGCGGATACACTCGGGCGCATTTGGTTCGGCACGGAAGCGGGCGTGGGAATCTACGACCCGTTCGAGGACGACTGGACCGTCTATCGCGCGGGGGCCAACATCCTCGACGCCTCGATTCGCAGCATCGCGTTTCTTCCCGACGGGTCGGCGCTCATCGGCGACAACTCCGGCAACGTCTACACGCTGGACTCCGATCTCGAGACGTTCGGTCCGACGTACAACCTCGCGACGGTGGGATTCCCGAGCGAGCGGGTCAGCGCGATCAAGTTCGACGCGCGGCGTAGTACCGACGCGAACTGGGTCGTCTGGTTCGCCACGTACGGCGGCGGACTCGTGCGGCTCGAAATGGATCGCGTCGAGGATCCGCCTCCGCCCGATCCGAACCTCATCGTCGTCTACCCCAATCCGTTCCTCGCCGGCGGCGACGCGGATGTCGTCACGTTCGATCGGCTGCGCGCCGAGTCGACGCTTTCGCTCTACACGCTCGCGGGGGAGATGGTGCGCCAACTCACAGTCGCTTCCGGCGAGACTTCGGCGCTCTGGGACACGCGCAACACCGGCGGCGAGGAAGTTGCGTCCGGCGTCTACTTCTACATCGTGCGCCGCGACGGCGCGGACTACGGCCGCGGAAAGCTCGCCGTTATTCGCTAAGACGGGGCGATTCGACTCGATGCGCGGAGTGCGGGCGCGCGTGACGCTCGGCAGCGCGCGCCGGCGCTGCGCGGGGCGCCATTGCACGGCGCCGTTGCACGCATCGCGGGATGCAACAGCGCGAGCGCGCGGCGTTGGTGAAGCCGCTCAATTTCCGCACTTCCCCTGTCCAATCTGCACATTCTCTCACGAGCCCGCGCGGCGATTTCGCGGGAACGCTCCTTGCCTATTCGAAAGCCGGACGATCACCGCGGACCCCGGTGCGTCTATCCGAGTCACACAATTCCGGCAAGGAGCCGCATGGCGACAATCACGATTATCGACCGCGAGAAGGAAGCCGCCGAGCGCCTGGGCGAAGGGCTCCGGTCGCACGGGTACCGCGTGCGCACATACGGAAGCGGAGAGGGCGCGCTTGCCGATCTTCGAAAAGAAGCGGGAGATCTCGTCGTTTCCGAGCTGAATTTGCCCGATTTCACTGGTGTTGAACTTCTTCGCGCCGTGAAGGGGGTCAGCGCGAGCTTGCCGGTGATCATCATGACGCGCCACGCGAACACGCAGGATGCGATCGACACGATGCGCGAAGGGGCGTACGACTACCTCACGAAACCGGTCGACGTCGAGCGCGTGCTGAACGTGATCACGCGGATTCTCGAGAGCGCGGGACCGACGCACGGGGCGACGGACGTTCCGCCGCTCGTGGCGGGCGCCCAAAGCACTCGCGGCCGCATGGTCGGCACCTCGCCCGAGATCATCGAGATCTACAAGATGATCGGGCAGGTCGCGCAGTCGGACGCTGCGGTCCTCATCCAGGGGGAAAGCGGAACGGGTAAAGAACTCGTCGCCTCGGCGATCCACGAGAACAGCCATCGCCGCGAGCGCCCGTTTCTTCCGGTGAATTGCGCCGCGATCCCCGAGTCGCTTCTGGAGAGCGAACTCTTCGGGCACGAACGCGGTGCGTTTACCGGCGCGTCGCAGACGAAGATCGGTAAGTTCGAGCAGTGCCACGGCGGGACGATCTTCCTCGACGAGATCGGCGACATGAGCTTGGCCACGCAGGCGAAGGTGCTGCGCGTACTGCAAGAGCAGCGGTTCGAGCGCGTCGGCGGGCGCGAAACGCTTCGCGTCGACACGCGGGTGATCGCCGCAACGAACAAGAGCCTCGTCGAGTGCATCAAGAACGGCGCGTTCCGCGTGGATCTGTTTTATCGCCTCAAGGTGGTGTCGATCTATCTGCCGCCGCTCCGCGAACGCGGTAACGACGTCCTGCACCTCATCGATCACTTCGTCGCGCGATTCAATGAGTCGCTCGGCAAGAAGGTGCGCGGCGTGTCGCCTGAGGCGCTCGAGATTTTGAAGCGGCGGCCGTGGCAAGGCAACGTGCGCGAGCTGGAGAACACGATCCAGACCGCGGTGCTCTTGAACAAGACGGGGCTCCTCGTGCCGGCGGACTTCGCGTTTCCGGCGGATGCGAGTGTGGCGGCGGCGGTGGGAAGCGGGGGAGCCGCGGGCGAAGGCGGCGATCTCTCCGATGCGATGCGGCGGATCCTCGTGCGCGAGTTCGACACCCTTGCGCGCAACCACCGCGGGCGTGTCTACGAGCAGGCCATCGAGGATGTCGAGAGGGCGCTTCTGTCGATCGTGCTCGAGCGCGTCAGCGACAACCAGGTACGCGCCGCGCGTCTGCTCGGCATCAGCCGGAACACCCTGCGGAGCCGCATCGAGCGTTTCTATCGCTACGAGCGCCGCGATCGGGGCGACCAGCAGGATTGAGGCTCGACCGGTTTCGCCGCGCGGTTTATAGTCGCCGCGCATGAACGGAACGGCTCCGCAAGCGAACACCCACCTTCTGCGCAGCCGCAGTCTGTCCGTCGTTATCCCCGCCTTCAACGAAGAGCGCCGCATTGGCGCCACTCTCGATCGCGTCGTCGAGTATCTTGCCGCATCCGCGGCGGACTTCGAGGTGATCGTCGTCGACGATGGCAGCAGCGATCGAACGACCGCGGTCGTACGCGATCGCGCAAGCCGCGACGCGCGCGTCCGTCTCGTGGCGCTGGGCGAGAACCATGGGAAAGGCGAGGCGGTCAAACGCGGTGTGCTTGCCGCGCGCGGCGAGTGGGTCATCTTCTCCGATGCCGATCTGTCGACGCCGATCGAGGAAGCCGAAAAGCTTCTCGCGAAGGCGCTCGATGGTTTCCCAGTGACGATCGGGTCGCGAACCATTCGTGGCGCGAACGTCGAGGTTCATCAGCCATGGTATCGCGAGCTGATGGGAAAGACGTTCAACGCGTTCGTTCGCGTCGTGGTGCTCGACGGTTTCGTCGACACGCAGTGCGGCTTCAAATGTTTTCGCGGCGACGCGGCGCGGGCGATCTTCGAGCGAACGCGCATCAAGCGCTTCGCGTTCGACGTCGAGGCCCTCATCGTCGCGCGCCGGCTCGGGCTCGCGGTCGCCGAGGTGCCGATTCGCTGGGCGAACGAGCCGCATTCGCGCGTCGCGATTTTTCGCGACTCCACCCGTATGTTCCTCGATCTGTTTCGCATTCGCTGGTTCGCGATGACCGGGCGCTACGGTAGAGGCGCGGCGCGAAACGCGAGAGGCGCCGAGCGCTAGACGATGGCGCCGCCGCAAGCGAACGGGCGGCGGCGCGCGCTCGATGGTTTCGCGCGCGAGTATGGCGGGGCGCCCGAGTGGCTGGTCCGTTCGCCCGGCCGCGCGAACCTCATCGGCGAACACACCGACTACAACGACGGTTTCGCACTCCCGGCGGCGATCGATCTGAGCGTCTGGATCGCGCTGCGGCCCTGCGCGGGTCGTGTCGTGCGTGTTCGCTCTCTCGATGTGCGCGGCGATCCTCTCGCGGTTTCGCTCGACGCCACGACGCACGTATCGACCGGCTGGGGCGCACACGTCGCCGGTGTCGTCATGGATCTGCGCCGGCGCGGGTTACCCCTGCGTGCGTGGGAGGGCGTCGTCGCAAGCGACCTGCCGATGGGCGCGGGCCTCGCATCGTCCGCGTCGTTGGCGGTCGCCGTAGTCAGCGCCTCCGGGGCGGCCTGCGGCGTTCCTATTTCAGGCGTGGACCGAGCGCTATCGGCGTGGCGCGCGGAGGTCGAATCCGTTGGCGTTCGATGCGGCGTTATGGACCAGCTCGCCGTCTCGTGCGGCGTCGCGGACCACGCGCTTCTGATCGATTGCCGCACGTTCTCCTCGGCGCCCGTACCGATTCCCTCGGGCTGCGCGATGCTCCTGCTCGACACGGGCGTAAGGCGCGACCTGTCGTCGTCGGCGTACAACCTGCGCCGCGAGCAATGCGAGGTCGCCGCGGCGCGGCTTGGCGCGGCCGCGCTTCGCGACGTGACTCCGGCGGTTCTCGATCGCCGCCGCGGCGACCTGGATGCGACCTCCTACCGGCGTGCGCGGCACGTCGTCTCTGAAAACGCGCGCGTTCGCGAAGCCGTCGATGCGATGCGCCGCGGTGATCTCGTCGCACTGGGGCGCGTCGTGAACGCGAGCCACGAGAGCCTCCGCGACGATTTCGAGGTGTCGTGCGCGGAACTCGATGCGATGGTGCGCAGCGTGCGCGAGGAGCCGGCGTGTCTCGGAGCGCGGATGATGGGCGCCGGCTTCGGCGGAACCGTACTTGCGCTGATTGCGGTCGATAGCGCCGAGACGGCCGCCGACGTGGCGGGCGCGCGGTCGCTTGCGCGTTACGCGGCGGCGACGGGGCGGCTTCCGGCAAGCCACGTCGTCCGCGCGGCCGACGGAGCGCATGTCATCGACGCGCCCCTTTCCGCGGGCGACTAGCGGATGACCACCATCTGTCGAACGTCGCTCCAGCGGCCCGCCTTGATCCGGTAGAAGTAGGTCCCAGATGCGACATCGCGTCCAGAGTCGTTGCGGCCGTCCCAGGCGATCTCGTGCCGTCCGGCGGGGAAGGTCTCCTCGGCGATCGTGCGAACGGCGCGGCCGGAGACGTCGAAGAGCCGAAGCGTGACGCGCTCCTGGCGCGGGAGGGCGAACGCGAAGTGCGCTGGACCCGCGGCCGGGTTCGGGCGAGTTTGCGCGAGCGAGTATCCGACACCGGCCCCCTCGCCCTCGGCGATTCCCGTCACGTTGTCCGCGTTGAGTGTGATCACGAGCTGGGGCCGATTCGACTGCGTCGGATCTTGCAGCGAGTAGAAAACCTTGCCGCTGCCGGCCGCCTCGTCGGCTGCCACGAAGATGTGCCCGAAGTTCCAGAAGAACGGATTCGCGAACGCCCACTTCACCGAATGCGTGACGTCCCACTCGTACCAGTCTCCGACGACGGCGACGATCGCGGAATCATCCGGCGTAAACGCACGGTCGTTCGCCGCGAGATAGTCGGTCGTAAGGTCGCCTTCGACGCCAGGCGTGCTCTGCGCGGCGCCGGCGGCGCTCCACGCCAGGCGCCCTTCGCGCGCGCTATTCCAATTGCTCTGGTTCGTGAACGGCTGTCCGCTCGACACGCCGCCGCTCCCTTCGACGAAGTACTTCAGCAGCCGGTGGGTGTAGATGGTGACCGGGTCCGATGTCGACTGGCTCTTCAGTCGCATCCGAATCTTGGCAGAGAGGATCTCGGTCGTGTCGGGCAATACGGTCGAGAGCATCGGGAAAAAATCGAATCGCGTGATCGCCCGATTGACGTCTGTATCGAGGCCGACCCGGAGTTCGGTCGACTTGCCGTAGTTCCACGTCGGCTGCGTGGCGTTGACGTACGTGTCGCGTCCGAGCCGCGACGTGTAGAGCGTATCGACGTTCGAGAACGTAAACGCCGTCGTGATGTCGTGCGTGTAGTTCGCGGATACGCCCGCGGGCGGAATCGCATTCTCATTCATCGAAAGATCCTTCACGTTCCGCACGGTCACCGTGTAGTTCGTGCTGGGAAGATGCAGGCTCGTGAAGAGGTGAACCGTAAGGCCGTCACGCCCCATGTACGTCGAAAATGGATCAAGGCTCGCGGAGAGGATCGAGATGCCGTTGTCGATCGTGTAGTTCGCGATGTCGGTGGCCGTCACCGGATCGACCGGCTCAAGGAAGCGCACGATCACCTCGTCGAATCCGACGGTGCGCGCGTACTCGATCCGCGGCGGCGTGACATCCTCCCTTCCGGAGACGATCGAACGGAGGTACGCGATCAAGTCGTTCCGCTCCGTGGTGGTCAGCTGGCTCGTTACGCCATGTTGACTATTCGAATTGAGCGCCACGATGACGGATTGCAGCGATGTCGCATTCCCGGCGTGCAGGTAAGGATCGGTGTCGAAGATGTTCCGCAACGACGGCGTGTCGAAGCCTTGGTAGCCCGAGGTGTCGTTCGCTAGGAACGTGCCGACATCGTGAATGATGTTGTCCGTGTACAGCGGCTCGGGATGACAGAAGCGGCACTGAAGCTGATCGCTTTCGAAGAGGATCTTCCCGGCAGCGGCCGAAGCGGTCAGCGATTGATCTATTGGATTCCGATACGGGCTATCGTCGCGGAGGCGAAGCGAGTTGATGTAAGCGACCAGGTCGTCGAGGTTTTGCGCGCGACCTGCGTTGGGACTTCCGATCGCCGGGTTGTCCGGGTTCTCCGCGAGCCCCGCCCCGAAATGAAGCACCTCGATGTTCTTCTCGAAATCCTGAATCTCGTCGCGATCACCGATGCTGTGAAACGGCGGGGTAGTCGAGATACCAGGAAGTGTCTGCGTATTCCGCTTGCCGTCGCCGAAATGAGAAAAATCCCAGTTCGCGCCGTCGTGTGTCCCCTCGGGATGGCAGCCGGCGCACGCGATCCGATTGTTCGTCGACATTGCGCCGGTGGCCGTGCTGAAGAGCTTCTTCCCATTCAGGACGTTCGCCGAAAGCGTCTCCGTGGTCGTCTGGATCGTGTCGATGACGGCGTCGGTGTCGGTGTCGATCACCATGACGTTCCGCGAGAGAAAATTGCGGACGTAGGCGCGATTGCTCGTCGGGGAGAGCACGATTCCGTCCGGGTAGTCGCCAACGGGGATCGTGATCAGCGTCGTCGGAGGATTCGTCCCAGTGTTGATCTTCAGGACGTTGTTCGAGAACGAGCAGGGGAGGTATGCGAAACCGTTCGTCGTGAAGCCGACATCCGACGGCATCTGGACGTTTGCGCCGGCCGCGTTGAGGCGGCGCCGTCCGCCGTTCGCGTTCTCGTTGATTTCGATGCGCGAGCTGATTCGCACCTCTCGCACGACGGCCTGTAGCGTCGTGTTGAGGGTGAGTTGTCCCGCGCCTCCCGAGCAATTCACTTCGCCGTTCTGAGGGTTTACGTCGAGCACTGGGATCCACAGCGTCGTGTCGCCGGGAGCGACTGCGATCGCTTGCACGACTCCGGGATATCCGCCGTCGCCAGCGCACACGGGGTTGGCGACAATTTCGAAGGCCGAGGAGAGGGAGCCCCCCGAGGCGTCGAAGAAGTTCGTCTGCATGAGCGTGTTGAGTGAGATGAAATGCTGAACCATGACGCGGCTGCCGTCGTTCGTGACTGCGACCGCGCGCGGTCGATGCGCCAGGACGTCGCGATCGATGACGGCCTGCGTGTTGGCATCGAACGTCAAGAGCGAATCGGAGATCTGGTTGACGACGTACACCTTGCTTCCGCTTGGCGAGAAGCAGACTCCGAATGGGCCAACGAGCGTCGGGAGCGTCCCAGACACGGTGTTCGTCGCGGTCTGAATCACGCTGACCGTGTTCGATTCGTGGTTCGTCACCCAGACCTGCGCGCCGTTCGGGCTGATTGCGACGTTGCGGGGAGCGCTTCCGACGCTGATCGTTGCCACGAGAGTATCGGGACCGGCGGCTATGCGGCTGACGGTGTTCGCGTCGGTGTTCACGACCCACACCGAGGATCCATCTTCGGAGATCGCGATCGGTCCGCTCTTGTACCGAATAAGCCCCGTTGCTCCGGCGGGAGCCGCGGAACCGAGGCCGACGATCATCAGCGCTGATGCGATGGCAATGCATCGAACCCGACGGATCGTGCGCAACACACACGGACTCAACTGTGCGACGGGCAACTTTCCATTCTGCATCACAAGCGGATCTCCCCGTAAGTCTACGATGAGAAAACCAAAGCTACGGCGTCGGGGCGTGACACCATTCGGGGGAATGGAAACGTGGGTCGGACGATAACAGAGCCGCATCGGCCATGTCAACGGCAATAACGGGCTAAGGGGCTGGGAACTAATTGACTTATGGAATTGCGCTGTGTTAGTCTGCCACCGCGTAGATTGGGTTCGTGCGGTATCCATGCGGCCCGTTGACACGGGGCGCGCCTGCGGATCGCCGCGCACGAGATGATCAGACAGCGACGGAGAGACCAGACACCGGTGCCTCGATGCCCCCAAATGCGCGTTGGCTTCACTGCGACTCTTCTGCTGGCATTCGGTTTCGCGCTCGCCGTCGACGCCTCCGCGGGCACGCCGAATCCGCCAGCGATCATGACGCCAGGAGTTCTCGCCGTCGTTCCGCCCAGCGCGGCGTTGAACGTATCCGCGCTATCGGAGGTGACGATCACATTCTCCGAGGCGCTCGATCCGCTCAGCCTTAGCGATCTATCTCTCATGGTCGTCGGCGAGGTTCACGGTCCGTATCAGGGCTTTGTCTCGTACTCCGACTTCCCGGGCGCCAAGCTCGTGACTTTTTCTTCGCTCACGCCGTTCATCGCGGGGGAACGCATCTCCGTGATGGCCACGACGCGCATCACGAGCGCGCTCGGAGCGCCGATCGTTCCGTACTCATGGTCCTTCACGGTTGAGACAGCGCCGGGGGATTTGACGTTCGCCGAGGATAGCTCCTACTACGCGGCACGCCTCCCGTTCGAGATCGCGGCATCCGACGTCAATCGAGATGGGCGGGGCGATTTCGCGATCGTCCATGCGACGACACCCGCGAGTTCTCTTTCCGTCTTCACCGCGAGAGGCGACGGATCGGTTCGTTACGATCGAACGACGCTGGTGTCGTTGACACCCGGGCCCCGCGGGATTCACGCCGGCGACATCACCGGGGATCGTTACCCGGACCTCGCTGTGACCGCGGCGCTCGACTCTTCGATCATCACATTCAACAACAGCGGAACAGGCGCGTTCGGGGACACCCTCAAGTTCGACACGAACCTCCTCGCGTACAACATCCACGGCGCCGACTTCGATGGCGACGCCGACATGGATCTCTCTGTCGGAAATCTGCAAGGCAATCAAATTCTGATAGCGAAGAACGATGATGGTGCGTTTCCCGTCTTTACGACTCTTCTGGCCGATAGCTCCCCACGCAATATGGAGTTTTACGATTTCGATCGTGATGGCGACCGCGATCTGGCGGCGGTCAATGCGAACGGGAAAGTGTCCGTCTTCAAGAATCTTGGCGGCGGGCTCTTCGGCCCCGATGCGACCTACGGAGTTGGATTGCGTTCTCTCTCCCTGAACGTGAACGACCTGAACGGTGACGGCTGGCTCGACATCGCCGTGTCCAATGTTCAGGGCGGGAGCATTTCGCTCCTGTTTAATCGGGGCGATGGAACGTTCGGCGACGATTCGCTCGTCGTGGTCGATTCGATCAACGTCGGTCCCGGCAAGAACACGCTCTTCGATGTGTACGGCGGAGATCTCGACGGCGACGGCGATATCGACTTGGCGACGGCGAACTGGTTCACCGGCAAGTTTTTCGTGCTTGCCAACGATGGGGCAGGGCGCTTCGACATCGCCTTCGTGAGTGATTCCGTCGGCGTCGGGTTGCAGAACATCGTGGGAGCCGATCCCGACCAAGATGGGGATCTCGATCTCGTGATCACGAACTGGGCGACCGGAAAGGTTCGCGTATTTCGGAACGGAGTCTCGAGTTTGAGCGTCACCGATGCCGGTCCTCCGCCGTACGCGGTGAGCGCGGATCGCGGCGGCTTAATCGAGGCGCAGTTCTCCGCAAGTGTCGCCGCCGCGAGCATCACGCCGTCGAGCATGTCGTTTGTTTCCAAGGTGCGCGGAGCGCTCCCGTTCTCGTACGAGTATCTCGCGTCCGAGCGACGGCTTCGGATCGATCCTGCATTGACACTCGACCCCGGCGAGGAGGTGCGGGTCCTGCTGAAATCGGATATCGCCTCGATCGGTGGCGAGTCCCTGTTGCCATTCGGATGGAGTTTTCTCGCGCGAGTCGATCAGGGCTCCGCGACGTTCGGGCAGACCGAGACGATTCCGCTCCAAGCGACGGCGACGCAAATCGTCCAACTCGATTTCAACGGCGACTCGTACCACGATCTCGCCGCGGTCGCACGAACCGCCGGTCGTCTCGATGTCTATCTGGGCACGGCGACCGGGATGATGACGTCCGGCCCATCGATCCTCCTCGGCGGCGATCCGAACGCGATTGCACTCGCCGACATCGACCACGACGGGAGGTATGAAATCGCGGTGACCGACGCGGCGCAATCGACGGTGCGGCTGATTAGCACCGCCGACACCGCGCTCGTCGAGCAGGGATCGGTCTCTACGGACGGAATCCCACACGGTCTTGTGGTCGGGGATCTGAACAACGACGGCTGGGACGACTTGATGGTCATGGCCACATCGCCCTTCGGACTGGAGCCTCTCGTGAATTCTGGAGGCTCCCTCGCGGCGTGGCCGAGCCTTCCGCTTCCCGCGCGGCCCCGCGATGCCGTCCTGTTCGACAGCGATCTCGACGGGGACCTGGACATTGCCACGGTCCGCGGAAATTTTGGAGTCGTCGACCTCTACGAGAACAATGGAGCGGCCAGTTTCGTCACGAACGGCGTCTTTTTCGCCGGAGGTCTCAGTCCGCAGGATCTTGACGCCGGCGATCTGACTGGGGACGGCTACCCGGACTTGGTGATTGCGAACCAGCAGTCGGCCGGGTTCACCCTTCTCCTTTCATTAGGTGGAGGCGCTCTGGCGCTCGCGCCGCCTTTGCCGAGTGCGGTCGCGCCGGCGAGGGCCCTCGTGGCGGATTTCAATGGTGACGGGATTCTCGATATCGCGACCGCGAGTACAGATGACTTCGCTGTCGCGGTCTTTTTTGGTCTGGGCGGCGCCGCGTTCGCGGCAGACTCGGTGTTTTCGCTGCCGTTCGCGCCCGGTACTATTCTGTCGGGCGATTTCGCTCTCAACGGCAGACTCGACATCGTGGCGGCCGGGGCCGCCGAGCCAACCCTCGCAATTCTCTCGAACGATCCGGCCACGGGAGTGGCGTCGCCTGACGCGATCTCGGCCGGGTTTCTCCTCGCCCCTCGGCCCAATCCCGCGAGGAGTGGCGCCCGCGTCTCCTATCGCCTGTCGCGGGAGGAGGCGTCCACGGTTCGGGTCTACAACGTGCACGGAGAGCTGGTCCGCACGCTGGTCGACGGGGTGCAGACCGTCGGTCCTCATGTAGTCGAGTGGGACGCGCGCGCGGAAAATGGGCGGCGGGTGTCGCCGGGAGTCTATTTCTTTCGACTCGAGACCGGGGGCACCTCTTCGACCCGCAAGTTGACGGTAATCCGGTGATGCGAGCGCTCTTGATAAAGAAAACGCGGATTCCTCAGAAAAAACTGATTGACCACGCAAGTTATGAAGTGCTACCATGCGCCCCAGGCGTCGTGGGATAGTCCATTGTGCGGTGCCGGCCGATTTCGACAGTCCGATGTGCGAGTTTTTCAAGAGCTTCATCTCGATAATGTAAAGGCAAGTAGCAAACCCAACGGGAGGTGCCGAATGAAGAAAGTGCTTTGGGTTCTCTCACTCGCTCTCATCCCCCTCTACGCGGTCGGGGCTTCGGGGCAAACCATTATCACGTACGACGGAAACGTCTGGGAAGATGGCGGGTTTCCTCCGTCGAACGCTGGTGACGAACTCAACGGCGTTGGGTTTATTAGCGATGTCTTCCCCCCGCTCACGTGGGACACCTCTCTCTATCAGTACTCCTGGTACGTCCAGGGCCTGATCTCTCTCGGAGAGTCGGTCAGCGGCACGGAAGTGACCGTTGTCTACACGGGCGGCGAGTTCCAGATCTACGTCGATGACTTTGCGCCGATCGGTACCTCCGGCGATTACGGCGTGAATCCGCCGAACGCGACGACGCCCTCGACGTGGACGGACGCGACTGCCGATCCGAACTACCTCCACGGAAACTTCACGTCGTTCACGGCCGTTTTTAACTCGGCGTCGAACACGGGGAACTGGGAAGGTACGCTCTACTTCGATGCCGGCACGTTCGTGAACAACGTCGGCACCCAGGATGGATACACCTTCGCTGCGTCCATCGGCGCGCCGTTCCCGCCCGAGGGCTACGACGTCCAGGGCGCCGGCAATATCTTCCTCACGCCGAACGCGACCGAAGCGACGACATGGGGCAAGATCAAGGGGATCTACAAGAATTAATTTACGAGTTGGTCACGCGGCAGGTTGCCGCGTGACCAACCCCCGTTCTCGGCGCGACGAGGGGCCAGCATCCATGAAGGTATCGTTCGTCATCGCCCTCTGCGTCGCCCTCGGAGTGCCCGGGCCTACTGTTGCCCAAGAAGTGTGTGACCCAGGCTCCCGTCAGTTCAAAATCGAGTTTGGCAACTCCTGGGGACACGCGACTCAAGGACCCGCCGCGGGAAGCCCTCTCGACGTTGTCGGTCGCCTCACGAAGACCCAGCCAAATCAGGGCGCGCCCATCCTCTTCGATCAATCCCCAGCCTCCGAGTACACATTTCACATTACGGGTGTCGATCTCGACGCGTTCATCGATTCGGATCCCGACACCTTCATGTACGGTGGCGGCGGAACGATCACGATCTATTACGACACGAGTAAGGACGCCCCCCGTCCCCCGACAGCGAGCCCTCCGAATGGCAACGTGCCATCGCTCTTCACGGACGGTAGCCCGATCCTCGTCGGAACCATTGATGACCTCCTGATCAATTTCAGCGATGCAGGCGGCGCGGGTCCCGACTCGACTGGCGAAATTCGCGGCTCGGTCACGTTCGTATCCGGCGACTCGCTCGGCGCTCTGGTCTCGCCGTTCTGGGTCTGGAATGCAACGGTGAGCAGCAACTTCTTCTTCAGCGTGCCGACCGGCTACAACTGGCTTTGGAGCGGCGAGTTGAAGAACGACTGTCCGCCGCCGAACCCGGTGGAGGCGACGACCTGGGGCAATATCAAGGGTCTGTACCGGTAAAAGTTCCGACGACGAAATCAGGAGCGCAGAGCCCCTCGCGAAGCGGGGGGCTTTCTCCTTTTTCGCGGCGCCCTCAAACCCCGGAAGTGCGCATCCTTGACGGCCTATGACCGCTTGGGTAGTATCGCGTCGGCGCTCGCGTTTAACGCCTGCCGAGTGTCACGATCACGGACAACGACCTGCCCGAGGAGCATCGAGGACCAACATGGAGTGCGAACTCTGCCGTAGTACGGACGCCGATGAGACCTGCGCGCGCTGCGAGAAGCTTATTTGCCAGGACTGCGTGCGCGAACACGAAAGCGAATTCGTGTGTCCAGAGTGCTATGAGATCATCTACGAAGAAGGGATGGACGGTTTCGAACTTTCCGACACGGCCGACAGTGAGGAGGACTCGTGAAACGTCTTGGCCCTGATTTGTTCACCCTGCACGCGGCCGCGTCTGAACGGATTGCTGCAGTTGTAGCGATCACATTCGCAGCGTGCGTTGTGGCGGATGTCCGCTCCGCGGTCGCCGACGACGCGTTCTGGCGCAACCTGTCCGCAAAGTACGGTGACACACGCCCGGTCATTGGTCTGCTGCACGAGTGCATCGACATGGCCACATATACTGGTGAAGTCGCGTTTACGGACGTCACGCAACAGAGCGGGTTGTCCGCGACGAAGAGTTCTGCGTCGTTTGCAGGGTCGCGCTTTACGGTCGATAGCGAGTACCAGTGGACCTGCGCGGTTTTCGATGGCGATTCGCCTGAAGCCGCAAAGGTCGCGACCGTGCGGATCCCGTTTCATTCCGATCGGACTATTTCCGGACTCGAGGCGCGCGTTATTTTGCGCAACGGCACCCCCCTCTCGGTCCCGAAGGCAAAGATTCGCGACGTACCTCGAGAGCCGGAATTTCCCGATTATGCGGATCTACGCTGGCGCGTCGTTGAATTCGGTCCGCTTCCCGACACGTGTATCCTTGATCTGAAGTATTCCGTTCGTGGGAGCGAGGCGTTCGCGATGAACAGTTTCGTGTTCGATCACTCCTACCCGATCGATCGCGCCACCTACACGGTCACGGCGCCGCTAAGCGTCGTCGGCGGATTCCCGTGGTGGACCGACTCCTACATGCAGCATGGCGATCTCGAACGACCCGAAACGGAGACCGTCACGGGTTCCACGGGAGAGATGCAGCGGTATATCTGGAGCCTCACGAACGTTCCGGAGTTGTCGGCCGAGGAATTCGCGCTGCCGCCCACCGCGCTTGCGCGCTCCGTTGACCTGACCGTTGCGTTCGAGCGCGATTGGGACAAGTTGCGCGGTTGGTACAACGGTGAGGTCGAACGAGTCTTCGCGAGCGATCAGCGAGCAGCGGATCTCGCCCTTGCGATCGTGCGCGGCATCGACGAAGACTCGTTGAAAGCGCGGGCTCTCTACGAACACGTGCGCAGTCACGTTCGTTGGGTTCCGATCCCGGTAAACGAGTCGAAGCTCATCCCGGATGCGCCCTCCGAAGTTCTCGAACGCGGCTACGGCGACGCCAAGGATGCGGCCGCATGCCTCGCGCACCTCATGCGCTGCGCCGGACTCGACGCGTCGCTGGCGCTTGTTTCCTCGCGCACGCTCGGGCGCTTCGAGCAGAACTTCCCGACCTTCATGTTCTTCGACCACGCTCTCGTCCATTCGTTCCTGCCGGCTCGCGAGGTTTGGCTCGATCCGACGGATCAGGCGCTCGGATTCGGCGAAGTGTCAGAGAAGTTGCGAGGCCCAGGCAACGATGCCGGCCTGACTCCTCTCATTGTCTGGGATGGTGCGCCGAATTTCTGGGATCCCACCGTGGGCGCACTGACGATCGAACCCTACGGCACGTCCGACTGCGGATACGATCTTACGGACGCGAAGTCGACATGGGACGCGTCGGGCACAATGACTTTCGAAGCGACGATCGATTTCCGCGGCGCGCATTCCCTTCTCATGCGTCGGGCTCTGCTCGGAAAGTCGCCTCAAGAGCAATCGGCGGCGTTCAAGTCCTGGTTGGACCGCAGTGGCGCCGACTTTGCGGTGACATCGTTTTCCGTACGCAATCTCGATTCGCTCGGTACCGATCTGAGCGTGCGATATGCGGTCAGCCGGCCGTGGACCCCTGGCGCGGACGAGGTCCGCGTACCGGCGCTCGCTTTCGGTTTACCGACCCTCGAGCAAACGCCGACGACGACCAAGCGAAGCGGCGCGCTTGTTTTTCTCTATCCGGAAGCGATTTCGCACGATGTCACGATCACGCCGCCCGACGGATACGTCGTCACCTCTTTTCCCGGCGATACAAAAGTTTCGAGCGGGTTTCTCGATTTCCAGCGCGACTACGACGATATCTTCGACGGCCTCGGCGTCAGGACTTATCTCACGCTGAAGGATTTCGATATCGACAAGGCTGTCTTCGGGCGGTTTCTCCGCGGCCTCGACGAGATTCGCCGAACGGGCGCGGAAGAGATCGTCTTTACGAAAGCACCGCTCGTCGGCAAGGCGGACAATTGATCGCTGTTTCATCGGCTCGGTCTTCAAAGCGCTCCGTCGCCTCGCAATGGTTGGTCGGCATGGCGTTGGGCTTCGTCGTGGCCGCGGGCATCTCCAGTGCCGCGTCCGCGCAGACGGCCGGTGCGTTCACCTGGGAGCCCGTGGCCTTTCCGGTTACGGGCGGTGGAACGATTCCGTTCTACGGCGGCATCGGTGGCGGGTTCTTTAGCCCGAAGTTTCGCTTCGTCGACCTCGATCGCGACAGTGATTTCGATTTCGCGTCACTCGATCCCGATGGACGAATCGCGGTTTTTCGGAATGTCGGCAGCGCGGCCGAGCCGCGTTTCGAGCCACAGAGCGAAAACATCGTCGATCCGCCGATCGTGGCGGCGGACCCTTGGTTTGCGTTCGCGGATATCGACGGTGACAGCGTGCTGGACCTCTTCGGCGGCGTTGCTCCCGACGGAAATCCGATCGGCTACTACAAGAACGTCGGCACCCCCGCGGACCCGCTTTTCCAGTGGCAGGGAACCGTGGCCTTCCTCGATTCCGCGCAAGCCTCGCCGGGCGACGGCAACACGCCCGCCTTTGTCGATCTCGACGCGGACGGCGACCTCGACTTTTTCTTCATGAACACGGGGCTCGGGACCGCGGTCATAAACTGGAATATTGGCACGCGGACTCAGCCGTTCTATTCGTCTCAGCGATTCGATTTCGGCGGGATCAGCACCTTCGTGCAGGGGGTTTCGCCGAACGTCGCGCGCGCAACGTCCTCCAGCGGTGGCTCCGAGTCCGGTGAACGCCATGGCCCGGCGGTTCCGACGTTCGCCGACGTCGATGCCGACAGCGACTACGATCTCTTCATCGGTGATCTGAACAATATCAACGTCTGGTTCTTCCGAAACGACGGGACGCCGGACAGTGCCGCGTACACGCGCGTGACGGATACGCTGCTGCCATTTCCGGTCGACGGGAGTTCGTTCTTCCAAGTGTGGAACGATGTCGTCGATATTGATGCCGACGGCGCGCTCGATCTCCTCGCCAGTCCTCGCGACCCGCTCGCCCTGCTCGATCAGAGCCTCCTCCTGTTTCGCGACGCAGACACGACGGGGGCTGTCGCGTTCGAGTATGTCGAGTCGGCATTGATCGACGGGATTGACGTGGGAGCCGTCGCGCGCCCCGCGATCGCTGATATCGACGCGGACGGCGATCTCGATCTCGTCGTTGGGCGATTCACGTTTCAAGACTTGGATGGCGAGGGCGTCCCCGGGCTTCGCCTCATCGAGAACATCGGAAGCGCCGCGGCGCCAGCGTTCCGCCTGGTACCGGCGGAAGAGGACCCGTTCGCCGCGGTAGTCCATCCGCGGCTCGCGACACCGGCTCCCGTCCTCGCCGACATGGACGGCGACGGCGATCTCGACTTGCTCGCAGGGCAGCAGGGCGAGCCGTATCAAGTTTTCTACTTCGAGAATCAAGGCTCGCCGGCGAGCGCGAGCTTTCAGTTTACGGGAGTCCTCCTCGACGCCGTGTTGCCCGGCAATCGCCGGCACCGTCCGGACGACGTCGGTGTGCCGACAGTGGGGGACCTCGATCGCGACGGCGATCTTGATCTGCTCGTCGGCGAATTCGGGGTGAGCAGCAGGCCGAAGATCTACTGGTACGACAATCTCGGAACATTCGACCTCACGGCTGAAGGCGTGCAGCCGCGATTCGCGTGGGTAACGTCTCGCGCCGACTCGGCGTTCGGCTTCAACACGGTCGGCGACACTGTCACGCAGCATTTGGCGCCGCTTCTGATCGATTCGAACTGCGACACCTACCTCGACATCTGGATCGGCTCAATCGACGGGCGCCTGCGCGAGTACCGAAATCGGGGGCAGGGTGACAGTCTGCGATTCGACCTCGCTACGAACAAGTTCGAGGGGATCGATGTCGGGCGCGTGAGCGCTCCGGCGTTTGCCGACATCGACGCCGACGGCGATCTCGACCTCTTCGTCGGCGAAGAGAACGGCGGCGTGAATTTTTATCGCAACAATTCGGGCGGCCTGTCGGCTGCGCCGAGCGAAGGCGGGATCTCGCTCGAGTGGCGAGCGGTCGCTAGCGGAACCGAAGCGTTCCACATACGGCGCGCCGTTGGCGCGGGGGAGTTCGCGACAATCGCGCAGGTTGCGCAGTCCGCGGGCCCGCACTTCGTCTACGACGACACGACGGCCGGTTTCGCGGGAAACAGTTATCGCTACATTCTCGATGCGACGAATGCCGGTCTGGCGTGCGCGTCGTATGGGCCGGTCGCTGTCTCCGTCGGATTTCCCAGGCTCGGCCTCGAGACGTCATCCGTTTCGTTCGGTAGCTCCGGCGCCACCCTGCGCTGGACGGTGTCAGGTACCTATAAAGGGCTCGCATTCCGCTTGAGCCGCTCGACCGGCGGCGGCGCGTTCGTCCCCGTTAGCGGCGCGGAGAATCTTCCCGGAGCGATCGAGAACACCTTCGTCGACGCGTCGGGTCTCGCCGGCGCGATCTACCGCGTCGAAGCGCTCTACATGAACGGGGACGTTGCGACGGTGGCACCCGATTCCGCGTTCGCTCCCGCAGTGCTCGACATGGCCATCGACTTTCGTGTCTACGCGGCCCGCCCGAATCCCTCCCGCGGGCCGGTGCAGATTCTGATGGACCTGCCGGAGGATTCGAGAGTCACGCTGCGCGTATTCGACGCATCCGGGCGGCGAATCCGAGAGATCGGCCCGACGACGGTTTCTCTTGGAGCGCAGCGGTCGATGGTTTGGGATGGCCGCGACGATGACGGCGACGAGGTGACCGGCGGAATCTATTTCTACAGTGTCACGGCGGGCCCGCGCGAAGCGAAAGGCCGTATCGTCCACCTGAGATAGTTGGCGTGCCGGAGCCGCCCCTGCGCATCTGGTCGCGCGGCGCGCGCGCGCGAGCGCGCCGAATCAAACGCTACCGCGCGAGCGGAACCTCGGTGGTCTTCGCTTCCATCTCGAAGACCGGGTTCTGCGGCGCGAGCTCGGCAAGTCCGAGCGAGCGGAGCACGTACGGCTTAAACGGCCGGAAGAGCAGCCGCACACTCACCGTAAGCGGCCCAACCGCATCGCTTGGAACGGCCACGTTGTAGTCCTTCCCGCGCGTGCTTTCGACGGGAATGACGTCGCCCGTTGCGCCGATTGCGCGGAAGATCGTCGTTTCCTCGTCGCCGTTCGGATCGACGAGTTCCTTCGTCCATAGCATGAGATCGGCATCGCCGTTCGGATCGAGTTCCGAGTGGCGCGTGCGAAGGTCCCCGTTGGCGTCGAGGTTTCCGCTCACGTAGATCGTATCTCCCGCCGCGTCGCGAACGACCACCTCGAGCCACATCTCGCGCTCGAAGGTCGTCCCCGATGGGAGGTCGTGCCCGGTCTTATCGTTGACGACGCGCGCCTGAACCAGGAGCGTGCTTTCCGGCGCAACGGTCGCCGGCAACCCGACGAGGAGCGTCGCGGACTCGCGAAGCAGGTTCTCGACGCGCGCCCGCTGCGCCTCCGAGCCCGGAAATGGCACCATTGCGATGTCGACGCCCGTAAAGTAGTGGCGGTGGAGGCGCAGTCGCTGCGGGCCGTCTATCGCGGCCTGGCCGGAGTATCCCTCCATGTGACAGTCCTGGCACTCCTTGCGCGATGAGAATGAACTCTCGACCCACTCGCGGAAAGTTCCTTCGAGCACCACGCCGCCGCTCTCGAAGTTGTGGCACGGCATGCACACGCGCGAGCGGTTGAAGTCGCGGTTCTGAATCGAGAGATGGAACGAGTTCGGAACGACCTGATCCATTGGGCCGAAGATGCTTTCTCCGGGGGCGAATTCGAAGTGACCACCGTCGGGGCCGGCGGGGACGAAGTCGCGGGCGAGGTGGCAGGATTCACATGTGACGCCGGCCTGCACGAGGTCGGGAAGCAGCGCCGGGTCGGTGAAGTTCTCGGCAGCGCCGGTGACGAGGCCGATGGGCGAGTGGCACGAGACGCAGAACTCGCCGAGCGCTCCGCTCGTTGCCTGCTTCTCCCGCGCGTTGAGCGCGAAGAAGACTGGGTCCTTCATCGCGTACGCGTGCATCGACTCGCGCCACTCGGAGTAGTGGTTCGGGTGGCACTGTCCGCACACCGCGGGGTCGCGAAAGTCCTCGAGCTTGGGACGGGGGTCGCCGGTTCCCGTTCCCGTTCCCGTGCCCGTTCCGGTGCCTGTGCCTGTCCCCGTAGGATCGGGCTTCGTCGGGTCGTCGCCGCAGCCCGAGAGCGCGCATGCGATGAGAAACGCGCCGAGGAGCGCTACGCAGGCCCATGCACGGAATCGGCTCATGACGCGCGGCGTCCTAGAACTTGACCGCGATCCCGGCAGAGAACGGCTCGAGATCGATCGCCTTGACTACCTGGCGCGTCTGGGTATCGATAATTGTGATGTTCCCACGGGGGCTGCCGCCTTCCGTAGGATGGTGCGCTGGGGCGGCGCCGCTCTGGTTCTCGTTCGTGACGAGCGCGTACCGGCCATCCGGAGTGAACGCCACTCCGTGAGGGAACGCGAAGTAGGGATCCGTGATCGTCGCCACTCGCGTGAGCGTCGTCGTATTGATGACGGTGACGGATCGCGCGTTCCAGTCGGCGACGTAGAGCTCGGTTCCGTCGGGCGTCAGGTCGGCGAGGAATCCGGCTCCGCCCGTCGGGATTACAGTGTAGAGCGAGTCGCCTGCCAGATCGATGACACGCAGATCGCTGCGACCGGCTTTGTTGAGAACAACGAAGAGAAACCGCCCGTCGCGCGAAGGTATGACTTCGTTGGGGAGATACTGTCTCGGCGCGAGCGGGTTCACGTCGGCGGCAACCGGAATACGCGAGATCTCAACGGGCGGATCCTGTGTTAGGTCGACGACGGAAATGTCGTCGGAGTGATAGTTCGTCGTATAGAGGCGGGTGTCGTCGCTCGAAATCGCGATGCCGTGCGGCTGGCCGCCCACCTGGATGGTCTCCACGACCGTCATTGTGGCCGCATCGACCACGGTTACGTATCCAATTGCGCCGGTCGTCTCGTCCCAGTTCGTTACGAACACTTTCGAACCATCCGACGTCGTCACACCGTTCGCGGGGGAGTTGCCCACGGCGACCGTGCCCAAGAGCGAGTCGTTCTCTGCGTCGTACTGCGCCAGCTGGCCAGGATTACTGATAAGTGTGACGTACCAGCGGTCGCCGGGTCCATCGAGCCAGATGTTGTGAGGGCTTTCGATACTCGCCGGGTCGGAGCCCACAGTCACGATGCGTGTCACGAGAAACCCATCGAGCGAGAGGACGGAGATTTCGTCGGAGCCCTGGTTCGCGACGTAGATCTTCCGCGCGAGATCGGCGTAGGGGACCTCGCCCGCGTCGTTGCGCGCTCCGTCGAGCACCCAGCGTTCGAGGATGTCGACTTCGGAGTTCGGAAGCGGATCGCGCGAGAGCGGCATGCGCGGAGTGGCAACTCCCGTGATGTGATCGATCAAGTGGCTTTGGTCCGGCCGAAACGGAATGAGGATCTCGCCGTTCTTGCTTCCGAGGATGAGGGCGTCCCAGGTCGTTAGGTCGAGCTCGCTCTCGTCTTCGGTGTTGCCGGGGGAGTGGCAGCTTGCGATGCAGCTTCGATTGAAGATCGGCTGAATCGTGTTGGAGTATTCCCCCGTTGGGAGCGGATCGGTGCCGCCGTCGCCGCCGCCGCAGGCTGGCAAAATCAGAAGAAACAGCGCAAGAACGGGCAAAGACCTACGGTATCGGAACGCTGGAATCGCGTCGCGCATCAGTACCTCCTCGAGTGACTTTTCGGCGTTTGGACTGCGCGACATTACGATGGAATTGCAGTCGGGTCAAGGCGCTGCGCGATTTCGCGCGCCATGCGACAGGATGCCGCACCCGGACTAGCGCCCCAGAACCCGGAGTGCTTCCGCGACGCGAGCGTCGTTCGGGCGGCGCTGCCGCAACGCCTCCAGAAGGAGGGACGCCTCGGCGTGATCGCCGCTCTCGATGAGTAGTAGGGCGAGATTCCAACGTGCGTCGTCATGGCTGGGGTCGAGCGCGATCGCGTCGCGAAGCGCGGCGATCGCGTCGCCCGCGCGCCCCGAGCGCCGCAGAGCGTTCCCGAGCGCGAACGGGGTCGCCGCTTCGAACGGCCACAAGGCTCGCGCGGTTTCGAATTCGCGGATCGCGCCCTGTGTGTCGCCACGCTCCAGGAGAATTCGCCCGAGGTCGTAGCGCGCGTACCAGTCGTTCGCGTCCGCAGCGACGACCGCGCGCAACTCGGCCTCCGCGAGCGCGACGCGGCCGGCACGACGATAGAGCGAGGCACGTGCCACGCGCGCGTTCAAGTACCCGGGCCGCTCCGCGATCGCGCGGTCGTACGCGGCGATCGCTTCGTCTGCACGGCCTTGCTCCGCCAGGAGGCTCCCCAGGTTGGCCTCAGAGACCGCGAAGGAGCGATCGACCCATCCGGGCGGAATCTCGACGAGTGCGACGCCCGCGAAGACGGGGATCGCGATGAGCGCCGCGCGGCTTCGCGCGCGAGCGGCTCGAGCAAGGAACACGAGCGCGTACGCTGCGAACGGAAGCAGGAGCGGAACGAGCGGGAGGCGGTAGCGCGAAAAGAAGTAGAACGGGAGAAGCGAGAGCGCGACGGCCGCAAGCAGAAACGCAAGTGGCCCAACGGGCCGGCGATGACGAGACGCGAGAACCAGGCCGGCTACCGCGAGCGGTAGGACGGCGCCGTAGCTCAGCCAGGGAAAGCCCAGCGCTCCGACGTCGCGCCGGATGAATCGGAAGTCGACGCTGTCGGGGACCTCGTACGCGGCGACGAGCAGACGCATCTTGCGCGCGTAGAGCACGAGCGCGTCCGCCGGGTGCTCGCGAAGCCACGCGAACGCGCGTCGCGTCCACCACGACGAAACCTCCGACTGCCGAAGCGTCCTGCCGGCCTGGCGCGACGCTTCCGACTGCGCGTCCGAGGGCTCGAACTCCGGATTCTCGCGGATGAAGGGGAGCCGCTTCGATGTACCGTCCGCGCGCTCGTGATTCCCGACGTAGAAGTTGAACCCGCCATGCGCGCTCGTCAGAACGAAGTCGCGTCCGACGGCGGCGTTGTGAAGCGTGACGGGAAGGATTGGCAGCAGTAATCCCGCGACGCAGAGTGCGACGCGGCTCGCGCGCAAGCGCCCTCCTCCAGCATGGCTCGCGGCGCGCGCAAGCAGCAGCGGTGCGACCAGAAGGAGATTGCCGCGGTTGAGCGCCCCGAGACCGAGGGCGATTCCCGTGGCGAACCAAGCGCGACGGTCGCCTCGCGCGGTGGCCGCCGATTCCGCATTGACAAGCGCAAGGAAGAGCGTCGCGATCAGGAGTAGATCAAGGCTCGACTTCGCCACCTGCGCAACGTTGAAGAGCGCGACGCCGTATACCGAGGCCATCGCCGCGGCGAGAAGCGCTGCTGTTGGTCCGACGGTAGTTCGCGCGGCGCTGTACAGGACCGCGATGGCAGCGACGTCGAGCAGCGCGTTCAGCGCGAACGCCACCCATGCATGCGGCCCCGTCAGCGCATAGACCGCGCCGAGTACGTACGGATAGAGCGGCGCCTGATAGAAAACGCCCGGGCCGGTGATCGTGCCGCTTGCGATTCGCGCGGCCCACGTGTGGTATTCCCGCGCGTCCATGAGCGGGTTCGCGACGAGGGGATGCGCGTATGCCTGCCACGCGACGAACCCGCGCAGCACGAGCGCGAAAAGAAGAAGCGCTCGCACGATTCGGCGTTCCGCCATCATCGACACGAGCGCTTCACATTCGCACGCGCCGCGGGAAGGGAGTGCGGCGGTTCCTAGAAGTGCACGTAGAGCATCAAGAGGGCGTCGTCATTTCCGGCGACGTTGAACTGCGACGACCCCGACCCGAGCGTCTCGTAGTCCTCGTTTCGCAGACGGAACCGCCCTTGCAGCGACGCGTTCTGGGAGAGGTGATGCTCGACGAGCAGCGAATACCATGTCTCGCCGTCGTCGTCGACATCGGTATCAGGATCGTATCGGTCGAACCGCGCCGAGACTTCCGTGTGGTCGAGCACCTCGAGCGTCCCCTGCGCGAGCGCGCCGATGTTCGAACGCTGGGCGCTGCCGAACCGCTCTTGCCCGAAGTCGAGTTCGCCGTGGAATCGCCACCGGCCCATGTAGACGGAACCGAACGCACCGCCGAACGTTTCGCGCTGAGCGCTCCCGCGGCCGGAGTTGTCGTGCAAGAGCGATGCGCCGAAGCGGCCGCGCGGCGTGTTGACACCCGCGCGCAGGACGATCGCCGGCGTGCCGTCTTGGTCGATCGAACCTTCGAGAACAGGCGATGATTGGCTAAACCGCGGGCGGCCGTTGAGCACCGCCAGGCTCGCGAAGTAGCGCGCCGTCTGGACCGTGGTCTGCACGCCGACGTCGCGGAGGTTCGAGCCGACGTTGTGCCGCACTTTCACGAGCGCGTTATGGTCGGCGAAATTCTCGAGCCCGTACGGGACCTGGAACGCGCCCACCTTGACGAATGTGCTTCCGTCGCAGAAACGCATCGTCGCGTAGACATCGCGCGTGATGCCGAGATCGTTCGAGTAGCGGAACGCCAGCTTTTCGGTGATGCGCGCGGAGACGCCGAGTTCGCCCTGCATCAGGAAGAACGAATTGTCCGGCGCGCGTTGACCCGGCGCGTGGCACGACTCGCAGCCCGAACCGAGTTCATCGTGAGGGCCTTCGGCGACGGAGTAGAGTGCGCGCAGCTCGCCTGAGAACGAGATCGCCTCGAGCAGAGTTTCGAGCGCAGATCCCGATCCGCTTGAAGGCCTCGCGGCAGCGGCCTCATCGAATCCTGCGAACGAATACTCGTGCGCCTCGAAGTACTGCCCGCGAAAATTACGCGCGCCGCCACCCCCGGGATCGGTGTGGCAGTGAATGCACTGTTTCTGCTCCTGGGCGGCGTACTGCGGAAGCGCGGACGCGCCCGCCGGGAGCGTCAGACACGCGAGTGCGATCGCGACGATTTTCTTCATGATGCGTCTCCTCTTTTTCGGCTCGCGGGGGAGCGATAACGGGCCGTAGCCTAGGTGGCTCGCCATAGGGTGTCAAGCGGATCCGGCGTTGCGCGCCATCATGGCGCCGCCGAGTTTTCGCAGATGCATTCGCGCTAGCTTGACCGTCTTTCGCGCGGTCGGTAGGATCGCGCCGTTCGTCTCCCCAGCCGATCGAAAGGCTCGCGTGCACACGATCCGATCGCTCCGCGCCACAACGTTCTGTGTTCGGGTTGCACTCGTCGTCGCGCTCGCCCAACCCGTGTTCGCCGATGGCCCGCCTCCTGCGACGCTTGCACCGCCGTCGGGCTCGACGACCGAAGCGGCGGACTCTCTGAGCGCACGCGGTCTGGCGGAATTCGATGAAGGCGCGTACCGCGCCGCGCGCGCACCGAGTGCCGGGCACCCGCGCCTCCGCAAGATTGCGATCGCGACCTCGCTCGGGCTCGCGGCCGCCGCGCTGTGGCGCGAGTCCGTCGCGGCCGATCGCGAGCGCGACTATGACAACGCGATCCTCCCGGACAGCGCCGCGCGCCTGCGCGCGTCGGTGCGCGACGCGGAACGCGAGCGGAATGTTCTCGCCTCGCTCTCGGCGGCGGGATGCATGCTCGTGGTGCTGACCTTTGTCTACTGATCGCGTGCGCTTGTGGCGCGTCGCGGCTCTGACCGGAGCGTTCGCGGTCGTCGTCTTCACGCTCTCATGCAGGCGCCTCCTCGATAATCCCGCCGACCCGGCCGCGCCGTCGCACGGCGACCACTCGTGGAGGCCCGTCGTCGGCGCGGAGCTGCGAGGGTCGATCGGCGACACGCTTCTTTTCTCCGGCGCATTCGATGGCGACACGGCGAACGTCGCCGAGTATGCGTGGGATTTCGACGGCGACGGCGTTCGGGATTTTCGCTCTGCCGCAGCCGCGGCGGCGAATCACGCATTTTCGTCTCGCGGCGAGTACGAGGCGCGTTTCTACGTTCGCGGCGTGGTGGGCGATGAAGACTCCGCGTTTCTTGCCGTGCGAATCACGGACGAATCTCCGTCCGGATCGATCGGGCGCGACACCACCGTCGCGCCAGGCGAGACACTTGTCGTAACGCCGTCGATCTCGGATGACGGACGGATCGCCAGCATCGAATGGGATCTCGATGGCGACGGCGCGTTCGAGACGCGCGAGGCGGCAGCTGGAGCGATTTCGCTGACGTACGCGGAAGAGGGTGAAGTTGTGCTCTCGCTTCGCGCGGTCGACGAGGATGGGCGCGCGTCCACGTTCGTGCGCGGCGTGCGCGTCTGTGCGACGGCGGCGGAGCCGGTTCCGGTGTGGCCGCCGGACGGCACGATCGACCTTCCCGCCCGCTTCGCCGTTGCGTGGCAGGCCGCGGGCGGATGCGCGGCGCCAGTGACTGACGAGTTTTATCTCGACAACTCCCCGGCCGCGACGACGCGGCGTCTGGGGCGCACGACGATTCCCGTCTACCAACATCCCGAGGCGTTCGAACATGGAGCGACGTACTGGTGGCGCGTCGTTCGCACGGACGCGGGGGGGCGCGTGACATCGAGTCCCGCCTATTCGTTTCGCGTGCGCAGCGTCCCCGAAGGAATGGCGTACATGCCCGCGGGTAGCGCGTTCATCGGCTCGAACGTGCTTTCCGACGAACGCCCGGCGCACGCGGCGTACGTCGATGCTTTCTACATCGACACGCGTGAAGTGACGCGCGCGCAGTATGCCGCGTTTGTTCTCGCGAGTGGCTACATCACGGAGGGGGATTTCCGCGGCGACTACCCTCCGGAGACCGCGGACTTCCCCGCGGCTGATATCACGTGGAACGACGCGAATGCGTACGCGTCATGGCTGGGCAAACGCCTGCCGACCGAGGCGGAATGGGAGGCCGCGGCTCGGAATTTTGTGACGCCGCGTTTCCCCTGGGGGAATGCCATCCCGTTGCCGCGCGGCTTCTGCGATTTCGCGAACTGGACGTCGGAGTTCGCAGGCGCATGCGCCGATGGCCCCGCCGCCGTCGGATCCCACTCTCGCGGCGACACACCCGCCGGGATATCCGACATGGCTGGCAACGTCGCGGAGTGGGTCGCGGACTGGTACGACCCGAGCTACTACGCTACGGACGATTCCCGAATTCTCCCTCGCGGTCCGATCAGCGGTTCGTCTCGCGGCGTGCGCGGCGGATCGTGGCGCGCCACTCCCGAAGCGTGCACAACGTCGCGCCGCGCCGCGCAGGATCCGGCCGTCGCCTCGGACGAGATTGGGTTCCGCTGCGCGAGTGGTATCGACGCGCTTGGCACGGGCCGGCGTGACTGACGCGGCGCCGGCGAGCGGCGGGCAGCGCGCCGTGCGCGCGTTCGCCCCGTTCCCTCTCTACGGCTACGCCGGTCTCGCGGGGCTCGTTGCCGCGCAGTGGCTCCTCTTTGCGGGATTCGCGCCGGTCCGGATGTTTTTCACGCCGCTCGCGTGGACGTGCTACATCCTCATCGCGGACGCCGCGGTGTTTTCGCTTCGCGGTAAATCGCAGCTCTCCTCGGGACGCGCGGAGTTCGCGCGATGCGCGTTCGCGTCGATACCGATCTGGCTTATCTTCGAAGCCTACAATCTGCGCCTCGCCAATTGGGAGTACATCGGGCTGCCTGAGGCGGCGGCGCTTCGCTACCTCGGCTACGCTTGGTCCTTCGCCACGATACTGCCCGGTCTCTTCGAAACGAGCGATCTGATCGTTGCGCTCGCGGATCGCTTGGCACGGTCTCGGGGCCGCGGTGCAGCGCGTCGCCCTCCGGTGACGACGCTGCGCGAGGCAACAGCGGAGGAGACGTCGACCTTCGGAACACGCGCATCGGTCTTCGCGTTCGGTGTCATGTGCCTTCTGTTTCCTCTCATCGTGCCGCGCTTCCTGGCCCAGTACCTCTTCGCGCTTGTTTGGATCGGGTTCATCTTCGTGTTGCATCCGCTGAATTCGCTCTGCGGGCGCTGGTCGCCATTTCACGAGTGGGCGAACCACCGGCGTACGCGATTCGTCTCTCTCCTCGCCGGCGGACTCGGCTGCGGCGTGCTCTGGGAGTTTTGGAATTACTGGGCGGGCGCGAAATGGATCTACGTCTTCCCGATCTTCCAGGAGAGCAAGCTCTTTGAAATGCCGATCCCGGGCTACCTCGGCTTTCCGCCGTTCGCGGTCGAGTGTTTCATGATCTACGATCTGCTTGCCGGAGCGTGGCGCGGCGGATGGGGGAGTTCCGAGATGAAAGACGTTTAGTGCACATTACGCACTCTACCGGCCGTACGGGACCAGATTGGTACCGCAAACAAGCGTTCTGCAGTCCCGAACGCGCAGAATCTGCACAAACGGCTTGACACCGCGCGTTCACTCCCGCTAGTCTCGCGCTTTCCTTCGGCCGGTGCCGACCACTCCCAAACTTCTATTGCGAAACGAGGAGCGCGCATGACGAAAGCGGAAATCGTAAAGCTCGCCGACAAAGAGAAGGTTCGCTTCCTGCGCCTTCAATTCACGGACATCTTCGGCGTCATCAAGAACGTCGAGGTACCCCGGAGCCAACTCTCGAAGGCGCTCGACGGGGAGATTCTTTTCGACGGATCGTCGATCGAAGGATTCGCGCGGATCGAAGAGTCCGACATGCTGCTCGTACCCGACCTCGATACTTTCCGAGTCTTCCCGTGGGGCCAAGAGCCAGACGGCGGAAAGGTCGCTCGGCTTATCTGCGACGTCTATCACCCGAACGGCAAATCGTTCGCGGGATGCCCGCGTCAAACTCTCAAACGCGTGACCGCGCGTGCCGCGAAGCTCGGCTACACGATGATGGCCGGCCCCGAGGCGGAGTTCTTCCTCTTCCACAAGGACGACGCCGGGAACGTTCTGACGAAGACACACGACGCTGGCGGGTACTTCGATCTCACGCCGATCGACCTCGGGGAGACGGTCCGGCGCGAAATCGTCGAGGTGCTGCAATCGATGGGCTTCGAGGTCGAGGCGGCGCATCACGAGGTCGCCCCCGGCCAACACGAAATCGACTTCAAGTACGCCGAAGCGATCGCGACTGCCGACAACATCGTGACGTTTCGATTCATCGTCCGGCAGGTCGCGACGATGCGCGGCATGCACGCGACGTTCATGCCGAAGCCTCTGCACGGCATCAACGGTTCCGGGATGCACTGCCACCAATCGCTCTTTAAGGATGGGAAGAACATCTTCTTCGATCCGAAGGGGTCGTGGCAGCTTTCGAAGATCGCGCTCGGATACATCGCGGGACTTCTCGTGCACGCGCGCGGGATGGTCGCGGTGACGAACCCGCTCATCAACTCCTACAAGCGGCTCGTGCCCGGCTATGAGGCCCCGACCAACGTCGCGTGGTCGGAGAGCAACCGCTCGCCGCTCGCGCGCGTCCCCGATCGCCGCGGCACCGGAACGCGCGTGGAGTTGCGCATGCCCGATCCGTCGTGCAACCCCTACCTCGCGCTCGCCGTCATGCTCGCGTCCGGGCTCGACGGGATGCAGAAGAAGCTCGACCCAGGGCCTCCGGTGAACAAGAACATCTACGAGATGAGCAAACGCGAGCGGGCGCGGCATCGCATCACGGACCTGCCGGCGGATCTCAACGACGCGGTCAACGTGATGGAGAAGGACACTCTCGTTCGCGAGACGCTCGGCGATCACATCTTCAACCACTACATCGCCGCGAAACGCGCGGAGTGGCACGAGTACATCGGAAGCGTGCACCCGTGGGAGCACAAGCGGTACTTGTCGCTGTACTAGGCGAGTACATGGGCGGGGTCGCCAAAAGCGGCCCCGCTTCATGCTACATCTCCGGAAGCGCCGGCGGCATTCCGAGCAGGTTCGCGCGGACAAACTCCGCGATGACGTCGTTCTTCGACACGCGGTAGTTTGAGACAACACCCCGAATAATCGACGCCTCATCGATGAAGACCATCGATGGCACGTCAGTCAGTTGGAACTGGCGAAGGGTCGCGGTACCGTTGTCGATGGCGGTCGGCAGCATGAACCCGTGCTCGTCTAGGAACTCCGTCACACGCCCGCGGCGGGGCTTCTCCTCGGTTCCGATGTCCGTGTGAATCAGCACGACGCGCAGCCCGCGGTGTCGAAGCGGTACCGCTAAAGACTGAGTCATCTCGATCGCCTCGCGCGATGCCGGGTCGGTGAAATTCCAGAAGACGAGCATGAGCGGAAGCTTTTCTTGAGTACGATGATCCGCGCCCGGGTCGACGACCCATTCGCGAATGTCGAGTTCCGGCGCCGGTCGGCCCACCATCGGAGTCTGAAACGCGGGTGGCGTTTCGATCGGCCGCTCTGTGTTCGCGCAGCTTGCGAGCGCGAGGCCGAGGAGGGTGAGCGCGAGACTTGCGCAGCGGCGCGCGAGGCGGCGCACCGCACGGTGTTGGCAATGCATAGCCAGATCCTAGCACATGGCTCAAAAACCTTGACAACCCAAGCCGGTGTTTTTCATACTCGCCGCTCGCGTCGAGAACAATCGCGAGACGAAAAAAATCCGCGGAACTCCGGACGCGCATCGGTTGTTCAAGCCTCCATTCCGAATTCGATGTAGAGAGGGCATTCGTGCAGAGGGTCTCTCCATGATCGAAGTCAAGCGTCTCTCCAAGACGTTCGGGCCCGTCGAGGCGGTGCGCGACGTCTCGTTCGAAGTGCATCGCGGCGAGGTGCTCGGCTTCCTCGGCCCGAACGGCGCGGGGAAATCGACGACGATGCGCATGCTCGTCGGCTACATTCCTCCCACCGGCGGCACGGCGCTCGTAGCCGGTCACGACGTGCAGACCGATTCGCTCGAGGTGCGGCGGCGCGTCGGATACTTACCGGAAAACGCGCCCCTCTATCTCGACATGCAGGTCGACGAGTTTGTGATGATGATCGCCGAGGTGCGCGGCATCCCGGCCACAGCGCGCCGCGCAAAGATCGGCAACGCCGTGGAAACGTGCGGCCTCGATCGCGTCCTGAAGAAAAACATCGGCGAACTCTCGAAGGGCTTCCGGCAGCGCGTCGGCCTTGCGGCGGCGCTTGTTCACGAACCCGACGTGATGATTCTCGACGAGCCGACCTCTGGACTCGATCCCAACCAGATCGTGGAGATTCGCGAGCTGATCAAGCGGATCGGGCGCGAGAAGACGGTCATTCTCTCGACGCACATCCTACCCGAGGTTTCCGCCACGTGCGGACGCGTGCTCATCATCAACGAAGGAACGATTATCGCGAGCGGAACGCCCGATGAACTCACCGCGCAACTTGGCGGACACGGCACTGTCATCGTTGCCGCTCGCGCGGGCCGCGCCGAGATGGAGCGCCGGCTCTCCGCGCGCGCCGGCGTCCAAGAGGTCCGGTTTCTCTCGGAGGAAAACGGAACGACGCGGCTCTGTGTCGTCGCTGCGCACGATGGAGAAATCAGCGAAGAGATCTTCCGTTGCGCCGTCGACTCGGGGTGGATCCTCTCCGAGTTGCGCCACGAGCGCGCCAGCCTCGAAGAGGTGTTCCGTTCGCTGACGACGCGCGATCCGATCCGCGACAAGGAAGGGGATTCATGACCAACGTCTTCTCCGTCATGCGAAAGGAGATCAAGAGCTACTGGAACTCGCCGATCGCGTATATCTACGTGACGGTGTTCCTGGCGCTTGTCTCGTGGCTCTTCTTCGAGAATTTCTTTCTGCAGGGGCAGGCCAGCCTGCGCGAGTTCTTCGGCCTCCTGCCCATGGCGTTCGTTCTATTCATTCCCGCGATCACGATGCGCCTTTGGGCCGAGGAAAAGAAGCTCGGGACGATCGAACTCTTGATGACGCTACCGTTGCGTGATCACGAGGTCGTCCTCGGAAAGTTCTTCGCGTCGTTTCTGTTTCTGTCGATCTCGATCCTCTTGTCGCTTCCGCTCGCAATCATCGTCGGCGCTCTCGGGAATCCCGACCCGGGGCCGATCATCGGCGGCTACATCGGCTCGCTTCTCATGGGCGCCGCGTTCCTCGCCATGGGCATTTTCTTCTCCGGCCTCACCGAGAACCAGATCATCGCGCTCATCATGTCGTTCCTCGTTGCGATTCTTCTCTTGCTCCTCGATTCGACTGTCATCTTGTCGCGTTTGCCGCAGTCGCTCGCTCCGGCGGTCGACTTTCTCGGCGTACGCTCGCACTTCGAGTCGATCGAGCGCGGCGTCGTCGATTCACGCGACGTGTTGTACTTCGCGAGCGTCACGTTTTTCTTCCTCTTCCTGAATGTGAAGACGATCGAAAGCAGGAAGTGGGCATGAAGCGCGCAGCCGAAGGGGCAAACACGGGGCTGCTCATCGGCGTGGTCGTTCTTGCGTTGACGGTGCTCAACGTCGCGGCGCACCGCTGGTTCGTTCGCGCCGATCTGACGGCTCGCAAGGAGTACACGATTACGCCCGCGACGCGCAAAGTGCTCGGCGGCCTCGGTGACCTCGTCAGCGTGAACGTCTACTTCTCCGGCAACTTGCCGCCGTATCTGATCGCGATGCAGCGCCGCACGACCGACTTGCTCGAGGACATGCGCGCGTACGCTGGGGATAACATGCGCGTCGAGGTTCGCGACCCGGCGTCCGACCCGAAGCTCGAGGCGCGCGTCCGCGGTCTCGGAATCCCTCAGATCCAGCTTCAGGTGATCGAGAAGGACAAGGCGAGCGTTCGCAACGCGTATCTCGGAATCGCCGTGCAGTACGAAGATCGAAACGAAGTGATCCCGGTCGTGCGCCCCGAAGGCCTCGAGTACGACATCGTCTCGGCGATCCTGAAGGTCACGCGCAACGAGAAGAAGACGATCGGTTTCATTGCGGGCGGAGATCGAAGTTTCGAGAAGGGCTTCACGCGCGCGAAGGAGCTACTCGACCGCGAGTACGAGTTGCGCGAGATCACGATGGGCCGCGGCGACGCGGTGCCCTTGGAAGTGAGCACGCTCATCGTCGCGGGGCCGGCCGGCGTCTCGGAGCGCGATGCTTACGAGATCGATCAGTTCGTGATGCGCGGCGGCCGCGCGATCTTCATGCTCGATCCGATCCAGGCGCCGATCGAAGTCTTGTCCGGTATGCGTGCGGGAGCGCCCTCGATTTCGGGCCTCGAGAACGTCCTCGCGAGCTACGGGCTCCGTTCGTCGAATGAAGTCGTCTTCGATCCGGGGTCGCACGCATTGATTTCCTACGTCACGTCGATCGGCGGTATGCAGTTCTCGACGACGCGGCCTTACCCGTTCTTCTGCAAGCTGACTCCGCAGACGTTGTCGCCCGCGAATCCCGCGGTCTCCGAACTCGAGAGCATGGTCGTGCCGTGGGCCGCGCGCGTCGAGTTGGTCGACCCGTTGCCCGAGGGCGTCGCGATCGACACGCTCGGCCGCTCGACCGACCAGGCCTGGGTGCAAGCGGGGCGCGTCACGTTTAGCCCGCAGTCGCGCATCGAGCCGCCCGACCCGGACAAGGTCAAGAGCTTCCCGCTGGCATTCGTTGCGTCGGGCGTTTTTCGGAGCGCGTACGCGGGGCAGCCGGCGCCGGCGAAATCCGCCGAGGCGATGGAACTCAACGAAATGATGGAGCCCGCGCCGCAGGACACGGCCGCCGCGGGCGAGATGGCTATCGGCGAGAGCCCCGCCACGCAGGTCGTTCTGGTCGGCAGCTCGTACGTCATCGACGACAACATGCTCGCGCAGTATCCGGAAAACGGCGCGTTCCTGTTGAACATGGTCGACTGGCTGACGCTCGGTGACGAGCTGATCGGCATTCGTTCGCGCGAAGTCACCGACCGGCCGCTTCGCGAGGTGAGCGACTCGGCGCGGACGGCGGTACGCGTCGCCGGGATTTTCGGGACGCCGCTCGCCGTGATCGCTTTCGGACTGATCCGGTTTCTCGCGCGCCGCCGCGCGAAGCGCCTCGCGCTCTCGGGGGCCGCTGCTTGAACCGCACGCTCTTGCTCGTCGTATCCATCGCAGTTCTCGGTTTGGGCCTCGCGCTACTTCTCCGCGGCGGAAACCGCGCGGACAACACGGCGAGCGGGCTTCTCTTCCCGAAGGCCACCGACGTCGATTCGCGAAAGATCGAAATCACGTCGAAGGATGGAACGAGTGTTCTCGAGAAGCAGGGCGACGAATGGGTCGTGGCCTCCCAGCAGTCATTTCGAGCGGACGCCGAAGCGGTCAACGCGCTCTTCCAGAAGATCGCGGCGATCGAAGCTGGAAATGTCGTTTCGAAAAGTCGTGAAAAGCGCGCGCTCTTCGAGGTCGATAGCACCGGGATTCGCGTAAGGGTCTGGGGCGCTAACGACGCCGAGTTCGCGGACTTCGTGCTCGGAAAGAGCGGCCCCGACTTTCAATCGAACTATGTGCGGCCGTCGGCGTCGGATAACGTCTATCTCTCGGGAGAATTGATTCGAAGCACGTTCGACAAGGGCCGCCGCGGCTGGCGCGACCGCAAGATACTCTCCTTCGCCGCAGAGGATGCGACCGGCTTGCGTTTCGCGACCGGCGATACGGTGCTCGCGCTTGCGAAGAGCCCGGACGGCTCCTGGAGCGTCGAGGGCGACGCAACGCTTGCGGGGCGGGCTCCGGTGATCGACGGCGTGCTCCGCTCGCTCTCGCGCTACACGACCGACGATTTCGCCGATTCGGTCGCCGCCGACACGGCGGGGTTCGCGCCGCCGTCGCGAACCATCGAGGTCTCTTTCGCGAGCGGCAGCCCGCAGCGCCTCGAAGTGGGCGCGATGAAGTCGCCCACGCAGTATTGGGTGCGGCGTGGCGATGCTGCCATGATCTACGTCGTCTCGAAGGGGCGCGTCGAGACGCTCTTTAAGGGTCGCGACGAGATCGCCGAACCGAAGCCCGCGCCGGGCGAGGCGCCCGCCAACGCAGAGAGCGCGTCGGAGCCGCCGGGCATTTCGGTGCCGATCAACCGCTAAACGTCCAACCGAAGGTGATCTTCGCGTCGGGCGAGTCGCTTAAGCCCAGCTTCAATTCCGAGAAGAAGCGGCTCCCGCTCGAAAGCCCCCGCTCGATTCCTCCGAGAATGCTCACGCCCACGTCCGAGTCGGTGTCGTCGCCGAATCGACGCTCGACGCGGACGAAATTCACGCCGAGTCCGCCGCCGAGATAAGGCGACCAGACGTCCCACTTCGAGCTGAACCGGTACGCCGCTTCGAAGTTCACCGCGATCAGCGTCAGGTCGTCGCCGAGGCCCACCTCGACGTTCGGCTGAAATCGCACGTGCCGGCCGAAGTTTCCAAAGTCGGTATGCAGGCCGAAGTGGAGCTGGTCCGGATCGACCGTGACCCCGACGCGCGGCCCCCAGCCTCGATAACCGACCTCGTTCGGGTCCGCGAACGCCGGCGCCGCCTGGACCGACGTTGCAACGCAGATCGCGGCGATGGTGCTGAGCAGGCGAATTCGCATCTTCACTACCTCCTTCGGTTTGAGCGGGTTTCATAACGTCACGGCGTTATTCGACGGGAGTCGCTGCGTTCGCGCCGTCCAGGCTCACAAAGCAGCGCATGTGCCACTCGCAACCGCTTGCGGGGGCGTAGGCCAGAGTTGGCTCTGTGGCTTGCGGGTCACAGCGAGGGCAGGCGCCGGGGGCTCGAATCGCGGGTGGCTGAATTCGGTCTCGCTGCGCGCTCTACTCGGCCCGGAGTGCCACGATTGGATCGAGCCGCGCGGCGCGGTTCGCGGGGTAAAGCCCGAAGACGAGGCCGACGCCGGCGCTGAAAACGACCGCGATCGCGGTCCAAAACACGGGGACCGCGAATGGGAATCCGATGAGTCGCGTGATGCCCCACGCGACCCCGAGCCCGACGACTACGCCGCAGAGACCGCCGATTCCCGTCAGCGTCGCGGCTTCGACGAGAATCTGCGTCAGCACGTCGCGGCGCGTCGCGCCGACTGCCATCCGGATCCCGATCTCGCGAGTCCGTTCGGCGACCGACACGAGCATGATGTTCATCACGCCGATCCCGCCCACGAGGAGTCCGATCGACGAGATCACGACGAGCGCGAGAAAAACCGCGCCCGTGACCTTCGACGCGATCTTGGAGTACGCCTCGGACGAGACGACTCCGAAATCGTTGTCATCCGCCGGCCGCAGTTTGCGCAGGCGCCGCATGATCGAGATCAACTCTTCGCGGCTCTCGTCGAGCGGCACGCCCTTCCTCGGCGCGACGAAAATGTAGGCCTGATCGAACTCGAAGGAGAGGTCGCGGCGAAACGTCGTGTACGGAACGATCGCGTAGTTGTTGCCGAGGCTCCCGAACGTCGATTTTCGATCCGCGAAGGTTCCGATGACCGTGAACTCGCGCCCCTCGACGCGCACGCGTTTGCCGATCGGGTCTTCCTCGCCGAACAGGTAGTTGCGAGGCCCGTAGCCGAGGACGATGAACGCCTCGTGACGGAGCATCTCCGCCTGCGTGAAGAAACGCCCGAGTTCCAGATTGAACGAGAAAATGTGCGGGAAGTCCGGCGTGGCGCCCGCGACACCGACGAACGGCGTGCGTTGATCTTTGTAGCGAATGATCGACGGATGGTTCGGATCGACGTAGTAGTCGACCTTGTCCGCCGTCACCGACTGCGCGCGGACGGCCTCCGCTTCCTCGGGTGTGATGTCGGGCCGCTGCGCCATTTCTTCGTCCGCGTGGCCGAGCACGATCTCGTCGTATTTCTGTATGCCGAGGTACGGGCGCGCGGCGGATGCGAAGTCCTCCTCGAGTTGGCGGCCGAGCCCCTCGAGGATCGCGACGATCGCGAGGATCGTCGTGACGCCGATCGCGACGCCGAGAATAAGAAGCGCGGAGCGGAGGCGGTGGCCGCGAATCACCTCGAACGCCTCGGCGATGTTCTCGCGAAGGATGGCGCCCTTGCGCGCTCCGCCCCCTAGAAGCGAGGAACGCTCACTCATGACGCAGCGCCTCCACGGGATCGAGCGACGCCGCTTTCCCGGCCGGGTAGGTGCCGAACACCACGCCGACGATAAACGTCGTGATGAGTCCCGCGGCGACCGCCCAAAACTTGATGGCGTAGGGGAGCGGCGAGAGCGCCGCGATCGCCCCCGCGATTCCGAATCCGAGGAGAATCCCGAGGATGCCGCCGATGACCGAAAGCGTGATCGATTCGAACAGGAACTGAAGCAGGATGTTTCCGCGGCTTGCGCCGATCGCCTTGCGAATGCCGATTTCGCGCGTGCGCTCCGTCACCGAGACCAGCATGACGTTCATGAGCACGATGCCGCCGATGACAAGCGAGATCGATACGATGAAGATGAGCGCGCTGAAAATCGCACTCGAAATCTTTTCCCACAGATCGATGATGATTTGCGACGTGATGATGCCGAAGTCGTCGTCCGCGGCGGGGCGCAGGCGATGGCGAACGCGCATCGCCGCGCGCGCCTCGTCGATCGCAGCCGGCATGTCGCCGATGTCCGCCACCTTCACGGAGATCGAAATCGTCTCTTCGGACCCGAAGATTTTCTGAAACGTCGAAATCGGCATCGCGACGAAATCGTCGCGGCTGTCGCCGAGCACCGTTCCGAGCGCCTCGACGACGCCGATCACCTCGAGGTGCCGGCCGGCGATCATGATCGTGCGCCCGACGGGGTCGCGGTTCGGAAACAGGTTGTCGGCGATTTCGGCCCCGATGACGGCGACCGGCTTCGAGTGCCGTACCTCGAGCGGCGAGAAATGCCGCCCCGCCGAGATCGGCACGTTCTTGACGCCATCGTAGCCGTCGCTGTAGCCGGCGATCGAGACGCCGTCGAGGAACCGCTCCCCGTACTTCACCCGGGCGCGCTCGTGGTCTTCGCCGATGACGGTCGTCGCATGCGGAATACGCGTCGCCAAATACTCGACGTCGTCGATCGTGATGTCCGGGTTCTCGCGAATCGCTTTCATCACGCCGTCGAGATCGGTCAAGAAGTCGAACGGGTTGACGCGATCGACGGAGAAAACGTTCGAGCCCTCTTCGGCGATCTCCTGCCGAGCGTAGCGATCGATTCCGTCGATGAGCGAGACGACGGCGATGACCGACATCGTGCCGACGATGTTGCCGAGGAGGGTGAGCAGCGTGCGAAGTTTGTTTCCCCAGAGCGCGGAGAACGCGATGTGCACGCCCTCGAGGACCTGAACGGCGGAGGCGCGGGACATGGCGCGCTCGACTCGGACTAGGCCGCGCGGTCGCGGTGCGTTCGCGTCCGGCCGGGCGTCACGACTTCGCCTTCTTCCCCTTCGCTCCCGGCTTCTCGATTTTGACGCGCTGTCCGTTCGTCAATTCGCGAATCGCTTTGAAGTCGCCGGTGACGACGGTTTCTCCGGGTTCGAGCCCGCTCAACACCTCGAAGTACTTGTCGCTCGACGTGCCGGTCACGACCGCACGGAAGTTCGCGCGGCCGCTCTCGACGAGGAAGACACCCTCGATCTCGTCGTTCGCGGGATCGGACGGGTCGTCGCTGGCGTTCGTTTCGGCGGAGGCGCTCGCACCGCCGCGCGCCTTCGCTTCGAGGTCCTTCGGACGGCGAACAGTCAGCGCCTGAATCGGAACGGCGATGACCGAATCGCGCGTCGCGACCGTGATCTCGGCCTTTGCGGTGAGGCCCGGCCGCACACCCGGCACCGTTTCGGTGAGCGTGACGACGACCTTGAAGTCGACGGATTGATCGCGCGCGCCGCTTGCGTCGAGTATCGGGCTATTGCCGATCTCGGAGACGACGCCGGCAAACGTCGTGTCCGGATACGAATCGATGGAAACGCGCGCGGCCTGCCCGAGCGCGACGTCGACGACATCCGTCTCGTCGACCTTTACCTCGGCTTCCATCACGGAGAGATCGGCGATGCGCAGTAGCTCCGTGCCCGGAACGTTCATCGTTCCGACGATCGCGGTCTCGCCGGCTTCGACGTTGAGCCGAGTAATGATCCCGTCGGTTTCGGATTTGATCGTGACCTCCGAGAGTTCGTGCGCGGCGTTGTCGAGATTCGCCTTCGCCTCGGCGACTTGCTGCGCGGCGGCGGCGACGCGTGCCGCGGCGACGGCGAGGAGCGTCTCCGCCTTTTCCGTCTCGGCGGGCGAGGCAAGGCCGCCGTCGCGCAGCCGCAAGACGCGGTCGCGTTCCTGGCGCGCCTGCACTTCCTCCGCCTTGAAGACGTCGAGCTGCGCGCGCATCGCGGCGAGCCCCGCGCGAAGCCGGTCGACCGCGGAGGAGTAGGGCGCGGGGTCGATCTCGACAAGGAAGTCACCCGCGGAAACGCGGTCTCCCTCGGCGACGCCGAGGCGTGTGATGCGGCCCATTCGCGTCGCGCTGACCTTCACCTCGCGCTTCGGCTGGATGCGCCCCGACGCGGTGACCTCGGTGACGAGGTTGCGGCGCGCCGCCTGCTCGGCTTGGATCGTCGCGACCTTGCCGGCCTCACGCTTGAGATTCGCGAAGACGATTCCCGCGACAACCAGGGCGATCACGGCGCCAAGAATCCAACGTTTCATGACGGCGGAGTCTGGCACTCCGCGCGTTCGGCCGCAAGAGGCGTCTAGCCGCGGTGCTATACTCTCGGGCCGAAATCATGCGCGTCGAACTCATCAAAGTATTTTCATTCGAGGCGGCTCACCGTCTGCCGCGCCTGCCCGCGTCGCACAAGTGCTACCGCGTACACGGCCATTCCTTTCGCGTCGAGGTGGCGATCGCCGGCGAAGTCGATCCGGATCTCGGGTGGCTGATGGACTACGCCGAAGTCGCCGCGGCGTTCGAGCCTCTACGCGCACGGCTCGATCACACGTACCTCAACGACATCGCGGGACTCGAGAACGCCACGTCGGAAAACCTCGCGCGCTACATCTGGGACGATCTCGCGCCGCGCCTTCCGCTTCTTGTGGCGATCACGATCCACGAGACGTGCGCGGCGCGCTGCATCTTCCGCGGCGAATGATTCCCCTCAAAGACGACAACCCGACTCGGCACTTTCCGCTCGTCACGGTCGTCCTCATCGCGATCAACGTGGCGATCTACATCGTGCAGTTTTTGCTTCCCGAGGAGGCGGGGCGCGAACTCGTCGAGCGTTTCGGCGCAATCCCCGCTGACATCCTCGGCACCGCAACGGGCGACCCGCGCGGCGACCGGATTCGCTCGGCCGGCGTGCTCACGCTTTTCTCCTCGATGTTCCTGCACGGTTCGCCGCTCCACCTCGCTGGGAACATGCTCTACCTCTGGATTTTCGGAAACAACATCGAGGACCGGCTCGGGCGTTTTCGCTTCCCCATTTTCTACCTGCTCGCCGGACTTGGCGCGCACGCGGGACACATCGCCACGTCGATGCGCTCCGTCGTCCCGACGATCGGCGCGAGCGGTGCGATCGCCGGCGTTCTCGGCGCGTACGTTCTTCTCTATCCGAAGGCGCGCGTTCTGGTGCTCCTTCCTCTTGGATTCTTTTCGCGCACGTTTTGGGTTCCATCGGTCATTGTGCTCGGCGTCTGGTTCCTTATGCAGTTTCTGAACGGGCTGCCTGCGCTCGGCGGCGCCGATCGCGGCGGCGTCGCGTGGTTCGCACACATCGGCGGCTTCGTTGCCGGCATGATCCTCATCTGGCCGTTCCTCGCCGGGACGGCGCAACCGGCGCGCGCGCGACGCCGCGATTGGGACGACTAGATCGCGGCGTCGCGCCGCCGTCATTCGAGGAGAGCGATTATGGATCTCGGACTTCGTGATCGTGTCGCCGTCGTGTGCGGCGCGAGTGCAGGGATCGGTTTTGCGGCGGCGCTCGCGTTGGCGCGGGAGGGATGCCGCGTAGCGATCGTGGCGCGGAGCGACGAGCGCGTGCGCGCCGCGGCTGCGCGCATTACATCCGAGACCGGGGCCGAGTCGCTCGCGATCGCGGCGGATGTCCGCGATGCGGGCGCGGCGATTGCGATCGAGGCGCGCGCTCGCGAGATTCTCGGGCCCGCGCAGATCCTCGTGACGAATGCGGGCGGTCCTCCTCCGGGCGCGTTCGACGAGGTGACGGACGCGGCGTGGGAGGAGGCTTTCGCTCTCACGCTCCAGTCCGTCGCGCGGCTGGCTCGTGCATTCCTCCCTGCGATGCGCGCGGCGCGCTGGGGACGCATTGTCAATGTCGCATCGATCTCGGTGAAGGAGCCGATCGACGGACTCCTGTTGTCGAACACGATGCGCGCCGGTGTCGCCGGTCTTTCGAAGACGCTCGCGAACGAAGCGGGACGCGACGGCGTGCTCGTGACGACCGTGTGCCCCGGCTACACGGAGACGGAGCGGCTATCGGAACTCTCGGAACGGATTTCCGCAAGCGAAGGGATTTCCGAGGAGGCGGTGCGCGCGCGTTGGGCAGCGTCGACGCCCGTCGGCCGCCTTGCGCGGCCGTCCGAGATTGGCGACGTGGTCGCGTTCCTCGCGTCGGAACGCGCGAGCTTCGTCACAGGTGTCGTGTTGCAGGTCGACGGCGGGCGCACGCGCGGGTTGTTGTGAGGAGAGGCGCCGGCACGGCTCTGGCGCACGATCGCGAACTTCTCGATCTCTACGCGCGACTGCGCGCGCACTTCGGCCACCGCAACTGGTGGCCCGCGCGCACGCGATTCGAGATTGTCGTCGGCGCGATCCTCACGCAGAACACGGCCTGGCGAAACGTCGAGCACGCGATCGCGAACCTTCGCGCGGCGCGTGTCTTAAGCGTCGCCGGGATTCGTCGCATCGAGACGGCGGAACTCGCGCGCCTCGTGCGGCCGTCCGGCTACTTCAACCAGAAGGCGGAGCGCCTCAAGGCGTTCGTGCGCTTCCTCGATGCGCACGCGGCGGGAAGCCTGAGCGCGCTTGCGCGGCACGAGCCTACGCGTCTGCGCGAGGCGCTCCTCTCGGTGAAAGGGATCGGTCCTGAGACCGCGGACTCGATCCTGCTGTACGCGCTCGAGGTGCCTGTGTTCGTTGTCGACGCGTATACACGGCGCGTCGTCGAGCGTCACCGGTTGATTCCGCCCGGCGAGACCTACGAGTCGATCCGCGCCTACTTCGAGGAACGATTGCCGCGCGACCTGGGCCTCTGGAATGATTTTCACGCGCAGATCGTCGCCGCGGGGCATCACTTCTGCGGAACGACGCCGCGCTGCGACGGTTGTCCGCTGCAAGCGCTCTTGCCGCCGGAAGGCGCGCGCTAGCGGCACACCGTTTGCGCGTGCGGACGCGTGTTCGCTCGCCGCCCCGCGCTCGCATTCGCGCTTCCGTTCGCCGCTGGAATCTGGGTAGGCGGTACGTTCGGCATGCCGGCCGGGGGTGTGGCGGTGATCGGGGCGGCCGGTCTACCGATAACGCCGCTTTTGCTTCCGTATCGCGCTACCGGAATCGCCGTCGCCGCCATGCTCGGACTCTTGCGCGGCGCGGACGATGCGCCGAGGCCGTTCGACGACACGTCTACGTTTCACGCGGATTCCCTCTGGAGCGGGCGCGTTGTGGCGCGCCGGACGTACTCCTTCACGTGTGACGACGTGCGCCGCGAGAGAGTCTGGCCCGCGTCGCGTGACGCGGCGGCGGGGGATGATGTGCTGCGCGATGCGCGCGCGCTTCACGGCCGCGTGGAGGTCGGGGGCGCCGACTCGATCCCTCCTCTCGGCGCGCGCGTGCACGTGCGCGGACGGCTCGAAACGATTGCCCCGGCGCGCAATCCCGGACTGTGGGACGCGCGGCGGCTTGCTCGGCGCGACCGGCTCGTCGCGCGCATCGACGCGACGGCGCTCGAGGTCGGGCGCGAGCCGGAAGGCGCCGCGTGGCGCGTCGAACGCGTGCTCCGCGAATGGCGCGACGGCATCATTGCGCGGCACGAAGCGATCTACGATTCGAGCGCCGCCGCGTTTGCCCACGCGCTTTTCCTCGGCGACCGGTCGCATCTCGACCCCGATCTCGGATTCGACTTTCGCGACGCCGGCGGCGCGCACCTTCTTGCGCTCTCGGGAGAACACGTGTCGCTCGTCGCGCTCTTCGTGGAGCGCGGCCTCGCGTTCCTGCGAGTCGGCCGCATCATTCGCCTCCCCGCGAGCCTCGCGCTGATCGGGACGTACGTTCTCATCACGGGGGCGCCGGCCTCCGTCGCGCGCGCGGGTTTGGTCTTCGCGATCGTGCTCGGCGCCGTTCCGCTTCGGCGCCGCCTCGACGCCGCCAACGCACTCGGCGTATCGCTCACGCTTCTGCTTCTGTTTCGTCCCGAGGATCTTTGGGACGCGGGGCTTCTTCTTTCCTACGGGGCGACGGCGGGGATCATCTTTCTCTACCCGCGTCTGCGGGAGCGCATCGCACCCGACGCGAAAGGTTCCGCGCGCGTTGTCGCCGATCTCGTGCTCGTGACGCTTTCCGCGACGCTGCCGCTTGCTCCGCTCGAGGCCGCGCTCTTCGGCGCGATCCCCGTGACGGGGCTCATCACGAATCCGATTCTCGTCCCGCTCACGGGGCTATTGCTTGCGCTCCACGTGACGACGCTCACCGCGTCGCTTGTGCCGTGGGCGCTCTTGCGCCTGCCGGAGTTTCATCGCGACCTCGCGGCGCTGACGACCCTCGTAACGCGTTTGGATGTGCACTTGGTCCACCTCCTCGCATCGCACCTGCCGCCGCCGGCTCTCGTGCCGGATGCTTGGCTTCCCTGCGCGGCGCTCTACACATTCGTGTGCGCGGTCCTCTTCGCGCCGCGCCGCTCGGCGGCGCTGGGGCGGCTCGCTGCGGCGCCATTCCTCGCGATGATCGCGTGCGCGATGCCGGCCCGCGCACCGCTCGCCGTCACGGTGCTCGACGTCGGGCAGGGGGACGCGATCGCGATCTCGACCCATCGCTCGAATCTGCTCGTCGACGCCGGCCCTCGCTGGTCGCGCTCGGATATGGGCGCTCGCGTCGTCGTTCCGGCGCTTCGCCACGGCGGCGCGCGCGCTCTCGACGCGGCGATTTTCTCTCACGGCGACGCGGATCATTGCGGCGGCGGGGTCACCGTCGCGCGGCGCCTCGACGTTCGCCGCGTCTTCGAGCCCGACCCGAGCGCGCCGCCGCGATCGCGCATCCATGCCGAGATGCGCGAGGCGGCCGCCGCTGCGGGCATCGACGTCGATTCGCTGCGCACGGGGGACAGGCTACTGCTCGGGGGCGGCGTCACCGCGCGCACGCTCCATCCTCACGCGGAGAGTCCCGTTTCCGAACCGGACGCGAACGGCAACGACCGCTCAGTCGCGCTCGATGTTTCGCTCGGGCGCGTTCACGTGCTGCTGACGGGGGATCTGGCGGCAGCCGAAGAGATGACGCTCGACGTGCCGCGCGGCGCGATCCTAAAGGTCGCGCATCACGGCAGCCGAGGCTCCTCGCCCGAGCGCATGCTCTCCGCGCTCCGGCCGCCGGTCGCGATCATCTCCGCGGGCGTGCGGAATCGCTACCGGCATCCGCACGAGGAGACGCTCGCACGCCTGTCGCGCGCCGGCGCGATGGTCTACCGCACGGATCGCGACGGCGCCGTCACGATCGAGACGGACGGCGTGCGAGTTCTCGTTCGCCCGCACCTCGACGGCGTCGAGCCGGCACACCTTGTGTACTCGTGGGATGGCGTCCCTCGCGCGGCGGGCGCACTGGCCCGCGCATCGTCAGCTTCCGCGGTCTCGCGCGCTCACTAAGGCGGGTTCGCGCGAGCGACGCGACGGCGCGTTGCGCGAATCCTGCCGCGCGAACGCAACGAAGCCGGTGCGCGGCGAAGCCGGAACGCCCCCACGGGTTCACGGACTCCGTTCGCGGCACCGGCCCGCGCGATTCTGACGCACCGCGACGCGGCGCGCCGTTCTTCGATGAGAGAAACGCCGCCTCGGTGCGGAATCGCACATCGCGTTCTCGATTCACGGCGAGGAAAGTTGTGCGGAAGCTCGTTCGGCGCGCGTTATACAATCGACGAGTCTGGGGGCACGGAAACTGTTCAGCGGAGGTGACGAAGGGTGAGCAGCGAAAAACAGCTCGATCGCATCGCGGAGTCTGTCGCAGACGCGACGCCGGTCGATTGGCGCGAAGAGGAAGGGGCTTCGCCCGAGATGGCCTCGCGTCTCGGAAGTTTGCAAGTCATCGCACGCATCGCTGCCGCGCACCGCGCCACGGCGGAAACCACGCAGGTCGTGCCGCTTCTCGTGTGGGGCCATCTGCGCGCGGTGGAAAAGATCGGAGAGGGGAGTTACGGGACGGTCTATCGCGCGCTCGACACGGTGCTCGACCGCGAAGTCGCGCTGAAGCTGCGCAATCTTCGCGGCGCGACGGGCGCCCCGCGCGACCGCGACGCCGACGCGAGCGCCACGCGGCGATACCTCGACGAAGCGCGGCGGCTTGCGCGCGTGCGCCACCCGAATGTCGTGCGCGTTCACGGCGCGGACGTTCAGGACGGCGTCGTCGGACTCTGGTGCGATTTGGTGCGCGGGCGGACGCTCGAGCAACGGCTCGAGAGCGACGGCCCGCTCGGTTCCGAGGAGGCCGCGCTCGTCGGGCTCGACCTCTGCCGCGCGCTCGCCGCGGTGCACGGGGCCGGCCTCGTCCATGGCGATGTGAAGGCGACGAACGTCATGCGCGAGGAAGGTGGCGCGATCATCCTTCTTGATTTCGGGTCGGGACGCGACACGCTGCGTGCGGGAGCGCCCGGCGATGCGCCATTCGTGACCGGCACGCCGCTCTCGCTTTCGCCGGAGGCGCTCCTCGGCGAAGCGGCGACGCCGGCTGTCGATCTCTACGCGCTGGGAGTTCTGCTCTACCGTCTCGTGAGCGGGCGATACCCGGTACCCGCGGGGACGATCGACGAACTCGTCGAACGCCATGCTCGCGGCGAGCGCGTGCCGCTGCGCGACGTACGCTCGGATCTGCCGTCGGCGTTCGTTCGCGTCGTGGAACGCGCGCTGGCACGCGACCCGCGCGAGCGCTTCGCGAGCGCCGGCGAGATGGAGGCGGCTCTCGCCGCAGCCCTTCATTCCAGTGGGCTGGCGGCGCAACCGGCGCGATCGGCGACGCTCACGACCGCGGACGCACGGATGCCGCTTGCTCGCCCAACGCAGCCACGACCGCGCCGGCGCGCCGCGATCGCTCTTGCCGCGGCGATCGCACTCGCCGTCGTCGCGCTCGCGGCGAATCAGCGCGCCGTGTCGGGTCGCGCGCGGTCGCTCGCGCCGCCGCTCGCCGGCGCGCCCGCGAATCGCGCTGCGCTCCTCGATGTCGACGCCTCTCTCTACCGCGCCGGCGAGCACGGCGCCGCGCCGCTTGCGACGGGCGGCGCCGTCGCGCCGGGCGATCAACTCTTCCTCGAGATCGAGGGAAACGCGCCGATGCACGTCTACGTTCTCGACGAGGATCTCGAGGGAAATCTCTTCGTTCTGTTTCCGGTCGCGGGGCTCGATCTTGTGAATCCGTTGCCGCCCGGCAAACGACACCGGCTGCCGGGACTTCTCAATGGCGCGCCGCACGACTGGCAGGTCACGACCTCGGGCGGACGCGAAACGATTCTCGTGATTTCCTCGCGCGAGCCGCTTGCTCCGCTCGAGCAGCAGCTCGCGAGCATTCCTTCCGCCGAGGCCGGCGCCGTGCTCGCATACGCCGCACTCGACCCCTCGGCGCTCGAAGGCTTGCGAGGCATCGCCGGCATGACGCCGAGCCGCGACAATGGCGATACGCGCTCCAGCTCGCGCCTCGCCGCCATTGCGCGCGAGTTCCGCGCGCAGAGCCGCCAGTCTGGTGTGTGGCTGCGGGAGTTCGAACTCGCCAACCCCTGAAATCGCCTTGACACACCCGGTTTCGGCTGTTAGCTCTTACACGTTCTTGCCCGCGTAGGGTGTTCCACGGGGGGCTCAGCGGCTCTCCAACTTTCCGTGTCAGAGCAAAGGAGATTCATGGCCGGGGTCAAGCCGGGCACACACGCCCCCGATCTGTCGACGATCCAGGAGCCAGTTCTCTCGGCTCTCACCGATGTCCAAAACGTGTTCCTCAAGGCGGTCGAGACCGAACTCGTTCAGATGAACGAGGTGTCGCGGCATCTGCTCTTGCAGCAGGGGAAGAAGCTGCGCCCCACTTTGCTTCTGCTTGCGGCGCGTCTCGGGGGACCCGTCACGGAGCCGGCGATCAAGGCCGCAGCCGCCGTCGAGTTGATCCACACGGCTACGCTGCTTCACGACGACGTCATCGATGAAAACTGGATCCGGCGCGGGATGCCGACCGTCAACGCAAAATGGAACAACCATCTTTCGCTGATCCTCGGCGACTACCTCTACTCGCGCGCGTTCGTGCTTCTGACGGAGAATGAACTCTGGAGCGCGCTCGATGTGCTTTCGCGCGCGACGCACCAGATGTCGCAGGGCGAAATGCTGCAGATTCTTCGCACCGATCACCTCGACCTTTCGGAAGACGAGTACTACTCGTTCATCGAAGACAAGACCGCGAGCTTGATCGCGGGCGCGTGCAGCATCGGCGCACGCCTCGGCGGCGTGAACGTCGAGGCGCTCGATCGCTTCGGCAAGCACCTCGGCATCGCCTTCCAGATCGTCGACGATCTGCTCGACTTCACCGCGGACGAAGGGGAGTTCGGCAAGCCGGTCGGCAGTGACTTCCGCGTCGGCAAGGTGACGCTTCCGCTGATCTCCGCGCTTCGCAACGCGCCGCCGCGCGAACGCGAGTCGGCGCGCGCTCTTCTGCGCACCCACGAGAGCCTCAACGGGAGCTGGAACGAGGTCCTCGCGTTCATCGGCCGCTATGGCGGCATCGAGTACACCGTCGAGCGCGCTCGCTTCCACGGCGAAGAGGCGAAGAAGTCGCTTGCCGTATTCGGCGACCTCCCCGGGCGGGAGAGCCTCGAGATGGCCGTCGACTTCGTGACATCGCGCAGACACTAATGCCGCGGGGCGCGGCGCCTCGCTTCATCCCGCTCGCACTCTTCTTCCTCTGCATTGCCGTTTCCGCGGCGATCTTACTGCGTCCGCGCGTCGCGGCCTTCGACGAGACGCGCGTGGCGATGGATACCTACGTCACCGTGCGTGTCGTCGCCGATTCCGATTCGCTTGCGCGCGCGGCGGTGGCCGCCGCATTCGCCGAGATCGACCGCGTCGCGGCGATCCTCGATTGGTTCGACTCGACGCAAGTCGTGGGGCGCGCATTCGCGCCGACCGCACCGACTGGTGTTCGCGTCGCGCCCGAGATCGCGGGCGCGCTGGGAAGCGCGCTCGACTCGGCGCGCCGCTCCGGCGGGCGATTCGATCCGACGATTCGCCCCGTCATGAGGCTCTGGGCGTTCGACGCCTCGCCTCGAATCCCGCACCCCGATTCGATTCGCGCCGCACTCGCACGGGTCGGCTATTCGCGCGTGAGCCTCGACGCCGAGACGATCGCGATCGCCGGCGATTCGGTGTGGCTCGACCTCGGCGGAGTTGCGAAGGGTTTCGCGACGGAGAGCGCCACACGTGTCCTGCGCGAAATCACCGGCGTTCGCGGCGCGCTCGTCGCGGCGTCGGGCGACATCCGAGCGTTCGGCCGCGGCCCGCACGACGGACGTTGGGACGTCGGGCTTGCGCACCCGCGAATTCCCGATGAAATCGCCGCGCGCTTCGCTCTGCGCGAGGGCGCGGTGTCGACTTCGGGGGACTACGAGCGCTGCTTCTTCGTCGACGGCGTTCGCTACCACCACATCATCGACGCGACGACGGGATATCCCTCCGAGCGCTCCGTGAGCGCGACGGTATTCGCGCCGACCGGGACGCAGGCCGACGCGCTCGCGACCGCGAGTTTTCTGCTCGGTCCGGCCGAAGGCGCCGCGATGCTGGCTTCGGTCGGAGGATGCGAAGGACTTTGGATCACGAGCGACGGCGGCGGCGCGCTCCGCGTGACGATGACGCCGGGGCTCGAGAAACGAGTACGAGTCAACGGCGGCTTTCCCGTGGCGTACTCGGGAGGCGGTGCGGCCCGGGGCTCGGCGCAGTGAGATCGCTCGGCGCGCACACGAACGCGCAGGCGAGAGTCACCGGCGCGGCACGGCGCGGGCCCACGCTGGGCGATGCATTCGTGATCGCGATCCTCCTCGGCGCCGGCATCGCGTCGGCGGTGGTCTTCGCGCGCGCACCCGCCGGGGCCGTCGCCTCGATTCGCGTCGCCGCGGCGAGGTCCGAGCGCTATCGCCTCGACGAGTCCCGCACGCTTCGCCTGCCGGGACCGCTCGGCGAGACCGAGATCGTCATCTCCGATGGTGCCGCGCGGATCGTCGCCTCGCCCTGTGCGCGTAAGGTCTGCGTGCGGATGGGAGCAGCCCGGCGCGTGGGGCAAACGATCGTGTGCGTGCCGAACCGCGTCATCGTGCGCATCGAGTCCGAAGCCGGCAGCCCCGAGGAGTTCGATGCGATCCTCCGCTGAGGCGAGCGCGCATCCGCGCACCCGCATCCGCCGTCTCGTCGATCTCGCGCTCCTGGTTTCCGCCTCTTTGGTCCTCTTCCTTTTCGAGTCGATCATCCCGGCGCCGCTGCCTTGGGTTCGGCTCGGTCTGGCGAACGTCATGACCGTCGCTGTCCTGTATCTCTACGGCACTCGCGACGCGTTCCTGCTCACGATCTTCCGCGTCGTCTTGGGGTCGCTTCTTCTCGGCTCGTTTCTCGCGCCGGCGTTTTTCCTGTCGCTCGGCGGCGGCCTGGCGGCAGCGGCGGTGATGGCGGCGGCGCGAGCGCTCGCGTCGCGATGGCTCAGCATCGTCGGAATCTCGGTGCTCGGCGCCGTCGCCCACAACGCGGGGCAACTCGTGATTCTCTCGCTCTTCTTCTTGCGCGGGCCTGACGCGGTGCATCTCTTGCCATACCTGACGCTCTCCGCTACACTGCTCGGCGCTTTCACCGGCTTCGCCGCGCGCGCCCTTGTCGGCTATCTCGCCGCGCGGGAAGCGGACGCCTCGCCAAACGACACCAACGACACGGAGAGTTCTTGAGAAAAAAGAGCACCGCCGCAGAACCGCTTGCGCTCGCCCGCCAAGTCGCCGATTTCGCACTCACCAAGAAAGCCGAAGACGTCGTGATGCTCGACCTCGGAAAGGTTTCCGCGGCGGCCGACTATTTCGTGGTCGCGAGCGGCTCCTCCGATGTTCAGGTGAAGGCGATCGCGGATGCCATCGTCGAGGGGCTCGAGACCGCTGGCGTGAAGGTGTGGCACATCGAAGGTTATTCCAACGGCCGCTGGGTGCTGATCGATCTCGTGGACGTCGTGGTGCACGTTCTGCACAAAGAGGCGCGCGAGTTCTACGCGCTCGAGCGGCTCTGGGGCGACGCGCCGAAGACGCGCGTCGCGTAGAGATGTTGTTCGCGCCGATCCCCGAAGCGATTCGGGCGAGCCTAGCGCGCGCCCTGCGCGAGATGGACGAATCGACGGACCCAGACGCGATCCTCGTCGAGCGGCCGAAGAACCCCGAGCACGGACACTACGCCTCGAACATCGCGCTGTTGGAGGCGAAGCGGCTGCGGAAGAACCCGCGCGAGATCGCCAACGCGCTCGCCGAGCGGCTCGCGTCATCGCGCGGTGTGCGCGCGGATGTCGCCCCTCCTGGATTTCTCAACTTCACGATCGCGCCTGAGCAGTACCACGCGGCCCTCGCGGAGATCGTCGCCGATGCGCGCGCGTTCTTGCGCGCGGGCGGACCCGGCCGCGCCGACGGGCGCGCGTCGCGCGTTCTGCTCGAATTCGTCTCGGCGAATCCCACGGGGCCGCTCAATGTCGTGAGCGCGCGCGCGGCCGCGGTGGGCGACACGATCGGGCGTGTACTCGAGGCGGCGGGCTTCGACGTCGCGCGCGAGTTCTACGTCAACGATCATGGCAACCAGGCGGATCTGCTCGGCGAATCGGTGCGGCTCTTTCTCGTCGCGCAGGAAGCGGGGCAGGATCGGCCCGACGCGCTTCCGGCCGAGGGCTACGCGGGCGAGTACGTCGGCCAGATTGCGCGCGAAGCACGTCCGCGCATTCGCGCCTTCACGCGCGACGACGAGGCTGGCGCGGACGACGCGCTCCTGCGCACGATGCGCGGCGACGGCCCGGGACTCTTCGAGCGTGCCGAACGCCTGGCCGCCGAGCGCGCCGCGCCGCTCGCGCTTTCGGCGCGCGGCTTCGCCTACCTCCTGCGCGAGTTCGCGCTCGACCGCATGCTGGCGACCCAGGAGGCCGACCTGCGCGCCTTCGGCGTGATCTACGACCGCTGGTTCCGCGAATCCGAATTGCACGCACGCGAGGCGACGCACGGGGCGCTCGACCGGCTTCGCGCCGCCGGCCACGTCTTCGAGCGCGATGGCGCCACTTGGTTTCGCTCGACGACGTTCGGCGACGATCAAGACCGCGTGCTGATCAAGAGCGACGGCGCGCCGACGTACTTTCTCGCCGACATCGCTTATCACGACGACAAGCGGACGCGCGGATACGATTTCGCGATCGATCTCCTCGGGCCTGATCACCATGGCCACATTCCGCGCCTGACCGGAGCCACGCGCGCGCTCGGCGCCGGCGAACACTGGCTCGACGTCTTGATCGTTCAGCAGGTCAATCTCTTGCGAGCGGGCGAGGTCGTGAAGATGTCGAAGCGCCGCGGCGAGTTCGTGACGCTGCACGATCTCATGAGCGACATCGGCATCGATGTGGCGCGGTGGTTTTTCCTCATGCGCCGCTGTGAGAGCCACCTCGACTTCGATCTCGATCTGGCGAAGAAGGAGTCCGACGAGAACCCTGTCTACTACGTTCAGTACGCGCACGCACGCATTCACGGGCTGTTCGCGCGGGCGCGCGAGGCCGGCTTCGAGCTTCCCGATGCGCCGCCGACCGCCGCGCTTCTGGCACCGCTCATCGAACCGGAGGCGATCGAGGTGATGCGCGTGCTTCAAGAATCGCGAGCCGCCGTCTACGGCGCCGCGCTCGGACGCGAACCGCATCGCCTGACGAGCTACCTCACGGAACTCGCGACGGCGTTTCACGTTTTTTACCACCACCATCAAATCGTCGTGCCCGGCGACGCAGCGACGACGACGGCGCGCCTTGCGCTCTGCCGCGGGACGCAGCGTGTCATTCGCGAAGTCCTGGCTCTCCTCGGCATTTCAGCTCCGGAAAGGATGTAACATGGCGAACTCTGCGCCGAACGAAATCCTCGTTGTCGGCTCCATCGCGCTCGACACGATCAAGAGCCCGTACGGGCAGGCCTCCTCCGCACTCGGCGGTTCCGCGCTCTACTTCGCGATCGCGGCGAGCTACTTCGCGCCCGTCAATCTCGTCGGCGTCGTCGGCGACGATTTCCCGAGCGGCGGCTACAGCATCCTCGAGAAGCGACAGGTGAACGTCGACGGGCTGCTTCGCGCTCCGGGGAAAACGTTCGCGTGGTCCGCCGAGTACAGCGCGAACCTCTCGGAGCGAACGACACTTCGCACGGACCTCAACGTCTTCGAGATGTTTCATCCGCGCATCCCGCCGCGCTACCGCACGACTCCGTTCGTTTTTCTCGCGAACATTAGCCCCGAGCTGCAGGACGAAGTCCTCGATCAGATCGAGCGCCCGCGCCTCGTCGTCAGCGACACGATGAACCTCTGGATCGATTTCCAGCGGCCGCAACTTCTCAAGGTTCTATCGCGCGTCGACGTGGCGTTCTTCAATTCCGACGAGGCGCGCCAGATCTCGGGCGAGCACAACCTTCTCAAAGCGGCCGCGGCCATCTCGCGTCTGGGTCCGAAGCGCGTGATCGTGAAGATGGGGGAGCACGGCGTCTTGATGGTCGCCGGGAAGAACCTCTTCTCGCTCCCGGCGTACCCGCTCGAGGTTGTCCGCGATCCGACCGGCGCGGGCGACTCCTTCGCCGGCGGCTTCCTCGGTGCGTTGTCGCGCGCATCGCAGCTCGACGAGGACTCCTATCGCCGCTCGCTCCTCTACGGCACCGTCATCGCCTCGTTCACCGTCGAAGGGTTCGGCGTCGACCGAATCGCCGAGCTGACGAACGAGCAGATTCGAGCCCGTTACGAGGCGCTCGTCGATCACGCCCGCATTCCGCCGGAGGAACCGCTATAACGATTTTTGTTTCGCTTTTCCGGAAGCGAGTGATATAAACTGCCGCAACATCGTCGAGTTTCCTGGTCGCTACCCTGAGTTTCCTAGCGCGGGAAGGAGATGCCGGCTTGGACGAGCAGTTCGCACTTCCGCAGAGATTCCGAGATGCGGAGGAAGCGATATCTCGAGTGCGCGGCGTGACGCTCGCCCGAATCGTGGTGGACGCGTCTCATAACGTCTCCGAAGTCCACGTCGTGTCGGATGGCGAGCGCCCCGCGAAGCAAATCGTCCGCGACATCGAGACGACCCTCTACACGACGCACGGCATCAAAGTCGATCACCGCAAAATCAGCGTCGCCCTCCTGAACGAATCGAAAATTCCAGGCAACGGCCATGACGCGGTGCAGGCAGTCGCCGCGGCCTCCGCGTTGCCGCACTCGGCGCCGCGCGCGCCGCGCCCGCCGGACGCATCGCCCTTCGCGGAGCCCGCGCCCGAGCGCGTCGTGCCAGCCGCGATGCCCGCGCTCGCTCCGAGCGACCCGGACTCCGAGGCTTTCGATGCGAGCGCTCGGCTGCGTTTCGTCGCGCTCAACCTCCAAGTTTCCGGAAGCGGGTGCCAGGCGACTGTTGAACTCAAGCGTGGCGAGGTGCCGACGCTCGGCGACGCGGCGGGGCCGGGGCCGGGGCGCGCTGCGCTGCGTTCGCTCGCGGAGGCCACGCTCGGCGCGGTCACGCACTGCTACCAGGATGGCTCCGCGTTCATACTCGAAGAGATCGCGTTTACGACGCTTGGCCAATCCGAAATCGTCCTTGTTTCGGTCAGCTATCAGCGCGGTCGCGAGGTCATTCAACTTCTTGGCTCCACCTACGTCGGGGTCGATCCGCAGCAAGCCGTTATTTTCGCGACACTCGACGCAATCAATCGCTTCACCGGTCGTTTGAAAGAGCGACGCTTCTCCGAGTACGAGGTTGGCCCAACGGCGGGACGGTTCCAGTCATTGAGCGGAGCGAAGTGAGACGGAGCGAAGCATCACTTTCCATGTTCCCTCCAAATCGGAGCGGAAGGAGGTCGATGCGTAGTGATCGTCGCACTGTGGGAGACGGTTATCGTCTTCATCGCGAACATGAACCAGTTCCCAGTAAAAAATTTCTGGTAAACCGCTGCTGGCCGCCTCGTACTCGATTCAATATCGGAAAGTGAAACAGCTCCCCGGCTCACTCAAGACGTACATTGTCCTCACCGCGCTCGCGGGTGCCGCCCTTACGGCGTGGTGCGTTTCCCAGGATCCGCTCGCCCTCGCGTGGGACCGCACCGCGATTACGGTTCTCATTTGGCTGGCGCTCGTCACCGTCGTCGATATCTCGCCGATGCCGCTGCCACGCGGCGGCGCGACCGCGTCGGTTTCGTCCGTGCTCGACTTCGCGGCGATACTCGCGTTCGGCCCCTCGCGCGCCGTGCAGCTTGCGCTCGTCGCCGTGATCATTTCGCGCGGGCTGATCCGGCGCGAGCCGTGGTTCAAACTCGTTTTCAACGGATTCCAAATTGCGTTGACGATCGGCGTCGCCGGCGGTGTCTACGTCGGCCTCGGCGGGCCCGTGACGAGCGACCTCTCCGCCGGCACCGCGATCCTTCCGCTAATCGCCGCCGCCGTTTCGTATTTCCTGATCAACACGACGATGGTCGCGTTCGCGGTCGGGCTCTCCGAACGCCTGGCGTGGAGCCGTATCTGGGAGTCGAACTTCCAGTGGGAGATGATGTATCTCCTCGCGTATGTGCCGCTCGGGCTCCTCGTGGCGCTCGTGCAGGAGAAGATCGGCATCTGGGGCGTGCTCTTGCTCTTCATTCAGATGCTGGTTCTACGCTACACGTTCAAGCTCTCGCTCGACCTGCGCGAAGCGAACCGCGGAATCGTCTCGGTCCTCGCCACGGTGATCGACGCCAAAGATCCCTACACTCACGGGCATTCCTACCGAGTGTCGAAGTACGCGGTACGCGTCGCGCGCGCAATGGATCTGCCGGAACGGACCGTCGAGCTGGTTCAGTGCTCCGCGCTTTTGCATGACGTCGGAAAGATCGTCGTGGAACGGGACATCTTGCAGAAGCCCGACAAACTCACCGACGAAGAGCGCGAAGCGATGCGGAGTCACGCCCAAAAGGGCGGCGAGATGATTCGTCCGGTGAAGTTCCTTCGCGATGTCGAGAAGATCGTCTTGAGCCACCACGAACGCCCGGACGGGCTCGGATACCCCGCGGGGCTTCGCCTCGAGCAGATCCCGATCGAGGCGCGGATCATCGCGGTGCTCGACGCGTTCGACGCGATGACGTCGGACCGTCCCTACCGAAAGGCGCTATCGGCGGATATGGCGGTCGCGCAGCTCGTCCACGGCGCGGGCCAGCAGTTCGATGAAAAGGTCGTCCTCGCGGTAAAGGGGCTCTTCGAATCTGGAGACCTCCTCCTCTCGGACGCGGAGCGCACGGTCACCGACGCGAACTACGGCATCTACTAGCGGCGGCGTTCGCGGCGGCTTCGGAGGCATTCACGGTGCGATATAAAGATTCCGGCGTCGACCCCGAGCGCGCGGGGGCGATCTTGGCGCAGCTTCGCCCCGCGATCGAGGCGACCCACACCGGCAAGGTCGTCGGCGGCATCGGCGGATTCTCCGGCGTCACGCGCGTTCCGGCGGGCGGCGGTTATCTCGTCGCGACGGCGGACGGCGTCGGAACGAAGGTCCTGATCGCGCGCGAACTCGGACGCGATCGCGACGTTGCGCGCGACATCGTTCATCACTGCGTCAACGACTCGCTCTGCGCGGGCGCCGAGCCGCTCTTCTTTCTCGACTACGTTGCGTTCGGCGTGCTCGACGCGGCAGTGTATCGCGCGCTTCTCGAGGGAATGTCGTCTGCGTGTGCGGCACACGGCATTCCTCTCCTCGGCGGCGAAACCGCGGAGATGCCCGACGTCTACGCGCCGGGCGCGTACGATCTGGCGGGGTTTCTCGTGGGGCACGCGACGGACGCTTCTTTGTTCCGCAAGGAGAGCGTCACCGCGGGCGACGCCGTGCTCGGACTGCCGGCGAGCGGGCTACACACGAACGGATATTCGCTCGTTCGCAAAATCGTGCGCGACCGCGATCTCGACCTGCGACGCGCGTACGACGGAATGGATGCGCCGCTCGGAGACCTTCTACTCGCGGAGCATCGTTCGTATCTTGCGGCCGTGCGCGGATTGCGCGCGCGTTTCGAAGTCCGCGGGCTCGCTCACATAACCGGCGGCGGGCTGCCGGAAAATCTTCCGCGCGCGTTGCCTGCGGGTATGCGCGCGCGGCTCGACCGCGACGGCTGGCCGCTTTCGCCGCTCATCGCGTTCCTCGCGCGAGAGGGTGGCGTTCGTGAAGACGAGGCGCAGAGAACGTGGAACGCGGGTATCGGGCTCGTGGCAATCGTGCCGGAGCACGAGTCGCGCGGAGTGCTCGAATGGCTCGCGGGCGAGGGCCACGGCGGCTGGCGCATCGGCACGGTCGAAGCGGGCGACGGCGGGGTCGTGTTCGCGTGACACGCGCCCCCGCGCGACGCGTGATGGCTGCCGGCGCCTCCGCGCGCGTTCTCCTCGTGACGGCGCCGGACGAAGCCGCCGCCCGCGAGATCGCGCGCGCGCTCGTCGAAGAGCGGCTCGCCGCGTGCGTGAACCTCATTCCGATCCGAGCGTCGATCTACCGGTGGGAAGGCAAACTCGTCGAGGAGGGCGAGTGCCTCATGATCATCAAATCGACGGCGGCACGCCTCGAAGCGCTCGCGAAGCGGATCATCGCGCTTCACCCCTACAGCGTGCCCGAGATTATCTCCGTCCCCGTCGAGAGAGGATCCGCTCCGTATCTCGCGTGGATCGCCCAATCCGTGAGAGCCTAGAACCAGGATCGACGCGTTCGCGTGTCGCACCCCGTAACGTTCGGAGATGACGATGAACGATGACGCGAGTCGATCGCCCCAGCCCGCGCGCCGCGAGTGGTATCGCGATGCGTTCGGCGAGTTCTATCCGCTCGTCTACGCTCATCGCGACGACGGCGACGCCGAGCGAGCGATCGCAATGGCGGTGCCGTATCTCGGCAACGGAAGAATTCTCGACCTCGCGTGCGGGACGGGCCGTCACCTGCGTGCGCTCGCACGCCGCCGGCACGGCGCGGTCGGTCTGGATCTCTCGCCGGAATTGCTGCGCGAGGCGATCGCCCAGGGAACGACCGCGCCGCTCGTACGCGGCGACATGCGCGTCTTGCCGTTTCGCTCGGCGACGTTCGGCGCGGTGCTCAGCCTCTTCTCGAGCTTCGGCTATTTCGAGGCGGCGAACGACGACCTCGCGGTGCTCCGCGAGATTCGCCGCGTGTTGTCCGATCGCGGGCGGCTTGTGCTCGATCTCGCGAATCCGTACCATGCTCGCCGTCGGGGTGAGTCAACCACGGAGCGCGTGGCCGGCGGATACACCGTTCGCGAATCACGGCGGCTCGTCGAGGATGGGCGTCGCGTCGTCAAATGCGTGACGATCGTCGATGCTGCGGGCTCCGTCGCGAGCGAGTACCTCGAGAGTCTGCGGCTATTCGAGCCGGGCGAACTCGATGCCCACGCGGCGGAGGCGGGACTCGCGCGTTTGGCGTGGATCGGCGATTACAACGGCGCTGCGTGGCAAAGCGACTCGCCGCGCCTCATCGGAGTTTTTGAAGCGCCGGGTGCGCCGCACGCCGGTAGCAGTGCCCAAATGGAGGAGACTCGGTGAAAGAAGTCGAAGCCGAACAGCACGGTTCGAGCGTTGTCGTCGTTTGGACCGTCTTCATCGTGACGGTCATTTTTCTGATCACGGGAATCATCTACATGTATCTAAGGCCCGGGCTCTCGGCGCTCGGACGCGGGTAGCGGCCGGCCCGCGCGCCCTCCCGCCCCGAGGGCGTTGCGCCGATCGACTCGAAAGGACAGTTTCGTAACATGGCGGAAGAGCGAAGGCCGCGCGAGTCGAGCGTCAAACGCGACGCGTCCGCGGGCGGGGCGGCCGAAAATCCAGCCACGATCCTCGAGGAACTCGCGGAGTATTGCCGCACCGCCGGCGAGTACTCGTCGGCGATCGAGTACTACCACCAGATTCTCGGGATCGCAGATCGCGCCTCGCGCTCGGCGGGGATGGTCGCTTCGACATGCCGCAAGCTGGCTGCGTGTCTGCTCGACGCGGGAAACCCCGCCGCCGCGCTGCGAGTGCTGGCGCGGAAGGACGCCGAGGAAGGTGATGCGCGCGACCCCTGGGGCCGCGCCGCGTCGCTGGCGCTTCGCGCGCGCGCGTACCACGCGACGGGGCAAGTCGACGATGCGGAGGCGCACGCGCACGACGCGCTTGGGCTCCTCAGCGCCGAAGAGCCGCACGCGATCGCACTGGCGGCGCATCACGTTCTTGGCGAGATCGCGCTCGCGCGCGGCGACACGCGTTCGGCCGGGGCGCACTTCGAGGCCGCGCTCGTGTTCGCCTCGGAGGCGCAGGACGCCGCGGGTGTGCGTCGCGCGCGGTTTGCCGCGGCGCGCGTCGCGCGGCGCGAAGGGCGCCTTCACGAGGCGGGGATTGCGGCCGCCTCGCTCGCCGACGACACGTCCGATCCGGCGCGTGCCGCGGACGCGCTCGATCTCCTCTCGGAGATTCGGCTCCTCGAAGGGCGATTCGGCGACACGATTACCTGCGCTCGCCGCGTCGATGAGCTCGCCCCGGCGGCGGCGGGGGCGTGGGGCTCCCGCGTGGCCGCCATCTTCGCCGCACGCGCAATCGATCCCGACCGGGAGGAAGCGAGCGCGGACGCGGCCGCGTCGATTCGCGAAGCCGCGAAGGCGGGCGGCGACGAAGGGGTCCGGCGACTTCGCGATCACCTTTTTCTGGAAGCGGTCCGAGAAGCGGCGCGTTCCGGCGGCGATCGCCTGCGGCCCGCCGCGATCGAATCCTCCGATCCCGTGATCGCTGCGCTTTCCGACGGACTCGCGGCGCTCGCCCGAGGCGACGAAAATCACGCGGCGGCGGCGCGCGATGAATTGGACGCGGCGCTATCGCGGTTGCGCCAGCAGGGCGCCGCGGATCCGCTCGCGTCGCTGCTCCTCCTCGGCGCCGCTCGCTTCGGCGGGCGCGATCCCGAATGGTCGGACGAGGCCTTCGCGGAAGCGGCGGGGCTCTTCCGAGCGGCGGCCCGGCCTCGCGACGTCGTTCACGCGCTCGTTGCGCGCGCTCGGCACGCGCTTGCGCGCGACGCGCACACGGAGGCCCTTCGCGCGCTCGAGCGCGCGGCCGCAACGGCGCGCGAAGAAGGAATCGACGAGGAGGCCGCGGAGATCCGTTCGCTCCGTGGCGCCGTCGACTCCGCGCTCGCCCGCTTCGGGAATCGCCAACTCGGAAGCCTCGCTGAGTTCAACGATCTCATCCGCGGGTTGCGCCTGCTCGAGGATCCCGCCGCGTCCCTGCGTCGTCTCGTCGAGGTGGCGATTCGCTGGTCGGGCGCGGACGCGGCCCTCCTGCTTCTCGAAGCGCCCGATTCCTCATGGTCCGTATTCCATTGCGAAGGGATCGCTGATTCCGAGCGCGCTCGCATCCTCGATATCGGGCGCTGGGTCGCGCGCGCGGTCGTCGCCGAGGGAGGGCAATCCTTCGCGAGCACGAACCCCGCGGCCGATGCACGCCTGGCGACGGGCGCTCCACCGCACGAGGGGATCGGGTCGCTTCTTGCGGCACCGCTCCTGGCCGAAGGTCGCGTCGTCGGCGTCCTCGTCGCCGTTCGCGCAGCCGGCGGCGCGCAATTCCCGTCCGAGTCGCTCCCGTTTCTCGTCGCGCTCGCGACCGTCGCTTCGTCGATCGCCGCCGACCAGCGCGGCGAAGAGATGCGGCGCGAGAATCTCCTCCTGCGGCATCGCCTCGGCTTCGAAGGTGGATTCGAGGGATTCGTCACGCAAAATCCGCGAATGATGGAAGTCATCGAGACGCTCAAACGCGCCGCCGCGGGTTCGACGACGGTGCTTCTTCAGGGGGAAACGGGAACGGGAAAGGAACTCCTCGCGCGCGCGCTCCATCAACACGGAATCGCGCAGCGGGCCGGTAGCTTCGTGACGGTGTCGTGCTCGGAGCTGACCCATGAACTTCTCGAGAGCGAACTCTTCGGGCACACGCGCGGCGCATTCACCGGCGCGGCGGAAGAGAAGCGCGGACTGTTTCAAATCGCCGACGGCGGAACTGTGTTCCTCGACCAGATCGACAAGACGTCGCGCGATTTTCAGGAGGCGCTCTTGCGCGTGGTGGACCGCCGCGAGATCAAGCCGGTCGGCGCGACGCAGTCGCAGATGATCGACGTGCGAATCGTCTGCGCTTCGAACGTCGAGTTGCGCCGCGCGGTCGACGAAGGGCGATTCCTCAAGGACCTCTACTACCGGCTCCGCGTGATCGCGGTGACGATCCCGCCGCTGCGCGAGCGAAGCGAAGACGTTCCGCTTCTCGCCGAGCACTTCTTGCGCGCGCTCTCGCGGCGTTTCGGTAAGAGCATTCGCGGTTTCGCGCCCGACGCGATGGCGCGGCTCGTCGCGTGTCCGTGGCCCGGGAACGTGCGCGATCTCGAAAACGAAGTCGAGAGACTCGTCGCGCTCGCGCCGAATGGCGACGACATACGGCCCGAAATGCTTTCCGCGGAAGTCGGCGGCGGTGGATTCGCCGGCGGTCTGCGTGTCGAACCTGGCCGCTCCCTCGCGGAGGTCGTCGAGGAGATCGAGCGCGGCCTGCTTCTGGAGGCGCTCGTCACCTGCCAGGGTAATCGTTCGCGTGCGGCGAGGCGCCTCGGTCTATCGCGCCGCGGTCTCCTCAACAAGATCGAGCGCTACGGCCTCGAAGACGTCGGTCGGAGCACGCGGGAACCGCCCTCGGCTTGACGCGCTTTCGCGCCGATGTGTACAATGCGCCTACGCTTTTCCGAAAGGGGCACGCGTGAGAAAGCTCGCAATTCGAATCGCAGTCGCCCCCAGCGACTCCGGGTCGGGGCCGCCCACCCGTCAAGACACCTCTCCCTGCGAACACTGTCTCTGCGCTTCCTGTGAGCGGCTCTGCATGCAGTGCACGGTATCCTGCTCGCCGATGCACAACCGCCACATCCCGCTGATCGGCTGCCCAGACTACGTGAACATGCGGACGCTCGCTCCGCTTCGTTACACGTACCGCGGCGGCTCGGACATCGAGTACAAGCTCCACCTCTCGTTCTAGCTTCCGTTAGGCCCTCGTCCGCTATCCCAGATCGTCCGCACACCGTACGCAAACGTGCGCCGCGCGAACCCGGTTCGCCCCCGAATCGATTTTCCTGGCGTTAAGAGGCGTAAGTTGCCGTAACTTAGACATCTCTGAGTGGGGCTGCGCCGCGGGGCGTGGCATACGCCTTGCGCTCGGGAAGGCGGGGAAGCGACAGCTGCCGGGTCGATCCACAATGACGAAGAGGCAAGCAGGTAGGCGATGAGCGACCGATCGATCTCACGGCAGGAAGCGTTGACGACAGTCCTCTTCCTGATTGTCCTCTTGGCGATGCTCAACGGCGTCGCGTGGTTCATGTATCGGCGTTCGCTTTCGCTCTTGGAGGAAGACTTGGGGAGGCACCTCGTGTCGATCGGAAGAGGGATCGCGGCGGAAGTCGCTCAGATCCCCGGCGCGCAGTCGCGGCTCGGCGTGATCGATGTTTCTGGCGACGCTCGCGCGGACGAGCGTTTCAGCCCGCATGGACTCGACGATCGTCTCGTTGCGCTTCTCGGCGTCTATGACCTCGACAACGTTGCGCTCTTGACGCCCTCGTTGGAGATCGTCGCGAGCGCGCGCGGCGAGATCTCGAGCGGCCCGGCGCCGGTCGGCGCGGGCCGTGTGAACCTCGACGACGTCGCGCCGGTGCTCGCGGGCGAAGCGGTTCATACGCGCCTCTTCACGGTGAGCGGCGAAACATTCAAGAGCGCGTACGTCCCGGTCTACGGGGAAAGCGCGGAGGTAAACGGGATCGTCGCGGTCGATGCGAGCGCTTCGTTCCTGGAGAGCGCCGCGCTCTTGCGCCGGCTGCTTCTGTTCCTCTCGTGCGCGAGTTTGATCTTCGCGGGTTTGGTCGCGCTGCTCTTCCGCCGGACCGTGCGCGCGATCGTTCACCTCGAGGAGTCGAAGCGGCACCAGGAAAAGTTGTCGGCGCTCGGCACGATGGCGGCCGGGGTCGCGCACGAGGTCCGCAATCCGCTCGGCATCATTCGCGCGACAACCGAGTTGCTCGCGGAAGAGTCCGCCGCCGAGCCCGAGCGCAAGGCGATGCTCGACTCGATCATCGAAGAAGTGGATCGCCTCGATCGCTTGCTGACGAACTTCCTCGCGTTCTCGCGTACCGCCAAGGCGGCGCCGGCCGACTCCGACATCGTCGTTCCTCTTCGCGAGTGTCTCCGCGGCATCGACGCCGAGTTCGCCCGGCAAGGGATCACGGTGGCCGCGGAGATTGCCGATTTGCCGCTCGTCAGAGCCGAACCCTCCGAGGCGCGGCAGGTGTTTCTCAATCTCTTGTTGAATGCGCGTGATGCGATGCCCGATGGCGGCGCGATACGCGTAAGCGCCGTCGAGCGGACCATCCGCTCGCACCGTCGCCGGCAGCCGTTCGGCAACGGCGGCGCACCGCGAAGCGGCGGCCGCTTCGTCGAAGTTGCGGTCGCGGACACGGGCGTCGGGATGACGAACAGTGTGCGCGACCGCATCCTCGACCCGTTCTTCACGACGAAGCCCGGAGGCACCGGGCTCGGCTTGTCCGTCGTGCACGGAATCGTCACGGGCGCCGGCGGCTACGTCGAGATCGAAACCAAGGAAGGCAAAGGAACACTCGTGCGCGTCGGCTTTCCGGTGACGGCGCCATGAAGGACGGCGTGATGCGGGTGCTTGTCGTAGACGACGAAGAGAAGATGCAAGTGCTCCTGCAGCGCGCGCTCGAGCACGAGGGGCACGTGGTGGAGACGGCGGGGAGCTGTCTCGAAGCGGAAGCCAAGATCGCCGAGCAAGCGTTCGATCTAATCTTCACCGACCTGCGCATGGAGCGTGAGCGCGCGGGGCTCGACCTTCTTCGGCGAGTACGCGAGTTGCAAGCCCCGACCGAGGTCGTGCTCTTCACCGGTCACGCGACGATCGAAGACGGGCGCCGCGCCCTCGATCTGGGCGCGTACCACTACCTGATCCGTCCGATCAAGTTGCCCGAGGTTCGCGCGATCGCGCGCGAGATCGCGTCGAAACTCTCCGGCGCCCTGCCGCCGGATGTCGCGCCGGCGGATCGGTTCGTCTTCGACAAGATCGTCGTCGGCCGAAACCCGAAGATGCAGAAGGTCTACGAACTTCTCCCGCGCCTTGTCGAAGGGACGTCGACGGTGCTCGTGCGCGGCGAAAGCGGCACGGGCAAGGAAGTCATCGCGCGCGCGATTCACGAGCACAGTCCTCGGCGCGAGCGCCCGTTCATCGACGTGAATTGCGCGGCGCTCGTCGACACGCTGCTCGAGAGCGAACTCTTCGGGATCGAGCGGCGCGTCGCTACGGGTGTCGACGCGCGCGAAGGGAAGCTCGAGTTGGCGAACGGCGGAACGCTCTTCCTCGACGAGGTCGGCGACATGAGCCTGGCCGTGCAGGCGAAGGTTCTTCGTGTCCTGCAAGAGCGCCAGTTCGTGCGTGTCGGCGGGAGCCGCCGCATCGACGTCGACGTGCGCGTCATCGCCGCGACGAACATCGATCTCGAGACCGCGGTCCGCGAACGGCGATTTCGCGAGGATCTCTACTACCGCCTCTCGGTGGTCGCCGTCGAGATTCCGCCGCTGCGCGAACGCAAGGAAGATGTCCCGCTCTTCGTGTCGCACATCCTGGAGCGCCTCAACGCGACGGCGCGCCGCCCGATTCGCGGCGTCACGAAGGAGGCGATGGAGATCCTGTCGCGTTACGAGTGGCCCGGCAATATTCGCGAGCTGGAGAACACGCTCGAACACGCCGCCGTCGTCGCGCGGGGCGATACGATCGGCGTCGAGGACCTCCGAAGCCGAATCGCGGCCGGTTCGCTGTCGGCTGAGCACGGCAAGGAGAGCGTCGAGCGATTCCCTCTCCCGGCGGACGGCATCGTGCTCGAAGACGTCGAACGCGATTTCATTCTTCAAGCCCTCGCGCGCACCGGTTGGCGAAAGACGGCCGCCGCGCGCCTGCTCGGCCTGACGCGCCGCGCGCTCGGGTATCGCATCGAAAAGTTCGGCCTGACGCCGCCATCCGAGGCGTTGTTCGAGGAGGAGGACGTTGGCGCCGATTCTCCGGCCGAGAGCGCGGAGGTGGACGATGCGAACGGGTAGCCGCGGGCGATTCGGCGCTCTCTTCGCGGGCATGCTGCTCTTGGCGGGGCCCATGCCCGCTCTCCGTGCCGCCGAGCCCGTCACCGCGGAAAGCGATGCCGACCTCGCCCGCCTCGGCGTCGCTCACGACGGCGCATCGGAACGTCTCGTCCGCGGCGTGCGTGTGCTGCTCCGCATCCGCCGGCAGGCTGCGTCCGGGGGCCAAGGCGAGATCGGACGCTACCGGGATGCGGTCGACGGCTACGCGCAGTTTCTCAAGCGCGACAACCTCGCGCTCGCGCGAGAGGCGCTGCGGCGCGCGCGCGTCTCGTACGAGCGAATCGATCGCGTTTGGCTCAACCGCATGGCCGCGCGGCTCGACAATCAAGCGGACGCGGGGGATCTCTCGCCGCGCGACGCGGCGAAGCTCGCCGAGACGATCGCGCTCACGAAGGAGATCGCGGCGGGATTGGCGCAGATCAACGATCTGGCTGGCGAGCGCCGCCGCTTCGAGTCCGAGATGGACAGGTCGTTCCGCAACCTGGTCCGTTTGAGGGAGGAGGCGCGGCGGATTCGCGACGAGATCGCGCCGCTCTCGCCGCCTGCGGCCGTCCTCTTGCTCTTCGAAGAGATCGAGGCGGCATACGCGACCGAGTTGCGGCCGCTGCGAGTTCGGGAGGAAGGGCTCCGGAGCCTGCACGGCCGTCTCGAAGACCGCTTCATCGAGGGCGGCCGAGGCGCCGACCTGCAGGAAATCCGCAGCGCGCTCGGAAAGGTCCGCGCGTTGGAGCGTGCATTCGCCTCAAGCCCAGACCGAAGAAACGGTTGACACGGTTCCGCGGAACTGAAAGAATCCCTCGCTACGTTTGTTGGCAGAGTCGATCGACCCATCATGAACGAATGGAGTGACTTCGAGATGTCCAAGGCATTGCTCGGCAAAAAACTTGGGATGAGCCAGGTCTTCGGCGACGGCGGGCACATGGTCCCCGTCACGATCATCGAGGTGGGTCCCTGCACCATCCTCCAGAAGAAGACGACGAAAACGGATACCTACGCGGCACTGCAACTTGGCTTCGACAACAAGCCGGAGCGCGTCACGACGAAGCCGGAACGCGGCCACCTCAAGGCTTCGAGCTCGACGCCCAAGCGCTTCGTGCGCGAGGTCCGGATGTCGGATGCCGAGGTCGACGCCCAGACGCTCGGCGCCGAACTCACCGCATCGATCTTCGAGAAGGGCGAGCGCGTCGACGTCGTCGGAACCTCGAAGGGTAAGGGCTTTCAAGGCGTCGTTCGTAAGTGGGGATTTAAGGGCGCCCAGACATTCTCGCACGGTTCGCACGAGTTCTTCCGGCACGCCGGCTCGATTGGAACGAACTCCACGCCGGGCCGCCTCTACATGGGCAAGAAGATGCCTGGACACATGGGTTCCGAGCGCATTACCGCGCGCAACCTCGAGATCGTCGACGTACGCCCGGGCGAAAACCTGATCTTCGTGAAGGGCGCGATTCCCGGTGCGCAGAACGGCTACGTCATCATCAAGGGAACCAAGTAGCGCCTAGCCTCCGTCGGCTCGTATCTGCGGCGCGTCCTCCTCGGACGCGCCGTTTTGCTTTTGCCGGCTGGGCTTCCCCGGCTTAGCGGACGGCATCATCTGCGGATAGAGGCGCGCGAGCGCGTCCCAGCTTGCGCGCGCCGTCGCGTGGTCGCCGCGCCGCTGCGCGCAGATGCCGCGATATACGATCGGTTTCCCGAAGTCGGGCGCGCGAACGAGCGCCGATTCGGCCATCGCTTCGACGCGCGCGTCGTCGCCCAGGTAGAGGGCCCGCACCGCCTCGTACGCGAAGACCTCGGCCGTAGCGGAATCGGGAAGTGCGTACGCGGCCGCGTCGTCGGGAAGCGATGCCTCAGTTCTAAGCCCGCCGACTCCCAGGCTCGCGATCGAGTCCGCAAGCGCGATCCCGAGTGCACGATGAATCTGCGGCGTCGGGTGAAGTTCGTCGTAGAAAACACCGAAGCCAAGGACTGAATCCGGCGCGACGGCGCGCGCGATGCGGTCGCACTCCACGACGCAGGATTGGGTCGCGTTGCCGACCGCGCGAATCGTCGCGTTGATCCGGTCTTCAGGCCAGATGAGCCCGAACGCGGCGCGCGCTTCGGCGGGGCGGCCGAGCGCGAGGTGAAGGTCGCCCTCGAGCGCTCGAAGGTATCGATCGTCGTCGACGGCGTAGAGATCGCGAACCGCCGCAATTCGCGCCAGCGCGCCGGGATAGTCTCCGGACGCTACGGAATCGAGGAGTTCCGTGTAACGAACGGGATAGAGCGCGGAAACGCCCGCTCGCAGTTCGGATCGGTTCGGCAGCAGCCAGAACGCTTCGTTGCGGACGACGGTCATGAGGAAACACGGGATCGAACGCTCCGCGGCCGCGTCGACCATCGCGCGGAGGTTTCCGCGGAAACGGCCGACGACGCGAGCGTCGTCGACCTCGCCGGGCTGAACCGGCGGGATCGCAAGGCGCGTCGGGAATCGGAAGCTCTCCGGACCGAAGGGGCGCGCGAGGATTTCGGCGATTTGGCGTGTGGCATACGACGTCGGTTCCACTCCGCGGCGAGGCACCGCGCGCTCGACACCGCGGCGCAGCACCGCAAATATCCGGCTGTGCGATTCGAGCGCGGCTTTCCAAGGCGGAATCGTCGAGGCGCCGCTGCGCTCGCGAGGATAGAACGTCTCCTCCCGGAACTCGTTGTGCCCGACGAAAAGGACGAACGCGTCGGGTTCATAGCCCAGCGCCTCTCGAACCGTTTCAAGATTCGCCGTCGATCCATAACCCTTCCCGCCGGCGTTGATCACCTCGAACAGCCGGTCCGGAAAACGCGTGGAGAGCGCACTCTCGAGGAAGTGGGAATACGAGCCCTGATGACCCCACGGCTCGCCGAACGTCGTCGAACCGCCGATCGTGAAGATGCGTACCGTTCCTGGCGCCTTGTGCGCGGGAAACGCCTGTGTGTTGAACTGTTCTAGGCGGTTCGGGCTCGTTCGGTAGAGATCGAGTCCATCGCGCGTGTCGCGGAAGTAGAGCGGGGGCGAGTTCGCGAAGCCCCGGAAGATGTTCTCGCGCTCGTGAGGCTCGGCCACGCGGGCCGCGCGTAGGGCGAATTCACCGAACGCGATGAACAGAACCAGCGTGACGATCGAAACGGCGAAATTTGCAAGCAGCGGGTAGCGCGAGAAAGTGCGAGAGGAGGACTCACGCACCGGCGAGGACGCGCCGAAGAGTGTGTTATACTGCCGCGCTTGTTTCGGATCCCGTGCCGCTCGCGGCAACTTTCGGAGGAAACGTGAAGTCACCGATTAAACTCTTGGTTCATGCGCTGAGTTGGGCGGGCGAGAAGATCGGGCTCGTCGTAACGCCCGTAATTCTCACGGTCTTCTACGTGACCGTCATCGCTGTGGCGGGTGTCGCAGCGCGGATCGCCGGCGCCGACATGCTGCATCGCAAAGCGCCCGCGAAGCCGACCTTTTGGTTCGACAAACCCGAGGAGCCGAGGACCAAGGAACGGTACCTCGCTCAGTTCTAGAGGAGTCGAATGTATATTCTCGGGATTTCCTGCTACTACCACGATTCCGCTGCCGCCCTCCTGAAAGACGGTGTGGTCGTCGCGGCGGCGCACGAAGAGCGTTTCACCCGGAAGAAGCACGATTCGGACTTCCCGAGAAACGCCGTCAAGTACTGTCTAGCGCATGCCGGCATCACAGCGCAGGAGCTGGATGCCGTGGGATTTTACGACAAACCGTTCGTGAAATTCGAGCGCATTCTCGCGACGACGATCGCCACCTTTCCGTCGTCCCTGCCGAGCTTCCTGAAGGCCATTCCCGTTTGGCTAAAAGACAAGCTCTGGGTTCGCAGCCTCATCAAGGGCGAACTCAAATACAACGGACCGATCTACTTCACGGAGCATCATGAGTCGCATGCCGCGTCCGCGTTTCTCGTTTCGCCCTTCAAGGAGGCGGCGATTCTGACGATCGACGGCGTCGGCGAATGGGCGACCGCGACGTACGGCGTCGGCAAGGACACCGACATCAAGATCCTCAAGGAAATCCGATTCCCCGACTCGCTCGGCCTGCTCTACAGCGCCTTTACGTATTACCTCGGCTTCAAGGTCAACTCGGCGGAGTACAAGGTCATGGGCCTGGCTCCGTACGGCAAGCCGGTCTACTACGACAAGGCGATGAAGCTCATCGACGTGTTCGACGACGGCTCGTTCAAGATGAACATGAAGTACTTCAGCTACGCCGGCGGTCTGAAGATGACGAACCGCGCGTTCGACGAACTCTTCGGCCAGCCCGTTCGCGACGCTGAAGGGCCGCTCGATCAGTTCCACATGGACATGGCGGCGACGGTGCAGAAGATTACCGAAGAGATCGTCATGAAGATGGGCAACTACCTGCATAAGACGACGGGGCAGAAGTACTGCTGTCTGGCCGGCGGTGTTGCGCTCAATTGCGTCGCGAACGGGATCCTTCTCCGCGAGGGGCCGTTCGAGGATCTCTTCATTCAGCCCGCCGCGGGCGACGCGGGCGGCGCCCTCGGGGCCGCGACGTTTATCTACCACACGATACTCGGTCATCCGCGCAACTACGTGATGGATCACGCCTACCTCGGACCCGAATACTCGGACGCCGAAATCGAAAACTATCTGACCAAGCAAGGCGTGAAGTTTCACAAGTATTCACGCGACGAGATGCTGAAGAAGACCGCCGAACTCATGGCGAATCAAAAAGTCATCGGCTGGTTCCAAGGGCGAATGGAGTACGGGCCGCGCGCGCTCGGAAGCCGTTCGATCATCGCCGACGCTCGCAATCCCGAGAACTGGAAGCGCGTCAATCTCAAGATCAAGTTCCGGGAGTCGTTCCGCCCGTTTGCGCCGACGGTTCTGGAAGAGCGCGTCTCCGACTACTTCGATCTCGATCGTCCGAGCCCGTACATGTTGCTCGTCGCGCAGGTCAACAAGGAGCACCAAGCGAAGAACTCGATTCCGGCCGTGACGCACGTCGACGGCTCGGCGCGAATCCAGACGATCAATCGCGCGCAGAACGCGTCCTACTACGACCTCGTGAAGGAATTCGAGCGGCAAACGGGGTGCGGTGTCATCATCAACACGTCGTTCAACGTGCGCGGAGAGCCGATCGTCTGCACGCCGCACGATGCGTACCTTTGCTTTATGCGAACGAACATGGACAACCTGGTTTTATCGAACTACGTCCTCGAGAAGGACGAGATGGAGCCGCTCCGAGAGGACGTCGACTGGCGTACGCTCTTCGAGCTCGACTAACGTGCGGCCGGGCCATGCCCGGCGCGCGAGGAGGTAAGCAAGCGCGATGGACATCTGGAAGATCATCAAGCTGGTCATACTCGTCGGCGTGATCGGCGGCCTGATCGTCATGGCGTACAAGCGCCGCGACCGGCTCGGCATCTTCTCCGAGTTGTTCCGATTCATGAGCGTCCGGAAGAAGTGGTGGCTCGCGCCGATTCTCATCCTGCTCGTGATGATGTCGCTCTTGATCGTTCTCACGCAGGGCACCGCCCTGGCGCCGTTTATCTACACGCTCTTCTAGAGCGTCGAGGAGGGGGACAGGATGTCTTCTCTCGTGGTTCGTCGCGGGTTGGTTCTAGCGGGGCTCGCAATCGCCGCCCTGTCGTCGTGCTCGGTGCCGGAAGTGGAAACCGACCCGACGCGTGGGAGCGTAAGCGGGAGCGCGCCCGCGGCCGGAGCGATCGCGGCGGTCGACACCTCCGCTAGCCTTCTCGACGCCCAGGGAAATCCGCTCAACCGAAAGCGAAACGCGTCGATCAAGACCGGCTTCGGCACGTACATCGTGCGCAACGTGCGGTTCGACACGGGCGAGGGTTTCGGTAGCGACCGTGCGATGAGCGGTTTCTACAACGGAACGCTCTGGCAGTTCGAACTGCGTTTCGTCCAATCGATCGACTTCGTGGGAAAGATCGACGCCGAGGAGGCGCGCACCGCACCCGAGAACTATTTCGTCCGAGAAGACTTCGATCTGCGGAAGACATTTCGAACCTGGCTGACGAAGACCAGCGGCGAGACCGTGGAGTTCATCGTGAGGATCAATTCTATTCGCGGCGAACTCGAAGAGGGCGGGCCGCTACAGCTATCGCTCGAGGAAATGGAGACGATCCGGCGAATCGATTTCTTCTGACGCTCCGGCCCTACCGTTTCGGATCGTAGACACCGCTGTGCGCGGACGCGAACGTGTAGGTTTTCGTGTAGAACGGGACGGCGACCGTTTGCGAATACGCCACGGAGATCTTCATCCGCTTCCCGTCTTTCTCCCTCTTGAATTTGATCTGGCTCGCTTCGATCGGAATGTTCTTTTCCTCCACGATCCGCATGATCTCGTTCATCATTTCGTGCTGGTTGTAGAGCCGCCCTTGGCCGGCCATGTCGCGAATCTTCGCGTCGAGGAAGTAGTGATTGACGCGCGGCGTGGTCACTGTCCATGCGCAATGCGCGATGGCGATGATGATCGCCAGAGTAAGAATCGTCTTCATGAGAGCGGCCTCCCAGATGAGCGTTCCTAGCGTGATCTTTCCGTTCGTTACTTATCGGCACGCCAGGGGCCGCAGTTGAGCGCGACGAGCGGCAGCAGGCGTGGCGGGGTTTCCGCCGGCGGCGCGGGCGTTAACCTCCTGACGCAGGGGAGCATCCGGCGTTCGATACTCGTTTTGGCGCTCCCCGCGATGGGCTCGATGATCGCGCAGACGCTCTTCGGGCTCGTCGACGGGTTCTGGGTGGGGCGGCTCGGACCCGACTCGCTCGCGGCCTTCGGGGGCGCGAGTTTCTTCTACTGGGCGCTGCTTGCGATCTCGGAGACGGCCTCGGTCGGTACCGCGGCGTACGTGTCGCAGCTTGCCGGCGCCGGAGACCGCCGTGGCGCCGCGGCCGCGGGTTCGATGGGCCTTGCGAGCGCGTTTCTTCTCGGGTGCGCCGTGGTTCCGATCGGCCTGGCGGCAGTGGCGCCGGTCGTCGGGCTCATGCGGCTCCCGCCGCTTGTCGCGGCGCAGGCGCTCGAGTTCGCGCGCGCGATCATCGTCGGGCTGCCGTTCATCTACGCGTTCTACACCGCGGACGCGGTTTATCGCGGCTTCGGCAACACGCGCACGCCGATGTTCGTCGATTTCGGGGCCGTCCTTCTCAACGCGATTCTGACGCCGGCGCTCATTTACGGGTGGGGGCCGTGTCCCGCACTCGGCATAGGGGGCGCGGGCTACGCGACGGTGCTCGCGCACGCTCTCGGTCTGGCGGTGAAACTGGCGCGCGCACGCGCGAACGGGATCGACCTCGCGTTTCCGTGGGGCCCGCCAGGCGCGCGTCGAAGCGCGGATGCGCCGGCGAGTCACGACACGCCATCGCCTTGGCGCATCGGACGCGTCGGGTTGCCCGTTGCGTTCACCGGACTTTGGATCTGCGGCGTCTTCGTCATGCTGACGCGACTGCTCACGAACTACGGCACCGCTCCGCTGGCGGCGCTCAGCATTGGCCATCGATTGGAGTCCGTGCCCTACTTCGCGTGCGTCGGGTTCTCGGGCGCGGCGGCGGCACTCGTCGGGCAAAACCTCGGCGCCGGGCAGCCGGATCGCGCCTCGCGCGCGGCATGGGGCACGGTCGCGTACTGCGCGGCGCTCATCCTGTCCGTCTGTTTCGTCTACTTCTTCTTCGCCACGCAGCTCGTCGGGCTCTTCACGACCGATCCGGGAGTGATCGACGCCGGCGCGCGCTACCTTCGCATCGTCGCGCTGGTCGAGGTCTTCATGGGAATCGAGATCGTGCTGATCGGCGCGTTATCGGGGGCTGGGGACACGGCGATGCCGATGCTCATCACGTCGCTCTTCGCGGCCGCGCGCGTTCCCGCCGGCGCCATCCTCGCCGGGCCGCTCGGGTTCGGCGTCGACGGGATCTGGATGGCGATCTGCGGAAGCGTCGTGATTCGCGGCGTGCTTATGGCCGCGTGGTTTCGTACGGGGCGCTGGAAAAAGCGCGGCTTAACGAGGCGGGGCGTGTCGGCCGCGCCTGAGATCGTCGCCGGGGCGCCCTAGCGAGAGAGCGCTGCGAGCGCCTCCACATGGGCAGTTTGCGGATAGAGATCGAAGAGGCGAAGCGAGTCGATCGCGTAGCCGCCGCGGACGAGCGCGGCGAGATCCCGGGCCAGCGTCGGGACGTTGCAGGAGACGTAGAGGATACGCGGCGGCTCCATCGCGAGCAGGGGGCGGATGATCTCGGGGGCCCCCTGGCGCGGCGGGTCGAGAATCACAAGGTCGGGCCGCGGTGCGCGTGTCGCCGCCAGACGCGCCAGGGCGTCGGCAGCGGGCGACGCCGACACGTCGATCCGTTTCGGGCCGCTGCCGGGGCGGCGGGTGCGATCGCGCGCCGCCGCTCGCTCCGCGTGAGCAAGCGCTCGAGCGTTCACGTCGACCAGATGCGCGTATTCGGTTCGCCAAAGTAGCGGCACCGAGAAGTTGCCGCAGCCGGCGTGAAGATCGGCGAGGCGAGCCATCGCCCCGCCAACCGCGATGCCCGCGACCGCACTCACGAGCTTGGCGTTTCCGGCGAAGTTCGCCTGCGTAAAGACGCGCGCATCGAACGTCATCTCCGTCGCGGCGCCGTCGATCGACGGCACCTCGTACGCAAGCGGCGCGCCGCGCTCGTGGAGCGTGGCCGCGTTCGCCGGCGACGCTTCCCAGTGGAGCGCGCGAAGCCCCGCGGAGTTCGCCGCTGCCGCGAGTTCCGCGACACCGCGCTGCGCCGGCGGGGCGGCGACGTGAAGCGCGATCTCGGCACGCCCGTCGTCCGTTGCGACGACCTCGGCACGCGATGGGGCAAGCGGCGCGGCCGCGGGGAGGATCTTCTCGCGAAGAAGCGTCAGCGCCTCGTTGGCGGCGGGCGAGAGCAGTGGGCATCGCGCGATCTCGACGACGTCATGGCTTCGGCGGCGAAAGAACCCGACGACCGGTTCGCGAGCTTTCCACTGAATATGAAACGTGGCGCGATGCCGGTAGCCGAATTGTGCGGGCGCGGGCTCGATCGGGATCGCGCCGGGCGTCTCGATTCCTCCGAGCCGTCGAAGCGTCTCCGCGGCGACGCTCTGCTTCACCGCGATCTGCGCCGGTGCGGAAAGATGCTGAAGCTGACAACCGCCGCAGATTCCGTAGACGTCGCACGAAGGTTCGACGCGGTCGGGCGACGCTTCGAGCACGCGCTCGATCTGGCCCTCCGCGTGATTCTTTCCGCTCGTGCCGGCCTGCGAGTACTCGACGTGATCGCCGGGCGCGGCGAGCGGAAGCAGTATCGTCGCATGGCCGTCGCGCGCGAGCCCCAGGCCCCCCTCGACGATCTTTTCGACGCGCGCCTGGCGGATCGTCACGACTCCGCCGCGAACCGTCGCTCCAACTCATCCAATTCGAGCGAGAGTTTTTCCCACCGCTGTGTCTTCGTGGCGACGACCGCCTTGACGGCGTTGTACGTCTTGAGGGTCGCGGCGAATCGCGTGGAGTCCTGGTAGAGATCGGGATTCGCCATCTCGGCCTCGAAGCCGCTGATCTGCTTCGCGAGCCGCTCGAGTTCTGTTTCGATCTGCTCGATTTCGCGCTTCACGGGCGCGATCTTCCGATAGCGCTCGTTGCGCTGTTCGGCCTCGCGCCGCTTTTCCTCCTTCGTGCGCTTCGCGCGCGGCTCGTCGACGGATGCTGGTGTCGAGCGCGCGCGCGCGCCCGCGGCGGCGCTGGCGGTCGAGGCTCCGCGCGCCTCCGCGCCCGCGGCGATCGCGGCTTCCCGCGCCTGAATCTCTTTCTTCGTGAGGTAGTCGTTGTAGTCGCCGAGATAGGAACGCACAGCGCCGCCGCGGACGTCGATGACACGATTCGCGAGTGACGCCAGAAAGTGGCGATCGTGCGAGATCATCACGATAGAGCCGTCGTACTCGGCGAGCGCGTCCTCGAGAACGTCGCGCGAGGGGATGTCGAGATGGCTCGTCGGCTCGTCGAGCAGAATCACGTTCGGCGGATTGACGAGCAACTTCGAGAGGGCAACACGCGCTTTCTCGCCGCCCGAGAGAATCCCGATCGCCTTCATCACGTCGTCGCCGGAAAAGAGGAACCGACCGAGCAGCCCGCGCACGCGTTCCTGCGTCAGGTGCGGCGCGGCGGCACAAACCTCCTCGACGATCGTGCGCCGAAAGTCGAGCGCGTCGACCTGGTGCTGCGCGTAGTACGCGAGCGTGGCGCCGCGTCCGAGTACGCGTTCACCGGCGTCCGGCGCGAGCACGCCCGCGAGGATCTTGAGCAGCGTCGACTTTCCAGCGCCGTTCGGCCCGACGAGTGCGATGCGTTCGCCCCGCTCCACCGTCAGGTCGATTCCCGAGTAGACGGGAACGCCGCCGTAACCTTTCCATACGCCGCGCAACTCGATTTGATGACGCGAGGATGGCGGCGGCTCGGGAAACGCGAGGCGCATCGTCTTTCGCCGCGATGGCGCGTCGATGCGCTCGACCTTCTCGAGCGCCTTGATCCGGCTCTGCACCTGTCTGGCTTTCGACGCTTTGTAGCGAAAGCGCTCGATGAACTTCTCGGTATGCGCGATCTCGCGCTCCTGCGATTTGCGCGCGGCTTCGAGCCCTTCCTCGCGCAGCGCGCGCGCCTTCTGATACGCGTCGTAGTTGCCTGTGTATGAGATGACCCGTCCCGCGTCGATTTCGAGAATGCGACCCGCGAGCGTGTTGAGGAGCGCGCGATCGTGCGAGACGACGATGATCGATCCGTCGTACTCGCGGAGGTAGCTCTCGAGCCAGATGACGGATTCGAGGTCGAGGTAGTTCGTCGGCTCATCGAGAAGGAGTAAATCGGGCTCGACAAGGAGCAGTCGAGCGAGCGCCAGCCGCATCAGCCATCCGCCGGAAAACTCGGCCGTGCCTCGGGAAAAATCGCTATCGCGAAACGCGAGGCCGCCGAGAATTTTCTTCGCGAGCGCCGGGAGATCGTAGCCGCCGCCGACATCGAACTTGCGTTCGTGTTCGCCGTGCTCCGCGACCAGCGTCTCGAGCACGGCGGGATCCGTGGCCGCGCGCATCTCTTCCTCGATCACGGCGAGACGATTCTTGAGGTGATCGAGATGTTCGTGCCCCGCGAGCATCTCTTCCATCAAGGTGCGTCCGGTGTGTTTCGGGACCTCTTGCCGCAGGTAGCCGGTCTCGGCGCGCTTGTTGCGCGTGACGACGCCCTCGTCCGGCTCCATATCGCCCGCGAGGATCTCGAGGAGCGTCGATTTGCCGGAACCGTTCGCGCCGACCAATCCGATTCGCTCCGACACCCCGATCGTGAAGTTGACGCCGGAGAAGAGCGTTCGCTGGCCGTAGTGTTTTGCGACGGAAGTGAATGAGATCATGATGAGGCGAGCGACTTTATCAGAGCGCGCGCGTTATCGCGAGCGGTGCGGAGGGCGTTGCAGGGGCGTAATGCTCGACAACGATCTTGAGCGATGGCCATGCGCAGACGATAACAATAGCGTAGAGACGCTCGACGCCTCCGATTGACACACGTTCGACAACGGGAATAAGGTGCCAAACTAACATGCGAAAGACGAGGCCGAGAGTGAGCGCGCGCTTTCTTCGCCAGGCGTTCGCGGTCTACGTCAACGAGATGCGCGTGCAGTTCCGCGACGGCCACGTTCTCATCTCGACGCTCCTGCTTCCGCTCCTTTTGTATCCGCTGATCTTCTGGGCGATGGGCGAGTTCATTACCGTCGGGCGCGGACGGCTCGCGCACTCGCCTTCGCGCGTCGGCGTCGCGCCGTCGGCTTCGCGCGAGCCGCTCATCCGACACATCGCGGGCGAGGAGGACGCGCTCGTCTGTCCTGTCGCGGAGGGCGCGCTCGCGATCGAAAGCGGCGAGATCGACGCGTTTCTCGAATTCGAAACGCGCGCGGAGGGGGACGCGGAGGCCGGGCTCGGGCGGCGCGCGACGCTTCTCTACGATGCTTCGCGGTCGCGTTCGCGCCGCGTGCAGGAGAATCTCGCCGGTTGGATCGCGAACGCGGAGACGCGCGTGCTCGAGGGCGCACTCGCGGAGCGCGGAGTCGCTCGCGAAGCAGCGATCCTCTTCGCGGTCGACTACAAGAACGTTGCAACGCCGAAGCAGATGGGCGGGTTCCTCCTCGGGCTTCTTCTTCCGATCACCGTCGTCGCGATGACGAGCATGGGCGCTTTCTATCCAGCGATCGATGTTCTCGTCGGCGAGCGCGAGCGAAAAACCTTCGAGAGCCTCCTGTCGTCCGGTGCGGACCGCATGGCGATCATCGCGGGGAAGTACCTCACAGTCGTGACGGCGGCATTCGCGGCCGGCAGTCTCAACCTCGGCAGCATGCTCCTTACGGCTCTTCAGTTCTTGCGGTCGGTGAGCAATCTTCCCGAGGGCGGGATGAGCGTTCCCTTCGTGGCAATCCCCGTGATGCTCCTCGGTTCGCTACTCCTCGGTGCGTTTCTCGGCGCGGCGATGATCCTGCTTGCTTCGCTCGCGCGATCGTTCAAGGAAGGGCAGAGCCTCGTGACGCCGTTCTATACGATCGCGATTCTTCCCGCGATGCTGACCGCGTTTCCTGGATTTCGTCTCGACTGGCAAACCGCCTTCGTCCCCGTGATGAACATCGCGCTCATGATGCGCGGCGGACTTCACGGCAATCTCCCTCTCGGACCCGTGGCGATCTCGATCGCTTGGAATTTGCTGCTGACGGCGGGCTTGCTCGCGTTCGCGGCGTGGCTCTTCCGTCAGGAGGATGTGCTCGTGGCGGAAGGCGGCGGGTCGCTCACGCGTTATCTTCGCGCGCGGTTCTCACGCGCGCGCTTGGCGCCAACAACAGGAGCTTCGCATTGAGCGTCGTCGTCGCCCAGAATCTCGGGAAGGTCTTTCACGATCGGAGCCGCGGGCCGGTGCACGCCGTCCGCGGCGTTTCGTTCGAGGCGCGCGCGGGCGAGGTGTTCGGTCTTCTCGGGCCGAACGGCGCGGGGAAGACAACGACGCTTCGCATGCTCTCGACGATCCTCGCGCCGACGTCGGGCCGCGCGAGCGTCGCCGGACACGACATCGCCGCCTCGCCGGCCGCGGTGCGCGCGTCGATCGGATATCTCTCGGGAGACACGGGCCTCTACGGCCGCCTCACGCCACGCGAGGTGCTTCGCTATTTCGGCAGGCTCAACGCCTACCCCGATCGCGAGCTGAACACGCGTGTCGATGAACTCGTCGAGCGTTTCTCGATGGAGAGCTTCGCAAGCGTCCGTTGCGACCGCCTCTCGACGGGAATGCGGCAAAAGGTTTCGATCGCACGCGCGGTGGTTCACGACCCGCCCGTCTTGATCCTCGATGAGCCGACCGCGGGGCTCGACATCATCGTGGCCGAAGGGCTTCTTCGATTCATTCAGGAAATTCGCGACGCCGGAAAATGCGTGATCTTTTCGACGCACATCATGCGCGAAGCGGAGCGCCTCTGCGATCGGATCGGGATTCTGCACGAAGGCGAACTCCTCGCCGTCGAGACGTTCGGCGAGTTGCAAGCGCGAACCGGGAAGCGGTACCTCGAAGAAATCTTCGTCGATCTGGTCGAGCGAGGCCGTGGCGCGGCTCTCTGAGATCCGGATTGTCTACGCGAAGGAGATCCGCGATGCGGTGCGCGATCGCCGCACGCTCTTCGCGATGGTCCTCCTGCCGATGCTCATCTACCCGCTCTTCGTCTCGGGCTCGAGTCATATCTTCAAGTCGCAGGAGAAGCGCCTCCAGTCGCAGCCGGTGGTCGTGGGTGTCGAGGGCGATTTCAGGCCGATACTCGGCGTCGCCGCGGGCGATACGCTTCTACGTTTTGCCCGCTTGCCGGAATCGTGCGTGGAGGCGGGTGATGCGGACGCGTGGGTGTTTCTGCCGCCGGGCCTTGGCGCCACCGAAGAATCGTTGACCGTGCGGCTCGTGTACGACGGCTCCGACGAGCGCTCGTCCGTCGCGCGCGGCAAACTCGAGGTCGCGCTCGATTCGTTGCGCGTGCAGCTTCGCGGCGAGCGGTTGCGCACGCACGGCATCGATCGCGCCGCGATTTCCTTTGGAAACGTCGAGACAACGAACATCGCCACCGCGGAGAGAATGACGGGCGCGCGCCTCGGGAGCCTCGTCCCGTTTCTCCTGATTCTGTTTCTCTTCTCTAGCGGATCGTATGTCGCGCTCGACGCGTTCGCCGGGGAGCGCGAGCGCGGTACGCTCGAACCGCTCCTGGCGACCTCCGCCGCTCGCGAGAGCATCGTCGCCGGAAAATTCCTCGCGATCCTCACGGTGAACCTCGCGGCGGCGTTTCTCAACCTCGGAAGTTTGATCGCGACGCTTTCGACATCGGCGCTCGCCGGCGCGCTCGATCCGGGGTTTCGCCCGACGCTCTCGGCGTGGTCCGTGCCGCTCATCATGCTCCTCTCGATTCCTCTGGCGGTGCTCGCGACGTCGGTGTTGATCGTGATCGCGGCGTCCGCACGCACGTTTCGCGAAGGGCAATACCTTGCGTTCCCGGTGCTGATCACGGCGATCGTGCCGGCGATGGCGGGGAACTATCCGGGAATCGAAGAGGTGTGGCCGATCTACTTCGTGCCGGTCGCCAATGTCGCCGTCGTGACGAAGCTCGCGCTGGTCGGAGAATTCACGCCGTGGAGAATTATCGCCGCCCTCGTGACGACGAGCCTCTTCGCGCTTGCCGGACTCTCGCGCGCGTCGCGCGTTCTCTCCGATGAGGCGTCACTCTCTTCAGGGCGCGTCGAATCGCCAGCCGCCGCGGAGTCGTCGAGCCGCGTTCGCGCCGTTTTCTTTTTTGTGGCCGTCGACTTCCTACTCTTCTTTCACATCGGCATTCTGCTGCAGTCGGAGGCGCTCTACCTCGGTCTTGCAGCGGGACTCATTTTCCTGGTGCTGGCGCCGTCGCTCGTCTTCCTCAAGGTCGCGGGAATGCCGATCGCGGAAACGGTGCGGTGGCGTGCACCCTCGTGGCGTGCAGCGCTCGGCGCGGTTCTCTTGGCGCCGGCTGTCTCTCTGATCGCGCAACTCATCTTTCACCTCACGTCGCTCGTGATTCCCGCGCCGGAGGAATTGCTCAAAGCATTCGCGGATCTCGCGGACGAAGGAAGCCACGGAGCGCTCGCGACCTACACCGTGCTCGCGTTGGTTCCCGGAGTCTGCGAGGAGTTTCTCTTTCGCGGCGTCGTGTTCGGCGTTTTGTCGCGCGAGTGGGGAGCAGGGCGCGCCGCCGTTGCATCGGGCGTCCTCTTCGCCGCGTTCCATCTGAGCGTCTACCGGCTTCTTCCCGTGCTCGTCGTTGGTGTGATCGCCGCGGTGATTGTTTGGAAGAGTGGGAGTCTCATCGCCGCGATGATCCTCCATGTCGCGTACAACGCGGTGAGTCTTGCGCAGGCCCGCGAACTCGAGGGCATCGTCTCGCAAGGAGTCTTGATCGCGATCGGAGTTGCGTGCGGGATCGCGGGCACCGCGCTCCTTGCAACCGCGTCGAAATCGAAGTCGGCCTCAAAACCCCGGAAAGGGGCTCGGATTCGGCATTCTCTTCTTGACAGCGAAATGGGGAGTCCCTAGGTTAGGCGCGGCATTTGGCGACACGACGCGATTCATCGACATCGCGCGGCGCCGAATCAAATTCCTAGAACGCCCCGTGGGGCAGATGGAGAGGAGAGAAATGGCAAAGAAGACTCAACCGGCGGAGCTGATCATCTCGAAGTCGCGGACGAAGACGGCTGCCAAGAAGTGCAACGTGTCGAGCGATTTCTACGGCGCCCTCGATAAGAAGGTGCGCGAGATGATCACGACCGCGGAAACTCGCGCGATGGCCAACAAGAGGAAGACACTCAAGCCGTCCGATCTCTAGTCGCTCGTTACGCTCATTCTCGTGGTCCGCGGCCGCCGGCGATCGCCAGGCGGCCGCAGCCGTTTTCGCGAACGCTACTCGACGCGGAACGGGAACTCGCCGCGGCCGACCCCGGGTTGAGCGCGGCCGACGGCCAGCGTGTATTCACCTCGGCTCAAGAATCCGGCAGGCAGGATCACGTAGCCGCTCCCCGTTTCGATGCGGCGCAACCCGACGCCGACCCACACGATCTCCTGTTTCTTGTCGAGGATGCGGACTTCGAGCGCGGAATTCGCCATGTGCCCGGGAATCGGGACGGCGAGGATTGCGGGGCGGCCAGCGGGAAAGGCGGGCACGTCGCTCGGTGCTAGCGGCGTGCTCGTGCCATCGCGCAGGCTTATCGGCACGGCATCCAGGCGCGGGCGATTCGATCCGCCGGGGCCCCGTCCGCATGAAGCGCCGAGCGCCGCGGCGAGGATCAGAATCGACGCCGCACACGCTCTTGCGCGCGGAGAAAACGGTCGATGCGTTGGGGATGGGCAGCGGCGCAGCGTCATGACGTGGCGCGCATTCTACCGCGGGGCTCATCGTGTCGCAAGAACGACGCGCTGTGTTACGATCTTGCCCGCTCGCCGCGGGCGCGCCGAACGCGGCGCCACGCGGCGATGTCGCGTGATCGGATCATCTCCAGAGGAGTGCGAGTGCCGAAGATAGAATCGCGAATCGATCCAGAGAGCAGCGAGTTTCGCGCGAACGCAGAGCACAATCGCGCGCTCGCCATGCAACTCTCCGAACGGGTCGCCTCGGCGCGCGCGAATCGGCCGCAGAAATCGATCGACCTCCATCGCGGCCGCGGAAAGTTGCTCGCGCGCGAGCGAATCGACGCGATCCTCGACTCGGGCTCCGCGTTTCTTGAACTCTCCGCGCTCGCGGCGCACGCGCAGTACGACGGCCAAGCGCCTTCCGCGGGGATCGTCACCGGCATCGGCCGTGTCTCGGGGCTCGAGGTGATGTTCGTCGCGAACGACGCGACCGTGAAGGGCGGCACCTATTTTCCGCTCACGGTGAAGAAGCATCTTCGCGCGCAAGAGATTGCGGAGGCCAACAACCTCCCGTGCGTTTATCTCGTCGACTCGGGGGGCGCGTTTCTTCCGCTGCAGGCCGACGTCTTTCCGGATCGCGATCACTTCGGCCGAATCTTTCACAACATCGCGCGCATGTCCGCGCTCGGCGTTCCGCAGATCGCCGCCGTTCTCGGTTCGTGTACCGCGGGAGGCGCCTACATTCCCGCGATGGCGGACGAGACGGTGATCGTGAAGGGGAACGGCACGATCTTCCTCGGCGGACCGCCACTCGTGAAGGCCGCCACCGGCGCCGAAGTGACCGCGGAGGAACTCGGCGGGGCCGACGTCCACTCGCGAATCTCCGGAGTGACCGATCACTACGCGCACGACGAACGCGAAGCCCTCGAAAAGGTGCGCGAGATCGTCGGTGCGTTGAATCGCCGCAAGCCCTCGCCGCTCCGGCTCGAGGCGCCCGAGGAGCCTGCGTACGACCCCGCGGAGATCTACGGCATCTTGCCGGCGGATACGCGCCAGTCGTACGACGTCCGCGAGGTGATCGCGCGCCTCGTCGATGGATCGCGCCTGCATGAGTTCAAGGCGCTCTATGGTCCGACACTCGTTTGCGGGTTCGCGCATCTGATGGGGTTGCCGATCGGGATTATCGCGAACAACGGCGTGCTCTTCTCCGAGTCCGCGCTGAAGGGTGCGCACTTCGTCGAACTCTGCGGGCAGCGCGGCGTCCCGCTTCTCTTCATGCAGAACATCACGGGGTTCGTGGTCGGCAAGCAGTACGAGAACCGCGGCATTGCGAAGGACGGCGCCAAGATGGTGATGGCCGTCGCGAATGTGCCGGTGCCGAAGATCACGCTCATCCACGGTGTATCGCACGGCGCCGGGAACTACGCGATGTGCGGCCGTGCGTACTCGCCGCGCTTCCTTTGGATGTGGCCGAACTCGCGCATCTCGGTGATGGGAGGGGAGCAGGCGGCGAATGTGCTCCTCACTGTGAAGGACGGGCTCACCGAGGAAGACGCGCGCGCCTACAAGGCGGACATTCTTGCGAAGTACGAAGCCGAAGGGAGCGCGTACGCGTCGACCTCGCTTCTGTGGGACGACGGCATCCTCGATCCGCTCGATACGCGCGGCGCGCTTGCGCTCGCGTTCTCCGCATCGCTCAACGCGCCGATCCCGCCGGCCCGTTACGGCATCTTTCGGATGTGATGCGCGCGACGGTCCCGCTCTCATGATCAACACGCTCCTCGTTGCGAACCGCGGCGAGATCGCATTGCGCGTCATTCGCGCCGCGCGCGAGCTCGGCATTCGAACCGCGGCGGTATTCGCGGATGACGACGCGGCTTCGCTCTACGTCGAAGAGGCCGACGCCGCGTACCGCCTCGCAGGCGAAAGCCCGCGCGAGACGTATCTCTCGCCCGGTGCGATCCTCGACGCCGCGCGCCGCGCACGCGCCGACGCGATTCACCCCGGATACGGTTTTCTTTCCGAGCGTGGCTCGTTCGCCGACGCAGCACGCAACGCGGGGATCGTCTTCGTCGGGCCGAGCGTCTCGGCGATGAACGCCGTCGGATCGAAAACCGCGGCGAAAGCGATCGCCGAGAAAGCCGGCGTCCCGACGATTCCGTGGGCGGATGCGTCGCGGCTCGACGATGCCGGCATTGCGCGCGCGGCGCGAGCGATCGGATTCCCGCTCTTGATCAAGGCGAGCGCCGGCGGAGGCGGGCGCGGTATGCGCGTCGTCGAGAGCGAACGCGAGCTTTCGGCTGCCGCGGCGGCGGCGCGCGCGGAGGCGTCGGCCGCGTTTGGAGACGGCGCGATCTTCCTCGAGCGCTTCCTGTCCAACCCGCGGCATATCGAGGTGCAGATTCTCGGTGATGACGCCGGCAACGTGCTGCATTTCTTCGAGCGCGAGTGTTCCATTCAGCGGCGGCACCAGAAGATCGTCGAGGAGTCCCCCGCGCCAGGGATCGACGACGCGCTGAGGTCCAAGCTGACGTCGGCCGCAATCGCGATCGCGCGCGCGACCGCCTACACGAACGCGGGGACGGTGGAGTTTCTCGTCGAGCCGGACGGAGCGTTCTACTTCATCGAAGTGAACGCGCGGCTTCAAGTGGAGCACCCCGTGACGGAAGCGGTGACCGGGATCGATCTCGTCGCGTGGCAGCTCCGCATTGCGTCGGGCGAGCGTTTGACGATGCGGCAGGAAGCAATCTTCGCGCGCGGGCACGCGATCGAGTGTCGCGTCACGGCGGAGGACTCACGCCAGGGATTCCTCCCCGCCGCCGGCGTTCTCGCACGAGCGGACTTTCCGCGCGGTGCGGGCGTTCGGATCGACAGCGGCGTGCGCGCGGGCGATCTGATCACGCCGCGGTACGATTCGCTCCTCGCGAAGATCATCGTTCATGCGGAGACGCGCGACGCGGCCGCCCGGCGAATGGAGCGCGCGCTCGCGGAAACGATCCTCCTCGGGATTCCGACGAACATCGATTTTCTTTCGGCACTTGTGCGCGACGACGATTTTCGCCGCGGCAGGACCTCGATCGAGTTTCTCGCGTCGCGCACGGAGCGGTTGTGCGCGGATGCGCCGATCTCGAAGCGTGACGCGATCGCGATCGCGCTTTTCGAAGCGATGCGAGGCTCGCTCGCTTCAAGCCTCGCCGGAGGCGGCAGCCGAAACGGCGGCGCGGAGTCCGGTGCAAACGATCCCTGGGATCTTGTCCGCGACTTTCGGTGCAACCGATGAGAATTCGCGTCGTCCACAACGACGCGGAGATCGAGATCGATGTCGCGCGCCAAACTGATGGTTCGTTTCGCATCGCGATCGACGGCGAGACGATCGAGGCGGCGGCAACGGCGTCGCTCGACGGCATCGTGCGCTTCGAACACGATGGGCGTATTTCGCGCATGGCGGGTGTGGCCAGGGGAGAAGCGCGCCAGCTCTGGGTCGACGGGCGCGTGATCCGCTACGATGTGCGTTCGGGCGCGCGGTCGCAGAGTACGGCTCACGATCACGGACTTGCGAGCCCCGCGCCGGGGGTCGTCGCCGAAGTGCACGCCCAAGTAGGCCAGGTCGTTCGCAAGGGAGAGAAGCTCATCGTGCTCGAGTCGATGAAGATGTTCTTCCCTGTTTTGGCGCCGCACGACGGTCGCGTAGCGCGCGTACTCTGCGCGAAGGGCGAGTCTGTCGATGCCGGCGTGCCGCTGCTCGAGTTCGCGGACGATTCCGATGGCGCCTGAAATCGGTACGCCACCCCAAGGCGTGCGGCCGAAGCGCGTCACGGTGGTGGAGGTCGGCCCGCGCGACGGACTCCAAAACCAGAGCGCCGTTCTGAGCGTCGATGCCAAGGTTGGCTTCATCGCGTCGCTGATTCGCGCGGGGCTCCAACGTGTCGAGGTCGCCGCGTTCGTGCACCCCGCGAAGGTGCCGCAGATGGCCGACGCCGAGGCGGTGTGGGCGGGGCTTAGCGCGGGCGACAAGGGAGGCGCGCGCCTCTCCGCGCTCGTTCCGAATCGCAAGGGCTTCGCGCGCGCGGTCGATTGCGGAGTTCGTGATATCGCGGTGGTCGCATCGGCGACCGAGACGTTTAACCAGCGCAACCTCGACGCGACCACCGAAACGACCCTCCGCGAGATCGAGGGCATCATCGCGGAGGCGGACGGGAGTGGCATCCCAGTGCGCGCGTACCTGTCCGTCGCTTTCGTCTGCCCGTACGAGGGGCGCGTTCGCGCCGAACACGCCGCCCTCGGCGCGCGGCGTCTCCTCGACAGCGGCGCCCGCGAGATCGCTCTCTCCGATACGATCGGTGCGGCCGGTCCCGACGACGTCTCGCGCGTTCTCGACGCTACGCTTCGTTTCGCGTCGCCGGAGCAGATCGCGCTGCACTTCCACGATACGCGCGGCACTGCGCTTGCGAACGTCCTCGCGGCGCTCGCCTACGGCATCTGCACTTTCGACTCGTCCGCCGGCGGACTCGGCGGTTGCCCCTTCGCTCCCGGCGCGCTCGGAAACGTCGCGACCGAAGACTTGATTTATATGCTGGATCAGATGGGAATTGAAACCGGCGTCTTTCTGCCGGGTGTCATCGCCGCGTCCCGCCAGATCGAGTCGTTGCTCGGAGGCACCCTCCCGTCGAGGGTTCTGCGCGCTGGGGGGGCTCCAGCTCTCCGGATGTCCCCGGGGCCGTCGGAAGCCGGCGTGGACGGATCTTAGACCGCTTGTTACAATGACCCGGCACTACTGAAAGTTAACGTTCGATTCTCCCCTGAGAAAGGACGGGAAACATTATGAGAGCGGCGCGACGAATGATCGTCCTAGTGGCCATTCTCATCGCCATCCCCGCCGCGGCGCTTGCGCGGCCCCTCTCGGTCTCCGATGTCGTCAGACTCGCTGAGACCGGCGTGGGAGAAAGCGTCATCCTAGCGCAGATCGCCGCAACCGATTCGCGATTCGATCTCGACGCGAGCGATATCGTCTACCTCAAAGAACGTGGCGTCACCGATCGCGTCATCGAGGCGATGATCGCCGCGTCCGGCGACGAACGGGAGCGTGCCGACGACGACGATGCGGAACGCTATGAGGACGACGACGACGCGGAAGACGACGAGTCCGAGTACCACGGCAATCTCTATCTCTCGCTCGGCTACAACTACCCGTGGCGCTCCTACGACTACCACTACGCGTCGTGGGCGTATCCTTGGTGGTACTTCTACTATTACCCGACCTACTACTACTCGTATTGCAGCCCATACTACTACTGCTATCCGCGCTACTGGCGAGACACCTACTGCGGGAACTACTGGTACGGCCGTTCCGCGGTTGCGACGAACTCGAATGCGGTTTACCGGAGTGATGTCGCACGGCGATCGTTCCGCTCGGGAAATCCACGAGGCGACATCGTCCGCGCGTCCACGAGTTCGAGCGGGTACCGCGAAAGAAGCCGATCCTCCAGCGTCTACCGGTCACGCACGCGCGACGCAGTAACTCGCTCGAGTGTGAGCCGCGGCGCCGATGGGCACTCGCGCACGCGCTCGAGCACCAGCGTACGCGCGCCGAGCGCGAGCACGGTTCATCGTTCGCGTTCCAGCGTGTCCGCGCCGGCATCGCGGAGCAGCGGCAGGTCGGGTTCGAGTGTCTCCGCGCCCCCGGCGAGCAGCGGGCGCACAAGCGGTGGGGCGCACGCGCCGCGTTCGTCATCCGGCACTGGCCGCACGATGGGCACGCCGGCCCCGCGGTCGTCGGCGCCGAGCCCCGCAAGCAGCGGAAGCGCGGCACCGGCTCCGAGTGCTCCCGCGCCGAGCCCGAGCGGTCATCGGGGCAGAGGACGCTAACGGCTGGAAGTCAGTACGCGCGCTGGCGGCGTTAACCGAGCCCGCGAGCGATCCGACGAAACACGAGGCGCGCCGCCGAGTCGAACCGGCGGCGCGCTTCTTTCAATTTGCCGGGTGCTGCGTGGATCAACGCACGAGTGTGATGTGGCGTGTCGTCATCGACGCGCCGGTCTGCGCGCGCAGGAAGTAGTGCCCCGCCGCCGCGGGTTCCCCCGCGTCGTCACGGCCGTTCCACTCGAGGTTGTAGCGACCCGCGGGCAAAGCCCCTCGAATGAGTTCGCGTACTCGGCGCCCGCTCGTATCGAAGATTCCAAACTCGACGTACCCATCCGCGCGGCCGATCTGGAAGTCGACGCGCGTGGCTTCGGCAAACGGATTCGGACGGGGCGCGAAAACCTGCACGGCATCGACCCCGCTCGTCACGGCGCCGCTTCCGGCCAGGACGACGCCCCGCTTGGCTGCGAAGAGTTCGTAGACGCTCAGCCGCACACTCCGCGCGGCCGTCCCGAGAACGCGTGTACTCGGGTGAATCTCGGGGATGTATCCGAGAGTGACGACGGCCTCGTTAGCGTAAGTCTCGTTCGGCCCCATAAACACGACGTCGAAGGAATCCACGCCGGAGTTGTTTAGGAAATCGAGAGTGAACCCTCGCGAGAGGGGTCTCATTCCGTTCGGTAAATCAGGGGAATCAAGGGCGCTGGCCCACAGAAACAACTGTGAGCCGGGACTTGCCAGCGCAATTCCCATCGTTCGGTCGGCGGTGAACGCGTTGCGGGGAAGCGAGTCCGAGACCTGGAGGAGTTCGCCGCGTAGCGAGTCCGCACTCGCCGCCCCGAAAACGTCGATGGCGCGAAGGAAGACGACCATTGGGCCCGTGCCGACGCGAAAAGCCGCCCGCCCGTCGACGCGGCTTCGCGTCTTCCTGTCTATCTGAAGCGCATGCAGTTCGCCGTCGACGAAGAGCGCGACGCTGTCGATCTCATCGATGATCTGGAAGCGAACTTCGAGCGAGTCGATCGCGTCCGTGCTCGTCTGTGGAAGGCGCAACGAGAGTGAAACATCCGGAGCAAGATTGCGCGGCACGGCGCTGAACGCGGTCCCAGCGCTCCCCGAGTGCCCTGCGTCGTCGGCGGGAACGGCGCGGTAGTAAACGAGCGTGTCGGATGGCGAGAGAGCCGTGTCGACGATGCCGGTGCGCGCGCGGTCAAAGTCGAAGTCGTATGGCGTGAAAGCACCGACCCGTTGGGCGTCTTCGATCGGGACGCTGTCATCGCTGTCGCGGAAAATCACGACCCGAGAGTATTCGGTGGAAGCCCCGGTCCACTCGATTCCGATGTCGTAGTTGTCGAGCGGAACGGCGTCGAGCCGCGACGGGAGGCGCGGCGCGATCCAACCGCTTTCTGGGCCGCCGCCGATGCCGATGTCGACCGCGGTCGAGTCGCGATCGACTCCAGGGACGGCGCGGCCTCCCGCGTCGATCAGCGCCGAACCAATGCCGGGAAGGAAGTCGAGCGCCTCCCGCGCGGGATTCACGAATCGCGGGTCGTCGAAGGTGTTGCCGCCCGACGTGTCGGGCGCCGGAAACGTTCCGCCGGTCAAAGCGCCGGTATTCCCGAAGAAATCGCAGGACGAGTAGACGACGTCCGCCAACCCCGCCGCATGAAACGTCGTCGCGCCCGCGTTGCCGCTCACGACGGTATCGTAGAACTCGGCCGCAACGCTGACGGCGCCTTCGCCTGCGACCGCGGCTCCATCCGGCGCGCTGTTGTTCGCGATCACGCAGTTCTGAGCGCGAAAGTATGTGACGTCGGAAGCGAACGCGCCCCCTGCGATCGTGGCTCGATTCCACGCGGCCACGCAGTTCGTCAGATCGAAATAGGCGACGTCACCCGCGATCGCGCCCCCGCGCTGCGCGTGGTTGCGCGCGATGACCGCCCTCACGAGGGCGATCGGTGTCGGCGCATTGCTGAAGATCGCGCCGCCCCCTTCGACGGCCTCGTTGTCGAAAAACTCGCAATCGACGAATCGCGGCACCGACGCCGTCACGATTCCGGGCGCGATCGCGACCGCGCCTCCGCGCCGCGCACGATTGGATGCGAAGCGGACGCCGCGAAACTCAGGCGCCCCGCCTTCGATGAGCGCGCCGCCGCCGTCGCCGCCGGCGGAGTTGCCCGCGATCACGATGTCTTCGAGGACCGCTTGCGAACCCGTCAGCAGAAGCGCCCCTCCGCCCTCGCTCTCCGGCGGGCGGCCGCCGAGCAACGTTAGGCGCGCGACACGCGTCGTCGGGTCGCTCGCTCCGATCGTGAGTGGCCGGCCCGTGTCGCCGCCGTCGAGTAGAGTCACCTCCGTTCCGCTTCCCTCGAGGGTTACGCCCGCGCGCAGCACGACATTCTCCCGGAAGACACCTGGCGCGACGCGAATGGTGTCACCGGGCCCAGCGACGCTCATCGCGGCGGAGATACTCGCGTACTCCGCCGCACCGCCCGCTCCGACGTTCAACGATCGAAACGTTCGCTGCTCGAAGACGAACGCGCCTTTCTCGATGTGGCTTGCGTAAACGATGCCGGTGGAATCCGTGGCGGGGTAGACGCCCCAGAAGCCGCCAGACGGTTCGCCGGGTTCGTCGACATCGTGATAGGCGATCTCCCGCGGAGCGAGCGGCGACGAAATGTCGAGCACGCGAATTCCACACGTGTAGTACGAAACGAAGAGCCGATCGCCTCGGGTGAAGACGTTGTGGATCGTGTCGTCCGCTCCGGGGCACCTCCACGTGGCGACTTCGACGATCGCGCTCGGGTCGGAGATATCGAGCACGCGGAGTCCCCCATAGGGGGCCGTAAAAATCTCGTCGGCGACGTACGCCGTCTTTCCGTCGCTCGACAGCGCCACCGAATGTGTTCGCGCCAGCGGGTACGAAAAGCGCCCGACCTCATAGGGGTTCGCGGGATCGGCGACGGAGAGAATGACCAATCCATCCTCCCAATAACAAAGATAGGCGAGCGAATCGCTCACGAGAACGTCGTGGAGGTAATGGCCCTCCCGATTCGTCGCCCAGCGACCGACCTCCACAGGCTCGGCGGGGTCCGAGAAGTCGATGATGCGGAGGTCGCCGGTACGGCTGCTCGCAAGATACGCGTAAGGCGGTGCGAGCCACGCATTGTGCGCGAGGTCGACCGAGTCGGATCGAAACGTACCGAGAGTCCGGGGCGCGGAGGGATCGGCGATCGAAACCAGCATCACTGCCGGGTCCGCGGAAGAGTAGCCGGACTCGAACGAGAGCAAGCAGAGCGTGTCCGCCGCCGTGACATCGCGCAGCGAAAGAGTCGTCGGGAGAAACCCTGAAAGCGAAAGCGAGTCGGGATTCGACGCGTCGATGACATAGAGCCCGTTACTTTCGGACTGGGCGGGCTGATACGTGGTGAGGAGGAGTAGGTTGCCCGCGCCCCAGACATCGCCGTAACGGACCTCGGCAGACGGGCGCAGGGTGCCACGGAGCGCGAGATTCGCGACCTCCGAGGCGTTCGTGGCGGTCGCAGCGCCAAACCCAACCGCCCCGGCGACGATCACGGCATAGCGCAAGGCTCGCATCGCCGACGATTCTAACAAAGCAGCGCGCGTGGTGCGCCGCGCAATCGCGGAAGCTCGGCGTCTAGCGCCCGAAAGAAATCCCCATCGCCTCGGCGACGCGGACGAGTTCCCCGTTCGTCGGCACGAGTTTTTGCCGCCGGACGGCGTCTTTGATCGGCACGGAGTCCATGACGCGCCCGCGCAGGCACACCATGCGCCCGAAGCGCCCGCGAGCAATCAGATCCACGGCGTGGACGCCGAAGCGTGTCGCCAGGAGCCGGTCCGCCATCGTCGGGCTGCCGCCGCGCTGCAGATGCCCCAGTACGGTCACACGGGTCTCGAGCCCTGCCTCGGTAGCGAGCTGGTTCGTGACCCACTCGCCGATGCCCCCGAGCCGGTCGAGTCCGTGCGTCTGGCGCGCGCTGGCTTGGACGACTCGCTTCCCGCCGCGCGCTCGCGCGCCCTCCGCGACCACCACGATGGAAAAACGCGAACTCAGACGCGCTCGAGCGCGAATCTTCGCGATGACGGCGCTCAAATCGAACGGGATCTCCGGAATCAGAATGACGTCGGCACCGCCGGCGATGCCGGAATGCAGCGCGATCCACCCCGCGTCGCGTCCCATCACCTCGAGCACCATGACGCGGTGGTGGCTCTCGGCGGTCGTATGCAGTTTGTCGATCGCTTCGGTAGCCGTGACGACGGCCGAGGAGAATCCGAACGTTGTGTCCGTGGCATCGAGGTCGTTGTCGATGGTCTTGGGGATGCCGACGATCGGCAGCCCGAGCCGCGCGAGTTCGGCGGCGATGTTGAGCGACCCGTCGCCGCCGATGACGATGAGCCCGCGCAGCCGCAGCGCACGAAGGCGCCGCGAGATGACGCCGGACATGTCTTTCAGCGTCGTTTTGCCGCGCACCGTCACCGGATACGCGAACGGATTGCCGCGGTTCGCGGTGCCGAGAATTGTGCCGCCGCGCGACAGTATGCCTCGGACCTCGTGTGGCCTGAGGCGCCGCGGCTTCGTTCCTTCGACGAGGCCGTCGAAACCGCGTTCGATACCGACGACCTCGTAGCCGTAGCGGATCGTTGCTGTCTTCACGACCGCGCGGATCGCCGCGTTGAGGCCGGGGCAGTCGCCCCCGCCGGTGAGCACTGCGATGGTCTGGGACATGTGAGTTCGACCTCCAGGTTCGGGAGTGGCAAGCGCGCAGGCTATCAAATTGTCGGAAGCGGCGCAAAGCGAGTGTTTGCGCGGCCCCGCGGCCGGCCCTCTCGTTGACGCGGCTCGATCACGCTGACTATATTGCTGGCGTTCGTCGCCCCGACATCCGGCGCTCTCCGACCCGGTCTGGCGCCGGAACATCGACGCAGGCACAAGATTAAGTTTCCGTGTTTCTCTGTCGATGAGAGAAATGTCAGCGGATCTATTCGGCGTAGTCAGCGCGGAGGACGTATCGTGAAAACGAGTTTTCGGGGACGCGACATCATCGCCGTCGTGGCGGCGAAGCAAGACCCGGGCACGTTCCGGGATCTTCACTGGACGGGGACGTTCGAGGAGTACCTCGATCTCGTGCAGGAGAGTCCGAGGGTGACGCGCAACGCCTTCCAGCGCGTCTACGACATGATCCTCGCGTACGGCACCGAAGAGTATCGCGAGCTGAAGAGAACCGTCGTTCGCTACAACTTCTTCAAGGATCCGTTCACGGGCGGTCGCGAGGCGATCTTCGGTCTCGATATTCCGCTGCAGAAGATGGTGAACGTCTTCAAGGCGGCGTCGATGGGGTACGGGCCGGAGCGCCGAGTGCTCCTGTTGCACGGCCCGGTCGGCAGCTCGAAGTCGACGATCGCGCGCTTGCTCAAGCGCGGCCTCGAAGAGTATTCGAAGACGAAAGAAGGCTCGCTCTATACGTTCGGCTGGCGGCAGAGCGATGACGACGCGACGTTCGCCGACTGCCCGATGCACGAGGAGCCGCTCCACCTTATCCCCGCCGATGTACGCACGGAAGTTCTCGAACGGCTCAACGCCGACATTCCCGAGAGTTTCCGCGTTCGCATCGAGGGTGACCTCTGTCCGTCGTGCCGCCAGACGTTCTCTGAACTGCTCAAGAAATACGAGGGCGACTGGAACAGCGTCTTGCAGCACGTTCGTGTCCGGCGGCTCGTGCTCTCGGAGAAGGATCGCGTCGGCATCGGGACATTCCAGCCGAAGGACGAGAAGAATCAGGACTCCACCGAGCTGACGGGAGACATCAACTACCGGAAGATCGCCGAGTATGGGTCCGATTCCGATCCGCGCGCCTTCAACTTCGACGGCGAGTTCAATATCGCGAACCGAGGCGTTATCGAATTCATCGAGGTGCTCAAGCTCGACGTCGCGTTCCTCTACGATTTGCTGGGCGCGTCGCAGGAGCACCGCATCAAGCCGAAGAAGTTCGCGCAAACCGACATCGACGAGGTGATCATCGGGCACACGAATGAGCCCGAGTATCGCAAGCTTCAGTCGAACGAATTCATGGAAGCGCTCCGCGACCGCACGGTGAAGATCGACGTTCCCTACGTCACGAAGCTGACCGACGAGATCCAGATCTACGAGAAGGATTTCAACGCGCGCAGCATCAAGGGGAAACACATCGCGCCGCATACCATCGAGATGGCTGCCATGTGGGCGGTGCTCACGCGCCTCGAGGATCCGAAGAAGGCTCAGCTCAATCTTCTTCAGAAGCTCAAGCTCTACGACGGCAAATCGCTCCCCGGTTTCACGGAAGACAACGTCAAGGAGCTGCGTAAAGAGGCCGTGCGCGAAGGGATGGATGGCATCTCGCCGCGCTACATCCAGGACAAGCTCTCGAACGCGCTCGTTCGCGAAGAATGGGAAGGCTGCATCAATCCGTTCATGGTGCTCAACGAGCTCGACGGCGGGCTGAAGCATCACGGGCTGATCACGAACGAAGAGGTGCGCAAGCGCTACAAGGATCTTCTGAGCGTCGTGCGCGAAGAGTACGAGGACGTGGTGAAAAACGAAGTGCAGCGCGCGATCTCCGCGGACGAAGAGTCGATCTCGAAGCTCTGCGCGAACTACATCGACAACATCAAGGCCTACACACAGCACGAAAAGGTGAAGAACAAGTACACCGGCATGAGCGAGGAGCCGGACGAGCGGCTCATGCGCGCCATCGAAGAGAAAATCGACATTCCAGAGAGCAGGAAAGACGATTTCCGCCGAGAGATCATGAACTACATCGGCGCGCTCGCGATCGACGGGAAGACGTTCAACTACAAGACGAACGCGCGCCTTCAGAAGGCGCTCGAACTCAAGCTCTTCGAAGACCAGAAAGACTCGATCAAGCTCACGAGCCTTGTCTCCAGCGTGATCGACAAGGACACGCAGGAGAAGATCGATGTCGTGAAGGGCCGGCTCATCTCGAACTACGGCTACTGCGACATATGCTCGACGGATGTCCTGAACTTCGTGGCGAGTATCTTCGCTCGCGGCGATACGAAGCGCTAAGGCGGCGAGCCAATATGGTTCTGCGCATCGAGCGGGACCACAACCGCTTCAAGAAGATCATCCGCGGACACATCAAGAAAGAGCTGCGGAAATACGTTTCGAAGGGCGAGTTGATCGGCCGGCAGGGGAAGGATCTGATTTCGATCCCGATTCCGCAGATCGAGGTGCCGCAGTTTCGTCACGGGCGTCGCGGCTCCGGCGGAATCGGCCAAGGCGAGGGCGAAGAAGGCCAGCCGATCGAAGTGGGCGAAGCCGGGGCAGACGCGGGCGACCACATTCTCGAGGTCGACGTCTCGCTCGACGAACTGGCGACCATTCTCGGCGAGGCCCTCGGACTTCCGCGCATCGAGCCGCGCGGCAAGCGCAATCTCGATTCGGCCCGCAACAAGTACACGTCGATTCGCTCTATCGGGCCGGAGTCGCTGCGTCACGTCAAGAAAACCTACAAAGCCGCGCTGAAGCGCCAGATCATGATGGGCACGTACAACCCGGCGAGCCCGCGCGTCGTCCCAGAGCGCGAAGACCGACGCTACCTCTCCTGGAAGAAAACACCGGAGCCGGAGTCGGCGGCCGTGATCATCTACATGATGGATGTGTCGGGGTCGATGGGCGACGAACAGAAAGAGATCGTTCGGATCGAGGCGTTCTGGATCGACACGTGGCTCTCGCGCCAATACAAGCGGCTCGAGAAGCGCTACATCGTTCACGACGCCGTTGCGCATGAAGTCGATCGCGACACGTTCTTCCGCACGCGCGAAAGCGGCGGCACGAAGATCTCATCGGCATACTCGCTCGCCTCGAAGATGATCGACGACCACTTCTCGCCCTACGAATGGAACATCTACCCGTTTCATTTCACGGACGGCGACAACTGGGGCGGCGGCGATACGGAGCTCTGCCTCGAGATCTTGAAGTCGAGCCTGCTTCCCCGCGTGAACGCGTTTTGCTACGGACAGGTGAAGAGCATGTACGGGAGCGGGCAATTCATCCGTGACCTGCGCGAGAGCATGAGCGATGCGGAGAACCTGCTCCTCTCCGAGATTCGATCGAAGGACGCAATCCTCGATTCGATCCGTGACTTCCTCGGGACGGGACGGTAGCGCGATGCAGCTTCCCGACAACTTGCGGCGCGAACGCGACCGGATCGAAGCCGTCGCGCGCGGCTACGGGCTCGACTTCTTTGAGACGCGTTTCGAGGTTCTCGACTACGACCAGATGAACGAGATCGCGTCATTCGGCGGATTTCCGTCACGCTACCCGCACTGGCGGTTCGGGATGGAATACGAGTCGATGCAGAAGGGCTACGCGTACGGGTTGCAGAAGATCTACGAGATGGTGATCAACAACGATCCGTGTTACGCGTACCTCCTCGAGTGCAACGACGTCGTCGACCAGAAGCTCGTCATGGCGCACGTCTACGCGCACTGCGACTTCTTCAAGAACAACCTCTGGTTCTCGAAAACCAACAGAAAGATGATCGACGAGATGGCGAATCATTCGTCGCGCATCCGCCGCTACGCCGAGAGGCACGGCGAGGATCGCGTCGAGTCGTTCCTCGACGCGTGTCTCTCGATCGAGAACCTCATCGACTACCATTCGCCGTTTATCAAGCGGCGTGGCACTGGATCGGCCGGCCCCGGGGCGGCGAATGACGATGAAGGCGCGAGTACGAAAATTCGCAGCAAAGGCTACATGGATCGCTATGTGAACCCCGCGAGCGCGCTCGAAGAGGAGCGGCTGCGTCGCGAGGAGCGCGAGAAAATGCTGCGCCGCTTTCCGCCCGAGCCGGAGAAGGACGTTCTGCTGTTTCTGCTCGAGAACGCGCCGATGGAGGAGTGGGAGCGCGACATCCTCGGAATGATTCGCGAGGAGGCGTATTACTTCGCGCCCCAGGCTCAGACGAAGATCATGAATGAAGGCTGGGCGACCTACTGGCACTCGAAGATGATGACGGAGAAGATCGTCGACGGCTCGGAACTGATCGACTACGCCGACCATCACTCCGGAACGGTCGCGGTGCAGCCTGGGCAACTCAATCCGTACAAGCTAGGTCTCGAGATATTTCGCGACATCGAGGAGCGCTGGGATCACGGCCGCTTCGGCCGGGCGTACGACGAGTGCGCGGGTCTGAAAGAGAAGGCCGCCTGGGACCTTTCGCTCGGGCTCGGCCGTGAGAAGATCTTCGAGGTGCGGCGCATCTTCAACGACATCAGCTTCGTCGACACGTTTCTCACGCCGGAGTTCTGCGAAAAGCACCGCCTCTTCAGCTACCGATGGAATGAGAAGAAGGGGCAATACGAGATCGAAGACCGCTCGGGCAAGCGCGTCAAAGAGCAGATCCTTTCGATGCTCACGAATTTTGGGCAGCCGTACGTCGCCGTCGAAGACGCGAATCATCGCAACCGCGGAGAACTCCTCCTCAATCACCGGCACGACGGAGTCGACCTTCGGCTCGATCACGCGCGCGACACGCTTCGGAACCTCTGCACTCTGTGGCGCCGCCCGGTCTTCCTTCGCACGGTCGTCGACGGCAAGACGAAGCTCCTCTCCCACGACGGGACGGACTTCGAAGAGATCGAAGTGGACGAGAGCGCGGCGTGATGCTAGTTTCGCGCGAATGTTCGGCACATCGTACGACGGAGCGAAGAGCGGCACGCGGCGAACACGCCTCGTAGCCGGCACGGGGGCGCGGCGGTGACGATGCGCTCCTTAGTCGCTGATTCCCTCTCTTCCTCGGGTCTCGAAATTCTTCGCGACGGCGGGCGGTTTGAAGTCGCCGTGGCCGACACGATCAACGCGCACGAACTTCTCGACCGCATTCCCGATTTCCACGCGCTTGTTGTTCGCAGCCGCACGAAGGTGACGCGCGACGTCATCGCGCGCGGCGCGGCGCTTCGCGTCATCGGCCGCTGCGGCGTCGGCCTCGACAACATCGACGTAGCGGCGGCGCGCGAGCGGGGAGTGGCAGTGGTCTCCGCCGCGGGCGCCAGCGCGGTTTCCGTCGCTGAACTGACACTGGGCCTCATGATTTCGCTCGTTCGCCGCATCCCCGAGGCCGACGCTTCCGTTCGCGCGGGCAAATGGGAGCGGAGCCGCTTCATGGGTTCCGAGCTCAGCGGCAAAACGCTCGGCCTGATCGGTCTCGGAAACATCGGCCGTGAGGTTGCTTTGCGCGCCCGCGCGTTCGGCATGGACGTCATCTACCATGATCCTTACCTCCCGCCCGCCGCGGCCGCCGGGTCGCCGGCAACCGTGGCGCCGCTCAAGGCGCTTCTCGAAACAGCCGATATTATTTCGATTCACATTCCCTTAAGCGACGAGACGCGTTATCTGATCAGCGTCGACGCGTTCGAGAGAATGAAGACGGGTGCATTTCTTCTCAACGTGTCGCGCGGGGGCATCGTCGACGAGGCGGCGCTTCTTGCGGCGCTCCGCGGCGGGCGTCTCGCCGGCGCGGCGCTCGACGTATTCGAGATGGAGCCGCCCGAACGGTCCGACATCACGAGTGATCCGAGGGTGATCGTCTGCCCGCACATCGGCGCTTCCACGAAAGAGGCGCAAGAGAGGGCGGGGATCGAGGTGGCGCGCCGCGTCGTCGAGATTCTGCGAGCCCCGGTCAACTGAGCAAAAGGAGAGAAGAGAGAAATGGCCAGCGAAAAGGACGATAGACGGACCCACCAAAGACTCGATGCGGAGTTCGCGGTCCAAGTCGCCGATCGCGATGGCGTTCTTCCGCAGGGCACGATCGTGTCGCAAAGCCGCAACATCTCGCTCGGCGGAATCTACTGCCGGGTGAATCACCATATCCCGGTATTGACGAAGCTCCAGCTCACTCTCTTGCTTCCGATCCGCGGCAAGAAGAAGGACGTCAAGACGCAGCTCGTCAAGGTCGACGCCATCGTCGTGCGCGCCACACCCGAGAAGCCGGATCCCGCGCGCCCCGAGTGCGAAATCGCGTGCGCGTTCTTGGGGCTCGAGGACGAGAGCAAGAAGTCCCTCGTGCGTTACATTCGCGATCTCGTCGAAGCGGAGATGGGCGCGTAGGGCGCGCGGCAACACTTTCCCGCCCGGCAACTTCTTCCGCTTCGCACGGCACGCGCCCCTCGCGTCGCCGAGTCTAAAGCCTTCCGACATCGCACTTCACGGCGCTGCGCTCGAAGGCACGCCCATTGCAGTTCACCGTTTCGAAAGGAGCGGTGAACTCGATGACGCAAGGTGTCTATTCCGCTGGCGCCGCGATGGCGCGGATCGAACTTCTGCAAGAAGTCACGGCGAACAATCTCGCGAACGCGGCGACCACGGGTTTTCGGCGTGACCTCGTCACCGCACGCGAGGCCGGCGCAGGCGAGCCTGGGATCACACGCGGGCCGCTGCGCCTCGGCCGCGTGGAGACGGCCGTCATGCTCGACGGCGGTGCGATCGAGCCGACCGGCGGCCGAGGCGACCTTGCGATTCGAGGCGAGGGCTTCTTCGTCGTCGAGAAAGACGGCGAGAGCTTCCTGACTCGCGCCGGGTCGTTCACGCGCAACGCGAACGGCGAGCTGACGAGTGCCAGCGGCGAGCGGCTGATGGGAGAGAGCGGGCCGATCACCGTCGAGTCCGACGAGTTCACCGTGTCGCCGAACGGCGAGGTGAGCGTTGCCGGTGCGACGGTCAACACGGTTCGGCTTGCGAACACGAAGCCCGGCGCCGTGCTGCGGAAGGCCGGCGAGGGGCGGCTCGAAATGCCGGCCGATGGCGAGGCCGCGGCGCCGGCCGACAGTTCCATCCTCCAAGGTTTTCTCGAAGGCTCCAACGTGAGCGCGATCCGCGAAATGGTCACGCTCGTCGAGGCATTCCGAAGCTATCAAGCGAATTCGAAATCGATCATGACGGCGGACGAACTGCTCGACAGCGCCGTCAATCAAGTCGGCCGCGTCGCGTAACGCGCCCGGCGCGCTACGGCGCCGACCCGTCACAAGAGGAGAGTAAAGATGCTCAGAGCGCTCGCCACGTCCGCGACCGGAATGATCGCGCAGCAACTCACCGTCGATGCGATCGCGAACAATCTCGCGAACGTCAACACGCCCGGCTACAAGAGATCGCGCCCGGAGTTTCAGGATCTGCTCTACCAAAGCGTCGGCGCGACGGGAGCCTCCGGCTCGGCGGCGGCGCGCGTGCCCGTCGGTGTGCAGGTGGGACACGGATCGCGCCTCACCGCGACGCAGAAGTATCACAGCCAGGGCAATACCGTGGAGACGGGCAACCCGCTCGACATGACGGTCGAAGGCGCCGGCTTCTTCAAGGTGACGCTGCCGTCGGGCGAGATCGGCTACACGCGTGACGGCAGCTTCAAGCTCGACGGCAACGGATCGATGGTGACGTCGGACGGATATCCGCTCGAGCCCGCCGTGACGGTTCCGGCGGAAGCGCAGGCGATCGCGATCGACGCGGAGGGGCGCATCACCGCGCGCATCGCGGGCGAGACGGACCCGCAGGAGCTTGCGCAGATCGAACTCGCGCGTTTCGTGAATCCCGCGGGACTCGAAGCGATGGGCCGCAACCTCTATCGCAAGACCGGCGCGTCGGGCGACGAAATTCTCGCGGCGCCTGGGCAAGACGGGACGGGCACGATCGCCTCGGGATATCTCGAAATGTCGAACGTGCAGGTCGTTGAGGAGATGATCGCGCTCATCACCGCGCAGCGCGCGTACGAGATCAACTCGAAGTCGATTCAGACGAGCGACGACATGTTGAGCGTCGTCAACCAGCTCAAGCGATGAGCCGGGCCTTCAATCGCATTCTGATCGTCGCGGGCTTCGCCGCGGCTTTGACGGGCGGCGCGCTGCCGCGCGCGGCGCGAGCCGAACAGATCGTCAGCGCGGACACGCTCGTGTCGCTCGCGGAGGCGTGCGTGCGCGGGCGCGCGGGAGTTCTTCCCGCCGGCGCGACGCTCGCACTCGACACGATCGTTCACCCAAGCGCGGTGACGGTTCCCGATGGTTTGCTGCGAATCGACGTTGCGGCCGCCGACACGCGCATCGCATCGCTCATGACGCCCGTCGCGCGGATCTCGGTGAACGGGCGCGTCGTGCGGAGCGTGCCGGTTCCGCTTCGACTGCGGCTTATCGGCCCGCGTCTGCGGACGACGCGAACACTGTCGGAGGGCGACAGCGTTACCGCCGACGCGATGCAAGCCGTCGTCGAAGAGATACCGGTGCCGTGGGACGCTTGGGTCGCAAACGCGAGAGAACTCGAAGGCCTCGTGCCGGCACGCGTTATTGCCGCCGGCGAAATCGTTCGTGCCGAACTGTTCGAAACTGCCGCGCTTGTTCGTCGCGGCGACACCGTGATGCTTGAACTGGAATCACCCAGTGTCCGAATTCTGGCCAGGGGAACGGCACGCGAAGATGGTCGCGCGGGGCAGAAAATTCGCGTCGCGCGCGATGGCGAACGCCGCGTGCTCCATGCGGTCGTCGTTTCACGCGACCGGGTTCGCGTGGCCGCCAACCAACGTTATTACTGACATTTAGCGCTAACACTTCACTCGCGGCGCCAAGCCGCGGAAGGAGACGAATCGTGACCGCGCGCTTCATTCCGGCAATTCTTCTCGTCGTTTTCTGGAACGGCGTGGCGCTTGCAGCACCGGCGCCGCGCTCGATGTTTACCGACTTGCGCCCCGTGGGCGTGGGCGACCTCGTGACGATTCTCGTTCAGGAGAATTCGATCGGCGCCGGCGACGCGGTGACGAACACGGATAAGAAGGCATCGATCGAGGGGGACGATGGGGCGGGGTTTCTAGATCTCGTGAAGAAGTGGGGAATTGGCGGCCGGGCGAAGTTCGAGGGGACGGGATCGACGACACGCAACGGGCGGCTCGTGGCGCGTCTTTCCGGACGCGTCACGGAGCTCGATGCGAACGGCAACTTGGTGATCGAGGCATCGAAGATTCTCAAGGTGAACCAGGATGAACAGACCATCACGGTGCACGGCGTGATTCGACCCGAGGACGTTGGGCCGAACAACTCGGTTCTTTCGTCGGCAATCGCGGAAGCGCGCATCGAATACAGCGGCGAAGGCGCGGTGACGACGGGGCAGCGCCCAGGCTACGTCATGAGGCTTCTGAATTGGCTGATCTAGTTTTTCGTCCAACGCACTCGCGTGAGTCTCGCGGCGCCGCGGGTTTGCGCGCGCTCTCGACCGCGGGTGTGATCGCGTGGCTCTGCGTTGCGCTCGCGTGCGCGAGCGCGTCGGCGGAAACGATGAGCCGCGTGAAGGAAATCGCGCGGATCGAGGGCGCGACCGGGACGAGTCTCGTCGGCTATGGGCTCGTCGTCGGGCTCGAAGGCACCGGCGACGGCAAAGGCACTCTCTTCACGGTCCAATCCGTCGGGAATCTCCTGCAGAACATGGGGCTGACGATCGACTCGCGTGCCGTGAAGGTGAAGAACGTCGCCGCCGTGATGGTGACGGCGGATCTCTCGAGCTACTCGCGCGCGGGCACGATCATCGACGTCACCGTGTCGTCGCTCGGTGATGCGACGAGCTTGCAAGGCGGAACGCTCCTGCGCACGCCGCTCTCGACCGGCGAGGGCGACATCGTCGCGTTCGCGCAGGGCTCGATCTCCATCGGCGGCTACAACGTGCAAACCGGATCGGGCTCCTCGTCGCGGAAGAACCACGCGACGGTCGGGCGCGTTCCCGGCGGCGCGATGATCGAGCGCGCGCTCGGTGCGGCGGCGGTCAACGACTCGACACTTCATCTGCTCCTTCGCGAGCCCGACGTGACGACTGCTGTGCGCATGGCCGAGTCGATCTCGGCGCGCTTCGGTGCGGGTACGGCACGGGCCGTCGATCCGCAGGCGGTCGCGCTCTTCGTCCCCGCGAGCTATCGCGAGGGGAGCGGCGTGATGGGCTTCCTCAGCGAACTCGAAAGTGTGGAGGTGCCCGTCGACGCCATCGCGCGCGTCGTCCTCAACGAGCGCACCGGAACGATCGTCGTCGGCGGCGGCGTACGCATTCTTCCCGTCGCGATTTCTCACGGCAGCCTCTCGATAAAAGTGCGTTCGACTCCCGTCGTCTCGCAGCCGGAGTCGTTCGGTCCCGAAGGTTCCGCGACCGTCGTCGTCACCGAGGACGAGGTGAGCGCGACCGAAGAGGGTGGCGAGTTGGTGCTCCTCGAAGGCGGCACGAGTGTCGCGGAGTTGGCGGGCGCGCTCAACGCGCTCGGCGTTACGCCGCGCGACATGATCGCGATCCTCCAGGCGATGCGCACCGCGGGCGCACTCCAAGCCGAGATCGTCATCCAGTGACGCGTCTGGCCGCGCTGATCGCGCACGACATCGCGGGCGCAACGCGCGCGCGGAACGAGGCCGGGGCATCGGGCGCAATGTCCGAAGCCGACGCGCGCCGCCTCAAGGACGCGGCCGACGCGCTCGAGGCCCTCTTCGTTACGCAACTGGTGAAGGCCTCGCGCATGGTCTCGGCTGGTCTCTCCGGCGAACAGGCGGGCGGTTCCGTCTATCAGGGACTGGCGGAGGAATCGTTCGGTGACGCTCTCGCCAAGTCCGCGGATTTCGGAATCGCGACGGACCTGGTTCGTTCTCTGCAGAAGCAGCAATCACGCGCGCACGTGCCGAACGTTGCCGCGGCCGAGTCGATACCCGCGCCGACGAGTGTTGAAGTGTGCGCTGCACCCGTGATCGCCGCGCGGCCGGTCACGTCCAAGCCGTCCGTCTCTATTCCCGTGCTCCCTCCCGTGGCCGACCGCGTCTCGCCCGTCATCGAAGAGACCGCGCCCGTTGCGGCGGCGGCTCCCGATGCGCTGACTGTGACGCCGATCGCGCCTGCGGCCGACGGTGCCCCACGCCGCGCCGCGACCGCGAAGGCGGAGCGTTTCGCCGCGCGCCTCGCCGCGTTCGCCGAACCGGTAATGGAAGCCGCCGAGCGCTTCGGCGTCGATCCGCGCGTTATCGAAGCGGTGATCGCGAAGGAGTCGAGCGGAAATCCGCGCGCCGTGTCACCGAAGGGCGCGCAAGGACTCATGCAAATCATTCCCGAGACGGCTCGCGAACTCGGACTCTCGAATCCGTTCAACCCTCGCGAGAACATTCTCGCCGGTACGCGCTACTTGGCGCGAATGCTCGACCGCTTCGGCGGCGATCTGCCTCTCGCTCTTGCGGCGTACAACGCGGGCCCGGGCGCGGTCTCTCGTCACGGCGGTATTCCGCCGTACCGTGAAACGATTCGCTACGTGTCGGAGGTCCTGTCGCTCGTCGGGGATCTAAAGAGCGCGTCGCGAAACGCAGCCATGAAGGGATTGGCCGGAACGCTCAAGGAAGCCGCGAAATGAGCCGATTTGAATCGCATGAAACCGAAGACTCCGGCGAGCTCGTCCAGGGCCGCGCGATGACGGCGGCGCCGGCGATAGCGGCCATGGCCACAACGGCGGCCTCGACGGATGAATCCTGCGCGACAGCACGCCTTCTGCGCCTTGCCGCGATTCTCGATGAGCAAGGGACTCTCTATGAAGAGATGGCCGGAGTTTCGCTCTCTGTTCGCGAGTCGCTCGTGCGCTTCGGGATCGATTCGCTGCGCGACAAGGTTCGCAAACAGGAATCGATCATCGAACGCATCGATCTGCTCGAACGCGAGCGCGCGGCAGTCGTCGACGCGCTGACGCAGCAACTCGGCGGGGGGCCGCACCCGATGAGCGTCGGCGAGATCGTCGCGGCCGCGAGCGATCCCGAATGCGAAAAACTGCGCGGCGTACGCGAGCGTGTTCTGGCGGAGGTTCATCGCATGCAGAGAATCAGCCAGACGAACGCGTACCTCATCTCGAACTCGCTCGAGCTTGTCGAGGCCGAACTCGCTCTCTTCGCGGATCGCGACGAAGTCGCGTACGACCGTGACGGCGAGAACGTCGCGGGTGACGCGAAGACGCGCATCCTCGATCGGAGGGCGTAGCATGTCCGGCCTCTTCGGCGCCCTCGAGATCGGCAAGCGCGCACTCTTCGCGAGCCAGACCGGGCTTCAGGTCACGGGTCAGAACATCGCGAACGCGAACACGCCGGGATATTCGCGCCGCGTCGTCGAGCAGTCGCCGGCCTCGGGCGTCCGGCTTCCGGAAGGCGTTCTCGGCTCGGGCGCGGATACGCATCGCATCGCGCGCTCGCGCGACGAGCACGTCGAGACGCGCCTCTTGCGCGCGCGCTCCGATCTTGGGCGCGCCACCGCGCGGGCGCAGGACTTGCGCGAGCTCGAATCGCTCGTCGGCGATCTCGGAGACGACACGATCTCGAGCGGGCTGCGGGATTTCTTCGATTCGTGGGAGGAGCTTTCGCTCGCGCCCGAGTCGATGCTGCTCCGCCAAACCGCCATTTCGTCGGGCGCCAAGATCGCCACGCGCCTCAACACGCTCTCCAACGACCTAAGCGGAATGCGGAATCGCTTCCTCACCGAGATCCCCGCGGAGATCGATGGAGTCAACGCGGCTGTCGGGCGAATCGCTGAGTTGTCGCGGCGAATCGGCGAAGTCGAGGCCGGTGGCCTCGAGGCGAGCGACCTGCGCGATCAGCGCGGCATCGAAATCTCGAGGCTTTCGGAAACGATCGACGTGAACGTGACCGAGGCGGCGAATGGAAGTTTCCTTGTGCGAATCGGCGGCGTCGTGATCGCGGATGGCGAGCGGACGCTGCGAATCTCGCTTGCGACGCGCGAATCGGATGCCGCTGCGAGCGCGTCCGGCGGCGCTGGCGATGCCGAGCTTCGCCTCTCCGTCGAGGGCGTCGATGTGACGCCGCAGGGCGGCACCCTCGCCGCGCGTCTGGAGGCATCGCGGACCCTGATTCCGTCGTACCTCTCGGCGCTGGACGAGATCGCGCAGGGACTCGCGACATCCGTGAACGCGATCCACGAAGTGTCGTACAGCCTCGATGGAAAGAGCGGCGCGCGGTTTTTCGAGACAGGTGTCGACGGCGAGATGGGCGAGAGTGCGGGTGCCGCGGCGCGCCTTCGCGTGGCGAGCGCTATCGTCAACGACGCGCGCGCGCTTGCGGTCTCGGGAAACGGTTCGCCCGGAAACAATGGGGGCGCGCGCGGCATCGCGGAACTCGATTCCGCGCCGACACAGCGCGGCGGCACGCGATCGATCTCCGATCTGGCGCTCGCATTCTCCGAGACAGTCGCCGCGGACACCGCGGAGGCGACGTTCCTCGAGGAAGCCGGCGCGGGTTTCGTCGCGTCGCTCGAGAACCGTCGCGACGCCGTTTCGGGCGTGTCGCTCGACGAAGAGGCGCTCAATCTCATCAAGTATCAGCAGGCCTATGAAGCGGCAGCGCGCGTCGTCTCGATCGCGAACGAGATGATGGAAACGCTGCTCCGCGGATTCTAGGAGCCCTCGTGCGGATTACGCGAACGATGCTCTCGAGAACGTTTCTTTCGACGATCAACCAGTCGGGCGCGCGCCTTGCGCGGACCCAAGAGGAGCTCGCAAGCGGCAAGAAGATCTTGCGGGCCTCGGACGATCCCGCGGGAGCAAGCCGCGTCCTCGCCGGGCGGTCGCGCCTGGCGAAACTCGACACCCTCGCGCGCAACACGACTCGCACGATCGAAGATCTGTCGACGATCGAAAACGCGCTGTCGGAAGCCACGAGTTTGATCGGCGAAGCGAGGCAGCTCGCGCTTCAGGCGTCGAACCCGCCGATCACCGCGGCGGATCGCGAGGCGGCGGCGGCGCAGGTCGACAGCATTCTGACGCGCCTCGTCGCGATCGCGAATCTGAACGATGGCGAGCGCTACCTCTTTGCCGGCGAGAAGAGTCTCACGAAGCCGTTCACTCTCAGCGGTACGGGCGCAACGTATTCCGGCGACGCCGCGACGGCCTCCGGGCGGATTCACGAGAACGAGGATGTCGAACTGCTCGTTCCCGGGCTCGATGCGTTCGGCGTGCTCCCCGCGCAGGTCGGCGACGACGCGGACCTCGATCCCGACATTTGGGAGTTCACGAAGCTCACCGATCTGAACAACGGCGACGGCGTCGCGCTTACGCAAATCCAGATCACCGACGGCAACGGCGCCTCGCAGACCGTCAGCCTCGTCGGCGCGGAAACCGTCGGCGACGTGATCACGCGCATCAACGACGCGGGCCTGGCGGTGACCGCGTCGATCAACGGCGACGGCAACGGAATCTCTCTGGCCGGAAGCGGCACGCTCTCCACCTTCACGATCGCCGAGGTGGGCGATGGGATTGCCGCATACGAGCTTGGGCTCCGCGGCGAGTGGGATGGGACCGCGCCGGGGAGCGACCTCGATCCCATCGTCTCGTCGACGACGCCATTGGCGCTGCTACGCGGCGGACTCGGCGTCACACCGGCGGCGATTCACGTCGAAAACAAGATCGGCGACCAACTGCGAATGGGGGATGTCGATCTGTCGTTTGCGCGCAGCGTCGGCGATCTCATCGTCGGATTGCGTCGCGCGCAGTCGTCGAGCGGCGAGGACCTCCTCATCGAAGGCGTCGTCAACGACGCGGGCACCGGAATTACGATTCGCTCGCGCGCGCCGCTCTCGACGCTGGGCGTGACAAACGTCTCCGGCTCGACCATGGCGTCCGAGTTGGGTACGGCGGGGGCATCGGGTCCCGTGACTCTCTTCGACGTCGTCGCGTCGCTGCGCGATGCGCTCCGCGCGGACGACGTCGAGACGGTTCGCGCATCGCTCGAGCCTCTCGACGCCGCGCTCGATCAGAATCTCGTCGCTCGCATCGACGTCGGTTCTCGCGTCCGCCGCGTCGAAGCCGCTCAATCGAATCTCGAGGCGCGAAGCGATCTCGAGAAGACGGCGATTTCGGAAGTCGAGGATGTCGATTTCGCCGAGGCGGTCGTGCGCTCGAGCGAAGAACAGATTGCATACCAGGCAGCGCTCGCCGCCACGTCGCGGGCCGTGTCCGTCTCGTTGCTCGATTTTCTCCGGTAACCCGAGTTGAAAGGAGATTTGCCCATGAGCAAGAACACCGTGCGGTTGGCGACGCCGCGGTTCGGAGAGATCGCCTACTCGCGCGACGACGTCTACACGTTCCCGAACGGGCTCGTGGGGCTGCGCGACCTCCGTCATTTCGTGATGCTCGACATCGACGAAGCGGGGATCTTTCACTGCCTTCAATGCGTCGACAATCCGGCGTTCGCGTTCGTCCTCGTCGATCCGCTCCTGCTTCGGCCCGACTACAAAGTGAAGGTAGACGAGGGGACGATCGCGCTTCTGGAACTCGATGACCTCGGCGACGCGGTGGCGTTCGCGACCGTTGTCGTCCCCGAGAACACGGCGGAAATGACGGCCAACCTGCGCGGGCCGGTGATCATCAACACGAAGACGCGCATCGGCACGCAGATCGTGCTGCCGCAGTCCGAGTACGGCGTTCGCGTCAGCATCAGCGGCACTCTTCTCGAAGCCGAGCAGGATCAGGAAGAGGAGCTTCACGCTTAATCCACAGCGGCCAGGAGGGCCTCATGCTTGTTCTGACAAGGAAGTTGAACGAACAGATCATGATCGGCGACAACATTCAGATCACGGTTCTCTCCGTCGGCGAGGAGAAGGTGCAGATCGGCATTACCGCGCCGCGCTCCGTCCCGGTTCATAGGCGGGAGGTCTACGAAGAGATACTCCGCGAGAACATGATGGCGTCGCGCTCGGCGATCCCGAGCCTCGATGCGCTGTGCGGACTCGGCCTCGCGCCCGCACCGAGCGCGCCGCGCCGCGGCCGGGTACTCGAAGCGCCCGGCAGACGCCCGGAGTCGAAGAAGAGGCACGCGCAATCGTGAGCGCGGCGAGAAAGCCGAAATCGAAATCGCCTTCGAAGGCGAAGCGCGCGCCGGCGAATCGCGGCCGGGCCGCGTCGCGCTCCGGCGAAGCCCGTGCCGCGGGGTCGGCGAAGCGCCCGCTCCTGGCGCTCTCGATGATCGTGCGGAACGAGGAAGCCAATCTGAAGCGTCTACTCCCGCCGATCGCCGGCGGGTTCGACGAGATCGTCGTTGCCGATACCGGGTCGACGGACGGCACGGTCGCCTATCTCGAATCGCTCGGCGTGACCGTGGTGCACGAACCGTGGAGTGACGACTTCGCGGCGGCACGCAACGCGTCGCTCGGCTCCGTCACGGCGCGCTGGGTGCTCTGGCTCGACGCGGATGATGAAATCGATCCCTCCGCCATCGCGGGGCTTAAGGCGCTCTTGGCGAACTCCGCCGACTCCGTCGCGTATTTTCTGCAGCTCTACAACACGGGCTCGAACGCGGCGACTTCGTCCGCGTGTCAGCAGCTTCGCGTCTTCCCGAACCGGCGCGGCGTGGAGTTCGAGGGCCGAATCCACGAACAGGTCGTTCATAGCCTCGCGCGTCTGGGGGTTCGCTTGCTCCACGCGCCCTTCACGGTGCGCCATCTCGGCTACTCGGATCCGGCGCAGGTTCGCGCGAAATTCGAGCGCAATCTCACGCTCTTGCGCCTCGAGCGCGTGATGCGTCCGCGCGACGCGTCGCTCGTGTTCCATGTCGCGCAAACGCTCGTGGGGCTTGAGCGCCACGACGAGGCAATCGAGTCGCTCGGCGAGCTTGCCGAGATGCCGTCCTCCGATGCGGTCGTCAACGAGATGCTCATCCGCGGGCAGCTTCTTCTCGTGCGGCTTCTCGAGGCACGCGGCGATCTGGCCGGCGCGGCCGCCACGCTCGCCGCCGCATCACGGCGCGCCCCCGATCACGCCCTGGTCCGCGTCTTCGTGGCGGAAAGCCGGCGCCGCACCGGGGATCACGCAGGCGTCGTCGAAGCGCTTCAGACGATCGTCTTCAGCGGGGGACTTAGGCCCGGAATCTTGCCGTACCCGATCGAGAAGGCGAACGAGATGGCGGGGCTGCTTCTCGCGGACGCGCTCCTCGACTTGCGACGCGCCGCGGACGCCGAACGCGCGCTCGCGCTCGCGCTCAAATTCTCGGAGGCGCCGGCGGAGCGAACGCTGAGCTTCGCCGCGCGCGCTCGCGCTCTCGGCCATACCGAAACATCCCTCCGATCCTTCTGCGCCGCGGCGGCTCTCGACCCGGCGTCGTTCGACGCGCACTTTCACGCCGGGACGATTCACTTGGAGATGGGCGCGCTTGCGGATGCGCACGCCCGCCTCACGTCCGCGCTCGCGCTGCGGCCCAGCGCGCCCGAGGTGCTCACGAATCTCGGAAACCTCGCGCTCGCCCGCGGTGACGCGCGCGTCGCCGAGTCGCGCTACCGCGAGGCGCTCATCGAGGAACCGCGCTTTCTCCTCGCGCGCGAGAACCTCGCGAAACTCTGCCTCTTGAACAATCGCGGCGACGAGGCCTTGCCTCTCTTCCTCGATGTGATCAAGTCCGACGCCTCGCGCGTCGATCTTCTCGGTCACATCGGCGACCTCTGGCTTGCTCGCGGTAACCCGAAGGACGCAATCGCTGCGTACGAACGGGTCGTCGTCGCGAAGCCGCGAGCGCACGTAACGTGGTCGCGCCTCGGCGACGCCTACGCGCTTCTGGGCGTCCCGCGCGCCGCGGAGATTGCCTGGACGAAAGCCCTCGAAATCGAACCCGGATACGAGCCGGCCAAAGCAGGCATCGCCCGGCAGGCCGCCGCGTTCGCCGTCTCGTAGCGCACGCCCCGCCCGCACATCCACCGCGTCATCGGCGCCCTCGCTTCGCGCTAAAGGGCCCCGGAAAACTGCCGATACACGAAAGAGACATCGGAGGAGTTTGCGATCGCCACCCGCAGTCGAGGCGATCGCGCGTCCGAGGAGTCACGGAAGATCCTGCCAATGGATGGCGGATCAACACAGCACCATCACAAGGAGGTAATTCATGGCTATTCGCATCAACAACAACATCGCGTCGATCAGCGCGCTCCGTAACCTGGGGCGGACGCAGGCGGGCCTTCAGCGCAACGTTGAGCGCCTCTCGTCCGGTCTCCGCATCAACCGCGCGGCGGACGATCCGGCGGGTCTGGTGATCAGCGAGCGCTTCCGCGCTCAGATCGCTGGCCTGAATCAGGCGGTCGAGAACTCGGAAACCGCCATCTCGATGATTTCGACGGCGGAATCGGCGTTCACCGAGATTCACAGCATCTTGACGAACATGCGTGACCTCGCGGTGCACGCGGCGAACGAAGGCGCGAACGACGCGACGCAGCTCGCGGCGGACCAGGCACAGATCCAGGGTTCGCTCGACACGATCAATCGCATCGCGGCAAACACCCAGTTCGGCACCAAGTACCTGCTCGACGGCAGCGGCGACAATGCGGCGCGCATTATCTCCGAGGGCGGCACGGATCTGCAGCGCGCGGAGAATTCGACGCTCGCGCAGGGTAGCCACACCGTGTCGATCTCGAACGTCACGGCGTCTCGTGGAAGCTACGCCGACCCGACGGCAACGTCGGCGGCCGGACTTCTTACGGGTGTCGCCACTCCGACGAGCCTCGCGCCGGGCGACCACACGGTCGTCGTTGTCGCGGCGACTTCGGCGATGATCGAGAGCGGCGCCGGTCTCGACGGCTCGCAGACGATTCTCGAGAATGCGGTTCTTACGATCAACGACGGCACCACGAGCTACCTCGTGACGTTCGGCACCTCGGGCGGCACGCTCAACACGGCGCAGAACATCGTCGACGAGATCAACGCCGACGCCGGCACGACGTTCACAGCGTCGGTCGAAGCGGACGGGTCGATCAAGGTGGTGACGAATGCGGTCGGCGGCACGCAGCGCATCATCATGTCGGTCGACGGCACGAGCGTCACCTCCGCCATGCTTGACATGACGTCGCTTACGGGCGCGAACGGAACGACGGCGTCCGCGACGCTCGACGGTGGTCCGGCCGTGCTTCTCGACGAAACCGCCGGGACCTTCACGCTGACGGACGGCAAGGGCGGCAGCATCGACCTGACCGAAAACGTCTCGTCGCAGGATGGTTTCAAGAACGCGACGCTCGAACTGAATGTTCTCGGCGCCACGTTCGATCTGCGTCTCGACAACGGTGCGACCTACTCGATGACGGCGGGTCAGCAGACGCGCGTCAGCTCGGGTCTTGCGACCGCGGGCAGCGTCGACCTCACGGTCGGCTCAGACGTCGTTGCCGGGAACGCTTCGCTCTTCGTTTCGGACAAGTCTCTCGTCTTCCAGGTCGGCGCCAACGCGGGTCAGACCGTGAAGATCGGGCTCTCGAGCGTCAACGCGGGCGAACTCGGCCGCGGCATTTCGAGCGCGAGCGGTTTTGAGAGCCTTGCCGACATCGACGTCACGTCAGCGCAGGGCGCTTCCGATGCTCTCGCGATCATCGACGAGGCGATCGACAAGATCTCGCGCGAGCGCGCCGAACTCGGTGCGTTCCAGCTCAACACGCTCGAGTCGAACCTGGCGAACCTGAGGATCGCGGCTGAGAACCTTCAGGCTGCGGACTCGGTGATCCGTGACACGGACGTGGCCGCGGAAGTGGTGAACTTCACGAAGAATCAGATCCTGAACCAGGCGGGTACGGCCGTCCTGGCGCAGGCCAACCTGCTTCCTCAGTCGCTGCTTTCGCTTCTCGGCTAGACGTTGGTGGCTTGAATGGTGGGCCGGGGCCGCGCGCGAGCGCGGCCCCATCGCCCGCCAGAGTAGGAGGGAAGAGAGATGAACCTCGACCCAATCGCGCGCGTACCGGAGAGCTATGGGAGTGCACAGGCGGCTCTCCTGAACGATAACCAGCGAAGGCCTGCCGTCCGCTCGAACTCGGCGGAGCGGCCCGAGTCGAATGAGCACGAAAGCGGTCACGAAACGAAGACGGACGTGAAGCAGTTGGAAAGCGCGGTCAAAGCGGCGAACGACAAACTCGCGCGCGTCAATCGCAGGATGGAGATGTATCTCGTCGAGGGGACGCACGAAGTGGCAGCCCGCATTGTCGACACGCAGACGGATGAGGTCATCAAATACATTCCGTCGCGCGAGTTGCTCGACCTCCGGTCGCGGCTCGATGAGATGGCGGGGTTGCTCTTCGACGAAGGGGCTTAGAACGAACTAGTGTGAGGAGGCGGTTGTGCCCGCGATTAGTTTCTCGAACGGCCTCGCGTCCGGTCTCAATACGGGCGCGATCATCGATGCGATCGTCGGAGCCGCACGGCGGCCGGCCGTTCTCATGGAAGGCCGGATCGCCGATCGATCGAATCAGATCTCTGCGTTCCAAGGCCTCTCCGCGATGCTGATTTCACTCAAGATCGAAACCGACCGGCTCGGCAAGCCGGATAGCTTCGACACGCTCTCCGTGTCGTCGTCCGACGAAGATGTGCTCTCCGCCACGGCGGAATCGAGCGCGAGCCCCGGCCGCTACACATTCACGGTGAACTCGCTCGCGCAGTCCGAGATTCTCGCGTCGCAGGGCTTCGCCTCCGCAGACTCCGTCGTCGGAACCGGCACCGTGTCGATCACGGTCGGCGAGGGTGACGAGGAGACGATCACCGTCGGCGCCGGGGCCTCGACGCTTTCCGGGCTGCGCGACGCGATCAACGCCTCGGACGCGGATGTGACCGCGAGCATCATCAACACGGGCAGCGGCGCGTCGGCGTACAAACTGATTCTGACCTCGAAGACAAGCGGCGCGGCCAACACCATCGCGATCGAAGCGAGCCTCACCGGTGGGACGGCGCCCGCATTCGCGCGTTCGACATCCGGCGTCACGAAGGGCGCGGGCTTCGCGGGTACCGCGACGTTTACGAACATCGGTCCCGCGACGAACGGCACGTTCGCGGGAACGTCTGTGGCGACTTCCGCGGGTTCGTATACGGGCGCCAGCAATCGCACGTTTACCTTCGATGCCTCGAGCGGCGGAACGATCGGCACCGATGCGATGACGTTCACGTACAACGACGGCGCGGGCGGCACAGGGTCGATCGTTGTCCCGGCGGGCTACACAGCCGGAACCGAGATCGCGGTCAAGGATGGACTGGCCGTCAAGTTCGCGGCGGGAACCGTCGTAGCGGGCGATGATTTCACGATCGCGGCGACGGGGCGCGGGACTTTCACCGGCACCAAGTCGAAGACGTACTCGTTCAACGTCACCTCCGGCGGAGTCGTCGGCACCGACGCGCTGACGATCGGGTGGAGCGACGGCAACGGTGCGACCGGAACGATCAACGTCCCGGCAAGCTACGCCGCGCGCTCGCAGATCGCAGTCGCCGAAGGGGTCGTGCTCGCGTTGGACGGAGGCACGCTCGCAACAGGGGACACGTTCTCGATCGCGACGACATCGCCCACGTTGCAGGCGGCGCAGGACGCGTCGATGACGTTTGGCAGCGGATCGGGGAGCGGCAACACGCTTGTTCTGACGAGCGCCACGAACGAATTCGCGGACGCGATCGACGGCCTGACGATCACGGCGAAGTCGGTGAGCGAGACGCCGGTGACGCTCGAGATCGAGCGCGACATCGAAGGCCTGAAAGCAGGCGTCACCAACTTCGTGAGCCGTTACAACACGGTTGTCGACTACCTCAAGAAGCAACTGACGTACGACGCCACGACGAAGAGTTCCGGCGTTCTCTTCGGCGATTCGACGCTTCTCTCGATGGACCTTTCGCTTCGCCGGCTCGCGACATCGCAGATTGCGGGGCTCGGCAGCGACTTTAAGGCGCTCTCGTCGGTCGGCATCACGACGGATTCGACCGGGCGCCTATCCATCAATGACACGAAACTGACGGACGCGCTCGAGGGCAACATCGACGCGGTGCGCGGGCTCTTCGCGACCGTGGGTTCTGCGACGGACGAGGACGTCACGCTCCTCAATGCCGGCACCTCGGTGCGCGGCACCGCGACGCACCGCGACGCGCGGATCGTAGCGAACGGCTACGCGGTCGACATTACCCGCGCGGCCGATCATGCGCGGAAGTCAGGGTCGCAAATCGCCGACCCCGCGGTCACGCCGTTCGTCGTCAACGCGACGAATAATGTGATCCAGATCAAGGTCAACGGCGCGCTCAGCGCTCAGATCAACGTGACGCAAGCCAGCTACACATCGGGCGAGGCGCTCGCCGACGAGTTGCAGACCAAGCTGAATGCCGATTCGGCGCTCGCAACGAGCAAGGTGACGGTCAGCTTCGTCGACGACGGCGGCGGTCAGGGGCACTTCGAGTTCGCCTCGGATGCGTACGGCAGCAGCTCGTCGATCGAACTCGTCTCGACGGCGGGCAATCTCTTCACGGGCGGCCTCGGATTCACGCAAGCGCAGATGGGTGTCTCGTCGAAAGGCGTCGACGTCGCGGGAACGATCAACGGCGAAGAGGCGCATGGAATCGGGCAGCTTCTCGTTGGCGGACCGCTCAGCCCGGACGAGCCGGACGACTTCGAGACACTCGGCGTTCAACTCGTCGTCAGCCTCACGCCGCAGCAGCTCGCGGCGCAGGGGAGTAGCCAGGGCGCGCTCAGAATCACTGAAGGTGTCGGCGCGCGTTTGAGCCGCGAACTCGATCGCCTCACGGACGCGACCGACGGGACGCTCGCGTCGCGCGAGGCCGGCCTCAACCGCCAAATCGATGGGCTCAATGATCAAATCGGCCGCATCGAGGCGAGACTCGTCGTTCGGCGGCGCAGTCTCGAGGCGCAGTTCGAACGGCTCGAGCGCGCGATGCTCGACCTTCAATCGCAGGGTTCGTTTCTCGGATCGCAGTTGTCGAGTCTGAATTCGCAAACGTCGGGATCGAATTCAAACCGTTAAGGCGCCGGCATCAGCCAACAAGGAGAGGCATTGAGCTATCTGAAGAGTTATCGCGAATCTGAGGTGGCGAGTGCGGATGGCACGCGACTGATCGTTATGGCGTACGACGGCGCGATCGGCTTCCTTCGGCGCGCGCGTCTGGCGATCGCCGAGGAGAGACCGGCCGAGGCGCTGTCGCACGTCCTGCGAGCGGAGAAAATCGTGCTCCATCTGATGGCGTCCGTGAATCCGGCGGCGGGTGAGATGGCGCAGAACCTGACGCGCCTCTACTCGTACGTCGTCGAGCGCCTGGGGAAGATCGCGAATACGCCCGAGGCCGATGCGATCGACGATGCGCTGCGCGTGCTCGAGCAACTCCGCGACGCATGGGAGCAACTCGCGGTGCAGGCGCAAAAGAAATCAGTCGAGGCCGGACACACCCCGCGCGTCGGCGATCTCTCCGTGTGCGCATGACACCCGCGGCGAGTTCGAACCCGGCAAGCGAAGCACGGAGCCTCTGCACGGAGGCGATCGTCGAGTGTTACGAATCGCTCGTCGAGTTGGCTCGAGTGCAAGTGGATTGTCTTCGGCGCGGCGACATGGAGGGGTTCGGTCGAATCGTCGAAGAAAAGGGAACACTGATCGGACGTATCCGCCGGTCACAGGACGAAGCGAACGTGAGCGCCGAGGCGCAGGAGTCTATACCGGCGCGAATCGCGGACCGTTTGGCCGAGCGCGCCGAGAAGGCGCTCGCGGCCGTGCTCGAGAAAGAGGCGGAAGCATTGGCGCTCGTATCGGGCCTTCGTGACGCCATCGGAAGTGAGTTGGCCCACGTCACACGAGGTGACGCTGGGCTTCAGTCGTACCGCGGCGCTGTTGCCGCGCGTCTCGTGGACGAGAGACGCTAGTAGAGAGCGGGACGCTCAGGAGGTTCGGGTCATGGAAATCAATAGGGTCGCGCGCGAATTGGCTGGTATCGAGCGCCCGAAGAGAAACGGCGCGCCCAGCGGCCCGGAAGCCGCGTCCGCACGAGGCCGCGATCAGGTTGAACTCTCGACTGCGGCCAAGGCGTTTGCTGACGGCCAAGCAATCGGCGTGGAAGGCTCGGTTGCGCGGGGCGAGATCCGCGACGAGCGCGTGCGCGAAGTGCGTGATCGCATCGACTCCGGCTACTACGAGAACAACCGACAGGTGCGGGACGTCGTTCTCGCGCGGCTCGTCGAGTCGGTTCTTAATCTCGGCGAACAGGACTAAGTCCCGCTCGCCGTGCCGGGGATAGCGGCCACCGGAGTCGGTCGGAGCCGGAGGCATGCGCCTCTTCAGGGAATGCTGCCGCGTCTGCGGCAGACGCTGGAGGAGGCCCGAGCTATCCGGGCGCGTTTCTATGCGCTCGCCCGGCTCTCGCGAATCCTCGACGAAGACGTCGCGCTCCGAGAAACACTCGCGGCCGCGCTCGAGCATCTCCGCGAATCCCTCTGCGCGCCATTCGGACTTCTTGTGCTGCTTGCCGAACGCGGCGAAAGCACGCGCGAAGAGATCTACGCGGGCTTCGAGAATCACTCCGAACTCAAGAAGATCCTCTCCGAGAATTTGGTGCGCTCCGTCGCGAGCAGCGGAACGCCGCTTCTTATCCCACGGGTTCTGAGCGACGCGCGTCATGCGGAGCTGAAGCCGTACGGGGGCGTCGTCGGCGCGGTCGCACTCGTTCCGCTCGGGACTGGGCCGCGGACGGTGGGCGTGCTCGGCATTCTCTCCTCGAGCGCCGCGCTCGAGTTCGTGCAGGAAGATGTCGAGTTCCTGCGCATCGCGGCGACGCAGATCGAAGGCGTCGTGCGCGAATCGCGGACGCGGCGCTCGAATCTCGACACGGTCATCGCGGTAGTGCGCTCGCTCACCGCGGCGCTCGAGGAGCGCGATCCCTACACGCGCGGACACTCGGAGCGCGTCGCGAAATACTCGCTCGCGCTTCTACACGAACTCGAAATGAGCGGCGCTATCGACTTCTCCTACGAGTTCCGAAACACGGTTCGCCTCGCCGCGTTCCTTCACGACATCGGCAAGATCGGCGTCACCGATGCCATTCTGAAGAAAACAGGCGGGCTTACGCCCGAAGAGTTCGACGAGGTGAAGCAGCACACGCTCAAGGGCGCGCGTATTCTCGACGGGCTGCCCGATCTGACGTCCGCGATTCCCGGTGTCGTGAGCCATCACGAACGCTACGACGGCAAGGGGTACCCGCATGGCATTGCGGGGAAGGACATCCCGCTTCTCGGAAAGCTGATCGGCACGGCGGACGCGTTCGACGCGATGACGACCGACCGGCCCTACAAGAAGGCGATGACGACCGAAGAAGCGATATCGACGATCAAAGGGCTCGCCGGCCAACAGTTCGATCCGGAGATGGTTACGGCGCTGATTTCCGCGTTCGGGTCAGGTCTTTTGGCGGAAGGCGGCATGGCGTCGCGCCCGGCGGCACACCCCGACGGCGCCCGCCCGGAGATCGAGAAGATCTTCTCGCGTGAGATTCGCGACCTGCCGGCACTGCCGCAGATCGTCACGCAGATCCTCGAGAAGACGCGCGATCCGAACGGTTCGGCGCGAGACATCGTGCGGCTGATTTCGCGCGACCAAGCGCTCGTCATCAAGATCCTGCGCCTCGTCAACTCGGCGTACTACGGGTTCTCGCACAAGATCGGAACGATCAACCTCGCGGTCGCGATTCTCGGGTACCGAGTCGTGCAGAACGTCGTTTTGAACATCGGCGTGATGGGAGTCTTTCGCGAGATCATCAAGTCGCGCGATGCGCGGCGTCTGGCGCTCTTCGAGCACGCGATCGAGTGCGCGGTGATCGCGAAGGCCATCGCATCGCGCGTGCGCCGGCTCGACGTGCAGCCCGATGAGGCGTTCACAGCGGGGCTCCTGCACGACGTCGGCAAGATCGCCCTTGACCAGTACGCGCGCGAGTCGAGCGAGCAGATCCGGCTCATGAAGGAACAGCAATCCCTCTGCGATCTCGACGCGGAACGGATGGTTCTCGGCTTCGATCACGCGGAAATCGGAGAGTGGATCGCGACGCGTTGGAACATCCCGGTGCGCTTGCGCGAAGCGATCCTCTATCACCACCGGCCGCTCGAGCTTCTGGAGAAGGCGCCCGGTTCGTTCAGCCTGGTGAAACTCGTGGCGATGGCGAACCTGATCTCTCACGCCGCAGGCAGCGGCGACACGCCGGAAGAGATCTGCGCGCGTCTTGACGAGGCTTCACTCGGAGAAAACGGCTTCGACGCGAAGGCGCTCGGAGAAATCATGAGCGCGGTGGATCGCGAGAAGCGCGACATGAAAGAGGTCCTCGCGCCAGGAGAGACCCCATGAGCGACGCCGTCTTGGCAAGGTCGGAGTTGACAGTCGCTAACACTGACAATAGACTGCCTCCTCGCGACGAAGGCGAAACCGGCGAGCGGCGCGCCGTACAAGCGGCGAATGCCGTCGCGGCTGCGGCGCCGCGGGACGAAGCGCCGACGTGCCAGCCCTTCCTCTACGAAGAGGTGGCACCAGCCGCTCGAAGCGTTTCGCCGGCGCCGAGAGTCGGTTCGCGTGCCGATCTCCACGAAACGGACGTCGAGGTGGTGGAGACGGATGGTGTGGTCCGCGAGTTCGTCGTGATCTGCGCGTGCGGCCGGAGAACGCGACTCCGCGTCGACTACGGCGAGACTCCCTAGGCGGAGTCATAGCGGGCCGCTCGATCGCCACGGATTCTGCGAAAGGACAGGCACTGTCGCTCGCGGTCCTGATCGTCTCGAACGATCCTAACCTGGAGGTGCTCGCGCGCCGGGCGTTTCACCGCCGCGACCCTTCGGTGCTGCGGCGCACCTCGCCGCGCTCCGCGCTCGCGAATGCGCGATCCCATTCTCCGCTCGTCATACTCGACCTGGATATGGCGCGGTTTCCCGCGCGTGCGTTCATCGAGCTTCTCGCGAGAATCGCTCCGGCGTCGATGGTCATTCTCGCGACTGGGCGGGGCGGAGTCTCGCGCGGGGCGGCGCTTGCACGCGACTTCGGCGTCGAGGTCGTCGCGAAGCCGGCGCGTGCGGCGCAACTTCGGCGCGCCGCGAATCTGTCGATGCGGCGGCGCGACGCCGACGACGAGAGCCGCGCCGTCGTACGCCGGCTCACCGATTCGAACCGCCTGCTCGCCGAGACTCAAACGCGCATGCGCGAACGCATTCTCGCCGTCACGCAGGATCTGCTTGCGGTTCAAGAGCTCAACGACCGCGTCTTCCAGAGTCTCGCGTCGGGGCTCATCATCTTGGATCACGAGGGGCGCGTGACACGTGTCAACCCCGCCGCGCGCGAGCTGCTCGGCGTCTTCGAGGGCGATGCGATCGGCCGTCTAGCATCAGAGGTGTTTCGCACGCCCTCGTCGGCGCCGCTCGAGAGCGCGCTTGTCACCGGCCTCGGCACGATCGACGAAGAAGTGATCGTCCGCGCGCACGACGATCGCGAGGTGCCGGTGCTTCTGCGGGCGTCGCGCTTGTACGACGAGTCGAGCGCAGCCGTCGGGCTCGTCGCGATCTTCGACGACCTGACGTACGTGAAGCGCCAAGACCAGGAGATCCGACGGATCGAGCGGCTCGCCTCGCTCGGCGAACTCTCCGCGGGTATGGCGCACGAGATTCGCAATCCGCTCGCCGGGATCGAGATGGTCGCCGAGATCCTGCTCATGCGCATGACGGCGGAGGACCCGAGCCGCCCGCTCGTCTCGACGATCATCGACGAGGTGCGCCGCCTCAATCGTCTGGTCGAAGATCTCCTGAAGTTCGCGCGGCCCTCCGCGCCGCAGTTCGCGCCGCACTCGATACCGGCGATTCTCGATCGGTGCCTCGCGCTGCTTTCGCGCAAGGCGTCGGAGAAACGCCTCGCCGTCTCGCGCGACTATGCGGCGAACGTTCCGCTCGTCGATCTCGACACGACTCAGATGACGCAGGTGTTTCTCAACGTGTTGAAGAACGCGATCGAGGCGACGCCGCCCGCGGGGGGTGTGCGCCTTGCGACCGCGTTGATCCCACCGCACGCGGGCGCAACGAAGCGCTCCGGGGCGCACTACAGCGTGGAGGTGCGGATCGAGGACAGCGGCCCCGGCGTGGACCCCGCGAACCTCGAGAAGATCTGGAATCCATTCTTCACTACGAAATCGAACGGCACGGGGCTCGGGCTTTCCATTTGCCAACGCATCGTCTCGGAGCATCGCGGCCGCATCACGATCGCGAACCGCGACGAAGGCGGGGCGCGCGTTGTCGTCGAACTCCCCGTCCCACTCTACGGCGAAGGCGACATACCGGCTCAACAGGCGATCGAAATCTTCAGCGACATTTATAGCTGAATCGAACTAGGAGGTTGGGGATGGCAAACGACTCGCTCCGCGTGCTCATCATCGATGACGAACGGACTCTGAGCATGGCTCTGCGTCTTGCGCTCACCGACGACGGGTTCGCCGTCGACGAGGCCGCAACGGGCGCGGAAGGCTTGGGAAAGCTCGCAACGTTTTTGCCCGACGTCGTGCTCCTCGACCTGCGGCTCCCGGACACGGACGGCGTCGAAGTGCTCAAGACGATCCGCGAGAAGAAGTGCAAGTGCGCCGTGATCATGATGACAGCGCACGGATCGGACGAGATCGGTTTCGACGTAGGGCGGCTCGGCGCCTCGGACTACATTCGCAAGCCGTTCGGCTTCGAACTGATTCGGCTCAAGATCCAAAACGCGCTCGAGAACGATCGCCTGCGCCGCGACGCGGAGACGGCGCTCGTCATTCGTCTAGGGGATCGCGAGTCGGACCGCTTTCTACTCGGTCGCAACGCGAAGATGGAAGCCGTCTACGATCTCATCATGAAAGTCGCGGAATCGAAAACGTCGACGGTGCTGATTCAAGGCGAATGCGGCACGGGCAAGGAACTCGTCGCGAAGGCGATTCATCACGCGAGTTTCGGCCGGTCGCTTCCGTTCATGGTCGTCAATTGCGGCGCGCTCCCCGCGAACCTTCTCGAGTCCGAACTCTTCGGACACGAGGCCGGCGCGTTCACAGATGCGAAGACTCGGAAACTCGGGCTTATGGAAGTCGCCCAGAACGGAACGCTCTTCCTCGATGAGATCAGCGAGATGCCGCTGCCGCTTCAGGCCACACTGCTGCGCGCGATCGAGACGAAGACCTTCAAGCGGATCGGCGGCGTGGTGGACATCACGGTGAAGGTGCGCGTCGTCGCCGCGACGAACCGCGATCTGCGCCGCGAAGTCGCGCGCGGACATTTCCGGCAGGATCTCTTCTACAGGCTCAACGTCGTCCCGGTCGTCTTGCCGCCGCTTCGCGAGCGCCGTGAAGATGTTCTTCTCTTGGCGAGCCACTTCATCCAGCTCTTCAACAAGGAACTGAACAAGAATATTCGCGGCTTCTCGCCGACGGCGCGGACTCGCCTCCTCGAGTACGAGTGGCCGGGGAATGTGCGCGAGCTGCGAAACGTGATCGAGCGCGCGATCATCGTCGAGAGCGACGACGAGATTCTGCTCGCGCATTTGCCGCTCGAGATTGCCGGCGGCGGGTTCGACGCGACGCTCATGGATGAACTTCCAACCGGCACGGCGGCCTTCGTCCCGACGCCGCTTGCGGTCGCCGAGGAGCGCCATATCCGCGCGACGATGGAGTGGACGCGCGGGAATAAAACGCGCGCCGCGCAGATTCTCAAGATCTCGAGGCAGACACTCCGCGATAAGCTGCGGAGCTACGCGATGGCGGACCAGGCCGATCAGGATGACTTCGGCGTGGGCGCGAACGACTAATTCTCTTGCACCTGATGAGTTTCTAGCCGGGAAATCCTGCCGGCTGGAATGCTCCCGCCCGCTAACACGCGATCCGCGCGCGAGTTCGAGAACGTGATCCTGGCATAACGATTGCCTTTCTCGGCACCGACTCGGCCTGACCGGCCAGGAGGTGCTGCCGTGCGAAAGCTCGCGTTCTCGATCATCCTCGTCGCGTCCTTCGCGGGCGCGGCCCTCTCTTCCGAACCGGCTCGCGTGACGAACCTCAACGTGACGCAAGAGTCCGATCGCTCTCGCATCGAAATCGATCTCTCGCAGTCTGTGGAGAGCAGCGTGCGCCGCGTCGTGGGTGCGCCGATGATAATTTGCGAGCTGACGGGATGCCTCCCGAATCCTGGACTCGCCTCGCGCGCGGTCGACGGCCGCCATGTGCGGTCGATCCGCGTCTTCCCGCAGGGCGATGTCACTCTTGTGGAGATCACGCTCGGCTCGCCCAATCTCGAGTACCGCTACTTCAACGTTCGAAATACGCCGCGCTTCGTAATCGACATTATGGAGCCGCGCATCGGCTCGCGCGGGGCCGTCGAATCCGCTTCGACCCGGCTGCCAGCGCCGATTCCTCTCGGCAGCCTTTCCGAAATGACGGCAGCGTCCGACTCGGCCACCGTCGCGAGCAAGGAAGCGGCGGCAAAGAAGGCGAAGCCCGACGAAGCGAAGGCGAAGACGAAGAAGGACTCGAAGGCTGTGCCGGCGAAGAACTCGAAGGCGCGCGACGCGAAGGCCGCATCGAAGGCCACGCCGGAAAGCGAAATGGCCGCGCTGCTCGAGAAGGCGCGAAAGCTGATCGAGTCGGGAGAGTTGGCGAAGGGGCTTTCGTACCTGGAGGTCGCGGCGTCGACACTCAAGGCTTCCGAAGAGAAGACGGAGTTGTTCCTCCTTGCCGCGCGAACCGGAAAGTCGAACGGGCTCTGCTCGCAGTCGGCGCGCTTCTACGAGCGGCTCCTCAAACTCGATCTGCCGGAATCCCTCGGTGTCGCGGTGCGTGTGGAGTTGGGGGAGTGCCTTTCCCAGAATGGCGACGCCGATGGGGCGACGCTGATGTTCGACGAGGCGCTCGCGCTTGCGAAATCGGTCGAAGATTCCGCGTTCGCCCGGCGCGCGCGCGCGGAGTGGCTCCTCGAGTTGGATCGCCCGGAGGATGCGCGCGACGATCTCGAGGTGCTCGCGCTCCGCGGACGCGACGCGATGGAGCGCGCGTACGCGGGCTACCGGCTCGGCGTTCATCTAGCGGGCGCCGGTGACACCGACGCCGCGCTGGCTGCACTCGAGGCGATTCCCGCCGACGCGCCAGCGGGCGCGGACTCCGTAGGTGCCTACATCGTCCGGGCGGCGCTCGTACGCCGCGCCGACATCCTCTATCGCAGCGAAAGACTCGACGAAGCGCGATTGCTCTATGAGCGTGCCGCGCAGTCGTCGTTCGATCCCGACACGGCATCGTGGGGTCTGTTCCAGATCGCGAACATCGAGCGGCGCAGCGGACGCTACGCCGCCGCCGTCGCGCGATACGAGGAACTCGCGCTTCGCTGGCCCGAGAGCCGGTGGGCCAAGATGGCGCGCTGGGGCGAGAGCGAGGCGAATTGGCTCTTGAAAGAAGGCGGCGCCGATAAGGCGCGCGTCGCGAATTCCTCCGGAACGAAGGCCGGATGACGTCCACGCTCGTCGAGGAGCTCGTGTCGGCGTATCGACGCGAGTTATCGCTCTACAACGACCTGCTCATGATTTGTCGCGAGGAGGCGGCGGCGCCGGCGATTTCGCCGCGCTCGGCGGAGGCGATCGAACTGCTTCGAAGAAAGGCGGGGATCTTGGGACAGGTCGGCCAGATCGAAGCGGAGATCTCGCCGCGTAAGGATCTCTGGGAGCGGAATCGCGCGCGTTCGAACGAGCCGACGAGCAGCTTGAACCTCTTGCTGTCGCAAATCTCGCGCGCACTCGAAGAGATTTTGCGCCTCGAGGACGAGGCGCGCCGGCGGTTCGCGATCGCGGAGGGCCTCGGATTGCTCGGCGCCACGAGTGTTACGGCGGCGCGCGCCGCCGCGTACGACACACCTGCCGCGGCGACGCGGCTCTCGGTGCGAGGTTGAGCATGAGCAAGACAATCGCGCGAGTCGATGCAATCGAGCCACACGCCGACGACCGGGCGCTTCCGCGCGGCCCCGTGCAACTCGCGGACGCGTTCGCCTCGTTCGAAGGCGCGAGCCTCGCGCTCTCGACCGCTTATGGCCGTCTCGAAGACCAATTTCGGAAAGTGAACTGCGAACTCGAGAAGACGAATCGCGATCTTGCGACGAGCCTGCTCGAGACGGAATCGATGCGGCGGCTGCTCGATCGCATTCTGGCGAGCGTACCGTGCGGAATTCTCTCGTGCGGGCGCGACGGCCGCATCACGACCGCGAATGCCGCGATGACGCAGATGCTCGGACTCCCCGCGGGCGCCCTTGTCGACGGGACGTATGAAGAGTTCGTCGGCGGTTGGGACGAAATCGCGCTCCTCTTCGCGATGAAGAGTTCCGGTTTCACGGGTCCGGTTGCGCGCGGGAAAACGCTTCTCCGCAAGGATGGAACGACTCTTCAAGTCGAGTCGACGGTCTGCGCGCTGCTCTCGAGCGAGGGCGCTCCAGTGGGTGTCGTCGAAGTCATGAAAGACATGACGGACGTGCGACGGCTGCAGGATGCGATCCGCGAAGCGCAGACGCTCGCGGCGCTCGGCGAGATGGCGGCCGGGCTTGCCCACGAGATTCGCAATCCGCTCGGCGGCATCAAGGGCTTCGCGAGTCTTCTCGCGCGAGATCTGGCCGGCGATCCCGGTCGGACGCGCATCCTCGACTCGATGACGCGCGCGATCGACTCGCTCAATCGGATCGTGACGGACTTCCTCGCGTTCGGCGAGCCGGGGCGGCCGGTGCCGCGCCTTCTCGACGCACGCAGCGTCGCCGTCGAAGCACTCGCGCTTCTCGAAGCCGAGGGTATCTTCGCGGAGGGGGTCGCGATCGAACGCGACTTCCCACACCCGCTGCGGCACGGCTTCGCGGATCGCGATCAGCTCAAGCAGGCGCTTATCAACATTCTGCGGAACGCGGCGGAAGCGACGCCGGCGGGCGGTTCGATACGCGTCGCCGTCGAGTGTTCCGCGGCGATGGTGCGCGTGATCGTCTCCGACACCGGAGCCGGAATTCCTGAAGAAACGATGAAGCGGCTCTACCGCCCGTTCGCTTCGACGAAGCCGGGCGGCAGCGGCCTAGGACTTGCGGTCGCGAGGAGCCTTCTGGAAAAAAACGGGGGCACGCTCGGGCTTTCGAGCACTCCGCGCGGAACGACGGCAACGATCTCGTTCCCCGCGGCGCCCGAAGACGTCGACCTGCGCGGAGGCGCGGCGTGAAGCGCGAATCGATCCTCGTCGTCGACGACGAAGAAATCATGCGTGAGTTCCTTCGCGAGGCCCTCAACCGCCGCGGCTACTCCGTGGGTGTCGCCGCGAACAGCGATGCGGCGCTCGAGGCGCTGGGCGCGCACGCGTATCAGCTCATCCTTCTCGACATCGCGATGCCGGGGCGCACCGGGATCGAGACGCTCGACGACATTCGCGCCGGATGGCCTGGTGTTCCGGTGATCCTCATGACGGCGTACGGGACGATCGACTCCGCGGTCCTGGCGATGCGCAAAGGGGCCGTCGACTATCTTCAGAAACCGTTCGATGCCGACACGATCGAGGATGTCGTGGATCGCGTTCTCGAGGTGGGCCGGCTCCGCGACGAAAACAAGACGATCGAGGCGCGACTTGCGAAGGAAGACGTATCGCGACCGTTTCTCGGCAGCGCGCCCGCGACCGAGCGCGTCATGCTCGCGGTTCGCGCCGCGGCCGCATCGCGCTCGACGGTTCTCGTTACGGGTGAGAGCGGGACGGGAAAGGAACTCGTCGCGCGTGCGCTTCACGAGATGAGCCCGCGGCGCGGGCGTGCCTTCGTGAAAGTGAATTGCGCCGCGATCGCCGAAGGACTTCTCGAGAGCGAACTGTTCGGCCACGAACGCGGAGCGTTCACCGGCGCGGTGAAAACGCGCGCGGGGCACTTCGAAGCGGCGGATGGCGGAACGCTTCTCCTCGATGAGATCGGAGAGGCCGGCCCCGCGGTTCAGGCGAAGCTTCTTCGCGTGATTCAGGAGCGCGAGATCATGCGCGTCGGCGACGCGAAGCCGATCGCGGTCGACGTGCGCATCATCGCGACGACGAATCGCAACCTCTCGGACGAGGTGCGCGCGGGTCGTTTCCGCGGCGACCTGTTCTATCGCATCAATGTCATCCCGATCTATTTGCCGCCGCTGCGCGAACGCCGAGAGGACGTCCCCCTTCTCGTCACGAACTTCGTGCGCCGCTTCTGCATGGAATCGGGGCGGCCGGCGCTTCGCGTCACCGACGAAGCGATGCAAGCGCTGACGGCGCACGACTGGCCGGGCAACGTGCGCGAACTCGAGAACGTCGTGGAGCGCGCGGTCGTGCTCGGGAGCGGCCCAGCGCTCGATGTCGATTCGATCCCGATCGTGCGGGAGGCGACCGCACACGCCACGCCGGGTGCGTACGCCGCGCGTCCGGGCTCGAACTCGGGCGATGGCGCGAACGCGACGCTCGAGTCGGCCGAACGCGATCTGATTCTCACCGCGATCCGTGAAGAGGGAGGCAACCGAACGCGAGCAGCCGCGCGACTCGGAATCTCCGTCCGCACGATTCGCAACAAGCTCTCGCGCTGGCGCACCGAAGGCGCGCCGCTTGCGGAGGTCTGCCGTGTCGATTGATTCGCTTTTCGCTTCCCGGACACTCGAAACACTCAAGCGCGGTCTCGACGCGTTTTCGCTGCGCGGCCACGTGATCGCGGACAACGTCGCGAACGCGGGCACCGAGGGATATCGCGCGAAGAGCGTTGCTTTCGAGGACGACCTGCGCCGCGCGCTCGGTAGCGCCGGGTCGGCCTCCGGTCCAGCGAAATCGCCCGGCCAGATCCCGCTCGGGTCGTCTTCGCTCGGCACGGTGGCTCCGCGCGTCATCGAATCCTCCTACGCGGCGCTCCCGGGAGAACCCAACAACGTCGTCATCGAAAGCGAGATGGCGAACCTCGCGCAGAACGAGATCCTGTTCGACTTCGCGGCGAGGCAAATCGCGGGCTCGTACAGAACAATGAAGGCCGCGATCCGCGGCACGATGCGATAGGAGGCTAGGTGATGGATCACGGCGTCTTTCATTCGTTCGAAGTTTCGGCATCGGGTTTGTCCGCCCAGCGGCGCCGGCTCGACGCGATCGCGGACAACATCGCGAACGCGCAGACGACGCGCACGGCCGAAGGCGGCCCCTACAAGCGCCGCGAGGTCGCGCTCGTCCAGTCGGCCGACGCGGTCCAGTTTCGCCTCCCGGCGGAGCCGGCGCACGGCGTCACGCTCGCGCGCTCCGGGGAGGGGCATCTCGGACGGATAAGCATGACGGCGTCGCGCGAGGTACGCAGTGGCGGCGGCGTGCGGACCGAAGAGACACGCGCCGAAGAGACTCGCCTCGTCTATGAACCCGGCCATCCCGACGCGGACGGCAGCGGCATGGTCGCGTATCCGGAGATCTCGGTCGTGCAAGAGATGATCGAGATGATCCTCGCAAGCCGTGCGTACGAGGCCAACGTCACCGCCATTCAATCGACGAAGGCGATGATTCAGAGCGCCCTCGAAATCTAGGAGACGAAATGGATACCGGCGCGATTCGACTTTCGACACGGGGACTTCCTGAAATACCGGACGTTGCAGGAGCGTCGAGCACGACGCAGGGCGGCCGCGCGGAATCGGGCGATTTTGCGAAGGCGTTTGCCGGCGCGATCTCGGACGTGCAGGGTCTTCAGGATCGCGCGGGCGAGTTGACGCAGCGGCTCATCTCCGGCGACGTCACCGATGTGCATCAGGTGATGATCGCTGGGGAAGAGGCCTCGGTCGCGTTCGAGCTGATGATGGAGATTCGGAACAAGCTTCTCGAGGCGTATCAGGAAGTCATGCGGATGCAGGTCTAGCGGCGCGGCGCGCCTCAAACACGAAAGAGGGAGCCCTTGGAAGCGATATCGAAAATGCTCGCGGAGGCAGCGCGGTTCTGGAGGCGCCTTGGCGTCAACCAGAAGGTGACGCTGGGTGTTTCTCTCGTCGCGATCGTCGCGCTTTCGGCCGGAATCCTCGCATGGTCCGGCCGGCCCGACTACGTCTTGCTCTTCTCGAATCTCTCCGCGGAAGACGCGTGGTCGGTCGTCGAGTCGCTCAACAAAGAGGCCGTGCCGTACAAGTTCTCTCAGAACGGAAGCGCGATTCACGTTCCCGAGAAGGACGTTTACCGGCTGAGGATTTCGCTCGCGGCGTCGGGTCTGCCGAAGAGTTCGGAGCTCGGCTTCGAGATCTTCGACGGCACCGCGACGTTCGGTCTGTCGGACTTCGTGCAGCAGGTCAACTATCAGCGGGCGCTCGAAGGGGAATTGGCTCGGACGATCTCGGGCATCACCGACGTCGAACACGCGCGCGTTCACGTCACAATGCCGAAGGAGTCTCTCTTCGCGGAGGAAGTGAAGACGACGGCGTCCGTCGTCATTGCGCTGCGCGATGGCGCGTCGCTCGACGAGCGGGAGGTCGCCGGCATCACGCACCTGGTCGCCTCGAGCGTGCCGCGCCTCTCCGCCGAGAACGTGACGGTCGTCGACGCACGCGGGCGCATTCTCACGAACCCCGCGGACGAAGAGATGACGGTCGGACTCTCGAAGGGCGAGCTCGATACGCAGCGCCGTCTCGAGGACTACATTTCTAAGAAAGTGCAATCGCTATTGGAGGGCGTTCTCGGCGCCGGCAAGGCGATCGTGAAGGTCAACGCCGAACTCGATTTCCGCCGCATCGAGGAGACCCGCGAAAGCTACGACCCCGAAAACGTCGTGGTGCGAAGTGAGGAGCGCGTCGAAGAGTCGGGCGATCAGTCCGGTCCGCAGAACGCGGAGCGCTCGGTCACGAACTACGAAGTCAATCGCAGCGTGCAGCGCATCCTCGGAACGGCGGGCACTGTGCGGCGCCTTTCGGTCGCGGTCTTCGTCGACGGCAAGATGATCACTCCGGCCGGCGGGGCCGCCGGCGCCGAGCCTGTTTATCAGGAGCGCTCGCAGCAGGAGATCGACAAGCTCATCACGCTCGTGAAGACAACCGTCGGGTTCGATGCGGCGCGCGGCGATCAAGTCGAGGTCGCGACACTTCCGTTCGAGCACGATGGCGCTGGCGCGTTCGCGGGCGGCTCAGAGGGCGCACCCGCGGCGGCCGCGATCACGGGGACCGCGATGGGAATTCTCACGAAAGCGACGCCGTTCATCATCCTCGTCGCGATACTACTTTTCCTCAAGAAGAGCATGACATCCGTGGCGCAAGCCTTTGCCGAGAAGAAGGAAGAGATCGAGGAGACCCTCCTTCCCGAACGCGCGATGGACGAGGTGGAGGCGAGGAAGATCGAGATTCGTTCGCGCGTCGAGACGCTCGCGGTGGAGCGGCCCTCCGAGGTCGCGACGCTGATCCGCAACTGGATGATGGAGGACTAGCCGCTCGCCATGGAACTCAACGAAAAAAATGTGAACGGCCGCGAGAGGGCCGCGATTCTCCTCGCGACGATCGGTGTGGATGGCGCCTCGCGCGTTCTCGCCGAGCTCTCGAAAGACGAGATCGAAGTCCTCGCGGGCGAGATCTCCGATCTTTCGCGCGTTCGCCCAGACCTCGTCGACCAGATTCTCGAGAAGGCGTACGAGCGCAACATCGCGTACGACAGCTACGCGCGCGGCGGTCTCGACTATGCACGCGAGGTGCTCACGCGCGCACTCTCGCCCGACAAGGCCGACGAAGTCCTCACGAAGGTCCGCTCGGAGAGCGAGCAGCGTCCATTCAAGTTCGTCGGGCGGCTCGACTCGCTGCAGCTCGTCAACTTTCTAAACGGCGAGCATCCGCAGACGATCGCGCTGATTCTCGCGCACCTCGATCCGCGGCAGGTGGCGCAGATCCTCCTACAGCTTCCTGAGGAGATGCGCGGAGATGTCGCGCAGAGAATCGCCACGTTCGGCGGCGCGAGCCCCGAGGTGATTCGCACGATCGAGCAGGCGATGTCGGATCGACTCGAAGCGTCGGCCGAGGTGACGAAGGTGGTCGGCGGCGTCGAGCGGGTCGCGGAAATTCTGAACCTCATCGGGAAGGCGAACGAAGCACACATCCTCGACGACATCACGCAGCTCAATCCCGAGCTTGCGCAAGAGATCAAGGACCGGATGTTCACGTTCGACGATCTCGTGCGTCTTGACGACCGCTCGGTGCAGACACTCCTGCGCGAGGTCGATTCGAAGATTCTCGCACTCTCCCTGAAGGCGTGCAGCGAAGACGTGCGCGGCCTGATCTTCAAGAACATGTCGAAGCGCGCGGCGGAAGCGCTCGCGGAAGAGATGGATTACATGGGTCCCGTCCGCGTCGCCGACGTCGAAGACGCGCACCGCAAGATCCTCGAGGTCGTACGCCGGCTCGAAACGGAAGGCGCGATCTTCATCGCGGGACGCGGGAGCGGAAATGAAATCATCGGCTAACGTCGTGCGCTTGCCGCGCGCCGTTCGCGGGCTGTCGATCGTGCGCGAGATCGAAGCCTTCGGGTTTCGCGAAGAGGCCGCCGAGTGCGAACCGGCATGCCCTTCCGCGGCGGCCGATTCCGCAGCGAACGAACGGCCGACCGCGGCCGAGGAGATGGCGCGTCAGTTCGCCGCGGCGCGCGAAGAAGCGAAACAGGAAGGACGCGCCGAGGGGCTCGCGCGCGGCCGTGAGGAAGGGCTCGACACCGCGCGCGAGCCCGCGAAACTCCTAGAGAAAGTGATGCGCCGAGTCACCGAGGAACGCGAGACCCTCCTCGCGAAGGCCGAACGCGATGTTCTCGACCTCGCCATCGCGGTCGCGGCGCGCATCGTGCGCCGCGAGGTCGAGGTCGATCGCGACCTCGTGACGCGCGTGATCGGCGATGCGCTTCGACACGCCTCTCCGCTCGAAGAAGTCGTCGTGCGCGTCAATCCCACCGACTATGCGCGCATCAAGTCCGTGCCGGGACTCGAGGCGAGTCTCGGAGAGATTCGCCACCTCGTGCTCGTCGAAGACCGGCGCGTGACGACCGGCGGCTGCCTCATCGAAACAACGTCGGGCGCGATCGACGCCCGCGTCGAAACGCAGCTTGCGGAGATCGAGCGCGCGCTCGCTCGCGCGCAGGGAGGGCCCGCCATTGCCGCTGATGCAAGCTGAGCGCTATCACGACGCATTGCGCGCTGTCGACCCGATCCGCCTCAACGGCCGCGTCGAAGAGGTCGTCGGCCTCGTGATCGAGTCGCGCGGCCCGCGTGCCTCGCTCGGGGAGGTTTGTCTGGTCTACGGCGGGCGGAACGCGCCGCCGATTCGCGCTGAAGTCGTCGGCTTCCGCGCGGGCCGCGTGCTGCTCATGCCGCTCGCCGACATCGCGGGCGTCGCGCCGGGAAGCGAAGTGATCGCGACCGGAGCGCCGCTGCGCGTACCCGTCGGCGACGAACTCCTCGGGCGCGTGCTCGACGGGCTCGGCCAACCGATCGACGGCCGCGGCGATCTGCGCGCGATGCACTACCGCGCCGTTTCCGCCGAGCCGCCGTCTCCGCTTCGCCGCCGCCGCGTGCACGAGCCGCTCGAGACGGGCGTGCGCGCGATCGACGCGCTTCTGACGTGCGGAAAAGGGCAGCGCATGGGCATTTTCTCCGGCAGCGGCGTCGGCAAGAGCGTCCTTCTCGGGATGCTGGCTCGATCATCGCGGGCGGACGTGAACGTCATCGCGTTGATCGGCGAGCGAGGCCGCGAGGTGCGCGAGTTCGTCGAGCGCGATCTCGGCGGTGCGCTGAAGCGCTCCGTCGTCGTCACGGTCACGTCGGACCAGAGCCCGCTCGTGCGCGTGAAGGGGGCTATGGGAGCGCTCGCGATCGCCGAGGCATTCCGAGACGCGGGCCTCGATGTTCTCTTCATGATGGATTCGGTGACGCGTTTCGCCATGGCGCAGCGCGAACTCGGACTCGCCGTCGGCGAGCCTCCCGCGACGAAAGGCTATACGCCATCGGTCTACGCACTCCTGCCGCGTCTGCTCGAGCGCGCGGGGATGTCGCACACCGGCTCGATCACCGGGATGTTCACCGTCTACGTCGAGGCCGACGACCTCAACGATCCGATCGCCGACACGGTGCGCTCGATCCTCGACGGACACGTCGTTCTCTCGCGCCGCATGGCGATGACCGGGCACTACCCGGCGATCGACGTCCTCGAGAGCGTCAGCCGCGTCATGATGGACGTCGCACCGCCCGAGCATCTCGAAAACGCGCGGCGCGTCGTCGAGGTTCTCGCGCGTCACCGCGACGCGGAGGATCTACTCGCCGTCGGAGCGTACGCGCGCGGGGCGAACGCGAAAACCGATCGCGCCATCGAGATGATCGACGATGTTCGAGCCTTTCTGCGGCAGCCGGTGAAGGAGACGTCCGCAATGGCGTCGACGCTTTCGAAACTCTCAGCGCTCGCGACGCGCTACAACGCGTAACGCGGCCGCGCCCGCATGAAGGCATTTCGCTTCCGGCTCGCGCGGCTTCTCGAGATTCGCGAACGCGCGGAAGAGGAACGCCGAGAGGCGCTCGAACTCGCGCGTGCGGCGCTTCGCGAAACTCAGCAAGAAATCGCGCGCGTGATCGGCGAGCGCACGCGCGTCCAAAGCGCGCTCACGACCGCGGAAGGCCCCGACATCGCACGCCGACTCCGGGATCTCCTCCTCTACGAAGACCATCTTCGCGCGCTTCTCGAACGACAGCGCACGCTTCTCGTGAAGCGGCAGTCCGACGAAGCGCTCGCGCTCGCGGCGCTGCACACCGCCGTGAAGGAACGGAAGATCCTCATTCGTCTCCGCGACAAACGCCTTCTGGAGTACACGCAGGAGGTCGATCGCGTAGAGCAGTCGATGAACGACGAAGTCGCCCGCCGGTTGTGGCGCGAAGGCGCGCGGCGGGGCGGCAGCGACTTCCCCTCGAGTAGGAACGAATTGCCGGGCACCCCGCAGGATCCTCGCGACGCCGCCGCCTCACAAGCCTCGTAACACACATCACGCCATAGCCTCCAAGCTTCTACCTCCGCTTCTTCCCGAAGCGGTACGCCACTTGCGCAATGGCCCGGTCGAAGGAGGCAGGCATGGCGAAACCAGACAAAGAAAAGGGCGCCCTCGAGAAGGACGCGCCGGCGAAGAAGAAGGAGAGCGGCGCTTCCGGGCTCGTTCTCTTGACGTCGTCTTTCGTCGTCGTCTTGACCGGGATGATGTTCGCGACGGGCACCGCGCAGCGCACCGCGTTGCCGCGGCTCCGGGAGATGGCGGCACATCTTCCGTTCGTGAAGGCCGCGCCCGCCGATTCGATGGGCGCGGCGAACGACTCGAGCGCGGTGAGCGCCGGCGGCGCCCCTGCGGCGAACGCGGCGTGGAGCGCGGTCTCCGATTCGGTCGCGATGCTCGAAGAGCGTCTCGCGATGGCCATCGCAGAGATCGAGTCGTCACAGGCGCCCCCCGGCGATGAAGCGGCGCCGCAAGTCGCGATCGAAGCCGCGGAGGCTGCCGCCCAGGCAGACCCCGGCGCGGCGCGGGATCTGGCGCGCCTCGTGAAGGTGCTCGATGCGATGAAGCCGGCCGAGGCGGCGCGCATTCTCAATGCGGTCGACAACGACCTTGCTGTCGACGCGATTCGCAAGCTCAAGGAAAGGCAAGCGGGAAAGGTGCTCGCACTCATGGAGCCCACGAAGGCGATCGCGGTCGGCGCGGCGCTTGGGCGCGGAGCGGGAGGGACGTTTTGATGCGCATCGGTGAAGCACTCGATCGCCTCTTTTCGCCGGGAGGCTCGGATGACGGCGCGGCGGAAACGCGAGCCAGCGACGCCGCGGACGCGGAGGCGTTTCGTTCCGCATTCGAAAGCGCGCTCGATCGGCGAAGCGAACGCGCCGGCGCCGGCGGATTCGACGCCGCGGCCGCCATCGTCATCGACCCGCGCTTCGTCCTGTCGTTGGGCTCGCCGGCGCAGCCGTTCGAGGCAGGCGGCGAGTTCGACGCACAATCCGCGCGTGCGGCGGAGGAATTCCACGCGCGCGAAGCAGGCGATCGGCCGATGCGGGGCACCGGCGAATCGCGCGACGGACGCAACCAAGGCGAAGCGGTAGCGCCCGAATCGTCCGCCGCGGCGGACAGTGACGACTCCGCCCAGCGAGTTGCCTCGGCCACCGCGCAGTCCGATGAGGCGCGCGCGGGGACGGCGCAGAACGGCGATGAGCCGGATGGCGGGGCGCAGACGCGCGACGGCGCGGCGGCCGATACCGCGACGCGCGACGACTCGGCGATGCGCTCCGTCGAAGAGGTCGCCAGGCAGATCGCATCGAGCGCGGAGAGCGCCGAGTCGGAGATCGAAGGCGCGCACGACGCCGCAATAGCGCCGCTCACTGCCGCGGCCGAACTCGAGAGTGCGGCGCGCGCGCCGAAGAGCGATTCGTCCGGCGCGACGGGCACGCAACCGGCTGACGTTGCGCAGCCGATCGCAAGAGCGGAGGAGACCGCATTCGACACACGCGACGGTAGTGATGATTCCGGGACAGCGCCACGGGCGCCGACGCTTCTTACGGGCGGCGGCGTGCACGCGCCGGCGGTCGGCGCGGCCTCCTTCGCGGCGGCGCTTGCGAACCAGATCGCCGCGATCGGCGGCGGCGCGGCCGGGAGCGCCTCCGTCACGGGCGAGCTTGCGAACTCCAGCCCAGCGAGCGCTGTGGAGCGCGTCGAACAGAACTCCATTCTCACGCGGCTCTCCGAGGGTGTCGGCGATGCGCTTCGCGCCGGGAAGCGCGAGGTCGTTGTGCGCCTCTCCCCGCCGAATCTCGGCGTCGTGCGAATTCGCTTCGAGTTCGATGAGCAACGCCTGTCGGCACGCGTCGAAGTTTCCGATCCCGCCGTTCACCGCGCTCTCGAAAGCGGTCTGGCGGAACTGAAGAGTGTCTTGCGGCAGCACGCCGTCGAGCTCGCGGATCTCTCGCTTGCGAGCGGCGACGGGCGCGGCGGTGAAGAACGCGGCGGTCGATCGCCGGAAGAAGACGGGCGCGACGACGCAGCGCGATTCGCAACAGCGACACAGACGAGTCCCGTTTCAGAGAGACGCCGCGCGCCGCATCGCGCCGGCGGTCTCGACATCACAGCCTAGCGTGCTCGTCTACGGACGGGCTGACGGAGGAATTCGATGAGAATCGCAACGGATGGAGGCGTCGTGACGGCGGCATCGGAGGGAACGTCGACCGCGATCGCGACGCAGACCGCGAACCCGAATCAGAATCTCGGGCGCGATGAGTTCATGCGTCTCTTGACGGCGCAGCTGACGCACCAAGATCCGCTGCAGCCCGTCACGAACGAGGCGTTCATCGCTCAGCTCGCGCAATTCTCCGCGCTCGAGCAGATGCAGGGTATTCGCGGCGCGCTCGAAACGTCGCAGATCCTCGATCAATCGATGAACAACTTCTTGGCGGCGAGCCTGATCGGGCGCCAGGTCCGCTCGACGGGCGACACGGTCGGTCTCACATCGGGGTCGCCGACGGAGTTCTATGTCGGGATCGCGCGCGACGCGAAGGTCAACGTCTCGATCGTGTCGGAGAGCGGCGAAGTCGTACGCCGGCTCGCGATCGGGAATCTCCCCGCCGGACAGAACCGCATTCTATGGGACGGCAAGGGCGAGGGGGGAGCGGCGCTTCCGTCGGGGCGCTATCGAATCGAAGTCGCTGCGACCGACGATACGGGCGCGTCGGTGAGTGCAGGCACGGGGACGATCGGCGAGGTGACGTCACTGCGCTTCCACGAAGGGCGCGCGTTCGTCGTCGTCGATGGGCGCGAAGTCCCGATCGACGAAGTCGAGGAGATTCGCGCGGGGAAATAGCCGCGCTTCTGGGTCTACGAATTGCGATCAATCACCGTCGTTTGAACGGCGCGGTAAACGCGAGAGGAGGACGGCCGGAAAATGCTTCGGTCTCTATTCACGGGCGTATCAGGATTGAGGAACCACCAGACGGAACTCGATGTCGTCTCCAACAACATCGCGAACATCAACACGCTCGGCTTTAAGTCCGGGCGCGTGACGTTCAAGGAGGCCTTCTCGCAGACGATTCGCGGCGCGGGGCGTCCGTCATCGACGATCGGGGGAACGAACCCGCAGCAGATCGGCCTCGGCATGAGCGTCGGCTCGATCGATCAACTCTTCACGCAGGGGCAGTTCGAATCGACGGGCGTGGCGACGGACGTCGCGATCGAAGGCGACGGATTCTTCGTCCTCTCGGATGGGAACGGCCAGTTCTACTCGCGCGTCGGGACGTTCCGTTTCGACGGCGACGGACGCCTCGTCTCCTCCGACGGCCACGCGGTGCAGGGGATTCCCGCCGACGCGAACGGAGCGATCAATTCGGCCGGTGCGGTCGGCGACATCGTCGTTCCCGTCGGACTCCGTTCCGAAGCCACCGCGACGACCGAGGTGATTCTCACGGGCAACCTCGACGCATCGAGAAACCCTGTCTCCGCTGTTGCCGAGACGCGGCCCGTTCTAGCGGGCGCGCTCGCGAGCGACAACCTCGCAGGCCTTCGCAACGCGTCGGGCGTTTCGCTTGGCCTGGCCGACGGACAGACGATCACGTTCCTCGCGAACGCGACCGCCGTGACCCGCATCGGCGAGCTGCACACCGAGGATGGCGACGCCATCTCGCTCGGCGGCGCCACGACGATCACGATCAGCGACGGCACGACCACGACCCAGATCACGTCGCTCACCGAGCAGTCGTCACTCGAGGAGCTTCGCGCCGCGATCGAGGGCGCGCTCACCTCGGTGTCGGTCGGGATCACTTCGGACGGCGCGCTCATGTTCACGAACTCGAACGCGACGCCGCTCTCGATCAGCGTCTCTGTCGGAAGCACGTCGCCGTTCAACGAGATGGTCCGCGAGGTGGCGATCGCCGCGGGCGGAACGAATTTCTCCGCGCGGCTCGACGCGCGCACCGAGATCGCGCTCGGAAGCGATGCCGGGGAAGCGGCGACGGCCGAGGCTCTCGCGGTACGACTGCAGGCTGCATTCCGCGAGGTCGCGGGCGCGGCGGCGACCGTCGACTTCGGTACGGCCGCGGCCGGGCGCTTCACATTCACGGGCGGCGGCACGACGGTCACGGGCGTTTCGGTCGCGCAGTCGGGAGGCGGAACGCTCTTCGGGTCTTCGCTCGCGCTCCCGTCGGGCAGCTTCGGCCCCGCGGACACGGTCGCATCGAGTCTTCTACTCGACACGGCGTCGCGGGAGGATGCGCTCACGAATCTCTATTCGGAGACGGGCGTATCTCTCGGCATCGCCACGAGCGACACGTTGACGTTCGCGGCGTCGCGCGGCGCCGAGTCGCTCTCGCCCGTAGCGATCACTGTCGGGGCGGACGGGGCAACGAATGACGCCGGCGCGCTCACGTACGGCGGCCTCGTCGACGAGATGTCGGCAGCGCTTGCATTCACCTCGGGCGGAAGCGTTGCGATCGGCGACGACGGCGGTCTCGTCGTGAACTCGGATCCCGGCGGCACGGCGGCGCTCTCGACGATCTCGCTCTCGGAGACGGACAACGCCGCGCTCGCGGCAACGCTCGGCTTCGTCAACACGCGCGAAGCGAGCGACGTGACCGCGTCGGGATCGATCACCGTCTTCGACGGCCTCGGCAACACACACGTCGTTTCGCTCACGTTCACGAAAGATCCGAGCACGCCGAACCAATGGTCGTGGAACGCGAATGTCGCGGAGCCGCGCGTCTTGGTTTCGGGAGGAACGGGGACCGCGACGTTCGGAACGGACGGCACGCTCGTCTCGTTCGCGTCGTCCGACGGATTGCCCCTCGCGTTCGATCCTGCGAACGGCGCCACGAATCCGGTGTCGATCACGATCGACGCGGGAGCGGAAGGCGCACTCGCGGGACTCACACAGTTCGCGGCGCCGAGCGAAGTGCTTATCGCGGGCCAGAACGGCTACGCGTCGGGTGTTCTCGACTCGATCAACATCGACGACGACGGCGTCGTCAACGCGCTCTTCACGAACGGCACGCAGCGGTCGGTGGCACAGATAGTGCTGGCTCGGTTCGTGAACCCGTCGGGCCTCTCGCGCCTTCGGGACAATGCGTACGCGGCCTCTTCGAACTCGGGGCTCGCGCTCGTCGTGGCGCCGGGTAGCTCCGGCGGCAAGATCACCAGCGGGGTCATCGAGATGTCGAACGTCGATTTGGCTAGGGAATTCACGAGTTTGATCATCGCGCAGCGCGGGTTCCAAGCGAACGCGCGCTCCATCACGACAAGCGACGAGATGCTCTCGGAGCTCGTCAATCTGAAGCGCTAAGGGCGATCGCAGCGCCCGCGCTCGCTTGCGCGGTGCGGATGCGAGCGGCGAGTTGTTGGCCACCCGGTTGATCTCTGGCCGCGTGGAGTCGGTGTCGCCAGGATGAGCGGCGAGAAAAGGAGTGCGTTCGGTGGCGGAAGCTGGAGCGAAGAAGGGCGACGCGGCGGCGGAGGGTGAAGCCCCCGCTGGCGCGGAGACCGCGAAGACCAAAGCGAATCCTCTCGCAGGTGTCATGGGGATTCTCGGAAACAAGGTGACGTTCATCGTCTCGCTCGTCGTGGTCGAAGTGATCGTCGCGTACTTCGTCGTGACGGCGCTTATCGAACCGCGCTTGCAAGGCGACCCCGTTGCTCAAGCCGAAGAAGAGAAAAAGAAGAAGGAGGAGAAACCGGTTCACATGGAGCTGGTTTCTCTCAAAGACATCGTCGTGAATCTGAACGGTTCGGAGGGCTCTCGTTATCTCGCCGCGGGCGTCACGCTCGAACTCGAAGCCGAACCCGCCGGAGGAGGCGGCCACGGAGCGGAAGCCGGCAACGAGAAGGAGCCGCTTCTGAAACACGCGGTCATCAGCGTGCTCTCCGCGAAATCGATTGCCGAGGTCAGCACGGCGGAGGGGCGCGAGTTGATCCGGCGCGAAATTCAAGAGCACGCCGAAGAGGTGCTCGGCCACACGAAGGTGAACGCGGTCTACTTTACGGAGTTCGTGGTCCAGTGAGGCAGCGATGAGCGCGCCTCGAGCGGAGATCGCCGCCAGCGCCGCGGATGCCGGCGCGCAGGAGGCCGCCCCCGCGGATCTGAAGCCGTTTCTCGATATCCCGCTCCGCGTTCAGATCGAACTCGGTCGCAGCAGCATTCGTCTGCGCGAGCTGCTCAACCTGGAGCCCGGCGCGGTGATCGAGCTCCGCAAGATGACGGGCGAACACGCCGACGTTGTCGTCGGAGACGTGGCGGTCGCTCGCGCGGAGATGATCGTCTCCGACGAATTTCTCGTCGCGCGCATCGCGCAAATCCTGAAAGAGCCGGGGAGCTTCGCGTGAACGCGTCGCTGACGGAAGCATCGCTTCGAATGCTGCTCGCGCTCGCGGGGATCGTCGGCGTAATCGTGGCCGCCGCCTGGGGCGCTCGCCGGCTCGGGCTCGGGTCGAGCCATCGCCGCGGCGCCGAAGATGCCGTGCGCATTCTTTCTCGGACTTCGCTCGATGCGCGCAAGTCCGTCGTCGTGCTCTGCGTGCGCGAGCGCGTGCTCGTCGTCGGCGTGACGCCGACGGAAATCCGGTTGCTGACGGAACTCGCGGGGGAGGCGGCTCCCGCCGCCGAGGAACCGGTCACATTCGCCTCGCGCTTCACGAAAGTCCTCGCGGAGACCGGCATTCTGCCGAATGCCCATTAATCGGCCACCGCTCGAAGATTGATCATCGCCCTTCGCTCTCTTCCGCTTAAGACCAGCACAAATCTCCCAAAAACGTAGCACTTAGCACTCTCGCACCGCCTTGGACGCTGTTCAAAGCGTGGCATATCGCTTGCAGTTTTTGCGTCGCGTGGAGGTATGCGACGACTGATGAAGACGATGGGAAAATCGGCCGGGATCGCGGTGCTCTTGGTGGTGATCGTGACGGCGTTCGCGACAGCGGCGCCGGCGACGAGCGCGACCTCGAATGCGAACGCGAGCACTGCCCAGCTCACGATGCCCGCGGTTCCCGACCTGACCGTGAGCGTCGGCAACGGCGCCGGCGGCGGGAAGCTCAGCGTCCCGCTTCAGATTCTTCTGCTGCTGACGGTTCTCTCGGTCGTTCCGGCGCTCCTCATGATGACCACGTGTTTCACGCGCATCATCGTCGTGCTCTCGTTCGTACGGCAGGCGCTCGGAACGCAACAGCTCCCTCCGAATCAATTGATCCTCGGCCTCGCGCTGATTCTGACGATCTTCACGATGACGCCGGTCTGGAACACGGTGAAGTCGGACGCGCTCGATCCGTGGCAGAACGGCGAGATCGGCCAGGAAGAGGCGCTCACGCGAGCGCAGGCCCCGATTCGCGCGTTCATGCTGAAGCAGACGCGCGAGAAGGACCTCGCTCTCTTCGTCGAGATGACGAAGATGGAGCGCCCGAAGAGCGTCGACGACGTTCCGACCTCCGTCATCATCCCGTCGTTCATGATCTCCGAGCTGCGCAACGCGTTTCAGATGGGTTTCGTTCTCTACCTTCCGTTCCTCGTCATCGACATGGTCGTCGCGTCGGTCCTCATGTCGATGGGGATGATGATGCTTCCCCCGATCATGATCTCGCTTCCGTTCAAGGTGCTCCTCTTCGTTCTCGTCGATGGCTGGTACCTCATCGTCAAGTCGCTCGTCGTCTCGTTTCAATAGGGGAACATGACCACCGACGTCGCCATCGATTTGTTTCGCCGCGCCTTGACGACGGCGCTGCTTCTTTCGGGGCCGATGCTCCTGACCGGACTACTGGTCGGACTCGTCATTTCGATCTTCCAGGCCGCGACGCAGATTCACGAAATGACCGTGTCATTCGTTCCGAAGATCGTTCTCGTGATCGCGGTGCTCGTCGTTCTCTTGCCATGGATGGCCGGAGTGATGTTGGAGTTCTCCGGCTCGCTGCTCGGAAACCTCGGACGCTACGCGCACTAGTCAGGGAGACGCGTGAACATCGACATCACCCCGTTGGTTTCCGGCCGCATCGAAGCGTTCCTGCTCGTCTTCGTGCGCCTCTCGGCGTTCCTCATGGCGGCGCCGGTTTTCAGCAATCGCACGATTCCCATTCGTATCAGGGTGCTTTCGGGTCTCGTGTTCGCGTTCACGTTTCTGCCGCTCGTGCCGCCGCTCGCGGCAGCGGACACGCTCACGCCGCTCGGACTGGCGATCATGATCGCGAACGAAGCGCTCCTCGGTGTGATTCTCGGATTCGTCGCGTCGGCGCTTCTCTTCGCGGTGCAGATCGGCGGCGAACTCCTCGGACTTCAGATCGGTTTCGGCGTGGGCAGCATCATCGACCCGGGAACGGAGAGTCAGTCCGTCGTCACGACGGAGTTCCTCTACCTTCTCTGCCTTCTCGTCTTCCTGACGTTGAATGGGCACCACCTGCTCTTCCGCGCCTTCGCCGCGACGCTCGAGAGGGCGCCGCTCGGCGAATTCCGCCTGACGGCTCCGATGATCGACATGCTGGCCCGCGAGCTCTCGACGATCTTCGCGGCCGCGTTCCGCGTCGGCGCTCCGGTGATGGCGTTTCTCTTCGTTACGAGCGTGGCGCTCGGAATCATCTCGCGCACGATGCCGCAGATGAACGTCTTCGTGCTCGGCTTCCCGATCAAGATTCTCGGGAGCCTCGTCGTGCTTCTGATTTCGCTCCCGGGTCTACGGATCGCGTTTCAAGAATTCACCGTGCGCATGGGCGAGAACCTGACGAGCTTCGTCGGTCTTCTGTAGGAGTCGAGGGTGGCGGGCGACAACCAAGAAGAAAAAACCGAACAAGCGACTCCGAAGAAGCGGAGCGAGGCGCGCCGCGAAGGGCGCGTTGCGCGGAGCCAGGAGCTTGTCTCGACGTTCGTGATCGCCGCGGGGCTCATCGCGCTCAACAGCCGCGGACCGGGGATGGTCGAGGGACTCGAAGCCTTGTCGCGCAACTACTGGGGCGGGCTCGCACGCGCGGCGCTCACGCCGGCGACGGTGCAAGCGCTCCTCGCGTCGCTTCTCTTGCAGGTCGCTGCGATCGTACTGCCACTTGCCGGCATCATTGCGCTCGCGGGTGTGGCCGGGAATATGGCGCAGACCGGGTTTCTCTTCGCGCCTTCGGCCCTCGCGCCGAAGTGGAAGCGCCTCGATCCGTTCGCCGGCGTGCAGCGTGTCTTCGCGATGCGCGGATTCGTCGAAGCCCTCAAGGCGTTTCTGAAGGTGATCGTCGTGTGCGGCGTTGCGGCGGTGTGCATACAGAGCGAGATGCCGCGCATCACGAGCTTTCTGTGGGGCGGGGTCACCGACATCGCGTCGCAGATCTGGGGGATCGGCTACTCGCTCTCGCTGAAAATCGTCGCGCTTCTGCTCGTTCTCTCGGCGGGCGACTACGCGTGGCAACGCTGGCAGCACGAGCGCGATCTTCGGATGAGCCGGCAAGAGGTCCGCGAAGAGCATCGCCAGCAGGAAGGCGATCCGATGATCAAGTCGCGCATTCGCAGCCTTCAGCGCGAGCGCGCGCGTCGCCGGATGATGAGCGACGTCCCGACCGCCGATGTCATCGTCACGAACCCGACGCACTTCGCCGTCGCACTGAAGTACGAACAGAACTCGATGTCGGCGCCGAAGGTCGTCGCGAAGGGGATGAACCGCCTCGCGCAGCGGATCAAGGCGATCGGCGCCGAGCACGGCGTCCCCGTGATCGAGAGCCCCGAGTTGGCGCGCGCGATCTACAAGTCCGTGAAGCTCGGCGGAGTGATCCCCGTCGCGCTCTATCGTGCGGTCGCGGAGATTCTCGCGCTCGCATACCGGCTGAAGGGGAGGATCGCGTAAATGGCGCGCGCTGCCATTCTGCCGGCAGGCCTCTCCCCGACGGGCGCCGTATCGCCTCGCCTGAGTAACGTGGTGCTCGCGGCGGGAGTCCTCGGGATTCTCGTCATCATGCTCGTGCCGCTCCCGTCGTTCCTCTTCGACCTCTTGATCACGACCAACATCGCCGTCTCGCTCGTCGTTCTGATGGTGACGCTCTACGTCGCGGCGCCACTGGAGTTCTCCGTGTTCCCGACGCTTCTGCTCGGGCTCACGCTCCTGCGGCTCTCCCTCAACATCGCATCGACGCGGTTGATTCTCATGCGCGGCGAAGCGGGCGCGGTGATCGACGCGTTCGGGAACTTCGTCGCCGGCGGCAACATGGTCATCGGGCTCGTGGTCTTTGTCATCCTCGTGATCATTCAGTTCATCGTGATCACGAAGGGTTCCGGCCGCGTCGCTGAGGTCGCCGCGCGCTTCACACTCGACGCGATGCCCGGCCGCCAGATGGCGATCGACGCCGACCTGAATGCCGGGATCATCGACGAGAAGGAGGCGCGCCGGCGCCGCGAGGAGATTTCGCGTGCCGCCGATTTCTACGGCGCGATGGACGGAGCGTCGAAGTTCGTTCGAGGCGACGCGATCGCCAGCATCATCATCACCGTGGTCAACATCGTCGGTGGATTCATCGTCGGCGTTCTCGAGCGCGGCATGTCGATGGAGGAGGCCGCGCGCACGTACACGCTCCTGACCATCGGCGACGGCCTCGTGACGCAGATCCCGGCGCTCATCGTTTCGACCGCGGCCGGTATCATCGTCACGCGCACCGCTGGCCAGGCGAACTTGGCCGACTCGCTCGCGGGCCAGCTCCTCGTCGAGCCGCGCGCGCCGCTCGTCGTTGCGGGCGTGCTCTCGCTCATCGCGCTCGTTCCGGGGATGCCGACGATTCCGTTCATGGCGCTCGCCGCGGTCACCGGCGTGGTCGGACTCACGGCGCGTGCCGCTGCGAAGGTTCCCGCGCCAGCGGTCGAGGTGATCGAGGAAGACTCCGGCAAGCGCGAGCAAGAACAGCTCAAGGATGTTCTTCAAGTCGATCCGCTCGAGGTCGAGATCGGCTTCGGGTTGATCCATCTCGTCGACGCGAAGGCCCCCGGAAATCTTCTCGACCGCATTACCGCGATCCGGCGCCAAACGGCGCGCGAGTTCGGTTTCATCGTGCCGCCCGTGCGCATCCGCGACAACTCGCAGCTTCGATCCCGCGAATACAGCGTGAAGATCAAGGGCGTTCGCGTCGACGGCGGTGAGTTGGCGGTTGACTCACTGCTCGCGATGAACCCCGGCACGGCGAAGGGAACGCTTCAGGGGATCGAGACGCGCGAGCCCGCGTTCGGGTTGCCGGCGGTTTGGATTCGCGAAGGGCAGCGGCAGCTCGCGGAGGCGCTCGGCTACACGGTCGTCGAGCCCGTCGCCGTCGTCGCGACGCACCTGACGGAGATCATCAAGTCGCACGCCCACGAGATCCTCACGCGGCAAGACGTTCAAGCGCTCCTCGATGGCGTGAAGGAAAAGAACAAGGCCGTCGTCGAAGAACTCGTGCCGTCGCTCTTGTCGCTCGGCAGCGTGCAGCGCGTTCTTATGAATCTGCTGCGCGAGCGCGTTTCGATTCGCGATTTGCCGACGGTGCTCGAGGCGCTCGCGGACGGCGCCATGCAGACGAAAGACTCGGCGTACCTCACCGAACTCGTGCGCCATCGCATCGGGCGCTCGATCGTCCGCGCGCATCTCGACGGCGCGGGACGCCTGCAGGCGCTCATGCTCGCGCCGAGTGTCGAGGAGGCGCTTCTCTCGACGCTCGTCGAAACCGAGTCGGGGAAGGAAGCGGGGCTCGCCCCGGAAAAGAAGCAAGCCATCGTTGCTTCCGCGACGCGCGCGATCGAGAAGGCGCTCTCGGCCGGGAAGCAACCCGTCTTTCTCTCTTCGGCGATCGCGCGTCCCGTGACGCGCCGGCTCTTCGATCCCTACTTCCCGGCGATTCCGGTGATCTCGTATCGCGAGATTCCTCCGGGAATCGAGGTCATCTCACTCGGCAAGGTGGAGGCTAACGATGCCCGCTAGAGAATTCGTCGGACGCTCAACGTCGGAGATTCTGACGGAAATACGCCGCCGCCTCGGGCCGGACGCGATGATCCTCGGCGCCAACGAAGTGGCGAACGTCGATCCGGCGTCTGGAGCGTCGCGCCTCCTCGGCATCACCGCATGCCGCAGCGGCGAGATCGATGTTGCCGAGACCGTCGCGGAGGCGCGTCCGAGCGGGCTGCGCCGCCTCGTGAGCATTCTGCGCGGAATCGGAGTCGCCGAACCTGTCGCGCGCGAAATCATCGAACTGACTCTCTCGCGCATCGCGCCGGAGTCGATCTCGGATACGGCGCTGACCGACGACGCCGCGCTCGACGCGATCGCGGGGCGATTCCCGGCGGTGCCGGCGGGTGCGGCGCTCGCGACGGAGCGCCGGGTTCGCCGCCTCGCGTTTGTCGGCCCGTCGGGCGCGGGGAAAACAACGACGCTCTTGAAGCTCGCGTCGCGTCTTGCCGCGGCGTCCGGCGAAGTGCGTGTGGGCGCGTTCGCCGCGGGCGCCACGAGCGTGTCGCGCCTCGGCGCGATCGCGGCCGCGTTCGGCGCGACGGTCTGCATCGTCGAAAAGCCGCGCGATTGGAAATTGCTCTGCAAAGGGATGCGCGAAGGGACGGCGCTCCTCGACACCGGCGGAGTCGGTGCGGCGGACGCGGCCGGTATCGCGAAGATCAAGACTTTCCTCTGCGATGCGGGGATCGATGAAACGCATGTCGTGATTCCCGCGACGATCGACCCGGACGAAGCCCGCGAGTTGCGCGCGGAGCTGACCGGAACGCCATCGAGGCGGCTTCTCGTCACGAAGATTGACGAAGCCTACTCGGTCGGGCGTGCGCTCGCGTTCCTCCTCGACGCAGGCAGTGAGGTCTCGTACATCGCGTGCGGGTCCGACCCGGCGGTGGATCTCGTCGCGGCCGGCGCGGAGCAAGTGCGCGCGCTCGCGAGCGCGGCGTTTCACGGCGCAAGCGGGCGCATGGCGCGAGAGGCACTCCTTCGCTCATGAAGCCACGCTCGACGATCTATGGACTGGTGGGAACGGTCGCGAAGCTCGCGGGCTTGGCGGGCGCGACGCTCGTGCTTCTCATCGGTTCGTTTCAGGGAGTTTCCGGCCAGGCGCTATTCGTACGCGTGGGCTTGGCCTTTCTCATCGTGACGATCGTTTTCAATCTCATCGGATTTGTCACAGTCCGTTCGCTGCTGACCGCAATCGTTTCCGAGAACGAAGAGCGCAAGGAGACGACGGACGCGAAGCATAAGGCGAGCGAAACTTCGTAGGGGGAGAGCGATGCAGAAGGAGCGGGTGAAGGCGGGCGTGCGAAGTGCAGACGGCGAAGAAAAGAAGGAAGGCCGCAAGGTCGGTGACAATCCGGCGCTCGACGACGCGTGGCGTCGCTACAAGAAGAGCCGCTGCCAGCGCTCGAAGGAGCTGCTGATTCTCGAATACTTGCCGCTCGTCAAGTACGTCGCGGCGCGTTTGGCGATCGGGCTTCCGCCTTCGGTCGAGATCGACGATCTCATCGGCTCGGGGACCATCGGGCTTCTCTCTGCGGTCGAGAGGTACGATCCGTCGCGCGACAACAAGTTCTCGACGTACGCGATCGCACGCATTCGCGGATCGATGCTCGACGAACTCCGCTCGATGGACTGGATCCCGCGTTCCGTCCGCAAGAAGGCGCGCCGTGTCGAAGAGGCCTACGCGCGTCTTGAGAATCGCCTGCGCCGTCCCGCGATGGACGACGAGGTCGCGAAGGAACTCGCCGTCAGTGTGCCGGAATTCCTCGAGATTCTCGACGAAGTGCGCGGCACGGCGCTCGTATCGCTCGACGATTTCATGAGCCCGACCGACTCGAGCTCGACGATGCGTATCCACGACACCGTCGAAGACCAGGGCCGCATCGATCCGGGCGCAGCGCTCGAAGTCGAGAAGATGCGCAAGGTGCTCGAAGCGGCGCTCGACTCGCTCCCCGAACGCGACAAGCTGGTGATCATTCTTTACTACTACGAAGAACTCACTCTGAAGGAGATCGGCTCGACGCTCGGCGTTTCGGAATCGCGCGTCTCGCAAATTCACACGAAGGCGATCCTGCGTTTGCGGGGCCGCCTGCGCGCCGAACGCGAAGCGCTCTTGGCCGCCGGCAGCGAAGGCGCGGATTTTCAACAGGAAGGCAGCATGAAGGACACCGCGCGCCGCGATCAGCCCGTCAAGCTGATGTCCCTCCTCTAGGAAGCCGGGCGTTGCCGGATCGCGCTGGATGCGCGGAAAGGAGAGTCACGATGGAATCGCTGAAGGACTGTAATCGAAGCAAGGGGAGCACGCGGCGCCGGACGAAACTTGCGGCGCTCTTGGCGAGCGCGCTGTTGTACAGCGTCGCGATGGCGGCGCAGGCGGTCGCCGGAGTGAGCGCGGGCGCGCCGCCGGCGGGGGAGTTCGTTCGCACCGACGAAGCCGAGCGGCTTGTGCTGGCTCTGGAAAGCGCGCAGACGGAGCTCGAGCACGCGGCGCTTGCGCGCGAAGAGATCGAAACGATGCGTGCCGCGAACAATCCCGTTCGTATCGCGCAAGCGTGGCTTGCCGCTGCCGCATCGAACACGCCGCTCTTGGCTGGCGCGGGAGTCGCAGGCGGCGTCCTCATCGGTATGGCGATCGTCACGGGCGCGCGGGGCATCAGTGCCAAGCCGCGCAAGCGTCCGATCGCGCGCCGCGGCGCGGTCGCTGCCGCGCCGATCGACCCGCCGGCGCCCCCGCGCGCGGATAGCGTCGTGTTGAGCGTCGCTGCCTCACGCGACCGCGAGGGCGATGCGGAGAATGTCTGGGCGAAGATCCTGCGTCTCTCATCGACGGGTATGTCGGGTGAAGAGATTTCGCGCGCGCTCGGTGCGAGCGCGGATGACATCAACCTCGTCCTGGGATTGCAGCGCCGCCGTATGGAAGTCGCGGGCGCTCTGTCGCAATCCGGTGTCGGGCGCGTGAAAACCGCGGGCCGCTAGGAAATCGCGATGAGCGACGCCCTGCGGATCGAAGAAATCGAAGCGCTGATGACCTCGGCCGTGCCGGATGGCGACTCGGCACGCGAGGTCGCGCCGTACAATTTCAAGCGTCCGCGAAGGGTGGCGCAGGAGCAGATCCGCACGCTCTCCGGCCTTCACGAGAATCTCGTCCGCCGGCTCGAGTACTCCTTCGGAACGCTCTTGCGGCAGATCGTCGACGTCTCTCTGGTTTCGGTGATTCAGCTCACGTACGAAGAGTTTCTCGGCTCGCTCGCGAATCCGACGTGTTTTTCCCTCATCGGAATCAAGGAGACGACTTCGAAGGTTGCGCTCGAAATGGGGCTCGACCTCACCTCGGCGATGATCGACCGCCTGCTCGGCGGGAAGGGGTCGGCGTCCGGCGGCGCGCGCGAATTGACGGAGTTGGAGTGGAGCATCGTGCAGCGCGTCTTCTCGACGATCATCGACGACTATCAGGAGGCATGGCACCCGATCAAGCGGCTCGAGTTCGTGCAGTTGGAGCACGAGTCGAATCCGCATCAGGCCCAGTTCCTTGGTCCGAACGAACCGGTCATCGTGATCGTCATCAATCTGAAGATGAGCGACGTCGCCGGGATTTTGCACATCTGTTTCCCGTTCGGCAGCCTCAAGCCGCTGCTTCACACGCTCAAACCGAAGACGTGGCTCGAAGCGGAGGAAGTCGGCGCGAGCGAGGACGAGGCGACGTGGATGCGGCGCCACATCGGGCGCGCGAACGTTCGCGTCAGCGCGAATATCGTCGGCTCGAAGATTACCGTTCGAAACCTGCTCGCGCTGCGCCCCGGTGATGTCCTGCGGCTCGGCGTGTCGCTCGAACAAGAGGTCGCCGTCGCCGTGAATGGCCTCGCGAAATTCGGGGCTCGCGCGGTGTCGCGCTCTGGAAAGAAGGCGATCCGTTTGACGCGGATCGAAAGCGCGTAGCGCTTCGCGCGCGCGGAGGGAGGATGGCACACGATGGCGGATGACAACGCGGTAAATCCCGGGGCAGCAGTCGCGGCGGATGCGCCCGGTTGGGGCGGCGTCGCGCAGCGAGCGCTGAAGCAGTGGAAAGGAAACGACGCGGCTCTCTCACTTTCCGTGCAATCTGGATTCAACCACGAGAAGCTCGTCGGGCGTTTTGCCGAGCGGGCCTTCGTGATCGCCTTTCGGTACGAGGGGAGCGTCAGCGGCAGCGGTGCGCTCATCTGCGAAGAGGCGCGGGCGCGACAGGCCTTCGGCCTCGATGAGAGCGCGCCGTTGTCGCAACTCGCATCGGAATTCGTCAGCGCGATGCAACCGCTCGCGAGCACTCTCGGCGAGTTGCGCGTCACGCTGCAGGACGAGCAGTTTGCGGAGATGACGAAGGAGGGGCTCGCATCGCTCCGCACGCTTCTGCCCGTCGAGCCGGTGAAGATGCTCGACGCCGAAGTCTCCCTCACGGCCGAGAACAGCATCAGCGTCTGCGTCGTGCTTCACGACAAGGTGCTGAGCATGGGGCAGGAGTTCGATGGACTCGCGCAGATCGGCGTCGGCAAAGACTCGCACGCGGACGTCGACGCGCGAGGAGCGGCGCGTCCGGACGAGCGGCTGGGCCTCCTCATGGACGTCGACCTTCCTCTCATCGTGCGGCTCGGCGAGGCCGATCTCTCGCTCGACGAACTCCTCCGGCTGCGCCCCGGCTCCGTAATCGAATTGAATCGCCTCGTCAACGAACCGGTCGAACTGATCGTCAACAACCGCACAGTGGCGTATGGCGAAGTGGTCGTCGTGCATGAAAACTTCGGCCTGCGCGTTACGAGTTTGGCGGAGGCGGGGGCGGAGATTTTCTCGTAACGGCCGCGCGCGTTGGGGGATTTTCGTTCTCCCTTCGCGGGCAACCGTCGCCGTCGTCGCGGCAGGCGCCACGAATCGACTTAGATTTGTGAGATTTAGCTCGAATTGCTCACGCGCGTGCGTCGTGAGAGGCGACAGGCAGCGGAATGGCTCTTGCAGAACGGGCTGGGTGCCCCGTGGTATCCGAAGGAGGCGCCCGTGCACCAGCCTATCGATCGCGTCGGACTTGAACGGCGGAAAAGAGCGCTCAGAACTCTGTTCGAGAAGTACCGCCGACTGCGTGATGAGGGTCGCGTCGACGAGGCGCGCGAACACCTGCGCATCACGACGCTCTACGCGAACGCATCGCTCGAGGAAACACTCCATCTTGCCCGCACGATCTTGAGGCGGCTCGAGGAGCTGCAGAGCGAGCCTGGGGCCCCGCAGGCGTCCGACGAACCGCCCGCGCCGCGAAGTCGTAAACGCCCGCGCGCTTAGCCGATCGGTCTCGTAGACCGACTGTGGCGTTGCCTGTATATTCGTGCGCCATGAGATGCTCGCGTGTCGTTCTACGCCGCTTCACCGCCGCACGCCAAGCTTTGTCCGTATCGATTGTTCTTGCCGCGCTCGCGGTGAGCGAACCGGCCGCGGCCACAACGCGCCTTTTCGGGTCCGCGGCGCGTGTCGATGCGGACAGCATCGCGTCCGTCATCCGGCTCTTGTCGACGGACGAAAGCGGCGCTCCCGGTTCGCGCTACGCCGAGCGGCCCGAGACGCGCCTGCGCTATGCGCCCGCGATTCGCGATCTGTTCGCCCGCTACCTCGCCGCTCCGGACTCGGCGTTCCTGATTCCGTTCGAGTCGTCGCGCACCGACACGGCGCAGACGAACGTCATGGCGATCATTCACGCTGACGGACCCTCGAACGGATTGGTGCTGCTCACCGCGCACTACGATGCGACAGGAAAGCTGACGCCCGAGTGGGACGCGTTCTATGACCCGGCCCCGGGCGCTGACGACAACGCGAGCGGCGTCGCGTGTCTTGTCGAGGCCGCGCGGCTCTTGCCCGCGCTCGATCTTCCATTCGATGTCGGGCTCGTGGCCTTCGGTTCGGAGGAGGCTTTCGGACCGCCGACGAAGGCGCCGCTCGAAGGCAGCCGCGTCTTCGCCCGCGGAATCGAAGATTCCGGCGAGCTTCTGCTCGGTGTTCTGAACTGCGACATGATCGCGTACAACACGGTTCACGAGAAGGTGGACGTCGTGACGAACGCGTCGTCCCTGTGGCTTGCGGACCGTTTCGCGGCCATCGCCGCGGAGCTAGCGCCCGATCTCGAAGTGAAACGAATTCTCGCGCCGTCCTCCGGGAACTCCGATCACGCGAGTTTCTGGGCGCTCGGCGAAGACGCCGTGCTCCTCATCGAAAATCAGTTCCCCGACCAATCCGACTCTCTCCCCGACGGGACCGTGAAGTACTTGAAGAACCCGTTCTACCACACGAAGGACGACACGCTCGAAAATCTCAATCTTGAACTCGCGCGTGCGATAACGGGAGTCGTCGTCGGTACGATCGCGGGCCTTGCGCAGGCGCCCGATGGCGCGCCCGATCTCGTCGTCGATTCCACCCACATTATCGTGCCGCGTGCGCGCGTCTTCGTGGGCGACGCGGTCGACGTCGAGGTTCGCGTCTTCAATCGCGGCGGGGTCATCGGCGCCGGCCTCGGCAGTGCCCGCGTCGAGTTGTGGCGCGGGGATCCAGGCGGGGGAAGCCGCATGATCGGAGACGCGTCGATCGATCTGCCGATCGCGCCGTGGTTCTACAAGCGCGTCTTCATCCGATGGAGCGTCGGCGACGCCGACGAAGGGGCGGCGCCTCTCTTCGCGCGCGTGACCGCGGGCGGCATCAGCGAAGCGACACTCTCCAACAACGATGCGCGCCTCTCGATGAACGTGCTCAAGAACGAGATTCGCCGGCTTCGAACCATCAATAGCCCCGCGCGTGTCGACGACGCGGCGAACGAACTGCGCCTCGATTTCGAAGTGTCGCTTCGGCCGGGTGTCCCGCAAGACGTCGAAGCCGACATCTACGATGCGTCGGGGCGGCGCATCGCGGAACATCCTCGCGAACCGGCCAAGGATGGACGCAATTCGCTCTTTCTGCGCAATTTCCGTTTCGGCGAGGGCCGCTCTCCGAATAGCGGCGTCTACTTCGCCGAGGTCCGGCTCTTCGATCGCGCCACAAGCGGGCTTGTTTCCTCGGCGACCGGAAAGTTCGTCCTCATTCGCTAACAAGCCCTCAAGTTTTTTCTCCCCGCGGCCGACACTTTGGACGCAAGACCGTGGGGAGGACGGACGCCGAAGTCCAGGAAGCTTCTCCAGCGCTGCGACTCACGACGCCCTGCCCGCCCCGCCGAAAGGAGGCGGTGGGTATGTTCCTGTGGGTAACATTCTGGGCGCTGGCCGATCTTCTCGAATGGATGCGTTAGTCGCCTAGACGCTAGCAACACGGATTGCAAAGGGGAGGTTGTGCGCGAGCGGCTGGGCTCGACGCAGGCCTCCCTGTTTCCGTTTAGAGGACCTTCACGCCGAGAAGCGTGATGTCGTCTTCGGGCGCGCCCCCCATGAATTCTGCGACGGACGAATAGACGCGGTTTAGAATCGTGGGAAGCGGTAGCTCCGTACTGGCCCAGAGGGTCTTCTCGAGTCGCTCCATTCCGAAGATGTCGTCGGACGGATTCAGTTCGTCGGTCACGCCGTCCGTGTAGAGAAGCAGCAGGTCGCCCGACTCCAACACAACACGCACGTCCTCGTACGAAGTCTCTGGGCTGACTCCGAGGAGAAGCCCGGCGTTGTCGAGCGCCAGAGCCGTGCCATCGGCGCGAATCAGCAGCGGAGGATTGTGTCCCGCGTTCGAGTACGTCAGCACACGGCTCTCCACATCGAGAACTCCGTAGAAGAACGTGACGAAGCGTTCGGAGCGCGTTTGGTGAACGATCAGTTTGTTCATTCGCTCAAGCACGCGCGCGGGGGAGAGGTGCGCTTCCGCCTGCAAGTGAAACGCGGCTTGAAAGCTCGCCATGAGAATCGCCGCGGGTATCCCCTTGCCGCTTGCGTCGCCGATTGCCAGGCCGAGCAGCCGGCTTTCGTCGAGCATGATGTAGTCGTAGTAGTCGCCGCCGACCTCCAGACACGGCACGTTGAGCGCCGAAAGCTCGACTCCGGGGATCGCGGGGGGCGCCGTGGGAAGGAAACTCTCCTGGATCCGGCGAGCCACGTGCAACTCCCCTTCGAGGCGCGCGCGCTCGATCGATTCCTTGTGAAGAAGCGCGTTCTCGATCGCGAGCGTCGCGTGGGCCGTGACCGTTTGGAGCAGCGAGAGATCCTCGTTGGAGTGAAGCTCCTGCGAAATCTTGCTCCCTACGATGATGAGGCCGAGAGGTTGCCCTCCCGCGAGTAGCGGGATGAGTAGCGCGGCGTCGAGGTCGCGAAGCGCCTGCTTCTCGCCGCGCGGGAGGCGGTTCCAGCGCACGCTCTCCTGCAGGCGTTCGATCGGAAGCGGGCGCCGGCGCTCGCACACCCACGCGAGGGTTTCGTCGGTCGAGTTCCACACGTAACACGCCGCGCTTCCCGAAGCGTCGCCCGCGTGCGCCGCCAACGGGAACCGTCCAGAGCTCTTGTTGCGAAGGTAGATCGAGACTCCGGTCACGCGCAGCGAATCGCGAATGCGCTGGGCGAAGAGTCCGACGAGCGGCTCGAGTTCGATGATGCCCGCGATCTCTTCGCCGACGTCGCGCAACGTCTCCCGGTAGTTGAGGCGGTCGCGGTAGAACATGCGATCGACCACCTCCTGTAGTTTCGTACGAACCGGCGAGAAAATAAGCGCCATGAAGAAGATCGAAACCAGCTTCAAGATCAGGCTGCCGCCGCTGGAATGAATCATCGCGAGGCGTCCGATTCCCTCGACCAACAACAAGTAGACCGCGGCCAAGAGCCCCGTTAGGACGGCGTAGATCACGCCGCGCTTCACGATGATCTCGAGGTCCATGAGCCCGTAGCGAATGATCGCGTACGCATATGAAAGCGGCACGAGGAAGAGCGAGAGATGGTAGTAGCGACTCCCCGGCGGAACGATCGATGGGAAGAGCGACTTGGTGATCGTGCCGACCAACAATGGCAAGAACCCGAGGATCGTTCCCCAAAGTACGATCTTTAGGCGGCGGCGAACGTTTCCGGAGGGACTCGAAAGATACGCGATGACGAAACTCACGATCCCGGCGACAAGGCCGGCGACAATGAGAAACGAGTTGGCGGTCGAGAACAACACGATCGCAGGAATCAGATCGTCGCGGCCCTTCAGGTGAAAGACGACATCGAGTGTCACGGTCACGCCGAAGAGCACGATGCTCAACACGTACATCGACGGAATGAATCGAGGAACGCGGCGGATGATCTGGCGGCGAAACGGGAAGATCAGGAAGAAGTGGAGAAAAAGCGTGGGGAGGAGTGCGAACGACGCGCGGTAGAGCGCGTTGACGAAGAGATTCCACGCGAGCGCGTCGTATGTGGGAACGGGGGCGATGACGAACGAAAGGACGAGGCTGAGCGAGTAAAAGACGATGGCCAGTGTGTCCGCGCGGCGCAGAACGACGACGAGTCCGAGTGCGAGGAAGGAAAGCGCGATCGCCGCCAGAGAGGATTTGTGCAGACGCGCCTCTCGGTCGAGCCGTTCGATTGTGAAGGAAATCACGAGCGGCTGGTCTCCGCGGACGATGCCGATGGAGACGGTGTCGCCGACGCGCAGGTTCGAAGTGGCGGCGTGCATGTCGCGAATCGAGCCGATCGGCGTGTTGTCGATCGAGCGGATCGCGTCGCCTCGCTGAAGTCCCGCGCGTTCCGCTGCGCCGCCGGCCGTGACCGAACGGATGCGAAGCGACTGCTCGTCGAAGCGATAACTTTCGGCCGGACGATCGGCTCGATAGAGGTCGAGCACACCGATGACGATGAGCAAGAAGAGGAACGGTGCGATCGCAATGAGCAGCGCGCGAGGCAAGTGCGCCGCGAAGGGAGGAATTCTTACATCAGTCATGCGGATCCTCCTTCGGCGACTGTGGGGCGAAGCCCCGGTGGCTTTCAAGCGAAAACGCACACGCTCGCCGGCTCGGGAAAGAGATTGAGGCGCACGCGCGCTCCGTGCTAGGGTTATCTGCCGCCTTGCTGAAGCAAGGGATGGCTTCAATTCGACAGCGAAAAGGAGACGCAAGGAATCCCCATGGCGACGACCACATCAAAGAAGCACCTCTCGAAGCGCGAGCTTAAAGAGGACAAGCTCATGTCATTCCTCGGTGACGCGTACGAGTTCCTCAACGCGCGCCGTTCGGCTGTTCTCTTCTCCGCAGTTGGCCTCGTCGCGCTCGTGCTCGTCGTTGGCCTCTATAAGAATTCCGCGAAGGCCGGCGAAAGCCGGTCCGAGGAGATCCTGTATCTTGCGCTGACCGACTATGAGGCGGGCCGGTACCGCGAGGCGTCGAACGGGCTGACGCAGTTCGTCGATCGGTTTCCGCGCCACAAGCGAATCGGTGTCGCGCAGACGACCCTCGGGAACGTCCACCTCGTTCTCAACGAGCTCGCCGATGCGAAGTCCCGGTTCGAAAAAGGACTAAGCGACTCGGAGCGAGGTTCTGCGACCTGGGTCGCCGCCAAGTCGGGGCTCGGGGCCGTCGCCGCCGCGCAAGGCCTCATGGACGAGGCTGCGAAGAACTTCGAGGAGGCCGCCGCGGCCTCGACATCGAAGGAAGCCGGCGCCGAAGCGATCAGCGAGGCGATTCGCGCGCGAATCGCGGCCGGCCAGGCGCCCGCCGCCAAGACGCTTCTGGACAAGGCGAAGCGGGACTACGAAGGGACCCGTGCGGCGCAGCACTTTGCGCGGCTCGAGGGCGAGCTCAACGCGATCGGCGGCTAGCTCAGTTCGGGGCCGTTAGACTACGGACGGTCTATTAGTCGCATAATCGATATTATGTAAACTCAGGCGTCTGACGCCGGTGCTTGCGCGGCGGCCGGCTGCTCCGAGATCTATCCCCTGCCTTGCGTGCTCGCGTCTCGCTGAAAGCCCTCGCCGAGGGCTGCAACCGTCACTCAGGTGTCGGGCAGCGGAATCTCCGGGAACATATCAGCCCCGCCCGTCACGTCCGTGCTTGCCGGGACGAGATCACGTCCGAGGGCTCGCGTCATCAGTATCCAGGCCGCAATCGTCAGGATCAGCAGGTACGTCACCCATGAGGTATCGCTGCCGACGATCGACGACTCGTCCATGCCGAGGCTGACGCGTAGCCAAGCGTAGAGCGAGAGCGCGGCGATCCCTTCGGCGACACGGGCGGCCGCGCCGTCGACGAGGAGTTTCGCCACGACGCGATGCGAACGCCCGAGCGGCAGGTACGCCTGCTCCCAGTTGGACCGATGAATGGACGACTTGAGTCCGCCTTCGATGACGCGCAGCAGTGAGCGCATTCCGACCGACGCACTCGCGAGGAGAAGTGCGGCTCCAGCCAGGAGCGCGCCCGGAAGGATCATCAAGCTTCCGTGTACGCCGACGAGGCGCTGCAGCCGCGGCATCAAGACGACTTGCACGATCAACGCAACGCCGTTGAGCAGGAGGTAGGCGTTTGCGAAGTAGCTCGCGTTCGCGCGAGTCTCGTTTCCCGACGTCGCCGCGTAGAGATAGAACTGAAACTCGATGAGGATCCCGACGAGACTCGAGAGCATTCCGACGAAGACGAGCAAGATCGAATAGCGCACACGCAATACGGTCAGAAAGTTGGACGGCCCCGGCGTGAGTGGGCCGGTGGCGCGCGGCAACGGACGTGCGGGAAAACGGTGCTGCGCGATCGCGACGGTTATCGTCGAAGCGAGAAGAAGAACAGCGCCGGCGGGGATGAAGAACCGCGGCTCGACGAGCGCGGCCGCGATGCGCGCGACGGCGCCGCCTGCCACTCCCCCGAGGATCGACGCCGCGCCGACGATGCTATAGGAACGCGCGAGCTGGCGATGCCCGACTCCGTCAAGAAGCTCCGCCGCGAGGAGCCACGTCAGCGAGAAGAGAACGCCGAACGCGAGAGGGACGAGCATGAAGAAGCTCGTCATGAGCGGTCCGCCGCCGGGGCGCGCGAACGGGAAGAACGCCGCAAGGAGCGCCGCGGCGAAAAGCGGAACGCCGACTCGTGCCAGGCGGGCACCGAAGATCTTGATCGATCCGAGCACGATCGCCGCGGCCGGCAGCGAGAGAATCGCGATCCCGATGTAAGCCTTCGGAAGGTCGAGCAGGCCGCGTCCCTGAAAATAGAGCGCGTCTCGCCCCGTCTTCAGCAAGATGAAGGACGCGGTCATAAGGAAGAGCGCCGCGGCGACTCCGATCGTCCTTGCAAGCGCGTCGTCTGGCTTTCGCGTTTCTTCGTGCGCCACGGTGATGCGATCCTACCGCCGCGCGCAGGGCGCGTCTAGGCGACGCGCCGCACTTCCGCTCCCTGCGCCGCGGTCTTCGCGTCGCGCGCGTGGAGTCCGCACTCTTTCTGCTCGGGAGTTTCCCACCACCAGCGTCCCGCGCGAATGTCCTCGCCCGCCGCGACCGCGCGAGTGCACGGCGCGCAGCCGATCGAAGGGAATCCCGCGTCGTGAAGCGCGTTGTAGGGAATGCCGCGCGTCCGGATGTAGCTCCACGTCTCGTCGAGTGTCCATTCGGAGATCGGGTTGAGCTTGAGGATGCCCCCGAACGCCGCGTCGATCTCGGCTTTCGGCAAATCGGTTCGTGTCACCGCTTGCTCGCGGCGTAGCCCCGTGATCCACGCATCCACCGTGGAAAGCGCGCGCTTCAACGGCTTCACCTTGCGGATGCCGCAGCACTCCTTACGATCGTCGATGCTCTGCCGAAACGAGTGGAAGCCCTTGGCGCGTTCGAGCGATTCCACTTCTCCCCTCTCGGGAAAGTAGGTCTCGATCGCGACGCCGTAGCGCACGCGAATGCGTTCCATCACGTCGTAGGTTTCTTCGTGGAGCCGTCCCGTATCGAGTGTGAAGATGCGAAGCTTGGGCGCAGCGGACGCGATCATGTCGATCACCGCGACGTCCTCGGCGCCGAAGCTCGACGCGAACGCGACGCGGTCGCCGAAAGTTTTGTGCGCCCACGCAAGAATCTCTTTCGGCCCCTGAGTTTCGAGCCACTTCATCTGCTCGGTATCGATTTGCACTTGCCCCATGGCGAGGCGACTCCTTTCGATGCGGCGCGCCGTCGTGCGCCGCGAGTCCCGTCTGATGGCCCGCGCAAGCGAGCCGTTGATTATCCGATGTGCACGTCGTGTTAGCCGATTGCTTCGCCCGATCCGTGAGCCGAAAGCCCCGGTAACGGCGAGGCGCCCGGATCGTTCTTCCACGCGCGCAGAGCCGCGAGGAGCGCGCGACACTCCTCCAGAAATTGTGCCGCCTCACGCTGGAGTGCGGCGACCCGATCGGCGGCAGGCACCTTCGTCGCCGACAGAGCGTCGATCTCTTCACGCAGCCGTTCCCATGTATCGGACGCGTGGCCGCGATCGAATAGGCGCGAGCGGAACTCGCAAAGCGTTTCCCAGTCGTTGTGCGTCTCTTTTCCGGCGCCTTGAGCGAGCACGATTCGAGCGGCGGCGATAACGGCGCGGTTCGCCTCGCAAAGCGCGTCGACAGAGTGGCCTTGATCGAACAGACGCGTGCTCTCGCGCAATCCGATGACGGTCTCCTCGAACGGATCGGCCGTCGCGTCGGCGCCCGCTCCCGCGCACTCGCCGGTTCCGATCGTACTGGTCGTGAAGATCTCCGGGCGGTCCCAGTCGTGGAAGTAGTCCGGCGCCCCCTCTTCGTGAATCGTCGGATCGAGCAGCGGTCGAAGCAGCGCGCGGATCTCGTCGATCGGAACGCGGTCGAGGAAGTCGGCGAGTCCTTCATTCTCGTTGCGCGTCCGGAGGAAGTGCTCGGTGATGAGCCGCACAACGGCGGGCGCATTCTTGGCCGGGACGTAGAGATTGCCCTTCGCCAGACGACTCTCGACTCCGCGCACCTTGCCGCCGAGGTGCATCTGGTAGAAGGGCGCCGGCTGCTCGGTAATCTTCCGCGCAACGCCGTGAAACCCGATGCTCGCGGTGTGATGCTGGCCGCACGCGTTCGGGCAGCCCGAGATCTTGATGCGTTCGCCACGCAGCGAAACCGCGTCGGCGCCGCTCCGCGCGAACTCCGCGGAGATCGCGCGTGCCAGACCCCGCGATGAGGTGATCCCGAGGTTGCACGTATCCGCGCCCGGGCATGATGTCACGTCGAGCGCGCTGTTGGCGGTCGGCGCGGCGAGCCCGGCGCTCGCGAGGCGAGCGAACGCGTCGGGAAGCGACGCCACGGCCACCTCGCGGATCAAGATGTTCTGCTGAATCGTCGCGCGCACGTCGCCGCGCGCGAATTCGCGCGCGACCGCAGCGATCTGGCGAAGCTGCGGCGCGTTCGCATCGCCGAGCGGCAGCGCAATGGTGATCGCCGCGAGCCCAGGCTGCCGTTGGCGGACGCAGTTCGCGTCGAGCCAGCGCCGGAAGTCCGCATTCTGAAGAACAGACGCGCCGGCAAACACCTCGTGCAGCGGCGCATCGTCGCCGGGCAAAGCTTTGGCGATGTGAGCGTGCGTCGGCGTTCCGTGCCCGTTTCCGTTGCCATCTCCATTGCCATTGCCATTCGTGGGTTCGCGCGGTGCCAGAGCCGCGCGCGTGCCCAGGAGCGCCAGCTCCTCCGGCTTGAGGTACGTCTCGATGTGAAGCGCGCCGTCGCCATTCTGCGCGCGCTGCAGTGAAACCAGAATTTCAGTGTAGGTCGCGCGGAACTTCTCGACGCCCCACTTCGCCATGATGAACTTCGATCGCGCCGCAGCGCGGTTCTTCCGGTTGCCGTGAAGCGCGAAGAGACGCACGACCGCTTCGCAGCTTCGCAAGATTTCACCCGCGGGGACGAATTCATCGACGAGCTGCGCCACGTACGGCGTCGGCCCAAGCCCGCCGCCCACCAAGAGGCGGAACCCGAACTCCTCCTGGCCATTGACGCGCGATACCGTCGCGATGGCGCCGATATCGTGAATCGCTCCGGCGGCGCAATCACTCTCGCAGCCGGAGAAAGCAATCTTGAACTTGCGCCCGAGAAGTTGCGCAGCTGGATGCCGCAAGAGGAATCGCGCGACGGCCTGCGCGTACGGCAACACCGGAAAAGGCTCGTCACGGCAAACGCCGGACATGGGGCACGACGTCACGTTGCGAACAGAGTTGCCGCACGCCTCGCGCGACATAAGCCCCGCGCGCGCGAGCCGCTCGAGGACATCCGGCATCTCCTCGAGCGGAATGTAGTGATACTGGATGTCCTGGCGCGTGGTGACGTGCGCGACGCCGTGGCCATGGTGCTCGGCGACTTCGGCGAGCGCCTCGACTTGCGCGGGATCGAGTACGCCGTTCGGGATCTTGACGCGAAGCATGTGAACGTCCGGCTGCCGCTGCCCGTAGATTCCGTTGACGAGGCGCAGCGCCCGAAACTTCTCCGGCGCAAGCTCTCCACGCCGGAAGCGTTCGATCTGATCGCGGATCGTTGCGATTTCGCTGTCGAGTGGTTCTGCCCAGCGGCTGCCGTCTTCGCTTCGCATCGTCCTATCCCCCTGCTTGCTGTCGCGCGCCTTCGCGCGCGGCGCTTTCATGACTCTTACGCGTCCAATCGACCAGGATGCGTCCGATCTCCGCCCGCGTGAACTCTGAAGGCGGCGACTCGCCGCGGCGGAGCATTTCGCGAATCTGTGTCCCGCTGAAATGAAGGCGCTCCTCCGCGGGATGAGGACACGTCTTGTGGGATGCCATGCTTTCGCACGATCGGCAGAAGAAGGAGTTCTCGTAGCAGAGCGGCGTGATGCCGAGATCCTCCGGACGGAAGCGCGAGAAGATCTTCTGCGCATCGTACGTGCCGTAGAAGTTGCCGACGCCCGCGTGGTCGCGTCCGACGATGAAGTGCGTGCAGCCGTAGTTCTTGCGAACGAGAGCGTGGAAGATCGCCTCCCGCGGTCCCGCGTAGCGCATGAACGCCGGGTAGACCGCCAGCAGTGTGCGCTTCCTGGGGTAGTACGAACGCAGGAGCGCCTTGTAGCACTGCATGCGCACGTCCGCGGGAATGTCGTCGCTCTTGGTTTCGCCGACGAGCGGATGCACGAGGATGCCGTCGACCAGCTCGAGCGCGGACTTCTGGATGAACTCATGGGCACGATGGATTGGGTTGCGCGTCTGGAACGCGACGACTGTTCGCCATCCCTTCTCTTCAAGCAGGATGCGCGTCTCGATGGGATCGAGGTGGTACTGCGGAAACTCGATCGTGTTCGGCCGGTGTACGACGCGGATCTTCCCGGCGACGTGGTAATTGCCGAGCGTGTGAAGCCGCGCGACGCCAGGGTGTTCGAGGCTATCGGTGCCATACACGCGCTGTGCGTAGCGCGCCTTGTCGTACTTGTAGACGCCTTCGACATCCAGCACGGCGAGCAAGCGCGTCTCGTCCCACAGTCCGATGCGCTCCCAGTGACGCGCAGTCTTCGCGAACTCGTCGTCGACCGGCAGCACGATCGGAATGCTCCACGGCGTGCCGTCGACAAGGTGCATCGTGTTGCAGACGGAAAGAAAATCGTCGTGGCCGAGGAAGCCGCGAAGCGGACTATAGGCGCCGACCGCGAGGAGCTCGAGATCGCTCTGCAGAAATCCGGCTAGCGCCAAGCGCGGCCACCGGAGCGCGTCCGCCTCGAGGGCGCGCGCCTCTTCCTCGCTCGCGAAGAGATTGACGAGCGTGCCGCCGAGGGGCGCGCTCGGCCCCGGGATACGCGAGTCGCCGGCCGCGTCGAGCGCGGACTGCCAACCACGCCGCCGCCACTCGTATCGTGTCGATTCATCGGTCGCTTCGAAGCGTGACATTCAGTGTCCTCCCGTTGAGATGTGTGCACGATCTCGCCGCGTCGAAGCGCGAAGCTGTGTGACGCTTCGCGTCCTCGCGGGAGGCGCCGCGTTGTCGTTGAGAGTGGGACCGATGAGCAGAAGAGCAGGCTGTGCAAATGCGTTCGCGTCGTCGCGCCGTGCGAGATCTCCGAGCGTCATGCGGTGGACAGACTCCCCCGCGAGGCTCGCGCGCTCAACGACGGCGACGCCCTCGAGCGGGCTGCGGCCCGCGCGGAGGAGCGTGCGCCCGATGCTCGCGGCGCGCGTTGCACCCATGTAGATCGCGAGCGTGTCGACGGAGCGGGCAACACGCAAGAGGTCGCGCAATCGGACACCGCCGCGTTCAGACTTTGCCTCGTTGTGACCGGAGACAAACGCGAGTGTGGAAGACGATCCGCGTTGCGTGAGCGACACGGACAGCGTCGCCGCCGCGGCGGAGGCCGCCGTCACGCCCGGAACGACTTCCACCTCGACGTGCGCCGCCCGCAGCCATTCCATTTCCTCGCCCGCACGGCCAAAGACCAGTGGATCGCCTCCCTTGAGGCGAACGACAACCGCGCCACGGCGTGCCCACTCCACGAGCGCGGCAAGTGTCTCTTCCTGCTCGCACACGACGTGCCCTTTCCGGCGCCCGACCGCGGTGCGCGTGACCCCAGCTGGGATGAGCGCCAGCACATCCTCGGAGATCAGCGCATCATAGAAAACGACGTCCGCCGCGGCGAGAAGCCGGGCCGCGCGAATGGTGAGAAGCGACGCGTCTCCGGGGCCGGCGCCGACAAGGTAGACGACGCCACGGCGCGCTTCGTCGCGATGCGGCGTGCGGCTCATGATCATGGAGTGATCGACCCCCGCCACTCGTGAATGCCTTGGCGGACGCGGTCGCGCCGCCCGCCGATCAGGTCGCGCAACAGCGCTGGTGTGAGGAGGCGACCGAGGCGCTCGCGTTGAAGCGCATAGTTGGCCGGCAGCGTTTCGCGAAGCCACATGCGAGCGCGGCCCAATTCATCGAGCGTCTCACCTGTTTCGCGCGGCAGTTGGGCGTCGATCCAATCGCGCAACTTCGCCGCGAGGGACGGGAATCGCCCGCCCGTCGACACCGCGATCTGAAGGTCCCCGCGCTCGAGTGTCGCAGCGTAGATGAAGTCGCATAGCTCAGGGACGTCGACGATGTTGACGAGCGCACCCGCGGCGCGCGCGGCGTCGTAGATTAGGCGTTGGGCATCGGGATCATCCGTCGCGCCGATGACGACCATCATGCCGCGGACGTCCGATGGCTCGAATATGCGCGCCACGACGGTGGGATTCGTCGCATCGATCATCTCGCTTTTCGGCCACTCCGCGTTGGGATCGACAATGGTGACGCGAGCCCCCGCTGCGAGCAGGGACTTCGTCTTCTGCACTCCGATCGGCCCCGCGCCCACAACGAGGCATTCGCGATTCGCGAGGCTGACGAACATCGGCATGTAACGTGTTCCCACGTGTCCCTCGTGGAGAGTTCGACTCTCCGGTGAATATGGAAAAAGGCCCGCTGCCTAGAAGGCTGCGGGCCTTTGCGTTCGGTTGAACTTTAGCGTGTCGCTAAGCGGTCACAATCGGCGCGGCCTGCACCCCTCCTCCGGGATGAAGAAGACAACAACAACAGGCGCACGCTACGTACCGCATGTGTGACGACGTTCCTTTCGCTAATTCGTTGGTGAGTCGCGATCGGTGACTTCGATCGATTTCGCGCAGTGTAGCCGAGGGCGCCGGGGCGTGTCCAGAGAAATCTCCGTGCGTACCACGGAGCTGGGCGAATTGGGCCAAAATTCACGCGCCCGCCGTGTCGCTGTCTATTTCGCGACGATATTGACCAGTCGTCCCTGCACGACGAGTACGCGGGCGATAGACTTTTCCCCCGTGTGGGCGAGCACCCCCGGGTCGGCAAGGGCCGCAGCCTTGAGGTCATCCTCGGAAGAGCCGATCGGCAGCGACATCTTGCCGCGCACCTTGCCGTTGACCTGGAAGACGACCTCGATGCTGTCGCCGAGAACCAACTCCGGGTCGAACGAGGGCCAAGCCGATCGAAAGATCGATTCGGTGTGCCCAAGCCGCTCCCAGATCTCTTCAGCCAGATGGGGCGCGAACGGCGCCAGGATCTGCGCGAATCGAGCAAGCACGTCCGGCGGCACAGGTGCCTCGGACTCGAGGAGATTGAGCGTCTCCATCATGGCGGCGATTCCCGTGTTGTACTTGAGCGTCTCGAGATCGTCCGTCACTTTCTTGATTGCCCAGTGGAGCTTCGACTCCGCCGCGCGAGAAAGCGGCGCGCCCGGCGCGTGCGCGAGGCCGTGGACGCGGTCGAGGAATCGCTCAACGCCGACCATCCCCTCGTCGCGGAAATCGCCACCCTCGATGAATGGCCCGAGAAACATGAGGTACATCCGAAACGCGTCGCTACCGACGCGATTAAGGTATTCGTCCGGGTTTACGACATTGCCGCGGGACTTGGACATTTTCGAGCCGTCCTTGACGATGAGGCCGTGGGCGCGGAAGCGCTTAAACGGCTCGGCGAAGGGGACGTGCCCGAGATCGTGGAGCGCGAGGCAGAGAAAGCGCGTGTAGAGAAGGTGCAAAACGGAGTGCTCGCGCCCGCCGATGTACATGTCGACCGGGAGCCAGCGCGCCGTGCGCTCGGCGCTCCACGGCGCGTCGTGAAACTCCGTCGACGGATAGCGGAAGTAGTACCAAGCCGAGTCGAGGAAGTTGTCGAGAACGTCCGTGTCGCGGCGCGCGTAGTCACCGCACTTGGGGCAGGTGGTCTCGACGAAATCGGCGATCTTCGCTAGCGGCGACCGGCCGCTGTCATCGGGAATGTAGTCGTCCGTCATCGGAAGCAGCACCGGCAGCGAGCCTTCGGGAACGGGCTGAGCGCCGCACTTGGCGCAGTGCACGACGGGAATCGGCGGACCCCAATACCGCTGGCGGGAGACACACCAGTCGTGAAGGCGGTACTGCGTACGCGCGCGCCCGAGTTCGCGCGCCGCAAGCCACGCCGTGAGGCGCTCGCGTGCCGCCGCGGTGTCGAGCCCATCGAACTCGCCCGAGTTCGTTAGCGTCCCCTCTCCTTCATACGCGGAGGCTGCGTCGGTGTTCGGCGGCGACGCGATCACCGTGACGATCGGCAAACCGAACTTCGTCGCGAATTCGTGGTCGCGCGCATCGTGCGCGGGGACACCTTGGACGACGCCCGTGCCGTATCCCATGAGGACGTAGTCGGCGCTCCAAATCGGCACGCGCGCGCCGGTGACGGGGTGGATAGCGAACGCGCCGGTCGGTACACCGCTCTTGCCTTTGCCGAGTTCGGCGCGCTCGAAGCGGCTCTTGCGCTTGGCGCCATCGGCATAGCCGCGCGCTTCTGCCACATGCTCTGGCGTGGTGATCTGCGCCATGAGCGGATGCTCCGGGGAAATCACGAGGAACGTGACGCCCATGAGCGTGTCGACGCGCGTGGTGAACGTCGTCAGCGACCCATCTGAATCCGCCAGACGCCAAACCACCTCGCATCCATCGCTGCGGCCGATCCAGCGCCGCTGCGCGGCCTTCACATCGTCGGACCAATCGATCCAGTCGAGATTGGTGAGAAGTTGCTCTTGGTAGCGCGTGATCTTGAAGAACCACTGGAGAAGTTCGCGCTCGATCACCGCGTTGCCGCAGCGCTCGCAGAGTCCATCCTCGACCTGCTCGTCGGCGAGGACCGTTTTGCACGAGGTGCACCAGTTGACCGGGGCGCGACGCTGCTCGACCAGACCAGCGCGCATGAGCTTCACGAAGATCCACTGCGTCCAGCGGTAGTACTCCGGCACGGTCGTGTCGACGTTTCGCGTCCAGTCGAATTGGGCGCCGAGCCGCGCGAGTTGAATCTTGAAGCGCGCGATGTTTTCGGGGACGAGCGCGCCCGGGTGCTTTCCGACCTTGAGTGCGTAGTTCTCGGAGTGAATGCCGAACGCGTCGAAGCCGATCGGTTCGAAGACGTCATGGCCGCGCAGTCGCATGTAGCGCCCGAAAATGTCGGCGCCGATAAACGCGAAGCAGTTTCCGACGTGGAGCCCTTCCGCCGACGGATACGGGAACATCATCAGGTTGTAGAAGGGGCGCGGCGCGTTGTCGAGATCGGGAGTGTGCAGGCCGCGGCGCTCCCATTCGGCGCGCCACTTCTCCTCGACTGCGTGCACTGCGTAGCCTCGGCGTGACCGCGGCGCGCTCGTGCCGGATTCGTTCACCATCCGCGCACCGTCTTGATCAGTATGTCCTGCGCCGCTTTCTCGATGGCTCTATCCTGCGCCACGATCTCCTCCTCGATTCCGCCGGCGAGCGCCGAACTCACGGAGTAAGTGCCCCACGCCCGTAGCGCCGTCTCTTCCCAGATGACTTTGTTTTTCGTTCGGTCCTCGTAGCCGACGCGCAGCACGAGTTCGACTTTGTATTCCTGAACCGCCTGGCTCTTGTCGTAGGAGTAGGGACTGCGATCGTAGCGCTCGATCGTCCCGAGGATCACCGAGTCCGCGTCCTTCTCCTCGACGACGCGCAAGCTCTTGTCCGCGAGAAACGCGTCGGCGACGCCGTCGGCGAGGCGCTGCTCCACGCCCTTCTCGAGCGTCTTGTTCTGAAAGATCGGGACCGCGATCGTTTTGAGGTGCGGGTTCGTGCGCGCGGAGAAACTGTAGCCGCAGGCGCTCACGGCGAAGACCAGGAGGATCGTCAGAATGCTGAGGGTGGGTGAATCCTGCGCGCGGCGCGATGGGGCGCCGATGGCGCGCGCGCTACGCCACGACTTCCTCGCCGGTTTCCTGCCCTTGTTCACGACCGATCCCATAGAGTTTCATCCGGTAGCGCAGCTTGTCGCGATTGATTCCTAGAAGAGCGCTCGTCCTCGATTGATTCCATCCGGCCTGCTCGGAGGCCTTCATGATCGCGGCTCGCTCGATCTCCTCGACGATGCGCTCGAGATTCATCCCCTCCATTGGGAGTTCGGCCGACAGAAGCCGCTCGACCGTGGCGGCGATCGGGTTGCGCGACGCGCTCCCCTGCGGCGTCTCGAGCGAAAGATGCGTTTCGTCGAGGACGCTACCTTTGCCGAGCAGAATAGCCCTCTCCAACATGTTTTTCAATTCTCGGATGTTCCCAGGCCACGGGTACGCGAGGAGCATTTGCTCCGCTCCCTGCGAGAAGCGCTCGAACGACTTTCCGAACGCCTGATTGAAGCGCTCGCGGAAGTTGTGCCCGAGCGGAATGATGTCCTCGGCGCGTTCGCGAAGCGGCGGCAGCAGGAACGGGACGACTTTGAGCCGGTAGTAGAGATCTTCCCGGAAACGGCCCTCGGCGACCTCGCGGCGCAGCTCGCGATTCGTCGCGGAGATCACGCGGACCTGCACCTGAATATCACGCGTGCCGCCGACGCGCTTGAAGTTCATGCGCTCGAGGACGCGCAGCAGTTTGACCTGAATGCCCGGCGCCATCTCCCCCACTTCATCGAGGAAGAGCGTGCCGCCGTCGGCGAGTTCGAGGAGCCCCTTTTTCTGCGTCGTCGCGTCGGTGAATGCGCCCTTCTCGTGTCCGAAGAGTTCGCTCTCGAGCAGCTTCTCCGGCAGCGACGCGCAGTTCATCTCGAGGAACGGCATCGACGCCGACGGCCCCGCGCGATGGATGATGTTCGCGATGACTTCCTTACCGGTGCCGCTCTCGCCCTCGATCAGGACGCTCGTCGTGCCGCTCTTTGCGACCTCCATCGCCATGTCGAGCAGGCGCAGCATTTTCGGATTCCGGCTCTCGACGAAGTTGAGACCGAGGTCTTTGCGGCGCGCCTCGCGGAGATGCGAAAGCTCGAGCGTCACGCGCTTCGCCGCGAGCGCCTTGTCGATAACCGCGTGAAGCTGATCGAGGTGCACCGGCTTCGGGATGTAATCGAACGCGCCGCGCTTCATCGCCTGCACGGCGGATTCCACGTCGGAGAACGCGGTGATGATGACGACCTGAAGGCCGGGGATCGCTTCGCGCAGCTCGCGCAGAAGGTCGAGCCCGTGCGTGTCAGGAAGCCGGATGTCGACGATGGCCACGTCGGGCTCTTCGCTCACCACGAGTCGCTTCGCCTCCGCGCCCGTTGCGGCGGAGAGGATCGTGTGCCCCGATTTCTCGAGATCCTTCCCGAGAAAATGCCGAATCGATTCCTGGTCGTCGACGATCAGAATGGTGCCCTGCATCGGAGCTCCCCTCACTCTCTCGCGAACGGTAGAAGCACAGTGAAGACCGAGCCCCGTCCGCGCTCGCTTTCCACGCGAATCGAACCGCCGTGTGCGTTGGCGATCATGTGCGAAATGTAGAGCCCGAGCCCGGTGCCGCCCGCGCGCGTCGTGACGAACGGCTCGAAGATCTGCGCGAGTTTGTCCTGCGCGATTCCGACGCCATGATCCGAAACCTCGATCGCCAGACACGGCGGCGCACCGCGTGGAAAGAGCCCCTCGTGCGCGGTGGCCACCGCCAGCCGCGTGCGCACCGTCACCGTCGTGTCGCGCGCCGAGGATTCGATCGCGTTCTTTACGAGGTTGATCAACACCTGCTCGACGCGTTCCGCGTCGATGAGGATTTCCGGAAGGCTCGCGTCGAGGTCCCGCTCGATCTTCACGCCGCGATCGGAGGCGAGGTCGACAAGGAGCGACATGGCGCGCTCCACCGGACCGCGAATGTCGACCGCCTCGCGATTGATTCGCAGCGGACGGCCCGCATGAAAGATGTCCTCGACGATTCGGTCGAGGCGGTCCACCTCGGAGAGAATCATTCGAATCATCTCGCGCTCTTCGTCGTTTCGCGCGCTGAACTTGTCGAGGAACTGAACGCCCGCGCCGATTCCGGCGAGCGGGTTTCGAATCTCGTGCGCGACCGCCGAAGCGAAGCGCCCGAGCGCGGCCAGATTCTCGAGACGATGAATCTCGCTGTCGCGACGCCGCGCGGCAGCCGTGTTCTCGAGCAGAAAGAGGAGCGCATAGACGGCGCCGCGCTCGTCGCGTAGCGGTGTCGCGCGGAGTTCGACCGGCACCTCGCCGAGGTCGGGGCTGTGCACGGCAATCTCGGCGAGCGGCGTTCCCGTCCGCGATGTCAGCGCCGCACCGATCGCAGCGCGCAGATCGTCGTTCGTCGCGAGGCGCGAAAGAACTGGGTCCCCCTCATCGATCGCGCCGAGGAGCCGCGTCGCCGCCGGGTTAACGAAGAGCACGCCGCCGTCGCACGCCACGACGAGGACCGCGCCGGGGAGATGCTCTACGACCTCGGCGGCAAGAAGCGCGAGCGACGTTGCGCCGGAGGCGTGAGGCTGCGATGGGCGCCCGATGCCGGGCGGCTGCGTCGAAGACGGCATTCTCGCTTATCGACACTTTGGGGAAATTCCCACAGGCCCTCGGCGGGCAGGCCAGCGGGCGCCCCGGCGCAGGCGCGAGTGAACGCACGGCGGTGGCCGCCCGTTCTACGCGGAGACGGTGTCCCGGCCGCGGGCTTTCGCGCGGTAGAGCGCGAGGTCGGCCTTCTTGAGCAGAGCGCGCGCGGACTTCCCGTCGATGGGGAAGGTCGCGACCCCGAAGCTCGCCGTGATGGCGCCGGCGCGTCGCGCACCGGGGAACTTGAACGCTCGAACGCGCTCGCGAATGCGTTCGCACACCTTCAGCGCGCCCTTCTTGTCGGCGCGCGGCAGGATCGCTGCGAACTCGTCGCCGCCGTAGCGCGCGGCCAGATCGACGCGCCGAAGCCCCGCGCTGAGTATCTCGCCAACGGTTCGAATCGCTTCGCTCCCGCGAAGGTGTCCGAAGCTGTCGTTGTAGCCCTTCAAGTTGTCGAGGTCGAGCATGATGATCGAGAAGACATGCTCGAATCGCTGCGCGCGCCGCGTCTCGCGCTCGAGCGCCTCGATGAGGAAGCGGTAATTGTAGACGCCGGAGAGCTCGTCGCGGAACGAAAGGTCGAGTGCGCGGCGATAGACGTCCGCGTTCGCGATAGCGACCTTCAGATGCGCAAGAAACGCGGCCATCATCGGGTCCGCGAACTTCGCGGCGTCGCACTCGCCGAGCAAGAGCTGCGGCCGCGCGCCCGTCGCGGGTCCGAGCGGAATCGCGATGCCGCCCTCGTTGCGAGCGCGCACCTCGCTCGGCAACTCGGCGCGCGTCCAGCGTCGCGTGCGGCGTGTTCGCATAATCGCGCCGACCGCGGGCGCATCCTCGACGCGCAGCCGACGCGCGGCGACCGGCTTCGCGAGACTCCCGCCGATGAAAACGAAGCCCGAGCGCCGTTCCTCGCGCACGACGAGCTGCGCGAAGCTCACGTCCAAGCGGCGGCGCAGAATCGGAAGAAACGCGCGGCCGACGCCGAGCATCTCTCCTGCCGCGCTGGCCATGCGATGCGCGTCGGCAAGGTCCGAAATGAATCGCGCTTCCTTCGACATCCGAGTCGTCATCGTGTCGTGTCGCGAAACCTCTTGTAGGCGCGCCAGCCGCGAAACGCGGCGTAACCGGCGCCGGCGGCAAGTCCAACGGGGAGGAAGGCGAACCGCGTGACGGTCAGTCCGGGTGAAGCAAAGACCTGAAAGAATCGAACGAACGCCACGATCAAGAGAACGAAGAGCGCCGCCGTCACGACGAGATCAACCAGCGCGGCGACTTGCCTCTCCGAGATACGCGGTCCTCCTTTCAGCAGCGAAAGCTGGCGAGGGCGGTATTCTCGTTATCGAACGCTTCGATCATTTTCTCTAGCTTCGTCGTGGTGAGAATGCTGCGGACGCGTTCCTGCGTGTTGAGGAAGCGCATTTCTCCCCCGCTTTTCCTGATTTGGATGAATGCGGCCAGAAGAACTCCGAGGCCGGAGCTGTTCATCCACGGCACACCTTCGAGATTGATTATGACCTTCTTGATGCCGCGATCGGCGATGCGCTTGAACTCCTCGCGCAGCGAATCGGAGTCGGCGCCGCCCATGAGCTTCCCTTCGAGATCGATGATCAAGACGCCGTCTCGCTCGCGCGTCGTGACGCCAACGATCGCCCCGCCGCCGTCGACATTCCGAACCATCACGTTTGCTCCTTTCTTCACCACCGAAAGAAATGCCCCCGCCAAGACTCGAACTTGGGCAACCGGTTTAGGAAACCGGTGCTCTATCCACCTGAGCTACGGGGGCGATAAGCCCTATCTTCTTGTTTCCCTTCGGTTTTTTCAAGTGTGTTGCGCACCTTGGAGCCTCCTCTCAACGGCCCCTGCTACGGTTTCTGCTACGGTCTTGCACCGAAAACCTTGGTCGCTTCGGCGCGCACGGCAGTCTCGGAGAGCCGAGCGTATCGCTGTGTCGTCTCGATGCTCGCGTGGCCGAGAATCTCTTGGAGTGCTTGCAACGTCCCCTTCTCGATCCACCGACACGCGAACGTGTGTCGGAGCTGGTGCGAGTGGAAACGCTCGACGCCGCTTAGCCGGCGAATCGTTGCGTTGAAGCTCCCCTTGCTCTCTGCGCTGTACGGCACGAGGCGACCAACGCGCCCACGAATCTCCCGAAGTATCTTGGGCGACAGCGGCACGCGCCGGACCTTTCCGCTTTTCGTGAGGCTCACGACGAGCATTCCGTTCTCTACATCGCTTGACTGAGCCCGGCAAAGCTCGCCCCAGCGGAGTCCCGTTGCGAGGCCCAACCGAATCACGAACCCGTGAGGATTCGGGAGTGCGGTAAGGCGCTCCACCTCTTCGTCGGAAAGACGATCGGGCGGACGCTCCGGAATCTTCGGAAGCAGCTTTCGCGGCACGGGTGCCTTCGCTATGAGCCCAGCATCCTCGCACCACAGAAAGAGGCAACGCGCGTCCGAGAGAACGTGCGCCACCGTCTGAATCGAGATCGCCTGCTTCTCGATCCAGAGTCGATACCGCAAGAGATCCTCGCGCTTCACTCTCTCAACGAGCATCCATCCGAGCGCTGGTGCGAGATAGCGCTTCACTCTCGCGGTCGCGAGAGCTAACCCCCTCTCATTTCGCGCCGTGCGGATGCGCGTCTCGAGCCACCTCGCGGCGGCCTCGGCAACGGTCGTCGAGGACGGAGGCGATTCGCCGGCGCGAATCCGCCGGAGTCGCCTGCACGCCTCGTGGTAGTCCGATCCGAGACTCACCCAACGTTCTCGGCCATCCTCATAGAGCCGGACATGCCAAGTCTGGCCCCTCTGAAACAAGCCTTTCATGCGTCGCGGCATGAGCCTTTCCCCTCCTTTCCGGCCGCGATCCATCGGTCGATCTCACCACGATCGAAGCGAAGCAGACTTTCGATGTAGACGCACGGAATTCGGCCCGCCTTCGCCCAACGATAGACTGTCTTCGGAGATACACTGAGACGCGCTGCAACGTCGGGAACGGTTAGCAGCGAGTCTCTGCGAAGTGTCGTTACTTCACCCACCGCGCACCTCCTCTGAAACAGCATCGAGGAGATCATCAACTGCGGCGGCGGCGTTCACGAGATGATTGACGACGTGTTGGGCGCCGTAGCGTCTCGCGAGTTCGAGAATCGGGGCGCCTAGCGCACAGACCGACTGCCGCGCCGCTGCGATCAATTCGTCATCGGTGCAAGTGCATTCCGGCACGTTGCCGGTGTCGAGGGAATGCCTGCCGGGAGCCGGCAGCACTTCGAGAGGGACATTCACGGTCAATACCTCCTCGTAGATCAACGTTACCGTTGACGCGCGAGAAGGCCGCCGGTAGTCTTACCGGTGCGCCGGTCTTTCGTTCGTCAACGTCCTCTGGGCCTCGTCGGTTTGTAGATCGGCGGGGCCCAGACCGTTCTCGGGCTCCCTCCAATCCCACGTCCGCCGAAGTATTTGTTGTGCATCTCTCGCACTCCCTGAGCGCCGATGCTGGGGCGCTCTTACGTGGTTCCGATTCCTATGCAAGTGATCCGCGACGCGACGTCAGCCGAATGAAGTCCTCCCTCGGCACGCCCGTGCCGGATGCACCCCTCGGAATACCACGGACCGAAGGGAGCAACGCGCGGGCGGAGCCTTGTTGAAGTGTGACTGAAACAATGCCAACGAACGCGGTGGACCGATCGCGCGCCGTAACTCGAGGAACCGCACGACCGAGAACTTCACTGCATTCGCCATGCGACTTGGCGCCCGGCGCCGAAGCTCAACGAGAAATCCAAAGAGTGCGTGAGCAAGCGCGGCGACGAAAGCTAGCAATCGGCCAAGCGAGCGTCGCATCACGATGCCGAAGACGATATCGATATCACGCTTCGCGCCGTCATGCTCGACAACCGTGAGTGCGACAAGCGCAACTCGCGCGTACGCGCCTGCGATCGCTCGGCGCAACCGGTGCCTTTCGCTACGCTCGAGCGCATAGAACGTTCGAGCAAGTCTTTCCAGCACCTCGATGGGCTCGGAACGGAGAACATGCGCGAGCTTCCGACACTTTGTCTCGGAGCCGAACACGTGGGCCATCGTCCGTTCCACCTCTTCGTCAGAGCGCGCGTCGATCATCCGCGCGCCCTCCGAAGCGCGAGGTCAAAGCCGAGCCGGCGCGCCGCGCGCTGCGCTTCGTTTGCCCAGTCGCCCAACACGAGCAAATAACCAAGTTGTCCAGGACGGCGAAGCAGCGATTCAACGAGGTGAGTTTCTTCGTCGGGAGTCGAAACGAGTCGCACAACGTCACCACCGCTCCACCATAGCCGCGCACTTGCGAGTGATTCGCCTGCGCGGTTGATTTTAGCGACGGCGCGTCGAATGGCGCGAGGGTGAGCCCCGGCCGCGTACAGAGCAGCGATCGTGCGTGCGGCGACGATGTCCTCGAGGGACCACGCCCACAGTCGGCCGCGTTTCTCGCCGAGCAGCGGATCGGGGCGAAGGGCCTCGCGTTCGATCCATCGACGCAACGTCTTTGAAGGGAGTCCGCACACCTTCGCGGCGGAAGTAGTAGATAGCATTCCCGCCGGAATCATTGCCGCCTTGCCTCGTGGAGTGGGCTTCACGGGCAGTCAGGATAGACTTCCCCGGAAGCGATCCGCTAGGGGAATTTGTAGGCAGACAAAAATATTTGCGCTACGTCGTGTCCCGCGACGGAAGGATCGCCTCAAGTCCCTCGGTAACGAGTGCCGAGAGTGTTGTCCCTCGCGTCGCGGCGGCGATCTTCGCGCGTCGGAAAAGTTCGGGCGAGACGTATACCGCGAGGCGGGTCGGTCGCCCCCTCGGAGTCTCCGCGACGACAGGTGTGCGGCTCTGCCGTTCTCGGATTGTGGCGGCTCCCCTCTTCTCTCGTTTCACGCGCTATGCCCTCCTATGCCCACAACTCTCGACTCCGGCGTGCCAGACGCGGCGCTGAGCACGAGCCTCGGGTTGCGGAGAATGTAACGGACGCTCGAAGGATAGAATTGTCGGCCGCGCTCGGGCCGGAATCCCTCTGCCGCGAGCGCCTCTGCAATCTCCTGAAACGTGAAACCGTCAGCACGAAGCTCACGCGCTCGAACAACGATCCGGAGACCATCGCTCGTAAGATCGGTCGCGAGCCCCTTCCCTGCTATGCGAAGGCCTCGGGGCGCTCGTGAAACGGGCTCGCCCTTCGCTGCCTTGTGACGGAGCACAGAACGGGTACGTTCTCCGATCGCTTCGCGCTCCCACTGCGACACGGCTGCGAGGACGTGCAAGACGAGGCGTCCACCGGCAGTCCTCGTGTCGATTGAATCCTCCACCGAGAGAAGCCCGAAGCCCGCGCGCTCGCTGAAGTACGTTTCGATGAGGTGCGCCCAGTCCCGGACGCTTCGCGAGAGACGGTCGAGCTTCACGACGACGAGCCCGGCCGCTTCGCCGGCGCGCAAGCCCTCGAGCGCCCGCGCCATTCCCGGCCGCTTGAGACTTTTCGCGGAAACCCCAGCGTCGCGGATCATCTCGACAAGCTCGAGATCGTGGAGCCGGCAATAGAGCCGGACCTTTTCCTCCTGGGCGTCGAGCGAATGCCCCCTCGATGCTTGTTCCTCGCTTGAAACTCGAACGTAACCGAAGACCTTCACGGCGTGGCCCCTTTCTCGGACGCGGTGTCCTTGTTACCTTAGTACCAAGGTACTATGGTGCACTCTGGGCGTCAACATCCTTTTACAAAAAGGGACCGGTTTTTGTACGCGAGTGGGCGCTCCCGCCGGCGGTTGCTCCGAATGCCACGGCATGATGGCGCGCGCGGAGTGGCTCGGCTAGCGGGCGTGGATGACGCCTTCACGAACACCCTGCGCGGCGGGCGCGATCGCCTCGCAAGATTGTCGCGGAACGACTGATGTTCGGAGCCGGAGCGACGGGGCCCTCGGTGAACTGGCGAGCGTGCGCGCGGCGAAGCCCCCCCCGTTGCCCACGCCGGCGGCGGTCGCGGTTGGGTCCCTCTGCAGCCGGGGGGAGATGGTGAATGCCGACACGGTCGGGTCCCTGCAGGTGGCTGCCTCGGCCGTTACTCAATGAACGGTCGCTTCGCACGGCTAGTCCGTCCGGTTCTGGCCCTCATCCCCGCCTTCGACGACAACATGTCTGAACGCTAAGGGCCGGCCCCAGAACGCCCTCCCACACCAAGGGACTTGCCACGCGTGGGTTCTATGGCTGCCCCAGGTTGCGGAGTAGGTTCTGAAGGGCCTCCTCCGTGAGAAGCGGCGAGACCAAGCGCTTGACGTAGATGCGTTCCAGATCACCCACCGCGACCTCCTTCACCGCAACGCTACCGACTCCTCCAAGTGTCCAGAGGTTTCTCGTCCTGCCCCGTGTGATCACCCACACCTGCTTCTGATGGGATGCCACGTTCTCGGTGATCATTGGCGCGATCTCAAGCGTGCCGGTGAGAAGCGAGTTGCAGTAGTTCTGGATCTGCTGCCGCTTCCCTTCCTCAAAGTTCGAGGAAAGCGTCGCGTCGTAGATGACTGCGAGATTCCCGAACTTGAAGAAGCCATCTGCTCTACCGGCTTGGTCCTCAGGGGGAAACCGATACGCACAATGAATGCCGATCACACGAAGCAGCTTCCAACAAAGATCCTCAAACTCCCTAAAGTCAGTCGTGGTCGCCATCGTATTGAAGAACGGAGGGCGGAGCGGAGCATCGGCAGAGTGTGTGACCCCTGTAGAGCCGCCCGCTGGCGCGCTTACTTCGTGCCATCCAGAGTCGAGGTTCTCGTATTCGCTCCAATCTGCGCGCACTGCCTCTCGGTCGAGATGCACTTCGAAATGGGTCTTCTCTGTCTGCCGATTGATGGCGTCGATGTGCCCGAACCACGCTTTCTCGACACGGCGCGCCTCGTCACGCTTTATGAAGAGCGTCTCGACTCCGTTTGTAGGCGACGGGAGATGAATCATTCCGTTGACGAATGAGGTCTGTCGGTTGTGAATGCGGTCCCAGTGGCCCTTCCAGGTCGTCACCATCACGTACATGATGCCCTCCAGGTCGATCGGAACAACGAAGAGATTCAGCCCCAGCGTGAAACGCTGTTTCAGGCACGCCCTCGTTATCCGGTCTCGGGATTGCGTTGAGCATTCGGGTTCATCGGCTTCTCGGATGGCGCGAGAGAGGCTCCATTCGCACTGGCATCCAATACGAAACCGGCGCGTCGATCAGGTGATACAGATTGCGCTCGTCTCGGTACAGGTCGGACCATCCGCTCGGTTGATGGATGCTTGCCCATCCCGAAATCGTCGCCAGGGCCGCGTCACGCGCGTGTTCGCGAAGACGAAGCATGCCAGCAAGTATCGCGTGCTCAAGGAGGAAGAGAAGCACTTTCGGATGGGCCTCAGTGATCGGCAAGCCTGGCAGTTCTTCGCGGATCGCACTGGCCGCCAGCACGGCCTGCGCCAGGCACGCGCCTCGGAGTGAGTTCACCTCCTGAACCGTACCTCCCGGCGACGGAGCGCCACGAACTGCGATCGCTCTGCGAAGGGCCTGGTCGCACCGACGCGACCCCGATCGAGACCACACAAGAGGGCCATCGATTGCAGCGCAGGCAACGGGCGTGCCTTTTGGCACTGCGTTTAGCGCCGCGGCCACTGCTTCGCCTCCTGAGTCGCATATGCCAGACTCTAGGACCATCAGCGGAAGCTCGGTGCGATCGTCGGCGACGCACCACCCGAAGGCGCGCCGGCCACCCGGATCGAATCCAGCGATCACTCCCATAGTTGATGACTCCGCGTTTCAGGGTTCTTGACACCGACCAAGTTGAGTTCGACAGCAACAAGCGGCCATGAGTCGCGCAGCCCAGTTCCTCGCTCCAGGGCTGTATGTCCCCCGTGATGGTGTCGCACAATCTGATCCGGAGCGTCGCGGGTCCACTCAGGTCGGAGTTGCCTCGCGACCGCCGGAGTCTATCACTACGCCTCTGTCGCGCGGCTGGTATGGAGTCGCCGTCGGTGCCGGCGTCCCATCAAGTCACGGTAACCGACCGCCCTGGCGCTCTGCACGTCGTAGAGTCCTCGCCGTGTTCTGACTTCTTCGATTGTCCCGACCCGACGCGATCTGTAGCTGCGCCGACTCGACGATATACGTTGAGAGTGCGAACGAAATCCGCGAAGCCGTCCGCCGGACCCTTCAGCACCTGCTCCGCGAAGAACGGGTCCCGTTCGAGGAGATCGCAGTCCTGACGACGCGCAGTCCATTCAAGAGGCACTCGCGAAAACGGAACACCTCGACAGCGGAAACCTTGCACGCGGGCGTCGGGCGCGCCCGGATGAGATTCAGATCTCATCGATTCGTCGCTTCAATGGACTCGAACCGCCGGTTATCATCTTTGTCGAGATGGGAACCGAGTCACGCGGAACGCAGTACGATCTGCGCGACGTCGTCCATCGCGAGCGAGAAGTCATCTGATTCTGGTCGGGTCGGCGGATTTGCCGCGGGGAATGGTGCCCGAACCGAGAAACTGCACGAGAAGGGGGGACGACGTGGATTCTCATATGGAACTTGACGACGAAGATCGTCGCGTTATTCACAGTTGGCCCGAGATCAAGAAGCAAATCGAAGCCCAGGCTGCGGTGAAGAAGAAGATCAAGGCGCTCATGAAGACCGTCGGAGAGGGCCTGTCTGGCTGGCGCAATGCAGATGGGTTTCGAACGACCTTCGATCAAAAAGACGGCGAATTCTTCGCGTACCGCAGAGAGTGGAAGAGGAAGGGAACGTCCTGGCAAGATGTCTCACTCGTGGTCGGTGGTTTTGCTCCCGACTACCTCCTCACACCAGACGGGCTCCCCTACGCTTGCGTGTACAGCAGTGTCTCCGACAGTCCGCGGTTTAGCGAGGCCGAAGAAACGGCCCTGAGTGAGTTCATCCGGTCCCATATTGCTCCATCCCTCGATCAATGGGATTCCGATACCGATACCGCCTGTCCCATCTGCCAGTACCTACTGGAAGATGACTATCTCGGCAAGGAGGAGCTGTACCTGACCCCGGGGCGATTGAATCGGTTCGTCGCCGAGCACTTGGAGCGCCTCCTGCCGTTCGCAGCCGTCATCGACGACGGGCTTCGCAGACTCAGAGCGGGTGAGTTCAAGTAGTCAGTCGGGAGGGTTTCGGGGGCCGGAGATCTAGCGTCAGTTCCTGGGAGACGCGGGCCATCTCTTCCGCAGAGACTGTGCCGAGGAGGTACTCGACGCAATCTTCCTGGCGGCTTTGTCCAAATACCATTCGGTAGACCGCGAGCGATCTGCGGAGGGCGGCGAGTTTCTCTACGTCCCGGCTCAGGGGGACCGCCGGTACGTGCCGTTCGATGCAAGCCCCGCCCTCGAAGGAATAGACCCAGAACGGCACGAGGTCGTCGCTCTCCGGTGGACGGGCGCGCACGGCCGCGGCGAACATACCCTCCCACGGATCGCCGGCTCGCGTGCTCAAAGCAGCTAGGCCATGCATTGCGGCGACGTTCTTCCGAACAGCGTGTCCCTTGTATCGATGGACTCGGCCCTCCCTTTGTTCCAGGTCCACCGGGTTCGCCGGGAGATTCCAGTGGACGACTGCATGGCAGTACGCGTGGAAATCAAGGCCCTCTTGACCGACGGATGTCGACGCCAGCACGAAAGGCCAGAACGGAGAGTTGAATGCTTCTCTCACCGCTTTGGCGCGAGTGCCCGCACCCTCGTTGTCCGCGGAGTACTCCCCAAATCGAATCGCAAATCGCCCACGCATCCGGCGAGGTTCAATCCGCAGGCGCCCTGAAGGCCCATCAACGAACAGTTCATCGACCCCCAGATTGACGGTGCGAAGGCTGATGGCTTCCGCCATCGCCTCGCTGATCCCTCGTGCGATTGATTCAGGGGGACGTCCTCGCAGCCCCTCCATCTCGAGAAGGACGTGGGCGTACTCGTCGAGAACGCTTTGGAGGCCGCCGTCAACAGAGTACTGGAGGACCCGCTTCCAGTACGCTTCCGACTCGTTTGGGCCGGCCCGAAGCAGAGCCGTGACTTCAGGCACGTTGAACAGATGAAGCAGCGCCCAGGCGACCTGACCAGCTGCGGTCATCAGCTCCGGTCGCGGCTGGGCGCTAAGCCCGCCAGTCGTTCGAGAGAGGGCGCGGAGTGCCGAGGTCCCCGGGCCTGCGAGAGCGATCCGAGCGAGCGTCGCTACGAGGTCACGCGGACGCCGGCCAAGTTCAATCCGCTTCCTTATGAGCTCGTCCTTGACACGCGCAACATGGTCCGCCCATCTACTTCCGACATCCGCGGTTTCGCCAGGAGCATCATGCCGCTCCCATCGGTCGGCGAGGAACCAGTTCGAGATCGTCCGATGGTCTCGCTTCAAGTCCAGGAGGATGGGGGCGGCCCAGTACCACGCCTCGTCTTCGGGGCCTGATTCGATGGTTGAATCATCGAGCTCGTGAAGAAGTCGGCCGATTCGCCCTTCGACCTCAGCGACGACTCGCTCCATTGCGGGGACAGAGGCGCGATTCCCCATCTCATCCCATATCCGGAGCGGATCGCATTCGACCGCGAGGGTCGTACATGGATAGAGGAGCGCCAGGAGCGGCATTCCGGTGAGTCGATCAGCGTCACGGGCGAACCTCAGGAGGGGCGTCCGTGCTGCTCTCGCCTCCGCGCTGTTCTCGGCGTCGGCATCGAGCGCCGTGATCATTCGTCTTTCGACCTCGTAGCTCAGAACACAGGCGACCGCCTTCGGGACGACAACCCAAGAAGAAAACACAAGACGCTTCGTGGGACTCCGAGGGCCCCGGCTCCGGAAGTCGTCCCCCATCTCGTAGTAGGGCAAGGACGGTGGCAGCCAAAGCTGCCTCCAGATTCCCGATTCCATTGTCTCATCCACGAGATTCCGGAGACGCGCGTTCGCGGGATCGAGTCCTTCGTAGCGACGCACACGCCCCCACGGCAGCAGAGATTCCTCCTGCCCAACAATGGCGCGGGCGGTCGCCTCGCGCGCGTCCACGTCGTCCATGCTCTCTTTGAGTCGCCCCTTGAGGGCGTAGCTGTCATCCATAAAGTTCAGAAGGTATGGGGCGGACTTCCATTGCTCCAGCGTATCGGGGCAATCCAGCTCGCGGGCTACGCGCTGCAGGCCCAAATACGCATTCAAGTCCCCCGCGGTCACCACAACGTTTGCCGGCGGCACCGCAACCAGCATGCCGCCTCGGTCCGGTGTCGCTGACAGCTTTTCGGTTCGGACCATGACGCGACGTAGGCTCCGCTCCAGATCATCCCGTGCAGCCGCAAGAGCGAGACCCCCTTCTCGCGATAAGCGAAACAGCGCGTCCCGATACTTGTCGAGCGTGCCCTGCAACGCCATGTACTCAGCGCCGTCGCCGAGAAGAAATCTCAGCGTGCTTAGGAAATCCTTGTAGTGGTCCTCGCCTCCCGCCTCGTCGTTCAGCGTGTACATCTTGTATGGCGTCGCGGAGAGGAGGAGGACGCGCGCTTTCCTGTGAGCGTCGGAATAGTCGAAGAGCCCTTGGGCCAGCAGACTCTCCTCGTCAGTGTCGTCGAGTAGATGCTTGAAGCGCTGAAACTCGTCCAGGATGATGAGGTCTGGCTCGAGCGCGTTCAGGCAACTCGCGGCCAGGAGTGAACGCAGTTCGCCGACCAATGCCGTGCGAGCCTTTCGCTCTTCTTGTGGTAGCGCCTCTCTCGCCCGTGCAAACCGCCCGCAGAGCTCCACGAGCCGGCTCTGGAGATCGGGCATCCCCTCGGCTCGCGCCTTCTCATCGTGAGTTGTGAGCGCCTGCAGGAACGCGGTCTGAAGCCCTGCGTCGATGTTGTGATCCGACCGCATGGCCTCGACGCGGTCCCGAAATGACTCGCGGCGCGCGTTGCCCTGAAGGAGACTCTTGAGCCCGGCGCGCGTTCCGCTCAGCCATTCCTCGAGGAACCAGTACAGAAGAGCCCGCTCCTCCGCAGTGCCAAGATTCGAGTGGAGTTCGAATGAAGTGCGGGGCGTCAACGAAATGAAGTTAAGCCTGCGGTCGCGCAGGCCCTTTACTCTGAGCGGGAGAAGCGTGATTCGGGAGGCGAGCGTGAAGTCTTCGCCCTCGCAGACGCTGAGTCGGTTGACGTTCTGTCGAGCGATGTCGGCATTCGAGCAAATGTAGACGATGTCGATCCGATCCACGGTGCGCGCCAAATGGGCGATCGTCTTCGCGATAATGCCCCGGGCTACCAGCGTTTTTCCGAGACCAGCCTCATCGGCGATGAGGAATCTCTTGGCGCAATCTGCTCCGTCCTCGTAGAACCTCCGGAAGACGTAATCGACCGTCGCTCGCTGGAAATCCTTCAGAGAGCTGAGGATTCGGTCCAGATCGATCGGTGGCAGGTCTTTGCTCACGGCCGTAGTCGCGCTCTCGCCTCTAGGATCGGCCGCCAGATGGCATCGAAGCCTTCCGGTAGTAGCTCCACGCCATCGCCGGATTTCCCAAGGTCGCCGATCAGGCGCTCAACGGAATCGAGCCTTTTGGGGTCTCGCTCTAACGTGCGGACGAGGGATTCAAAGAGCGCGGGGCCGGTCGCGCCGAACGTCGGAACCGAGTGCCGTTCTCCGTTCACCGAGCGCGCCCCGGCTCCAGCGAAGAAGTCGCGATCGTCTTTCGCCAAGAGGAGAAGGAGGAATCGCGTGACATCCGCCCTGGAGCGGAGCAAAGCCCTGAGCACCTTCTCGCGACGTTCGACCGGTGCGCCACGGAGTGGGAGATTGAGGACGAAGCGCCGCGATGCGGATCGACCGCGGTCCCGAACCGCCACCTCAAAAGCGAAGAACGAAGTGAGTGCCTCGTAGGTTAACCGTGCGAATGAGACGCAGGGATTGGACGCGGCTTGGAACTCTGCCGCGGCCGCCGGTGGTAGGCTCACAGGCCAGCACGTAACGCTTGCGACTTTCGGATCGACCTGGACGTGTCCTTCCTCCGGCCGGACCTCGACATCGAAGAGATGACGACCGTCTTCTGGGCCGATGTCGCACACGAATCGTCCGAAAGCGATGACGCGCACGACATCGTCAGTCATGCGCTCGATTTCCTCCTGCACGGCATCGGTTTCTGATGCGGTAGAGGCTGGTGTGTACTCTTCGAGAAGGTTGCCGAAGCCCGCCTGCCCCTGTTCCCGAGCCAACGCCGCGTCGATCCCGAATGTCTTCTTCGGGCCAACCATCTCGACTAGAAACTCGACGTTGTCACGAAATGCGGCGGTCGTGGCGTTCGCGGATCCCGTCCAGACTGTGGCCTTCCATCCAGACTCGGTGATGTAGAGCTTGGCATGGAGACCACTGAGAGGAGGCTCAGTAATGGGTTCGTCCTCGCCACTCTCTTGATCCTCAGGAGCGGCGGTCGACGACAGTGCGTAGATCTTCGCGAAGCGCGCGAGGCACGGCGTCGCTAACCTATCGAGCATCTCCGCTCGCGAGACTAGGATGCTCTCCTGCGCACGGCCGCTCATCTCGGTGAGCGGCCCTTCCGAGATGAAGGGTGAGATCACGAGTAGCCGGTTTACATCGCCCCTGAGGGGTCTTCGCCGGTTCCCAGGAAGGCCCATCGGCCAAAAAGCGATAGACTCAATACCCTCCGGCGCCTCGAACTCGACGTGGCCAATCTCTTCCGCTACCCGATCTATCTGCGCACGAACGCGGTCCGGCACTGGGCGCACTGCCAACCCAGGAAGTGCGCGAACGAATTCAGCCAGAGGGAGGTTTGCGCGAATCGCGTTCTTTCGATCCGCGATCATGCCATCGAGCACGAGGATCGTATCCCACGAACAATCGAAGGTCAGGTTTCGACTAAGCCACAACGCGCGGTACAGAACCGGCTGGCCCTCAGCGATCATCCGTAAAACCCAGACCTTCGGATGGAAGGCGCCGCCCGGGTTTGCCGCTCTCGCCTCGAACACGCTCTCCTCGAGATAAGCATGGATCGGAAGGATGGCCTTCGGAACGTGAATCTGCCCGGCCTGACAGAACAGGCTGATTCGGTCCGCGTAGCGGCGAACGGCCTCCAGTAGTGCGAGCGGATCTCTCGTGATCCGACCACGCTCATCCTGTCGATCGAACAACGCGAAGGCCAATGGCGGCAGAAGCAGAGCTGTCAGATCAAGGGAGAACGTTGTCCCCACGGCTTGATCCACAACGTAGCCGTCGGGAGGCCGGAGCGACTCGAGAAGGAGATGTCGATCCTGGGGTGCCAGCATCGTTCAGGCCGACCCGAGACCGGTCGTGATGTCCCTCAAGAGACGCGAAGCGACCGGCCACCTGTACGCGAGCTGACGGGCGCCCGAGGCTCCGCCCCAAAGCTCAAGCGCCCGTGCGCTATCGACACGGGCGAGGGGGCCTTTGAGAGATCGCTCTCTCGCAGCGATCAGCTCCCGCGCCGCGTGATCATGCGCGGCGGCCTTGCGCTGACGCGGGTCGAGGGCGATCCCAATCCACTTCTCGACGAACCCTCTCATCGGCGTCGAAACCCGAACGCCATGAGATTCCATAATTGACCACATCTCGGTTCGGTCCCAACGCGCGAGATCGGACTGTCGCGAATCGAGTGCTCTCCTCCACCCTTCGAGAGCGCCAGCGTATTCGTCGATTCGCTTCTCGATCGCCCGCATCTCCGCGAGCATGAGGTTGTAAAGCAGCGCTGCGCCGTGCATCGCTTCGGAGAAGTTCCTCGCGTGCCAAAGCTGCGTCCTGATATCCGTTGGGAACTCGGCGAGCCGCGCGTGATTCCATGGAAACTCGTCATCGTATTTGCGCGCTCCGGGGTCGAGGAGAATCGCGAGAAGGCTGCTCGACGCTCTCGAGCGAATGCGGTCTCTCAAGTACTCTGCCTCATCGCGCCGAAGTTCGAAGCTGGCCTCGTCCGGAAAGTCAATGGGCGCGTTCGGAAGACCGGCATGCCAGATTCCCGGGAGCGCATCCTGATCCGTCGCCTCATCGTCGCGCACGCGCAGCAGCCCTTGGCGGTAACTGCGGTCCAACGACCCGTGATACTCACTCTGCGAGCCGGAGAACTGCCGGATTCCCCAGATGCCGAGGCCGTGCCAGTAAACGTTGCTCGGGAGTCGTTTGAGAGCACCTCTCGCTCGCTCGCCGATCGTGCCGTTAGCATCCGCGGACTTCAGGAGCACCTCGATCAACGCGATCTCGGCCTTCCGCCCCTTCTGCGGGGCTTCGCGAGCAGGCACCCGACGCTTCTCCAGACGAAGATAGAGCCACGGGATGAACAGGAAATAGCGCGCGCGGGTCTGGAGAGCACCAGTTCCCGGGAAGAGGAGGTCGGCGAAGCCATCCCGGATCGGCGCGATCCCTAGCTCGTCGCGCGTGTCTTGCTCGCGAAAGCGATCGATCACGTCGAGCATCTCTCGGCGGTGTTCCTCTGAAGAATCGATCCAGCCGAAGTAGGATGGCATCAGACGCTCGCCTCTTTCGGGGCCACGCGAGTCTGCCAGCGGGCGACCGTGGGGTCGGCCGGAGGTGGAGTGAGAACCGTTCGACACGGTTGGACGCTGGCGGCCGCGTCCGCAATCGCATCGTACGCCTTGAGGATCACGCGCGTCGTCTGGTACTCAACGTGCCGCTCCTCCTCCTTGTGGTTCACGATCGGGATGGTGTCGAGTATATGGTCCGCATCGACTCGCGCAATCCCGTGGAGATGGAGAAGCTCTGCGTCGAGTTCGCCGCGGATGAGGAGGCCCCGTTGAGCGTCGCATCGGCTGGTGGAACACGAGAGTCCCCGCGTCGGGATGGAACCGCAGTATGGCGAATCCCCTTGGATCCCCTTCGAAGAACTTTGGACGCCGCCCGCGCGATGCCGTAGCGACTCGTGATGCGCTGCTGGCCATCGAGTAGGAGTTTCACAACACCGGCGGCGAGTTGCCCATCTCCGCGGTGGGCAGCAGTTCTCGCCTCGGTTACCCAGACCAGAAGCCCACCGACTGGATGTCGTCGATAAAGCGAGTCGAAGAGCCCACGCACTTGGTCGCGGTTCCAAACGAATCCCCGCTGAAACTCGGGAAGTGCAATGTGGCCGTTGTCGCCGTGCTCAAGGACTGTCGATATCTTCATGAAGCGATTTCCTCGGACTCGGAAGCAGAGTGGTTTGGCTCGTCGGCCTGAGCACTATTCCTTTTCGAAGCTGTGGCTCCTGAACTTCAGGCTGCGACTGTTCTCCGTGACGGTTCGGATCACTGGATCGGGCGCGCCGTCGGGAATCGATGCGTCGATCTCGAGCGACACGGTTACCTTCGCGCCAGTGAGGCCGACGAGGTGTGCGATGACTTCCTCCGCGATACGGCTAGCGTCCCGCCCGACGCGCGTCGAGTCGAGAACGACGCTCCCGTAGTAGCGCGTGGCCCGCACGGCGGGCAGTGGCGGGGGCGGCGGCGGCGGATAGATCGGAGGCTTCGTGCCGCCGCCTCCGCCGTCGATCTTCGGCTCAGCCGCTTCGCGATCGATCTGCGGTCGCGCAACGTCTGCTTTCACAAGAAGGCCCAGCGATCCCGCATCCGCGATCGAAACAAGTTGCCCCGCGCGCAGACCGACGTACCGGCCCTTCGCCTCGTCAAAACTGTCTGCGTACGCGAAGCCATCTTCCTCCCATGTGATGAGTCGGATGCCATCGGCAATCGCCTGCACGAGAACGTCCGGGTCGGCGAGACGCGGCAGATAAACGTACTTCGCGAAATCCTCCGCCAGCTGCTTCACCGTCACGTGATCACCGCGCCAGAGCGGGACACGATCCAGGTGCATTCGAAGAATGCTCCCAGCGAGGGAAGTGACCAGCGCCTCATCGTTCCTGAGTCTCTTGCTGGCGCGCACGGCGAGCGACTCTTGCCCAAGCAGCCGGACCGCCTGCCATTCGACGGCGGACTGCGGTGATGCCTGCCCCGCCACCAGCAGCCACTGGTATGCCTCCGGGAGCCGCGCCGTCACGGCGGCGTCGGCAGAGGCCTTCTGCGTCTCCGCCTGCTTCACCTGATGCGGAGTGAGGTCGAGCGTGGTCTTCTCGGCGAGGATCGACTCCCACGCCAGAAGACGGCGTACCGCCTCGTCGAGATCTTGAAGGCGCGTCTGATCCACAGCAAGAAACACAAGGGTATTCCTGAACAGCCGCGGCGCATTCCCACGGGTCTCAAGGATGTTCTTGGCCGCCAACTCGGCGCGATTTCCGGGATCCTTGCTATAGGGATGATCGATGCCGAGTACAACGAGCCTCGCGTCCATGTCATCAGCGACGTCCTGGCTCGAGGCCGGGAACGGATGAACACGACCAAAATCACCCTTCCTGCGCACGTCGTCACGGACACGCTTGTCGATCTCCTGCGCGACCGCGTCCGGATTACGGCGAAGCTGCTCCGCCCGATCCTCGGCCAGCTTGGTCACGGTCGGCTGCGTCGAGTACCAGCAGCGCGCTCCGTCTTGGTAGAGATACGTCGCCGCGGATGCAAGTCGCCTCAGAGCGTCGCCAAACACTGCGGGCGACTCTCCCGGCATCACGCATCCCAGTTTGATTCGCCGATCCTCGATGCCTCGATTCGCCGCCGTCGCGGTGGGCGCTGATCCGAGGTAGATCGTCCGCGCGACACGCCGGCACGCCGCATACTTCCCGAGATTCGGCACGTCCCCGTCGATTCGTAGCGGCAACGCGTTCGGTCCATCGACGTCTTTCTCGATCACGGGCACCCAGTTGTCCGAGAGATAGCGCGTCAGTTCGAATTGAACGCGAGGATCGTCGATCGTGATGTTCGCGGGCATGATGAGCGGATTCCGGTCCCCCTTCTCCCAGAGGCTGTGGATCACCGAAGCCATCAATCGCAGGACGCCACGCGTTCGCTGGAACTTCACCAGTGTGGACCAGTCGCTGTAGAGCCGGTCGAAGACCTCGGGATGGATCGGATACGCAGCCTTCAGGCGGTTTTCGTAGTCCGACTCGCGGCACTCGGGTGGGAACTCCTGATGCTGGGTCCGGTACAGGTCAAAGAACGCGCGGGCGACGGTGTCACGCGCCAGAAACTGCGCCTGATCCACGAGGGGCTCGAAGAGGCGTCGTCGTACGATCTCGAATCCCTCCTCCGCACTGGCCGGCCGCCACGATGCCTCCACCCGTCCGACCGCGTTTCGCAACCGATCGAGCGCCGCTCTCCCCCGTTCGCCTCCAACCTCCACGTCATCGGCGACGGCGTGCGGCGAGCCGGATGTATCAGAGGCCGGCAAGCTGATCACGAGGAGGCACTGATGGGCATCCTTCGCCGCTTCGGTTAGAGCCTGCGCGAACGTGAAGTGAGTTTCGAAACTCCCGGCGGGAAGATCGCTCTGATCATGAAGCTGCCGCGCATACGCGACCCACTCGTCGATCAGAATGAGGCACGGTCCGTATGCGTTCATCAGCTCCCGCAGCACGTCGCCTGGGTTCGTAGCCTTCTCATCGTCTGCCTTCACCCGCGCGAACGCCTTCTTCGCCTCGCTCACTCCGCCAGCGGCGAATCCAAGTTGCCACGCCAGTTCGCCCCAGAGTGTGCGCACGACGGTGCCGTCGGGCTTCTCGACAGGGTTCCCTGGCGAAATCTTGTTGCCCACGAGCACAACCCGTCGCACGGCAGGGAGCGTAGTCGCTCCCGCCTCCTTCATGACGGCGTCGACTCCAAGCAGCTCGCTCGGCGCGATCCCGGAAAAGAGATGGTAAAGCGCGAGCATCGAGTGGGTCTTGCCCCCGCCGAAGTTCGTTTGGAGCTGGACGACTGGATCGCCGCCATGTGCAGCGAGTCGACGCACAGCACCCACGAGTAGTCCCGTGAGGCTCTCGGTCAGGTAGGTTCGCCGAAAGAACTCGGCAGGCTTGCGGTATTCGGTGCTTCCCTCGCCGCGGTGGACTTGCCAAAGATCCGCTGCGAATTCAGCCTGCTGGTACTGCCCGCTCGCCACGTCCTTGTGGGGGTTCACGACTTCGCGCCAGGGTTTCAGGTTTCCGGCGGCTTGTCCTTCGATCGCGGTCCCGGCGCTCTTGCGCTTCTCACCACGCACCTGCTCGTCGAACCGAAGGCGAAGCAGCTCCATCTTCATCTTCTCGATGTCTTCCGCTTGTGGAGCAGAGACGGCCGAGAGAAGACGCGCCGCCGAGTCGAGCGCGCGATACGCATCGTCGGTGGAAAAGGGGGTCTGATGAGCCCATCGGTTTCGGACCTCGCGCAGTTCGCTCACAAGAGTCCGTTCGGCCTGCCCGAGCGGCTTGCGAAACACGGCATTCCATTGGTCCCAAAGCACCTTAAGAACGATCGCCGCATCCCACGCGGGGTCGTCTTCAGTGCCGATGAAGCTCAATTGCTGTGGGGTAAGCGCCTCCTTGAACTGTTCGAACCACAGTTGCTCGTACTGCGCCTTCATCTCGCGTTCGACGAACGGCGCGAGTCCGTCTTTCAACAGATCGAGCGCCTTGCCAACCCGCTCGTGGTTACTCACCGCCATGCGATCACCATCCTCTGGTCAGTCGTCGGGGTTGTGTGCGGGCCAATACTCGCTGGCTCTGAGCTGCGCGCGCCCTGAAGCTCGCGCTAGCCACGACCTACATCTCCTCAAGAAAGTGAGTCGCCTCTACCTTCGACCTGCGAGTCTCGCGCGCGAGGCGAGTGATCTCGGGCCAGCTCTGGACGAGGCCGTTGTAGGCGAGCGCCTCGGCCGCGCGCTTCTTGCGCTCGCAGAGGGTGTAGAGACGGTAGGCCAGCTCGCGCGCGATCTCGGCCTTGGCGCCGAGCTTGGCGACGAGTCCGGCCGCCGCGCCCTCGCCGCCGCTCGCGAGTGCGCGGATCAGGTGATGGACGATCTCCCACGCGGTGACGCGCGAGTCGTTGGCCGGGTCCCAGTCGGCGGGCAGGTCCGCGGGCGCGAGCAGGCGCACCTTGCCGCGCTTCGATTCGAGGATGCCGGCCTCGACCATGCCGGCGACGCTCGTGTTCTTCGACTTCGAGAGCTGCTCGGCCTTGCCGTAGGGACCCTCTGCGAATCCCTCGTCATCGAACCAGGTGAGCGCCCAGCGGCTGTCGGCGTCGAAGTCGCCCTCCTGCTCGGCCAGCGCCTCGTCGAGGGTCTGGTTAATGAGCGCAAGCGCCTCGCGCACGCTGAGCGGCTTGCCCTCGGCGTCGAGCACCTTGGCGTAGCGGGTGTAGACCGCCATGCCCGGGCCGATGGCCGCCTGCGCCAGATCCACGGGCGCGATGTTGCCGCGCTGGAGGTGGGCGAGCGCCTGCGGCAGCTCGGCCTTGAGTGCGGTGACGAACTCACGGCGCGTGGCGGTGGGCGCCTCGCCGGCGCGCGAGCGGCAGACGAGGATGATGCTCGACGCCAGGGAGTTGGTATCGTTGCTCATCATGCGGCCTTCACGTTCGGTTCGCATTGGCCAAGTGCCGCTGATGGTAAACCCGGCTTCGATGACCGCCGCCAAGAACGTGTCCCAGCCAGTATTCGTCGTGCCTTCTGCGCCGTCGCTTTCGGATTGTTTGAAAGCGTAGTAGATGGTGACTGGGAAAGCTGGGTGAGCTAGCTCAGCCAATCGGTGCATCGCCTGCGTCATGCCACCTAGGAAGAATGTCTCCGCCTTTGCCTTACTTCCGTGTCGATAAGGCGTGGCAACCAATTCCTCAGCCTTAGGCACAGCGAGCGTGGTGAACAGCTCGGGGAACACCAGTTTCAGGGAGCGGCGTAGCCAGACGTAGAAGAAGTCTGAAAGGTCCGCATAACCGATGTTGTCGTAGTAAGGTGGATCCGTGGAAACAACTTTGGCCCTGCTTAGCGATTGCCTCGCGGCGTCATCTTGCTGAGCAAGCCCTGTCCCACTGGCGCTTGCACCAAACATCAACGCCTTGCACACATAATCAAGCTGTTTGTTAATGTTACCACCAGAATCAGAAAGCGGATTTGCCTCCGCATAGTCCCAGACCATCGGGAGCGCCTGACGACCAAATGCGTTTCCTACTATTTCATTCTTGGCTTGGTTTAACCATGGACACAAGCTGTTCCAGTAAACCGCGCTCTTGTCGACCGCGAATGCCAGATACACCCCCACAGCGTCGCCATACGCCGCAGCGCCGCCACCGCCATCGCGCAGATGCTTGCCGTCGTCGGGAACACCGGGTACGAGCGCGTCGTGCTCCACCCGTTCGCGAGCTTCCTGAACCAGGTCGGAGAAGGTCGTCAGCGCCACGAGCTGGCGCTCAGTAAACAACTCGTGCCAGTAGTGAATGCCGTAGCCACGACCGCTCACAAGATTGCTACTGTCTTGGTTCATCTCTTGCTCAGGCCGCCACTCTGAATGCGCCTGCAGGGCAATGACCTCCATCTCCGGCGTCGGCGCGAGATAGACCCGCCCGCGGTCGCCTTCAGCAACAATCGCCATCATGCGTTGGCCAGCACGCTGTGCTTGGAATTCCCCCCGCACATATTCGTGGTCCATCGGCGTGCTTGACATGAGACACATGAAGTTCGCCCCGCGCGACAGCTTGGTTCCGTTCTTCGCCGCCTCCGTATCCTTTGGCTTGCCCACCTTCACCGTGAAGCGGTAGCCGCCGTTTTCGATCACCGGCTTGACGTACGCCTCCTTGCCCGCCTTGGTGGAGAGCATGAAGGTCGAGGCGAGCGGCACGTCCACCTGTGCGAAGGCCGGGTTCGGGCTCTTTACCGTGCGCGCCCAGAGCCAGGCGATCACGGTGAGCTTCTTGCCCACGTACTGCTTCAGGTCCGGCCGCACCTTCACCATCTCGGCGGTGACCTCGACCTTCGGGTAGAGGTGGCCGATGCGCTTCTCGGCCTCGTCGCGCATCCACTGGCCGTAGTGGCGCACGTCCTCGGCGAGGCCCTGCGCGCCCTTCCACTCCCGCGCGAACAGGTTCTTGTCTTTGCGCGACTCGGGGTTCACCGGCGGCTTGCCCGCAAACTTCGGCGGGATCTCGATCATCGCCTTGTTGATCAGCACAGCCACCGGGTTCAGGTCGCTGGCGTAGCTCTCGAGCCCGAGCCGCTGCGCCTCCAGCGGCAGCGCCCCGCCACCAGCGAAGGGGTCGTGGAAGGCGGGCAGCTTCTTGCGGTCGAACAGATCCTTGGCCCGCGGATGGTCGGCGTTCTCGGCGCAGGCGCGCCGCCAGCTCGCCCAGATCTCGTCGCGCGCCGCCTGCAGCACCGTCTCGTTGGTGGTGTTCTCCCACAGCACCAGGTCCTCGATGATGCGGAAGAGCCGCTGGCGCTCGATGTCCGCCAGCATGTCGTCGAGGGTCGGGGCCGGTCCTGGTTCCGTGACAGGAAGCCCGGCCGCTTTCGCCGCCATGGCGAGAGTTCGCGCCTCCTCCCACAACTTCAGCCGCGCCTTGAGTGCGCTCTCTGCCTTGCGGTGCAGCTTCGGGTCCGCGCGGAGCACGTCGACGTAGACCGACGGATCATCCACCATCTGCGCGAAGATCACCGCCCGTGCCGCCGCGAGCGGCCGGCGCGCCCACCAGAGGTGCAACGTACTCGGGTGTCCGTGGCGGATCGACTTCTCGCGTGCGCAGGCCTTGTTGATCGCGTCCAACGGTAGCGCGACTTCGATGAGTTTCTTGTGCGCTGTCGTCACGAGGATCGATCCGCTCGCGAGAGACGGGCAGGGACCATCGCCTTGCCGCGCTTGTTCCACCCGTCGCTGTCGACGAATACTTTCACGAGTGCGTTCGGGTCACGCGGCACATCGAAGCTGCAACTCTGTCCAGCCAGGTTCCGGGCGGGAATCTCGGCGCCGGAGCGAATCCCCATGCAAGTGAGTCCGAAGGCCTCGTCGAGCCAATCGAGCAGCGCCGCGGGCAGGAGCCGCAACCGTTCGAGATCGGGCGGGAGCGTGTCGAGCGGAGCCATCGCCATCGCGACATGGAATGCGAGGACATCCCGCAAGAGTGCACGCTCGATAAGCTGCGAGACTAGTAGGTCGTCTCTCTTGGTGACGGCGGCGGCTCCAAGTTGCGATGCAATAGCCAAGACGTCGGCGGCCCGCCGGTCTGCGATCTGCCGTGCCGCGTCGTAGCGCTTGATCGCGGCCGAAATGCGACGGGCAGAAGTTCCCACTGTCTTCGACTTTGCTCCCCGCTGTTCGCGGCCCTTGGTCTTTCGCACTGGCCTTGGGTTGCGCTTGGCGCGCGATGACTGCTTCGCGGTCTTACGGCGTGTGCTCAAGAGTCTGAGACCTCCAAGTCGTCGTGGCGGAGAAAGCCGCTGTCGGGACCGGCGATGCGCGTATTGGGGTCACCATTCAGATTCGCGCGAGCTTCAAGTTGGCTCCATCGCTGCCAAGCTTCCCGCGCCGCTTCGTACTTCCCCGCCCGCGAATAGAGATTGCTGAGTTCCGCCCACTGTCTCGCGGATCTCGTTTCGCCTTGTACGTGGCGCTCGGCTCGGCGTATGCCTTCGGCGAACTCATGCTGGGCTTCCTGCTCTCTGCCACGCTTGCGCTTGCAGTCCCCCAGCGCGCGATAGACGTAGACAAGGTCCGGATCATTGCTCAACGCTTGGCGTAGTGCAGCCTCTGCCGCATCGAGGTCGTTGGCCTCAAGCAGTCTGCAGCCGAGATTCCCTTGAAGCAACGCACTTGTCGGCTCCGCCGCCGCCGCCGCCTTGAGGAGTCTCAGCGCTTCTTCCTCGCGACCGGTCTGAGCGCAGATGAAGGCGAGTAGGTTGGACGACCAACCGTCCATGCCGCAGTCATCCGCGTAATCCCTCAGCGCGACTTCCGCCTCGTCAAGCATTCCGGCCCGATAGAGCAGAGTCATCTCTGTGTCGAGTTTGATCGATTTCCGGCCCTTGGAGGCTTGGTGCTGAACATAGCCCTCGCGACGGAATTCGAGCAGGCTGCGTTCCGCTGCCGACGGCATGGCAGCGCACCATGGGTCATGGATCGTCTCCCCTGGAAGGAACTCCCCGTCCTTGATGGCGAACCACCACCTCAGCGTCTTGTCCCGATCCACCTGCAGCTTGACGCGCACCGGATCTGCTCGACGCGCCGTTTCGGGCAGATCAACACCCACGGAGGCGACAAGCCGATGCTCGCTACCTGCATACACGGGCACGAGCATCTGGCCGAGGCGGTCGGCCGGCACGTAGAGCGGGGCCGAGTCGAAGGGGACCTCGTGGATGCCATGCTCGTCGGGAAACGGCAGTGTTTGCCCACTGTCGAGGAGCCGCACGGGGTGGTCGCCCAGGGTCATGATGCCGATCTCTTCGGCCATGATCGGCGGGATAATGTCGACGCCGCGGCCGTGTTTCCAATAGCCGGCCAGCGCTGCTCCGCGGGCGACGGACGAGTCCAGCTCCGGTGTTTCGATAATGACGACACTTCCAAAGAGCGTCAGCTCGGACGTCAGCGCCTCTGTCAACATCTCGCGGACGAGTGGATTGCGGCAGCTTCCGCCATGCAACACCACTGCCGCCAGATTCAATGGATCGACGCGTCCCTTGTGAAGGACCTCAAGCACCGGTATCAGCAGCGACTGGACGAACGCATCGCCCTTCCACTCGCTCTCGTCATGCGGCAAGCACACGAAGGGCTTCATGATGATTCTGAATTGAGACTCCGTGAGACGGAATCGAAGTGGCAATTTGCCCTCGGTGTCAGGGACATCGAAGGACCACAGCAGTGGCTCATCGATCACCACGCCCTCAGCGTTACTTGCCGGACTACCCTTGCCAGTGCGCAGTCTCTGGCACAGCCTCTCCTTGAGTCGACGCGCGACCGTGGATGTCAGGCTATCCTCGACCCCCCGCCGAACGTGGGCCTTTAGCGACTCGCGACTGCATCGCAGTGCCGTCTCGCACTGCGGCCAAAGGACATCGCGCATGATGGCACGATCGACCTCGTCACCACCGAGACGCTTGTACTTCGAAATAGCGAGGTTCTCGACCAGGAGACCCGTCTTGCTCGTCTTATCAAACCGAGCACGGACCAGCGAAAGATCGAGAGTCCCGCCTCCGTAATCGAACACCATGAGGTTGCGCGGTGAGTTGTCATCCAGCAGCCCGGCCGCTCGGCCATCGTTGAGGAAATCGAGGAGTGCAGCGCACGGCTCGTCGATCAGATCCAACCGGCTCGGATCTACACCAGCGACTAGCGCTGCCTCTCTGGTGTGGTCGCGTGCGACCCCGCTCAGTGAAGCCGGGACACTCACCGTGACATGCACACTGCGAAGGTCGACGCCGGGCAATTGCGCCCGCGCCTGCTCGATGAGGCGGCGAAGGATGACCGCTGCCACTTTCTGCGGAGTGTCCAACTCTGGCGAGCACGCCCGTGAGTAGACCCGAAAGGATCCAAGGTCCGACTTGACGGAGCGGAAGAAGTCTCTGGCATGGCGCAGCAGCTTCGCGTTCTTTCTGCGCTTCTTGAACGCGGCGAAGAACTCCCAGGCGATCAAGAACTTGCTGCGCGAGCGGCCGGTTGATATTTGAGAGACGACCGATGGGATACGATCCGTGGTGGCGCTGCCATCCTCGTCAAGCGGCACGCGAACCGTCCGAACCTCGATCTTCGCCGATTGAGCGTGCCGAGGATCTGCGATGACGTAGGCGATGCTCGAGTTCGTCGTTCCGAGATCGATGCCGAGGTAGACGCCCGCCGACTTCATCGCGGGTCTTCCCCCCGAGCGAGCAATTCAGCGAACGGAAAGTTCACGCTTGCCCCATTGAAATCGGTGGTCACGCCGCTGCGCTCGAACGGGCGGCGTAGGTAGCGAACTCGGTGCGTGTCGCCGTCCAAGAACTCGACGAGCACGAGGATGAAGTCCTCGGGTTTGTTAAAGCTGTAGAGGATCTCGTTCTTCGTCACGGTGACAGTGTCTGCACCGGACACGCGCCCCTTGACCTCGAGGAACCGCAGCCGCCCAGTGCCAGTGACGCGGCTCTCGATGTCGTAACCGAGCTTCTCAAACTCGCGGTCGGTGGGTTCGAAGCCGAGGACGCGCTCTGCTTCCATCACGATTGCGCGAGCGCGCGCCGCCGACGCTTGGGTGTCGACCGGATGCGGGGGGAGCGTGCGGCCGGTCATCGCGGTGACGAGCCCCAGAGGCACCACCACGAGCCCTCCAAGTACAGCCGGCGACATCGCCGAAATCTGAGCTTCGCGATCCAGTTCAGTGAGGCGTTTCTCGAGCCGTGACTGCAGATCGTCTGCCCGACGGCGAGCCTCGCCCGAGTTGAGTCGCGCACCTGCCTTACCGGCCTGCTCCTGCAGCTTGAGCTGCTCGGCGCGGTGGTCCCAGTAGGTGATCTCCTTCGTAAGGCGGTCCTTCACCGCAGCGCGGGTCTTCTCGATCCACTCGAGGCGGCGCTTGCGCACCTCGGTGATGTGCTCCGGCACGACGTGCTCGATCGCGTAACTCTGCGCCTTCTGCTCCAGCGCACGATCAATCCAAGCGAACTCGGGTCGCGCGAAGAGGTCCCCCACTGTCGGCTCGCCGTCGGCGAGCGGGCGGTAGTCGAGGTAGGGCGCGTAGTGCAGTTGGCGCGTGAGCCCCGCGGCGTCCATCTCCACGTAGAGCATGCGTCGCGAGATCGTGCGACGATCGCCCGAGGGCAAGCGGCTCGCGTCTTGAATGGCGTGCTCGAGAAAGAACAGGACTCGGGGAGTCGTGCCCAGGTCGCGCTCATCGACGAGCACCGTGCCGCGCTTGAGGAGATCACGCTGCCGTTCGAGCGTGATGTCGAGAACGGCGTCGAGCAACGCGTTCCCCGGGCAGACGAAGGCGGCGAGCGGCTGGCTCGGAGGCGCGAGTAGCTCCTTTTCGAAAGCGATGCGCTCATAACGCGCGAGCACAGGGTCGCCCGTGCCGATCTGCCGGTCTCGGTTACGGACTGGCGCGGGCACATGCGTGATCTCGTAGCGGCGCGGCTCGCGCTGGCGCATGGTGCCACCCAGGCGCTTGAAGGCCTCGAGGAAAAACGACTCGATGTAGTGCGGCTGCAGTCGACGTGCCTCAGCGCGCTCCATCTCCTCACGCACGCGTGCCACACGACTCGAGTCCATCACATCGTGTGCGAGCGCCCGGTCTTCGATCAGACCCTCGAGATGCGGTCGATCCACGCCGTGCTCGACGGCACGGGTGAGCCGCGCGCGCACCTCGGGCTGATCGCCGTAGCGGATAGCCTCAATCAAGAGATCGCGAAGGGGACGGCCTTCGAACTGGAGCTTGCCCATCACGTCGAACACCTGCCCGCCGAGAGCCTGGCGGGCCTCCTCGAGCTTCTCCAGCAATCGGCGATAGACGTCGCCCTCGCGGGTCTCTTCGGCAACCAGGTTCCAGAGGTGACACACCTCGGTTTGTCCGATGCGGTGGATGCGGCCGAAGCGCTGCTCCAGTCGGTTCGGGTTCCAGGGCAGGTCGTAGTTCACCATCAGGTGCGCGCGCTGAAGGTTGATTCCTTCGCCGGCGGCGTCGGTGGCGAGCAGCACCTGTACCTCCGGATCGTGCAGAAAACTCTCCTGCGCTTTCCGCCGTTCCTCGCGCCCCATGCTGCCATGGATGAGCACCACCGCTTCCGGTCTCCCAAGAAGCGAGCCGATCTGGCGCTCGAGGTAGCTCAGGGTGTCGCGATGTTCAGTGAACAGGACGAGCTTCTGGCGAGGCGAAGCGGCTGGTCTTGGCAGTGGGCCCGCGCCGTAGGGAACCTTGGGCTCGGCGACACGGTCGCCAAGAAGCCCTGTCGGCGTGAAGATCTCGCCGAGCAGGCGCGACAGCTCGCGCCACTTGGTGTCGAGACCGCTGCGGCGGACCTCCGCGGCGAGGGCCTCGAGTCGGGCAAGTGTGGAGATCTCGATCTTCAGTTCCGCGAGCGTCGCCGCGGCGGTGGCTTGGTCGAGGATCTCCGCCTCCGCGGCCTCGACCTCGTTCTCGGGAGCCTCCTCGAGGTCCTCCACGTCATCGGCGTCGAGTAGAGGTCCCGCATCTGTCGGTGCGAGCACCGCAGCACCACGCTGCAAAAGTTCCAGCTCCCGGAGTCGCTTCTCGAGGCGCTCGCGTCGACGGCGGAGTGACTGATAGATCGCTTCAGGCGACGAGGCCAGTCGCCGCTGCAAGAGTGTGAGCGCGAAGCCGACAGTGCCCGCGCGTTTGTCGTTCTCGAGCGCTTCGGCGCGGTTGAACTCCTGGCGAACGTAATCGGTGACTTCCTTGTAGAGACGAGCCTCGCCATCGGACAGCTTGTAGGGCACCGTGTACGCGATGCGCTCGGGGAAGAGAGGCCGTCCATCGAACTTCAGCAAGTTCTCCTTCACCATGCGGCGCATCAGGTCAGAGACGTCCGCCTGGTGGACACCATCGCGAAACCTTCCCTCGAAGCGGTCGCCGTCGAGCAACGCAAGGAAGAGCTGGAAGTCTTCCTCCTTGCCGTTGTGGGGAGTCGCCGTCATCAGCAAGAAGTGACGCGTGAGGCCGGAGAGAAGCTGCCCGAGCCGATAACGTTTGGTGTACTTCACCTCGCCGCCGAAAAACGTCGCGGAGAGTTTGTGCGCCTCGTCGCAGACGATGAGATCGTAGCGACAATCCGGAGCGCTGAGCTTCTGCTGCACATCCTCGTTGCGCGACAGCTTGTCGAGGCGAGCGATCGCGAGATCGTTCTCGAGGAACCAATTGCCGGTGCGGGCCGCTTCGAGCTTGTCGTTGGTCATGATCTCGAAGGGCAGGTGGAAGCGACGCTGCAGTTCGTCCTGCCACTGCTCGGCAAGACTGCCGGGACAGACTATGAGGCAGCGCTTCAAATCGCCGCGGGCGATCAGCTCCTTGATGAAGAGCCCCGCCATGATCGTCTTTCCTGCTCCAGGGTCGTCGGCGAGGAGGAAGCGAAGCGGCTGGCGTGGGAGCATTTCCTCGTATACGGCCGTGATCTGGTGCGGCAGCGGATCCACGAGCGAGGTATGGACCGCGAGCACGGGATCGAAGAGATGCGCGAGTCGGATGCGGTGCGCCTCGGAGACGAGCCGGAACTGCGCACCGTCGCCGTCGAAACTCCACGGACGCCCCTCCTCGACGATCTCAAGCCGATCCTCGTCGTGGCGGTAGATCAGCTCGTTCGCGACCCTGCCGGACGAGCCCTTGTACGTCAGCTCCAACGCCTCGGAGCCGAACCACTGGACGCTGACGACCGTGACGAGCCCATCGGGGGTGATCCCGCGGACCGTGGCGTTCGGCTGGAGATCCTCGAGCTTGATCATGTCGGGAGTCTCGGACTCCGGGTCGCGCGGAATGCGCGCGGCAGCCCGACCCACGTTCTCGGCGCTCCAGTTCTCGTCATCTCTCTTGTCCCGGTGGGAGGCGCGACGGTACGCATCGTGTCGGACTTCGCGCCGAGTCTACTGAGCCGAGCGAACATGGAGGACATAGTACCACGGTCACACGGCGAGTCAGGGATTTCACAGACCGCGATTCGAAGAAGGCTCCATGGGGGCGTAGTCGACGGAGGAATCCGACGTATGTCTGCTGATCCCGAGGAGAACCAGCGCTCCAAACCGCCCCAGCGGACGTTGCCGTGTCCACTGGAGTCTGATAAACATGTGCGACGCCGCACCCGCGCTCCTGACGGCGTCAACGATCGGAAGAGGATGAGGATGATTGGCCGCGACACGCGTCACGAGTGCACGATACGAAAAGCGCGCGAAGCCCTCCCCCGGAAGACGTCGCGTCGCCGCCGCTTTCGTCGCGAATGTGAGAAGACCACGTGGCCGCGTGAAGAACGGCTCTGGTTCATTCTCTTCGCTGGACGGGACGCTCACGCGCCGTACATCACAACGCTCTGGCGAATCCACCGAGCGTTCCCGCCCGACGTGCGCCGTTACGGGCACTCGTGGCTCGAAACGCTGTGGGCAGCACGACAAGGACATTTCCGAGGCGCCTTTCAGGAACCTGACGGCTCGTGGAGCATTCGCTTGAATACAGGGCTCGTGGAATCCGGTCGGCTTTGGGACGCCGTCGCTCAAGTGTTCTACATTCCAGGCATGCCGCTGAGCGCACGCATGCGGCCAGTTTGGGGGTGAAGGATGCTGCGAAGAAAGAAGCTCGATGACGAGTGGGTCGGGACGATCCTCTTCGCGAGACTCGACGAAGACATCAACGACGGGCTGACGACGACACTCTACCGGTACGCCCAGGTGGCGGGAATGTCGCTTGAGGAAGCGAGAGCGGTGGCGGCGGCGAAGGGAACGACCTGGTGGTTCCTGAAGTTCTGGCGCGACGAGAAGGGGCGCGAACTCGTGCGGATGAATCGAGAGCACCGCGAGCGCTTCGGATTGCTGAGCGCGCTCGGGCTCGGTTCGCAGGGCCAGTCGTCGCGCTAGCGCTCTAATGTTCGCGCGCACGCACGTCCGCGCCTTGGAACTATCAATGCACCGTTCGGGAGATTCGCTTCGCGCGTTGACAAGATTTCTTTACGGCGGCGGAAAGCGTTCTGTCGGAGGACCGTGTAGCCGGCAAGGCGATGCCAGCGGCGTGAGGCGGCTTCCGGCACGTTCACGCCGGAAGCCCCCCTCGCGAGCGTGTTACGAAGAGATTGCCGGCTACTTACGCCACACACGCCACTCGCCACCAACAGCCTCGGAACAAACGTCGTTTTCGGGCCCTCAGCGACTACCCGACGGCTTGCAGCATCAGTCCACGCCGAAGTCGACTGCCCTTCGCGCCCTTGTGCGCATGGAAGCCACGCTCCTCAAGAGCCTCGCCGAATGTCCTGCTGCCAAGCGCGCGTTCGCCGGTGGACTCACACCACGTCGTGTACGCGCGGAAAAGATCAGCCACCGTGGACACGAGTGTTTCTCCGACGATGCATCGTTCCTCGAGGAAGTCCGCGAGTGTGTCTTGGTCCCGCCGGTATGCATCGGTCGCAGCTTTCACTTCCTCGGGCGGCCGCAGGCCTTCCGCGTTCCATTCCATCGCCCCTCGCACGGCCCAGGTCAGAATGCCCGGAAGCTCTGAGCGCAGCGTTGCCACCAAGTCCTTGTCTTGTCGCTCGGGTGCGAACGTTACTGCGAATGGGATCAGGTGAACCCGACGCCAAATGGCGTGATCGGTTCCGACGATGCGGGGTCGATGATTCGTGACGAGCCAAGGTTTGAAAGTCGGAACGTACGTGAAAAACTCTCTGTAGAGATGCCTCGCCGTGAGCGCGTCCCCCCCGGTGAGTTGTTTGACGAGGCTCTCAGCGAGGCGGCGGCCGCTCTCCGTCTCCTGCGCGACCACGAGGCGTGCGCCGCGCAGCGCCGCGAGATCGCACCGGATCGAATCATTCCGGTTGACAAGAAACGTCTCTGCCGGCGTCGCTTTCGCGTAATCGTTGAGCAGCGCGCGAATCGTTTCGAGCAAGGTCGACTTTCCATTGGCTCCGCTCCCGTGTGCGATAAAAAGCGCTTGCTCTCTGACGGAGCCGGTCAACGAGTAGCCGATCGCGCGGCGCAGAAAGCAAATCAGTCGCGCGTTGCCGTCCATTATCTCGCTCAGGAACGATTGCCACCTGGGGCATTGCGCCGACTCGTCCCAATGCACTCCGGCTACCTTCGTGATTCCGTCCGTCGGAGCGTGGGGACGCAGCTCTCCCGTGCGGAGATCGATCGTTCCGTTCTTGACGTTGAACGCGTGCGGATCGCAGTCGAAGTCCTCCGGCAGTCGTGCGATGCCGTCCAGGCTTTCGGCGAGTGCGAGCATGGCTCGGATTCCGGCGTGCGACATGCTTTTCTTGGCGTGTTTGGCGATCTCGTCAGCCGCGTCTTTCGACGCGCGAGACGCTTCCACGTAGAGAGATCGCGCGGTAGCCTTCCCTAGCTCCTGCACTTCACACTTGTCATCGCGTCGCCACCGCGTGCCGTCCCAGATGAGCCACCCGCCCAAGTCGCGGACGAATCGTATTGATGCGCCGTGCTGGGTTCCGAATCTCGCCGCGTTCCCGGTGTCCGTGAGTGTCCGATCGGGGAAGTAGAATTCCTCAGGTTCTACACGCGCGGAGCTGCGCCGCGCCAGGATTTCCGCTGCCTCCCCTGCCGGATCGTGTGCGGCTTGGAGCTCTGCGGCCCAACGCGCGAGGTCCCGCACCTCCTTCTCCGGCGAAGGGGGAACGCATCTCTCGAGGTTTTCCGCCATCAGCGCCGCAAAGATCGCGTTCTCACCGAGCCCATCGTTCCGCAGCCGCGCCGCCAGATGCTTGAGACTCTCATGGCGAGAACCTTCCGGAATCGGCGCGCGCGCCGTGGTTGTCTCTGAAGGTGAGCTGCCATCCCGAATCCGCGCGAGTACGTGTGCTGGCACCGCAGCGAGCTTCACTTGGTACGGCTCGCCCAGTGCCTCCCATTCGTATGGTCGGCCGCTCGCGTGCAGACTCGGAGGGAGAATGATGTAGCCGGCCCATCGAACATCAATCCCGGAGGGAAGTGAACCCGTGGCGTTGCTCGGCTTGCCGTCGGGTGCTGCGAAGAGCCGGTGCTGCCCGCGCGAGCCTGTAATCGAGAGCGGCGAATCCGGGAGCGGCTGAATCTCCTCGAGCCCCACGTCGCCACCGTGCCGGGGATCAATGTCCAGGGAGAAAACGCCACTTTGCTTGCACGCGAGTCCGATGTTCCAGTCTTCCGCCGTCCACCATTCGCGCAGAACGTTCACCTCTGTGGTTGCGTCGAGATATCCGTTGGGCACGAGCCATTCAACGGGGTGTTTGCCGCGCCGATTGCATGAGACATTGCCGCACGTGCAGGCTCCGTCACGCATCGTGTGAACAGGAAACAGGTGCCATCCGAGGCGCTCGGCGTACTCGATCGCCGAGCCTCCCCGCACGCGCGCAAATGTGCTCGTCGTTCGATTCACTAACGATTTCACGTCCCCACCTCCCCCGTGGCACCTCACGCGAGTGCTACGGTTTTGCTACGGTCTCAGGAGGGAAAACGAGGGAAGAAAGGGCATCGCGGGGCACTAGAAAAGAAAGCGCCTCAGACGGGCGAACCCGCTGAGGCGCTTCGCATTGCTCGTGGTGACACCGCTTTTCGATGGATCGCTACCTTCCCGGCCCAGGCAGTTTAGGAAACCGGTGCTCTATCCACCTGAGCTACGGGGGCGATGGCCCCTATCCTCTGATTTCCCTTCGGTTATTTCAAGTGTGTTGCTGGGTTCTGGAGGACGTAACCGCGGCGAGGAGGTTGGGGATCTCTACGACGGTGGCGAGAGCCTTACCTGCGTGCTCAGTCGCGAGACTTCAACGGACGACCACTGAACGCGCGGTCATGCTTCCCTCGGCCGTGGAGACCCGAATGAGATAGATCCCCACCGGGGCCGCACGGCCATCCTCGTCACGTCCGTCCCAGAGGAGATGGTGATCGCCCGCACGAAGGATTCCGTCGGCCAGACCGCGGACGCGGCGACCGGCAACGTCGTACACGCTCACCAGAACTGGACCCTCGCGCAGCGTCTCAAAGTCGATGAACGTCTGATGCGAACTTGGATTCGGATAGGCTCTCAGGCGGATTCTGGATGCAAGCGGGTCATGCCCTTCTACATCCGTTGCCAGATCGCACTGCGTTGGCAGGATGACGAGACGACTATAGGCATCGTCCGCAACGTAAACCTGGGTTCCCGAGACGGCCACGCCATACGCATCGCCCTGCAGGTTCATGCCACCCACGATCTGTGGGCTCTCTGGATTCGTGATGTCGATCACCTGAAGACCAGCAGACCCGTCCGCGACATAGGCGAACGTCCCCGAGAGCACCACGCGGCGGGCTTCACCCGCTGTGCTCACACTGCTCAGGAGCTGGGGACTCGCGGGATTCGCGATGTCGATCACTCGGAGACCGTAGTAGTCCGCGACGAAGGCGTGTGTTCCCGAGACGGCCACGCCATATGCAACGCCCGGCGTGTCGACGCTGCCCACGATCTGAGGGTTCGCGGGATTCGTGATGTCGATCACCTGGAGACCACTGGCGTTATCCGCGATATAGGCGTGGTTCCCCCAGACGGCCACGCCCCGCGCAACGCCTGGCGTGTTCACGCCACCCAGAACCTGCGGGCTCGCGGGATTCGTGATGTTGATCACTCGGAGACCGGAAGAGTCGTTCGCGACGTAGGCGCGGTTCCCGGAAATCGCCACGCCCGAGGCATTGGGTGGCAGGCCCACGCTGCCCACGATCTGGGGATTCGCAGGACTCGTGATGTCGATCACTTGAAGGCCGCTGTCATCATCCGCGACATAGGCGTGGTTCCCCCAGGCGGCCACGTTGGAAGCGTAGTCCGGTGTGTCCACGCCGCCCACGATCTGCGGGCTCGCGGGATTCGTGATGTCGATCACATCGAGGCCGGAAGTTCCGCCCGCGACGTAGGCGTGGGGTCCCGACACAGCCACTCCCACGGCGCAGCAGGGCAAGTCCACGCTGCCCACGATCTCGGGAGTCGCGGGACCAGCGGAACTCGAGATGTCGATCACTTGGAGCCCGAAATAGGAGTCCGCGACGCAGGCGAAGTTTCCCGAGACCGCAACGCCACGCGCATTGCCCGGCGTTTCCACGCTGCCTATGAACTGGGGACTCGCGGGATTCGCGACGTCGATCACGTAGACACCGTCATAGTAGTCCGCGACGTAGGCGCGGGTGCCCTGGACCGCGACGTCATATCCGTCGTACGGGGTGTCCACGCTGCCCAGGATCTCGGGGTCCGCGGGATTGGAGATGTCGATCACTTGGAGACCGAAATTGTAGCTCACGATGTAGGCGCGGGTGCCCGAGACGGCGACGCTGTATGCAGAGCCGGGCGTGTTCACGGTGCCCACGATCTGAGGATTACCCGGATTTGTAATATCGATCACACGGAGGCCGGGCCCCTCGCCCGCGAGGTAGGCGTAGGCCCCCAAGACAGCCACGTCACGCGCATAGTCCGGCGTGATCTCGCTGCCGGCAAACTGGGGATTCGCGGGATTCGAGATGTCGATCACCTGGAGACCACCGTCGCGAGCCGCGAGATAGGCGTAGTTCCCCGAGACGGCCACGCCCCACGCAAAACCCGCCGTGTCCAGGCTTCCGACGATCTGGGGGCTCGCGGGATTCGTGATGTCGATCACGACAAGACCTCGTCTCCCGTCCGCGAGGTAGGCGTAGCCTCTTGAGATGGCGATGTCGCGGGCATCGTCCTCGGGATCTCCCGGCGTCACCACGTTGCCCACGATTTGCGGACTCGCCGGATTCGTGATGTCGATCACCTGGAAACCTTTCCAATCATCCGCGACGTAGGCGTAGGTTCCCGAGACGGCCACGCCATATGCGACCCCCGGCGTGTCCACGCTGCCCGCCACATGCACGTAGTCTCCGTAGTCGATGCACTCAGCGCGAGCAACGGCCGCCGAGCATAGGCACGCCAGACTCACGGCAAGGAAGGCGACGGCAACGCGGCTTCGCCAACGATTTCTAATCTGATCGGTAGGATGGCGGGCAAACGGTGGCATGCGGGCTCCCCCCGAAAACGATCGATGAGCCGTGAACGGGTTCGGACTCGGCTACTGTAACGCGGCCGATGAGGACCCGTCGATCCACAAATTCGGGTCTGCCTAGTACGTGATCAGTGCGTGAGCGGGCGCGGCGCCGAGGCGCGCGCGGCCGCCGAGCGCTGAGAGTTCGATCAGGAAGACGTAGCCGGCGAGGACACCGCCTGCGCGAGCGATGAGGCGCGCCGCTGCGGACGCGGTGCCGCCGGTCGCGAGCACATCGTCGACGACGAGAACGCGCTGGCCCGGCGCGATCGCGCCTTCGTGCATCTCGAGCGCGTCGGTGCCGTACTCGAGCGCGTACTCTTCGCGCAGAATGGCGCCGGGGAGTTTGCCGGGCTTGCGAATCGGGATGACGCCGGCGCCGAGATCGCGGGCGACCGGCGCGCCCACGAGAAAGCCGCGCGACTCGACGCAGACGACTTGCTGCGGCGCGAGCGGGCGCGCGAGATCCGTGACGCGGCGCATCGCTTCGTCGAACGCGCCGGCGTCGCGCAACAGTGTCGTGATGTCCTTGAAGAGAATTCCCGGCTTCGGAAAATCGGGGATCTCGCGGATGAGCGCCTTGAGGTCTCGCATGATTTCGTCGTCTCCGTGGAAATCGTGATGTGAGGAATGCGCGTCGTTCGCGCGCTCAACCGGTGTCGTGGCGAATCACGAACGCGCTCGCGGTGGACTCAACGCTGCCCCACTCCTCGACGACATCCGTGACGTGAGAAAGCTGCGGCCCGCGCCGCGCGGCACGCAGCAGATCGTCGAGGCGCTCGCGCGCACCTTGCGCGTCGATCTCGACGCGTCCGTCGGGAACGTTGCGCACCCAGCCCGTCAGGCCGAGCCGCACCGCTTCTCGCTGAATGAAGTATCGAAAGCCGACACCTTGCACGCGGCCGGTCACGAAGAGATGGAGGGATGGCGACGTCATTGTGCCGGTATCCGCGAATGAGATTGGCCGCGCGTGGCAAAGAAAAATGGTCGGGGCGAGAGGATTTGAACCTCCGGCCCCCTGCTCCCGAAGCAGGTGCGCTACCGGGCTGCGCTACGCCCCGACCCAAAAGAACCGGCACAGTGTACAGATCGAGGCCCCGAGACTCAACTGGGAATGCGGAATCCCGCGCGCCCGATGAGAGGTACGAAGAGGCACTCTCCAAGCGGAATCGACTTGAATCGCCCTCGCTCGCGCCGCACGAGCACGAGTTCCTGGCGCTCGCCTTCGCCGACGGGGACGATGAGACGGCCGCCTTCCGCGAGTTGCTCGAGGAGCGGCTCCGGAATCGCAGGCGACGCGGCGGTCACGAGAATCACCGAGTAGGGCGCGAACTCCTTCCATCCGAGGCTGCCGTCGCCGACGCGAAAGTTGACGCGCTCAAGGCCAAGCGCGCGCAGCGTGTCGCGCGCGGCGTCGGCGAGTTCCGCGATGCGCTCGATCGTGAAGACGGGGCCGGCGAGGAGCGCGAGAACCGCGGTCTGATAGCCGGAGCCGGTCCCGATCTCGAGCGCTTTCTCCTCGGGCGCGATCTCGAGCGCCTGCGTCATGCGCGCAACGGTAAGCGGCGACGAAACCGTCTGGCCGTGGCCGATCGGAAGCGCGGTCTCCTCGTACGCCTTGCCTTCGAGCCCCTTCGGCCCGAAGAGATGCCGCGGCACGCTGGCGAGCGCTTCGAGCAATCGCGCGTCGGTCACGCCTTTCTCGCGCAAGAGCTCAGTCATCTTTCGCCGCGCGGCGCCGAAGTGAAGCGCGCCGCGTCGTGTGGCCGCGACGCGCAACGGCTCTTCCGAAATCACAGACTCCATCCCTCCATCTCGACGACCGCCTTGTAGTCCGTGAGATCAAGATGGAGCGGCGTGATGGAGACATAGCGATCGAGGATCGCGCCTTGATCGGTGTTCTTTCCCGCCTGCCACGACGGACTGCCGCCGATCCAGAAGTACGGTTTGCCGCGCGGGTCGGTCTTCTCGATCACCGTGTCGATGTAGTGGCGCTTGCCGAGCTTCGTGATGCGGATGCCCGCGATCTCTTCTTCCGGAAGATTCGGGACGTTGATGTTCACGAGTGCGCCGAGCGGTGCGCCGACTTCGAGAATCTTCATTGTGACGCGGCGCGCGAATCGCGCGGCCGTCGCGAAATGAAGCTCGCCAGACGATGCCGCAAGCGACACCGCGATCGACGGCACCCCGAGAAGGAATCCTTCCATCGCCGCGGCGACCGTTCCCGAATACGTAACGTCGTCGCCGAGATTCGGGCCGTGATTGATTCCGGAGATGACGAGGCGCGGCTTTCCGCCGAAGACGCCGTTGGCCGCAAGCAGCACGCAATCGGTGGGCGTCCCCGTGACGCTGACGCGATTCTCGTCGTGCTTCGTGATGCGCAGCGGCTGATGCAGCGTGATCGAATGGCTCGACGCGCTCTGCTCGCGGTCGGGCGCGATCACCTTGATATCGCCGAGTCCTTCGAGGCCGGCGGCGAGCGAGCGAATCCCCTCCGCGTGAATGCCATCGTCGTTCGTCACCAGAATGTAATCGCTCACGACGCGCGGCCTCGCGGTGTGCGGCGCGTGGAACGCGCGACGGCGATCTTCATGGCGAGGGTGACATGTTGCGCCATGAGCGGCACGACGTCGCGAATCGGGCGGATGTGGCTCGGCCGGTTCGCGGCGATCGTCGCGATCGGCACGTGCGCGATGCGGCGATGCAGCCCGAGCGTGCGCACGAGAATCTCCGTCTCGAAGCCGAACCCCTCGCCTTCGAGCGAGATCTCGCGCAGAAGCGAGGCGCGGTGCCAGCGATAGCCGGACTGCGCGTCGAGAACGCGCTGGCCGGACGCCGCGCTCAGAAGGCCGCTCGACGCCCAGTTCGCGAAGCGGCGCGGCAGCGAAACCGATGTGGGGCGCGCGCCGATCACGAGATCCGCGCGCTCGCTCTCGGCAACCGCGGCGAACTGCGGCACGACCGCCGCGTCATGCTGCCCATCGGAATCGAGCGTCACGATCGCGTCGAATCCTTCGCCGAGAAGACGCTCGAAGCCGGCACGAAGCGCGCCGCCTTTTCCGCGGCCGGGCGAAAGGGTGAGAACGCCGACGCCGTAGCGCGCCGCAACGATCGACGTCGCGTCGGTCGAGCCATCATCGACGACGAGGATGTTCGCGCGGGAGGCGACTCGCAGACACCCGGGAAGAACACGTGGCAGTCCCTCCTCTTCGTTGCGTGCCGGAAGTAGCAGTGCGAGTTTTGCGCTCATCCTGTCATCAAAAAAAAGGCTTCCATCGTTCCATGGAAGTCTTCATCGAATCGACGAAACCTGGTCGGGGCGACTGGATTTGAACCAGCGACCCCTTGCACCCCAAGCAAGTGCGCTACCGGGCTGCGCCACGCCCCGAACCAGCAGAATTGGAGCCGAGACGGTAGCATGCGCGCCGGATCGTGACAAGCGTCATTCCCGCTCGGGCTCCGAAAGCGAGTCGCGCAGCACTTCGAGATCATGGCGGAGCGCAAGGAGCACCTCGTCGCGGCGCACTTCTTGGAACGTGATCTCGATTTGCGCGGTGTCGGCGGGATCGCGCTTGCCCAGACGCGTTCGCGCGCCGGCGATCGTATAGCCCTCATCGTAGAGAAGGCGCTTGATAAGAATCACCTGGCGGATGTCGTTCGTTTGATACGTGCGATTCCCTGCGCGGTTCTTCTTCGGCCGAAGCGTCGGAAACTCCGACTCCCAGTAGCGGAGAACGTGCGGCTTCACCTTCGTGATGCCGGCGACCTCGGTGATCGAGTAATACGTTTTCGTTGCGGCGGGCGATTTTCTCATGACGTTCTCCTCGAGCCATTCAACGCGTTCATCATTCGCCGAAGTTGGTCTAGGCGCTACACGAGTTCGGACTTGGGTACGCGGCGCATGAGCGAGTCCATTGCCTGAAGCGGTTCGCGTCCCTCGAAAAGGATCGCGTGAACCTCGCGCGTGATCGGCATCTCGACGCCGGTCCGCTCGGCGAGGCGCACCGCGGAGCGTGTCGTCGGCACACCCTCCGCGACCATGCCGATGCGTTCGAGCGCCTCGGAGAGCGAGCGTCCGCGCGCGATCTCTTCGCCGAGGCGCCGATTCCTGCTGTGATTCGATACGCACGTCGTCACGAGGTCGCCGATTCCGGCGAGGCCCCAGAACGTGCGCTCGCGAGCGCCGAGCGCAACGCCGAGCCGCGTGATCTCGGCGAGGCCGCGCGTAAGAAGCGCGCCGCGCGTGTTGTCGCCGAATCCGAGGCCGTCACAGAGCCCGGCCGCGATCGCGATGATGTTCTTCAGCGACACGGCCAGCTCGACGCCGAGCAAATCATCGTTCGTGTAGACGCGAAACGAATCGGTCATGAACAGATCGCGCACGCGCTCCGCGGCGGCGGCCGACGGCGACGCGGCGGCGACGGCGGTCGGCATCTGGCGCGCGACTTCCTCCGAGTGGCTCGGGCCGGCGAGCGCGACGATTTCCTGCGCGCGCGAACGCTGCGCTTCATCCGAGAGCACCTCGCTCATACGTCGCAGCGATTCCTCTTCGATCCCTTTCACCGCGGAGACGAGTGTGGCGTGTTCGTCGATATGGGGCGCACTCGCTCGCGCGACGTCGCGCAGGGAACGCGAGGGGACCGAGAAGACGACGGCGTGCGCGCCGCGCAGGGATTCCGCAAGGTCGGTCGAAATCGGAAGACTCGCGGGGACCGGGACGCCCGGAAGGTAGGTGCGATTCTCGCCGTGCGAGCGAATCGCGTCGGCGCGTTCGGGATGCCGCGCCCAGAGCGCGACGGATTCCCCTTTCGCGTGAAGCAGGAGCGCAAGGCATGTCCCCCACGATCCGGCGCCAAGAACCGCGACGCGGCGTGCCGGAGTTCCGCGAACAACGCGGCGGACTGGGTCGGCCTTATCCATCACGACGCCCAGTGATCGCGGCTCACCTCGCGCTTCCGCTCTTTCTTCTTCTTCAGGTGAATACGCAGCGGCGCGCCCCGAAAGCCGTACGCCTCGCGCAACCCGTTCTCGAGATAGCGGAGGTAGTGGCGCGGCATCTCCTCCGGCCGCCGGAGAAATATCACGAACGTCGGCGGATTCGTGTTCGACTGCGACGCGAAGAGCCCGCTGTTCGAGATGCCGGGCGGCGGGTGCTTCGTCCAGAGCGAGCGCATCGTTCGGATCAGCGACGACGTCGGCACGCGATGATGGCACTCCTTGTGAACGGTCGCGGCGAGAGGAAGTACGTCGCCCAGAGACGCGCCCGTCTTCGCGGATATGAATCGCAACGGCGCCCAATCGAGAAACGGCAGCTTGTCGCGAAAAAGAGCGCGCGCGCCCGACTCATCCCCCGACGTGAGGTCCCATTTGTTCGCGAGGAGTATGATGCCCTTCCCCGCCGCCTCCGCCATCCCCGCGATTCGCTGGTCCTGCTTCTCGGGGGGGTGCGTCGCCTCGAAGAGCACGAGCGCGACGTCGCACGCATCGAGCACCTTCAGCGTGCGCAACACGGAGTGGTACTCGATCGCGTCGTCGACGCGCGTACGTCGCCGAAGGCCCGCGGTGTCGATCAGGACGAACGGAACGCCGTTGTGCACGATGCGCGTGTCGACGGCATCGCGCGTGGTTCCCGGTTCGTCGGCGACGAGCACTTCGTCGCGTCCCGTGAGTGCGTTGACGAGCGACGACTTGCCGACGTTCGGCCGGCCGACGACGGCGATACGAATGCCCGCCTCGTCCTCGAGCGGCTCCGCCTCGGGCAACAGCTCGGTGACGGCGTCGAGCAGATCGCCGATACCGCGTCCCTGCATCGCCGAGATCATGAGCGGCACGCCGAGTCCGAGGCGCGACGCCTCGTGCGATTGCGCCTCGAGTTCTTGGCGATCGACCTTGTTGGCGACGAGAAGCAGTCGGCGCTCGAGCGGCCGCAGAAGCGACGCGACATCGAAGTCCTCGGGCTGCGGACCCTCGCCCCCATCGATGATGAGAAGCACGACATCCGCTTCTCGCACCGCCTCGAGTGCCTGCACGCGAATCCCCGCTTCGATCTGAGTCTCCGGATTCGAGACGAGGCCGCCCGTGTCGGCGAGGAGGAAATCGCGCCCGTTCCACGTCACTTTCGAGTAGAGGCGGTCGCGCGTCGTTCCCGCGTGCTCCGAGGTGACGGCGCGGCGCTGTCCGATCAGCCGATTGAAGAGCGTCGACTTGCCGACGTTCGGCCGGCCGATGATCGCCGCGACCGGCATGCGCTCTCTCACGCCGGGCGCCTCATCGTGCGTGGCGCGGCGCTGGCCGCGAACGCGTTGCGGAGCGTGGCGGCGCCGCGATGCCCGCGTCCTCGAAGAGTTCGGCGAGGCCGCTGCTGGCTATGACGATCGGCCCGCGGACGCGCGCGCGCACCGCGTCGAGCGGCATGCTGTCGACGAAGAGTTCGTCGGCGTTCAACACGTTCCCGGGCAAGAGCACGGCATCGAACTCGCCGGCGTGTTCGAGTGCGCTCGCGATATCCTCGCCGCTCAAAAGACCCGCGCACGTGACGCTCGGGCCGTAGAACGCGTTCTCCACTTCGATGAGCTGCGCCGCGAGCCCGCCGACGCGCGCAAGCCGCGGCATGACGCGCGCGCGCATGACCGGCGCCGCGAGCGCGCCGGTCACCCATGCGATGCGCGTTGCGCGAGGAACGCGTTCGGGCAAGCGCCGCGACGCGCGCGCGAACTCGTCGAGAAAGCGCCGCGTCATCCCGACGCCGTTCTCCTCCTGCGGAAAGCCTTCGTAATACGCCGCGCCCGGCACGTCCTCGCCCGCGAGGAGGAAAAGTTCATCGGCGGGAAAAACGAAGCGCGTGTCGTTGTCGCGCAGGAAGCGCTCTTGCCACTGCGCGATCTGCGCGAGCATCGCGCTCGCCATCGCCGGTGTGATCGGATCGATGTGCGGAAGCCCTTCGCGATGCGCCGTCAGCCCGACGGGCACGATCGCGAGCGTCTCGATTTCCGGCTGAAGCGCCGCGAGATCGCGAATCGTTTGCTCCATGATTTCGCCGTCGTTCCAGCCGGGACAAATCACCGCCTGCGTATGCATGCGAATCCCGCCGGCTGCGAGACGCTTCAGGAGCGTCATGATCTGCCCCGCATTCTTGTGCACGACGAGCCGCCGCCGCGCTTCCGGATCCGTCGCGTGCACGGAAACGTAAAGCGGCGAGAGACGCTGATCGAGAATGCGCTGAAACTCCCACTCCTTCAGATTCGTGAGCGTGATGAAGTTCCCGTGTTCGAACGAAAGAAGATAGTCATCGTCGCGAATGTCGAGTTCTTTGCGGACTCCGGAGCGCGGCGATTGATCGACGAAGCAGAACGGGCACTTGTTGTGGCACTCGCGAATCTTGGCCTCGTCGAATTCGAGACCGAGGTCGAGGTCCGGATCCTTTTCGATCGTGAGGCGCTGCTCCGCCCCGCCCGCGCTGCGATAGCGGATTTCGAGAACCTCGTCGGCTTCCAGAAAGCGGTAATCGACGCGATCGCGCACCGGTTGGCCGTTCACCTCGAGGATTTCGTCGCCTGGGGCGAGCGGAAATTCGGATGCAGGGCTTCCCGCGCGAATGCTGCGAATGATCATTGCGAAGCGGATCCTCGTCTGGAGATTCGGTGCGGCCGGGGTTCTGTGCGACGGGCACCGCGTCGGCGGTGCGGAAGGCGTCAGTGCGGCGAAACTATCACTCGTCGAGATGTCTGTCAATAAAACTAACGGCTTAGCTCAAGTATCTCAGGTGACATGGCAGGAAAGAACAACGCCGCGGACCCGAAGACCCGCGGCGCGCTGGGATTCTTGGAGCGGGAAACGGGGCTCGAACCCGCGACCCTCAGCTTGGGAAGCTGATGCTCTACCAACTGAGCTATTCCCGCTTGAGTGCACGTGCCGACGAAGCATCCGAAGTGAAATCACGCGCGCACGGCATACTATCGGGCGCCTGCGGGGGCGTCAAGCAAACGCGCGCCGTCATGCCGGTCACGCTTTTGCCCCATCGCTAGCGGCGAGTGCGTCGAGCACGCGCCTCGCGGTCTCCTCGCTCGTAGGCTGCGCCGAAATCCATTCGAGCGCGGCGACGCGCCGAAACCACGTCATCTGGCGTTTCGCGTACTGCCGTGTCGCGATGATCGCGAGTTCCGCGGCGCGCTCGAGCGTCATCTCCCCCGCGAGATGCGCGACGATCTCTCGGTAGCCGGGTGCGTCGAACGCAGGGGCGTCCGCGGCGACGCCGCGCGCCAAGAGCGCGCGCACCTCCGCGACGAGGCCGGCATCGAGCATCGCGGAGAACCGCGCGCGGATGCGTTCGTCGAGCGCCCCGCGCGGCCAGTCGATCGCGAACGCGCGATACCCGAGTTCGATCGGCGGCATCGCGCCACGGCGGCGTGCCTCGCTCGCCGAAAGCCCCGTCATCTTCATGATCTCGAGCGCGCGCGTGATTCGGACCGCGTCGTTGGGATGAATGCGCGCCGCGGATTCCGGATCACGCTCTGCGACTTCCGCATGGAGCGCCGCCCAGCCCATGCGCGCGGCGCGCTCCGCGATTTCTGTTCGAAGCTGCGCGTTACGCCCCGGGCCATCGAAGATCCCATCGAGCAGCGCGCGTACGTAGAGCCCGGAGCCGCCCGTGACGATCGCGCGCATTCCGCGCTCGCGAATCTGGGCGATCGCCGCGCGGGCCGCGCGCGCGTACGCCGCGGCGTTGGCGGCCTCCGAGGGATCGAGAGTGTCGATGAGGTGGTGCGGAACGCGCGCGCGTTGCGACGCCGACGGTTTTCCCGTTCCGATGTCGAGCCCCGCGTAGAGCTGCCGCGAGTCGGCGCAGACGATCTCCGCGCCGAGCGCCTCCGCGAGTGAAACACTCACGTCGGTTTTTCCCGACGCGGTCGGTCCGAGGACGACGATGAGCGCGGGGGCGGCGCCTCCGCTCACTCTAGCGACGACCGAAGAGTCGCTCGATGTCGCGCAGACGAACACGGGCAACGACGGGACGGCCATGCGGGCATGCGAAGGGATTCTCCGCGCGCGCCAAGCGCGTCAAGAGCGAGCGAATCTCCGCGGGGCGAAGCGTATCGCCGGCGCGAACGGCTGTCTTGCACGCGTACGAGCGCGCCGCGCGCACGAGACGATCTTGCGGAGACGAATCGCGCGCGAGATTCTCGACGATCTCGCCGATCCAGCGGCCGATATCCTCCCCTCGGCGCTCCATCGGTACGGCCTCGACGAGAAACGTGTCGGGCCCGATCGCCCGCAGGTCGAATCCGAGCGCGGCCAGCGCGTCGGCATGCTCCTCGAGCCGGCGCGCATCGGCGGGCGCAAGCGAAAGCGTCGCGGGCACCAGCAGTGGCTGGCGCGCGGGACTCTTCGCCGCGATACGCGCGAGTCCTTCCTCGAAGAGTATGCGTTCGTGCGCCGTGTGCTGGTCGACGAGCAGGAGCCCCTCGACGGACTCCGCGACGAGATAGGTTCGGTGCGCTTGCAGGATCGCCGGCGCGGCGAGCAGGCTCTCGAGTACGGCGCGTCCGCTCGCGCCATCCGCGACTTCGAGCGCGCTCGTCGCATCGGCGCGCGCCGCATCCGCGTCGCGAAGCGAATCGGGAGCCGCGCCGCGCGCGGGCGGCTCGTTCCACGAACTCCACGACGCACCCGACTCGCGGGCGAACGGGAGCCTTTCCGCTGGCGCTGGCTCCCCGCCCTGCGCGAGCGCTTGGATCGGCGCGGAGAAATCGGGAACCAGTCCGGCGCCGTTGAGCGCGCGCGCCACCGAGCGGCGCACGAGACGAAATAGATCCTGCTCCGCGACGAAACGCACCTCGCGCTTCGTCGGATGAACGTTGGGATCGACCTGCGCGAACGGAATGCGAAGCATGACCGCCGCGAGCGGATAGCGGCGCGATGCCAAGAGCGGTTCGTAGCCCTGGAGGATTGCGCGCTGAAGCGCCCGGCTCTCGATCGGCCGGCCGTTCACCGCCAGGTATATCCCGTCCGCGATGCCCCGCGAGCGCCGCGGCGGGCTGATGAATCCGCTGACGGAGGCGTCCCCGGCCTCTCCGCCGATCGCGAGCAACTCGTCGCCGAGGCCGCCGCCGAAGAGTGTATCCATGCGCGTCGCAACCGAGATTTGCGCGGTCAGCCGAAAGCGCGTTTCGCCGTTCTCGATGAACGTGAAACCGACACCCTCCGCCGCGAACGCGTGCGCGATCACCTCGCGCTCGATCGCGCGAACTTCGGTCGCGTCGCGCTTGAGAAACTTGCGCCGTGCGGGCGTATTGAAGAACAGATTCGAGACGGTGACGGTCGTGCCGCGCGCGCGCGCCGCCGCTTCCGTGGCGACCAGCTCGCCGCCGCGCATCCGCACGCGTGTCGCTCCGGCGTGCGCAGGAGCGCTTACGATTTCCGCTTCCGAAACGGCCGCGATCGCCGCAAGCGCTTCGCCGCGAAAGCCGAGCGTCACAACGGCGTCGAGATCGCTTTGAGCGCCGACCTTGCTCGTGGCGTGCCGCTCGAACGCAAGGCGCGCGTCGTCGGGCACCATGCCGAGCCCGTCGTCCGCGACCGCGATGCGCAGGTCCGCGCCCCGGTCGATCGAAACGACGATCTCCGTGGCGCCCGCGTCGAGCGCGTTTTCGACAAGCTCCTTCACGACCGATGCGGGGCGCTCGATGACTTCTCCCGCTGCGATCTTCTCGATGACGTCGCGAGGGAGGCGGCGGATGCGGCCCGCTTCGCTCACGCGCTCTCCTCGTCGAGGCGGCGTTTCCACTCGGCGATGCGTTCGAGCGCGGCCATCGGTGTCAGGCCGTCGACGTCGAGCACGCGAATCTCAGCCTCGATCTCGCTGGCCGGCAGCGGAGTGACGGCTAACAACGGGAGCTGCGACGGCGGCGTGACGCGCGGCCCCGCCGCGCCCTTCGCGAGCGCGGGAAGTCCCTCCTCGCCGATCTCGCCCGCTTCGAGATTGCGCAAAACTTCGCGCGCGCGCGCAATGACGCTGCGCGGAAGCCCCGCGAGCGACGCGACGTGAATTCCGTACGACCGGTCGGTGCCGCCGGCGAGAATGCGGCGCAGAAAAACGACGCCTCCCTCCCATTCGCGCACTTCGACGTGAAAATTGCGCACGCGCGGCAGCGTGAGCGCTAGGTCCGTCAACTCGTGGTAGTGCGTCGCGAAGAGCGTGCGCGCGGCGACCGCGGCGGTTTCGTGCAGGTGTTCGACGACGGCCCACGCGATCGAGAGTCCGTCGAACGTACTCGTGCCGCGCCCGACCTCGTCGAGGAGCACGAGGCTGCGAGGCGAAGCTTGATGAACGATGCGCGCGGTTTCGATCATCTCGACGAGAAAGGTGCTTTGGCCGCGGGCCAAGTCGTCGCGCGCGCCGATTCGCGTAAAGATGCGATCGACCACGCCGATGCGCGCGCCTGCGGCCGGAACGAAGGAGCCCGCTTGCGCGAGAATCACGATGAGCGCCGTCTGCCGCAGAAACGTCGACTTCCCCGCCATGTTCGGTCCTGTGATCAAATGGATCTGCGAGGTCGCGACATCGATCGCCAAGTCGTTCGCGATGAACTCGCCCGGAGGGAGGAGGCGTTCGAGCACCGGGTGCCTCCCCTGTGTGATCTCGAGAATGCTCTCGTCTTCGATCGTCGGCTCGACGTAGCCGCGTTCAACCGCAAGTTCAGCGAGCGAGGAGTAAACATCTGCCCGCGCGAGCGCGCCGGCGAGCCCGGTGAGACGCGCCCCCTCCTTCGCGAGCTGCTTTCGAAGCGTGATGAAGAGCGATTCCTCGAGCGCTCCGACACGTTCCTCCGCGTCGAGACTCTTCTCTTCGAAGGCACGCAGTTCTTCCGTGACGAATCGTTCGGCGTTCGCGAGCGTCTGTTTGCGGATGTAGTCGGCGGGGACTCGGTCCTTCTGCGTCCGCGTCACCTCGATGTAGTAGCCGAACACGCGATTGAAGCCGACCTTAAGCGTTGCGATTCCCGAGCGGGCGCGTTCGCGTTCTTGGTAGGCGAGCACCCAGTTTTTCCCGTCGCGCAGAACGGCGCGGATGTCGTCGAGATCGCCGCTCCACCCGTCGCGCATGACGCCGCCTTCGCGCGGGTTGAGCGCGGGCGCGCTGTCGAGGGCGGTTTCGATGGTTGCGGCGACGTCGCGGCAGCCGTCCCAATCGGCCGAGAGACGCGCGACGACGGGTGCGCGCGCTACGGAGAGCGCCTCGTGAACCTCGGCGGCCGCGCGCACGCACGCAGCGATCTCCACGAGATCTCGCGGCGTCGCCTTCTCGCATACGAGCCGCGCCGCGGCACGCTCGAGATCGCGCACCTCGCGCAGCGCGTCGCGAAGCCGGCCGCGCATCGTGCGCCGCTCCACCATCTCGCGAACGGCGAGCAGGCGCGCGCGAATCGCGGGCGCGTCGGCGAGCGGTTCGGCGAGCCAGCGCCGCAGAAGCCGCGCGCCCATCGCGCTGCGCGTTCGATCGACGCTTCCCGCCAGGGACGTCACGGTCGCGCCGGCGCCCACGGGCTCGAGGATCTCGAGGTTCTTGCGCGTCGTTTCGTCGAGGATGAGGTGCGCGGCGCGGCGCCGCTCGGTGACGCGCGTGACGTGTTCGAGGTGGCCGCGCCCGAGCGTCCGCAGGTACGCGAGCACGACGCCCGCCGCGCGCGTCGCAAGTTTCAGGTGATCGATCCCGAAACCGTCGATGCCGGCCGTGTGAAACTGCTGCGACAAAACGCGAATCGCCTCGGCCTCGCCCCACTTCCATGTGTCGATCCACGTCAGGGCGGGCGGCGGCGAGAGCGCACCGACGAGTTCGTGTTCCTTGCCTCGCATCGAATCGGGCAGGAGAACTTCCGCGGGAATGACGAGATCGAGTTCGTCGTCGAGCCGCGCGCGATCGCACTCGGCGACCCAGAAATCACCCGACGAGAGCGAGAGCGCGGCAAGACCAACGCGGTTTCCGTCGGGGAAAATCGCGGCGAGATAACTGTCGCGCTCGCGCGAGAGGAGCGCGTCGGAGAGGATCGTGCCGGGCGTGACGATCTCGGTGACCTCGCGGCGAACGAGTCCTTTCGCCTTGCGCGGATCTTCGACCTGATCGCAGATCGTGACCTTGAGACCCGCGCGCACGAGCCGCCCGATGTAGTTCTCGGCGGCATGCCACGGAACCCCCGCCATCGGCACCGGCTCGGGCTTCCCCTTGTCGCGCGTCGTGAGCGTCAGACCGAGAAGCTTCGACGCGACAACCGCGTCCTCGTCGAACATCTCGTAGAAATCGCCCATGCGGAATAGCAGGATCGCATCCGGGTGATCGCGCTTGGCGGCGCGATACTGGCGCATCATCGGTGTTTCGGTGCTCTCGTCTCTCATCGCTGCCGAACCGAATCCCCTGTTGCCTGCGCCCTAGCGCCGGACCACGTGCGCGTCGAACCCCTCGTGTTCAAGATCCGCGACGAGGTCCTGCGCGTGTGCGGGCGTCGCGAACTCCCCTACGGAAACTTGGTAGCGCACCGCGGCGCCATCGCGCGTTTTCTCGCCGCGCTCGTCGCTATCGTCGCCGCGCGCTGGTTCTTCGTCCTCGATGGGAACGATTCGCGGCTGCTCGGCGCGCCGCGCCGAAAACTGCTCCACGAAGCGTTCGGCATCGGCGAGTGTCGCGAACTCGCCGATCCCGACAGCGTAACGCGTGGCGCCTTCCGCCGCATCGGGAATTCGCCGCCCGGAGCCGCTCGACTCAAGTGAGGCTCGCGCCTTTGCAGCCTCGATCGAGCCGGGGAATCGCCGAACGATGCGTTCTAACGCTCGGGTCGCACCGCTCGAGTCGGCGACGAACCAGAGCGCGCGCGCTTCGAGATAGAGCGCTGCGCACGCGACGGCGTCGTCTTCGCGACTGTCGGATTCGCGGGCGGCCAGTTCGAGCGCCCGCTCGGCGGCGCCGCGCGCCAAGTAGGCTTCGCCAAGCGCCACCGCCGCGCGCCCCGACCATGGCGACGCTTCGATGCGTTCGAGAGCGGGGGCGATTTTCGCCGGATCGTCGCCGCGGGCCACGCGCGCCAGAAGCGACCAATATGCCGCCTCGGAGCTTGCCGGTTCCCCCGTGCGTCTCTTCGAAAGAAGCTCCTGCGCGTCCTCGACCACGCGGGGATAGAAACCCATCGCGAACTCATACCGCATGAGCAAAAGCGCCGCGGCCTCCGCCTCGGGCGAGGCGTCGTATGTGCTGAGAATGCGTGACCAGCGCTCGGCCGCGCGTTCGGCGTTCGTGTCGAGACTCGCGGCCAAGAGGAGCGCCGCCGGCGTCAGCGCGCTCGGAGGGCTCTCGGCCAGAAACGTGTCGATCATCGCGAGGGCCTCGCGGCGCTCGCCGGCCTTGGCGCGATCGCGCACCTCGCGGAGAAGATCGGCCGCCGGCTCGGAGGCGCCCGCTTTCTGCCGCGCGCTCTGCGCCTGCGAAGGGGCGAGGAGGCAGACGCAGAGAAACGCGAGCGCGAGACTAGCGCTTCTTCGCGTCGCGCGCGGCCTTTCCTGGCGTGAAGGTCTTGACGAAAAGATTCCAGTCATCGAGTTCGGTGCACTCCCAAATCGGACGAATCGCCGCCGACTCTCGCGCGCGCACGACGGGGTCGACGTCGCCGTTGGCGACAAACTGTAGGAGCTGGTCCAGCTCGCGCTCGGATTCGCGCGTGCGTCCCGCTTCGTGGAGGTACAGCACAAGACGCCGGCGGATTGCTCGCGACTTGGGGGAAATCTCGAGCGCCTTCTGACACACGGCGATCGCATCGGCGAGTTCGCCGCGCTTGTGATGCAGATTCCCGAGAGCTTCCAGCGTCGAGACATCCTCGGGGTGCGCTTGCAGAAGGCGATCGTAGATCGCCTCGAGATCCCCGACTTTTCCGCGCCCGAGCGTGCCGCGGTCGAAGAAGGCCTGCTCGAGGCGTTCGAACGTGAGGTAAGCAAAGCCCGGGTGCTGATCGACGATGCGGCGCCAATGCTGGATCGCCTCGTCGAGATCGGTCGCCATGTAGAGCGTGTCGCCGAGCGCCAGATGCGCGGGGACGCACGCCGCGTCCGACTTGAGCGCGTCGCGAAGTTTGTCGCGCACGTCGCGCGTCTCGTCCTTGCGCTTGATCTGGCTCGCCGTCCACGTCCGATACAGCGCGATGCGCCGCTGCATCTTCTCGCCGCCCTTTTCGCCCTTCCACATCTCTTTTCGGATCTCGTACGCCTTCTCCCACTCGCCGGCGCGTTCGGCGATCAGTGCGACTCGCGCCTGGCGCACGCCCTCCGCGGGATGTTTGAGCAGATCGGTGAGAACGTCGCGAACGCGGCCGTATTGCTCGAGGTCGAGAAGGTCCTCCGCGAGCGACTGGAGGATTCGCGCCTCCGCCGGGGGCGCGAGCGCGGCGCGGACGAGGAGCGCGCGGTGAATTTGATATGCGTGAGTCGGCTTCCCCTTGCGCCGGTAGAGATCGCCGAGGCGGATGTACGCGTCGATGTTCGCGGAATCCTCGCGAACGGCGTCCTTGAGAAGGTCGAGCGCCAAGTGGTCGTCGCCGTCGATGAGCGCCGAGAGCCCGCGCGTGTACGCCGACTCCTTGACGACTTGCCGCCGCGACAATCGGCGCTCGCGGATCAGGAGGAACGCGAGAAGCGTGACGATCGCGACGAAAACGATGACGAGAAATCCCGGAGTCATCGCGCCGCTTCCGTGGGTCGCAGGTCCATCGCCTCGTGATCGTTTTCGTCTTCCTCGATCGGAAGGTTCCGAAGATCGGTCAGCTCGCGCTTCATGAGTTTGTTCTCTTTTCGCAGCGCGCGAATCGTGCCGAAGAGGTCGACAAGGTAGACGATGACGAAGACGAGCGTGAAGATGATGCCGACGCCGAACGCGACGCCGAGCGCGATGACGAGCGGCACGCGCGTGTAGTCTTGGAAGCCGAGGTGGATGTCGACGCGGTCCTCGGGATTCAAAACCGCGAACGTGATCATCGCGAGGACGAGCAAGAAGAGAAGCGCGCTCGTCACGATTCGAAAGACGTTCATGGTGCCACCTCCTCGGGAAGCCAAAGAGGCGCCGCGGCGGTCTCGCGCGGGGCCTCGTCGGTGACAACACCCAGCAATCCGGCGCCGCGGCACGCGGTGATCTCGGCGACCACGAATTCTCCGCGGGTTCGTGGCTTCTCGGAAATCAGTACAACGGTCTTGTTGTTGCGCAGGCGGCCGAGCCACGTCCCCGCGTCGCGTGTGTTCTCGGATTCGATCAGCACCGACTCGCGGCGGCCGAGGAGCGCGCGGTTTCGCCGCTCCGCGAGTCGCTTCTGGAGCGATAGCGCGCGCTCCAGGCGCTCCTGCTTGACGGTCTCGGGCACCGAGTCCTCGATGTCGTACGCCCGCGTTTCGGGGCGCGGCGAATACTTGAAGATGTACGACGCGTCGAACGCGGCCGCGTCCATGAGCGCCAGAGTCGCGTCGAAGTCGGCGTCGCTCTCGCCGGGAAAGCCGACGATGATATCCGTCGTCAGCCCGAGCCCAGCGATGCGCTCGCGTGCACGCGCGACGTTTTCGAGATACCACGACGGTGTGTAGTGCCGGCGCATGCGCCGCAGAATCGGAAGCGATCCCGACTGCACCGGCAGGTGGAGATGCTCGCACACGGACGCGCAATTCCGCATCGCATCGAGAAGGCGCGACGTGAAGTGGCGCGGATGCGACGACGTGAAGCGGATGCGCGGCACCGGCGCTTCACGGTCGATGCGCTCCAGAAGAGACGCGAAGTCGACGTCATCGCATCGATACGCGTTCACCTTCTGACCGAGGAGGGTAACCTCGCGGCAACCTTGGTCGCGCAGCGTCGCGACCTCCGCGACGATTTCGTCCGGCGACTTCGAGCGCTCGCGGCCGCGAACCAGCGGAACGATGCAGAACGTGCAGAACGAATTGCAACCCTGCATGATGCTGACGAACGCGCGCCCAAACGGCGTGATCTCGGCGGTCCCGCCGTAGACGAGCGTCGCGGAAACCTCGACGTCGACGAGCGGATCGCCCTCGGTGGCGAAGCGGTCGAGCAGGTCGGGCAGGCGGCGGTAGGAGTCGGTGCCGAGTACCAGATCGACGTGCGCGGCGCGTTTCGCGATCGCGTCTCCCATGCGCTGCGCCATGCAGCCGGCGACGGCGAGAATCGTGCCGGGCCGGCGGTCTTTGACGCGGCGCAGCTCGCCGATCCGCCCGAGAACGCGCTCCTCGGCGTGCTCGCGAACCGCGCACGTGTTCAACAAAATGAGATCCGCCGCCTCCGCGGTCGTGACCTGTGTGTAGCCATCGCGCTTGAGCGTCGCGGAAATGAACGCGGCGTCGTACTCGTTCATCTGGCAGCCATAGCTTTCGATGTAGAACGTGCGCGCGTTTCCAGCGGTCATGCGGCCTCCGGAATCGCGAGCATCGCCCCGTCCTCGTCGCGCAGCGTCGCCGTCACGATCCGGTTGGCAAGATCGCCGCGTCCGAGCATCTCGACGCGGATGTAGTTCTCGGTCAGCCCGGTCAACCGGCCCGCGCGAGTTCTCTTCCGCTCGACGAGCACCTGAGCACGCGAACCCGAGAATCGTGCGCGGAACGCCGCCGCCTTGCGCTCGGCGAGCTCGTGCATTCGCGCGCTCCGTTCGCGAATCGCGTCGCGCGAAACGGCGCCCTCGAGCGTCGCGGCGTGTGTACCCGGCCGCGAGGAAAACGAAAAGACGTGCAGATGCGAGAGCGGGAGCGCGTCGACGAACCGATAGCCGCGTTCGAACGCCGCGTCGTCCTCGCCGGGATAACCGACGATGATGTCCGCGCCGATTCCCGTCTCGGGCGCGCGCGCGGCGAGCGCTTCGACACGCGCGGAGTAGAGCGCGGCCGTGTACCCGCGCCGCATGCGGCGCAGGACCCCCTCGTCGCCGGATTGAAGCGGCAGATGAAAGAAAGGCAAGAGGCGTGGCGAGTCCGTCAGCGCGAGAAGCCGCTCCGTGAGGTGCTGCGGCTCGAGCGATGAGATGCGCAGCCGCGCAAGGCCGGGAAGTTGGAGGAGGCACTCGACGAGGTCTTCGAGGCGTCCGTTGCCGGACGGGTCGCGCCAGCTTCCGAGATGAATGCCCGCCAGAACGATTTCGAGGTACCCCGCCGCGATGAACCGCTCTGCTTCGGCGACGACTTGCTCCGCCGAGCGGCTGCGGCTTGCGCCGCGCACCTGCGGAATGATGCAGAAGCCGCACTGCTTGTCGCAGCCGTCTTGAACCTTGAGGGTTGCGCGCGTCCGCCGCGCGAAGAACGTCACGGGCGTTTCATCGAACGCGGCGCCCTTGCGCGCCGAAATCGCTCCGGCGCCGATGCGCCGCGCCGCGACGCCATCACGCTCCTGGGCTTGCGCGCCACGAAGCGCGGCGGCGACGTGTTCTGCGATTCGCCCCTTCTCCGCGTGCGCCACGACGCGGGTCACGCCCGGAAGCGCCGCAACCGCCTCCGGCTCACGCTCGGCGTAACAGCCCGTCACGACGATCCGCGCCCCGGGATTTGCGCGCGTGACCCGCCGAATCAACAGACGGCACTGCGCATCGCTCGACTCGGTCACGGTGCACGAATTGATCAGGTGGACGTCGGCGCCTTCATCCTCGAGCGCGAGCGTGTGTCCCGCGCGCACGAGTGCCTCGCCCATTCCCTGGGATTCGTATTGGTTGATCTTGCAACCGAACGTGTGAAGGGCGATTCGCGGCATCTGCGGGTTGCCGCGGAGGAATTTCCGCAGCCTCAGGTCGCGATTCTAGGGTCGCGCGGAAGGGGTGTCAACGAGAAGGGCCGCGCTGCGCGTTAGAACTTAAGCAGAGCGGAAACACGGTGCGACTCGTCGAGACCGTTGTCCTCGAGGAACGCGTAGTCGAGGCCGACGCCGCGCGCGCCGAGCGGGAATCGGAATCCCGCGCCGGCCGTGAAGCTCCCCTCGTCGCTGCCGCCGCGAATCGCAAGGAGGTCTTTGTACCAGTACTCGGCGCCGTAGTGGAAGTCGCCGCTCACGCCACCGGCCCACCGCTGCGCCGCGAACTTGCGCCCCTCGAAGCGCGCGTCGACGTCCGCCGCGGCGACGAACGTTCCGCGCAAGAAGTCGACCGCGAACGGATACGAGATCCCGAACTTCGCCGTGGGGCTGATCGTTTCCGTCTCTCCGTTCCAAATGAGGATCGTCGAGGTGACGTCTTGCACGAGGAGCCCAACGGAGAGCGCACGCCACGGCCGCGCGAGGGCGCCGAAGTCGAACCCGAAACCGATCGCGCTGTCGTCGGCGATAGACTTTCGGATTGCCTTCACGCTGCCGCCGAGCGAAAGGTCCGGGCGGATGAGGCGCGCGTACGAGAAGAGAAACGCCCACTCCGACCAGCTCTCGATACTCGTGACGATGTGCTCCCCCGTGTTCGCGTCGATGCTCGTGAACGGGATGTCGTCGACGCCGGAGCGGATAACGCTGAACCCGAACGCGCTCCGCTTCTTCGTGCCGCCGTTGACGAGCTGCACGTAGCCGAACGCGTCGTAGTTGACGAGGCTTCCGAATCGCTCGGCGTGCATCGCGCTGGTTTCGCGATGCTTGACGAGAATCATTCCAGCCGGGTTCCAGTAGCCTGCGGAAGCATCGTTGGCGATCGAAACGAAGGCGTTGCCCATGGCCTGGGCGCGCGCGCCGACGCCGCCGCCGAAGCCGGCTTCGAGGAACGCACCAGAATATTTCGTCGCGTGGGCGCTTCGCGGCCCCAGAAATAGGACAGAAGCAAGGCAGGCGAGGACAATTGCAAGGGACGAGAGTGCGCGTTGCGTTCGTGAACCTAGATTCACCCGGATTCTCCAGTCGCTTTAAGCGGTGTGCTATCAGTCTGTTACGACGGGCACTCTAACAGGGGCGCCTTGGCGTGTCAAACTTTGCATCGTTTACCGACGCCGCGTGGGGCGAAACGAGCGTCCTAGAGCAAAAGCTATTCCTTGCGTTCGGCCGCCGCAATTGCGCGTACCGGCGCTGGGCCGAGAAGCACGATCGCTGCGGCCATCGTCCGCGTGTGCGACAAAGACACCGACGCCTCGCGCGGGGCATGGCCTTCGGGCCAACGCACGTGAAGCGTCGGGCGCCCCGAACCCTCGCGCACGACCGCGACATCGCGCCACGCGAGTCCCCGCATGCCCGAGCCGAGCGCCTTGCTGAACGCTTCCTTCGCCGCGAAGCGCGCCGCGTAGTGGAGCCACGGGTTCGCCATGCGATCGCAGTAGACACGTTCATCCGCGGTGAAAACGCGATCGAGGAAAGCGTCGCCCCAACGCTCGGCGGCGTGCTGAATTCTCTCGGGCTCGATCAAGTCGATGCCGACGGTGAAACCGGCCGCGGTGCCGAGCGAGTCGGCGGTCATCGCGTTCGCGCCGCCGCAAGCCAGAGATCGCGCTCGCGCACGATCTCGTCACTCGCGAAGAGCGCGCGGAGGAGTGTCTCCTCGTCGGGCTCGAGCGCGCGGCCGCGGCGCGAAACCACGGTGCGCGCGGTTTCGACGGCGCGCTCGATGTCGTGCGGGGCGCGCGACTCGCCGGTCCACCACGCGAAGCTCGGCGCGACGCCGCTCACGACGCCCGGCACGCCCGCGATCTGCGCCGCGGTGCCGATCACGGTGCCCGCCGCGAGCAGCGTGCCGATCCCGATCTTCGCGTGATCGCCGATGATCGCGCCGAGCTTGGTACTCCCCGTGTCGACGCGCTCGCCCGCGACACTCGATCGCACCGTCCCGTACGTGTTTTTCAAATCGGACGTGATGAACCCCGCGCCGAGATTCGTCCACGATCCGACGATCGAGTGGCCGAGGAATCCATCATGCTGTTTGTTCATGAACGGATAGAGGATCGACGCCTCGACTTCGCCGCCGATCCGGCAGCCGGGCGCAACGGTCGAGCCTCCCTCGAGGCGGCAACCCGCGCGGACGCGCGCTCCAGCGCCGATGAACGCCGGCCCCTTGATGAACGCGAACGGCTCGACCGTCACCCCCGCGCCAATGAGGATCGGCCCTTCGGACGCATCGAGCGACGCCTTCGACGAAAGCGTCGCGCCGTCGCCGATGAAGCAGTCGACGCCGATGTCATCCGCCTTCGCGATTCGGCGCGCCTCGATGAGGCCTGCGAAAATCTCGAAGTCTTCGCGAAGGCGGCTCTCGTTCTCCGCGACGAAGTCCCACGTGTGTTCGGCAAGCGCGAACGCGCTCTCGTGAATCGGCAGCGACGCGAGCGCGCGCGGGAGCGCGTCATCGCGTAGGTTTCTGGGCAGCGGCGCGTTCGGCAGATCCGCAAGCGATACGGCGCTCGTGCGCACTGCGACGATACGGTCACCACTCGCGATGATTTCATCGGGCCCGTCGAGCGGAATTTCCGCGGGAAGTTCGAGCGACGCGAAGAGCGCGCCGTTGACGAGCAGAACGCGCTCGGCCGGCAGTATGCCGTCACCGCGCACGCCGGGCATCTCGCGCTCGCACCACGCTGACATCGACGCGCGGCAACGCGTCACCGCGACCGGAACGCCGTAGAGCGCTTCGAGCCGCTGCCACGCCGGCGCGATTCCGCTCCAGAGCGCGAAGACGGGGCGCAGATGGGTAAGCGGCGCCAGCCGCGCGTGACCCGCATCTTCGAAGACACCAAGGCGCGTCACCACGCGAGCGCACCCGCGCGGCGAACCCGCGGCGAAAGAGTGCCGAGGGCCGGACTCGAACCGGCACGGAGGTTCACTCCAGGGAATTTTAAGTTCCCTATGTCTACCAGTTTCATCACCCCGGCAAAGAGGGACGGAATCGGCTGCGGGACGGGCGGAGCGGGATTGTTCGCGCGCGTGCTCGAGTCATGACCGCCGGCGACCTTATCAGATGCGCGCGCGCGCGTCAGCGGCGTTTCGGCTGCGACGTTCCCGCACGGAGCGCGGTCGGCATGGGGAGCGCGACCTGCGCGACGGACGCCGCGCGCGAGCGGGCGGCCTCCCCCGTCGACTCGGTGGAGAAGTGGAGCGTGTCCATCGGGCAGACGGTGACGCAGATGCCGCAGCCGATGCACGACGACGTCGCGTTGTCGAGCCGCTCCTGCTTGAGCGCGTACGACATCACGTCGATTCCGACCTGGCAATTGCGCGAGCACTCGTAGCAGCCGATGCATTTGTCGTTCGCCTCGATCCCGAATTTCCCGGTGCCGATCTTGGCGTGGAACTTCGAGAAGTAATGCATGAGCTTCGCGAGCGGGCACCAGTAGCGGCACCACACCTTGCCGCCGAGAAACGGGTAGAGCGTGACGGGGATGATGCCGACGAGCCAGACGTCGACGAGGAGGCGGTACGTGCGAACGCTCCCCTCCGCGGGCGCGCGCAGCCCCGGAACGAGGTCGCGAACCAGATACGCGGCGGTGACGAGGAACGCGCCGATCAAGACGGCGTTCTGCATCCACTCCCAGCGAATCGAATTCTTCCCTTTCGGCGCGAGATGCCGCCATTGGTCGCCGAGCGTCTCCGCGAGTCCGCCGCAGCCGCAGATCCACGAGCAGTAACGCTTGCCGTGCCAGATCGCGAACATCGGCAGAATCAGAAACGTCAGCACGATCCCCCAGACGACCCAGATCCAGTGCGGGTCGTAGAGGAACGTGTAGAAGAAGAGCGGCCACGCGTAGACGATCCCGTAGACGCGCCAGCCTTGGTCGCGGAATTGCGGGTTGGTCGCGAGTTCGGCGCCGACCCACTGATACTTGAGCGCCCACTGAAAGAGGATTTCCGGGACGATGACGGCGATGATCCACTGCACCGAGATGAGCGTCACATAGCGCCACGTTTGGAACGTGTCCTTGCGATCGAGTCCCCAGCGTTTCAGTGCCTTGAGGCCGAAGATCGTCATGACGACCGCGTAGAGGATGTTGTACCAGAATGCCCAGGGGCGCTCGAAGAACGAGAGCGCGCCGTAGCCCCAGTCGCGGAATGGCCAGAACTCTTCCCCCTTGCCCACCTTCACGCCGTAGACGGTGTAGACGACGAGCATCGAGAGCGCGAGCCAGGAAAACTTGTCGCCGCGCGCGCCGGTACGCACGAGGAGCGCCGCGGCGGCGGCGGCGAGGAGGCCGCCGGCGATCTGAGGGATCGACGCGGCGAACGGCGAGTGCCCGCCGAGGATCCAGAGCCCCGCGAGCGCGGCGAACGCCAACGCGGCGGCGCGCGGCAGACTCCCGGCCCAATCGTTCTCCATGCGAAGCCCGAGGGAGCGGAGAAACTCGATCGGCAGATCGGCGCCGATCAACACGAAGGCGTGATCGAACGGAATCGACAGCCGCTCCTCGGCGCCGGCGGCGTTCTTCACCACGAGCGAGGCCTCGTTGTCGCCGAACGCGATCACATTCGACCCGAGCATCGCGGTGATGCGCCCGGCGTCGATCGCGTCGCGAAGCTTGCGCTCGTTGTCCTTGAAGAGGCGCGCGAACTCCGCGCCGCGGTAGGAGAGGACGACGCTGTTCTGCTCGGAGAGCGTCAACGCCGCTTCGACCGCGCTGTTGCCGCCTCCGACGACGAGGATCTTCTCCCCGGTGTATTTGCGCGGGCTGTAGAGCCGATGGTAGACCGTCTCGCGATCCTCGCCGGCTACGCGCAGCTTGCGCGGATTGCCGCGCTGCCCCGTCGCCAGCACGATCCGCCGCGCGCGGTAGCTCCCCTTCGGCGTCTTCGCCGTGAAGACGCCGTCGCGATCGCGCGCAAGCCCGGTGAGCGGCTCCTCGGTGCGGACGTCGAGCGCGTTCTCGCGCACGATCGCGTTCCAGCGCGCGACGAGGTCCTCCTTCTGCGCGCCGTCGAGCCACAGCTTTCCCTTCGGAGGCGACGTGTCCGGCTCCGCGTAGACCCACTTCCCTTCGGGGAAATTCTCGATCGTGTTGGCGATCTTCTCCTTCTCGAGAACGGCGACGCGGTAGCCCCTCTCCTTCGCCGCGAGCGCCGCGTTGAGACCCGCCGCGCCGGCGCCGACGATCAGGATGTCGAGATCGGCGCCGGGGCCGCCGGGCGAGAGCGTCTTCGCGATCGAATCGATCACCTCGACGCCCTGGGCCATCGCGAGCTTGATCACCGGCGCGCCGGCGAGATCGCCGATCACGTAGAGCCCGGGGATGTTCGATTGGCGATTCGCGTCGATCTCGGGGCGGCGGTGAGGGCCGCTCGCCGAGGCGAAGACGCCGCGCACGGCCGCGGCGATCGAAGCGAGCGGATTCATCGCGGAGTCTCGCGATGTGCGGTCGCGTCGCCGGCACGGTGCGCTTCCGATTCGAGGGCCGGCGAGAGCGGCGCGCCGCAGCGCGGGCAGCGCGCCGCCGAGGGATGCGCGTACGCGCCGCACGCGCCGCACGCGGCCGGCGCAGCCGTCGCCTCGATCTTGCCGAGACCTCGCACCGCGGGCGCGATCCCGCGCGCGCGCGGCAAGAGGATCACCAGCGCGGCGACGCTGCCGGCCAGTCCCGCGAGAAACCACGCGAAGCGCGGTTTGCCGCGCGCGACGGCGACGTGTCCGAGGACGCCCGCCGAGACGATTCCCGAGAGGACGTAGACGGCAATCCAGAACACGGGCGGCGAGAGGGGTGATCTCTCTTCGTAGTCGTCATCGAATAGGAACGCGCTCGCGGGGAGAAACTGAGAGAAGTAGCGATCGGGCTCCGCGGAGAACTTATCGCCGCACGCAGCGGAGCAGAGTCGAACCCAGCTGCCGCGCACGCGGCTCGCCGGCGCGTCGGGCCCCACGCGGCCGCCGCAGACGGCGCAGATGCCGGTCGCGGCGGGCGCCTCAGAACGCGGCGGCACCGCGACCGCCGCGCCGCCTTCACCGCGCGAAACGCCGGCCGCGAGCAGGAGCGCGATGAGGAGCGCGCCCGCGGCGCCGAACCGGGCGTCCGCACGCGAAGGACGAATCGGTTCGTGCCGGCGGGCGGCTTCTGTCACGACGCGTTCATCCTCCCCGGTACCATTCCGCGACTCTGGCGGCGATCGCTTCGGGCGTGAACCCGAATTCCTCGGCGAGCGTTTCGTAGGGCGCCGACGCACCGAATCGATCGACGCCGATGATGAGTCCCTTCGGGCCTACGAACCGGTGCCACGTGAGCGGCGATCCCGCTTCGACCGCCGCGACGCGCGCGTCCGCGGGAATCACCGACGCGCGATACGCCGCGTCCTGTTTCTCGAAGAGTTCCACGCTCGGCATCGAGACGACGCGTGTTCCGATGCCGCGCGCATCGAGAAGTTTCTTCGCGTCGACGGCGGACGCGACTTCCGAGCCCGTGGCGATGAGAACGACCGCCGGCGTCGCGCTCGGCGCGTCCGCGAGCACGTAGCCTCCGCGCGCGACGCTTTCGATCCCGAAGCCCGGATCGCGCGCGAGCGCGGGAAGTTTTTGGCGCGAGAGAATGATGAGCGTAGGCCCGACACCGTGCTCGAATCCGCCCCGCTTCCACGAGAGGCGCCCTTCCGCATTCTGGATCGCCCACGCCCACGCGGCCGCGACTTCGACGCCATCGGCCGGACGAAACAGCGTGAGCTTCGGAATCGCGCGCAACGCCGCGACGTGCTCGACGGGTTGATGCGTCGGTCCGTCCTCGCCGAGGAAGATCGAGTCGTGAGTGAAAACGAAAATCGACGGGAGGCCCGAGAGCGCGGCGAGACGAATCGCGGGCCGCATGTAGTCGGAGAAGACGAGGAATGTCGCACCGTACGGCATGAAGCATCCGGAGAGCGCGAGGCCGTTCAACATCGAGCCCATCGCGTGCTCTCGAATTCCGAAATGGAGCGTGCGCCCCGCGTAGAGGTCGAGCGGCGTCTTCGCATCGACGATCGGCCCGACGTCGCCGCCGCCCTTGATCGCCGTGTTCGTCGAGGGATCGAGGTCCGCCGATCCGCCGATGAGCGACGGAACGAGCGCCGCGGCGCGCTGAATCACCTTGCCGGAAAGTTGGCGCGTTGCACCTGCGGCGCCCTCGACGGACTTCGCCAGCTCGCGCACGAGCGCGTTGGGGGTTTCGCGCGCCCAATGCGCGTCGTACTGCGCCGCCGCGGCCGGGTTCGCGCGCCGCCAGGTTGCGACGCGGCTCTCCCAATCGCCGCGCGCGCGCGCTCCCTCTTTCGCGCGCGCGGCGAAAAGTTCGCGCACGCCGTCGGGAACGAGAAACGCTGGCTCCGCCGGCCAGCCGAGCGCGGCCTTCGTCTTCGCGACCTCATCCTTGCCGAGAGGCGATCCGTGCGCCTCCGCGGTGCCCGCCTTCGCGGGGCTGCCGTAGCCGATCGTCGTTTTCGCCGCGATGAGCGAGGGCCGCTCCGTGTCCGCGACGGCGCGCGCGATCGCCGCGCGCACGGCGTCCGGATCGTGCCCGTCGACGCGCTCCGCTCCCCAGCCGCACGCCTCGAAGCGCTTCACGACATCCTCGGAGAACGCAAGGCGCGTCGAGCCTTCGATCGTGATCGCGTTGTCGTCGTAAACGTAGATCAAGTTGCCCAGGCGCAGGTGACCGGCGATCGACGCGGCTTCGCACGCGACGCCTTCCATGAGATCGCCGTCGCTCACGATGCCGAAGACGCGGTAATCGATCGGTGACCACGCCTCGCTCGTGAAACGCGCGGCCATCATGCGTGACGCGAGCGCCATTCCGACACCATTTGCGAAGCCCTGCCCGAGAGGACCGGTCGTCACCTCGACTCCGGGCGCGTGCCCGAACTCGGGGTGGCCCGGAGTCCGGCTCCCCCACTGGCGAAACGCGCGCAGATCATCGAGTGACAACTCGTATCCCGAGAGATGCAAGAGCGAGTAGAGGAGCATCGACGCGTGCCCCGCGGAGAGTACGAAGCGGTCGCGATTCTCCCAGTCGGGCGCGCTCGGATCGTAGCGGAGAAACTCGGTCCAAATCGTGAGCGCGATGTCGGCCAATCCCATCGGCGTTCCCGGATGCCCCGAGTTCGCCTTCTCGACCGCGTCGACCGAAAGCATCCGAATCGTGTTCACCGCAAGCTGCCGCAGATCCGGCGTGATCGATGTCACAGGTGTCACGTCTGTTTAACCCTCCGCGATGCGAGTCGCCTCGGCGGCAGCGCCGAGCAGGCCCGTGTTGGGATTGAGTACGACGAAGACGGGGAACGTGGCGACGAGCGAACTGAGGCGCCCTTTGTCGATGAACGCGCGGAGAAACTCGCCGGTGCGCAGACGCGGGAGGATCTTCGCGGCGATGCCGCCCGTGACGAAGACGCCGCCGCGCGCGATCGCGCGAAGCGCAAGGTTGCCAGCCTCCGCGCCATAGATCGTGACGAAGAGTTCGAGCGCACGCGACGCGAGCGGGTCGTTGTCTTCGATCGCCGCGCGCGAGATGAGCGGCGACGGATCGGGCGCACCCGCGATGGCGTCCCGCAGCGCCGCGTCTTCCGGATGCGCGCCTGATTCCTTCAAGAATCGATAAACATTCGCAAGCCCGGGGCCGGAGAGAATTCTTTCGTACGAAACCCGGCCGAACCGTTTCTGCAGGTGTCGAAGCAGGTCGATCTCGATTTCGTTGCGCGGCGCAAAATCGCAGTGCCCGCCTTCGGTCGAGATCGCGACCGGGCGCGTGCCGACGCGGGCGAGAATCGCCTCGCCGAGCCCGGTGCCGGCGCCGATCGCCGCGGCCGGCGCGCCCGCATCGAGCGGCGCCGCGTCGGGATTGAGCGCGACGAGTTCATCGGCGCCGATCTCGAGCACGCCGAGTGTCTGCGCGGCAAAATCGTTGATGAGCGAAATGGCCGGGGTGTTGATGCGGCGCGCGATCTCCGCCCCGTCCACATTCCATGGAAGGTTCGTCGCCTTGACGCGATTCCCCTGCACGGGCCCGGCGATTCCGAGGCATGCCGCTTCGAACGGGATCGGATGCGCGCGAACGAACGCATCGACGAGATCGTCGAGACTTGCCGCCGAGCGGCTCGGCGAGTTTTGCTCGGCGTGGCGAATCCAACCCGCCGGTCCTTTTTCATAGATGCCGAGCAGCGTTTTCGTTCCGCCGATATCGCCCGCGAGGACTTTCATTTCGGGCATGCCTCCCGTGTCGTGAATCTCGCCGTCGCGGGGACCGCGCCGCCGGGCGGTGTCGCGGCCGCGGCGTCGCAGAACCAGGTGACGCTGCCGCGCGCCTCGTGCAAGAGCGTGATCGGGACGTCGCTCGTGGCGGCTGCGCTCGCCCACGCGCGTACGATCGGCGCCGATTTCGCGCTCCCCGTCACGATGACCGCGATCTCGCGCGATGCGCAAATGAGCGCGGGCGTCGCGCTGACGCGAATGGACGCGTCGGCCGGCCGCAGGGCCGCGCCATACGCACGCGCGCGCTCTGCAAGAAGCGGCGATCCGGCGAAGAGCGATGCGGTGTGCGCGTCGTCTCCCATTCCGAGAAGCACCATGTCGAGTTGCGGCGTCGCGCCGACAGCGGCACCGAGATTCGCGCGCAGGAGACGTTCGTACGCTTCGGCGGCTTGCTCGGCGTCCGGCATGTCTGTTGGAATCGGATGCACGCGCGCCGCGTCGATCGGCACCCGAGAAAGGAGCGTGCGCGACGCCATCCCGAAATTGGAATCAGGATGATCCGGCGCAACCCACCGTTCATCGCCGAAGAAGACCCGCCACGCGCTCCACGCGATCGTGTCGCGCAGCGGCGCGCTCGCGAGGAGCGCGTACGTCGCCGCGGGCGTGGTTCCGCCGGCGAGCGCGATCGAAAACTCGCCGCGCTCGGCGACCGCGCGCGCGGACGCCTCCGCGATCCGCTCCGCCGCCGCGCGCGCCACATCCGCCGCATCGCTCCGCACCACGATCTCTCCCGGCCACGGCGCGCTCACAACGTTCTCCAGAAGCGGTCGTCGCGCGCCAGCAACTCGACCGAGTCGTCAGGCCCCCATGTCCCCGCCTCGTAGTTCGGAAACGCGGGCGGCGCGCTCTCGCTCCACGACTCAAACACGGGCGCAAGATAGGCCCACGCCGCTTCCACTTCGTCGGAGCGGATGAAGAGCGTCGGATCGCCGAGCATCGCGTCGAGCAATAGCCTCTCGTAGGCCTCGGGCGGTTCCGCGCCGAACGACGTGCCGTAACGGAATTCCATCGTCACCGGATGAATGTCGATGTTCGGTCCGGGAACCTTCGATCCGAACTTGAGCGAGATCCCTTCATCGGGCTGAATCCGAATGCCGAGCACGTTGCCCTCGGGGAGCGCGCAACCGATCGAGCGAAACAAAAGGTGCGGCACTTCCTTCCAGTGGATCGAGATCTCGGAGACGCGTTTCGGCATGCGCTTCCCGGCGCGCAGGTAGAACGGCACGCCGGCCCAGCGCCAGTTGTCAATGTCGACCCGCAAGGCCGTGAACGTATCGGTCGTCGATGTCGGCGAGACCTTCGGCTCCTGGCGATAGCCGGGAACCGTGTGGCCGGCGACGGCGCCGTGCCCGTACTGGCCGCGAACGACGCGCTGCGAAACCTCCTCGACGCGCATCGGCCGCAGCGCCGCGAGTACTTTCGTCTTCTCGTTGCGCACCGCGTTGGCCTCGAATGCGACGGGCGGCTCCATCGCGGTCAGCGCGAGGAGCTGAAACATGTGGTTCTGCACGATGTCGCGCAGGATTCCCGCCGCGTCGAAATAAACGCCGCGCGATTCCACGCCGAGCGTCTCGCCGACCGTGATCTGCACATGGTCGACGTATTTCTGATTCCACACAGGCTCGAAGATCCCGTTGCCGAACCGAAAGACGAGCAAGTTCTGCACGGTCTCCTTGCCGAGATAGTGGTCGATGCGAAAGATGTCGCGCTCTTGAATGTGCGCGTTCGCCGCGCGATTCAAAGCGACCGCGGATTCGAGGTCGACGCCGAACGGTTTCTCGAAGACGACGCGTCCGTGATTCGGCGCGCCGCCGCCGCGCGACACGAGACCGGCGCGCGCGAGGTGCTCGATGATCGACGGGTACGACTCGGGCGGAACGGCGAGATAGATGACGCGCGCGCGTCCTTCCGAACGCCCGCCCTCGATTTCGAGAAGGCGCGCGGCGAGCGCGTCGTACGAGGCGGCGTCGTCGAAATGCCCAGCCTGGTAGTGAAGCGACGCGGCAAAGCTTTCCCAAACGGCCGCGTCGATCGGCCGGCGGCGCGCGTGCGCATCGCACGCGGCGCGCATCTCGGAACGAAAGACTTCGTCACTCTTCGGAGATCGCGAGAAACCGACGACCTTGATGTCTGCGGGAAGGAGCCGGTCCGCCGCAAGGCTCGCGAGTGCGGGAAGGAGCTTTCTCTTCGCGAGGTCGCCGGATGCGCCGAAGATAACGACCGTCGTCGGCCCCGGACGCCGCTCGCCGTCGCTCCCCGTTCGAAACGGGTTCGCCAGTGCTGAACTCGCCGTCACTGCCATGCCGCCTCCCTCTGCCGCGCGGCGCCGCCGTGGAGCGGCGCGCGAGTCCTCCTCCGAGTTCGAGCGCGCATTGTACACGAACAGGTTTTCGTGTGCGACCAGTGCGATCAGCGGTCCAACACCTCGCGCGGTCCGCGGCGGGAATCGCATGTTGACTCGAGACGCCCTCGCCGCTAGCGTGTTGCCCGTCTTTCGGAGGACGCGATGGACCGCATCATCATTCGAACCGCGATCAACGCGATCGCGATCTGGGTCGCGACGCGTTTCGTGCCCGGCATCGCGTACGATACCGTTCCGTCGCTCGTCGGAATCGCGCTCATCTTCGGCATCGTCAACGCGTTCCTTCGCCCCGTGCTCCGGCTCCTGACATGCCCTCTTATTTTCGCCACGCTCGGACTTTTCACGTTCGTACTCAACGCGATTCTCTTCCTTCTCGCCGCGTGGATCGGCAGGTCCGTCGGCCTTGGGTTCCACGTCGCGGGCTTCGTCCCCGCGTTTTGGGGCGCCCTCGTCATCTCGATCGTCTCCGTGCTCCTCTCGTTCTTCTTCAAGGAGAAGGACGACGAGAAGCGGCCCGAGTAGCGACCGGATTAGCAGAACCGCTCCGGTTTCCCGCAGAAACTCTGCTTTGCCGCGAAGAGCGCGTGTTAGACTCGTCGTCGTATTTGACCCTCCCGTTCAGTGCGTAATCTGAAGTTCGTTACACGTCGGGTTTCGCCCCGGCGGCGGCGTTTTGTTGGCCCCCATCAAGGAGGAAGATCATGGCAGGAGGTTACATGGGGTTCCGGGTCGCGGAATGGCAGGCACGCGCGTTGGCGTCCGCGGTCATTTCGCTTGCACTCCTGAGTCCGGAGGCGTCGCGCGCGGATGTTCGCGACGACCGCGACAAGGCGTGGTCGTTGTCGACCGTACTCCAGCTCGCGCGCGAACGTGGCGAGGTCGTGCCGGAGCAGTGGGCCACCCCGCCGTCGATTCCCCTCGGCCTCGGCGGCCCGGCCGACAATCCTGACGTGCGCGTCACCTTGACCAACACGACGCAATCCGAAAACTCGATCGCGGTCCATCCGCTCGACAACTCGATCCTGTTTCAGTCGAGTAACTCGACGAACTTCCCGGTGAACCAGCTCTTCGGCACGAGCGTCTTCTGGTCGACGGACGGCGGCGCGACGTGGGCCGGCACACCGAACGGGCCGGGCGCGACGAACTCCGGCGACCCCGCGGTCGCGATCGACCGCAACGGCAAGTTCTACGTCGGCTACATCGCGAGCAGCGGCGGCATGGGCGTCGCGTTCTCGACGAACATGGGAACGTCGTGGACGAACGTCAGCGCCTACGCACCGAGCGGACAGGACAAGAATCACCTGACCGTCGACAACTCCGCGATCAGTCCGTTCGTCGGCCGCGTCTACAACGTGTGGAGCGATTTGAGCGGCAGCGCGAATTCGAACGACATTCTTTTCTCGCGCTCAACGAACGGCGGCACCAACTGGTCGACCGTGGCGAACATCTCGAACAACGTTTTCGCCGGCTCGCACAATCAGGGCTGCAACGTCCAGACCGGTCCCAACGGAGAGGTCTACGTCGCGTGGGCCATCTACGATGGCTTCCCGGCCGACGAGACCGCGATCGGCTTCAACCGCTCGACGAACGGCGGCACGTCGTGGGTCGGCGAGTCGCGCATCCTGACGAACATCCGCGGCATTCGCAACACGACGCTCCCGAACGAAGGGACGCGCGCCAATTCGTTCCCGTCGATGGCCGTCGATATCAGCGGCGGGCCTCTCAACGGAACGATCTACATCGTGTGGACGAACATCGGCGTTCCGGGCGTGAACACCGGCGATGCCGATGTCTACCTGATTCGCTCGACGAACCAAGGCGTCTCGTGGAGCACGCCGGTCCGCGTCAACCAGGACGCCACGACGAATTCGAACTATCTCCCGTGGATCGCGTGCGACGCCTCGACGGGCGAACTCTCGGTCAACTTCTACGACCGGCGCGACAATCCCGGCAACCTCCTCACGACGAACTACGTCGCGCACTCCGTCGACGGCGGCCTCACGTGGGAAGACTTCCGCGTGGGCGACGCGCAGTTCACGCCGGCGCCGATCCCGGGCCTTGCGGGCGGCTACATGGGCGACTACATCGGCATCGCGGCGAACGGCGGCATCGCGTATCCCGTATGGAGCGATTGGCGCACCTCACCGATCACGGCGTACGTCTCCCCCGTTGTTTACGCCCCGCCGAGCACCGACCCGAACATCGTGCTCAGCGCGACCGCTCTCGCCGAAACGCTCCTCGAGTACGACTCGAGCCAGCTGAGCTTTACAGTGAGGAATCAGGGACTCGTCGCGAACTCGCTCGAGTTCTCGATCGTCGAGAATCCCCCGGCGGGCTGGCTGACCGTAACGCCGACGGCCGACACGCTGGCCGCGAACGAAACGTCGATCATCACGCTCGACATCAGCACGAACGCGCTCCTACCGGGCGTTTACTCCACCGTCCTTGAGATCACGTCGAACGATCCGAACGATCCGATCACGACGGTCGCGGTCGACTTCGTGCTTCTCGGCGCGCCGCGCATGATCGTCACGGAGAACAATTTCAACTTCACGACGGCCGCGGGACAGACGCTCTTCGGGAACTACACGCTCTGGAACAACGGCAAGGGCCCGCTCTCGTACAACGTGGTTCCGGAGTACCTCGGCGGCCCCGGCGGAAACGACGAACTGTTCGGCTCTCCGCTCGGCGGACTTGCCGGCGGGACTCGCTCGCGCGGCAACGTCTATCAGGTGACCCAGTCGACGCTGCTTCGCGAGATGCAGTTTTATCTCGGCCTGACCGCGGCGACGAACGTCGATTTCTTCGTCTACGAGGGGACGACGCCGACCGGAACGTTCAACCGCATCTACTCGAGCGGCCCGAACGTTCTCGGTCCGGGGACACAGTTTTACCTGCAGGCGAACATGAACGTGCAGATGGTCGCGGGGCGCTTCTACTATGTCGGCGCGAGCTGGCAGCAGTCGTCGAACTACTGGTTCGACAACACGGCGCTGCCGAAGCCGACATCGTTCGGCAGTCTGCTTTACGGACCGACGAGCAGCGGTGGCACGTACCCGCCGGGTTCGAGTGTCTCCCTCACGTCGACGACGCTGTTCTACCCGCAGATTCTCAAGACCGGCTTCGGTATCGTGACGACGATGACGACCCCCACGAACGGCATTCTCGCCGACTCGACGGGCACGCCTCAGCAGTTCCAGAGCGTGGTCGATCCGCTCGCGCCCGCGGGGACGTACAACTTCCGGATCACGACGTCGGGCAACGATCCGATCAACGCGTCGCATCAGCTCGGAATCGTGATCGACGTGATTTCTTCGCCGACGGGCGTCGAAAATCCCGATGTCTTCTCGTCGGGCAGGTTCGCGCTTCATTCGAACGAACCGAACCCGTTCAATCCGATGACGAAGATCGCGTTCGATCTACCGCTCCAGCGGCACGTCGCGCTTTCGGTGTTCGACGTTGCCGGGCGCCGCGTGAAGACGCTCGTCGACGGCGTGCTCCCCGCCGGACGCCACGAGCTTTCGTGGCGCGGACAGGACGACTCCGGACACGATGTCGGGTCGGGCGTTTATTTCCTGCGGATGGAGGCGGGCGCGTTCTCGGAGAACGTGAAGATGACGCTCGTTCGGTAAGCGCCGCCGAACCCGGCGCGCGCAGTGTAGAAACGCAGAAGGGGCCTTCCGGCCCCTTCTTCTTTTTGTTCGCGAGCAACACTTGGAGGCGCCACCCGGATTTGAACCGGGGATAAAGGATTTGCAGTCCTCTGCCTTACCACTTGGCTATGGCGCCAAAAAACTGGAGCGGGAAACGGGACTTGAACCCGCGACATCCACCTTGGCAAGGTGGCGCTCTACCACTGAGCTATTCCCGCTCGAGACGCTTGAATTTAGGGCCGCTCTCGCGGCAACCCCGGCATGATAGATTTTCGACTCCCACCGTGTCAACACTGAAGACCTATTCGCCCGAGATCGCAACTATTCGATGTAGCCGAGGCTTCTAAGACGCTCCAGGAATTCCTCGTCGTACGCCGAAGCCGTCACTTCCGGTAGCCCCCGTTCGCCGAAACTTTCGATCTCGACGAGCGGGCGAAGCAGCAGCGCGTCTTCGCGCAAGAAATCGGTGCGCGCGCGGCCGTCGAGTTCGCGGCTCGTCGGACAGCCGATCGCCGCCAGAAGCGTCGGCGCGATCTCTTCGGGACGAATCGCCGCGGCGCGGTACTCGGGGCGAGCCACGGGACCCGCGAGCGCGAAGAGGCCGCCCTGGTCGCCGGCGTTCTCCCCCGCGCGCGCGCCCGGGGTCACGATGAGCGCGATGCACGCCTCTTGCGGCGCGCGCGCCAGCAAGCGGCCGACACCGGTGTCGACGACGCGGGCGTGCGCGCGCAGCGTTTCGAGCCGCGTATCGAGCGCAGGCAGATCGGGCGTTCCGCCATTCTCGGCGAGGAGAGGGCGGCGCAAGATATCGAGCCCCGGAAGATAGACCGCGACGAGTCCCGCGCCGCCCGATGCCGCAAGAAGGCTCTCAGCCATTCCGATCGCGAACAGGTCGCCGGCCTGCGCGAGACGAGCGGAAGAAACGAGGTGCGGCGGAAGGCCTCCGGCCTCCGACGCCGTGGCCGCGACGGCGTCCTTCGCGAGGGCATTCGCGATCGATCCGAGCGACGCCGGCGCGATCGTCCGCTCGAGGTCTTCGCTTGCGTCGCGCGTGTTCGAGAGTCGCGCGAACGCGCGCTCCGACACGACAGTCCCCGGCCCCGCGTCCGCGGGCCACGTGGCCCACCAATTCACGACGGCGGTCGGAACGTTTTTCTCGGCGAGGATCTCCCACACCGTTTTCATGCGGCGCGTGAGGCCCGACACCGGGACCTCGTGCGAGAGGCCGACATGCGGCAGCACCGTCGAGACCGCAGAGAAGACGCCGAACGGAGAATCGGGCATCGAGACGCCCGCGCGCATGCCCGCGGGCCGCGAGAGGACGAACGCGTTGACGCCGTGCCGCTCCGCGGAAACCCCCGTAGCGATCGTCGTCCAGAGTTCCGGCGGCTCTCCGCGAATCGATTCGGCAAGCGGCGCACGCGCCGAGCGGTTGAGAAGCTCGGCCAGATGCGGCACGTCGCCGCGCTTTGCGAGATAGACGACATCCGTCCACGAAAGGCCGTCGATGCCGATGATGACGACGGGGCGCGCGGGGGCAGCGATTTCGAACGGAGTGGGCGGAAGCGACTCGCGCCGGCCGCCGACTCCGGTGGCCGAGAGATAAACGAAGAAGAGCGCCGAAGCGGTGACGCCGATCGCGAGGGTGCGAATGGTATCGGTGCGGCCGCGCGGCGCGAGCGTGGCGCGCGGGTTCGCCTGAAGATCGAGTAGAAGAATCGTAGAGAGGCGCGCGAGGCGGCCGAGAAGGAGCGCCACGAGCACGATCAGCAATCCCGCGAGAATGTTGACATGCGACGCGAGGCCCGCTTCGGTTGGCGCGAAGCGATTCCATCGCCACCAGAGCGTGCCGTAGAGGAGCGCAAGCGCCGTCGCGAGCGCCCCGATCGCGTACGCAAGCCGCGGCGGCGCACTCGCGCGGTGGCTCGCGCGCCGCCAGGCGACGAGCGCTCCGCCCGTCGCGAACCCGACGCCGAACACGGCGACGAAATAGACGCCGAAGAGGTAGATCGCCAAGAGAGCGAGGTCGCGCGGCGCATCGACGATCGCGGGGTTCATCGCGATCGTGGCGAGCCATACAAGAAGCGAAACGAGCGCCCCGCCGACGAGACCCAGACGCGTCGCGACGCCGGCGAGCGCGCGCGCGATTCCGCCGTGCGGCCGCCCGACCACGAAACTCTCGATCGGATTGCGGAGATAGCCGAGCTCGCGGAGGCGGCTGCGCGCTTCGTCGACGCGGAGGTTCAGCTCGTTCGCGCGGCGCTCCTCGGCGAATGGCGTCACTTCGTCCTCGCTTCGAGCCAGCGGGTCAGCGCCACGAGCTTCTCCTTCCGAGGCCCGAGAATGTCGAGCGCGCCTTCCGCGGTCTCATACAGCTCCCGCGTGAGGCGCTTCGATACCTCGAGACCGAAAACGCCGACGAACGTCGCCTTCTCCGAATCCTGCCCGGCCGGCTTGCCGAGGCTCTCGAGCGTCCCTTCATGGTCCAGAATGTCATCGGCGATTTGGTACGCCAGGCCGACGTTTTTCGCATAGTCGCCGAGCGCGGCGACCTCCGCTTCCGCCCCGCCGGCGAGCAGGGCTCCTGCCTGCGCGCACGCGATGAACAGCGCCCCCGTCTTGTGGCTGTGGATGTACTCGAGCGCCTCCATCGTCGCGCCGCTCGGGGCGAGCGCGAGGTCCGCGATCTGCCCGCCGATCATGCCGCGCGTACCGATCGCGTCGGCCACGAGGCGAACGATGCGCGCCGGCGCGCGCGACGGCGCCTTCTCGCGAACCGCGTTGAGGGCAACCGCGCCGATCCCGAGGGAGAGAAGCGCGGTCGACGCGAGAACTGCCGTCGATTCGCCGAACTCGATGTGGCACGCCGCTCGCCCGCGGCGCACCGGCGCGTTGTCTTGCGAAGGCAGGTCGTCGAGGATGAGCGATGCCGTGTGAATCATCTCGAAGCCGGCGGCGGCATCGACGTGAGTTTCCATTCGTCCGCGAACGGCGTCGGCGGCCAAGAGGAGCAGCGCGGGGCGGACCCGCTTGCCGCCGGAGAAAACCGCGTAGCGAAGCGCCTCGTGAATGGATCGCGGCTCTTCGTTAGCCGCGGGAAGGAGCGCGTCGATCGCGGCGTCGACGCGAACGCGCGTGTCGTCCAAGAAACGCTTCACATCGTACGTCACGGCAGCTTCCTCCAACGCCACGGCGTTCCCTCGCGTGCGAACGTGCGTGCGTCCGCGTATGCGGCCATGATCGCATCGTAATGCCGCGACGGGTCGTAGCGCTCAGCGACGAGCGCGCGCGCTCGCTCGCCCATCGCGCGCGCGCCGGCGCGATCGGCGAGCATCGCGCGCATCGCGCGGGCGAGCGCCTCGGCATCCTTCGGCGGGAAAAGGTAGCCCGTCTTCCCCGATTCGACCATCTCGGGAATTCCGCCGATGTCGGACGCGATCACGGGAACACCGGCCGCGCAAGCCTCCATCACGGCGAGCGGAAGATTCTCGTACCACTCCGATGGGACGATCGCGGCGAGGGCGCCGAGTTGGAGACGCGCGACTTCGCCCTGCGGGAGATGCCCGAGCCATCGCACGCCCGGCGCGCGCGCGGCCAGCGCCTCCAATCGCTCGCGCATCTCTCCCTCGCCCGCGATGAGAACGCGCGCCTCCGGCACGAGCGCCGCCGCGCGCAGAAGGGTCGGCAGGCCCTTCTCCTCCGCGAGCCGTCCGGTGTAGAGGAAGTACGGCGCACCGTCCGTGATGCCAGCGTTCGATTCGCCGGCCGAGTGCAATGCGCCGGCCGCGGGGAGCGCCATCGGGTACGGAATGTGCCGGAGGCGCTCGGCGGGAACGCCGAACTCGATCGCCTTGTTCATCAGGAACCGCGACGGCGCGATGAAGAGATCGACGCCGCGCGCGTACGCACCTGTAGCGCGATGAATCGTCGACTCGACGGCGAGCGCAAGGCTCCCCATCGCCTCGCCGCGATTGCACCGCTGGCGGAATGCGTTCCAGTAGTCGCCGCCGCGGCACCGTTCGCAAGTCTCGCCGTGTGTGAAGAGCCGGTAGTTCGGGCAGATCAACTTGTAGTCGTGGAGCGTTTGCACGACGGGAATGCCGCGCTTGCGAAGCGGCCCGAGGATCGACGGCGAAAGCTGGTGCGAGATGTTGTGCGCGTGCGCAATGTCGCCGCCCTCCTCGCGCACGAGGCTCTCGATGTTGCGGGCGGCCGCGCGCGAATGGACGACATGCGCCAACGCGCCGATTCCGCCGATGGCTCCGCGGCGGTCGTCCCATCGCACCTCGGGAACGAAGTAGCGCTCGGTGGCCGCCGCGCGATTCGATGGGTGGCGCATCGAGAACGGGAGCACTCGGTGCCCGCGCTCAGCGAGGATCGCCGTAAGATCGAAGTAGTAACGCTCGCTCCCGCCGCGAAGGTAGTGGAACTTGTTCACGTTGATGACGGTCGCCGGCCAGTTCATCGCGCGGGCCTCGCGCGCGCGGCGCGTTTGCTTGCGACGAGTTCTTCGTAACACGCTTCGACTTTCTTGGCGCTTGCGCCCCAACTCCAGTCGGCGAGGGCGGGCGCAATGTCAGAGGCGCGAGGCGCGCGCGGCGGTGCCGCAAGCGCCGCGGCGAGTCCGTCGGGCTCCGCGACTTGCACGAAGCGCGCGAGCGCGTCGAGCCCGCGCACGCCGAACGCGGTCGAAACCACCGGCAAGCCCGTGGCGAGATACTGCAACAGTTTGATGTTCGTCCCGCCGCCGGTTTCGACTGGGTTCGCGGCGACATCGGCCGCGTGAAAGTACGGGAGCACATCGGGCACTGAACCGGTGACGATCACGCGCTTCCCCGAAGCGAACGGGAACGCATCGCCGACGCTCCCCGCGATGAGGAGCCGCGTCCCCTCGGTCAGACGCGGTACCACGCGCTCGAGCAGAAGCCGCACGGCCGCCTCGTTGTGATTCACGCGAGACCCCGCGAACAGAATAATCCGTTCGTCCGGCGCAAGGCCCATCGAACGGCGCAGGGAACGCTTCGCCTCCGGTCCGATCGGCCGGAATCGGTCCTCATCGAAGCCGTTCGGCGCCACGACGAACTTGGACGGCGGCGCGTCGTAGAGCGAGAGGAAGAGCGCGCGATCACGATCCGATACCGCGATGACGCGATCGACGCGCGCGAGCATCCGGCGCTCGATCGCGCGGAGCGAGCGCGTGATCGCGCCGCGCAGGGGGAATCGATCGATCTCCGCGGCGAAGTACTCGCTGTCGACGTTGTGAGACGAGTAGACGAGCGGCGTATCGCGCGGCGCACTACGCAGTATCGGCCCGAGTGCGATGCCGTCCGCCGCGATGACGTCCCAACCGCCGCGGCGCAGCAAACTCGCGTAGAGCGGCGCAAGCGCCGCGTGGAGATAGTGCGCCATGAACGCCGGTGCGAAGCGCCGCTTCTCGAGATGAAACGCGATCGTCCGCTGGTACGCCGCAACCTTGCGAAGTCGCAGGCCGTTCGCGACGGTGCGCACGCCCTTCACTTCGCGCACTCCGACGAGGTTGAGGATCTCGACGCTATGCCGCTTCGCGAGGCGTTCGTAGAGCGCGCGCACGCGTTCGCCTCCGCCCGACGCGGGCGGATCGATCGGCTGATCGGTAATCCCGAGGATTTTCACGGCACGCCCGCGGCGAGCGCCTCGCCATAGACGCCGAGGAGCCGCGGGAAGAGTCGCGCTAGGTCGTGCTCTCGACGAACCAGATCGAACCCATAGCGGCCGAGGGCGCTGGCGAGGAGTGGATCGCCTATGATGCGCTCGATCGCCGCCGCGATCGCGGCGTCGTCCGCGCGCCCCACGAGAATGCCGGCGCGGCCGTCGGCGCCGAGGATCTCCGCGGCGCCGGGCGTTTCCGAAGCGATGACCGGCACTCCCATCGCCATCGCCTCCAGAAGCGACAGCGGCATCCCCTCCCAGAGCGAAGGGAGGACGAAGAGATCGAGCGCGGCGAGGAACTCGGGGATCGCGTCGACGCGGCCCGGCAAGAGAAGCGCGTCGCCAGCTCCCGATTCGCGTGCCTCGGCTTCTAGCGCACTCGCGAGCGAACCCGTTCCCGCGATCGCGATGCGTAAGCGGGGATGCCGCTTTACGAGGCGCGCCGCCGCGCGCACGAGATAGACGAATCCCTTCTGCTCTTCGAGCCGTCCGACGCCGCCGACGAGGATCGCGTCGTGCGGCACGCGCAGATGCTCTCTTGCGCGCGCGCGCGCACGCGGATCGCGCCCCGCGAAGCGCGCGATATCAACGCCGTTCGGAATGACGCGAACCTGACGCTCCCGATAGCCCCACTGCCCGATGAGCGCGCCGCCGATCGCGCTCGAGACCGCAATCGCGCGATCGACGAATCGCCGCGTGAAGCGCTTCCGGAGATCGTCGCGCCGGTGCCGCTCGGGGAAGAGGATGTGCTCGGTCGTGACGACCGCGGGGACACCAGCGAGTTTTGCCGCGACCGGGAACCACGCGTTCGCATGCGGCCACGCGAGGTGGAGATGAACGATTCGCGGCGCGCGTTCGCGGAGCGCACTGACCGCGCGCGCGGCAGAGGCGCCGGGCGAGAGCACCTCCGGCCAGCGCTCGACGCCGGCGCCCGCTTCGCGCAACGCGTCGGCCACGGCGTCCGCGCCGCGCGACGGCGCTACCCACGCGTCGACGCCCCATCCCGCCCTCGCAAGCCGGCGGGCCGAGTCGACGAAAACTTGCTCGGTGCCGCCGAACGCGGCTCCGGAGCCCACGAGGAGCACGCGCTGTCTGAGCCTGGCCGCGGCCAGGATCTCATCCATACGGCCTTTCCGTGATCCCGGTTGTACAGCGAAGATCGTCGACCGGGCGGACGACGCGCGCGGGATTTCCGAACGCGACGGAGCGCGGAGGAATGTCGCGCGTCACGACGCTTCCCGAACCGATCAGGCTCCCTTCGCCGATCTCGACGTACGGAAGAATGGTCACGTTGACGCCGATCTGCACGCCCTTGCGCAGCGTCGGCCCCTTCATGCACTCGCCGGAGAACTTGCAGCCGGGATGGATGTCGTTCGCGATCGTGACCCCCGGCGCCATGAAGACATCGTCTTCGAGAATCGTGAACTGCGCGACGTAGATATTGCAGTGAATCTTGACGTGGTTCCCGATGCGGCAGCCGTAGTCGATCGTCGTGTTGTTCCAGATCGATACGCCGTCGCCGATGGTGCTCTCTTCACGGATGACGACGCCGTGCCCCGACTGAAATCCGTCGCCGATCGTGACGCCCTGATAGATCACCGCGCCGCTTCGGAGAATTGCGTCCTTGCCGATTCGCACGCCGCGCCAGTCGATCTTGCGGCCCGTCTCGTAGCCGATCTTGACGCCGTCGTCGATGCGCGCGCCCGGGCCGATCACGACGTCGCTCTTCGCCGGCGCGGGGCGGGGCGTCATCGCGCGCTCCCCTTCTTCACACTCTTCACGCGCGGGCGCGGAACTCGCTTCTTCTTGGATTTGCGCTCGCCCATCATGTCGCGAACCTCCACGAGTTTTCCGCCGAGCCGAAGCGACCGCTGCGCCGCGTCGAGCGCTTCCACCACCCAGAGGCACTCCTCGCCGCCCGAGCGAAGCGCCTTGCCCTTTTTGATCGAATCGATGAATCCGTGGCACTCGAGTTTGAGCGGCTCGGAGTCGTCGACCTTCGGCGTATAGATGTCGCCGAACCGGTACGCGAGCTGAAACTCGCCGAACGTGTCGTAGTGCGGCTGCACCGTGACGCCCTTGTCGTAGATGCGCACCTTCTCGAGCGTCTGGATGTCGTCGTAGACGAGCATCTTCTTCGAACCGACGATCGTCGTGCGCCGGATCTTGTTCGGGTCGAGCCACGACACGTGGACGTGCGCGACGACGCCCTTCGGATACTCGAGCGTGATGAACGCGACGTCTTCGATCGCGGTCTGAATATACGAACGCCCATACGCCGCCACGCGCACCGGGCGCGAGTTGAGCACGAAGTTCAGAATCGAAATGTCGTGCGGAGCGAGGTCCCAGATCACGTTGATGTCGTCCTGGAAGATGCCGAGGTTCACTCGCGTCGAGTTGATGTAGAAGATCTTCCCGAGTTCGCCGCTCTCGATGTACTCCTTCACCTTGATCACTGCGGCGTTGAAGAGGAACGTGTGTCCTCCCATCAGGACGAGCCCGCGCTCCTTCGCGGCCACCGCGAGTTCGTAAGCCTCGCGCGGGCTCGCCGCGATCGGCTTCTCGATCAGCACGTTTTTCCCGGCGCGCAGACAGGCCATCCCGATTCGGTGGTGGCTCGTGACGGGTGTCGCGATCACCGCGGCATTGATCGTCGGGTCTTCCAGCACGCGGTCGAGGTGCGTCGTCGTCCGCACGAACGGATAGAGCGAGCGCATGTGGCGCAGCCGCTCCTCGCGAAGATCGCAGCACACCGCCACCTCGCAATCGGGAATCTGCGAGAAGTTGCGCACGAAGTTGGGGCCCCAATACCCGCATCCGATCACGGCGATTCGGTTCAAAGCGACGAACTCCTTTCGCGAGCGGTCACGTCAGTACGCACCCTTGCCCGACACGATCACCGGGATCGTGCGGAGAAGGATCTTGAAATCGCTCCAGAGCGACCAGTTGTCGATGTAGTAGAGATCCATGAGAACCATTTCGTTGAACGGCACGCTCGAGCGCCCGCTCACCTGCCAGAGTCCCGTCAGTCCGGGCTTCGCCTCGAGGCGGCGGCGGTGCCACTCTTTGTAATGCTGAATCTCGTACGCGATCGGCGGCCGCGGTCCGACTAGGCTCATCTCGCCGCGCACGATGTTCAGAAGCTGCGGTAATTCATCGAGGCTTGTTTTCCGCAGCATGCGCCCAACGGGCGTGACGCGCGGATCGTTCGTCAGCTTGAAAACCGGCTGAGCGTCGGGCGCGCCGTCGCGGTGGGTCCCGCTTCCGTTGATGAAATTGCGCGCGTACTCCCGGTGAAGCCGCTCGTCGGTGTCGACGCGCATCGTCCGAAACTTGTAGAACGTGAACTCTCGGCCGCCTTGACCGACGCGATTCTGGCGAAAGAATACGGGTCCCTTCGACGTCATGCGAATCGCGAGTGCGATCACGAGGAAGACCGGCGACAGAATAACGATGCAGACAAATGCCGCCCCGACATCGAGCAGCCGCTTGAGGAAAAGCGCGGGTCCTTTCATCGGCGATTCGCGAACGGTCAGCGTCGGGACGCCGTCGATCATGCGGATCGTCGCTTCGCTCGCCATGAGGCGGAAGCTATCCGAGACGAGTTTCACCGGCACGCGCGAACGCATGCATTTCGACAAGAGCTCGATCGCGTCCTCCTGCGGGAGCCCCGACTTGGCGAGAAAGATCTCCTCGATCCGCTCGCGCGCGACCAGGTCATTCAGATCGTCGGTCGTGCCGATGACGCGGACGCCATCGATGACCGCCCCCTGCGCCCCGGCATCGTCTTCGATGAGACCGACGATCTCGAACGCGGGTGAACGGTTCTCGCGTAACTCGCGCACGAAGTGCTGCGCGGCCTCACCGATGCCGACGACGAGCACGCGCGGCCGCAAGTTTGCCTGCCCCAAGATCGCCGCGAGGCGCGGGCGAAGGATGAGTACCCGGACGATCGAGAGCGAGACGAGCGAAAACGCCCACGAGAGAACAAGAACGAGCCGCCGCTCGGTGAAGTACTCGACCTTCGCGAGAAACGCCCCTGTCAAGAGGAGGAGCATCCCGAGTCCGACAGCGGTGAAGATCCCCGTGAGTTGATCGATGACGGAGCTCGTGACCTCGAGCCGATAGAGGCCGTGGAAGGAAAAAACGAGCAGCATAAGAGCGATCAGGCCGCCGAGGTACCAGAAGTGAACGGGGAGAATCGGAATAATCGTCGGGAACCAGCCCGACAGGCACCGGACCCAGTAGGCCGCGAGAAACGAGCCGAAAATACAGATCGCGTCCGCGGGAACGAAAACGAAAAGTCCCCGCCGCCGTTTCGGCCGTGCCAAGCGATTCGGTGCGATCAGCGCCAACCGTTCCCCCCCCGAGTTGTAGTTCCGTTGCGTTCCGTCCGCGCGCGCTACGTGCGCTCGAAGAACCCTCGTACGGCTGTCGCGACGGCGTCGATCTCGCGCTCCCCCATCTCCGGGTAGACAGGCAGCGACAGGAACGTCGCCGCAAGCGTTTCGGCGACGGGGAAGCTCCCCTTCGGGATCCCGAGGTGGCGATAGGCCGGCTGAAGGTGGAGCGGAATCGGGTAGTGAACCCCCGCGGCGATTCCCGCGGCGGCGAGGTGGTCCTTCAGCGCGTCGCGCCGCTCGGTCCGCACCGCGTAGATGTGATAGACGTGTTTCCCGTCGGCGAACTCCCTCGGCAGGAGGAGCCCGTCGATTCCGGCGAGGCGTTCGTTGTACGCGGCGGCGACGCGGCGGCGCGCGTCGTTCCAAGCGTTAAGGTGGCGCAGCTTCACGCGAAGAATCGCGGCCTGAAGCGTATCGAGACGGTAATTGAAGCCCTCCGCGGAGTGCTCGTACTTGCTCGTCCGGCCGTGGTCGAGCAAGAGCCGCACGGTGTTCGCCATCGACTCGTCGTTCGTCGTCACGATGCCGCCGTCGCCATAGGCGCCGAGGTTTTTGCCGGGATAGAAGCTGAACGCGGCGATGTCGCCGAGCGAGCCGGAGGGGCGCCCTTTGTATTGCGCGCCGTGCGACTGCGCCGCGTCCTCCACGACTTTCGCGCCGTGCTCTTTCGCGGCCGCCAGGATCGGCTCAAGATCAGCGGATTGTCCGAAGAGCTGCACCGGGAGCACGACCTTCGTTCGCGCCGTGATGGCTTCGGCGAGGCGCACTGGGTCCATCGTGAAGCGCTCGGCGTCGGCATCCACGAAGCGGATTTTCCCGCCCGCCTGCGTGATCGCCTCGGTCGTCGCGATGAACGTGTTCGGCACGGTGATGACTTCGTCCCCAGGCTTCACGCCGCACGCGATGAGCGCGAGGTGGAGCGCCGAGGTTCCGCTCGATGCGCCGAGCGCGAAGCGGGCGCCCGCGAATCGCGCGAACTCGTCCTGGAAATCCTGCAGCCGCTTTCCGCCGATGAAGGCCGTGTCTTCGAGGACGCCGTCAATCGCCGTGCGCACCTCGTCGCGTATCGCTCGGTACTGCGCCTTCAAGTCGACCAGCGGGATTTCTCCGCTTGGAGTTTTCTTCTCTGTCGCGCTCATGCTGTCTCCTCTCGTCTATGTGTTCGAGCTGGCGCGCCGCTGCCGGAGCGTCAGGAGCTAATCGTGTTGCGAGGCCATCGGGAGGACCTCGACATCGCCGAGCAAGAAACCATCGCGATCGCCCAGCGGTGCGAAGAAGTCCGCGGGGCGCACGTTGGGATAGAAGGGCGTCTCCGCGAGTTTGACGCGCACGGAGTAGAGACCGGGCGCAAGGCTTCGCGGAACGGTGAGTTCACTCTCGTCGTGGATGGCGCGGCCTCGCGGCCAATCGTCCGGCGGCAAAAACCCGCAGCCGGGGACGTAATCGATGCGCGCGCGGGTACGTTCTCCACGCCAGGAGTCACTGGCAATTCGGGCGAGTCTAGCAAATGGTGAGTCGCTTAGCAGCAGACTCTTCTCGCGGCGGTCCAGCCGCACAACGAGGTGCCGGTTGCCCTCGGTTAGATCTTGGGTTTTCAACCAGCGTGTCTCGACGGCGAGGTTCGCGCCGGCGAGAACCCGCGCGTCGCGCACGGTCCCGCCGAGGAACTCGTAGCCCGGAATCCCCGCCGGCGTGCCGCTTCCGGCGCCGACGTCGTCGAACGGCGCGCGCTCAAGAGGCGCCGCCGACACCGCGATCGAATCGCGAAGCGCCTTCCCGCTCAGACGGTACAGCCGCAGGGCTCCCTCATCGAGTATCGGCTCGAAGAGGTCCGGGCTCGCGTCGAACTTTGCCCGGGAGGATGCAAGACAGCGCCTCCCGGCGAACCAGAGGTAACGAAGCTGCGATGCGGGCGCCGAATCGTTTAGGAGCACGTAGCCGGCGCCGTACCGGCGCAGGAGCGCGATCGTTTCGGCGGGCGAGACGTAGGGCGAGAGGATGCGGCGGGTATCGCGTAGCCGCGTCCGCGCGTCCGGGTCGTTCGGCGTGGTGTGTTGCGGCGACGCCGATACCGTCCAGTGGCGCGTGAGTGCGGGGATGGCATAGCCCGTCGCCGGATCCGCCAGGATCGTCGACGGTTCGGAAATCGCGCGATCGACCGCGCGGAAGTCGTTGCTCTGCGCGAGGAATCCAGGAGCGACGGGGCCGCCGAGCACCCGGCGCGCCGCCCCGGAACGGATCGCGCCGGCGACGCCGACGGCGACCGTCGCTGCGATTGCGGCGCCGAAGAGAACCGCGAACCGGGCGTTCCGCGGGCCAGGCTCGCGGCTGCGAACGCGGCGCCAAGCGCTCGCCAAGATGTCGGCCAAGAGGAAGATGTGCGGCGTGAACCAGGTGAAGCGAGCGCCCAGGTAGCCGATCGCGCGATAAACGACCGGCATCGCGAGAGGGTTCGCGATCGTGACGACGGGGCCGAGCATCCCGCTTGCGAGGAACGCCGCGCGCGGCTCCGAGCGTGCGCGCCCGGCGAGGGCGATCGCCCCCGGCAGCGCGAGGAGTCCGGCCGCGCCCCATCCCCAGAGAATCCAGTGCGGGTTGAGCGTGAAGAGCGACTCGGTCCAGTAGAAAAGCCCCTGCGGTTCGGTGTGGATCGTGTCGACCGCAGGGCCGCTGTCGATCATGCGGAACGCGAGGTAAGGCGCAGCGCCCGCAAGGAGCCAGCCGACATTCGCGAGCAAGGCTCGCAAGCCGGCACGCAGTTCGGCACGCCCGGCGATCAAGACGAACGCAGCGAAGAAACCCGCTGTCACGGCGCACTGGATCGGGCCGTACGAGTGGATCGCGGCGAGCGTGAATCCGAGGATCGGCCAGAGGAGGCGCGGAACGCGGAGAGTGGGATCAAGAAGCAGCGCCCACACCGCCCAGAATGGGCCGTAGATCGCACGGCCGGGATGACCGAGCCGCGTTAGCCACGCGCCGCCGAGTCCCCCGTCGTACGTCAGCAGGAAGAGAGCCAGCGCGATGAGGGGCGCGAGCCGGTCGTTCGTCAGCGCTCGCGCGGAGGCCCAGACGCCGAGGAGCGCCCACGCGGCGAAGAAGACTGGGAGCGCGTTCCAGAGCGAGAGAACCGGGACGCGCGCGGACCGAGCAACGAGCGCGATCACGCCGTGGAAGAGCCCCTTTCGCAGATCGGGACCGGTTTCGCGTGATGTCGCGTAGATGTCGCTCGCCGGAAAGACGACGTCCTGCGCGGCGCGGCGCGAGAGGCTGGCGACGTGATCGAGGCTATCGTCGATCGGCGTGAGCGGGTCCTGATAGAAGAGAAGCGGCGCGATGAGGATCGCGGCGGCGATGGCGAGGACGATGCCGCGACGAGGGCGCGCCGCCGGCGCTGTTGCGATGCTCCCCCGCGGGCTCGCGAGTGCACGCCGAGCTCGCATGATCGCGACCGCCCCAAGAGCGACGAACATCGCCGCGCACACCGGCAGCGCCGTGGAGAGACGGTTGCCGGCCATCCAGGCAATCGCGACGCCAAGCGACAGACCCGCGCCCCCGAGCGCGAGTGCGACGAGCGCGCGTCGGACGGCGTCGAGAGCGAACGACGGGAAGAGCGCGCGGCGCGCGACCTCCCCGAGCGGAACGATGAACACCGCAAGAACGAGAAACGCGCCGAGCGTACCGATGGCGCCGTTCACGAGTTCGCCACCGGCGGCGTGACCTCGATCGTCCCCACGCGAACGCGGGAGTATTCGTCGTGATCGCCGATGAGTCCGCCGAGTGTGCGATTCTGGAAGAACGGGACGCGTTGGATGTCCATCGCGACGACGTATCGCCCGGGAGCGAAATCGCGCGGGATACGAATGAAGTAGCGGTCGGCGATCGTTTCCCCCGCTTCCCAGAGCAGCACCGGGTAGTTGCCGCGCGTGATCATCCGCTCGAAGAGGACGCGGCCGCTACGGCCGCGCAAAAGCTTCGCGTATCGCCCGCCGTTCGTGTCGCGCTCCTCGGCCGTGATCGAAAGGTACGCGGTGTAGTCGCCGATCGGCGGCACGACATCGCCGCGTTCTAGGCCGCACGCCACGACGATCAACTCGCCCGCGACACCGGTCGGTATCTCCACGCGAGGATCGACGAGCGTCAGCCCCGCCGTTGTCGGTTCGCGGCGCGTTGCGGTTGATGCGCCGCGTTCGACGAGGAATTCGTTGCGCGGCGGCGGGATGGCGGGCGCGCCCGCCGCCCTGTCGAACTCGAAGAGCGAGAGTGACCCGGACGAGGCGACGAGACGGTAGGCGCGCTCTTGTCGCCGAAGCTGCTCGATCAAAAGACGTGCGTTCTCCATCGAAACCGGGTAACCGAATGTCGGGATCGTTGAGCCGAGCGCCGCGTTGACGAGCACGTGCGTGACGCCGCGCGATGCGAGAATCTCGTGGCGCGCAGCGGGCGCCGTCCACGGCGAGAGGATTCGCGCCAGATCGACGAGCCGCGCGACGGCGCCGGAGTCGGTCGGCGCGGAGTGCTGATCGGGCAACACAAGCGGGCTCGCGAGCGAGTGCGCGTAGAGCGAGTAACTCGTGATCGGATCGGTCGCGACGCGAGCGGTCGCCGGAAGTCCGGCGGCGAGTGCGAGGAGGTCGGGGGCCCACTCCGCTTCGCGCGCCTCGCTCGACTGCGCGGCCGAAGCGGGGCGTGCGGCGATTCGCGCGGCGCCGACAAGCGCTTGGGCCGGCGCGACGGCGAGGATCGCCGCACCCAGCAGAGCGGCGAAACGACGCCGGCCGCGGGTTCCGTACGCGGCGGCCCCACAGGTCGCCAACGCCATTGCGGCGACGAGCGGAAGCAGCGGAAGCTGGGGAACGCGTCTTAATAGATAGCTCAAGTGAGTCCCGATAGGCGTTGCGAATACTGGCGATATGAGGAGCGCCGCGAGCAGGGCGAGCCCCACGAGCCATGCGACCCCCGGCTCGTGCCGCGCGCGCCGGCTGAGTGCGAGCGCACCGATCATTCCGGCCAGACCGATGACCCCGACGCGCTCGAAGAGTGTTCGCGGTTCGGGCACGAACAGCTTCCCCGTCAAGAACAGGACCCCCTGGAGTTCGCTTTGGACCAAGTTCATGGAGGGGCCCGCTGCAGCGGAGCGCCATGCTGCAATCAGAACGATCAGGCTCGCACTTCCAATCGAAGCGAAGACGAAGGCGCGATCCGGCGCGGCGTACCTCGCGCGCCCGAACCAGAGGACTGAGGCGAGCGTGAAGAGCGCGAGAAATCCGAACAGCCCCGCAAGAAGGTGTACGAGCGGAAGCGCGGCCGCGAGGAGGAGCATGGTGGCGCGAGCGGCGCGCTCTCCGCGGAGGGCCGCGAGCGTCTCGGCCAGGAAAATCGCGTAGAGGAATCCGCCGACGATACCCGGATACGCCGAACGCGCGAACCACGCACCGCTCGGGCCGCCCTCGTGCGCCGCGAGCAGGAAGAGTGCGCCGATGGGCCACGCCGATCCGAGGAACTCGCGCGACACGCGGACGAACGCGAGCGCGCCGAGTAGTGCGGCGGCGAGCGTCGCGGAGCGCCACATCGCCAGCGGCGTCGCGCCCGAATCGGCGACGAGCGCGGCGAGCAGGGTATTCCACGTTCCCTTCCGAGGATCCGGGCGTACGCCCCCGGACCCGTCACCGAGTTCGTAGGAGAAGATCTGGTCGCGCGCCGCAACGCGCGCCGCGGCCCCGGCGTGATCGTAGACATCCATTCGGAAATCGGGCGCGCGCATCCGCACGACGCCGATGACGACGAGGGCCGCGCAGAGCGCGATCGCGCTCCCGCGGAGTAGCCGGACTCGCGCGGATGCCGGGGGCGCGGTCTCGCGGCGCGGCGGTGCGGGCGCGGCCCCGCGTGCGCGCGCGACCAGCGCGGCGCCCCAGGCTCCTACGACGATCGGATGAAGCGCGACGAAGCGAGCAAGACCCGCTCCCGCGATCGCGGCGGCTGCGGCGCCGACACAGAAGACCGCCACACTCTCCGCGGCGCCGGCCACGACGATGTCGACTCGCGAGCGCTCGCCGCGCCGCAGCAGTGCGAAGATTGCCGCGGGAATCACGAGGAACGACAGCCAGGCCGCCGGAAGGCGCCACGCGTCGGGAAGCGCGTTCGCCGACACCCGCAAAACCACGAGAGCCGTGAAAAGCGCAAGCGCAGGCGCCAGCGCGCGGCGTGTCACCGCGCCGCCCTGGAGGCGAATCTCTTTCTGACGAGGAAGAAGAGGTTGTCGAATCCGTCGTGCCACATGTTGAGCTTCACTTCGCCGATGCGTTCCTTGTAATCGATCGGGAACTCGGCGAAGCGCACGCCCTTCGCGAGGATCGCCTCGATCTTGATCTCCTCGGAAAACGCCATGCCGGGATGCGTGGCGCGCAATAGCGCGTAGACCTCGCGCCGGAACACCCACATCCCGCTCTGCGAATCGTTGATCTTGCGGAAGTAGAGAAGAAACATGGCGGCCGTGAGAACCTTGTTGCCGACCATGTTCATGAAGTTCATCGAGCCGCCGGTCTTCAGCGGAAAACGGCTCGCGGAGACGAAGTCGATGTTCTTGTCGATCAGGAAATCGAGGATGCGCGGGATTTCGTCGGGCGGATAGCTGCCGTCGCCGTCGAGCGTGACGATGATGTCTTTCGTCGCCGCGGGAAGCCCAGCTTGATATGCGGCGCCGTAGCCCTTGCGCGTCTCGTGTATGACCCGCGCCCCGAGCGCGCGCGCGACCTCGCCCGTCCTATCCGTTGAGTTGTTGTCGACGACGACGATCTCGTCGACGAGCGGAGGCATCGCCTCGATGACGTGGCGAATCCCATCCTCTTCGTTGTAACACGGGATCACCACGGAAATCGTCTTGCCTCTGTACACGCGAACCTCCCCTAGGCGGCGCTCCCCGCGAAGACGCGCAAGAGCGTGCTCTTCATGGGGAGATTGGAACGTTCGATGAGTTCGCGATCGCGTATCGAGAAGAGTCCGACGACGCGGATCGCGAGGATGACGAGCGCGGCCCCGACGACGCACGCCGCCACGAGCGACGGGATGTCGACGACGAAGCGCTTCAGCGGATAGAGCGCCAAGAGCGGCAGCGACACGGCGTACGCCTTCCCGATGAAGCCCCATGGAATCGTGATGTCGCGGGCGAAGCGCCGCAGCGTCAGCCAGCGCGCGAACGGCGAGATGCCGATCGCGATCGCGACGGGAACGACCGCGCCGTAGAGCCCGTAGCGCGGAATCAGAATCAGATCGAGCGTGACGTTCACGACGGCGAAGAGTAACGCGAGTAGGAAATTCGCCCACGATTTTTCGAGGACGTAGATGGCCATCGAAAGCGGCGTGCCGAAAAACGAGATCGAGAAGATGATGAAGAATGCTTGAGTCAGAGCGCCTGCCTGCGCCCACTCCGCTCCATAGAGAATTGTGATCATCTTGTCGCCGAGCACGAACCCGAACAACGAGAGCGGCGCGACGAGGAAGAAGAGGATCCGGTAGTAGACGTCGATCAGGTTCGCGAGGCCCGCGCGGTTTTTCGTGTAAGCCTCGCTCATCGCCGCCATGATGAGCGGCCAGATGCTCTCCGGCACGAACTCGAGGAGTTGCTGCGGAAGTTTGTACGCCACGTCGAAGAGACCTGCCTCGCTCGCCGAGGAGAAGTGCCCGAGTAGAAGCGTCTCCGATTGCTTCCACGTGATCATGTTCAAGAGGCTCAGCAGTACGAAGGGAAAAGAATACCCCATGAGGCGCGACGCGCCCACACTCGCGTGGCCGCCGCTATAGAGCGCGAACGCGCGGATTCCGCCGCAGATCGCGACCGCGCCTTCGGCGACGGCGGTGACGATGAGGATTCCCGGGATGCCGTGCCCTGCGCCGAGAACGTACGCGGTCAACCCGAACAGCATCACGCTTCCGGACGTACCGAGGATCGCAAGGAAACGCGCCTCGTACGCTGCGGTCAGCGCGCTGTCGAAGAATCCGCGAAGCGAACCCGCGAGCAAGAGAATCGTCGCCAGGAGAATGAAGCCCGTGACCTCGGCGTGGAAGAATTCGTCCCAGATGCGGCCGGTGAGGAAAACGCCGAACGTCAGCAGCGCCCACGCTGCGATCTGCACAAGAACGCCGGCAACCAGGAGGCGGCGGCCGACGAGGCGCCCTTCGCGGACGGAAACCTCCGGGAGAAATCGCAGAAGCGCCTGTCCCATGCCGACGCCGGCAGGCACCGCGATGAACGCGGCGGCGACTCGGACGATCGCGAGTAAGCCGTAGTCCTCGCGGCCGAGGTGGCGTACGACGATGATCGATGTGGCGACGCCCGCCGCGAAGCGGATCGCCTTGCCGACGAGGGTCCAGGGAACCGCCCCCGAGGCCTTCCCGAGCACCGAGCCCCGGTTCACGCGCCCTCCCCTCTTTGTGCGGCCGCCAGAAGGATCGGCAAGAGGTCGCGGATATCACGCGGCGGATTCTCGAACGCGTGGTTCGAAAGGAACGCGGCGTCGGACCACGCGTCGTCCGGGTGGAAGCCGTGCATGGCGCGCGGCGCGCGGCTTCCCATAAACGACGGCTCGATCTGCCATCCCGGGTTCATGAGGAAGATCGTCTCGCCGTAGCGGCGATCGCCGAAGAGCACGCCTTCGCGCGCGAGTTCCGCGTCGTCGAGCACGCGACCGTGGGGAATCGCGCGAAGCGCTGCGGTGACTCGGTCGCGCGCGTCATCGTGAAAAAACCAGAACCGGCCCATCGTCGAGTCGTAGAACGCGAGATAGTCGCGCGTCATTCGAAGTCCCGTCGCGCGCACGGCCGCGATCAGATCCGCGGTGCCGAGCGTGTCCTTCATCCCGTGATCCGCGAAGATATGCAGCACGGGGCGCAGACCGCGCGCGACGGCGAGATCGTGGATCGCGCGGATGCGCCGCTCGTAGTCTGCGACAAGATCGCCGACGGCGGGCGCCTGCGTTCCGACCGAGTGCTGAAGCGCGTCGAGCGCGGGCGTGTAGAGAAAGTAGTAGCCCGGTTCGCCGCGATCGATGGCCGATTCGAGATCGCGCCAGTTTTGCGCCTCCGCCGTCCGCCACGACCATGATCGAAACGGAATCCCTTGGTCGGAGAGCCGGTCGAAGAGTGTCGGCGCTTCGGGAATGCCTCCGACGTCGAAGATGTTCCCCCGTTCGCACAGGTCGAAGTTCGGCAGGAGCGACAGCGGGACTTCGTAGAGGTCGAAGTAGCCCGCGACCTTCTCGCGCGAGCGAACCCACCACGACAGGAAACGGCGTATACGGTGCGCCGCGGGCAGAGCCGGCGGATAGAGTGCGAGCCAGCGCGCAAGGCCGAACGGCGACGACGAGGACGCGCGCTTGTACATCGTCCACCGTCCGTGTTGGGCGGGAGTCTTCCCCGTCAGAATCGACGGCTCCGCGCCGCTGGAAAACCCGAGCACGGTGCGAAGCGGACACCGGGTGAGAATCAGATCGTCGAGGAACGGCCGGTTCTCGATCGTCTTCCAACCGAGCGCGTCGATAAGGATGATGAGCGCGGCGTGTCTCACGCGCGCCTTCGATTCATGATTTCGCGCTCCCACTCGCAGACCGCCGCGTCGGCCCACGCGCCGCGGCCGTCGCCGCTCGGCGGCTCGGAGAAGAAACATTCGGCTCTCCGCCACGATGCGTCCGCGTCGTTCGCATCCCACGCCAGGTAGACCGCTAAAGCAGCAAGCTGCGAGGAGAGCTTAGGAGTCGGGCGCAGACGCGCACCGGCCAATCGACGGATCAAAGCCCGCCGGCCGGCGCTCGATCGCCGCGCGTGGCGGACCCAATTCCGCGCTGCACGCCCGAAAGGTTCGCTCGTCGCGAGCACCGAGAGGAAATCGTCTGCCCCCGCCGTGTACCACCGGCAGAATCCACGCACGATGGCCGCGCGCGCCGCAACGCAGCGTCTGACGAACTCCGGGTAGTTTGGCGTTCCGGGAACGTGCCCATCGAGCGATTCGGCGCGCGGCGCGAGTTTCCATTCGCAGGCGCGTTCGACATCGGCGGCGAACGCGGCCGGCATCTCTGCCGCAAGACGAGGGTCGTCGTCGAGCGCGGCCGCGACGCGTTCTCCACGCCCGCCGTACGCCGGCTCGCAGACCCCGCGCCGCAGCAGAATCGCGAGCCCCACATCCGCAACGGTCTTGACGCCGCGGTAGTAGAGCACGAGTGCCTTCGCGCGCGAATCGGGCTCGTTCTCCGCGGAGCGCAGTGCCGCCAATTCCTCGGCGGCACGATTCAGCACCAGATTGATCGCGTCTTCGCGCGGGATGCGCGCGGCGTCGACGTTCCGAAGATGACCGAGGGCCGATGGATCGCCCCACGCGACCTTGCCGTCGCGACCGAGGGAGAAGTTCGCGATCGTATCGGGCATCGCCGCGAGATCGGATTCGGTGGCGACCCCGACGTCGGTGCGCAACGAATCGCCTTCGTGCGCTGCGAGAAAGCCGTGCCGCGCCTCGCGCAGAACCACGGCGTCCTGCGGCGTACGCGCAACGACGTAGAGGTCGAGATCAGCCACGGGAAATGTTCCGCCGTTCCATCGGCCGAGCCCGCCTTCGCCGCGCGCCAGGCTTCCGGAAACGATGATCGCGCGAACGCGCGCTCGCCCGAACGATGAGAGGAGCGCCTCGAGAACGCGCCGCGTTTCGTCGCGAAGCCACTCGTCGGCGTCGGGCTCCCGCGCGAACCGGAACGCAAGTTCGAACTCCGGGGTCGCGAGGGCCGCCGAGCCCACGGGCAGCTAGATTCTCTTGTAGAGCAGATCGGGGATGACGTACTTGCGCTTGTTGAGCACCGTGCCGAGAATGCGCGCGCCGGCCGCCGTGAGTGTGTCCTTGCTTCGCAGGGCCACCTCGCGCTTTGTCCGCGCGGTCTCGATCACGAGGACAACGCCATCGCTGAGCGACGAGAGGATCTTCGTCTCCGGGTTTCCGGTCACCGCGGGAACGTCGACGATGATGCAGTTGTAGAGCCGGCGCAACTCGCCGAAAAGGCGCGAGACATTGCGTGGCGTAAAGAGGGCCTGCGGATTCGCGACGGTACGTCCTTCGGTAATGATCGCCAGATTTCCGCCCGCTGCGCGGATCGAAGCCTTCTCCGCCGTCGTCTTGTCCGCCATGATTTCGACGAGTCCGTCGGAGGGCGGCAGATCGAAGATGTCCCGCAAGGAAGGATTGCGGAGATTCGCGTCGACGATCACCGGGCGAATCCAGCGCAGCGCGCGAAGCGCCATTGCGAATCGCGCCGCGACGGTGCTCGTCCCTTCGCCCGACACGGAACTCGCGAAGACGATCGTCTTGTCGACGAGTGTGCCGAGGTTCCCTTCGACACCGCTTCGGAGAACGTCAAACTCGCGCCAGACGTCGCTGAACTGATGATCGGCGGGGGTCTCCCCCGGCTCGGGCGGCGGCAGAATGTGCTCCGTCGCCGGTTCCGCCGGCGGCGCTTCCGGCTGGGCTTTGTTGAGCGCTTCGAAGATCTTGCTCACCGCGTTCTCCCCCTCGGCCCGCTACTCGCCACGTGTGACGATCGTGTTTCGGGAACGGAATGCATCCTGCGCGCGGAGAATCGTCGTGAACGGCGGTGTTGCGACTTTGTCGAAGAAGTCCACGGCGAAGTCTCCCACGTTGCCTATGAATGTTTGCGGCAAGTAGACCAGATCGAACGGCCGCAGCTCGATATCGTAGTTGAGGCGGTCTCCCGAAAGCACGCGCTCCAAATCGACGCGGAGAGCACGCGGCTTCTGCCACGACGGCTCGCGCCGGATCACGACGACACTGTTGAGCTTGGCGGTCGAGCGCCAGCCGCCGGCGTCCGCGACGGCTTGCGACAACGTGATTCGGTTCTTAATGGGAAACTGCCCAGCTTGAAGCACCTCGCCGACCACGTAAACGACCTGGTCGCCCGGCTCGTCGACCATGACCGTGGCTTCCGGGTTCTGCAAATACTCCGCGTAGAGCTCGCTGATGACACCGGAAAGTTCGAGCGGAGTAAACCCTGCCGCGGGAATGTCTCCCACTCTGGGAAACGAGATCTTCCCGTCGGGTCGCACGCGAATTGTTCGGTCGATGCTCGGATCGCCGTAAAACGCGACGCTGAGCCGATCGCCCAGACCGATTCGGTAGTCTCCGCCGAGGCCTTCCTGAAAGTCGAGCATCTGACGGAGGAATTCGCGCTCTTCCTGTGACTCGGCGCCGGCAAGGAGGTCTTCGTCCTCGGCGCTGAGGGTTGGCGCCTCCGATTCGTACGCCGCGCCCGTTGCCACGACCTCGTCGGCGATCGTGGCTCGCCCGCCGCAGCCTACGACGCCCAGGAGCAGGCCGCAGATCAGTACGCGCGGTCGAGACTGAATACGACGAGAAATGTCTTCCAGAGAACCAAGAGATCCGTCTTCCAAGAGCGCCTCCGAATGTATTCGATGTCCATTTCGATCCATTGCTCGAAGTCCTCGCCGACCCGGTGACTCACTTGCCACATGCACGTGATGCCCGGTTCGACCGCGAGCCTCATTTTCTGCCGCTCGGTGTAATGCTCGACCTCTTCCGGCAAGTGCGGCCGAGGCCCGATCAGGGTCATGTCGCCGCGCACGACGTTCCAAAGCTGCGGCAACTCGTCGAAACTCGTCTTCCTCAGAATACGCCCGACACGTGTCACGCGCGGGTCGTTACGAATCTTAAAGAGCGGAAAGTCCGCTTCGTTGAGCGCAAGAAGCGTGGGCTTGAGTAAGTCGGCCCCTGTAAACATCGACCGGAACTTGAAGAACGTGAAGGGTTTTCCTCCGCGGCCGATGCGTGTTTGGCGGAAGATGATCGGACCGTCGGACTCGAGGCGAATCAGCACCGCGATGAGGATAAACAGCGGTGAGAGGAAGAGCAGGCCGCCACCGGCGAAGAGCAGGTCGAATGTGCGCTTGAAAAACAGATAAAGCGGCGCGGGTGTGACGATAGGCTCAGGGGGCAGCGGATTGGACGCCGCGTCCGCGGATTTCGGCAAATGAGTTGTGCGTTCCATGAGTGTGGCCAAGGTCCTGACACCTGGTGGAGTTCGTAAACCGTGCGAGCCTTCACTTCCCGGCAGAAACACACGCAAACCGGAAGGCTCCATCGATGTCAATTGTTTCGGCTAGTTGCGCGTCCAGGATGACTTTCAGGTCCTTAGCAAGATTCGCTCTCTTTTCCTCCCTCGGCTCGACCGCGACGATTTCGCATCGCCCGTGATTTGGTTTAACGCAGCGTAGCACAAGGCTTTTCCGCCGGTCAATCGCCATCTTATGGGGCGCGCTTCGCGGGAGATTTTCCTTTGCGCCGAGCGCGTGTTTTCTCCGGAAGCGTCGCGATTTTATCGATTACGCCGGCGGCGAGAAGCGGGATCATGATTTCGTGGTGCCCCGTCAGTGCGATTGCACGACCGCCGCCGATCGTCGGCCGCCTCAAGACGTTCTCGCGCGGACGGTAGTGCTGAATCATGTCGACGTTCACGGCCGTGAACCCGCTCACCGCGAACCCGAGATTCCGCGCAGACGAAACGCACTTCAAGAAGACCTCGGGAAGCACCACCGCGGAGCCCAGGTTGAGAACGACGCTGCCGGAGGCAAGCGTGGAAACCACCCCGGCCAGCAGACGGAAGTCTTCCATCGTGAGGGCGCCGATGACATCGCCGCGCGCCGTCGGATGTTGATGAATGACATCCGTACCGAGAGCGACATGGACGGTTGCGGGAATCCCTTCGGCGTACGCCGTCGCAAGCAAACTCTCGGATGCGTAGCGCGCGTTACGCGCGACGAGCCCCTCTCCGAGCGTTTCGCCCATGCCGAGCGATCGCGCGAACCCGTCGGCGAAAAGTGCGTTCATTTCGCGCCCGGTCTCATCGACGAGGCCGAAGGTCCCCTCGACGAGCGTCTCGTCCACGTTTTCCGAGGTCGCGCCCCAGCGAGCGAGCTCGAAATCATGGATGGCGCCGGCGCCGTTCATCGCGATCGCGGTGATGACGCGCCGCCTGAGGAGGTCACAGAGAATCGGCGTGAGTCCGCACTTGATCACGTGCGCGCCGACAAGGGCGAGGACCGGCCGCCGGCGCCGCTGCGCGTTCGCCAACGCGGCGATCGTCGCACGCAGGTCATCGGCGGCGAGGACGCCAGGCAGCGTGTCGAGAAGTTCCGCTACCGTCGCGCCGGGCAGCGGCGCGGCTCCGAAGTGCTTCCGTTGAACCTTCCACGTGCGCGCACGACGCGGAATCGTCTTGATCTTCGCGAACGAAACGCGCGGCCGCTTGGAGAACGGCGTCATCGCCGCGCCCTCTTCTGGGTCTTGGCGTCGAGGCGCAATTCGGGGCGCTCTACTTTCTCGATCTCCGCTGTAATCGCTCCGAACGCAAGCTTGCTCTCCATTTTCACGGGGATCCTCATCGCGTCGTCGGTGAACCAGACCCAGATTCGCCCTTCGTTCTTGAAGAGACCTCCGCGCGCGAGAACCGGCTGCACTTTAATGCAGTGAAAACGGCCAATGCGCGTATCGAGGACTTCGCGTCCGATGACTTTTACCTCGATGAGGCTCGTCTTCTTGTTCGCGTGATTTACGAATCCGAACGATGAACCCGGAACGAGCAGATGCCGTCGTACATCGTAGAAGGCCGAGAGGACATCGCGCGCGAAATCGGGCGCGGAGACCGTCTCCCCGTTGGCGTACGTGACGCGATTCGCGGCCCGATCGAACGTCATCGCTTCGTTGGCGCGGTAGTTCCCCTCGGAGAGGCGCTTCTCGAATCGGATCGGAAGCAGGCTGCGCGCTTCGACGGTGCTCGTGACGACGTCGTCCACCGGATAGAAGCGCGTAAAGAAACTACTCGAGCGGGCGCGCGACGTGAAAACAACGAGGCTTTCGCCCGAGGCGCCACGGTGCTGGTGCGATTCCATCGTGGCGGTGCCGGCTTTGATCACTCCGAACTCGATCGAGAAGCGCAGGCGCTCATACTCAGGGACGGCGAAGCGCGGATCGTCGAGCGCGAGCATCGTGGTCGTATCCGCGCCCGCAACCCGGCCCGCGAGTGCGAACGACGCGACCGCTACGAACAGAACGAAATGGCCCGTGCAATGGCTCATCCTGTGGCACTCCTCGTGGGGTTTTCGTCTCGTAGCCACGTGCGTGTCAGCACGATCAGCCAGAAAAGTCCGTGGAGCGACGCGAAAAGAAACCCGTGAAAACCCGAGCGCCATGCGCCCGAAAAATAGACGCGCGCCGCGTGGAGCGCGGGTGTGCAGAGAAATCGACGCGTCGAAACCGCGTCCTTCGGAACCGGGTCGCGCGTTGCGGCGTCGGTCAGCGAACGAAATAGATCGCCGATTCCATTGCCGTGCCGCGAGAGCGTCACGAAGGGAAGCGGCGAATCGTGCGCGGCCGTAGCGACGATGCGCGGCTCGCGCCCCGGGAACCACCGCGCGCGTTCAACCGCGGAGCCGGCCATGTCGATTCGCAATGGCACCTGCCGGACATCTCGTTCCGTCGCGCCGGATTCGCGCACGCGCGCTGGGCGCGACGGCGCACTCATGTCATCGAAAGACCTCACACGCTCCCCCGCATTCATGATGAGCACAGCGCTTTCTCCACGGTTGTCGACGACGTCGGATATCGCCGCCTCGACGCGCCTCGCCAGGATGATCGCGACGTCGTCCGGTAGAACCCCGCGATGGTCGTCCGCGGTTCCCGGCTCGTCGCGAATCAACGCATAGTAACGCGGCGCGCATGCCGCGGCGGAAAGAAACGCGGCGCCCGGGTCGACCCCTTCCTCCGCCAAGACGAGAAGAGCGATCTGCCGCCGCCCTGCTTTAGCCGGCATCGTCGCGTTCCTTTTCCGCGAGGACTTCCTCGTAAACATCGAGAGTCTCGTCGATCATCCGCGTCTCGGAGAATGCCGCCGCGCGAGACTTCGCAGCCGCGGCGAGCCGTGCGGCCAGTGCGGCGTCGAGCATGAGCCGCTCAATCGCATCGGCGATGGAAGCCGCGTCGCGTGCCGTCGCGAGGAGTCCCGTCTCCGCGTCCGAAACGAGTTCAGGCATACCCCCCGCGCGCGCCGCCACGATCGGCAACTCGAGGGACATCGCATCGAGGAGCGACGTGTTGAGCCCCTCCAGATACGATGGCGCGACGAAGATATCGAGCGCGGAAATGCAATCGAGCGGGTCGTCCCGAAACCCGGCGAGGATGACCGAGTCCGCGAGCCCAGTGCGCGCCGCCTCGCGAAGCAGCCCCTCGCGAAGCTCGCCGTCGCCGAAAAAGAGCAGGCGTGCGCGCGCGTGCCGCGAGCGAACCCTCGCGAAAGCGGCGAGAAGCGTCATCGGATCCTTGTGCTCCGCGAGCGCGCCGACGGTTCCGATCGCGATCGAGTCTGGCGCGAGCCCAAGGCTTGCGCGCAACGCGTCCCGCGCGGATGTGCTCGTTCGCGCGCGCGGAGGAACGCCGCTGTAGACGCGGCGAATCCTGCGACGGTCGACACCGCTCTCCGCGAGTACTTCCGCGACGCGATCCGACACCGCGATGTAACGCGCCACGCGCGACATGTACTTGCTTCGCGTCAGCGCGTCGCGCGCCGGCGCGAAGTCGACGCGCCGCGAGACGACGAGCGGTATCCGCGGAAACGCGAAGGAGAGGGTCCACCCCGCAGCGTGCGCTCGTGATGTGTGCAAATGGATCAGGTGCGGCCGAAACCCGGCTACGATCGCACCGAGGGCGGCGATGCCGAACACGTCGCCGTCACCGCGTATGCGTACACCGCGCGCGGCGACACCGGCCTGCGACGCGCGGCGGAACAACTCGTCTTTCGGCGCCGCCGCGAGCAAGACGTCGTGGCCGCGCTCGACGAGCCCGCGGCACAAGAAATAGGTTTGCCCTTCGCCGCCGCGCCACCCGGGAGTCGTGTTCACCTGCAAGAGTCGAAGCGGCCCGCCCGCGCGCGTCATGCGCCCCACTCGGTGCGCGCGCCGGCGGCGCGAGCGCACCGGCGCATTTCCCAAGCCTTCGCGTATCGCAGAAAAACGCCGTACGCGGAGAACGAAGCAAGAGCGATCCCGTGTTTCCCATCGAGAAACCCGCGCTTAAGGAAGTATGTCTTGATGAAACGCGCAGGCGGATTGACGACGACCTCGATCGCTCCCGCGCGGCGCTTCTTCCGCAAAATCTCCTGAGCGCCCCACGTCGAGTAGCGGTCGAGTTTCTCGAGCACGTCGCCCAGCGTCTCGTAGCTGTGATGATCCATGACGCTATCGAGAACGCCGGCGCTGCCATCGAGAGCGAGCTTCTCGTGGACGACCTCGTCTTGCCACCGCCCCGCGTCCCGGCGAAAAAGGCGGAGCACGCGATCCTCGCGCCAGCCGGAGTGGCGAATCCGCCTGCCGAGGTACCACGTCGCGCGTCGAATGAAAAACCCGGCGTGCGGCTGGGACGCACCGATCGCGCGAGCAATCTCATCGCGAAGCGCGGAGCCAACATGTTCGTCGGCGTCGACGCAGAGAACCCATCGTGTGTCGGCAGCGGCGATCCCCTCGTTGCGCTGGCGTGCGGGCGATCGCTCACGCGAGAGGAGTACACGCGCGCCAAACGTCGCGGCGATCGTGCGCGTTTGGTCTTCACTCTCGCCATCGACCACGATCGTGGGCGCGAAATCGCGAATCTCCGCGAGGCATGCGGGGAGAAACCGCGCCGCGTTGCGCGTCGGGATGACAACCGTGAGGTCGTGCAGCATCAGGCGGCGGGCGGAGAACTCGCGAGCGAGGCGATACGTGCTATGAGATCGCGTGTCGCATGAGACTTCGCGTCGCCGACGATGCGCGTGATCGCGCCGACCTCGCGCGAAGTCTCTCGCTCCGGAACCGTCTCTTCTGTGTAGTCCGTTCCCTTCGCGTGAACGTCTGGACGGAGCGCCCGCAGGACGCCGCGAACGTCGTTCCCCTCGAAGAGAAATGCGATGTCGACGGCGGAGATCCCGGCGACGAGCCGCAGCCGCTCCGCCTCGGCGACGACGGGGCGTCCGGCGCCCTTGAGGATACGCAGGGAGCGATCGTCGTTCACGGCGACCACGAGCAGGTCCCCCTCGCGTCGCGCCGCTTCGAGATAACGAACATGCCCGACGTGAAGGATTTCGAAACCTCCGTTCGCGAGGACGACACGCTTTCCCCCGCGCACGCGAGCGAGAGTTCGCGCAATCTCATCAAGACGGGGCATTGACGCCCTCGCTCGGAACGCGCGCGGCGCCGAGCGCGCGATGCACTTCGTTCGGCGTCGCCGTCGCGGCGCCGCGCTTCATGACCACAACGCTCGCCGCCGCGTTGGCAAGGCGCGCTGCGTCGCGCGGGTCGCCGCCCGCGGAGAGCCCGAGCGTCACGGCGCTCGCGACCGTGTCGCCGGCGCCGGTGACATCGGCCACCTCGTCCGGACCGATCACGGGGATGTCGAGGCGATCACCGTCCGCAAGGAGCAAACGCATGCCGCGACTGCCGCGTGTGATGAGCAGCGCACGCGCGCCAAGCCGGGCCAGAAGCGCCGCCTCCGGATCGCCGGACTCGTCTGCGCCGGCGGGGCCGCGTGCGCCCGTCGCCTCGACGGCTTCCTCCTCGTTCGGCGTGGCGATCCACACCCCCGAGTATCCCGCGAGATCGAAACGCGAATCCGCGCAACTCGGCAACGCGCGCGCGCACGCCGCGGCGAGAAGCGGGTCGCGAACTTCCGGAAAGAGCGCGCCGTACCCGTAGTCGGAAAACAGAACCGCGTCGGCGACGCGAAGCCGATCGAGTGCGACCCCCACGAGGGTTGCGTTCGTCGCCGCATCGAGGGCCGCGCGCCCGCCTCGATCGATGCGGAGGATCTGCTGCTTCGAAGAATGAATTCCGCCGGCGAGGATTCGCGTCTTCGCGGTCGTCGCGCGACCGCGAACGCGCAGGAGGCCGGACGTGTCGATGCCCGCGGACGAAAGCGATGCGACGAGGCGCTCGCCGTTGGCGTCGTCACCGACGACTCCGACGGGAAGCGGCGTCCCCCCGAGCGCCTCGACGTTGCGTGTGGCGTTGCCCGCGCCGCCCGGAGTGACATCCTCGCCGTCGTGCTCCAAGACCACGACGGGAGCTTCTCGCGAAAGGCGCGCGGGACGGCCGAACACATAACAATCGAGAACGAAGTCGCCGGCGACGACGATCTTCTTGCCGCGCCACGCATGAAGGAGTTCGAGCAGCCGCGTCGGATCGTGCACGGACGGCATCGTCACGCGCGGCGCCTCACGGCGCGGCGGCGCGCGCCGCGGCGACGATGTTTCGCGCGGCGTCGAGAAGGTTGTCGCAGATGATGTCCGGCTCCACCGGCCATCGTTCGCGCTGATACGCGATCTGTCCGTGGCCGTAGCCCGTGCGCACGAGGATGCCGCGCGCACCGCCCGCACGCGCCATCTGGACATCCGTGATCATGTCGCCCACGACCCACGATTCGGAAAGGTCGACGCCGTGCTCGCGCTCGGCCAGATGCAGCATTCCCGGCAGGGGCTTGCGGCACTCGCATGGAGGACCGCTCCCCGGCAGATGCGGGCACGCGTAGATCGCACTGATGCGCCCGCGCCCGCGCGCAATACTCGCCTCGAGACGCCGGTGCACTTCAGCGAGAAGATCGAGAGTGAAGTAGCCGCGAGCGACTCCGGATTGATTCGTCACGACAAAGACGCGGAAGCCGTTCTCGTTCAGGAGGCGAATGGCGCGCGGCGCGAAGGGATAGATGCGAAAGCGATCGGGGTGATTGATGTAGCCGACCTCGCGCGCGATCGTCCCGTCGCGATCGAGAAACACCGCTCCTCGTCGTCCTGGTTCGCTCGATGACATCGGGCCGCAGTATATCACCGCGGGCGCGGGCGTCGTCACTGCAGTCGGGCGATCACGGCGCGGCGAACGCGTTCGACGTCGATCCCGTCGAAACAGATCCGGCCGATCGGACAAACCCGTCGATAACACGGGGCGCACGGGGTCGGGTAGCGAAGCACGTCGTGGCCCTCGCCGAGCGGACGCGTCCAGTCGGGATTCGTGGAGCCGAAGAGTGCGACGACCGGCGTGCCGACCGCGGCGGCAAGATGCATCGGACCCGAATCATTGGCGGCGACGACCCGCGCTATGGAAAGAACTCCGCACAACGCGCCGATGTCGGTCTGTCCCGTCAAATCGAGCGGCGCTCTGGCGCCAAGACGCTCGGCTTCGCGGGCAACGCGCGAGGCGACGGGCTTCTCGGATGCGGCGCCGACGAGGACGGCTCGCGCACCCGCCGCATCGATCGCGGCACAGAGCGAAGCGAAGCGCGCGGAGAACCATTGCTTCGCGGATCCGAACGCAGCGCCGGGTGCGACGATTGCAAGAGGCGTCCCGTTCGCGACGGCGCGCGATTCGAGGAGGCGCCACGCCGCGGCCCGCGCTTCGGGCGAGATCGCAAGATGAGGAAACGCTCGCGGCGTGCCGGCGCCCGCGGCCTCCGCGAGCAGCGCGTACTCGTCGGCGAGATGCCGAGATCGCTCCGGCCACGGAAGTCGAATGCTCCGCGTCAGGAGAACACCGCGCGCCTCGCTCGCCACACCGACGCGCACGCGCGCGCCGATGAAAACGGCGCGCAACGCGGAGGAAAACGAGCGCGGAAAAATCACGGCCATCGCGGCGCCGTCCGGTGGCAGTGACCGACTCTGACGCATCGCGGAGAGAGACACCGCGCGCGGTGCGAATCGAACGACCCGCCCCGGAAACGCAAGATCGAGAAGCGGCGCAACGCGCGCGTGCGCGAGGACCGTCAGACTCGCCGAAGACTCGAGTGCGCGAAGCGCGGGGATCGCCATGACCGCGTCGCCCAACCAACCAGGCGCGATGGCGACGATGCCCGCCGGCCCGAGCGGGGTCACGAGGCTGGCACCTTGGCCACGGCGTCGAGCCGCTCGCGCACACACGCCTCGACCGCGTCGATCGAGAGATCGTCGATCCGCGTGCTCGTCGCGCGCAGCACGACGCCGCGCGGTGTATTCGGCGCCCAGACCGCCGGATCGGTCGGGCCGAAGAGCCCCACCGTCGGCACGCCGAGTGCGGCCGCCAGGTGGAGTGTCCCTGTGTCGTTTCCGACGTACAGGGAGAGGCCGCGGATGTGACTCGCGAGTTGGCGCATCGAAAGTTGCGGCATACGTAGCACGCGCGGATCGGGCTCGCCCCCCATGGCGTCGACGAGCGCCGTCTCGCGCGGCCCAGCGAAGATCGCGACACGCACGCGCGTGTCGCGCAAGAGCCGGCGCACGAGCTCGCCGAAGAGCGGAGCAGGCCAGCGATTCGGAAGCTTCCCGGCGCCCGGATGAACTCCGACGACGGCGTCGCTCTGCGCGGCGCCGCTCGCGGCGAGTGCGCGCCGCGCCGCGCGCCATTCGTCGTCTGGCACGATCAGGCGCGGGACGCGCGTCGTCGCCTCGATCCCGAGGCCAGCAAGATGCGCGAGCGCCCGATCGGTCTCGTGCGCGTCCTCTGCGACCGGAACCTCGCGATGAAACAGACTCGGCCCCGAGGGGCTGGTCGCGATGCGCCCCGCAAGCCGAAAGCGTGCGCCCGAAAGCGCCAGAAGGAGCGCGCTCGTCGTCGAGTAGGAGACGGTGACGACGCAGATCGCAAGATCGTAGCGGCGCGCGCGCAGGGCGCGAACGAGCGGCGCGAGTCGCGGCCCGCGGTGGGCGATCCCGCGGCCTTCGAGAAGAAAAACGCGATCGACCTCCGGTACGAGTCGCGCGGCCTCGTGCTGCAGCGGGTTCGCGAGGTAGTCGATCGTTGCGCCAGGGTAACCTCGAGCGAGGCTCGCGATCAGCGGTGTCGCCAGAATGAAATCACCGAGCTGGTTGTGCTGCTTCGTCACGAGAATGCGGCGCACGTCGCTGGGCGGCGCGCTGCCGCCGCGGGGGCCGATCGCCCCGGCGGCGAGTCTGAGCGCCAGCGACTTCCAGCGTCGTTCGAGTCTACGCGGACGCATTCGGTGAACTCTTGCGCGAGAAATGCGTCGCTGCGCGAACGATCGCGATCGCATCGACGACACGCGCGGCGTCGATGTCGCTTAAGCAGCGGTGATGCGCGAGCGGGCAAACATCGCCGCCGTGGAGCGTGCAGGGCCGGCACGCCAAAGACTCCTCGATCACGATCGAACGCGGATCTCGCGGCGCGAAGCCGAACGCGCGGACCGTCGGGCCGAACAGCGCGACGACCGGCGTGCCGACAGCTTCGGCGACGTGGAGCGGAGCCGAATCCGGCGTGACGAGAATCGAGGCCAGTGATAAGACAGCCGGGAGAATCGCCAGCGCCGGCGTGATGATCGGCGTGCCGGTGTCGCGCGCGATCCCTTCGAGGCGCGCGACATCGGCGGCGGATCCGATCAGCGCGACGGGCAGCGAACCCGCCGCCGAGCCGCGCGTGTGAAGCGCGTCGAGGAGCGATCGCGTCCGCTCCACGGGCCACTCCTTCGTGCGCCGCCCCGCGCAAGGCGCGACGGCGAGGAAGCCCGCCGGCACACCGGCGCGTGCGATGAGCGCGCGAGCCGCGGGCAGATGCGCATCAACGATGAGTCGTGGCGCCAACGCACCCGCGCCGAACATCTCCCCGTACCAGCCGACCACGCCTCCCGCAAGCCGCGGCGGCACCTGCGCCGGCCGCGCGATCAGCGCACGCCGTTCGCGCGAACGCTTGTCGAACCGCCGCTTCTGGCCGCCACGCGCGGCCCATGCAACGACGCGACTGCGCGGCGTATCATGAAGATCGAGCACGACCTCGTAGCGCTCACGCCGCACCTCGCGCAGTAGATGAAAGAGGCTCCCGTCGAAGGCAATGACGCGCGCAATGCGCGGATCGTGCTCGAGGATCGGCGCGAACTCCTGTTTCGTCACGAAGTCGATCGCGCAGCCGGGGTGGGCCTTCGCGAGCGCATCGATCACACACGTCGCCAGAACGAGATCGCCGAGGGCGCCGAATCGAATCGCGAGGAAGCGCGGCGCGCTCACGTCCCAGGTTCGTCGCGCGCGGCGTCGGCGGCCCGCACGGCCGGCGGCGTCTCCGCGGAGAACGCCCCCGCGAATTGCCGCTCGAAGAATCGCTTGTAGATTCCGTCGCCGCGCAACAACTCCTCGTGCCGCCCCTCCTGCACGATGCGGCCCTTGTCGAGCACGACGATGCGGTCGGCCTTCTGCACGGTCGAGAGCCGGTGCGCGATCACGATCACCGTGCGGCCGACTACGAGATTCGCGATCGCCTCTTGCACAAGCGCCTCCGACTCCGCGTCGAGCGACGATGTCGCCTCGTCGAGAATGAGGATCGGCGGATTCTTGAGGATCGCGCGCGCGATCGCGATTCGTTGCCGCTCGCCGCCGGAGAGACGCACGCCGCGCTCGCCGATCTCGGTGTCGTACCCCTGCGGCAACGCGCTGATGAAGGTGTGCGCGTTCGCGTCGCGCGCCGCGCGCTCGACACGGTCGGCCGGAACGCCCTCCTGCCCGTACGCGATATTGGATCGAAGCGTGCCATTCCAGAGGAATGTCTCCTGCGTCACGATCCCGAGAAGCGAACGCAGCGACGCGACGGTTACGTTTCGCACGTCGACGCCATCGAGAGTGATCCGTCCTTCGACCGGATCGTAGAAGCGCGGGATCAAGTCGGCGAGCGTCGACTTCCCGGCTCCCGAAGGTCCGACGATCGCGACGACTTCGCCTTTGCGAATCGTCAGATCGATTCCGGTCAACGTCATCTCATCGCCATAACGGAACGAGACGTTTTCGAAACGGAGCGCGTCGCTAAAACCCGCGACCGGCGCCGCGCCGGGAAGATCGCGCACCGCGGCCTCGGTATCGAACAACTCGACGATGCGCCGCGCGGCCGCGATTCCTTGTTGCAGCGACGTGTTGCCATTCCCCATTTCCTTGATCGGCTGAATCATCGAGATCATTCCCGCGAGAAAAATCAGAAACCAATCGGGCGTGAGCAACGCGCCCTGCATCACCTGGCGGCCGCCGTACCAAAACACCGCAAGCGCGCCGCACACGATCAGAAACTCCGTCAGCGGGCTCGCGATGTACGAGACCTTCTTGAAGCGCAGGTACGACTTGAAGTAGCCCTTCGTCTCCTCGCGGAACCGGCGGTTCTCGAAATCCTCCATGCCGAACGCCTTCACCACGCGGATTCCGGAGATGGTCTCCTGCAGCACCGAGGACATGTCCGCCATCTTGTTCTGGAATTCCCGCGCGAGGCGCCGGAGCCGCTTCGAGACTTCGCCCGTGAGGAGCACGAGAGCGGGAAGAATCGCGAACGAAAGAAGCGCGAGGTGCCACGAGGCCCACACCACGATCGCGGCGAAAACCAGAACGAGAAGTGCATTGCGCATCAGGTTCGTGAAGACGGCCGAAAGCGCGTCGCGCACGAGGTTGACGTCGTGCGTGAGGCGCGAGATCAGAAGACCCGTCCGCGTCGAATGGAAGAACGAGAGCGAAAGCGAGTGAACGTGCGCATAAAGATCGTCGCGCAGATCCTTGATGACACGCTGCTCGAGCGTCGTCATGAGAATCGCTTGGAAGTAGTTCGTGACGCCTTTCAGCAAGAAGACAAGGCCGAGGAAAATGCAGACGCGCGTGAGCGCCTCGGTGCGGCCGCCGCGAAGGAAGTACTCGAGGATGCGCGCCTTTGTCGCGTCGCGAAATTGGGTCACGCGCTCGACGACCGGCGGCTGCGGCACCGACGGGCTTCCGGTCATCGGGGCCGCGTCGATCACCGCGCCGCTCTGCGCCGTGGCCGGCGTGGGCGGCTCATCGTGAAACAGCACGTTCGCGAACGGCAGAATCATCCCGAGCGACATTCCGCTCATGAGTGCGAAGAGGATCGTGAAGATGATCGCGCCCACGAGATGGCGGATATACCGCCGCACGTACGAGAGAACGCGGAGAAAGTCGCGCATAGAACGGTCTCGATGGCTCCGGGCCGGAGAATCGCGGCCGGCTAGGCCGGCCCGACGAGGTGGCTCGCGAAGGTCGTCAGGAGCCGGTCGACTCGTTTGAGGAACTCCGGCGCCTCGAGGCCTTCGGTCGATCGCACCACGACGGAGGAACCGCCCGGAGGCGGCACGTGCAACTCGTCATCGAGTTGTCCGAAAAGGCCGATCGCCGGTGTTCCCAAAACCCACGCGGAGTGGAAGAGCGTCGTGTTCCCCGACACGAGCAGGTCGGCCTGCCCGAGGATCGCGATCGTCTCTTCGAATTTATCGTGCGGGATCTCGAGCGGATCCCAGCGCACCACCTCGGTCGAGAGCGCCTTCACAGCGTCAGCGCAGCTCGGATCCGACGCGATCAGAATCCGGCATGGATAGGTCCGCTTGAGCGTCTCGACGATGAGCGAAAGCTTCTTGGTCGCCGGGAGCGCGCCCGAAATACCGCGGCCCGGATCGACGACGAAGAGATAGTCTTCCTTGCGCGGCTTCCAGAAGTGGATGAGCTGGCGCGCGCGCTCCGCGAGGCGCTTGTCGACGGTCCAGCGCGGCGGACCGCTCTGGGCGCTCCGCGTGACCCGCCGCGTCAGCGCCAATTGCGCCAACGGCGGATACGTCTCCTCACCAGGGAATCGGAACTGGCAGTTAAAGAACTCCTCGAGGTCAGGATCGGCAAGAATCGATCGATCTGGGCCCGCACCGAGCGCCGTGGGACACCGGCCGACGCGAGCCGTCTGCGCCGCGAGCGCAACCGCGATGCGGCGTTCGGGATCGACATCGTTGTCGAGCCAGAGCGCGAAATCGAAGTTTTCCTTGGCGAGGTTTTGCCCCGCGTGCACCGGCTGGCGCACGCTCTTCCACGAGGAAGCCGGCTCGAAGAGATGCACCGCGTCGACGCTCGGCTCGCCGTGAAAAAGCGCGTGCGAATCGGGGTCGGCGAGCACGTGGATACGCGTTCCCGGGAAGCTCGCGCGCAAGAGCGCAATCGACGGCAGCGCGAACGGAAACCCCTGCGCCCCGCGCGTCGGCACGACGAGGATCTTCTCCGGGGACTGCAGCACGCGACCGAAAGAAACGGGAGCCTGAGGGCGCGCAGCACCCGCGCGACGGCCGAGGAATTCGACAACGACGTCCCGGCTTACGGCCATCGCGTCTCGAGATTCACTTTAGGCAGCACGGCGGGAGACTATACCGCTCCCCGCTTTGCGCGCCAGAGAATTCTCGCCGTGCCCCCACGCCGCCGCGTGCGCGCCTCACAGTTCCCACTCCCCGCGATTCCAAGGAAAGCGATCGACGAACGCTGCCTCGAAGTCGTAGGCGCCCTCGAAATCCTTCATCGAGTCCTCGGGGGTTTTCGAGAGGACGCCTGCGTGCACCAAACGAAAGACGATCGCGCCGAAGTCCTCCGTGCGCGAAACGCCCCAGTGATCGAAGACCGTCTTCGTCATGAGGCCGTACCGCTCGAGCGCGAACTCGCGGATCCCTTCGAGAAGCTCCCGCCCCGAGATGTGCCGCCGCGCGGGGAGGCGCGCGACCGTCGCCTCGACCGCGGCGAGGACGAAGAGATACGCGTCGCGGTGGTAGGTCGCGTCCTCCAACACGAGGCGATCGACCGGATCGAGCGTGTCGTCGTCGTGCTCGTTCATCCGCAAATCCTTCGGTAGTAGTCCTCGTATCGGTCGACCACCGCTTTCATCGAGTAGACGGAACTCGCGCGTTCACGCGCGGCGACACCCATGCGCTCGCGTTCGGCCGGCGCGCGCAAGAGTCCCTCGGCGGCCTTCGCCATCGATTCGACGTCGCCGATGTCGTAGAGGAACCCCGTCTCGCCATGCGTGACGACTTCCGGAAGTCCTCCGGCGCGGCAGCCGATGACCGGGACCGCGCACGACATCGCCTCGAGCGCGACGAGTCCGAAGCTTTCGTGGCTCGACGGCAGAAGAAATAGATCCGCACCGGGGAGAATCGCCTCGACCTCGCGCTGATCGCCCATGAACAACACTCGATCCGTGAGCGCGTACTCCTCCACGAGTGTCTCGACCGGGCCGCGTTCCGGCCCGTCGCCGACGAGCACAAGACTCGCGCCGAGCGATGCCGGTATCTGCGCGAAGATCTTCACGACGTCGCGGACATTCTTCACGCGGCGGAAGTTCGAGACGTGCATGAGCACGGGCCCCGCGCCGAAACCGAACTGCTCGCGCACGTCTTCGCGGCGCCCCGGCACGAACTCCTGCGGGTCGACGAAGTTCGGAATCGTCTCGATCGTCAAATCCTTGCCGAAGCGCTCGAGCGTTTCGCGGCGGAGAAACTCCGAAACCGCAGTGACGCCGTCCGACTGCTCGATCGAGAACTTCGTGATGCGATAAAACGACGCGTCCGCGCCGACGAGCGTGATGTCGGTTCCATGAAGGGTCGTGATGAGCTTCACGCGGCGCTCGGTCACCATCTCTCGCGCGAGGTATGCGCTCGTCGCGTGCGGCACGGCGTAGTGCACGTGAAATACGTCGAGCGAATAGCGGCTCGCGACCTCAGCCATCTTCGCCGCGAGCGCGAGCGTGTAGGGCGGCGACTTGAAAACGGGATACGAGGCCGTCTTTACTTCGTGAAAGCAGATCCGCCCGCCCGCGTCGAGGCGGTACGGAACCTGGTACGTGATGAAATGAATCTCGTGGCCGCGCCGCGAGAGTTCGCACCCGAGTTCCGTCGCGACGATACCGCTGCCGCCGATCGATGGGTAACACGTGATGCCGATCTTCATTGGGAAGAGACTCCAGGGCCGGGGAGAGTGCCGCGTTCCGCGGCAGGCAGCGCAATCAGGATGGGGCGCGCGTCCGAGGGATCGTATGCGTCGATGAGCGTCTCGATCAAGTCGGGCCATTGCACGAGGAACGTCAGGGGCGAATAGACGCGTTCTTGCGGCTTGCCGTCGGGGAATAGCCGCTCGCGCGCGCGCGCCGAGCGCCGGCGCAGCATTTCGGCGTCGCGATCGAGTTGCTTTCGCGCGCTCTCGATCACGCGCTCGATCTCGTGGCGGATCTTCTTCCTCGCGCCGCCGACCATCGCTTCGAGCGGCGGCGCAATCGACGCGAGTCGCGCCGAGAGCGCGAGCAATGCCGCATCGAGAGATTCAGCGGGGTCGCGCACGGCGAGAAGCTCGTCCGGCAGGGGCGCCTCCGGCGCGGGCGCGCCGCCGCCATTTCGAAGGGACGCGAGATCGAGGCGAGAGCGCTCGAGAAACGCGGCCGTCTCCGGCTCCACGAGAATCGCGGAGAGGCGAGGGAGCGCAACGGGGCGCGGAACCTCGTGACGCTCGTAACTCTCTCCGACTTGCGCAAGGTAAGCGACCTCCGCGGGGCCGCCGACGTACGCGATCGTCGGCAGAAGAAAATCCTGATACGCGGGGCGGATCAAAACGCCGGGCGCGATCGACTCGACGGCGGAGGCCGCGTCTGCGCGAGCGCGGCGTCCGTCCCGCACGTCGAAGAGTGCCGAGCGCTCGCCGTCGACGCGCACCTGTGCGTGATAGCCGAGATCCTCGAGCCGCTCGCCGGCCGCGCGTGCCGCCGCCGCCGTGGCGTGCAGGGCGCGCATCTCGCGCGCAACGAACGGCGCGGCGAGTTGCTTGATGCGCGCATCCGACGGATCGAGAATCACGAGGCCGTATGGCGCGAGAAGCGAGCCGAGCAATTTCGCGAACGAACGAACCGGGGTCTCCTCGCGCGCGCTCGCGAGGAGCGAGTCGATAATCTCGCCGCGCGCGGGACCCTCCGGCAAAAGATCGACGACTTGACGCGCGGCGGACTCCGAGAGATCACGGCCGCGAATCGATGCGTACGTTCGCTTCTCCGCGGCGGCCGGGTCCGGGAAGAGCCGCACGAGGCGCGATTCCTCTTTTCCCGTGACGAGGCGCGTTTCAGAAATCTCCGAAAGATCGTCATCTTCCGAAACGAGCCAGAACACCGGGACGACGGTTCGCGAAAGCCGCTTGCTCAGCCGCCGCGCGAGTCCGATCACGGACGTCGCTTTGTAGAGCGTCAGGAGCGACCCGAGGAAGAGGCCGGGCTGCTGTCCGGTCACGACGGCGAGGGTCGACTCGTCCTCGAGCGCGGCGAGCGATTCCTGTTGAGCCGCGGCGGAGGGAACGACGCCCGGCGAGTCGCGAAGAACCTTAACGAGCGCGCGACGGCCGCCAGCATCAAGTAGCGAACGCGTGCGCGGAGGCGGTTCGAAATCGTCGAGGCTGGCGACACGGCGGCCGAAGAACGGATCGAGCGCCGGCTCGCCGCGAACGTAGTCCGCGATGAGGCGCGAGGCGTCGCCTCCCGGCATACCCGCGAGGCGCTCTACCCGCAGTCGCTCGCTTCGCTCCACGCGCGGCGCCGAACTCACGGCGCGCTCCCTTCGAGAGGGCGCATAACGTGGACCGCATCACCGATCGCCACGTCGAGTGCCAGAGCGGCGTGGCCGCCACGCAGCGCGATCTCGAGGTATCCCCAACTTCCGACGACGGCCACGAACTCTCTGCTCCCCTCCGAGTAGGTGCGGGCAACACCCTCGATCGTACATCGAGCCAACACGACGCGCGCCCGCGCTCCACCCGCGCGGACGACATCCTCTTCCGCGATGTTCGTGACGATGTTTCCGAAACGATCGACGTGAATCACGGCGCCGGCGACTCCGCGATCGATTCGAGTCGGACGCGGCGCTTCGAGCCGGCGATACGCCGTGACCGTTTCACCGAGATCTTCGACTCGCACCCCAAGCGAAACGTGCGCCGCGGCCGGAGCGATGATATCGCGTCCGTGAAACGTCGGATGCACGCGGTCGCGGCGAAATTTCGCCGCCGTCACGTTGTGGATCGCCTCGACCGGGCCCGCGTCGAGAAGCGGCGACAGGAGGCCGTTATCGGGCGCGATCACGACTCGTCCGCGCACGCGCGCGGCGAGGATGGCGCGATCGCCGCCGACACCCGGATCGACGACCGCCGCGAAGAGCGCACCCTCGGGAAAGTAGTCGAACACGCTCTGGAGGACCAGGGCTCCTTCGAGAATCGACTGCGGTGCAATCTCGTGGGAAATATCGACGAACCGCAGGCGAGGATTGACGCAGAGTGCGGCGCCTTTCATCGCGGCGGCGTAACCGTCGCGTGTACCGAAATCGGTTAGAAGCGCGAGGATCGGCGAGGGCGCGGCGGCAGCCATCAGAACACCTCGGCCGTGAACGCCAGGATCTCCGCGTCTTTCGTCCACGCGTCGCGCGGGAGGCCTGCCTTGACGCACGTCTCCTCGAGGAAGCGCTCGGCTCCCCAGCCGGTTTCCTTCGCGACTTGCGGGAGGAGGAGCCCCGAGCGGCCGCTCTTGCGCACCAAGAGTCCGTCGCCGGCGTGAATCTCGGCGACGCCGCGAACGGCGCGCAGCGGCCCGAGCACCGAGATTTCAATTTCGACGTCCGATGCGTCGGCGGCGGTGAGCGGCTGGAAGCGCGGATCATCGAGGGCCGCGTCGCGCGCGACATCGGCGACCGACTCCCAGAGCGGCGCGGCGGTGACGACACGTCCCATGCAGCCGCGGAGGCGGCCGCGCAGTTTGAGCGTCACGAATGCGCCGTGGGGCCGCGCGAGTTCCGGGAAGCGCGGCGCGTCGTTGGGGCGCGGCAATCCGCGCACCGCGGCATACACGCTCGCTCGCGCGATGGCGCGAAGCGCCTCGCGGGCCGCCGCCGACAGAGGCTCACGCGTCATGCGGCGCCATCATGGCCGCGGCCATGTACCCGACGACTTCCGCGCGATCCCCGCTCGCGTCCGCCGAGGTCGCGTAGGCCAGACACGACGCCGTGCGCGCGCCGAGAGACGCCGCCGTCTGCAGTGTCGCAAGCAGAGGGCCCGCGCCGCATGCCTCGCACTCCCCCGCGTCGATGTGCCGGCGGAGCGCCTCGACGTCGAACGCCTCCACGTCGGCCATCACGACACCGTCCATCTCGCGGGCTCGCTCGTCGCTGTAGTAGTGCGACAGATCCGTGCTCGCCACGATGAGCGTCTCTCGCATCGCACCGAGCGCGGTCACGGTTTCCGCGATCGCGTTGCTCAGACGCCGAACATGCGCGATTCCCTGGTTGCCCACGATGATCGGCGTAAGACGGAACTCGCCGAGGGCCTCTTGCAAGAAAGGTAGCTGCACCTCGAGCGAATGCTCGTTCCGGTGAAGCTCGGGATCGGCAACGATCGCGCCGCCGCCCTTCGAGAGCAGCATCGAGGCGAACTCCTCATCGACTGCGATCAGTCCGAGCGGCGTCCTATACCCACCCCGTTCGTAGATCGAGCTGCCGTGATGCGGGATGCGGTGCGACGGCGCGATGACGACGACGCGGGGAAAGGCGCCACGCGTGACGCGCGCGTACGCCGCGGCCGCGACCGAGCCCGAATAGACGTAGCCGGCGTGCGGGGCCGCCAACGCGACGAGCCGCCCCGAGAGCGGCGCGTCGCAGCGCGCGTCGCGCAGCAAATCGCGAACGGTCGCAGATAACTCGCGGGCGCCGCGCGGATAGAATCTCCCCGCGACCGCCGGCTCACGGACCGGCTTCATCGATCCCTCTCTTCGCGTTCGCCCCGGCCGCGCGATTTCGCCCGCCGGTACGCTTGCGCCGCAGAATCGTGTCGCGGCGCCAGTTTGCGTCATCTTTTCGCGGGAAGTCCAGATTGTAGTGGAGTCCGCGGCTTTCACGGCGCGCGATGGCGCATCGAATGATCAGCTCGCCGACAAGCGCGATGTTGCGCAGCTCGATCAGATCCGGCGAGAGGTGATAGCGCCAGTAGTGCTCCTCGATCTCGCGGCGCAACGCGCGCATGCGGCGGCTCGCGAGCACAAGGCGCTCGGAGGTGCGCACGATCCCGACGTAGTCCCACATCAGGCGCCGCACCGCGTCCCACGCGTGATCGAGCGTCACGCCCTCGCGACTCGCGCGCGCCGCGCCCGGCGCCCACGCGGGGATCGGCGGCGGCTCAGCCGGCTCCGCGAGACTCGCCGCGACGGCGTTCGCCGTGCGCTCCGCGAAGACGAGCGCTTCCAGAAGCGAATTCGACGCGAGCCGGTTCGCACCGTGAAGCCCGGTGAGCGCAACCTCGCCGCACGCGTAGAGCCGCGCGAGCGACGTCCGTCCATCGATGTCCGTTCGTACGCCGCCGCACATGTAGTGCGCGGCGGGAACGACAGGGATCGCCTCGCGCGACGCGTCGATTCCGTAGGAGAGACACCGCTCGTAGATATGCGGAAACCGCCGGCGGATGCGCGCCGCGCCGATCGGCGATAGATCCAGGAGCACGTGCTTCTCGCCTCGGCGCTTCATCTCCGCGTCGATGGCGCGTGCGACGATATCGCGCGGGGCGAGCGACCGGAGGCGGTGGTAGCGCTGCATGAACGGCTTGCCGTCGAGTGTCGTCAGAACCGCGCCCTCGCCCCGGACAGCCTCCGAGATGAGGAACGATTTCGCGCGCGGATGATAGAGACACGTCGGGTGGAACTGCACGAATTCCAAGTTGCCGACAGCCGCGCCGGCGCGAAATGCCATCGCGATGCCGTCTCCCGTGGCGATATCCGGGTTCGTCGTGTAGAGGTACACCTTTCCAGTGCCGCCCGTCGCCAAGACGGTCGCCTTCGATCGGAAGACGTCAACACGCTGGGCGCGGGTGTCGTAGACATACGCGCCGACCACCGGATTGCCGCGCCCGTGACGCACCGAGAGCTTCGAGAGCGGAACCAAATCGACTGCGAGGTGGTCTTCGTAGACGCGAATGTTGCGATGGCGCCGCGCCAGATCCATCAGCGTTTCCTCGACCGCGCGGCCGGTCTGATCGAGCGCATGCACGATGCGGCGCTTCGAGTGGCCTCCCTCTTTCCCGAGTGCCAAGCGTCCCTTTTCGGCGGTAAACGGCACTCCGAGATCGACGAGCGCGCCGATGAGGCGCGGCCCTTCACTCACGACGAGCTTGACGACGCGTTCATCGCAGAGCCCGTCACCCGCGCGCAACGTGTCGGCAATATGGCTTGCGTAGGAATCGGTCGGGTCGAGGACGGACGCGATGCCGCCCTGCGCGTAGTTCGTATTCGATTCGCGCCCCTTCTTCTTCGTAACGAGCGCCACGCGCGCGACCGGCGCCAGCAAAAGAGACAAATAGAGCCCCGCGAGCCCGCTTCCGATGACGAGAACGTCCGTCTCGACATCGGTTGCGCGTGAAGCGCGTGTGCTCGGTGCGCGGTCCTTCGCGGTGTTACTCCTTCGCACGCATCTCTCCTCTCAAAGCGCGGTCAACGAGGTCCGTGAAGAGCGCTTCGCCCTCGACGATATCGATGGCCGTCTCGAGAATCGCGACATCCGCGCGCGCAAGAAACAACGCCGGAAGCCGTGAAGCGTCCTTCTCCGTCGTCAGGATAATCTCTGCGTTCGCGTCCCGCGAGGACTCGATCACGTCGTCGATTTCATGCTGCGTGAAACGATGATGGTCGGCGGATGCCTGTTCACCGACGACGATCGCCCCGGCTTGCACGGCGGAGTTGCGAAATGCCTCGGGGTGACCGATTCCGCTCAGAAGAAATACGCGGCGCGCGTGGAGCGACTCGGGGAGTTCGCGCGCGCCCGATGCTCGCCGGACGGCGGTGTTTCGCCGAACCGCGCGCGCGACGGGAATGCCGGGCGGCGCCGTCTGCGGCGCAGCCACGTCCGCGAGGACGACCGCCAGATGCGCGTCGCGCGCCGCGGACCACGGCTCACGAAGCGCGCCCGCCGGCAGAACTCGGCCGCTGCGATACGGCACCCGCGTGTCGAGGAGCACGATGTCGAGATCGCGGCGAAGCGGCAGGTGCTGAAACCCGTCGTCGAGGATGATGACGCGCGCGCCCGCGTCGATCGCAAGCCGCGCTCCGCGCACGCGATCGCGGCCGGCGACGACCACCGCCTCCGGAAGACGCGCAGCCAGGAGTATCGCTTCATCCGATTCCCCGGTGCTGTTGCGGACCACGCGCCGCGGAGCCGAACCGGCGGACGCGCCGTAGCCGCGCGTTACGATTCCCGGCCCAACGCCGAGTGCGAGCGCGCGGTGCGCCACCCATTCCACGAGCGGCGTCTTCCCGGTACCGCCCACGGTGACGTTGCCGATCGAGATGACGGGCACGCCCGCGCGCGCTCCGCGCAGAACTCCGCACCGATAGAGTACGCGCCGCGCGGTGAGCACCGCTGACCACGTCCATCCCAGCGGGAGGAGGAATGCGCGGAGGATGGCGATCGCGAGCCGGGGCCGCGCCTCGTAAAGAAACTCACGGGTAAAATCAGCTGCTTCACGCGATCGGGGCCTAGGCATCGCGCGCCCTCGCCATTGGCATCGCGCGGGCCCGTCCGCTCGCGGAGAGAATTCCTCGCCCGATGAGCCGCTCGATCACGGTCTCGACAAGTGTCCCCGCCGAAGCCGCGTGTTCGCGAAGCGCGCGCGCACGCTGCTCGCGCTCCGCGGGGTCGTCGATAAGCCGCGCGATCCGCGAGACCAAATCGCCGGCGTCGCGCGCCTCCTCCGCCCCGCCGATCGCCGCAAGACGGGAGAACGCCTCTTCGACGTGCTGGCGGTGCGGCCCCATGAGTACCGGCACGCCCCGCACAGCGGGCTCGAGCGGATTGTGACCGCCATGCGACGAGAAGCTCCCTCCGACGACGGCGACATCGGCGACGGCGTAGAGGTCACTCAGTTCGCCGATCGTGTCGACGACGAGGCAGCGGTATGCGCGCGGTTCGCCGCGCCACTGCGTCAACGTCAGCACCGGGAGCGCATCGCCGGCGACGCGTGCGGCCGAGAGGTCGCGCACGATGTCGGCCACGCGGCCGAGGTGGCGCGGCGCGTAGATCACGCGAAGCCGCGCGTATCCCGCAAGGAGCGCTCGCACCGCTTCGTTGAAGACCTCCGCCTCCGCGCCACGCGCTGAGCCGAAGATCACGACCGGCACATCGTCCTCGAGTCCAATCGAGCGGCGCCCGCTCTCGCGCGTTGCATCGCTTGCGCTGCCGCGCACGTCGCTCTTCGTCGAGCCGACCACTTCGACGCGATCCTCGCGCGCGCCGATTGCGACGAATCGGAGCCGGTCGCCCTCCGTCTGCGCGCCGATCCACGAGACGCCCTCGAGAACTCGCCGAAAGAAGGCGCGGCCGGCTCGATACCGCGCGAATGAGCGCGGCGAGATACGCCCGTTGACGAGCGCGACGGGAACGCCGCGCGTTCGCGCTTCGTGGAGGAGGTTCGGCCAGAGTTCGGTCTCCGCAACGATGAGCGCGCGCGGCTCGAGCGCATCGAAAACACTCCGCACGGCGCGCGGGAAATCGAACGGCAAGAGGAACGCCTCCACCCCGGGGGAATCGAAGCCCCGCGCCACGGCGAGGCCGGTGTGCGTCATCGTCGAGATCGCTATGGGGGTATCCGGTGCGGCGCGCCGAAGTCCGTCGAGTATGGGGCGAACGCCAAGGATCTCGCCGACTGACGCCGCGTGCACCCAAATCGCGCCTCGCGGCAAATTTGGGATGCTCCCCACGCGAGAGGCGGCGCCGCGGCGGCCGAGCTTGGCCATCGCGTGCGCGACGGGCGCGATCAAGGCGTGAAGCACTCCGGTCGCGGCGCGGTACACCGCGAACAGAAGTCGCCCCGGCCCGCCGGGCGCGATCATTCGGTCCGCTTCTTCCGTGGCACGCTCGATCCGCATCGCGATCTCCTCGTGGCTACCGTCAGCCGATTCCACGTCGCTCCCGGAGGGGAGGAAGGGATCGGCGTAGACGACGGCGACGCGAGAGAACGGCCATGGAAACACGAAGCGATCCCAAGTCGGAAAGACGAATCCGCCCGACGCGACTCCGACCGGAACGATCGGCGTTCCCGCGCGGCGCGCGAGCGCAACGACACCCGGGCGAACGGCGCGCCGGGGCCCCCGCGGTCCGTCGGGTGTCAGCGCCAGATCGCGGCCTTCCCGCGCGCGCTGCGCCATGTCGAAGAGAGCGCGCGCCGCACCGCGCGTGGTTGAACCGCGTACGACGCCGAAGCCGAGCGGTCCGAGTACACGCGCGATGTATTCCCCATCGCGATGTTCGGAGACGAGGCCCACGATGCCGCGCGCGCGATGTGTGGCGACGAATGGGATCACGCGCCCGTGCCATACCGCGAAGAGAACGGGCGTGCCGGTTGCGCGCGCCCGATCGAGCGACGCGCCGCCGGCGAACGAAACGCGAAGCGTGCGCGCGAGCGCCCCGATGATAAGCGGACCGAGCGTGCCGGCTAGCCAATGCCCGACGCGGTCGCGCGTCCGCGCGCGGCTCACACTCGTGCCCGCGACGACGCGAGGCTCGCGACGATCTCCGCGGCACGCGCGGCGGCGCCCGGCTCGCCGAGCTTCGCGCGCACCCCCGCGAGCGTCTCGCGCATCACCGCGCGTCGCGAATCGTCGCGCAAGAGCGCCACCATTTCGCCGGCGATCGACTCCTGCGTCGCCGCATCCTGAATCAGCTCGGGCACGACGCGCTCGCCGGCGACGAGGTTCGCGAGCGCGATGTGCGGCACTCGCACGAGTCGCTTGCCAATCGCATAGGAGATCGCGGACGTTTTGTAGACGACGATCATCGGCGTTTCGAAGAGGGCGGCCTCGAGTGTTGCCGTGCCCGACGCGACGAGCACGAGATCGGCGGCGGCGAGCACCGAATAGGTCTCGGCCGTGACGCGCGGCGGGTTCGCGCAACCGGCGAGGAGTTCGTCCACGAGCGGCTGGGGCAGCGTCGGCGCACGCGCGAGCACCGCCTCCACCCCGACACCTTGCGCGCGCGCCCGTTCGATCGCTTTCAGAAACAGCGGCAGGTGCGCGCGAAGTTCCTGAGGCCGGCTCCCCGGCAAGAGGCCGACGAGTTTCGCGGATGGGTCGGTCACGAACTCGCGGCGCGCCTCCTCGCGCGAGACCCGCGCCGTCGCGACGCCGACGAGCGGGTGGCCGACGAAGTCCGCCGAGACCCCCCTTGCCGCGTAGTACGCCTCCTCGAACGGGAGAATCACGATCATCCGGTCGACGCAGCGCTTGATCGCCTCGACGCGCTTCTCTCCCCACGCCCACACCTGCGGGCTGACGTAGTAGGCGACGGGAATCGTCATTTCGTGCGCCGCCTTCGCAAGCCGCAGATTCAGGCCAGGGTAATCGATGAGGACGACCGCGTCGGGGCGGCGCTGTGCGATGAGGCCTTTGAGTTCCCCGAAGAGCCGCATGAAAAACGGCAGGCGCGCGATCACCTCCACGAAACCGAGAACCGCAAGTTCGTCGATCCCGCGGACGATCTCGACTCCGGCATCGCGCATCTTCGCTCCGCCGGTGCCCCAGAGCCGTGCGCCCGGCGACCGCGCGAGGATCTCGCGCGCGAGGAGTGCGCCGTGAAGATCGCCAGAGGCTTCGCCGGCGAAGAGCGCGACTTGCATCCTATGCGCGCGCCGCGAGAACGGACTTGAACACGACGAATACCAAGAGAAGAGCGATCGTGTGCAGCGTGCGGAACTCGGCGCGCAACACTTCTCCGAGCGAGCGCCGAGCCGCACTCGGCCAGGCGTACGGCGCGCGAAGAGGAACGAATCGACGCACCGCGAGGCGGTAGCGTGCGAATTCCTCCGGGAAGGTTTCCGCGAGGAAGCTGTCCTCGCTCGCGGCGATGAACCCGTACTGGAGCGCGACGGCGCAGGCGACGACGGCGACGAACACCGGATGCGCCGCTCCTCCCGCGAGGAGAATCCCGGCCACGAGGAGCGCGTTACCGACGTAGATCGGATGCCGCAGATAGCGGTACGGCCCCCCCGTGGCGAGCGCGTCGGCGCGCAGCTTCATCCCGCGAGCGCTAGCCCCGAGGTAGCGCAGGCTTGCGATGCGAAGCGCCTCGCCGAGGAGAAGCACCGGAATCGCCGCCGCGATCAAGGTGGGACGCGGGCGCGCCAGCACAAGAAACGCAAGCACGAGAGGAACCGCGGTCCAGCTCCGCAGGCGAAACAGCAGGCGTCCGACTCGTTCGATCACTTCGAGTCGGCCGAGGCGAGGGAGCGCCGGCGGGTTTCGATCGCATCGAGAATTCGGCACGCGACATCGAGCGCGGCGCGCCCGTCGGCGCCGGTAACGAGCGGCTCGACACCTGCGCGAACCGCCACCGCGAACGCGCGCAGCTCGCGCGTCAACGGCGGCTCGGTCGTGACCTCCACCGGCTCCTGTTCGATTCGGTAGGCCGGCTCGGCTCCGGGCTCGGCGTGACGGCGAAAACACGCGACCGCGCACGTCACGAAATCCGCCGATAGGTACATGTTCTCCTCGAAGACGCGAAGCTTGCGCACCTTGTCGCGCGAGATGCGGCTGGCGGTCAGGTTCGCGATCGCCCCGCCGGCGAACTCGAGGCGCGCGTTCGCGATGTCGATCTCGCGCGAGAGCACGGAGACACCGACCGCGTCGACCGAGATGACGGGCCGTCCGACGAGCGCGAGCACCAGATCGATATCGTGAATCATCAAGTCGAGGACGACCGCGACATCCGTGCCTCGCGGGTTGAACGGCGCGAGCCGGTGGACCTCGACGAAATGCGGCCGCCGGCTGCGCGCGCGTATCGCGTCGAACGCCCCGTTCCATCGCTCGAGGTGGCCGACTTGCAGAAGCCGCGATTTCTCTCTCGCACGCGCGATGATCGCGTCGGCTTGTTCGACGCTCGCGGCGATCGGCTTCTCGATGAAAAGGTGCAGGCCGCGCTCGATCGCTTCCATAGCGACGTCATGATGCGCCTGCGTCGGCACGGCAATCGAGATCGCTTCGACCCCGAGAGCAGAGAGCGCGGCAATGTCCTCGCACGAACGCGCGCCGAATTCCGCTTCGGCGGACCGCCTTCGTTCCGCGTCGTGATCGCAGAACCCGACAAGTTCGACTTCGGGAAGCGCGCGGAAGACAGCGAGGTGGTTTCGGCCCCAGCCGCCTGCGCCGACGACGCCGACACGGAGTGGCCGCATTCCGCTAAACCGCGCCGCGCTGAGATCCTTCCAAGAACCGGATCAGGTGCGCGATCTCTGGGCATGCGGGGAGGTCGCTTTGAATTCGTTCGATCGCTTGCGAGCGGTTCAGAGAGCCGCGGTAGAGAAGGCGGAAAGCCTCCTTGAGCGCGCGCTTCGATTCTTCCGGGAAGCCGCGCCGGTCGAGGCCGACCTGATTGATGCCGGCGATGCGAAAGTCGTTTCCCGCGCCGAGCGAGTAGGGAGGAACGTCCTTCGGGATGCGAGAGCCGCCCCCCACCATCGAATGGCCGCCGATCCGCACGAACTGGTGCACGACCGTACCGCCCCCGATGATGGCGTTCTCCTCGATGTGAACGTGACCCGCGAGGTTCACCGCGTTCGCGAGGATCACGTTGTTTTCGACGACGCAATTGTGCGCGATGTGCACGTACGTCATGATCAGGTTGCCGTCGCCGACGCGCGTCTCTTCGCCTTCGGCGGTCGCGCGATTCAGCGTCGCAAACTCGCGGATCGTGTTTCGGTTGCCGACACGCAGGAAGCTTTTCGAGCCGGAGAACTTCAAGTCCTGCGGCGGGCCGCCGAGTACGGCGAAATGGTGAATGCGGTTCTCCGTGCCAATTTCGGTCCAACCCTCGATGACGACGTGCGAGCCGATCGTGGTGCCGTCGCCGATGGCGACGTCTTCGCCGATGATCGAGTACGGCCCGATCGTGACGTCACGGCCGATGCGCGCGCCGGGATGAATCTGGCAGGTATCGGAAGACTTGAGCATCGCCCCTACCGGTCGACAACCTTGGAGAGTAAGTCCGCCTCGGCCACCAGGCTGCCATCGACGAACGCCTTGCCCGACATCTTGCAGAAAGACGACTTCAGTTTGACGAGCTCGAGTTCGAACCGAAGTTGATCCCCTGGAATGACCGGCTTGCGAAATTTCGCGTTGTCGATCCCCATGAAGTAGACGAGCTTCTCCTCGGGGTTGTCGACCATCGAGAGAAGCAGAACGCCGCCGACCTGCGCCATCGCTTCGATGATGAGCACCGCGGGCATGATCGGATGCCCCGGGAAATGCCCGACGAAGAACGGTTCGTTGATCGAGACATTCTTGATACCGACGACGCGTTTGCCCTCTTCGAGTTCGAGTATGCGATCGACGAGCAAGAGCGGATAGCGGTGCGGCATGATTCGCTGGATCGCGTTGATATCGAGCCCGGGAACGGCCGGTCCGCGACGGCGGAGCTTCAGGACGGGCCCCTTGGACTCCTCGGCCCACCGGCGAATCCGCCGCACGAACTCGACGTTCGCGCCGTGACCCGACTTGATCGCGATGATGTGCCCCCGAATCGGCATACCGAGAAGGAAGAGGTCCCCGAGAAGATCGAGCATCTTGTGGCGCACGAACTCATTGGGGTAGCGCAGCGGCGTGCTCGACAGGACTTCCTTCTCACCAACGACGACCGCGTTGTCGTAGGAGCCGCCCTTGATCAGCCCGCGCGCCTTCAGCGCCTCGACTTCCTTCGAGAGCGCGAACGTTCTCGCGGATGCGATCTCGCGCACGAACGTGTCTTCGCAAATCTCCATCGAGACGTACTGATTACCGATGATCGGGTTGTCGTAGTCGATCGTAAAGCTGAGCCGAAAACCGTCGTGCGGAAGCGCGACGAGTTCCGCGCGGCCGTTCGTAAATGCGATCGGCTTGCCGATCGAAAAGTAGGAGCGCTGGCCGTCAGTCTGTTCGACGATGCCGGCTTCGCGGAAGAGGTCGACGATCGGCATCGCGCTGCCGTCGGGCTCCCCCGGTTCTCCGCCGTCGAGTTCGATGACGAGGTTGTCGATCTCCAACCCGTGGACCGCGGCGAGAATGTGTTCGACGGTCGTTACGCGCGCCGGCCCGACGCCGATCGTCGTACGGCGCGACTCGCCGTTCGTATCGACGACGTGCTGGATGTCGGCGGGAATCTCGGGCGATCCGGGCAGGTCGACCCGGCGGAACCGCACGCCGGAATTCGCGGGCGCCGGCAGGAATCGCGCGGTGGTCTCAGCGCCGGTATGCAGGCCGCGTCCCGAGTAGGAAACCGGGCGCGCCAGCGTTCTTTGGTGTCGAACCGCGCGCGCGACGTCGTTCACGACTTCGAGTCTCCGTGTTTCGCCCGCGAAAGCTCTTCTTCCAACGCGCGGATGCGCGCCTCGAGCCCGGCGAGGCGCTGAAGGCTTGCCTGCGCGCGGAGATTCTCGGCGTGCGGGCGCGCCGGATACCCCGACCACCGTCCGCGCGCCGGCACCGATTTCGTCACGCCCGACTGGGCGCCGATGGCGGCATCGTCGCCGATCTTGATGTGGCCGACGACTCCAACCTGACCCGCGAGAGTCGCGCGGTTACCGATCTCGGTGCTGCCGCCGATGCCAACCTGTGCGATGAGCAGCGTATGTTCGCCGACGGTGACGTTGTGGCCGACATGCACGAGGTTGTCGAGCTTCGAACCGCGTCCGATGCGCGTCACGCCGCTTGTGCCGCGATCGATCGCGCAGTTCGCGCCGATCTCGACATCGTCGCCGATCTCGACGGTCCCGAGTTGCGGGACCTTGACGTGGCGTGCGCCGTCGCGAACGAATCCGAAACCGTCCGAGCCGATGACCGTTCCGCTGTGCACGATAACGCTCGTTCCGATCGTCGTGCCTTCGCGGATCGTGACATTCGGAAAGACGAAGGTCTCCGCGCCGATCCGAGTGTCGGAGCCGATGAACGTGCCGGGCCGCAGAACGACGCGATCCCCGATCTCCACGTTGTCTTCGACGACCACGAGGGCGCCGATGCTGACGCCCGCGCCGATCTTCGCGCCGCGTCCAATAATCGCCGTCGGGTGGATCCCTTCGGGAAAACTCTCCTGCGGACTAAAGCGGCGCAGCAGTTGCAAAAACGACGCGTACGGATTCTCGCAGTAGACGATCGACTTGCCGGCCGGCGCGCGGTGGCCGTTGCGCGCCATGAGCACCGCCGACGCGGCTGTTTGGAGAAGCGAGTCGGCGTATCGCGCATCGGCGAAGAAAGTCAGGTCACCCGATTGAGCGTCGCGAAGTCCGGAGACGCCACGGATCTCAAGATCGCCGTCACCCTCGAGATCACCCCCGACGGCCGCGACGATCTCTTTGAGCTTCATGAAAGGCATTCTAGGTCCGTGCGCTCCTTTGCGTCAATGAACGGGCTATTGCGTACCGGTGTTGAGTTCCTCGATCACGCGAGTCGTCAGGTCGGCGCCCGGATCCGCGTAGACGATACCGCCGCTCGACGCGTCGAAGATCATCGTGAACTTCTCCTCCGCGCCGATGCGTTCGAGAATCACGTTCACCTTGTCGATAATCGGCTTCATGAGTTCCGCGTTCTTTTCCGCGACCTTCCCCTCGGGACCGAACGTCGCGCGGACATACGCTTCGTACGCCGTCTTCTTGTCCTGAAGCGTCGCTTCCTTTTCTTTTCGCGTCGACTCCGTGAGCATCAGGTTTTGACTCTTGTACTCGGCGGCAAGCGAGTCGATCTCGGAGCGGAGCCGGTCTTCTTCCTTCTCCCAGACCTTCACTTCTTGATCGAAGGCGCGCTTCGCATCCTCGACGCCTTTGTACTCCGCGAGAATCCTTGCGGAGTCGATATAGCCGAACTTCGACTCGGCGTGCGCGCGCGGGACAAATAGAGCGGCCGCGATCAAGACGCCTCCCAGTGCGAGAAGCCGCGGACCGACACGCTTCGCGAACATTCCTATCTCCTTTCGAACGGGGTTGCCCGAGCGAGGCCGCCCGGATGACGGCAAGGCAAGACTGGACTAGAAAAGGGCGCCGAGCTGGAAGTGCGGTTCCCACCCGGGATCGCGGCCGCCAAAACGGTTCTTACGATCGTAGCCGTAGCCGAGGTCGAATCCGAGCTGTCCGAGAAGCGGGATCTCGAATCGAACTCCGAACCCGACGCCTCTTTTGAGTCCTCCGAGACGAACCTCGTGGAAACTGTTCCAGGTGTTGCCCGCGTCGGCGAAGAAAAGACCGTAGATGGACTCGACAACCGGAACCTTATATTCGGCCGACAAAACTAGCATGCTCCTCCCGCCGACGTCCACGTCGTTTCCGTCTGGGACGACATCGCGGTCGCCGTAGCCGCGCAGTCCGAAGGGGCCGGTGCCTCCGAGGCGATACCGCTCGTAGAGCGGCACCGAGCCGGCGCTCTTGAGGCCGTCGATTACACCGACCCGCGCACGCAAGCCGAGCACGAACCGCCACCATGCCGGGAAGTAATAGCGAGTCTCGACCTCTTCCTGATGGTATTCGATGTCGCCGCCGATCGGCCCGCCGGCAATCTCGGTCGTAAGAATCGTGGTCGAGCCGCTCGTCGGGTGGTAGGGCCGGTCCGTCGACGAACGGAAGAGCGAGAGCCGCGTCGATGAGATGAGGTCTTTCCCTTCGGCCGCGAGAACCGCCGCGCTTGCGCCGTCGCGGGCCTCGAGTTCGCGCTCCTCGAGCCGGTATCGCCAATCCAAACGCGTATAGTCGAGCCACGGGATCGGCCGCCCGAGTCGCACGCCGCCGCCGCGCCGGATGTCGTAGAACGTGTCGAGGTTGCGGCGCACGCTCGTGATGTCGACACCCGCGGTCGTCGGCGTTCCGTAGAGCCAGGGCTCGGTGAACGAGATCTCCACCTGCGTCAGGTTGCCGAACTCCCAGAGAATGTCGAAGCGCTGGCCGTTGCCGAAGAGGTTCGTCTCGCCGAGCCGGAGAAAACCGGTCGCGCCGTTCTGGCTCGAGAACCCGGCGCCCATGCTCGCCTGGCCCGTTTGCTTCTCGTCGACTTCGAACGTCAGGCTGATGTCGTTCGTGCCGCGCGTGGCTTCGTGCTGAATCCGCACGTCCCCGAAGAACCCGAGCTGAAAGATCTCGCGCTGGCTTCGTAAGAGGGTCGAGCGCCGGAACAGATCACCCGGGTAAACCGTCAACTCGCGCCGGATCACGCGCTCTTTGGTCTTCGTGTTCCCCCCGATGAAGATCTTGCTCACGTGCGCGGGCGGCCCGTCCGTCACGAAAAACGCGACATCGATGAGCGAGTCGCGCTTTGTCTTCTCCGGGACGACGTTCGTGTAGATGTAGCCCTCTTCGGCGTAGAGCGCGTAGATCGCTTCGAGGCCCTCTTGGAACTCTGACTCGCTATACGGAGTGGCTGCCTCGATGCTCGCCGCGCGGAGCAACTTCGTTTCGTCCATGATCGCGCTACCCTGGGTTCGGACATCGCCCCATCGGTAGAACGGTCCTTCCTCCGCCTCGACGCGAATGAAGATGTCGCGCCCGTTCGCGTCGGTCCAAACGGAGTCGGAGACGATGCTCGCGTCCGCGTAGCCACGGTCCTTCAGGAAATTGACGATCCGATCGAGGTCCTCGGCGTACAGATCCTGCTTGAAGTCGCCGCCGCGCCACCAGCGGTCTTCCTTGGTCTTCATCGCTCCCTCGGCGTCTTCCGCCTTGACGTGCTCGAGTCCGACGACCTCGATCCCCTTCACGTGAACCTTCTTACCTTCGTCGATCCGGAACGTGATTTTTGCGCGCCCGTCATTCGGCGGCTCACCGATGTCGACGGCGGGATCGACCTTCGCCAGGAGGTGGCCTTCTTCCTTGTACGCGTCGACGATCTTGCGTGCGCTCGACCGCAGCGCCTGGTCCGTAAGGATATCGCCGGCGACGAGACCCGATTTCGTCTTCAGATCGTCTTCGTCGAGTTTGTCGTTGCCCTCGTATCGGACCTCTTCGACGAGCGGGTTCTCCTCGACGCGGATCACGACGGCGATTCCACCGTCGACAGGTTCGGAGTCGACGACGACGTTCGAGAACTGCCCGGTTTTGAAGAGTCGCTCGATGCCGGCACGAAGGGCGGCTCGGTCGAGGCGGGAGCCCGCCCGAACTCCCGACTGCGCAATGATGCGCTCAGTCGGAACGCGCAGGTTTCCGAGGCTTGTCACCGATAGAATCATCGGCTCGGCGGAAGGCTCTTGCGCAGACGCGGGAACACACGCAAGCAGAAGGGACGCCGCGTGGAACAGGAGAGGAGCGAGCCGCCACGGCCAAGTGGTTAAGCGACTCGCTCCCGCAGGAGTGGTTCGAGTTCGATTCATCGTCCTGATTTTCGGGCCGGGGATCGTCCTGATCCCGTAGTTTCTGCGATCCTACTCGCTCCTATTTCCTTCGGCCGAGCCGGTGGCGTCGCCGGCGCCCGCTGCGGATGTTTCGATCGGATCTTCGACCGGTACGGAAGGCGGCCTCGGTTCGAACTTCAGGACGTCGCCGTCGCGCGTGATCATGATCGTCTCGTTCATCGCGACCTTGCCCTTGAGCATTTCCTCGGCTAGCGGGTCTTCGATGAGTTGTTGGATCGTTCTGCGAAGCGGCCGCGCTCCGAGCCGCGGATCGAATCCCTTCTCGACGAGGAGCTCCTTCGCCCCCGCATCGATAGTGAAGTAGATGCTGCGCTTCGAGAGCCTGTCGCCAAACTGGCTGAGCAGAATGTCGACGATCTCCACCATGTGCTTTTTCTCGAGCGAGTGGAAGACAATAACGCCTTCGATTCGGTTGAGGAACTCGGGATTGAACGTGCGCCGAACGTCGTCGAGCACGCGGTCCTTCATGTCCGAGTAGGTTTGCGCGTTATCGCCTTCCTTGTGGAAGCCGAGGCTCTGGCCCTTCGTGATATCGCGTGCGCCGATGTTCGAGGTCATGATGAGCACGACATTACGGAAGTTCACCTTGCGCCCGAAGGAGTCGGTGAGCTGTCCGTCGTCGAGGATCTGCAACAGGATGTTGAAGACGTCGGGATGCGCCTTCTCGATTTCGTCGAGGAGGATAACGCTGTACGGGCGCCGGCGAACTTTTTCCGTAAGCTGGCCGCCCTCTTCGTACCCGACGTAGCCCGGAGGCGCGCCGACGAGGCGCGACACCGCGAACTTCTCCATGTATTCCGACATGTCGACGCGAATCATCGCGTCGGGATCTTCGAATAGGAACTCGGCGAGCGCGCGCGCCAACTCGGTCTTTCCGACGCCGGTCGGGCCGAGGAAGATGAATGAACCGATCGGCCGGTTCGGATCCTTCAACCCCGCGCGGCTGCGGCGAACGGCCTTCGAGATCGCCTCGACGGCCTCATCCTGACCGACGATGCGCTTCTTCAGCTCGGCTTCCATTCGAAGAAGCTTCGCGGACTCCTTCTCCTCGAGCTTGATCATCGGAATGCCCGTCATCTTGGAAACGACGTGCGCGACGACTTCTTCGTCGACGATCGCCTCGAGATCCTGGCGGCTTTCGACCCAGCTCTTCTGGATGTTGTGGAGCTTCTCGCGGAGGATGCGCTCCTTGTCGCGCAGCCGCGCCGCCTTCTCGAATTCTTGATGATTGATCGCCGATTCCTTCTCCTGAGTGACCGACTCGAGTTCTTTCTCGAACTCGCGCACGTCGGGGGGAATCGTCGAGATCGCGAGGCGGGAACGCGCGCCGGCCTCGTCGATGATGTCGATCGCCTTGTCCGGGAGGAACCGATCGTTGATGTAACGGTCGGCGAGAGTGACCGCCGCTTCGATTGCGGTGTCGGTGATCTTCGCGCGGTGGTGCGCTTCGTACTTATCGCGAAGCCCCTTCAAGATCTCGATAGTTTGAAACACGCTCGGCGGATTGATGATGATCGGCTGGAAACGCCGTTCGAGCGCGCCGTCTTTTTCGATGTGCTTGCGGTACTCGTCGAGCGTCGTGGCGCCGATGCACTGCACCTCTCCGCGCGCGAGCGCTGGCTTGAGCATGTTCGACGCGTCGATCGCGCCCTCTGCCCCGCCGGCGCCGACGATGGTATGCAACTCGTCGATGAAGATGATGATGTTGTCGGATTCCTTCAACTCGTTCATCACGGCCTTGAGGCGCTCTTCGAACTGCCCGCGATACTTCGTCCCGGCAACGATCGACGCGAGGTCGAGCGAGACGAGGCGCTTGCCCTTGAGAATGTGCGGGACGTGATTCGACGCGATCCGCTCGGCCAGGCCCTCGGCGATCGCGGTCTTCCCGACACCGGGTTCGCCGATCAGCGCGGGGTTGTTCTTCTTCCTGCGGCAAAGGACTTGAATGACGCGCTCGATCTCTTCTTGACGCCCGATGACGGGGTCGAGCTTCCCCTCGCGCGCCATGATCGTCAGGTCGCGCCCGAACTGGTCGAGCGCGGGAGTCTCGCTCTTCTGCGGCGCCGACGCGGAGTGCGTGGCGGTCGGCTGGTTGCCGAGAAGTTTGAGCGTTTCTTCCTTGACCTTCTTCTTGTCCGCGCCGAGTTCCATCAGAACCCGCGCCGCGACACCTTCGCCTTCCCGAATCAGACCCAGCAGAAGGTGCTCGGTGCCGACATAGTTGTGGCCGAGAAGGCGCGCCTCCTCGACGGAGAGTTCGAGCACGCGTTTCGCGCGCGGCGTGAAGGGAATCTCGCCGATCGTCAGGGTGCCGCCGCTTCCCGAAACCATGTTCTCGACGGCTTGGCGAATAACATCGAGATCGAAGCCGAGGTTCGCGAGAACCGTCGCCGCGATGCCTTCGCCTTCGCGAACGATTCCGAGCAGGAGATGCTCCGTTCCAATGTAGTCGTGATGCAGGCGCCCGGCTTCTTCGCGCGCCAAATACATCACTTTCCTGACCCGCTCGGTGAATCTGTCATGCATATCTGGCAACCTCCCTCACAGGGACAGAAGAGTCATGGGCGAATCTAACAACATTCATTTTCCCATTCAATAACTGCGCGCCAGAAGGCCTCTTACTTATCGTCTTTCTTCGGCTCACTCTTTACGGGCCAATAGCGAGTTTGAGGCTTACACCGGGTCGACGCCGCGCAACAGGCCGCGAACCAGATCGGCGCGGCGTTCGTCGCGAACGCTGACCGCCTCGCCGAGCCCGCCGGCCTTCTCGAGGTGCGCGGGCTGCGCGAGGATCAACATCTGATTCAGGTTCGCGATCGGCACGGAACCGAGCACACCCAGTTCGACCCCGAACCGGACCGCGGACGCGAGACTCATCATTTCTTCGGATGTGATCATGCGGCAGCTCGCGAGAATTCCGTGGGCGCGGAAAACCTTGTCCTCCACCTCGACGCGAGCATCTCGCAAGAGAACGCGGGCGGCTTCCTGCTCGCGGTCGATGAGCTGGTGCGTGACGCGCGAAAGCGACTCGATCGTCTCGGATTCCGAAACGCCGAGAGTCGTCTGATTCGAAACCTGGAAGAAATTCCCCATCACCTCGGTCCCTTCGCCGTGCAGCCCGCGAATCGCCAAACCGACCTGCGCGATCCCCTGAAGCACTTTTCCGATCTGCTTCGTCAGCACGAGCGACGGGAGGTGAATCAGGACCGACGCGCGCATACCGGTCCCGACATTCGTGGGGCACGCCGTAAGGTAGCCCCACTGCTCTGAGAAGGCGAACTCGAGGCTCTGCGCGAGTTCATTATCGAGGCGATCGGCGGTTTCCCACGCCGCGGCGAGCTGGTATCCGGGCGCGATTCCCTGCACACGAAGGTGGTCCTCTTCATTGACGAGCACGGAGACGCGCTCGCTCGGTTCCACGAGCACGCCTCGCGCGCCTTGCTCTCCGGCGAGATCGCGGCTGATGAGGTGCCGTTCGAACAAAAGAGTTCGGTCGACCTCGGAAAGCTCGGACACGTCGATATAGACGCCGCTCGAAAGGCTCGCCGCACGTGTTGCCGCAGCGCGCGCCTCGTCGATGACGCGGCCACGCTCCTCGTTCGTCGCGCGATTCCCGAACGGGATCGTTCCGAGATTGCGCGCGAGTCGAACACGGCTCGAGAGCACGATCCCGGCAAACGGGCCGTCGCCCGAGAGCCATGCGGCCGGCGATTGCGCCATGCGCAGAAGAAGCGCGTTCGCGTCGCCGCTGGCGGAGAGATCGCCGCTCGGGCTCACTCGTTCGCCTCCTTCCGTTCGGCCTGGCGTATCAGGTCTCGCAGCTCGGCGCAGCGTTCGAAATCTTCGCGCTCGAGCGCGCGGCGCAACTCGTCGCGGAGGCGAAGGAGTTCGGGCGGAGGCGGCATCCCACCGCGCGCGTGGGCCGGCGGTGTTTTTCCCGCGTGAGCCGTCGATCCGTGAATACGGCGCAGGAGAGGCCGCAGAAGCTTGCCAAAGCAGGTGTAGCACTCGCCGCAACCGAGCCGTCCCGACTCGCGGAACTCGGCGTAGGTTTTTCCGCACGCGGCGCAAACCAGTTGTGTCGCCGCCGGGCTCTCCGCGTCGCCGCTCTCAGCCATGCCGATGAGAAAATCGCCTGCCTTAAAATTCAGGTGCCCGCCCGCGACCTTGAACACGCCCTTCGACTGAGCGCAAGTCTGACAGATGTGGTACTCGACCGCCGCGTTGCCGGAGAGTTCGGTGTAGTGCACGGACGCGGGGTACTTGCCGCAGACCTGGCATTTCATCGGACGCGCCCCACACGCGACGGATCCGCCGAGGAGTCGCTCGACGCCACCAGCGGATCAAGCGCATCGGCGGAGGCACCCGAGATCACGCCGTTCTCGAGGCGTACGGTACGGTCCACGCGGTGCGCCATCGCGGGGTCGTGCGTCGCAATGATAAATGTCTGGCCGCGGGACTCGCGCAAGCTCCAAATGAGATCTTGCAGCGCACGCGCGTTTTCTCCGTCGAGATTCCCCGACGGCTCGTCGGCGAGCACGACGAGCGGCTCGTTGACGAGGGCGCGCGCGACGGCGACGCGTTGCTGCTCACCGCCGGAAAGCTCCGCGGGCCGGTGCTCGAGGCGGTGGGCCAAACCGACGTCGCCGAGAATCAGCTCGGCGGCGCGCGCCGCATCGCGCCGAGACGCGCCGGCGACGAGCCGCGGTAGCATCACGTTTTCGATCGCCGAGAACTCCGGCAGCAAATGGTGCAACTGGAAGACGAAGCCGATCTGCTTCCCTCGCAGTTGTGCGAGCTCACGATCGGGAAGGTGCGAAATTTCACGCGCGTTGAGATGCACTTCGCCGGAGTCGGGGCGATCGAGCGCGCCAAGCAGATGCAAGAGCGTGCTCTTCCCCGCTCCCGACGCGCCGACGACTCCGACGATCTCGCCCTTCTCGACTTCGAGATCGACGCCGCGAAGCACTTCGATGCGCACAGCCCCGAGGTTGTAGTGTTTTTTTAGACCGCGCGCGCTGACGATGGCTGGAATCGCTTGCCCCTCCTTAAGCGAGACTATTCATAGCGAATCGCAGTGACCGGGTCCAGGCGCGACGCGAGGTACGACGGAACGAGCGTCGCGAGAAACGAAATCGCGAGCGCGAGAACGACGACGCCGGCGACGTACGCCGGCTCGATCTGCACGGGAAGCGTTTCGATGAAGTAGACGTCGCCCGGCAGATGCAGCGGATAACGATCGAGGCCCCACGCCGCGGCGAGCCCGAGCACGAGTCCGAGGAGCGTTCCGAGCACGCCGATGCACATCCCTTCGAGCACGAAGATTCCCATAACGCCGCCGCGATCGACGCCGATCGACTTGAGGATTCCGATCTCCCGCGTTCGCTCGAGCACACGCATGATCAAGGTCGACGCGATATTGAACGCGCCGACGAGCACGATCAAACCGAGCGCGACGAACATCATCACCTTCTCGATCCGGATCCACTTGAAGAGGTGACGATTCAGGTCGATCCAATCGTTCGCACGATACGGCGGATTCCCGAGCCGCTCGGCAAGCCGGTCGCCGAGCGCGGGCGCCAGATACATGTCGTCGAGGCGAATCGCGACTCCGGTGACCCCCTCTTTCATCCCGAAAAGATCGCGCGCCGCGTCGAGAGTGATCAGCCCGAGCGTCGAATCGAATTCGTACATTCCCGCTTCGAACACGCCGGCGACGTGAAAATTACGCAGGCGAGGGACGATGCCGCTCGCGCGGATACGCGTGTCATCGAACGACGCGACCGTAAGAGGGTCGCCGACCGAGACGCCAAGCCGCAGCGCCATCTCCTTCCCGAGCAAGATTCCGGGGGTTTCCCCTCGCAGCAGCAGGTCTTCCCACGTCGCGGGTTTGACGTGTTCCAATACATCCGTCACCTCACGCTCAACATCGAGCGCGATACCCTTGATCACAGCGCCTTCGGTCTCGCGCCCCGTCAAGATCATCACCTTTCCGAAGATGAACGGCGCCGCGCCGACGACGTGCGGCGTCTCGCGCACGGTGCGCATGAGACGCTCGTCCGCGACAATCGATTCGTCGCCGTACTTCAGCAGAATGACGTGGGCGTTCGTTCCGGTGATGCGTGTCTTGACCTCGTGCTCGAAACCGTTCGCGATCGCGAGTCCGATGACCTGCGCCGCGACACCGACGGCAACGCCGACGATCGCGATGACGCTGACGAGTACGATGACCCAGTGGCCGCGCCGCGACCGCAAATACCGGTCGGCGATGAAAATCTGATACGGCGCGAGACCGCGCACTCTAGGCTTCCGGGCGCATTTGCGGGAACAGGACGACGTCGCGAATCGAAGTGACGTTCGCAAAGATCATCGCGACCCGATCGATCCCGACGCCGAGTCCGCCCGTCGGCGGCATTCCGTACTCCAAGGCCCTCAAGAAATCGTGATCGAGCGATTGTGCCTCTTCGCGCTCCTCGCCGAGCAGTTCCTTCTGCGCGAGGAAACGGCGCTCTTGCTCTTCGGGATCGTTGAGTTCGGAGAACGCGTTGCCCACCTCAAGACCGAAGAGGAGCGGCTCGAAACGCTCGACGAGGTCGGGTGCGCCCCGTTTCTCCTTCGCCAGAGGCGAAATCTCCTTCGGGAAATCGATGAGAAACGTCGGGTCGACGATGTGCGGTTCGACCAGCGCCCCGAACAGGTCGTTGAGCAGTTTCCCACGGGACGCCTCCGGCGCGAACTCGACGCGGTGCGCGCGGCATGCCTCGCGCAATTCGACCGCCGTTGCCTGACGCAGCGGGCGGCCCACCGCTTCCTCGAGCGCGTCCATGTAGGCGAGGCGCTTCCACGGCTTCCCAAGATCGGCCTTCTTCCCCTGGTACTCGATTTCCGTCGTGCCGAGTGTCTCGATCGCCGCGTATCGCAGCATCGATTCGAATATCTCCATCATGTCGTGGTAGTCCGCGTACGCCTGGTACAGCTCGAGCATCGTGAACTCGGGGTTGTGCGTCTTGTCCATCCCTTCGTTCCGAAAGTCCTTCGCGAACTCGTAGACGCGATCAAGACCCCCGACGATAAGCCGCTTCAGATAGAGCTCATTGGCGATGCGCAGGTAGAGCGGGATGCCGAGTGCGTTGTGATGCGTCACGAACGGACGCGCGGAGGCGCCACCGTAGAGCGGCTGCAGCACCGGCGTCTCGACCTCGATGAAATTCCGCGCATCGAGGAACGCGCGAATCGCGGAAACGATCCGCGTGCGCAGCAAGAAGGTCTGGCGCACCTCGGGATTGACGATGAGGTCGACGTAGCGCTGCCGGTAGCGCGTCTCGAGATCCGTTAGGCCGTGCCACTTCTCGGGGAGCGGCCGGAGCGATTTCGCGAGGAGCGCGACCTCGTGCGCCTCGACGGTGATCTCGCCGGTGCGCGTCTTGAAAACGCGGCCGCGAACCCCGATCCAATCGCCCAGATCGAGCCGCTCGCAGAACTCCAACTGCGCAGCACCGAGAATGTCGTGCTTGAAATAGATCTGCATGCGGCCCGCGCGATCGAGCACATGCCCAAAGCCGGCCTTGCCGTGCAACCTCTTCGCGACCAGTCGGCCCGCGACGCAGACGTGCGGCGCGTCGGGCGCTTCCAGTTCCGCGAAACTCGCGACGATCTGCCCCGACGTATGCGTCGGCGTGTAGCTGTACGGAAATGGCTCGACGCCATCGGCTCTCAATCGCTGCAATTTGTCGCGCCGCTCGCGTATCAGCGCGTTGTCGTCGTGCACTCGTCGACTCCTCTTTGGAAATCGCCTCCGTGCGCGCCGCGAGAACGGCGGCCCGGAGGCGTAATGCGCGCGAATCTACGAGCCGCTGCGGGGAGTGTCAAGCCGAGAGCCGCGCGGCGCCGAACACATGCGTCTGTTAGCCGCGCGGCGACTTGTGCCCAGACAGTTTCTTTCGCAAAAACGCGTCGACGAACGCGTCGATATCGCCGTCGATGACACCCTGCACGTCCGACGTCTGAGCGCCCGTTCGTTTGTCCTTCACCTGCGTGTAAGGCTGGAACACGTACGACCGATCGCCGCTGCCGAAGTCGATGTCCTTCTTCTCAAATTCCTTCTCGGCCTTCTTCGCGTCGTCGATCTTCTTGTAATAGTCGTAGAGCCGCGCGTTGAGAACCTTCATTGCGCTGTCACGGTTTCGGTGCTGCGAGCGCTCGGACTGGCACTGGACGACGATCCCCGTCGGAATGTGAGTGACTCGGATCGCGCTCGAAGTCTTGTTGACGTGCTGGCCGCCGGCGCCCGAGGCGCGAAACGTGTCGACGCGAAGATCCCCGTCCTTGATCTCGACTTGGATGTCGTCATCGTGCTCGGGCAAAACGTGCACGGAGGCGAACGCGGTATGACGGCGATGATTCGCGTCGAACGGCGAGATGCGAACGAGACGATGCACGCCCGCCTCACCCTTGAGGTAGCCGAACGCGTACGGCCCGCTCACCTCGAACGTCGCGCTCTTGATGCCTGCTTCTTCGCCCGCGAGAATGTCGAGCGTCTCTGTCGCGAAGCCCTTCTTCTCCGCCCAGCGCGTGTACATTCGCAGGAGCATTTCGGCCCAGTCCTGCGCATCCGTTCCGCCCGCGCCGGGATGGATCGTCACGATCGCGCTGCGGATGTCGTCTTCGTCGGAGAGCAGGCTGCGGCGCTCGAGTTCCTCGACCCTGCCCGCCGCCGCATCGATGAGCAGCGCGATTTCGCGCTCGAGTGATTCGTCGGCCGCGTCCTGCGCAAGCTCGATCAACTCCGCGGCATCACGCAGCGACTTGGCCGTCGACGCGGACTCGGTGATCCACGACTTCTCTTTCGAGAGATCCTGCGTTACCGCGCGCGCCTTCCCGGTGTTATCCCAGAACGAAGGCTCGCCCATCGCCGCTTCGAGTTCGGCGACACGTTCGTTGCGCCCATCGAGGTCAAAGATGCTCCGTGAGCTTGCTGAAGCGCGCGGTGATCTCCGTGAGGCGTTGCGCGAGGTCCGACATCATCGGGTTATCCATCCTTTCTGGCTCGGCCGCGCTCGTTCCGCGGCCGAGACGGGAGGGTGATGAGCGTCTGCCAGAGTTCGGCGGCCCGCACCGCGAGTTCGGCGGCGGCGCCTTCGTTTGCGATCACGTAGTCGGCGTACCGCGCGCGTTCCGCGTCGGACCACTGACGCTGCATCCGCGCGAGCGCGTCGCCTCGCGAGACCCCGCGGTCGGCGAGGCGCGCGAGCCGGACGTCCTCGGAAGCGACGACGACGACAACATAATCCACGACCGTCGTGCCGCCTGCCTCCAAAATGACGCTCGCTTCGATCGCCGCGACGGGCGCGCCCGAGCGCGTCGCCTCGTCCGTAAGCCAACGTTCCATCTCCGCGAGAATCGGCGGGTGGAGAATGGCGTTGAGTGTTTCCGTGGCGTCCGCATCGCGAAACGCACGAGCGGCGAGCCGGCGGCGATCGATCTCGCCGCTATCAGCGAGGATTTCCGCACCGAACGCGTAGAGCAGCGATTCGCGCACCTCCGCGTGATCGAGCACGGTCCAGCCGACACGATCGGCGTCGAGCGTCACGGCGCCGAACCGCGCGAGTTCCGCGACGAGCGTGCTCTTCCCCGAGCCGATGCCTCCGGTCACCGCTACGGAGATCATTCGAGATCGGCCCAATTGGGGCCGCGGCTGACATGCACCTCGACCGGGACGTCGAGCGGCAACGCGCGCGAAAGCGCATCGCCGGCGCGCGGAAGGAACGAATCCAACTCCGCGACCGGTCCCTCGAAGACGAGTTCGTCGTGGACCTGAATGACCATGAGCGTTTCGAGGCGCTCGCGCTGGAGAATCTCATCGACGGCAAGCATGCCGATTTTCATTAGATCCGCCGCGGTCCCCTGAATGCGTGTGTTGACGGCGATCCGTTCGCCGAACGCCTGCATGCCGCGATTCGGGTCGACGAGTTCGGGTAGCGGCCGGATCCTCCCCGCGAGCGTCGCGACAAACCCGCTCTGGCGCGCGGCGGCGATCGTCTCTTCGATCCATCCGCCGACCTTCGGATATGTCGCGAAGTAGTCCGCGATGAAACGCTTCGCTTCGTCACGCGGAATGCCGAGACGCGCCGCCAGCCCCATGGCGCCCATTCCGTAGATGATTCCGAAGTTGACGGCCTTCGCGCGGTCGCGCGCCGCATCGTCGACATCCTCTTCCGCGAGTTTGAGAATGCGCGCGGCGGTGCGGCGATGAATGTCCGCGCCCTCGCGAAACGCCGCCGTGAGCGTGGGATCTCCCGTAAGGTGCGCCAGGATGCGAAGCTCGATCTGCGAGTAGTCGAGGCTCGCCATCTGCCACTCCGCGCGCCGCGGGCGGAACGCGCGGCGGATCTCGCGCCCGAGTTCGCTTCGCACCGGAATGTTCTGCAGATTCGGGTCGTGGGAAGAGAGGCGGCCGGTGGCGGCGACGGTCTGACTGAACGAGGTGTGAATTGCGCCGGTGCGAGCGTTGACGAGCTTCGGCAGGGCCTCGATGTAGGTCGAGCGAAGTTTCGCGAGATGGCGGTACTCGAGAACCTTGCGAGGCATCGCGTGATCCGCCGCGAGATTCTCGAGAACAGACTGGTCGGTCGAGTAGCCCGTCTTCATCTTGCGTCTCGCCGGGAGTTTCAACTCCTCGAAGAGCACCTTCCCGAGTTCGCGCGTTGAGTTGACGTTGAAGGCGTGTCCCGCGAGCGCGTGGATCTCGCGAACGAGTGCGTCGGCCTCCTTCTCGAAGAGCGCCGACATCGAACGCAGCCGCGGCACGTCGATCATGACGCCGCTTCGCTCCATGCGCATGAGCACGCCGATCAGCGGCGTCTCGATCGTCTCGAAGAGATGCGTAAGCTCCTTCTCGGCGAGTTGCGGTGCGAGAAGGTTTCGAAGGCGCAGTGTGATGTCGGCGTCCTCGCACGCGTACTCCGCGGCATCTTCGATTCCCACATCCGACATGCTCGCCGCGCCGCTCCCCTTTCCGATCAGATCGCTGATCGGAATCATTCGGTGGCCGAGCAGCTCCAGTGCGATGCGGTCGAGACCGTGCTGGCGCTTCTCCGGATTCACGAGAAACGACGCGATCATCGTGTCGAAGAACGGCCCCCGCAACGGAACGCCATGATTCTCGAGCACGATGGCGTCGTACTTGATGTTCTGCCCGACCTTCAAGAAAAGCGGATCGACGAGGAGCGGCGCGAGCACGGCGCGAACCGAATCGAGGTCGAGATTGTCGCCGCCCCGATGCGCCACGGGGATGTACCACGCTTCCCCCTCGCGGCATGCGAGCGAGATTCCAACCAGCTCGCACGACATCGGATCTTCGCCTGTCGTCTCCGTGTCGATCGCAAACGCGCCGGCGCTCCGTAATTGGGCGACGACCGCCTCGAGTGCGGGCGCGTCGGCGATGACGCGATATCCGGGAGCGCGCGCGCGCGGAGCGTCGTCCCCGAGCGCGAGCATCCCCGGCAGCACAGCGAGTGAGGCGCGCGGCGGCTTCTCGGCCGTGCCCGCGACGGCAAGTGGCGGCGAACCCGGTTCGGCGCGCGCGACCGAAGCGACGCCGGGCGCGCGCCCGAAGATCGCCTCGACCTGAGTGAGCAGCCGATGAAACTCGAGCGTTTCGAAGAGGGCGCGCAGCCCCGTCGCGTCGGCCGGGCGCATCGCTAGGTCTTCGATTTGCGTCGTGAGTGCGAGGTCGGTTCGCAGTGTCACCAGGTCGCGCGACAACAGCGCCAGTTCGCGGTTGTCGCGCAGCGAATCCTGCACGCGTTTCGTCGGTGCGCGCTCGGGCGCCGCAAGAATCTCGTCGATGCCGCCGATCTCTTCGATCAGCTTTCGCGCGGTCTTTTCGCCGACGCCCGGCACACCAGGCACATTGTCGCTCGAGTCCCCCATCAAAGCGAGGAGGTCGATCACTCGCTCGGGCGGAACTCCGAGACGCTCGCGGACTCCGGCCGCGTCGAGAAGGTTCCATACACCGCCGTCGCGCCCGGGCGAGAGAAGCCGAACGCGCTCCGAGACGAGTTGGCAGAGATCCTTGTCCCCGGAAACTAGAAGGACATCGATGCCGCGGCGATCGCCGTCGCGCGCAAGCGTCCCCATGATGTCGTCGGCCTCGAATCCGGGGGCCTCGAGGATCGGCACGGCGAACGCGGCGACGAGTTCGCGCACGCGCGGAAGCTGCGCGACGAGCGCGTCGGGCATCCGCTCGCGCGTGGCCTTGTACTCGGGGTATCGCTCGTGCCGAAACGTCGGCTCCGGCGTGTCGAGAACGAACGCGAGGTAATCCGGCTTATGAGCGCGCAGGATCATAAGAAGTGTCGTTGCGACGCCGAACGCCGCGCTCGTCTCCTCGCCGCGCGAGTTCACGAGCGGATTCCGAATGAACGCGAAATAAGAGCGGTAGATGACGGCGGCGCCGTCGACGAGAACGAGGCGGCTCATCGCCGGACGAGCGGATGAACCACAGCGCTGGGGCGATCGACGATGATTTCCGCGGTGATGTCGTGCGTCGTCGCGCCCGTGACGTGGGCCGTGGCGAAGTTGCCCGGCTCGCCCGCGCCGCTTAAAAGAGCGAGTCCGTCGACCTCGGGCGCATCCCACTCGGTGCGCCCGAAGAGGCGCCCATTGTGATCGCGGCCCTCGATGAGCACCGTCACCTCGCGGCCGATGCGCGCGGAGTTCGTCTCGAGCGAAATCTCGTCCGCGAGTTCGCGCAGCGCCGCGTGCCGCTCCTCCGCCACCGCGGCGGGGACGTGGCGCTTCATCGCCTCCGCCGGCGTGCCGTCTTGCGGCGAGAAGAGGAAGATCCCCACGCGTTCGAAGCGCACCTCTTCGACGAGGTCGAGAACAGCTTCGAAGTCCGCGTCGGTTTCGCCAGGGAAGCCGAGCAGGAACGTCGTGCGGATGGCGGCATCGGGAAGCCGGTCGCGTGTTCTCAGAAGAAGCGTGCGCAAACGCTCGCGCGTCGTCCCGCGATTCATCGCCTTGAGGATCGGATCGCTTGCGTGCTGAACCGGCATGTCGATGTAACGACAAAGCTGCGGCGTCTCGGCGAATACGGTCAGCAATTCTTCGTCGAAATGAGCAGGATGGTTGTAGTGAAGCCGAATCCATCCGACACCCGGGACGGCGGCGAGCGACGTGAGAAGATTCGTCAGGCGCGGTCGGCCGTAGAGATCCTGGCCGTACGACGTCGTGTCCTGCGAGATCACGAGGAGTTCGCGAACTCCCTGCGAGACGAGAAGGCGCGCCTCGTCGACGATCGATTCGATCGGGCGGCTCGCGAGGTCGCCGCGGAACGTCGGAATCGCGCAGAACGCGCACCGCTTCGAGCAACCCTCGGCAATCTTAAGCGGCGCGGAAACGCCGCGTGCGAGCCGAACGCGCTCGAGCATGAGCGGCCCGATGTACGATCCGCGCTCCGCCAGATCGACGACGCGTTCGCCGAGCCGCACCCGATCTAATCCTTGCGCGACAAGATCGAGATTCGTCGTGCCGAGGAACAAGTCGACCTCCGGAATCTCGCGCGCCACTTCAGCGCCATAGCGCTGAACCAAGCACCCCGTGACGACCAGTTTCTCGATGCGTCCTTCTTCCTTCAGGCGCGCGTATCCGAGGATTTCGTCGATCGATTCTTCTTTCGCCGCGTCGATGAACGCGCACGTATTCACGAGCACCACGTTTCCGAGCGTTCCTTCGGGCGCGATCGTATAGCCCGCGTGCGCGAGGATCCCGGCCATTACCTCGGAGTCGACCTCGTTTTTCGAGCACCCGAGCGTCACGAAACTGACGGTGCCGCGCGACGTGCCGCCGACAGAGGCACTCTCCGAGGAATTCGCCGATGATGATGATGCGCGCGCCGGCGCGATCGAGCGGCGGTCGTTAGGCATCGGGATCCGCATCGGCGTGCGCCATCTCGCTCGGCTTGAGGAACACCTCCCGCGCCTTCGATCCCTCGTTGGGCCCCACGATTCCGGCGCGCTCCATGATGTCCATGAGCCGCCCCGCGCGCGAGAATCCGACCTTGAGCCGGCGCTGGAGCATCGACACCGACGCGAACTGGTGCCGCACGACGAGTTTCACGGCCTCCTCGAAGAGTTCGTCTTCGGCGTTCCCGTTGAATGGACGATTATCCTCGTCTTCCGCCTCGGCGCTCATGACATCCTGCTCGACTCGGTAACGCTGTTCCTTGATGAAGTCGGCGATCGCGGTCGTCTCTTCGTTAGAGATGAAGGCGCCGTGCACGCGCTCCGCCTCCGGACGCCCCGTCTTGAGGAAGAGCATGTCTCCCTTGCCGAGAAGTTTCTCCGCGCCGTTGATGTCGAGGATCGTGCGCGAGTCGACCTTCGACGCGACTTGAAACGCGATTCGCGAAGGAAAGTTGGCCTTGATCACGCCCGTGATGACGTCGACCGACGGGCGCTGCGTCGCGACGACGAGGTGAATGCCGACGGCGCGTGCCATCTGCGCAAGCTTCGCGATCGGCTCCTCGACTTCCGAGCCGAGCGTCAGAACAAGGTCCGCGTACTCGTCGATCACGACGACCAGAAGCGGCAGCGGTTTCGGCGCGGCGTCCTCTCCCCAACTCTTGTCCGCATCCTTCGCGAGCCATTCGTTGAAGCCCGCGATGTTCCGCACGCCGACACGCGCGAGCGTCTTGTACCGGCGCTCCATCTCGTCGATCACCCAGCGCAGCGCCTTCGCGGCCTCGCGCGGATCCGTCACGACGGGACGAATCAGATGCGGGATGTCGTTGTAGACCGCAAGCTCGAGCATCTTCGGATCGATCATGATGAATCGCACGTCGGTCGGAAGCGCTTTGAAGAGAATACTCGCGATCAGAACGTGCATCGAGACGCTCTTGCCGGAGCCGGTCGCTCCTGCGATGAGGAGATGCGGCATCTCTTCCAGCGTCGTAGCGAACGCCTTGCCCGAAATATCTTTCCCGAACGCGATCGTCAGCGGTGAGCGCGACTCCTGAAACACCGGCGACGTCAGCACCTCTTTTAGGAACACCATGCGAGGCTCGGGATTCGGAAGCTCGACGCCGACTGCGCCCTTCCCCGGGATCGGCGCGACGATGCGGATTCGCTTCGCCCGCATCGCGAGCGCGAGGTCGTCGGCGAGGTTCGCGATCTGGCCGACCTTCACACCGGGAGCCGGCTCGAGTTCGTAGCGCGTGATCACCGGTCCTGGATGCACTTCGGTCACGCTTGCGCGCACGCCGAAGTCCGCGAGCTTCGCCTCGAGCGTGCGCGAATTCTCGAGCAGATGCTCTTTGCTGATCGAGGGCCCCGAGTCGGGCGAGTCCGAAAGCAGATCGAGCGGCGGCAGCGTGTAGGTGGCGCCGCGCGTGCCATCGGAATCGCCCGCGCCGCTCGCGCCGCGCGGCGCCGCCGTGCGCGCATCGAGGGCTGCCGGCTTCTCGTTGCGGACGATCCGAGTCTCCGGCGGCCTGTCGGACACGATCTGCACGCGGGAGCCGGCAGGAGACGCGTCCTCCGATATCGCCGCCGCTTCCGCGCGCGTACGTGCGCCAACGTCGTGCGGCTTCTGTTCGCGAGTTGCTGCGTCGGACGCCGTCTGCTTTGCGGCGGCGGCGGTCCGAGGCTTCTCGTCGCGCGGAACGCGTTCGCGCGGCGCCTCCGACTTGCGGAAGGCGCCCGCGAGAAGCGAGCCGATTCCGCGACCGGCGCTCGCAAGGAGCGGAACGATCGGCCCGGGCCCCGGAACTTCGAAATCGATCACCGCGACAAGAACAATGAGGAGCGCGCCCGCTAGAAAGAGAAACGCCGGCGTTCGCCCGATGAGCTCTGCCGCGAATCCTTGAAGCGAGTCGCCGAGACGGCCGCCGAGAAACGCATCCGCGGCGGGCGGCAGGCCAGGCGCGGCATGGAAAAACGCGGCGAAGAGCGCTCCCGTACCGAGAAAGAGCGCGACCTCCATCAGCATGCGGCCGCGCTCGCGGCGGGTGAGGACGCCGTATCCCGCCGAGATGAGAAGCCCCGGTATCAGAAACGAAATCACACCGCACGCGCGCCACAGCGAGCGCGCGACCGGCCCGCCAATCGAGCCGACGGTGCTGCCGTTCGGCGTTCCGTCCGCGCGGACGACGCTCCACGCATGCGCGCCGAGCAGCACGACGAGGAGCACGCCCACGATGATGAACGCGAGTCCGACAACGCGCCGCTTCCGCCGGTCCGCGTGATTTCTTCGGTTGGGTTTCTTGCTCATGGCTTCGTCACTCCCAAAAACGCGCCGCGGATTCGCCGCGCGGCGACTGCGACATCCGTTCGATCGAAGAGCGCGCGACAGACCGCAACACCGGCGAGTCCGCGTCGCGCCAACTCCGCCGCGCCCGACTCGTCGATCCCGCCGATGGCCACGACCGGGATGTCGAGCGCATGCGCGATCTCGCCGGCGTCCCGCGCGTCGACGCGCGGCGCAGACTTGGTCCGGCTGGCGAAGAGCGAGCCGACGCCGACGTACGTCGCCCCCGCGCTCGCGGCCGCCTGCGCTTCCGCCAAGCTGCGCGCCGTTGCGCCGACGATCGCGCCGGCCGGCAAAACGGCGCGTGCCGCTTCGACGGGAAGGTCGTCGCGCCCGACGTGCACGCCGTCGGCGGCAGCCGCGGCCGCCACATCGGCGCGGTCATTGACGATCAGCAACACGCCCAACTTCCGGGTTACGCGAAGAAGCCGAACGGTCTCATCGAAGAGAGCGCGCCCCGACGCGGCTTTATCCCGAAGCTGGAGGATGCTCGCGCCCCCAGACGCCGCCGCCTCGGCGGCATCCTCGAGCGTTAGCCCCGCCTCGCTCAGCACGGTCACGTCGAGAATCGCATAGAGAGAGAAATCGATCGCCTGCGTCATCCGGCACCCTCCTCACCCAGCACGCCATCGCAGCACGTCGAAGCCCGCGAAGAACGGCCAAGTATAACGGAAGGTTTCGCGCGCGGACAGCATTCGCTCGCGCCGGTCGGAACGCGGGGAAGAACGGGCGTCCGGCTACGCGATGCGTCCCTCGCGGACAACCGGGACGACGTCGTACGCGTCGAGCGCCGCGCAGTCGTCGATGTCGGCGTCGAAACCGATCTCAGAAAGGTAGCGTCCGTGCGACGCTCCGCGAAGTGCTCCCGCGAGGTCGGCGCGGTGGAGGGCGAAGAGCGCCTCGCATGTCGCCGCACCATCATCGAGCGCGGTGCGCACCCCGAGGTCGCGCAGCCGCGAAACCAGGCCGCCGGCGCAGATGGCGTCCTCGAGCGCGAAGCGGTGGTCGCGCCCCGAACACGCGATGAAGAGTTCCGCTTCGCCGCGCACCGTTTCCGCGACGGCCCCAAGATTGACGAGCCCGCACACGATGATTTCGCGCGCGCCGTCGAGGCGCATGATCGTCTCGGTGCCGTTGGACGTGGTGAGGATGACGGTCTTTCCCGAGACTGCGTCGCGCGTGTAATCGCGCGGCGAATTTCCGAGATCGAACCCGTCGATCATGCGTCCACCGCGTTCGCCGCAGAGAAGCGTGCTCTCACGATCGAGCGTCGCGAGGAACTTCTTCGCCGACTCGATGGTCGCCGTCGGAATCAGTTTCTCCGCGCCGTTGGCCTTCGCGGTGACGATCGACGTACTCGCGCGCAATACATCGATCACGACCGCGGTCTTGCCCTTGGACGCTGCGTCGGAAATCTCGGTCGGCAGCAGGTAACAGTGAACCTTCATCGAGCGCGCATCACGCGGACGGCGCGTTCGAGGCTGGCGGCGCGTTCGCCGGCTTCACTTCGCCCGCGAGGAGCCTTCCCACGTAGCCGGTATCGAAGTCGCCCTTTACGAAGTTGGGATCCGCGAGGAGGCGTTCGTGGAACGGAATCGTCGTCGCAACGCCCTCGATCACGAACTCGCGAAGCGCGCGCCGCATGCGCGCAATCGCCTCGGTGCGGTCGCGTCCGTGCACGATCAGCTTCGCGATCAACGAGTCGTAGTAGCGCGACACGGTGAAGTGATCGTGCGCGTGCGAATCGAGCCGCACGCCCGGCCCGCTCGGCGCGTAGAAGGTCGTGATACGCCCGGGGCACGGCGCGAAGTTGCGCGCCGGATCCTCCGCGTTCACGCGGCATTCAATCGAGTGCCCCGTGAAACGCACCTCGTCCTGGGAATAACCGAGCGGCTCCCCCGCCGCGATGCGCAACTGCTCTTTGACGAGGTCGATCCCGGTCACCGCCTCCGTGACGGGATGCTCGACCTGAATCCGCGTATTCATCTCGATGAAGTAGTAGCGCCCTTCACCGTCGAGAAGGAACTCGATCGTCCCCGCGTTTTCGTAGCCGACCGCCTCCGCCGCTTTCACCGACGCGCGCCCCATTTCTTCGCGGAGAGCGGGAGTGATCGCCATCGACGGTGACTCTTCGATCAGCTTTTGATGGCGCCGCTGGAGCGAACACTCGCGCTCGCCGAGATGAATCGTTTCGCCCCAGCAGTCCGCAAGGATTTGAAACTCGATGTGACGCGCATTCTCGACGTAACGCTCCATGTAGAGCCCGCCGTTGCCGAACGCGGCCTCGGCCTCGCCGCGTGCCTGCTGATAGAGCCGCGGTAGATCCGCGGCCTCGCGCACGAGGCGCATCCCTTTGCCGCCGCCGCCGGCAGTCGCCTTCATCATCAGCGGGAACCCGATACGCGACGCGACGGCAAGCGCTTCTTCCTCGCCGCTCACTTCGCCGTCGGACCCGGGCACGACCGGCACACCCGCTTCCTGCATCACGCGCCGCGCGGTCGCCTTGTCCCCCATCTGACGAATCGCCTTCGCTGAGGGACCGATGAACTTGATACCGCACGACTCGCAGACTTCCGCGAACTCAGGGTTCTCGGCGAGAAAGCCGTAGCCGGGATGGATCGCCTCGGCGTTCGCGACCTCCGCGGCGGAAATGATCCGCGGAATGTTGAGATACGAATCCGCCGACGGCGGAGGCCCGATGCAGATGTCCTCGTCGGCGAATCGAACGTGGAGCGCGTCAGCGTCTTCCTGCGAGTAGACCGCAACGCTCTCGATTCCGAGTTCGCGGCAGGCGCGCAACACGCGCAGCGCGATCTCGCCTCGATTCGCGATGAGGACCTTCTTGAACATCCGCCGCTAACGGCCCTTCTCGAAAAGGCTCCACGTCGTATCGCTCGTGGCCTCGATACCGCGAACTCGCAGGTCGAACTCCGTCGGGTTGGAGCTGTTGTGGATCGCCTCGTCGAACGAAATCACACCCGACTTATAGAGCTGCATGAGCGCCTGATCGAACGTCTGCATCCCATACTCGGTGACGCCTTCGGCGATCGCGGCGCGAATAAGATGAGTCTTCTGCGTCTCGGTGATGTACTCGCGAATCGCCGCGGTGCTCACCATCACCTCGACGGCCGGCGCGCGACCCTTCCCATCGATCTTGCGTACGAGCCGCAGCGACACGACGGCCTGCAGCGACGCACTCATGAGGAACCGGACCTCCTGGTGCTGATGAATCGGGAAGAACGAGACGACGCGGTTGATCGTTTGCACGGCGTCGATCGTGTGGAGCGTCGCGAGCACGAGATGCCCGGTGTTCGCGGCCGTCAGCGCAATGCTCATCGTGTCGACGTCGCGGATCTCGCCGATGAGGATGACGTTCGGATCCTGCCGGAGGATATGCTTGAGTGCGGAGCCGTACGACGGTGTGTCCTCACCCACCTCGCGCTGAATGATGAGCCCCTTGTTGTCCTTGTGAAGAAACTCGATCGGGTCTTCGATCGTGACGATCTTCGCGTTGCGGTTCGTGTTGATGACGTCGATCATCGCGGCCAGACATGTCGACTTTCCGCTGCCGACGGTTCCCGTGACGAGGATGAGCCCGCGCGGCTTCAGCGCGAGCGTGGAGAGGATCGGCGGCAGACCGAGTTCGACGAGCGGCTGAATCTCATAGGGGACGATGCGGAATGTCATCGCGATCGTGCCGCGCTGCCTGTGGACATTCGCGCGGAATCGAGCGACGCGCGGCACGGAGATCGCGAAGTCCACCTGATTCTCGCGCTCGAACGTTTGCTTCTCGTTGGCGCGCTCGCCGAGCGCTTGCTCCAGCACCGCGTCCATCTCTTCGTGGTTGATGCCTTTCATCGCCACGCGGCGGAGCTCGCCGTCGATGCGATAGATCGGAGGCGAGCCAACCTTCAAGTGGAGGTCGGAAGCGCCGAGCGTTTTCATCTCTTCGAGTAGAGGAAACAGATTCATTGCGGCAGCCCCCCGGAGGACGCGCGAACGCGGACTCCCCAGCCTGTGTTCTATCCCTTCGTGTCGATCAAGAAGAGAGGTTGGTTGTACTCCACGGGCTGACCATTCGTGACGAGCAGCTTCGCGACGCGGCCACTGACTTCGGCGTGAATCTCGTTCATGAGTTTCATCGCCTCGATGATGCAGACAAGCTGGCCGGACGCGACACGATCGTTGAGGTTGACGAAAGGAGCCTCGCCGGGTGAAGCGGCCGCATAGAAGGTGCCCACCATCGGAGAACGAATCTCGATGTGGCCTTCGGCAGGCTCGGTCGATGGCGCCGGCGGAACCGCGCTCGACTCGACGACCGCACGCGGCGCGACCGCCGGCGCGATCTCCGGCTGCGAGCCCGCCGAACCGTTCGTCGCTTCGCGCCCTCGGCGGCGCGTGATTCGTATGCGCGTCCCCCAACGCGAGATCTCAAGTTCGTCGATCTGGCTCGCTTCGACGAGCTCGATCATCCGCTTCAACGCCTCCTCATTGATCATTCCCATGGGTCCCTTTCCTTATCGGCTCTCTTGGAGAAGACCCACAAGGCCTCTGAGGGCGAGAAGATAGCCGGCCTTTCCGAACCCGGCGACCCGGCCACGGACAACTCCTTCCAGATACGAGACATAACGAAACCCCTCACGCGACCAGGGATTCGACAAATGAACCTCGACCGCAGGAATCCCGGACGCCGCGAGCGCGTCGCGCAGCGCGATCGACGTGTGCGTGTACGCCCCGGGGTTGATCAGAAGCCCGTCGAACGAGTTCGCCGCGGACTGAACCCATTCCACGAGTTCGCCTTCGCGATTGGATTGCCGCGCCGTCGCCGTGGCGCCGAGGTCGGACGCGAGCCGTGCGAGTTCGTCGTTGATGACATCGAGAGAGTCGCGCCCGTAGATTGCCGGCTCGCGAACTCCGAGTCGGTTGAGGTTCGGGCCGTGGAGCACAAGCACTCTCAGGCGACGGGCCCTCCCTCGGCCTCTTCGCGTTCCATTCGCTGCTCGAGCGCGGCGATGCGTTCGCGCAAATCGGCGCGATCTGGAAAGCTCGCCAGTAGTCTCGAGTAGACCTCGAGCGCTTTTCGATAGAAGCCCTGCCGCTCGAGAATTTCCGCCATCGTCCTCGTGAAAAACTCGATCTCATCGACGGATCCCGCCTGCCCGCCACGCTGACGCATCTCGGCGGGCGGCGGCGCGAAAATCGGGGGCGGCGGCTGGTCGTCCTTGCCCCAGCCCTTTCCCTTGAGTGCGAGGCCGAGCAAGCGAAGCGCCAGACCGTTCTTCGGGTCGAGACTGACAACCTCTTCGAATTCGCGTATGGCCTCCGTGAAGTCGCCCTTGTCGAAGAGGCAGCGCCCGAGTACGAGGTGGGCGCTCGAGTGGTTCGGGCGCGAATCGAGCCCGCTCCGCGAGACCTGGATCGCTTCTTCGAGATCACCGCGCCGGCGGAGCGCCTCCGCGAACGGTACGAACGCGAGAGACCCCGGACTGCTTTCCCATGAGTCACGTAGATGGTCCAAGACGTCCTCGCCGCTCATCGGCTTCCCCTCCTCACACCCGCCCCCATCTCGACCAATACCCGGCTGAGGAGCCGGACGGAAACACGGCCGGTCACGCTAGCAGAGCCCACCGAGTGTGTCAACACGAAGGGGATTTCGCCGCCCCGCGCCTTCTTGTCGCGCCGTATGTAGTCGATTATCGAGGCGAGCGCGAGGCCGCGCGGCAACGCCGTCGGGAGCCCGAACCGCTCGAGAAGGGCGATCTGCCGGCGCGAGGACGCCGCGGGGGTGACACCCAGCGCGACCCCGAGGCGGCAGGCGGCGCTCATCCCGATCGCGACCGCTTCCCCGTGCAGAACGCCGCGATACCCGTTTGCGGCTTCGATCGCGTGCCCCACCGTGTGCCCGTAGTTGAGGATTGCGCGCCGGCCGCTGCGATCGAACTCGTCCGCGGCGACGATCCGCGCCTTGACACGGGCCGCGCGCGCGACGATTTCGACTAGGCGGCGAGGCTCGCCGCTGAGCATCGACTCCGCGTCGCGCTCGAGGCGAGAGAACAGGACGGAGTCGAGGGCAGCACCGACCTTCACGACCTCGGCGATACCGGACCGGAGCTGCCGCGCCGGGAGCGTAGCGAGCGTCGCGACATCGCAGAGGACGAGCCGGGGCTGATGAAACACGCCGACGAGATTCTTCCCTTGCGGAAGATTGATCGCCGTTTTGCCTCCGATGGCCGCGTCGACCTGCGCGAGCAGCGTTGTCGGAACCAACACGGTTCGAACGCCACGCATGAATGTTGCAGCAGCGAAGCCTCCGACGTCGCACAAGACACCGCCGCCTAAGACGAACACCGTACTGTCGCGCTCGAGGCCGCCGCTGACGAACGCACGGCAGAGCGACATCGCAGACTCGATACTCTTCGCTGATTCGCCATCGGGAAGAAATACACGCGCCGGCTCGTAACCCGCGCGACGTAGAGCCGCCTCGAGCGCGACTCCATAAAGCCGAAATACGCGGCGCGACGAAACGATCGCGGCGCGGCCTGGAGAACCCATGCGTTCGAGGTGGCGAGTGAGTTGCGATAGCACGCCGGCGCCCACGACGACGTCGCAGACCTCGCGCTCGCGAGGAAACGCAACCCGCAGTGTTCGAGCGCGAGCGCGCCCTCGCGAATCCGTCATCGCGGCGGCGGGGCGACGCGGAACGTATTCGCGAGCGCCTCGAGCTGCCACATAGCGACCTTTTCGTCCCCCGCCGAGGCGGCGGCACGGCAGTCGATCAGATAGACGCGCGCTTGCGCCGGCACCACGAAAACAAGACTCCGCAGTCCGCCCGCGGACGAATCTCGCGGGTTCCGCCACGCACCGCTGACGCAGAGTGCGCGAATCCCATCTAGCGTCGTCTCGGACACCGCCGAGCGCTCGCGATCGACGACGCTTCCGTTCGTGAATCGTGCACCGAAGGCATCACAGAGCGAGAGTGCGCCATCCGCGTCGAGCGTCATCGAATCCGATGAGACCCAGTGAACCGAAACAGCACGTTCCGGCGAGCGCGCGGCGAGTTGCAGCATCTGCTCGGCAGCGCGAGACGAATCCAACGTCCATCCCTTCGCCGGTACGCGCACGGACCATCCGACATCCGACATGAGGCGCCGAGCGGCTTCGGCGTCCTCGCCGCTCTGATAGAGGCGATCGCCCGCCCGGCCCTTCGCCGCCCCGAGGACTACATCTTGAATGCGTTGCACGCGTTCTTCCACGAGCGAGAGAATACCCTCCGCGTCGGACGCGGCGAGAACGACGACGGACTGCTCGGACCTCCACACGTCACTCAGCGCGGCGATCGCGCCGTGATGAGAGGATGCATTGCTAATCTGTTCGTCACCAAGAATGTCCCGCGCGACGAGCGCTCCCTTACCGGGGACCGTTAGAAGTGCCAGAAGTACGACGGTCTTTCGCGACTTGGCGCGTTCGATTTCGGAAACCGGGATACGCTGGACACGGAAGAGCGGTTCGGCATGCGCAAACCGAATCTCTTCGGAGAGCGAACGCTCGAGAATGGCGCTAGCACTCTCGGGTATGCCCTCACCGACGACGAGCGCAATCTCGTCGTCGGCCCCGGCCGCGGTGTCGCGCCCCGCCCCACCTCCGCAGCCCGTGGTCGCGAACAACAACCAGAAGATCGCGCCCGCGTAGGCGCGACGCCGCCACGATGTGGCGAGCGCCGATGGTCCGACCGTGCGATTCATATGGAGAGGCAGCTTAGCACACGCGCGTCGATGGATCGCCCGGGCGCGCGCCGTAAGAACTACCGCTTGCCGCTTCGCTCCAGGGACTTGAGGTCCTGTTGGAGCGCGGCAAGCTCGCGCTTGAGGGCCTCGATGCTAGCTCGGACGTGCTCGGCGCGGTTGGTCGGGGAAGCATCGGCGATGGCTGCGGCCTGTGAGTCGGCCTCCGGCGTGCCACGCTCAACCAGTAGCTCCGGCAACTCGCCGACGACCGCAGAAAGCTCGTGCGTCGCCTCCCCGCGGCGAACGGAGAGGCGAATCTCGTCATTGGGCTGACTGCGAGCGACCAGACACTGGAGTGATCGCGAAGTCCCGACCGGTTTTCCGTTGACCGCGATCAAGATATCGCCGCGGAGGAAGCCAGCGCGGTCGGCCGGGCTCGCTGCGTAAACATCGTCGACTCGAAGCCCAGGCGCGCCCGCCATCTCCACGGGCTGGATGCGCAGCCCCAAGTACCCTCGAACCACGCGGCCATGCGCGCGAATCTGCTCGACGATCCGCTTGGTCGGGCCGATCGGCATCGCAAACCCGACGTTGGCGCCCATAGCGAGCGAGGCTCCGCCTCCCTCCGCACGGCGGCCGACTCCGCCGACCAAGTCGGAACGCTCGGGACCATCTTCCGGCGTCATCGCGGCGAAGAGAATGCCGATGACTTCCCCGCGCGAGTTCACCACCGCCGCGCCGCTGTCGCCCGGATTTACGGGCGCGTTGACTTGGACGAGCCCCTCGCCCTCTTCGAGTCCGTAGCCATGGCGGCGACCCGCGACATTGCCGACCGCCACCGTCGGCCCCGCTCCGTACGAGTTCCCGAGAATCATCACCCACGACCCCGGCGGCGCTTCCGCGCGTGCGACGAGCGGTATCGGCGTGAACGTATCGGCAGAGAAGACTTCGAGAACAGCGAGGTTCGTGAGCGGGTCGAGCCCAACAACGCGCGCAGGGAACACTCCGCGCCCCAAGGCGCGAACGATGATCTTCTGAGCGTCACGAACAACGCTCGATGTCGTGAGAATCACACCCGTCGAGTCGACGATGATACCTGAGCCGACGGAGACGGCGTTCCCGGAGCTCCAGGACTCGACGCCCACGATCGAGCCGCGCAACCTCTCGCTGAGTCGGACGATCTCCGTTTCGAGCGTGACGAGGGGACTCGATGCGTGCGCGGGCTCGGGATCGGCAGCATGCGCGAAGAGCGCGAACACGAGCGCGCCGCTGTTTCTAAGAACGCGTAGACGATCGCGCATCATGCCGTCGCGACGAAACAAGGGGCCCGCATGCGAGAACAGGCGGGCCCTCATGACGTCTTCAGAACGAGATCGGAGTCGACGCCAACTCACCTTCCGCCCCTTCGGAGAGGAGTCGTGGAAGATCCGTAGGACGATCGATGACGTACTTGCGTCCGCTACCGGGCGGCACGAGCGGCGTGCCACCTTCATCGAGCAACAGATCGAGCGCCGAGCTTCGGGACGATCGATCGTCGCGCGGCGCGAGAGCAACATCCGCGTCGACATCCGTGCCCGCGCGCGGCTTCTCCATCTGACGCGTCACCGTAAGGGCCTCGCTCTGTTGTGCCGGTGCGCGAGAAGCCATCCGGCGATCAACCGCGCCGCCGTCACGATTCACGATCTGCCACCCGACGAATAGAAGAAGACCCGCCGCAAGTGCGAGCCCGACGCGTGGGCCCCACGCAGGAAACTCGATGATGCGCCCGCCCCCCTCTTCGCGCTCACGCGCGACGCGACGGACGACGCGGCGCTCGAATTCATCGGTCGTGCCGATCGCCGGAAGAGTCGCGAAGCCGGCGTGCATCGCGCGAAACACTTTCAGCGCGGGTGCACAGACCGAGCAAACCGTGCCGTGTTCGTCGAGCGACGCTCTTTCCGCGGTTGGAAGGGACTTGTCAGGATACGAGGAAACTCGCTTCTGGAAATCGGAACAATTCATGATTCTCTACGCAACCTCCTTAACGGGGACCCCTAAGAAGACGGTCCATTGTGGGACCATCGATCTGCTCAAAGCAAGGGCTCAAGCAGTTCCTTAAATCTCAGCCTTGCACGGTTCATCCGCGACTTTACGGTTCCCTCCGGCAGCTTGAGGATTCCGGCGATCTCGTCATACGAGAGCCCTTCGACATCGCGCAGGACAATGATCGTTCGGTATTTTGGCGGAAGCTCTTGAATGCACCGCTCCATGAGGCCGCGTAGGTTCCGGCGCTCCACAACATCATCGGGCCGTTCAGAATTGTCAGGGATTTCGTAGGCGGATGGCTCGCCGTCTTTCTCCAATCCCATGTCCCAAAGCGAAGATGTCTTTCGGCGTTTGGTATTACGAATCTCGTTCTTCGCCATATTGAGAGCGATCGTATAAATCCAGGTCGAGAATCGCGCGATCGTCTTGTATCGCGCTGCATTTTTGTGAACACGAAGGAACGTCTCCTGGACAATGTCTTCGGCCTTATCACGATCGCCGACGAGACGAACGACCGCGGAGGTTAGACGATCTCGGTACCGGCTGACGATCACCGGGAAGGTGCTGACGTCACCTTCTCTGTACCGGATCATCAACTCTTCGTCGGAAGGCGTTGGCCCGCCGGTAGCCGGGCTTTCATTGGCCGCCCTCACGACTCGGGCCCACCCCTCGCGGGGATTAAAGTTCCGGACTCGGCGCGGCTGGGACCGACGTCGCCGAGTCCGACCAGAAGCCGCGAGCCGTCGGCCGGCTGAAAGCGCGACGCGGGGATTCGTGCGCCACAGACCTGGCGCGCGAACGCGATCTTCCCGCGTATCGGTCCGGCGGAGTCGTGAAGCTCAATCGAAAACGGCCGGCGGAGGACGCCCGCCTGGCGATGGCGCGAATACGTCACTCGGGTCGTGCGGCTCGTCGAGACTAGCGACAGTTCGCGCGACAGCAGGTCCCCCGTCTTGGCATCGACGAGAACCTCCTCGGATCGGTCCGCGGTCGCCAACCCGATTCTCCAGCGCTCGCCTGAATCCTCGGCGCGAACCGTGACGATCTCGGGCGCGCGCGAACGAACCTCCTCTGCGCCGGAAATCATAAGAATCACGAAATCGGCCGGCGCAAGTCCGAGGAGCACGTCGCGCCGCGCGGCGGTGCTTCTCCAGTAAGGATCCTGTAACTCCTCGTCGGGCAGGCGAAGCCACACGGAGTCGCCGCGAACCAGGATCGTCCCCTCGCGCCGCACAAGGCCGATGAAACTTTTCCATGTGAAATCGAGCCGCAACCCCTCGCCTTCCAGGTACTGAATCGCGAATGAGAGATCCGAAGAGCCGTCAGGTCCGCGTACGGAGAGCCGCCCCTCCCCCTCGAGCGAGGTCACACGGTCGGCCGGAAGGCGCGCGGCGATCTCGGCGGGGGCAAGCAGCGCGGGCGGGCGACTGCCTGCGAGTCCGCAACCCGCAAGGGTGCAGACTGCGATCGCGAACAACGCCGCGTTAGTGATCGGGAAGCGCATCGATCTTCGGTTGGATCGCCGACGCGTCCGCGCCCGCGGCGATCGCCTTTGTCCAGACATCGCGAGCCTTATCGCCGAGGCCGCGCGCCGCGTAGATCTCGCCCAGGTGGTCGAGAATCGTCGGATCGTCGCCGAGCAGCCGCCAAGCCTTCTCGAGGTGTACGGTCGCCTCGTCGAACCTGCCAAGTCGGAAGAGAACCCAACCGAGACTGTCGATGAAATACGCGTTGTCGGGTTGGATCTCGACTGCCTTTTCGATCTCGCGAAGCGATTCGTCGAGGTGAATTCCACGATCGGCGAGCAAGTAGCCGAGATAGTTTCGCGCTTCGGCCGAAGCGGGGTCCTTCTCGATCAACTCGCGAAAAACACGGCGCGCCTCTTCAACTTGATCTGTCTTTTCGAGGGCCATGCCGAGCGTCATCAGAGTTCGCGGATGCCCGGGCCGCAGTCGCAGCGACTCGCGCAGAAGGTCCTCGGCGGCGGCGGCCGAATTCAGCTGGAGCTTCGCGGAGCCGAGCAGGAGCAGCACCTCGGGGTTGCCAGGCAACAATTGCCGCGCGCGTTCGAACGAAGCGACCGCCGATTCGTATTCGCGGCGCTCAGCGCCGATCACTCCGAGCGTTACCCAGGCAACGGAGAGCGTCGAGTCGATCGCGACGGCTTGGCGAAGTGCGGCATCCGCCTCGCGATACAACCCGCGCTGAAAATAGATTCCGCCTAGCGCGTTCCAGTTCTGGGGATTCTCCGGGTAGCGCTCGGCCAGACCGCGGAAGAGAGCAACCGCGTCTCGCACGCGATCGCGCCGCAGGTAGACCTCTCCGAGTTTTTGGAGGACGTCGATCTCGCCAGGAAAGTCCTGCGCCACGCGCTCGCCCGCGAGGATCGCCGTCGACCAATCTTCGTGCCGGAGCGCCAGACCGAACAGCGCCTTCTCGACTTCGAGAGATGGCACCTCGGCCTCGAGCACGCCAAAGTAGAGTGCCTTCGCTTCGTCGGTCTTCTGCGCGGACTCCAGAACCGAGCCGAGCACGAGAATCGTCGGGATATCGTTCGGCGAAATCGCCAGAGCCTCGCGCATCTCGCGTTCCGCTTCCGGAAGTTGGCCATTGATCGCGTAGATCCGCCCCAGCGTGACCCGAAGAGTGTGGGAGGCGGGGGCAAGCCGGACGGCATCCCGCATCACCTCGATCGCACGCGGCGCGTCGCCCGCCTGAAGGTGCATTCGCGCGAGAACGGCACGAACCCCTTCGCTCTTGGGCTGGCGAACAGCAAGCGACTCGTACTCCGCGATCGCACTTCCGATCTGTCCGAGGGAAACGAACGCGGCGGCGAGCAGCTCGGTCGCCTCCGGCGTCAGAGGGTCGATCGCGATGGCTCGTCGCGAGAAGTCCACGACCGCGCGGTGGTCGCCGAGTGCGCTGTAGATTCGTGCTATTCGCGTCAACACCGTCGGGGAACGCGGGTCGAGGCGGAGCGATGCCTTGTACGCAGCCAATGCACCCGCTGCATCGCCATCTTCCTGGAGCTGATGTCCGCGGAGGAAGAGGCCATAGGCGCTCTCGTCCTCGAGCGGAGCGGCATCGATGCGCGTGTGGGGATCGTCCATCCGCGCGCCGTGCGAAGCGCACCCAGCCGCGCTGCTTAGCGCCACAACGAGAATGAACAGAAAGACTCCGCTGGGGGTTTCACGGCCGCGCGCCGAATGCGGAAGCGCGCCCTGGCGGCGCGCGCGCCGACCGCCGATAATGCTTTTGACAGAGGAGAGGCCGCCGGTTAGAGTCACTTTGGTTTCAACGACCCCCGTGGAGCACGCGGCATGATAAACATAATTTCACGAATCTCTCTCCTCGCAATCGTGCTCACGATCGTCGTGACGTTTGCCACCGGCTGCTACACGGTGATGCGACACCCTGATGCGCAGAGCATCGTTGCCGAAGACACCGGCGTTCGCAAGGCCTGCGAGTCTTGCCATCAAGACTCCCGTTTCTACCACGACGCGTTCGATCCCGGCCACTACGCATTTGGAAGTTACGCGGCCACCCCAGCCTGGAACGATTACTACCACCGGCCCTGGTGGCTTCAGGACTACTGGTACTACGGCCAGGGCAATTCCGTGACACCGGGCGCACCCGCAGCCGTCGAGACGGGCGGCCAGCATATTTGGACTGATCCCGGCCGCCGCGCTATCGGAACGGCAGCGCCGACTCCGGTGATCACGGGCGGAGCGACCGGGGGCGGCACGCCGACATCGGGATCCCCCGGGCCAACACCGTCGACCCCCGCGTCGGATCCGAAGCCCGAAGAGACTCGCGCGGCGCCGACACATCGCTCGCCCGAACGACGCGAGCTTGGAACTCCCGCGCCGCAGCCGACTCCACAAAAGAACGACGACTCCAAAGAGAACAACCAGCCACCCCCTCAGTAGGAGAGATCCCAGCAATGCGGAATTCGCACTCGCGGTGTTCGGTCGCCGCGCGCGTCATCGGCTGCGCGCGCCTCTTTGGTGTTGCGATTGCCGTCCTCAGTTTCAGCGTATTCGGCTCGGAGGCAACCGCCCAGACACTTCCCGATCTCGCATCCGAGATTCCGCTCCCGCTTCTGACGGGCACGGACGCACGTCCGATGGGGATGGGAGGCGCGGGACTCGCGATATCCGAGGATGCGTCGGCGATCTACTGGAATCCAGCGGGACTCGCGCAGATGCGCCGCATCGAACTGTCGGCCACGATGACTCACGACCGCAGTGAGTTCACGAGCGAACTCTCGGGGTTCTCGTCGAACGTCTCGAACAGATCTACGCGCTTCGGAAACGCTCGCTTCGTCTATCCATTCCCGACTTACCGCGGCTCGCTCGTGATCGCGATGGGGAACGATCAGTTCCGCAACTACGATCAGGATCTCGAGATTCTCACGCGTGAGGGGCCGGCGGGACAGAGGCTCGAGTATCACGACACGATTTCGGAGTCGGGGAAACTCTCGGGCTGGGGTTTCGCGCTCGCGGCGGAGGCATCGCCACGGCTCTATGTCGGTGGCGCGCTCTACATCCACGACGGCAACGACGACATCGCGATCAATCAGGTCACCGAGGACATCGACAACGCGAATCCCGACACACTACGGCTCGACGACATCATCGAGACGCAGACCGAGATCTCGGGTGTCTCGGCGAACTTCGGAATCCTCTACCGTGTAAACCCGAACGTTCGCATCGGAGCGACGGCGCGCACGAAGATGGCGCTCACGCTCGAAGGCACGCAGGTGTTCGACGACCTCACGGTGCTCGACAACGGCACCGAGATATTCTCCCCGCTCTCCGAGATCGCGTTCGAAGACAAGATCGATTTCCCGCCTTCGTTCGGGATCGGCGGCGCGGTCGCGACTGGCGGTCTTACGGTCGCGCTCGACGGACGCTACACGGACTGGAGTCAGATTGCCTTCGATCAAAATCCGCTCGGCAATCGCGGGCTTCAATCGCAATACGAGGACAACGTCTCGATCAGTTTGGGTGCGGAGTACCTCGTCGGGCGGTCGCCGTTTCGGGTGCGCGCGGGCTTCCTTCACGACCCGGTCCCGTTCCGCCTGCGCATTCCGACCACCGGCCGAGACGTCGAGGTCGAAGTCGACCGAGATCGCAATTTCTTGACGCTCGGCGCGGGAATCCTAATCGACACGGTGCTGACTGTCGACGTCGCGCTCCAAACGGGGTCGTTCAGCCGCGAGTCGTCGATCTACACGGAAGAGCGCGACCTCACGCGCGTATTCGTTTCGAGCGCGTTCCGCTTCTAGCCGGGACGCGCTCGGCGTTACCGCGGCGCGGCGAGTCGCTTACTGACTCGCCTTGCTCCAATCCGTATGAAACGTCCCCTCGCGATCCGTGCGCTGATACGTGTGCGCGCCGAAGAAATCTCGCTGCGCTTGAATGAGATTCGCCGGCAACCGCTCGCGCCGTAGCGAATCGAAATACGCGAGCGAACCGGAGATCGCCGGTGGAGTGACTCCCGCGCGAACCGCGCTCTCCACGACAAGGCGCCAATCATCGCTCCGGTTCTCGATCGCCGCGTGAAACTCTTTGTCGAGCAGAAGATTGGCGAGGCCCGCATCGCGCGAGAACGCCTCGCGGATCTTGTCGAGGAAAACCGCGCGAATGATGCAGCCGCCCTTCCAGATACGCGCGATCTCGTCGAGACGCACGCCGTAGTCGAACTGATCCGACGCGCGCCGCAAAAGATCGAAGCCCTGCGCGTAGGAGCAAATCTTCGACGCGTAGAGCGCCGAGCGGAGGCTGCGGAGAAACGACGGCGCATCGGTGGCGATCGCGCCGCGCCGCGCCGGATACATCGCGGCCGCGTTCGTCCGAAGCGCCTTCTCGGCCGAGAGAATTCGCGCGTCCACCGCCGCCGTGATCGTCGGGATCGCAACGCCGAGATCGAGCGCGATCGTCGTCGTCCACTTCCCTGTCCCCTTCTGACCGGCGGCGTCGAGAATCTTGTCGATGAGGACCGCCCCCGAGCCGAGATCGTCCGCGAAGTTGACGATCTTCGCGGTGATTTCGATCAGGTATGACTTCAGCTCGCCCTCGTTCCACTCCGCGAACGTGTCCGCGATCTGCGCCGGCGAGAGGCCGAGCCCGAACCGCATCAAATCGTATGTCTCGGCGATGAGCTGCATGTCGCCGTACTCGATCCCGTTGTGGACCATCTTCACGAAGTGCCCGGAGCCCTTGCGCCCGACATAGGTCACGCACGGCCCGCTATCGGCCTTCGCGGCGATCTTGGTGAGGATCGGCTCGAGATGGCGGAACGCGGCTTCGTCGCCGCCCGGCATGATGCTCGGCCCCCACAGTGCGCCCTCTTCCCCGCCGCTGACGCCCATCCCGAAGAACGTGAGCTGCCGCGCGGCCAGGTGCGCCACGCGCCGCTCCGTATCGACGAAGTGCGAATTGCCGCCGTCGACGACGATGTCGCCGGGCTCGAGGTGCGGCGCGATCTCGTCGAGCACGTCGTCGACCGGCTTGCCCGCCTTTACCATGAGGATGATGCGGCGCGGGCGTTCCAACGCGGCAACGAACTCCGCGATCGTGCGCGAGGCGACGGCGTTCTTTCCACGCGCGCGGCCCTTCGCGAACGCATCGGTCCTCTCGAACGAACGGTTGTAAACAGCAATCGGGAATCCGTTGCGCTCGATGTTGAGCGCGAGGTTCTCACCCATCACAGCGAGCCCGATCACTCCGACGGCTTGCTTCATCTTCTTTCTCCTCTCGAATGGGGGACCCTCATCCCGTTATCGCCCGGGAGCGGATCGCGCGAGCGCTTCGAGCGCCGCCTTCGCATCCGCGTTGTCGGGATCGATCCGAAGCACTTGCATGAATGCCTGGCCGGCGCGCTGTCCTTGCTTCGCGACGAGAAGCGCGCGCCCGAGGTACAACCGCGCCTCGACGTCGCCGGGCGCGATCTCGACTACCTTCTCGAATTGCGCGATCGCGGCATCGAGATCCCCGGCGCCCATCATGATACGGCCGATCCAGATACCGACCGGCACGCGAAGCTCGCGATCGAGCTCCAACGCGCGCTTGAATTCGCCGAGCGCGTTCTCGCGACCGCCCATCTCGGCAAGCGCGACACCGAGCCGGTAACGCACCGCCGCGTTCCCTGGCGCCACCGCCTTCGCCGATTCGAGCACATCCGCCGCGAGCTGGAACTGCTTCTGCTCGAGATGCACTTGAGCCAAGTTGACGTAGGCGTCGCTCGCGAGCGAATCCGCAGCGACCGCGGCGCGGTAACGAGCGATCGCACCCTCGAAATCACCCAATTCGTAGGCAAGGTTTCCGAGGTTGACGTGCGCTTCGACAGATTTGGCGTCGAGCGAGAGCGCGCGCTCCCATTCCGTGCGCGCCGCCGCGCGGTCGCCTGATTGGTACAGCGCGAACCCGAGTCCAACCGCGACATCGGCGCGCGCCGGTGCGAGTGCCTTCGCCTTCTTCCACTCTTCGAGCGACGCCGCCGCTTCGCCTCGATCGCGATAGAGGATCGCCTTGTTGATGACGGTGTTGACGCCTTCCGACGCGAGGTACCCGAGCGCGCGCAGCCGCTCCTCGATCGCTTCGTCTTCCGATCCGGTGACCGTTCCCGTTTCGCGCGGCGTCGTTTCGTACGTCGGGATCAATTCGACGGGATGATCCTCGATAAAATCGGCCTCGAACGCGGAGACGAACGGACGCCCGGCCATGTCGCGTGCCACGGGAAGCCCCATGAGCCAGAGGATCGTCGGCGTGACATCGAGAATCGAAACCGGAGGCAGCCAGACTCCCCTGCGAACGCCGGGCCCCGCGAGCAGAATCACACCCTCGTTCCGATGCCACAGCGCGGCCTCGCCGCCGAGCACTTCCGAGGGCGCGGCAATTCGCCGTTCGCCGAAAAGGAACCCGTGGTCCGACACGACAATGACGATCGTCTCCTTCGGCGCCCTCGCAAGAATCTCCCCGAGCACGCGGTCTTGCCAGCGATACGCTTCTTCGACGACGCCGCGAAATGCCGCGCGCTCCGACTCCGGCAGCGACGCGAGCGCCGGGTCCATGTGCCGGACAAACAAGTGCGCGGTCGCATCGAGGAACTCGAAGTACGTCAGGAAGAGATCCCACCCGCCGCGGCCATAGAGATGGTCGGTCACGCGGCGATATCCTTCGGCGGCGGCGAACGTCCGCCGGAAATTCCCGATGAGCTGGCCGGGGCGATACGTGTCGAAAGGCGCCGCGTCGAACTGCTCGCGCTCGATCGCGAGGAACCGGCTCAGCGTATCGAACGGAATCGACTCCGGCGTTGGCATGAGCGCCTGAACCTCCGCGGCAATCTCGGACGGGTACGTCAGGCCCTCCTCAGCGCCGCCCATTGCGGCCGGATCGAATGGATGAAACGCGAGCCTATCCGTCACCATCACCCCGTTCACTTCTTCCGCGGGCCAAGTGGCCAACCAGCCGACCGCACCGACGTTCTTGCCTGCGTCGCTTGCGACATTCCAGATCGCGTTGACGCGCCGCAGCGTGCTCGTCACCGGCACAGTCTTTCCCGTGCGCGGATCGCGCGTAATGAAATCGAGAATCCCGTGCTCGTCGGGCGTGCGGCCTGTCGCGATGCTCGTCCAAAGTAGAGGCGAGAGCGCGGGCTCGAGGGAAGTGCACGGCGCGGAGGCACCGTCGCGCAAAAGTCCCGCGATGGTCGGCAACTCGCCGCGATCGACCATCGGGCGAATCATTTCCCAGTCCGCGCTATCGATGCCGACTACGAGAACCGGGGCACCGCCATCACGCCGCCCGCAGCCGTTCGATAGGACCGCCAAGAGCGCGAGGAAGAGCCCGCCACGCGACAAGCGCCGCCGGCGCGCTCCCGCGAGCGCGCTCATTCGTACTGTGCCTCGATCGCGCGCACGAGAAGCGTGAGCGACCGGTGATGCGGGAGGTCTTCGTTGTGCGCTTCGGCATAGCGAATCAGAAATCCGTTGAGAAATTCGATTTCGCTCCGCTTCCCCCGCCGGAAGTCTTGGAGCATCGAGTTGAGATTTCGCCCCGTGCGGCGCGCGAGATCCTCGACCTTCGCGCCCAGATCGAACGAGTACCCCTCGATTCGCGCAGCGCGTTCGCCCTCCCGTACGAGATGGCCGAGCAGCTCGCGCGTGTCGCGATTCTCGACGAGCGAACGATTCTCGCAACCCGTGATCGCGCCGAGAGGGTTCATCGCCGCGTTGATGATCAGCTTCTTCCAAACCTCGCGCCGGATATCGGCCGCGACGCGCGCCTTCAGCCCGCTCGCGCCGAGGAGGCTCGCCAGATCGACCAGATACGAATCCTCGAGGCTCTGCGACGGATAGAAGTAATAGCCGAGATACGTGACCCCTTTTCCCCACCACACGATCCGCGACTGACTCTGCCGGACGACGCCCTCGTACACGACGCCGCGGAGAATTTTCTCGCGGCGCACGGCGCGTCCGAAGACGTCTTCGTTGCCCATTCCGTTCTGAAGCAGGAGCACGTGAGTGCGTTCGCCCAAGTGAGCCCGAAGGCTCAACGCAACCTTGCGGTTCGCAGTCGCTTTCGTCGCGACGATGACGAGGTCGTACTCTTCGCCGGGCGGTAGCCCTTCAGCGAATGTCGTGATGTTGATGTCCTGCGTGCTCTCTTCGTCCGCCACGGAGATGCCAGGCCGGGGAATCGCGACCGCGCCGTGCGGACCCTGCAGGACGACGCGCGCTTCGCGCGAGAGGAGGCCGCCAAAGAGGCTGCCGATCGCGCCCGCACCGATCACGAGAATATTCACGCGCGGCAATCTATCATCCGCCCTCCGCGCGAGTCAAATAGACGGCCCTAGGGGATTTCGTTAGAATGCCGCGGGCTTTTCAACGGCCACGAGGAGGCTTCACTCGTGACGGATTCGACGCGACGGGATGCGATGGCACGCGCGGAACGCGCCGCAATGTCGCTCTCATTGGCGATGGGACTCATCCTTCTCGTCGTCAAGGTCGGCGCCTACATCCTCACGGGCTCTCCCGCGATTCTCTCCGATGCCCTCGAATCGATCATCCATATCGCCGCCGTCGGATTCGCCGCGTGGAGCCTAGCTCTCTCGCGGAGGCCGCCCGATCGCAACCACACGTACGGACACGAGAAGGTTGCGTTCTTCTCGGCGGGGGCTGAAGGCGCGCTGATCGTCGTCGCCGCGATCCTCATCGTCCTGTCGGCGATCGGCAAGTGGCGCGCCGGACTCTCCTCCGAAGCTCTCGGCGCGGGAACCGCCCTCATCGCTGGAGCGGGTCTGGCCAACGGCGTGCTGGGCGTGTGGCTGATTCGCGAAGGCAAGAAAACGCGTTCACTCATCGTCGAATCGAATGGGCGCCACGTTCTGACGGACTGCTGGACGAGCGTCGGCGTCGTGGCCGGGCTTCTCCTCACGCTTGCGACGGGCTGGCTCCCATTCGATCCGATCGCGGCGATCCTTGTTGCCCTCAACATTTGCTGGTCGGGGTGGCGCTTGATGCGGCGCTCCATCGGCGGACTCATGGACGAGGGAAGCCCAGCTACGGAGCGCGCGGTGCTCGACGCGCTCGAAGCCGCGGCGCGCCCCCTCGGCGTGACATGGCACGGCGTGCGTCACAGAAGCGCGGGGCAGTCTGTCTGGGTCGAGCTTCACCTGCTCTTCCCGCGCGGCACGCCGATCGAAGAGGCGCACGCGAAGGCGTCCGCGATAGAACGCGCGATCGAGAGTGCGCTCGCGAACGATGCACACGTCATCACGCACCTCGAATCGGCGGAAGACCACACGGACGATCATGACGCGCCGCACTTCTTCCCCGTGATGAGCCGCGCGAGCCGGTGACGAACACCGCGCGCGAGTGCGCCACGACCTGATGCCCGGGCTCTCCGCAAAAGTCGGCGTGATCAGCGTCGCGCGCGCCACGAACGCGCTCGCGATCGTCGTGACGAGCGCGGTCCTGGCGCGCCACCTCGATCCGGCGCAGTACGGAACGTTTCAGCAGGCGTGGCTCGTCATCACGGTCGGTGCGACGGTTTTGCTCTCGGGAATCCCGCTCTCCGTATCGTTCTTCGCACCGCGCGAGCACGCGGCAGGCCGGCGAGGATTTCTCAACCTCGTGCTGCTCGCGCTCGCCGCGCTCGGCGCGATTGGCGCCGCCGGTCTCATGATCGCAGCCGGATGGCTCGCGCGTCTTATGAACAATCCCGATCTGGCGCGGTACATCCCGGCCCTGGCCGTCTACATCCTCGCGATTCTCCCCGCGAATCCGCTGGAGTCGTTCCTTGTCGTCGAGAACCGCCACACGAGGCTGGGCTGGATCACACTCGTCGCCTCGCTCGCGATGATCGCCGCCGCGGTGCTTCCCGCGATGCTCGGCACCGATCCGATCTGGATCTATCGCGGCCTCGCGGCGTACGCCCTCTTCCGCTCTACGATGCTGTTCGCCGCCGTCGCGCGCGAGTATCGCGGCGTCGTACCGACGCTTCGCGCTACGCTTCCGCGCGAGTTTCTCATCTATTCGCTGCCGCTCGGTGCGAACGAAGTCGTGCGCGTCTCATCGGGATGGCTCGACAAAGCACTCGTCGCATCGCGGTTCGATCCCGAAACATTCGCGATCTTCGCAAACGGCGCATTCGAGATTCCGTTCATCGCCATCCTCCTCGCATCGACGACGACAATCCTGATGCCGGAGTTTTCGCGCCTCGCCGCGGCGACTGACAAATCGCCGCTCGTACGCCTCTGGCAGCGCGCGATCTTAAGAACCGGCCTCTTCGTACTTCCCCTCTGCGCGTTCGCGCTTCTCATGGCGAGCGACATCATGATCACGCTCTTCTCGGAGCGCTACGCCGCGAGCGCCACGCCGTTTCGCGTCTATCTGCTCCTTCTGCCACTACGCTGCGCCGCGTATACACCGATGCTCCTCGCCCTGGGACGCGGGCGTGCCGTGCTGCTCGGCGCGACCGCCGATCTCGTCCTCTCGCTCTGCCTGGCGCTCGTCTTGATCCCGCGGATCGGTTACGTCGGCCCCGCTGTCGCGCTCGTCGTCTCGACCTACGCGCAGTCCGCTTTCTATCTGGCGATCGCGGGCCGCGCGCTTGGAACGAAGCCGGGCGCACTGATCCCGTGGGGCGGCCTTGCGCGCGTCGGCGGGTGCGCGGCCCTCGCAGCGATCGCGACGGCGCCGCTACTTTTGGCGAAGATCTCGTCGCCGGTGAGTGTCGGCATCGCGGCGTGTGTGTTTTCCGCGGCGTTTCTCGCGGGCGCGCGGGCAGGACTTCTCCCCGCCGAAGAGCGAGAGTTCTTGATGCGCCTTACGACGCCACGGAAGGCTCGCCGGACCGACGGCGGCGCCACCGACTGATCGCGAATTCTTGAGGTGAGATTGCGGCCGGCTAGAGATTGGTGATGACGAAGCGCTTTGCCGGCTCCGTGTCACGCTTCGGCGAGAGCCCCGCGCCTTGAACCTCTTCGCGCAACCACGCGAGCCGCTCGACCACGAGCGCCGGGAGCGCCGCGGAGGAAAGATCGGCCTCCGGGATCGCGACGATCAGATCGGCGTGCGCGACGCCCGCGAGGGCATCGCGCCCCTCCAGGAACCCGAGGCCGCCTTGGCCGTGCGTGACCTTGCGCGAGATTCCCGCGATCTCTTCGCCCGTCTGCAGAATCAGCGCGAGGTCCTCACGCTTCTCCATTGCGGCTGCGAGCGCCCCGCGCTTCTCCGTCACGAACGCACGTCGCGCCGTGTCGGAAAGGTCGAGCCGATACCCGAGCCAGACGACCGGGCTCTCGAGGAAAAGCTTCATGTAGAACGAGCAGCGCGCGAGCTCGAAGTCGTCCCACGATTCGTCGCGGAACGACCACATCAGATGCGACGCGACGAGCGGCGGCGGCGAGTCCTGACCGCGGGCGTCGACGTGGAAGGCCGCGACCCCGCGCACCTCGAGCGCAGCGCTAACCTCTTCGGCGAACATCTCGGCGTGGTGAAGGAAATTGCGCAGGTCGACGCGCGCTTGCACGGCCGCTTCGTACGCGCCGCTCGGGAACCCGACGAACGAGGAGAGCTTCCGCTCCTCGAGCGCACTGCACATCTCGACGCAGAGCCGCCGCGAAACCGGGTCGAGCGAGTCGACCGTCGAGAGTGAGTGAACGCGTTTGTAGAGCCTTCCCCAACTCGCCCAAACAACCCGGCCGGACTTGTGCCGCGCCGCGAGGGATTCACGCAACCGTACGATCTCTTCCGGTTCGCGCGCATCGCTCGTGATGAGAATCAATGCAAACTGGCTCGAGCCCTTCATTCCCTCGTCGAACTCCGCTGTCAGGCGATCGGTCGACGCCGCGAGATCTCGCGGTCCCTCAACGAAGAAGAGTGTCGTCTCGCCTTCGATGAGCACGGCGGGTGTTGCACGAAAATAGGGCTGCCAGAGCTGAACCTGTATTCGCGCCAGCTCGCTCCGCGCGACCTCGACTCCAAGCTCCGTGAGGATCGCGCCGAGAACGTGCTCCCGATCCGCGAGCCCGATCGTCCCGAAGAACCGAGTAAGAAGCCGCTCCTCGTCGGAGATCCGATGCTCCATTTCTTTTGCTAGCTCAATCGCCACGACTCGCCCCCCGCGCATCGAACGGAATTGCCCGCTAGAAGTATCGGCATCCCTGCTGCGGTACCGGAGCCCATCACGAGCGTCAATTGTGTTCGTTTCGGGCGGTTTCGTGCGGGTGTTCGAAGCCGATCGACGGCCGCGGGCTCGCTTCGCTTGACGACCCCGCGCCGCGCGGGCTAACATCGCGCGTCGCGTGAATGTAAACGTGCGCGGAGTCGGCGCCAGAGGCCCTCGCGATTGGCTTCGCGTTCGTGGTCCACATGCACCAGCACTCGTGGATCGACTTCGGCGGCGCGCACGCTTCGCACCTCCCCCAGAGAAAATGCAGGAGATTGCAAAACGATGTCGATCAAGAAGGTCTTGCTTATCGTCGCGCTCGTGCTTGTTCCGCTGAGCGCGTTTCTACATCACTCCGTCCGCGCTCCCGAGGCATCGACGACGCAAAAGGTCGTCATCCTCGGATTCGACGGCGCGGATCCTGACATCATTCGCTCGATGTGGGATCGCGGCGAACTTCCAAACCTCAAAGCGCTCGCAAGCCGCGGCACGATGACGGAATTGGCCACGACGAAGCCCCCGGAGTCCCCCGTCGCGTGGGCGTCATTCTCGATCGGCGCGAACCCGGGCAAGCACGGGATCTACGACTTCCTCCGGCGCGACACGAAGACCTACTTCCCGAACATCGCCACGGCCGAGCCCGTGAAGCCAAAATTCCTTTGGGGATTTCTGCCGATCAAGCGCCCGCAAGTGATCAACCTGCGCCGCGGCGTTCCCTTCTGGCAAATCGCCTCGGACGGGGGCAAACGAGCCGTCTGCTACCAGATTCCGGTCACGTTCCCACCTGAGCCCCTGAAGAACGGCTACATGTTCTCGGGGCTCGGTGTTCCTGACCTGCGCGGAACGCAAGCGACGTTTCAATACTTCGCAACCGACCTCGGTGGAGCGGGCGCCGTCGACACCGAGATGGGCGGAAAGGTGTTCTCCGTCGTGGAGAAGGACGGCTTGATCGAGACCGCGGTCGTCGGCCCATGGAATCCCGTCGTGAGCCAAAAGAAGGGCGAGATTCAGAAAGAAATCAGCGCGCTGTCGGAGCGCATCGCGAAAGAGCAAAAACCAGGCGAGAAGAACAAGCTCTTCAACGAGAAGAAAGAGAAGCAGCGTGAACTCGCCGCCCTCGGCGAGAAAGACGAGCTATCGATTCCCGTCACCTTCCGTATCGATCACGCGGCGAAAACGATGCATGTCGACCTCGATGGAGAGGAGCAAACGGTCGCCGAGGGGAAATGGAGCGAGTGGTTCGAGGTGAAGTTTCCCGTCACGCCGATCGTCGCGGTGAAGGGGATCTGCAAGTTCTATCCCGTGTCGCTCGGGGACGAAGTGCGGATCTATCTCTCGCCGATCGATTTTGATCCCGTCGATCCGCCGTTCGCGTTCACGAGTCCGAAGTCGCTCGGGAAGGAACTTCACGATCTCTGCGGCCATTACAAATCGCGCGGGTGGCCCGAAGAGACCGCGGGCCTGAAGGAGGAACGGATCGGTGAAGAACCGTTCTACGATGACCTCATGGAGATCATGGACAACCGCGAGAAGATGACGTTCCACCTCATGGAGACGAAACCGTGGGACCTCTTCGTCTCCGTGTTCTCGGAAACGGATCGGATCCAACACATGATGTATCGCCTCCTCGACACGACGCACCCGCGCTACGACTCGACACTCGCGGCGAACTACGGCGAGATGATTTCGGACGTCTACAAGCGGATGGACACCATCGTCGGAAAAGCACTCGACCGCGTCCCTGAGGACGCCGCGTTCTTCGTCATCTCGGATCATGGATTCAACTCGTTCCGTCGCGGCGTCAACATCAACACGTGGCTCGTTCGGAACGGCTACATGAAGCTCAAGAACATGGATAACCCGCAGTACAAGCTCGACGACCTTTTCAGCGACGGCGACTTCTTTCAGAACGTCGATTGGTCGGGAACGCGCGCGTACTCTTTGGGCCTCGGACTCGTTTTCTTCAACGTGAAGGGGCGCGAGGCGAAGGGCATCGTCGACCCGGCCGCGGTCCCGGAGTTGAAGCGCGAGCTCATCGCCATGCTCGAAGAGTTTGTCGATCCGGAAACCGGCGCGCGGGTGATTCGGAACGCCTACGACGGCGCGGAGATCTTCAAAGGGCCTTACATCGACGACGCGCCGGATCTGGTCATCGGATTCGAGGAGGGGTACCGCGTTTCGTGGCAGACCGCGCTCGGCGGAGTCCCGCGCGAAACCGTCGTCCCGAACCTGGACAAATGGAGCGGCGACCACTGCTCCGTCGACGAAGAGATTACGCGTGGGGTGCTCTTTTCGCGCCGGCCGGTGACGAAGGCGAACCCGCACATCATCGACCTGGCGCCTACCGTGCTGCAGGAACTCGGGCTCGCTCCGTCCGCGGAGATGGAGGGGGCTGCGCTCTACTAAATCCGCGCGCTCCACATCGCCCCGGGTGCGCCGCCGGAAACGCCAAGACCGCGATCGCTCCGATGCCGCCGAAGCGGTATACCGAAGCGCGCCATTTTCTTCGCGAGGCCCTGGCGCGTCATTCCGAGTTCGCGCGCCACGCGCGTCTTGTTCCACTCGTACCGATCGAGCGCCTCGCAGATTAGCGACCTCTCGACGTCCGTGATGCGTTCGCGAAAGCGGAAACCGTCTTCCGCGCGATGGGCCGGATCGCTCTGGCCACGCACCCTCGCGGAGAGCGCAGAGAACCCGACCTCGTCGCCTCCTTCGTGCAGCGCGGCGGCCCTTTCCATCTCGTTCTTGAGTTCGCGCACGTTGCCCGGCCAATCGTGCGAAAGCAGGCACGCGGCGGCTTCGTCCGAAAGGCGAAGCGAGCCGGTGTTCCCTGCGCAAGCCGCGCGCGTCAAGAAGTGAAGGGCGAGCTCGAGGATTTCATCGCGGCGTTCTCGCAGAGGCGGCACGCGAAGTTTCACGACGGAGAGCCTGTAGTAGAGGTCTTCGCGGAACCGCTCGTCGCGAACCTCGGCCTCCATGTCGCGGTTCGTCGCCGTGACGATTCGGACGTTGGCCTGGCGCGTCTCGTTGTCTCCGAGGCGGCGGTACTCGCCGTCCTCGAGGACGCGGAGAAGTTTCGCCTGAAGCGAAGGAGGCATCTCACCGAGTTCGTCGAGAAAAAATGTCCCTCCGTCCGCCGCCTCGAACATGCCGCGACGCTCGCGAAGCGCGCCGGTGAAGGCGCCCGCCATGTGCCCGAACAATTCTGCCTCCGCGAGCGCTTCCGGTATCGCCGCGCAATTGCCCACGACGAAGCGGCGCCGCGAGCGACTCCCCCACATGTGAAGCGCGCGCGCCACGAGTTCCTTTCCGACACCGCTTTCGCCTTCGATGAGCACCGAAACGGACGAGTCGGCGAGGCGCCGCACCGTTCGGAAGAGCGACTCGGACGCGGCGCTTCGCGCCACGAGGCCGGCGAGTGTAGGTGTCTCGGGCAAGGTGACCTCCTCTCTTGGGGTTGGGACAGCGAGAGGTCATCAAGCAGGCGACGTGCCAGGCTCGCGGCGTCGCGAAGCTGTTGCAATGTCGTCGCGGGGGCGCACGCAATGTGCGCGTGAGACAAGATCTCTTTACTGCGGCTTTGTCGCGGCGGGGCGCGAGGACTGAAACAAGAACGGGCGATACTCGATTTTCGGCGGTTGCGTTCCCGCGACAATGTCTTCGCGAAGTTTTCTAGCGCGACTCGCAACTTCGTCGAGGCCGGTCTGCTTGACCAAAAATGTGTCTATCGAAGCAATCGCCTTCGCGGAGTCGCCGAGGAGAAAGTAGGTCTCGCCGAGTGAGCACCAGTTAATCGCATCGTCCGGCTTGATCGCGATCGCCACGAGGAAGTCCTCGAGGCCCCCCGTCACGTCACCCTGAGCGACGCGAATCCGCCCGCGATTGACGCGAGCTTCGAGATGGGTCGGATCGATGAGCAACGCCTGCGACCACTCCTCCACGGCCAATGGAAAGAGTCCCATTCGAACGTACGCAAAACCCAAGTTGTAGTGAGCGGAGATGTGCGTCGAGTCGATCTCCACGACTTTTACCCACTGCTGGACGGCTTGCTCGATTTTCTCGATCGAGACGTACGCGATCCCTAACCAGTACCGAGCTTCGGATGAGTTCGGATTCTTCTCGAGAAGCCTAAGCCACTGCTCGATCGCGGCGTTTCCTTTGTCCGCGCGCGTCAGCGCGAGGGCGTAGTCGTGACGGACTTGGAGATCGTCTGGATCCTTCGAAAGCAGGCGCTCGTAGATGGGGATAGCGCCTTCGTGATTCCCCGCGGCGACAAGCGCCGCGGCTTCGGCCATGAGCTGCTCCGGGCGAGGCCCACACGCAACGCCAGCGAGAAGCCCGCCACAGGCGAGCAAGGCGACGAGGCTTCGCGCAAAAACGAAGCGACGCGCATTTCGAGGCGGAGGTCCTAAATTTTGCGACGTCATTCGCCCCAGATCAGCCGCTGGAGAATCACGAGGACGGCTAGAATTCCCAGCGCCCAAAGCAAAGTCGGGATATCGAGCGGCTCTTCGTCGCGACCGCGCGTATCGGTTCGCGGCGCGCGTTCGTTTGTTTGACCACTCTTCTTCGACATCGTCCCCTCGTCATCTGCAAGATGCGTTCGGGGCATTATCGGCAGCGCCGTCGACGAGTGTCAATGCGGGATTCACGGCGCGATCGCAACGAACGAAAAGAGGCGCCCCGCCGTAGAGCGAGACGCCTCTTGTTCGAGAACGAAGCGATAACCGTGACGGCCGGAAGCTACGAACGGCTGCCGATCGTCTCGAGAACCTCTTCGCTCTTCGCGCCGGCAACGATCGAGCGGCTGCGTGAGAGTTCGCGGCGCGCAGAATCGAGCACGATCTCAGCGCGCCGCTCCGCCTCGACGACGCTGAAGTAGTCCGACGTCGTCTCATCGAGCCGGGTATTCAGGTGACAGAAGCGCGCGACGGCAAACGCGAGAGCCAGGTACAACGGGATCAATGCGAGAAGCCACATGGCGTGCGTCCCTCCTATTGGGCGGCCGCCAAGGTATCGGCAGGTGCCGCCAGGAGCATGAGGGTGGCGATGGACAAAGATTGAACAGCAAAACGAGGGGCGAGCCCTGCGGCTCGCCCCGATCCGTCGGCTCCCCTAGCGGCTGGCGGGTCAGACCAGCGCAGGAGGGCTAGGGTACGCCTCCGGTTGAATTCCTCGCGAACGGCGCGCTACGCCGTTCCCTCGACTCCTTGGTGTGCGGACGCCGCGCGGCTCCACTCGGCGCTCGTGACGCACGCGCGAAGTTTCGCAAGCGCCCGCCCTTCGATCTGGCGAATCCGTTCCCGTGTCACGCCGAGCACCTTTCCGGTCTCTTCCAGCGATCGCGCGTCGTCGCCGTCGAACCCGAATCGCAGGCGAAGCACGAGCCGCTCGCGAGGCGAGAGCGCGTCGAGTAGGCGGCTGACGTGGCGCCCCTCGAGCGCGCGCAGTGCCGAGTCCGCCGGATCCGCGGCGTCTTCCGCCGGAAGAATGTCGTGCAACTTGTGACGGCCGATCACCGGGTCGACCGGATAGTCGAGCGAGAGCGTACTCTGCGTAAGTCCGTGCACTTCGGCGAGCCGGTTGCGCGAGATTCGCAGATGCTGGCAGATGTCGTCATTGGAGATTCGCCGGCCCTCTCGCTGCCAGAGAGAGAGTTGCAGCTGCGAGATTTGACGGATCAGCGTGAGGACGTTCGACGGGATTCTGACGGTGCGACTCTTGTTCGCGAGAGACCGGGTGATCCCCTGCCGAATCCACTTCGAGGCGTACGTTGAGAACCGCAGCCCGCGCTTCCAATCGAATCGCTCGACGGACCGCATAAGACCGAGGTTCCCCTCCTCGATGAGGTCGCCGAACGCGAGCCCGAGCCCCTGATAGCGCTTCGCGATCGAGACGACAAGGCGCAGGTTACGAGTGATGAGCACATCGCGAGCCTCGCGATCTCCCGCGCTCGCCGCTCGAGCGTAACGAACCTCTTCCTCGCGGGTCAGAAGGCGGTAGCGGCGAATATCGACAAGGTAGAGTCCGATCGCGTCCTTCGATGCGACGCGCTCCTTCTTCGCAGGAAGTGTCTCGACCGGGGCCGTCTCGACGTCGTCGCCTCCGCGGCGATCGACGCGATTCCGCGCGCTGCGGGACCACAACCCGCCGTCGAACGAGGAACTCAACGGAACGTGATCGTCCACGTCGTACGCGAGCCGTTCCATCGCTTCCATGAGCCGCCCTCCTGCTGCAGATGTCGGTGAAAGTTCTCCCCGGACATGGGGTCCGAACCATCTGGTGCTCACGCAGTGCACAGCACATGCCACGGCAGGCGCGCGGGGCAGCGGAAAGCGCATTTCTTAATTGCCTACGTTTTAACGTTTTACGAAGCGACGACGGGTGGCGTCGCTGGGGGATGGAGGCACCGAATGACTCGCCCACTGCGCACCGACTTTACGTCGAGCGGGTCGCCTCTCTAACTTGTTTGCGGACAGCGGCCCTCGATGAGTATCGAGTGCACAGAGAGGGCGATCCTGATCGGTCAGAGACGCTCGACCCCATTCGCCTCAGCCCAGCCACGAAGCGACGGTGAGAACGCGATTTTCAACCATCCATCGCGCTCGTCGATGACTCGGACGACGCTGCCCGGGTGCAGCGAGAATTCGCCGAGGTATGTCGTGCCGGGACCGCTCCGCACGGAGAGTTCCGCGGCATCGGGGCGGGCGATGACGACGCCGCGTGAGCCCGCACGCGCGTGATGCGCCCAGACGCTCATCCCGACCACACCGAGAATCATCAGGCTCGCGCAGAAAGCGGCGATCCGCCGGGCGCGCGTTCGCCCGATGGGCGTGTAGTAGGGCGCGATCACAACTAGGAGAGTGAGCAAAAGGCCGATCGCGAAGACCCACGCCCATTCGTCGGGCGTGAGCCTGCGAAAGGCCGCGGCGGCGAACCCCCCGGCGCCGAGAGCACTGTCCGGCCGCTTGTCGACACATCGCTCGCGCGCGAGTTCGAGGTTATCAAGCAGATCGCGATCCCGGGGCGCGAGGAGCAAGGCCCGTTCGTAGTTCACGATCGCACGTCCCAAATCTTCGCCCTTGAAGTAGGCGTTGCCGAGATTGTAGAGAATGTCCGCGCCCGCGTACCCCATCGCGCGGAGGCGCTCGTACGCCGATATCGCACCCGCGAAATCACCGCTCTCGTACGCACGCGTCGCGGTGTCGAGCAGGGCGCGCGCGTCGGTCGGCTCGTCTGACGCAGCGGTTTCGGCGCGCGTCGATACAGAAGCCCCGAGGATGATGCAAAGCACGCCGAGTGCGAGCGGCCAGCGACTAAACACGGAACAATTTCTCCAACTCGACGATGAGATCCTCGGCTCGCGTGAGGAGCCCGTTGCGCTCCGTCAGATCGTCGCCTCCGGGTGCAAAGCGGCCCATGTCGCACCGATCGAGGAGATCGCGGAAGCCGACGAGCAACTCCTCCGACGCGCCGCGCGCGCGGAGCGCGTCCACGACGTCGTCGCGCGAGAGCCCGTGGCGCGAAATGCCGAGTTTGTCGGCCGCGAAGTCAGCCATGGAACGCCCAAGAAGCGTGAAGAACCGATCGCTCGTCGGAGCGCCGGCCGCCGCTCGCGCGTCTCGCAGACGCTTGCTCGCTGCGGCGCGCGCGCGAAGCGAACGCGCAAGCCCGGCGTCGCTCTCGAGGCGAAGCCGGGCGCGGCCGAAATGGTGAGCCACGAGGAAGAGCCCGATCGGCAGTGCCTGTACGACCCAGAAACCCGCGTTCGTGTAGAACCAGCGTTTTGGTTTGGCGAGCACGCGTTCGTCTTTACGAATCTCGCGCAGGTCGCGGCCGATTCGCCGGACGGCCCGCTCGCCGTGTCCCGCGAGCGCCGGGGACGAACTCGGCGCGACATCGACCTCGAGTGTGTCGCTCCGCAGCTCGCGGAAATCGCCTTTCCGCGGATCGAAGACGACGAGGGTGGCAGGCGGGATCACGAGGCGTCCAGGCGACTGCGGGATGAGAACCTTTTCGACGATCTTCTCTCCGCGCAGGCGATAGCCCTCTTTATTGGTGTTCACGCGCGATTGCGAGTCGTACGCGCGCACGCCTTGTGGCAACACGAGCGCGGGCTCCGGAGCCGTGCTCAAATTACCATCGCCCGTAAGGGTGAGTGTGAGCGTGACCGGCTGATTCGCTTCAACGCGCGTTTTGTCGACGCGAGCAGAGAGCGTGTATTGCCCGACGAGCCCAGACGCGGTTCCCGGGCGCGGCGCGGGCGGCAGAGCCCTCACGCGAAGCTTGAGCGGCTTTGAAGTAAGAACCTCGGGCTTGCCGCTATCGAGGAGTGCGAACGGGTCTTGCCCGAAGGCCTGGAACGGATCGCGAAGGCGCCAGTTGTCCGCGGCGCTCCGAAGAACCTTCACTGTGGCGGGCCCGATCGTCAGTTCGCCGGCGCTCGTGGCGAAAAGCGCGCTCTTGACCTCGTTGACGAGATACTGCACGCCGCCGACATCCTCCATGTATTGGCGGACCGGAGGGAGGTCTTCCACCCAAAACCCGGACGCTGTCGGCGGCGCGTACTCGGGGTCTCTCGAGAGGCGTACGCGCGAGTAGAACTTGACCGTCATCGTGACCTGCTCGTTGACGTAGGCCTCGCTCTTGTCGATCTCCGCGCGGACGAAGAAGTCCTTTTCGGACGACGCCCCGCGTGCGCCGCGCGACCGCGCGGACGATCGAGGCTCAGCTTGTGTCGGGGCACGCCCCGCCGCGACCACATCGACCGCGAACGATTCCGTTGTGAGCTTCGCACCTTCATGCGTCAATTCGAACGGGCCGAGAGTGAATCGTCCTTCCCGCTTCGCAAGAAGGATGAACGTCTGCGTGAAGGTCACTTCCATCGCGCCGTTCGTAATCGCGACACTCTGCGATGTTCCGGCGGAGTAGGTATCGAATCCATCGATCGCGGGGGCGCGGAGTCGCGGAAGGTCTCGCCCGCCGCCGGAAAGAATGAAGCGCAGTGTCAGTTGGCCTCCGACGGGAACGGTCGAGCGATCGATGTCCGCCTTGAACTGGAGAGCATGAAGCGGCGCGGCGGCCGTGAGCGTCAGTGCCATCGCGCAGGCGATCGTCGCAATCACGCGGATGGCCTCGGCCCAACCCCGCGAACGATGCACTTCGGGTGCGCTCACCAGTCTTGCCCCGCGTCGATGAGGCGCTTCAGAAGCGCCTCTTCGTCTTTCTTGCGCGCCTCTTGCATCTCTCGGGCTTCGAGCGCCTCGAGGAATCGCACGGCGTCCTCCATCGAGATCCCGCCAGTAGGAACATTCTCCTGGCCAGACGGGGTGGACTTCGGATCCTCGCCACCCGCCCCACGCTGTTGCTCTTCCTGCTGTGCCGGGTCCGATTCCTTCTCGTCGCTTTTCGAGTCGTCGGACCCGTCCTCTGGCTCCTGGCTCTCGCCGTTCTCGCCTTGCTCCTCTTGCTTCTGCTTCTCGCCGTCGCTCTGATTCGGATCCTTTGAATCTTCCTTCTGCTCTTCATCCTGCTTCTTGTCGCCTTGTTGCGATGGGTCCTTCTTGTCGTCCTGCTGCCCCTGGCCGCCGGACTCGTCATCTTTCTGCTCTTGTTCTTGCTTTTGCTGTTCCTGCTTCTGGAGTGCGAGCTCGAGGTTGTGCTTCGCGTCCACGTCCGCGGGGTTGGCGCGGAGCGCGCGTTTGTAGGCCTCGACCGACTCGGCAAGTTGCCCGGCCTTGAAGAGCGCGTTGCCGGCGTCGTACGCGGCGCTTCCGAGAAGCTTCGAATCGTCGCCCGCCTTGCTTGCGACCGCGGTAAACGCCCTGAGCGCCTCCTCGAATCGGCCCTCGCTGTAGAGTGCCGCACCGATATTGAGGTCGAGTTGCGGCGCATCGGGTGCGTCCGCCTGCGCGGAGAGATATCGCGCCCGCGCTTCGGAGAACTTCCCCTGGCGGAAGAGATCGTTACCGGCCTCCGTCTCGGCGCGCGGTGAGGCGATGGCGGTCGTCGCGCCCGATACGAGCCCGGTTGCGAGCGCGAGTGCGATCGCCGCGAGAATGCCGCGCGTGCGAACACACGCGCCCAGTCGACCAAGAATCGCCGTCACGATGCCTCCTCCTCACGCCGCCGGGGCGAACGACGGCCCATCGGCAGCGCGAGTTCGCCAGCGAGGATAAATAGGGCCGCCAGAGAGAACCACGGGTGTCGCTCTTCGTACTGGACCGACGTGCGGCTCGAGAGTTCCTTCTTCTCGAACGACTCGATCTGCTCGACGAGTTCCGCGCCGGGATCGCCGGGCGCGCCGAGCGGTATGTAGCGTCCTCCGGTCGCGCGCGCAATCGCGATAAGAGATTCCTCATCGAGCCGCGTCACGACCACATCGCCCGACTCAGACCGCTTGACGCCCAAGCGCCGCCCTGACGGATCTTCGACCGGAATCACCTCGCCGCCCGGCGTTCCGACGCCGACGGTAAAGACGCGCAGACCCTGCTCGGACGCCTCCCGCGCCGCCTTGATCGCGTCACCGGAGAGCTGCTCGCCGTCCGTAAAGATTACGAGCGCCTTGAACTTCTTCTCCTCGCTCGCGAAGAGTTCGAGCGACCTTCGTATGGCGCTCTCGATGTTCGTGCCCACGCGCGGCGCGCTTCCGACTGCGAGGTCCTCGAGGAAGAGGCGCACCGCGCCGTAATCGAGTGTGAACGGACACTGTACGTAGGCGTTCCCGGCGAACGCGATGAGTGCGACACGGTCCCCGCCGAGATGATCGAGCACGCGCGAGATCTCCTGCTTCGCCCGTTGAAATCGCGAGGGTGAGAGGTCGCGCGCGAGCATCGAAAGACTCGTATCGATGGCGAATACGACATCGATCCCCCGCCGCTGGACAAGCACTTCCTTGGCGCCGAACTGCGGCCGCAGAATCGCGACGAGCACGAGCAAGAGCCCGAGCAAGTACAGCATGAACTTCAGTCGCCGCCGCTCGGGCGCGAACGAATGCGCGATCCGCTTCAAGAGCGGTGCGTCGCCGATCTCGGCGAGCGCCTTGCGCCGGCGTCGCGCCGCATACACAAGCATCGCCACCATCACGGGCAGAAGCGCTAGAAGAACCACCGCGTTCGGATTTCCCATTCGCATCGTTACGGCACCGCCAGGAAACGCGTTGCGGCGAGCGCGCCCTCGAGAACGAGAAGCGCCGCGGCCGGCACGAGGAAGAGCCCCGCCTTTTCTTCATAGTCGACGAACTCGACGGATTCGATCTTCGTTTTCTCAAGCTCGCCGATCTCATCGAAGATCGCGCGCAGCGCGGTGGGATCGGTCGCGAGGAAATAGCGGCCATTCGTGGCATCCGCGATCGAGCGCAGTGTCGGCTCGTCGAGCTGCGCCTCGATTTGCACCGTGCGCCGCCCGAAGAGCGGATCGTCGACTGGAAATGGCGTCTTCGCTCCCGGCCGCCCGACGCCGACGACGTAGACCTTGATCTTCATCGCGGCCGCCAGCTGCGCTGCCGTCGCCGGATCGATGTTGCCGGCATTGTTGACGCCGTCGGTCACGAGAATCACGACGCGACTCTTCGCTTGGCTTGCGCGCAAGCGATTCACCGCGCTTGCGAGCGCGCTTCCGATCGCGGTTCCATCTTCGAGCATTCCGAAATCGACACTCGCAATGACATCTTTCAGCACGCCGTAGTCCGTTGTCAGCGGGCATTGAACGAACGCATTCGCGGCAAACACCACGATGCCGATCCTGTCGGAGCTGCGCCCCTCGACGAAAGACCGAACGACATCCTTCGCGACGTGGAGGCGATTCTTCGGACGGAAATCCTCCGCGCGCATACTCCCCGAAACGTCGAGGGCGATCATGATGTCGATCCCCTCCGAGTTGACCTCGACGCGTCGCGAGCCGGCTTGCGGGCGGGCGGCCGCGACGACGAGCAGCAGGATCGCGGCCAGACGCAGCGCGAGTAACACGCGCGACTCCAGCCGGCCGACAAGAAGTCCGGCCGAGCGGAGCAGGGCAACGCCGGGGAACGTGAGTCGGGGCCGGCGACCGCGCTCCATGCGCAAACGCAGAATGATGATCGCGACGATCAACGCGAGAAGCGCGAAGGCGGCGGGGTTCGCGAAACGCAGCACGGCTACGAGGCCTCCGCCAGGGGCGCGGCGTCCGGCACCCGCGTCGCGTCGACGATCGCCCGAACTCGCGCGATGCCGCTCGATGCGGCCGCGGCTTCGGGAACGACATCGGCAAACTTCACGAGGTCGCCGTCCTCGAGAAATTCTCGCGCCTGCGAGAACGCGGTGCGCGACTCCCGCGGCTCGTGCTCGAAAACGCTCCGCAGTGCTGTGACGATCTCTGCGGTCGTCATGTCGAGCGCGTTGAAACCGAAGCGGCGTCCGAGGTAGTCGCGCAGGATGTCCGCCAGTCGCACGATTTGCTCGGCCGCGAGCCCGCGATCGACGAGCCGCTCCGACGCGAGCTTCGCGAGTTCTTCGTAGGCGACTTCGTGCGCTGGGCGCACGATGACCGGCGGGGCGGGCGCCTCGCCCGGTTTACGCCGCAGACGCCGCACGAGGAGAAACGCGGCAAGACCCAGAGCGATCACTCCGAGCGTCACGAGCGCGATGAGCCACCAATTTCGAGGGAGCGAAACCGGTCCGCGCACGGGGCGCGCTTCGCCGCTCTCGTCGAGGCCCACGCTGACAATCGTGATCGGAATCGGAGTCGAACTGACGTCCTGTGTGGTGTCGCCGACCGCGCGGACCGACGGGATCTCCATTACGCCGGTGCGCCACGCTGCAAGGTGCGCATCGCCCGCGGCAATCCGCTCGCCGCCCTTCTCGACGATCTTCAGCGGAGTCCACGAAAGAACCTCGAACTCACCGAGCGTCTTCGAGACCGGCGGAAGCTCGAGCGGCGAGCCGACGGGCGCGCTGAGCGTGAAGCGGACGGTGATCGGATCGCCGACGCGCGCGGAGTCGTTCGTGGCGACGGCGCTCATACGCGGCCCCGCGGAGCGAGCGGTCGCCGGCGCAAACACACCGATCACCACGCCGATCGCAATGCCCGCGGCCCACGCACGCGCCACCGCGGCGCCGGATCGCAAGCGTCTCCGCGCCCCCGTCACCGCAGCATCCTCTCGCGCTTCTTGAAGAACGCGACGAGAGGCTCGATATACGACGCCTCCGTCGAGATCGCAACGGACTCGATTCGGTTCACGCGAAACGCGCGCTCCGTTTCGCGGCGCTCCGCGTCGGCGAGACGCCGGTACGCTTCGACGCGCTTCGGCGTGAGGCGAACGAGCGCTTCCTCACCCGTCTCGGGATCCTCGACCTGCAGGAGCCCGTGCTTCGGGAGCTCGCGCTCGCGCCGGTCCGTGATCCAGAGCGCGACAAGATCGTGCCGCCGCGCCGTGGCACGCAAAATCTTCTCGTAGCCGCGATCGCGAAAATCGGAGATGAGAAAGACGATCGCCCGGCGATCCATCACGCGATTGAGGTGATCTAGCGCGGCCGCGATCTTCGTGCCGCGCCCTTCGGGAGCGTGATAGACGACGTCGCGCACGATGCGCAGCGCGTGCCGCAGGCCCTTCCGGGGCGGGATGAATTTCTCGACGCGATCACTGAACATCATGAGGCCGATCTTGTCGTTGTTGCGCTGAGCCGCGAACGCTAAGAGCCCCGCGATCTCGGCCTCGACGTCGCTCTTGAGCGATCCGCGTGTCCCGAATTCGGCCGAACCGCTGATGTCGACGACGAGCATCACCGTCAGTTCGCGCTCTTCGACGAAACGCTTCACGAAGAGATGGTTCATGCGCGCCGACACGTTCCAGTCGATCGCGCGCACGTCGTCGCCCGGGAGGTACTCGCGCACCTCGTCGAACTCCATCCCGCGTCCCTTGAACACGCTCTTGTATTCGCCGGCGAAGACGTTTTGCACGACGGAGCGCGTGGTGATCTCGATACGCCGGACCCTCCGCAGAATCTCGGCGGGCGCGACGCGGCGAGCAGCGTCCGCCACTACGGCACCTCGATGCGGTCGAGCACGCGGCGGATCACTTCTTCGGATGTGACTTCCTCCGCCTCCGCCTCGTACGTAATGAGCACGCGATGCCGCAGCACATCGTACGCGATCGCCTTCACGTCTTCCGGCGTCACGTAGCCGCGCCCTCGCACGAGCGCGTGCGCCTTCGCCGCCGTCGTGAGGAAGATCGTCGCGCGCGGCGAAGCGCCGTACGCGATGAGGCTCTTGATGTCGAGCCCAGCCGCCGCCGGCTCGCGCGTCGCGAAGACGATGTCGAGGATGTACTCCTTCACTTTGTCGTCGATGTAGATCTCGTGAACGAGCGAGCGCAGGCGCACCACTTCGGCCGTGTCGACCACGGGACTCGCCTCGGGCGTCGAGCGCGCCGTCATCCGCTCGAGCACGTCTTTCTCTTCGGCGCGCGTCGGGTACGTGATCTTGAGCTTCAGCATGAAGCGATCGAGCTGCGCCTCGGGAAGCGCGTACGTTCCCTCCTGCTCGATCGGGTTCTGCGTCGCGAGCACGAGGAATGGATCCGGAAGCGGATACGTGGTGTCGCCGATCGTGACCTGCCGCTCCTGCATCGCCTCGAGGAGCGCCGACTGAACCTTCGCGGGTGCGCGGTTCACCTCGTCCGCCAGAACAATGTTGCAGAAGACAGGTCCTTTCCGCACGGAGAACGACTGCTCTTTGGGGTTGTAGATCATCGTCCCGACGAGGTCCGCCGGGAGCAGGTCCGGCGTGAACTGAATACGATGAAACGACGCGCGAATCGTTTTCGCGAGCGTCGTCACGGCGAGCGTTTTCGCGAGCCCCGGCACGCCTTCGAGCAGCACGTGGCCGTTGCCGAGCAGGCCAATGAGCAGCCGGTCGATCATCCCCTTCTGGCCGACGATAACCTTGCGTATCTCGGCACTTACGCGATCGAGCGCCGCGGCCTCGACGCGAATGCGCTCGTTGAGTTCCCTCACATCAACCGTCATCTTGCGAAAGCCCCCCTTTTCGTGACCGCGCTCGAGTAGCCGGCGCGAGGTGTTTCTACTCCGAACGAAGCGGCGCGGTTCCGGGTTTCCCCGAGCGCGGCCGTCCGCGATTACCTCACGAGAACGAGCCGTTCCGTGTCGACGCGCGCGGCCGACTCCGCCCGGAGGAAGTAGACGCCCGAGGGAGCGCTCCCCCCCGCGTCGAATCGTCCGTCCCACGCGATGGCGATCTCGCCCGCGGCGAACTCGCCGTCGAGGATGACCGCGAGCATCCGACCCGACGCGTCGAAGAGACGGCATTGTAACGTCCCGGCGCTCGCGAGTGTGTAGCTCCAGTCGAGCGGACCGTGCGCCGGCGCGAAAACGTCGCCGCCGGGCCGCGTGATCGGCGACACCTGTGACGGCGGCTCGACATCGGTCGTATCGATCGGCACGCTGGAGCAGCCGCCGCCCGGATTCGGGTGCGTCGCCGCGACGTTCGCGCGCACGAGACCCCAGCCGAGATTCGTGTCCGGCGTTCTGCACTGGGCCGCGGTCTCGCGCAACGCCAGTTGTACCTGCGCCGGCGTGTACGTCGGATGCGCCTCGAGAATGAGCGCGGCGACGCCGGCGACCAGCGGCGTCGCGAACGACGTCCCGGTGTTCGCGAGATACCCGCCTCCCGCGCGCGCGCCGAAATTGCCGACACCGAGCGCGACGACGTCCGGCTTCGTCCGGCCATCCGCGGTCGGCCCGAGCGAGGAGAACGACGCCAGCGCCCCATTCGAATTCACCGCGCCGACGGAAATCACCTCTTCCGCGTCGGCCGGCGCCAGCATGTGCCGCCACGCGGTTCCCTGCTCGTTTCCCATCGCGTTGACGACGACGACGCCACGTTCGACCGCCATCCGCGCCGCGCGCGTCGTCACGGCGGTTTCGCCGTCCATCTGCTCGTAGGCGTACCAGTCGTTGTAGCCGAGCGACGAGGTGACGACGTCGACTCCGAGGCTCTCGGCCCACTCGAGACCCGCGACCCAGTAGTCCTCTTCGACCTGGGTCTCGTTGGCGACATCTTCGGTTTTCGCGACGACGAACGATGCACCGTGGGCGGCGCCGATCAGGTTGCCGGGATCGAAACCCGCGATCAACGACAGAACGTACGTGCCGTGCCACCACGACGACTCGGCTTCTTCATCCGCGGTGTTGTCGTCGCCGTTGACGAAGTCGCGCTGCCCGACGATCTCAGCGGAGAGAAGTGCGGGATGCGCGATATCGAAACCCGTATCGAGAACGCCGATCATGACGCCGGCTCCCGAAAGCCCCGACTCGTGAAGTTTCGTGACGCCGATCTGCTCGAGTTGGGGCCGCGAGGCGCCGTAGTCGAGTTGCGCCAGATCGAGCGGGCGCGGCGGCGCGGGCGCGGGAATCGGCCCGCGCGCGCCACCGGCGCGATCGATGGCGTGCGGCGCCGCACCCGGCGCGGGCAGCCGCGCCGTGCGCGACGAGACGCGCCGCACAGTTATGACGTCCGGCATACCGGCGATCTGCGCGATTTGCTCCAGTGTCGCGTCGACGCTCACGGCGTTGAGCCATCGCGATTCGACGCGCGGCCGCGCTCCCGTCGCGAGCACGCGCGAACGCGCGGCGGCGGCGACCGGCAGGTCGCTGTCGCGGATTCCTTCGATCTCGCCGCGTCGGGCGCGCCGTTCGAGCGCGCGAACGGAGAGCCGTTCGCCGAGTTCCGTGAGCAGAAGCGTTTTCGAGGGCGAATCGGGGCGCGCTTCGAGGAACACCCAGTACGCGGCGCGTTCGCCGCGATCCGCGGCCGCCCCTGACGGCGCCCCGCCGGCGATGGCAGCGCAAAACGCCGCCAAGCAGATCACGGCGTGGCGTGCCGCTGCGCGCGCTGTTCGATTCGGCTTCATGATCCGCGCGCTAATTCTCCGAACCTGAGCGGGGGCCAAGCAGGTAGTGGAAGGAAAATGTGACTTCGAGAAACGGCTCCGGAAAATCCTTCGGGAGCGCGGCGAAAGGCGCGCTGAACCGCACGGCGTTGAGCGCGGCCGTGTCGAGCGACGAGTGGTCGGCGCGCGAGATCAGGCCGCACTCGTCGAGCACGCCGCGCGGCGAAATCCGGAATCGGACGACGCTGACGCCGCCGAACAGCCCGCCTTGCGTAAACGCGATCGGAGGAAACCAGCGGGCTGCGATTCGGCGCTTCATCTCGAGTGCATACGGGGCAAAGTCCCACTCGAGCGTGTTGAACGAGACGCCGCCCATTCCGAGAGAACTCGGCAGCGGCAGACTCGGCCAGCCCGTCGCCAATCCGCCCGCGCCGGGATCCTGAAGCTCTCGCCTCGGCGAGTCGGAGCGTTCGCGTTCGCGTGCGCCTCCGCCTTCGCCCCGCTCCGCCGACCGCGCGAAATTCCCGCCGGCGGCCGCGTCGATGCCGAGATCCGCACCGTCGTCGTCACGCGCGTCGAGACCGTGGTTTCGCGGCAACTCCGGCGCCGCGCGCGAAGCAGGCATATCGAGCGAAGGCCTATCGCCGAGAATTTGCGGTAGCGGCGACGTGCCGTACTCCGAGGTGATGGGCGTAGCACCGCGCGCCGAGCGATCGGAGACCAACTCAGTGGGCGCCGATGGCGGCGCGGTCACAGCGTGTGGAGGCAGCTCGACCAGATGCACGTTCGAGATCGGTGACGGCGGTTTGGCCGCATTGCGAAGCGGCGCACGCGGCGTTGTGGTGCCAGCGAGCCGCATTCCGCCGCCGGCGAACGTCGCCATCAACCCTGCGTGCGCGAGGAGCGACACGAGAATCGCCATTCCGAAACGACGACTCTCCCGCCGCGATCCCCGCGCCGCGCCTAGCGAAGCTTCTTTTTGTGCCGGTTCTTCCGCAGCCGCTTCTTGCGCTTGTGCGTTGCGATCTTTGCGCGTTTGCGCTTTCTCCCGCAGGGCAAACAATTCCTCCTTGTGATGCGTTTTCGTTCCGGACTTCCCGGTTGCGCCCGGCCTACGTCTTAAGCGGCGAGCCTTCCGGATCAATCAGAGCCTTAAGCTCCTTGGACACTTTGAAAAATGGGACGACCTTCTCTGGCACCTGAACCGTTTCCCCAGAGCGGGGATTTCGCGCGGTGCGCGCCTTGGCCTGCTTGATCTTGAAGCTGCCGAAACCGCGGATCTCGACGTGCTCGCCCTTCTCCAGCGCTCGCGAGATCGACTCCAAGAAGCCGTCGACGATCATCGCGACGTCCTTCTTCGGAAGGCCGGTCGCCTCGACCACGGAATCCACGAGGTTCGCCTTCGTCATGCGGACATCCACTCCTTTCCCCGCACAGGCTTACGAACAAGCCCGGCTTGCATCTCGCCACTGCCGCAGAGAAACCGTTGCAAAACGTCCGCGTAGGCTATCAGCCGGCACCGAGCGTGTCAACCGCAACGAAAAGCGCGGCGCGAGGTTTGCGCGGGTGCGCGTCGCCGGCCGCCGCGGCGCGCGACGGCTCTAGTACATGCGGTATTCGATGCGCGGCGTGAAGCGCGGCAAGACGCGCACGGCGAGCTTGGCTTCGCGAAGCAGGTCGCGCAAATCGATGATCGGTCCCTCGCGGCGCTCGATGACGTGAGGCGGTACGGCGAGGCCTGCCATTCGCGCGGCGACGGCGAGCGCGTCGTCGAGAGTTCCGATGCGGTCGACCAGCCCGAGTTCGAGCGCCTGCCGCCCGGTGAACGCGCGTCCGTCCGCGATCTCGAGCATCGTCTGCGTGTCGATCCCGCGCGAAGTCGAGATCGCTTCGACGAACTGCGCAAAGAGATCGTCGAGAAGTCCCTGAAGGTAGTCGCGCTCCTCGTCGGTCATCTCTTTGAATTCGGATCCCGTGGCCTTCAGCGGCCCGGTTGCGATGATATTGAAGTCGAGGCCGATCTTGTCGAGCGCCCGCTTGAAGCTGCCGAACGTCGCGATCACTCCGATCGATCCGGTAATCGTCGACGGCCCCGCTATGATCGTATCGCTCGCGCACGCGACGTAATAGCCGCCGGACGCCGCGATCGGCCCCATCGACGTGACGACAGGCTTCCCGCTTTCGCGGAGACGCTGCACGGCCTCGTAGATTTCGCGCGAAGCGCCGACGCCTCCGCCCGGCGAATCGACGCGCAAGACGAGCGCGCGCACGTTGCCGCTCTCGGCGTAGGTATCGATTTCGTCGACGATGTCGGCGGCGTCTTCGATCGGCCCGGTGATGCGCACGAGCGCGACGCGTTCGGCGCCGGGGAGCATCGCCCCCGGATCGCCGGTCGACGACAGGAAAACGCCGAGAACGAAGAGCGTGAGCACCGCGAGTGAGACGAACGAAAGAATGATCGTTATGACGACGACGATGCTCGTACGGCTCATCGCTGCGGCTCGGGAGCGTTGAGAGGAATGGTCGGGGCGAGGACGCTGTCGCCGCGAGCGGCTCCGGATGAATCCGGCGCGAGGAAAATGTCACGCGGCGCGGCAACCGTCGAGTCGGATGCAGCGGAGGTATCCGCCGGCTCCGGCGCGCGCGGCGGTTCGCCGAACACGAGGTCGTCACCGGGGCGCACGCGAATAACACCCGGCGCGCGGGCGAACGGCGTTTCCGTTGTCGTGTTTGTGTCGCGCACGACGAGACGGTAGCTCCCAGCGGCCACGGAATCCAGAACAAACACGCCCGCGGAGTCGATCGCAGTCTCCAACGTGTCGGGTGAATCACCGATCGCCGCAAGCCGGGCGAAGCGCCCGCTGCCGCCGCCATCGACGAAACCGCGAATCTTCGCGGGATCGTCGAACCCGACGAGTTTGAGAAGAAGCGGCGGCGCTCCCGCGCTGTCGGGCGCGGAGCCCGATGTGTCGGGCGGAGTCCTTGCGCCGAGCGCCGCCGCGGACGCGCAAATCGAGTCGGGGCCGAACGCGACACGATCGCGGTCACGATCGATCGCGTCACCCGACGACTCCTGGAGAAGTCCGAAGATTGCGTAGGTCTCGTCAGCGCCCGATGCCAGATGCGAGAAGCGGAACGCGCCGTTCGCGGCCGGTGCGGTTTCTCGCAGCGGCGTGACGGCCGCGAGAGAGTCGGCGGGCGGCCCAGGCGACGAGAAGAGGAGTACGCGCGCCACACCGCGCCCGCTCACACCGGAGAGCGTCCCTTCGATCACACCCGACGGAATCGAATCGCGCAGGGAGAACGCGGCCTCGAAAGTTTCGGCAAGACGGTTGCCGCGCCGATCTTCGGCGCTCGAGAGAAGCGTGACGACATACTCGCCCGCCGCTCCGGCGGGCGCGCCCGGCGCGAGCGTGATCGCGACCTCGCTTTCGCTCCACGAAAAACGGAGCGGCTCCGCGTTGGGAAATATCCGGATCGCGCGCTCCACGCTCTTGTGATCGACGCGCTCGGAGAAACGAAGCCGCACGGTGTCGACGACCGCGACGTTCGTCGCGCCGTCGGCCGGAAAGACGGAGGCGACGTGCGGTGCGTCGCGATCGATCGGCCCGCCGGGGGGCGAGCCCCGCTGGGCGCACGCGAGGACGAGCGCCGCCTCGAGCGCGAGCATCGCCGCGAACGCGCGCGCGCGCCTGTATCGAGCGCGCCGCATCTTATCGAATCACTTGCGCAGGATAAGCGACGTGACGAGCGCCTTCTGCACGTGCAGTCGGTTCTCGGCCTCGTCGAAGACGGCCGAACGCGGTCCTTCGATGACCTCGTGCGTAATTTCTTCGCCGCGGTGGGCAGGCAAACAGTGGAGCACGATCGCGCCAGGATCGGCCTCGCCGAGCAGATCGTCGTTCACCTGGAACGGGCGCATCGACTTCGCCTTGCGCTCGGCGTCGGCCTCTTGCCCCATGCTCGCCCACACGTCCGTGTAGAGAACGTTCGCGCCGTAGACCGCCTCGCGCGGATCGTTGACGACACGCACCGAGCCGCGGCCGTTTCGCGCCTGCGCCAGCAGCGCGGCGTCGGGCTCGAACCCGCGCGGCACACCGATCGTGAGCTGAAACGGCAGTCGAATCGCGGCCTCGATCCAGGAGTTCGCCACGTTGTTGCCGTCGCCGAGGAATGCGACCGTCATGCCGTCGATGGTCCCGAGGCGCTCCTGCACCGTGAGGATGTCGGCGAGAATCTGGCACGGGTGGAGGTAGTCGGTGAGGCCGTTGATCACCGGCACCGACGCCGCACGCGCGAGGCCTTCAGCGATGTCGTGTCCGAACGTCCGAATCATGATCGCGTCGACGTAGCGCGAGAGAACGCGCGCGATGTCTTCAATCGTCTCGCGCTTCCCCATTCCGATCTCTTTGTCTTCGATGTAGACCGCGTGGCCGCCTTGCTGCGCCATTCCCGTCTCGAACGAAACGCGCGTGCGGAGCGACGGTTTGTGGAAGATCATCGCGAGCGTCTTTGCGCGCAGCGAGTCGTCGATCTCTCCCGCGTGAGTGCGCGCCTTCATCTGCGACGCCCGCGCCAAAACCGCGCGAATCTCCTCCTCGGTCAGATCGAGTACGCCGAGAAAATCCTTCTTCATGGGGTCTCCTTCGAGTTAGAAAATGAAACGCTGATGGTCGGCGTCGTTCAATATCGTTCGATGCGCTCGCACTTCAGCGCGTGGCGTCACGACTCCTCCGCGCGCGGGTGCGCCTTTTGATAGACGCTCGCCAAGCGCGCGCGCTCGACGTGCGTGTAGATCTGGGTCGAGGAGAGGCTCGCGTGGCCGAGCAACTCTTGCACGGCGCGCAGGTCGGCGCCGCGGTCAAGAAGATGCGTCGCGAACGTGTGACGCAACGTATGCGTCGAGAATCGCCCCTTGCGAGCAACACGCGAAAGCAATTGCGTCACGACGGCTTGGATGCGGCGGCGCGAAAGGCGCTCGCCGGTGCGGCTCATGAAGAGCGGGCCCTCGCCACCGCCGCGCACCCGCAGGTACGATTCGACCGCGCGCGCCGCGCCACCGCCGATCGGCACGATCCGTTCGCGCCGTCCCTTGCCGAGAACTCGCGCGCAACCCGTCGAGAGATCGACGTCGCTGACGTCGAGTCCGTGCGCTTCAGACAGCCGCATGCCGCTCCCGTAGATAAGCGAGAGAATCGCCTGGTCGCGCGGGGACTCCTCGGAGGCGAGCGTGAACACACGCTCCATTTCGCGCTCGGACAAAACTTCCGGAAGCCGGCGGTCGAGCTTCGGCGTCGCGACGAGGTCGGGCGCCACAGAGGGCGCGTCGCTCTCCCGCGCGAGGAATCGAAGAAACGATCGAAGCGCGGAAACCTTGCGGGCAACGCTCCGGCGCGAGAGCCCCCGCCGCGCAAGACTCGCCAGAAACACGCGCACAGCTTCGCGATCGACCGCGGCGGCGCCAGCGTCCGCGATCTGCGCGGTCAGCCGCTGACCGGCGTCCGCCATCGATTCGAGAAAGTCGGCGAGATCGCGCCGGTAGGCACTGATCGTATGCGGTGAGTAGGCGCGCTCTTTTGCGACGTGCTCGAGAAACTCTTCGACCTCGCGAGCGAAAAGCGCGCTTGCGCTCACGCCTCGGCCTCCGTCGTCGCGGGCGCCACACCCAACGGCGCGGGCGCGTCGGAAATCGACTCCGCGCAGCTCGGGCCCGGTGCGGCGACCAAGTCTACCGGCGCGAAGCCCGACTCGATCCACGCATCGAGCGATGTCCGGGCGCGTTCGGCGATCATCGCGTCCCGAACGTCGCGTGCGCGCCGGCCGGCCGGGAGCGGCGGAAAGAGCCCGATATTGATGTTCATCGGCTGGAAGCGCGC
>JBJXGV010000027.1:0-130419 GCA_046160485.1 bacterium | reverse complement strand
CCTGGGGAGTACGGTCGCAAGATTAAAACTCAAAGGAATTGACGGGGGCCCGCACAAGCGGTGGAGCATGTGGTTTAATTCGACGCAACGCGCAGAACCTTACCAGCCCTTGACATGCCGTGCTACTCACAGAGATGTGGGGTTCCAGCAATGGACGCGGACACAGGTGCTGCATGGCTGTCGTCAGCTCGTGTCGTGAGATGTTGGGTTAAGTCCCGCAACGAGCGCAACCCTTGCCTTCAGTTGCCATCATTAAGTTGGGCACTCTGGAGGGACTGCCGGCGGTAAGCCGGAGGAAGGTGGGGATGACGTCAAGTCCTCATGGCCCTTACGCCCCGGGCTACACACGTACTACAATGGCCGGTACAGAGGGTTGCAATGTCGCGAGATGGAGCTAATCCCAAAAAGCCGGCCTCAGTTGGGATCGTAGTCTGCAACTCGACTACGTGAACGCGGAATCGCTAGTAATCGCGGATCAGCACGCCGCGGTGAATACGTTCCCGGGCCTTGTACACACCGCCCGTCAAGTCAGCCGAATTGAGTGCACCCGAAGTCGCTGTACCAACCCGCAAGGGAGGGAGGCGCCCAAGGTGTGCTTGGTAAGGGGGACTAAGTCGTAACAAGGTAGCCGTATCGGAAGGTGCGGCTGGATCACCTCCTTTCTAAGGAGAAAATGCTTTGAGAGAGATCGTTTCTCTCTCTCGGGCGGACTCCTAGGTCGGTAGAACTAGGCCAGCGCTGCGCTACTCAATTTTTGGAGACCTGAGCCGAGGTCCCAAACAAAGATGGGGCTCTCTTGCCAGCTCTTTCTTTGGGCCTATAGCTCAGTTGGTTAGAGCGCACGCCTGATAAGCGTGAGGTCGGTAGTTCAAGTCTACCTAGGCCCACCAAGCTTCGTAGTGGGCGGTCGGCTCTGCCAGGTCCCGGATCGTGTTCGGGAAGGTTCTTTCACATTTCGGAATTTGGGGATATAGCTCAATTGGGAGAGCGCCGGCTTTGCAAGCCGGAGGCTGCCGGTTCGATCCCGGCTATCTCCACCAGCATCCGGAAAAGTCGTGCGGGAGTTTGCAATGGTTTTTGTTCTCCTCCGTCCCCTCGGCAAGTGAAATTTTGATAGTGAAGGTGGCTGTTTGAGCCGCTGTCTGTTGGCGGTTGGTAATTTGTTTCGCGGTTCTTTGACAATCGAATAGGGAAAGTCGGGTAAGCATCTTCATTGATGCCGAGTACCGAGATGTTCTCTTCGAGAGAATCTTTAGGTGCACCGTAGGAATAGAATTTGATCAAGCTACTAAGAGCACATGGTGGATGCCTTGGCGTCAGTAGGCGATGAAGGGCGTGGTAAGCTGCGATAAGCTCCGGGAAGCTGCAAGCAAGCTGTGATCCGGAGATTCCCGAATGGGGCAACCCCACACGGGTCATGCCGTGTGATCGCTCGAACGAATTCATAGTTTGGGCGAGGCGAACGGGGGGAACTGAAACATCTAAGTACCCCTAGGAAAAGAAAGCAAACGCGATCTCCTGAGTAGCGGCGAGCGAAAGGGAGCGAGCCTAAACCCATCCGCACGTTAAAGCCTGTGCGCGTTGTGCGGTGGGGGTTGCGGGGCTGGATTTGGTGGCTGTACAGAGCTGCCGGGAAGTTACAAACCATTTCTCTAGCGGAACCGTTTGGAAAGACGGGCCAGAGCGGGTGACAGTCCCGTACGCGAAAGAGTCATGGCTTCCTGGATCCGGTTCCCAAGTACCACGGGACACGAGAAATCTTGTGGGAATCTGGGAGGACCACCTTCCAAGGCTAAACACTCACTGACGACCGATAGTGAACAAGTACCGTGAGGGAAAGGTGAAAAGCACCCCTGGCGGGGAGTGAAATAGTACCTGAAACCGTGTGCTTACAAGCAGTGGGAGCTCCATATGTCGGCTTGCCGGCGTAGCGGGGTGACCGCATGCCTTTTGCATAATGAGCCCGTGAGTTACTTGAGTGCGGCAAGGTTAAGCGTATTAGACGCGGAGCCGTAGCGAAAGCGAGTCCGAAATGGGCGACCCAGTCGCATTCAGTAGACCCGAAGCCGTGTGATCTACCCATGGTCAGGCTAAAGCGTGTGTAACAGTACGTGGAGGGCCGAACCCACTGACGTTGAAAAGTTAGGGGATGAACTGTGGGTAGGGGTGAAAGGCCAATCAAACTCGGAGATAGCTGGTTCTCCCCGAAATATATTTAGGTATAGCCTCGCGTAATAAGTGACGGAGGTAGAGCACTGATTGGGCTAGGGGTCTTACCAGGCTACCAAACCCATTCAAACTCCGAATGCCGTTACTGGTATCGCGGGAGTCAGGCAGCGGGGGATAAGCTTCGTTGCCGAGAGGGAAAGAACCCAGACCGACAGCTAAGGTCCCTAAGTACGCGCTAAGTGTTTTTAAGGATGTGGGGTTGCTTAGACAACTGGGATGTTGGCTTAGAAGCAGCCATCATTTAAAGAGTGCGTAATAGCTCACCAGTCAAGTGATCTTGCGCCGATAATAATCGGGACTAAGCGCGACACCGAAGCTTCGGATTCGGCACGACTGCGGTCGAGCCGTCTGGTAGGGGAGCGTTCCATTCGAGGTTGAAGCTAGGTCGTAAGGCCTGGTGGACTAAATGGAAGTGCGTATGCGGGCACGAGTAGCGATAAGAGAAGCGAGAAACTTCTCCACCGAAAACCCAAGGTTTCCTGAGGAAGGTTAATCCGCTCAGGGTTAGTCGGACCCTAAGCCGAGGCCGAGAGGCGTAGGCGATGGAAAACAGGCAAACATTCCTGTACCACCTGGCTAGCGATAAAGACGCTATGGGGGGACGCAGAAGTGAAGACCAGCCGTCGTTTGGATGTGACGGTCTAAGCCGGTAGGGGGATCTCCTAGGCAAATCCGGGAGGTCACGACCCCGAGAGGTGATGGGGAGTCCGTAAGGACATAAACTGGTCGTAATCAGGCTGCCAAGAAAATCCTCTATGCGAGCGAGTTGGGTGACCGTACCGTAAACCGACACAGGTGGGTGAGGAGAGTATCCTAAGGTGCTCGAGAGAACCCTTGTTAAGGAACTAGGCAATTTGACCCCGTAACTTCGGAAGAAGGGGTGTCCGACTGTGTGAGCGGCTACGCGCCGCGGAGCTCAGTTGGATCGCAGTGAAAAGGCCTGGGCGACTGTTTACTAAAAACACAGGACTCTGCTAAGCCGAAAGGCGACGTATAGGGTCTGACACCTGCCCGGTGCCGGAAGGTTAAGAGGCGGCGTCATCGGACTTGTCCGAGAAGCGCCAAATTGAAGCCCCGGTAAACGGCGGCCGTAACTATAACGGTCCTAAGGTAGCGAAATTCCTTGTCGGGTAAGTTCCGACCTGCACGAATGGTGTAACGACTTGGGCACTGTCTCAACAAGGGTCTCGGCGAAACTGCAGTAGCGGTGAAGATACCGTTTACCCGCGGCGGGACGGAAAGACCCCATGCACCTTTACTGTAACCTGATATTGGGTTCTAGCCAGGCATGTGTAGGATAGGTGGGAGGCTTTGAAGTGGGGGCGCTAGCTCTCATGGAGCCAACCTTGAAATACCACCCTTGTTTTGTTGGGATTCTAACCTTGGGCCGTTATCCGGTCTGGGGACAGTGTCAGGTGGGCGGTTTGACTGGGGCGGTCGCCTCCCAAAATGTAACGGAGGCGCGCAAAGGTTCCCTCAGCGCGGTCGGCAATCGCGCGTCGAGTGTAAAGGCATAAGGGAGCTTGACTGCGAGACCAACAAGTCGAGCAGATGCGAAAGCAGGTCTTAGTGATCCGGCGGTTCTTTGTGGATAGGCCGTCGCTCATCGGATAAAAGGTACGCTGGGGATAACAGGCTGATCTCCCCCGAGAGTTCACATCGACGGGGAGGTTTGGCACCTCGATGTCGGCTCATCGCATCCTGGGGCTGAAGCAGGTCCCAAGGGTTTGGCTGTTCGCCAATTAAAGCGGTACGCGAGCTGGGTTTAGAACGTCGTGAGACAGTTCGGTCCCTATCCGCCGTGGGCGCAGGAGATTTGAGGGGAGCTATCCTTAGTACGAGAGGACCGGGATGGAGCGACCTCTAGTGTACCAGTTGTTCTGCCAAGGGCATTGCTGGGTAGCTATGTCGCGATGGGCTAAGCGCTGAAAGCATCTAAGCGCGAAACCCACCCCAAGATTAGATCTCCCGTGGGGTAACCCACCTAAAGGCTCCTTGTAGACTACGAGGTCGATAGGCCAGAGGTGTAAGCGGTGTAAGCCGTTTAGCCGACTGGTACTAATTAGCCGTGCGGCTTGATCTTAATTTTTATTCTTATGGTTATCGGCGTCGTGGAGACGCTCCTGACTTTCCCTTCGATTGTTTTCTCTTCTTGTCGCTGATTTCCGGTGGCGATAGCGGAGGGGCCACACCTCTTCCCATTCCGAACAGAGTCGTTAAGCCCTCCAGCGCCGATGGTACTGCTCGGGAGACCGTGTGGGAGAGTAGGACGCCGCCGGAGTAATTTTGGGGCCATCTTCTTCGTGAGGATGGTCCCATTTTCTTACGCAGGGATCACGCTGGCGCCGCGATCGCCTGGCGCCCCGAGGCACCGATGTTTGCTGTTCCAAATGGCCTCCTCTTCTAAAGATACCCCCGAGGTAATTCCGCGCGGACGACTGCGCGCGATGTCGCTCGGAGTATTGCTGCTGCTCTCGTGTGCACCGCATGGGGGCACCGTCGACGTCCAGCCCAATCTCTTGCTGATCAGTATCGACACGCTGCGAGCGGACCGTCTTTCCTGCTATGGCTACCCTCGCCCAACGAGCGCCACAATTGATCAGTTGGCCGCAGAGGGCGCGCTGTTTCGGGAAGTCATCGTGCCGCGCGGGCAGACGTGGCCGTCGTTGACCTCTCTTTTCACGGGGGAGGAACCAATCGTGCACGGCGTGAGGACGAACGGGCAGAAGCTCGCGTCGTCGCGGCGTACGCTGGCGACCGACCTCCGGGATTCCGGATACGCGACGGCGGCGTTTCTCACGAACATGATCGAGGCGACCCACCCGGGTATCGACAGCCTTGTCATCTGTCGAATGTTCGGCGTTCCGCAGTGGAAGTGGGACGAAAAGGCTGTTCGGGCCGGAGTTTCCTGGCTGGCCGAGCGTGAGTCGCAACCGTGGTTCGCGTGGATTCACCTGATTGATCCCCACATGCCCTACGCGCCCGCGAGCCCGCTTGACACGCTCTATCGTCGCGGCTTGCCGCCCGGGCCCGCCGCGACCCTTTCGGAGTTCGCGGAACTGGCGATCGATTCCACGGCCGTCCCAGCGACGCTCGTCAATCACTTCATCGGGCTCTATGACGGCCAAGTCAACGGCGTCGACGGGCACGTCGCGGAAATCCTCGCTGCCGTAGATTCTCTTTCGCTGCGGGAGAGGACTCTGATTTTGGTGATCGCCGATCACGGCGAGGATCTCTTCGAACGTAACCGCTACTTTGGGCACTCGTGTTCTATCTATCATCCGACGCTCCACGTCCCGTTGCTGATATCGTTTCCAGGAGTCGTTCAGCGCGGGATCGTCGACGTGCCGATGGCGAGCACCGACATACGTGCGACGCTCCTCGACCTACTCGGTTGCGCGTCGTCCGAGGTCGTCCCGGGAGAGTCGCGCGCCAACTGGATTCGTGAGACCGGCTCGTCGCCGCGCCAGTCCGAAGGGGCATTAGGTGGGGTCGAGTCTCCGGCGGATTCGTTCCAGAGCTTGATCGAGTGGGCCGAAGAGAAGCCGGGCGGGGACCGGGTCATCTACGGATTGCGCGATTCTCGGTGGAAGTATGTTTCGAATCCGGACGACTATCGTATCGACAATGACGTGTTTACCGGGCGCGATGGACACAGCTACCGAGTCGCCATCGAAGAGTTGTACGACCTCGCCGCCGACCCTTGGGAACTGACGAACGTCGTCGCGCTACACCCTGAGCGCGCGGCCCGAATGAAGGCCGCACTCGCGAATCGCGTGGCGCAGGGGACCGCACTCGCGCGTGGTTCGGCGGCCGCGTCCGATTCTGTCGACGCGGCCACTGCGGAAGCACTGCGCGCGCTCGGGTACGTCAAGTAGCAGCCACGAAGCGTCTTTACTTCGATCCCGGCGTCCTTCACGATCCGGGCGATGCGACGCATTTGGATCATCACGAGTCTGGCGGTGGCGCTGGCGTTGTACGCGCTGCTCGTCGCATCGTTTCGATCCGAACTCATCGACGACGCGTATATCTCGCTCACGTATGCGCGGCACCTTGCGAACGGCGACGGTCTTGTATGGAATCCCGGCGAGAGGGTTGAAGGGTACACGGATTTCCTCTGGGTGCTCTTGCTCTCTTTGTCTGGCGCTACGCCGAGTGCCGCCGAGTGGTTCGGAATTCTCGCCGGCGCGCTCCTTCTCGTCGCGCTTACGCTCCCCATCCGGCTGATTCCAAACGCTCGAGCTTCCCTCGTACTCCTTCCGGTTCTCGTTGCCGCGCACCCGGCGTTCGCGTTCTGGAGTGCGAAGGGGTTGGAAACGTCTCTTTTCACGCTGTTCTTGACCGCCGGGCTTTTCGTTTGCGCGTACGCTCCGGCGGTGAGGTGGTCCGTGTTCGGCGTGCACCTGCTCGTGATCGCGTCGCTAACCCGCCCGGACGGATTGCTCTTCCTCGCGCTGGCGAGCGCCGATGCTCTCCGAAGGCACGGCTGGCGGCACGCAGGCGCACTCGTCGCGCTTCCGCTCGCGCTGCTCGTACCTCATCTCGCATTTCGTCTCGCCTACTATGGCTATCCGCTGCCGAATACGTACTACGTCAAAGTGGGAGCCAGTGCCGACCAGGTTCTGCGCGGACTCCATTACGTTTGGAGGTATCTCGCTCATCCGGGTGCAATCTTGCTCGCCGCGACCCTCGCCTTCCCCCGCGCGCTGAAGTCACCCGAGCGCTTCCTCACCGTCGCGCTCGCCTCAGGCATCGCGGCGGTGGCGGCGGTCGGTGGCGACGCATTCGGCGCGCATCGGTTCATCGTTCCGCTGATGCCGACGATCAGCCTGCTCGCGATCGCGGGCTTGCATCGGATCGCGGATCGCGTGGCGCCGCAATCGCGCATCGCCGACTCGGCTGCGAGCCAGAGCTTGGGTCAGGGTGGCACTCGCACAAACGGAGCGCGCCGCCTCGGCCTTCTGAACGCACTCCCGCTCTCGTTAGCTGCGCTCCTCGCCGCATCGATGCTCGCGGGAACGTGGCGCGATGTCCGCGCGGAGGAAACTTCCATCGCGAGTTTTACGAAACTCATGGCCGAGGTCGGACATCTCCTGAAGGCCCGAACGCCCGAACACATCACGATCGCGTTGAATCCCGCGGGCGCCGTTCCCTACTACTCCGAGCGCAAGGCCATCGATATGCTCGGCCTCAACGACGCTCACATCGCGCACTCCCCGACCGTCTCGATGGGGTCGCGAAAGGCCGGACACGAGAAAGGCGACGGGGCGTATGTCCTTTCACGGCGCCCGGAGATGATTCTTATCGGAAATGTCTGGGTCGATGAGGCCGACACGATCAAGATGATCCATCCTTCTCGACGTTCCGAGGTGCAGCTCGTCAAGAATCCCGCGCTGTATGAGCTCTACGAGATGCTCTTCTTTCCGCTCGGCGATGGTCGGTCGCTGAAGGCGCTGGTTCTGCGCGAAGGCACGAGCCTCCCCGAATCGGGCTGGGGGCCGAAACGGTTTCTCCCGATCCCGAAGGAGAAGTGGCAGTGACGCGGGAACTAGAAGAATTGTCGTGTCGTGCGGCGGTCCCGACGGTTCCGATGGATCTTCGAGAGCGCAACATCGAACGGCGGACAAACAGCTTGCCACGCCCACATCGCTCTGCTAACTTGCCACGCGAAAAGGCGCTACGAGAGGGAAGCGGGGAAGGGCGGAAGGGTGGAGGCAGAGGAGCGCACGCTCGTCGAGGTGTTGCCGGCGGAGGATCGTCCGCGCGAGCGGCTCTTGCGCCTCGGTGTTCGCGCACTCTCTGGCACCGAGATTCTCGCACTACTTCTGGGTACGGGGGCGCACGGCGCAAGCGCCCTCGATGTCGCTTCTGATCTCATCCGACAGTTCGGTAGCCTTCGCGCGGTAGCGGAGGCCGAGCCGCTCGTGCTCTCGCAGGTCGCGGGGGTCGGTTCGGTGAAGGCCTCGCGCATGAAAGCCGCGGCGGAGTTTGGACGTCGTGTCGTGAGCCATTCGGCGGAGCCAATGCCCACGATTCGATCTCCCGAGGATGTTGCCCGTCTGCTCATGGATGAAATGCGCACGCTCGATCGCGAGCACTTTCGCGAGATCCTCTTGAATTCCAAGAACCGCGTTCTCTCCGTGGAGACGATATCGGTCGGCACGCTGAACGCATCGATCGTTCACCCACGCGAGGGTCTCAAACCCGCCATCATGAAAAGCGCCGCGGCGATTATTCTCGTGCACAATCACCCCACCGGCGTTCCGACACCAAGCCAGGAAGACATCGCGATAACCCGGCGATTCGTAAAGGCCGGAGAAATCGTCGGCATCGACATTCTCGATCACGTCATTATCGGCAACGGACAATATCAGAGCCTAAAGGAGCTCGGGGTTCTCTAGCACGCCAGAGAGCCGGGGGAGTCCTGATGTTTCTTGATGCCATCGCGGGATGGTTCACGAACGATATTTCGATCGATCTCGGAACGGCGAACACCCTGATCTACGTCAAGGGAAAGGGCATCGTTCTCAACGAGCCATCCGTCGCTGCCGTCGACAAGGCAACCGGCCGTGTGATCGCCGTCGGCAACGAGGCGAAGGCGATGCTTGGGCGTACGCCGGGCGAAATCGAGGCGGTTCGTCCGATGAAAGACGGCGTCATCGCCGACTTCGAAACGACTGAGAATATGTTGCGCGAGTTCATCCTCAAGGTGACGAAGCGCAAGTTTTTCGTACGACCGCGCATCATGATCTGCGTGCCGTCCGGCATCACGGAAGTCGAGAAGCGTGCCGTGCGCGACTCCGCCGAGAACGCGGGCGCCCGCGAGGTGTTCCTCGTCGCCGAGCCGATTGCCGCGGCGATCGGCGTCGGGCTTCCGGTCGAGAAACCCGCCGGCAACATGGTGATCGACATCGGCGGCGGCACGACCGAAATCGCGGTCATCGCGCTCTCGGGAATCGTGACGGCCACGTCCATTCGCGTCGGCGGCGACAAGATGGACGAGGCAATCGTGCAATTCGTGAAGCGAAGCTACAACCTCCTCATCGGCGACCAGACCGCTGAGCTCATCAAGATGCGCATCGGATCAGCCTTCCCGCTCGACGCGGGCGAAGAGGAGATGGAGATCAAGGGGCGGGATCTTGTCGCAGGCATTCCCAAGACGATGGTCATTCGTTCGGATGAAGTACGCGCGGCACTCAAAGAACCGACGGATGCCATCGTGCAGGCTGTAAAGCGGTCGCTCGAAGAGACGCCGCCGGAGTTGTCCGCTGATATCGTCGATCGCGGAATCGTCATGTCGGGCGGAGGTTCTCTGCTTCGCGGGCTCGACAAACTCCTCCGGGACGAAACGGGCTTGCCGATCAACGTCGTCGAAGATCCCCTCACGTGTGTGGTTCTCGGAACGGGCAAGATCTTGGACGAGCCCGAGCGCTACCAGAAGGTGCTGATGAGATAGGCGCGAGAGATCACGGTCGACACGCGTGTCCGCACGATCCAAACGAAGGAACCTCCCAAAACGAATCGGCGTTGCCATTGCGGCGCTCGCGCTTCTGTTTCTGCTCGGGTCGCTGATCCGCGTCCCGATCCTTCGCGATGTCGCGGGGTTCGTTTTTTCCGGGCCGCAGCGGGCGCTTCGCGACGCGAGTTCGGTTGGGCGGCTTCGATCCGAGAACGAGCGTCTTCGCCGCGATGCGGCGCGCCTCGCGTTCGAAAACTTCACGCTCCGCGAGGCTCGATTCGAGAATGCGCGGCTTCGGCGAATGCTCGAGTTCTCGGCGGCGAGCGGGTTCCGCCTCGTCCCCGCGTCGATCGTTGCGCGCGAGGCCGGCCCGTTCGCGCGAGGATTGAAGCTCAACAAGGGTGCACGCGCCGGACTTCGCGTCAATATGCCGGTCGTCAATCACGACGGACTCATCGGCAAGCTCATCTCGGTCGATCGCGACGCCGCGTACGTTCAAGTCATCGAGGATCCCGACTTCCGCGTGAGCACTCTTATTCAGCGAAGCCGGACGGCGGGAATTCTCGCGTGGAATCCCGGGAAAGGCGTGGAGATGTTCGATGTCCCCCACCATGCCGATGCCGAATCAGGAGATCTCGTCGTGACGTCGGGGCTGGGTGAGGTGTTTCCCAAGGGCATCTTGATCGGGCGCGTCACGGAGGTTTCCGATCGCCAGGGCCTGCTGTTTCAAATCGTTCACGTCGAGCCGTTTGTCAACTTTTCGCATCTCGAAGAGGTGTTCGTCATCACGGGCGAAGTGGATCGCGCCGCACTCGGTCCCGCGTACTTCGAGGGCGAGACACGATGATTGTCGTCGCGGTGCTCGCGATATTACTCGTCGTTCTGAAGACGGCGGTGCTCGAGTCGGTTCGCGTCGCCGGAGTCCTTCCTGATCCGTTGCTGATTCTGACCGTCTACGCGAGCCGTTTCTTCGAGCCGCGCCGTGCGCTGATCGCCGGCGCGCTCGTCGGCTCGCTCGCGGGCCTCGCGTCCGCCGCGAGCTGGTCACTCTACCCGGCGCTCTACGCGTCGGCCGGCTGGGTTGCCGCGCACGCTTGGCGGCAGTCCCTCCGCGCGAGCGTCGCGGTCGAGTTCGTCTTCTTTCTGCCGCTTGCGCTCTGCGTGAATGCGGCCATACTGGTGGCCGACTTCGGACTCGGCTGGCGCTTCGCACGCGCCTTGGTCGTGATGGCCGTACCGAACGCCATCGCGACTGCGGTCGCGGGACCCCTGCTCTTCGCAGCATTGAAGAAACACCTCAAGCCGATACTGGGAGGCCCGTCACCGCGTGTCGCACGACGATGGTGATCGCAAAGATCGGGGCGTCCGGCTTACTGCCGTCTTCATCTTGCTCTTGCTGGTGCTGGCCGGGCGGCTTGTCCACTTGCAGGTGCTTCGCGGCGACTACTGGGAGAGCCAGTCGCGTGCGAACCGCGTTCGCCCCGAGCGCATCAAGGCGCTTCGCGGGCTGATACACGACAAGGACGGCGCGGTGCTCGTCACGAACCGGCCATCGTTCTCCGTCGCGGTGATTCCTTCCAAGATCAAAGGACATCCCGAGGTCACCGGCCGGCTTGCCGCGCTCCTCGGGCTGACGAGTGAGCAGATCGAGGCCGCGATACGGCAGGGCTCGGCGAATCCCTACGACGAGGCTCGTGTGAAGCGCGACGTCGACCTCGCCACGATCGCTCGGATCGAAGAGAGCCGCCTCGAGTATCCGGGGGTTGTCGTCGTCTCGGAGCCGGTCCGCGAGTATCCGTTCGGAGAGATGGGCTGCCATCTACTCGGCTACGTCGGCGAGGTCACTCAGGACGAGATCGAAAAGAAGGCCGCGGACGGGTATCGCTCGGGCGACGAGATCGGTCGCAGCGGTGTCGAGAAATCGTACGAGCAGATGCTGCGCGGCGTCGACGGGAAGCGCTACATCCTCGAGGACGCAGTCGGCCGGCAATTCGAAGAAATCGGCGCGGATCAGGCGCAACCCGGGAACTCGCTCGTTCTGACGATCGACTGGCGTTTGCAGTCCGCGGCCGATTCCGCGCTATCCGGACACCCGGCGGGCGTTGTGGTCGCGCTCGACCCATGGACCGGCGGAATTCTGGCGCTCGCCTCGCACCCCGGCTTCGACCCCAACCTCTTCTGCGGAGGGATCTCGGGCGCCGATTGGGCGCGCCTCAACCAAGACCCGGCGCATCCCCTTCTCAACCGAGCGCTCCAATGCGGATACTCGCCGGGCTCGACATTCAAACTCGTCACCGCCGGGGCCGCGCTCGAGGGTCGTGTCATTACGCCGGGCACGGTCTTTCGCTCGTGCTTCGGCGGCTACCAGTTCGGGAAGCGATTCTTCGGATGCTGGGAGTCCGCGGGCCACGGGCAGCTCGCGCTCCAGGACGCGATCGTCCACTCGTGTAACACCTACTTTTATCAGATCGGAGAACGACTGAATCTCACGCGTTTCGCCGAGGTCGGGCGCGGGTGCGGGTTTGGAAGCGCCACCGGCATCGATCTGCCGCAGGAGATCAAAGGTCTCATGCCGACGCCCGAGTACTACGACAAACGCCTCGGGAAATCGGGATGGGGGCCGGGAGTGCTCTTGAACATCGCGATCGGCCAGGGCGAGATGCTGGCGACGCCGCTGCAGCTCGCAGCTTTCTATGGCGCTCTTGGCACGCGCGGAACGTACTTCGTACCGCACGTTCTCGATCATGTCGAAACTTGGGATGGCCGCCCGGTGGAATCGTTCCGCGAACGCTCGCGCGCGATCCCGCTTTCGTCATCGACGCTTCAGGTCTTGCGCGAGGCGCTCACGCAGGTTGTCGAGCGCGGCACGGGGAAGGGCTCGAAGCTTCCGGAGATCGCCGTCGCGGGCAAGACGGGCACGGCGCAGAATCCGCACGGCACGGAGCACGCGTGGTTCGTGGCATACGCGCCGGCTGACGCGCCCGAGATCGTCGTTGCCGTGATGATCGAGCAAGGCGGGCACGGCGGCGCCACTGCCGCGCCGATCGCGAAGCGCGTTTTCGAGGCCCACTTCGGCGAGACCGTGGCTTTGGAAACGCAAGCTCGCGAGATCCCGGCGGAGCGCGCACTCACCGGAGTTCCCGAATGAAACCGCGCGGAATTTTCCCTCGAGACTTCGATCGCGTCTTGTTCTTCTCGCTCCTCGGCCTGCTAGCGATTGGAATAGTTATGGTCTACTCGGCGGGGCAGACGAGTGCGGGCGCGATGCCACGTCTTCATCTGAAGCAGATCTCGTGGGCGATCATCGGCCTCGGCGGCCTCGCCGCGGCGCTCGCGATCCCGTACAAATCCTTCGATGCGCTCGCGTACCCCGCGTACGTGCTCGGCATTCTTCTTCTGCTCTTCGTGCTCGCGGCGCAGGGAACGCCGCTCGTTCGCGAACGCTGGATCCTCCTCGGGCCGCTCCAGTTCCAGCCCTCCGAGGTCGCCAAATTCAGCGTCATCTTCGTGCTCGCACGCTATTTCTCCGGCGTGAAGACGAGGCGATCATCCTTTATCACTCTGGCGATTCCGACCGTTCTCACGTTCGTGCCGCTCATACTGATCCTGAAGGAACCGGATCTCGGCACTTCGCTCACGCTCGCGGGCGTACTCCTGCCGGTGCTCTATTGGAGCGGCGTCCCCGTCCTGACGCTCTTTTTCATGGTGTCGCCGCTCTTCGCGGTTCTCGCGTCGCTCCACCTGCTGCCGTTTGTCCTCTACTTGATCGCGCTGACGGCGCTCTTGGTGTACGGGCGCGAGCGCAATCTCACGGTTCTGGCGATCGTCCTCATCATCAATCTCGGCGCCGGCATCGCGCGGCCGATTTTGTGGAATCAGCTCAAGCCGTACCAGAAAGGGCGTATCCTCTCCTTCGTGAATCCGCACGACACGCTCGGCTCCGCGTATCAAATCATTCAATCGAAGGTCGCGATCGGCTCCGGCGGCGTCGCTGGCAAAGGGTTCATGGAGGGAACGCAGAAGGGGCTGTCGTTCTTGCCCGAACAGCACACGGATTTCATCTATTCGGTTGTGGGCGAGGAGCTCGGGCTCCTGGGGTGCGCCACCATACTCGTGTTATTTGGTGTCTTGATTTCGCGCGCGGTCGGCATCGCCGCGCACACGAAGAATCGGTTCGGCAGCATTCTCGTGCTCGGAATCACGGCCCTCATCGCGTTTCAGGTGGTCGTCAATATCGGCATGACTCTCGGAATGCTGCCGGTCACGGGAATTCCGTTGCCGCTGATTTCGTACGGTGGAACGTCCCTCGCGACGACGCTTTTCGGCATCGGGCTCATTCTGAACGTCGGAATGCATCGGAGGGACTACTAGCGTGCATCCCATCGTCGTGACGCTCGGGCCGATTTCCGAGTTCGCCACGATTCTCGGCGTCGCCGCCGGCATCGCGATTTGGATCGCCGGTTGGCTGGTGCGCGGCCGCGGCGGCTCACTCTCCGCGCGCGCCACGTCCGTGGCGCTCGTCGTTCTCGTCGCTTCCATCGCGCTCCGGCGCTGGCCGCTCACGATCCACTCGTACGGCCTCATGATGGCGATCTCGTTCGGCATCGGTATCTGGCTTGCGATCCGCCTCGGCGCCGCGCGCGGCCTCTCGGCCGAGCAGATCACCGACCTTGCGCTTGTGATTCTCGTCGCTTCGATCGTCGGCGCCCGCATTCTATTCGTCGTTCCGCACTGGGACGATTTTCGCGACGACCCGCTCTCGGTGTTCTGGGTTTGGGAGGGTGGTCTGACGTTTTTCGGCGGAGTCATCCTGGCTGTCGTCGCCGCCGCGGTATTCGTAAAGAAGGCGGGCCTCGATTGGTGGCGCGTCGCGGACTCGACGGCGCCGCCGCTCGCGCTCGGTATCGGCATCGCGCGCATCGGATGTTTCCTCAACGGATGCTGCCACGGCCACCCCGCGACCGGGCTCTTCTGCGTGACGTTCCCGCCCGACGCGGCCTCGACGCGCTTGTTCGGCGCGACGCCCGTACTCGCGACCCAGCTCATCGAGTCCGTGTTTGGATTTGCGCTCTTCGGCGTTCTCGTGCTCGTCAATCGGAGCCGCCCGCGCGATGGCACGCTCATCCTCATCGCCGCGATGGGATACGGCGCGTTCCGCTTCTTTCTCGATTTCGTCCGCTACTACGAATCGTCGATGCAGATTCCGTTGGGTGCGGCCGGCGTCATCTCCGTCAATCAACTGGTGAGTCTCGGGCTCGTTGCGCTCTGCGGCGTCGCGCTCGCGCGCCGAGGCGTGCGGGGTTCGCGCGGCGATCGCCAAGAGCCGGGCGTGATTCGGACGTGATGCGCGCCGCCCGCGGCACGCCGCGCGCCGGTCAGTTCGCGCGCCTCTTCATCATCGGAGACCCCGTGTTGCATTCGCTCTCGCCGGAGATGCAGGCGGGCGCGCTTGCGCGTTCGGGGCTTCGCGGCGCGTATGTGCCGATTCATGCGCGTCCGCGCGACCTCGCGAACGCGGTGCGTGCGCTCGAAACCCTCGGGTTCCTCGGCGGCAACATCACGATCCCGCACAAGGAGAAGGTGCTGCCGCTCCTAGTGCGCGTCTCGGAGCGGGCCGCGGCGATCGGCGCGGCGAATTGCCTCGCGCGCGGGCGCGGCGGTTTCGTGGGCGACAACACGGACGGGCTCGGGTTTCGCGACGCCGTCGAAGCGCGCGGCGGGGCACGCTTGCGCGGCTGTCGTGTTCTCCTCGTCGGCGCAGGCGGCGCCGCTCGTGCCGTGCTCCACGCCGCGGTCGAAGCGGGCGCGGCCGAGGTGTTGATCGTCAATCGCACGATGGGGCGGGCGCGCGCGTTGGCGCGCGATGCCGCGGCGTGGGGGAGCGCGCGTATCGCCGCCGCACCGTTCTCCGACTTGGCGGCCCTCGCGGCGGCGCGTCGCGGTGGCGGAGCGCGCGAGCGCTTCGACATCGTGATCAACGCCACGAGCCTCGGACTCGCTCCTACCGATCGCTCGCCGCTCCCGGTCGGCGTCTTGCGATGCGCGCGCGTGGCGTGCGACTTGGTTTACGCGCGCCGCGAAACGCGGTTCGTGCACGACGCCCGCGCGAACGGACTTCGCACCATCGACGGCATCGACATCCTCGCCGCTCAGGGGGTTCGCTCGTTCGAGAGCTGGTTCGGACGCGCGCCGACGCGGCAATTCATGGTGCGAGAGGCGCGAGCGGCGTGGACGCGGCGGCAATCCCACTCGGAGTAGCGCGAGCGGCGTCGCTCCTTCTGGATGTCGTCTATCCGCCGTTCTGCCTGGTGTGCGATGGGGCGCTTCCGCGCGGCGAAGACCTCGTGTGCGAGGCGTGCTGGGACGAAGCGGCAGGGACGCCGTCGCTCCGGACGCGCATGCTCGCGGAAGGCGTTTCGGCACACGCCGTCTTCGCGCCGAACCCGACGCTCTTCTCCATTCTTCACGCCGCGAAATACCACGGCCGCCGTTCGCTTCTGGATCGGCTAAGCGGCGCGCTGGCCGAGGTGGCCGGCGAGGCGCTGCCCCTTCGCGCGATTACGGTGTTCGTGCCGGTGCCGCTCCATTCCGCGCGCGCGCGCGCGCGCGGGTACAACCAGAGCGCGACGCTGGCCATCGCCGCGGCACGCGCACTCGGCGTCGGCTGCGATGAGCGACTCCTCGAACGCCGGCGAGAGACGCGCCCGCAGGCGCAGCTCCCGGACGATGCGCGCGCGATGAATGTTCGCGGTGCGTTTCGCCTCGCGCGCCACGCGGCCGATTTCACGATCCCGGCCTGCATCGCGGTCGTCGACGACGTCGTCACGAGCGGCGCGACGGCCCTCGAGTGTGCTGGCCTGCTTCGCGCCGCGGGCGCCCGAGAGGTCCATGTCCTTTCGCTGGTCTGAACGCTGGTCCGATCCGTTCCTCATCTGCGCGGTGGTGTTCGCTCTCGCGTACCGCATCGTGCTTCTCCTCACGCTCGATGCTCACGCGCACTACGATGAGGCGATCATCGGCGTCATGGCGCGCCACATCCTCGAGCACGGCGAGCGCCCGCTCTTCTTCTACGGCCAGAACTACGGCGGCGGCGGTGCGTTCGAGGCGTACTGCGCGGCAGCACTTTTCGCGTTGTTCGGCGAGAGTGCCTTCCTTCTCAAGCTGACACCTCTCCTCATCTCCCTAGCGGCGATTCCGGCCGCGTATTTCCTGGCGCTTCGATTTCATGGGCGCGCGGCAGCGCGGCTGACGGTCGTCCTATTCGTCCTCGCGCCGCCGACGCTCGAGTGGAGCATCGCTGCGCGCGGCGGCTACATCGAGACCGTCTTCCTTTCGGCTGCGCTCTTCCTGCTCGCGGCGCCGCTCATCGAGGGTCGAGCGGCGCCGGCGCGTCGGATCGTCGCGCTCGGCGCAGTCGCGGGCTTCGCGATGTATATCTTCGGGCTCATCGCCCCGACGCTCGTCACGATCGGGATTCTTGTGGCGGCGCGAAGAGTGCGGTTGTGGCGAACCGCTGCTTTCACGGCCATCGGATTGGTCTTGGGTGGGGCGCCGCTCGTCTACGACAACATCGCGCACGGATTCGTAAACCTGCGCCACCTCGCGACGCCCGCCGCAACCGCCGGCGCCGGCGAATGGGTAGCTCGGTTCGGGGCGCGCCTCGGCGGACTCGTCGTGCACGATCTTCCCGCCTTCTTCACACCGTGGATCGATGACTTCCCGCAGACGATTCCCGTCGACGCCTGGATTTATGCAGCGGCGGTCGTGGCGCTTTGCGCGGTCCACGCGTGGACGGTTCTCGGCGCATCGAGCAGCCGCGCTCGACGACTCGTCGGCCCGGAGGCCGCGCCGCTTCTTTACGTCATGGTCTACGCTCTGCTTTATGCCGGCTCGCGTTTCGCCGGACTCACGCCGCGGTACCTCTTCGGCCTCTACCCGGTGCTCGCGGTTCTCGCCGCCGCCGGGGCGGCGCGCCTGTTCGCGTCGACGCGCAGCGCCCCGCGCGGTGCGGGGGCGGTCCTCGTCGCGGCGCTCGTCGCGGTCGGGGGAGTGCGCGCCGCGCTATTGCCGCGCGCCGCCGAGCTTCGCGAGTACACCGTCGTCACGCGCGGCGATTCCACGCAGAAGCTGCTCGGTTTTTTGCGCGCACGTGGAATTCGCACGGTGTTCGCGTCGCCCCCGGTCAAGTGGCGTCTGGCCTGGGAGGGTCGCGGCGACGTTGCGGCCGCCACGCTCTTCTTCCCGCAGGATGACTGGTTCCGCTACCCGGCGTTCGAGAGCCTCGCGCTCGATCGGACTGTTCGCGACGGGGAGCCGGCCGCGTTCATCACCCACGCCGAGTTCGCGTTCGAGACGTTCCAGCCGTCGAGCGCGATACCATCGCTACTGGCGAGTCAGAACCTCTGGGAGTCGGCTCTCGCGGCGCGAGAGATCGCGTTTCAGCGCGAACGCGTGGACGATTACTTCGTCTATCACGAATTCTCGAAGAACCTCCCAGCGCTCTTGGCGGCGCGTGAGCGGGTGTTCAATGCGCGAGAGATGCTCGCGGACGGCAGGACGAGCGAGGCGCGCCGATTGCTGAATGAAGCGCGCGCCCTCGATCCCGAGGATCCCGAGATCGAGCGGCTCCTGCGTTGACGCGACCCGCGTCGCGTGCTAGCCTGCGGCACTTTCGGGGAGGCGCACGCGTCGCAGGCATCTTGGACGACTCGCAGCGACTCGTGCGCGCGCGAAGCGCACCGCGGAAACACGGGGGGGCGGAGATGAAGCGTTCTGGTGGCGGGCGCCGGCGGAGGCGCAATGCGGTTCGTTCCCTTCTCTGCGTGGTCTGCGCATTGGCGATTGCCGCGATCGCACATGCGAGCCCGGCCCACGCCGCCGAGCACAGGCCGAAGGCCGCCGCCGGCGCGCGCTCTCCCAAGATCCGCGCTTCTTCCGCCGTCGTTCTCGATTCGCAAAACGGCACACTCCTCTTCGCGAAGAACGAGAAAGAGCTGCGGCCAATCGCGTCGATTACGAAACTGATGACCGCGCTCGTTTTCGTGGAGACGGGCGAGAGCCTGCGGAGCCGCGTGGTCGTCGAGGCGCCCGATCGCGAGGGGGCGTCGCGCACGATCTTCCGCGTCGGAGAGGAGGTCACGGCTCACGATCTTCTCTTTGCTGCGCTTTTGAATTCCGACAATGTCGCGGCACGGTGTTTGGCGAGGGCGTCGGGCCTGTCGCCGGAGGAGTTCGTCGCTCGCATGAATCGCAAGGCGCGCCTCATGGGGCTCGTCGACATGCACTTCGAGGATCCTACCGGACTCGATCCGCGGAACGTCGGGACCGCGCTCGATTGCGCGGCTCTGGTCGAGTCGGCCAGGCGCGATCCCTTCCTTCGGACGATCTTGATGACGCAGGAACACTCGTTCCACACCGGCAAGCGGCTCCACACGCTTCAATCGACGAACCGGCTTCTCCATGCGTCGGATACCGTCATCGTGGGGAAGACAGGGTTCATCGAGGAGGCCGGCTACTGTTTCGCGAGTTGCTTCGACTCGGCCGGGCGCGACCTCGCGGTGGTCGTTCTCGGCGCACGCTCCACCTCCGCGCGCTTCCGCGAGGCGAACGATCTCATCCACTGGGCGCTCGACGAAGCCGCGCGTTAATACGCGATCGCGACGTGTCCTGCTCGGCGCCCTGATCGGCGTACTCTGTCATCTCTCGGTTGCGCGCCCCGCCCTAGCGGCATCTGGCGAAGAGATTCCCACGGGGCACCCGATCTATCCGCTCTTGCGGCGCATCGAAACGGCGGCGGGACTACTCCCGCTTTTCAGCCGCACCGAGCCGCTCACGCGCGGTGAAGTGCGCGCGGCGATCGACGCCGCGGCGGCCGCCGTGCCCAGCGAACGCGAGAGCGCGTGGATCGCCGGACTGCGGCGCGAACTCGACGAGGAGCTCGCGGGCGAGCGCGGGTCCTCGCCGAACGCGTCACTCGTGACCGCGCGGGCCTCGCTGCGCAGCCGCTTCGAGGCGGACAAGGGCGGACGGTCGCGCCTGCGAGAGAGCGCTCGCGTCGAATTCGCCGTCGACCTCACGCCGAATATCTCGCTCTTCGAGAGCATCCAATTCGACACGCACGGCGAGCGAGACTCGGACTTTCTCGGCCGTCGCTGGCGCGATTCGGTGTCGGGGCGCGTCGATCGAGGAGGAGTTCTCGTCCGCGCGCGACGGGTTTCGGCTTTCGTCGGGAGGTCGGCGAGTCGATGGGGAGTGGGGGAGCCCGGCGGCTTATTGCTTTCGCCCGCGTCGCCCCCGTTGGATCTCGTGCGCGTGAGCGCGGATCTTGGTCCGGCTCGACTCACGTCCCTGTTCGCGAGGCTCGACGCGAAGAATGCCCCTGTTCCCGGCGAACCCACTGCCGACGAAATCGGCCAGGCGCCTGAAAACCGCCACTTCGCGGCGCACCGGCTTGCGTTTCGCTTCGCGCCGTCGATCGACATCGGCCTGGGCGAGAGTGTCGTGTTCGGCGGAGAGAGTCGTGGGTTCGAACTTTTCTACCTCAACCCGCTTACGTCGTATTACGCGGAGCAGTGGAACCACGTCGATCAAGACAACGTCCTGTGGTCCGCGGACTTTTTCTGGCGACCGAGTCCGATCGGCGCAGTGAACGGCGAGATCCTCGTCGACGACTTCCAGTTCGACTTCAAGACGGAGCCGCATCAGGTCGGGTGGACCGTCGGGGCGGAGTGCGCGCGGCTGCCGGGTCTCCACTCGGCGATCGCGACCATCGAGTACACCCGGATCGGTACGTTCGTCTACGGCCACTCGATCGCGCGAAATCGCTACGAAAATGAAGGTGTCGGACTGGGGCACCCACTCGGACCGGACGCGGACCGGATTTCGGGAGCCGTGACGTGGGACGCGTCGGAGAACGCGACGCTTTCCGTCACGCTGGCTCGCGAGCGACGCGGCGCGCAGCGGATCGGCACTCCGCAAACGGCGATCAATCCAAAGGGACTCGGCTTTCCGACGACACCGGTCCGGTCGGCGAATGCCTGCGAAGTTGAATTCGCCTGGCGCCCGCGTGTCACGCGGCGAATCGACGCGACTCTCGCGTACGACGATGGAGCGGGGGTTCGAGCGGGGTGGAGCGGCTCGATCGCGGTCACACTGCGTGCCGACTGGCGGCGGAGCGTCTAGTCGGGGCTTTTCGGGCGCGTGACGACGTTACTGCGCGATCTTGAGTCGATCGCCGGGACGAATCACTGAGTCGTTGCGCAGCTCGTTGATCGACAAGATGTCCGTGACCGACGTGCCGAAGCGCTTCGCAATCTTCCAAAGCGTGTCGCCGGCTCGAACGGTGTAGGTCACGATAGACGCGCTCGACCCGCCCGTTGACTGCTTTCCCGACTTCTTCGGCGGCTTCGCCTCCGCGGCAAGATTGCTCCCCTTCTGCACTCGGATCGACTGCCCGGGATAAATGTGCGAACGCGCGTTGAGCTTGTTCGACTTGAGGATCGAGGAAACGGACACACCGTGCTTCGCAGCGATCTTCGCGACGGTGTCGCCGCGGCGAACCGTGTAGGTCGATGCGGTGGAAACTCCAGAATCGCTTTTCTGGCTCGGTTTACTCGTCGACGACGACTTCGACTTCTGGCTCGACGACGATTTTGAACTCGAAGCGGCGACCCTGCCCTCATCCGCGTGCGCCATCCCCGGAATCTTCAGCCGCTGCCCAGAGTGAATGACGCTCTTCGTTCGGATGTTGTTCGCGCTGGCGATCGCTTGGACGCTTGAGCCATATTTCGCTGCGATCTTCGAGAGTGTCTCGCCGCGCTTGACACGATGGTACCCACTCGACGTGGCGACGCTCGATTCCTCATCGCGCGGCTCTGGTTCCCGCGAGAGCTCCTCCAGACGAGCGACAAGCGTTTCCGTCTGGCCGGCGGGAAGGTGGAATTCGAACCCGCTGCGGTACGGCGGGGTCGAGTCCTTGCGGAGTGACGGGTTGAGCAACTTGATCGTTTCGAGCGAGACGCCGCTGGCTCGGGAGAGCTGCGAGAGCGAATAGGATCGGTGGAGTGTGACCGATTCGGTCTCGAGCGGCGGGTCGTACTCTCTGCGGAAACCGTACGACTCCGGATCCTTCCCGAGGGTTACCGCGGCCATAAAGCAGGGCACGTACTCCTCAGTCTGCCGTGGTAGATCCAGTGCCCAGAAGTCTTTGGTCCCCTGCTTCGCGATGGCGCGCGCGACGCGCGATTCCCCGCAGTTGTAGGCCGCGAGCGCCAGGTTCCAGTCGTCGAACCGCTCGTAGAGGTCCCGGAGGTGGCGTGCGGCGGCCCTCGTCGCTTTCTCGGGATCGCGCCGTTCGTCGACCCACTTGTCGACCTTCAGGCCGTAGATGCGCCCGGTGCCCTGGATAAATTGCCACAACCCCGATGCGTGGGCGCTGGAATAGGCGTGCGGCGAAAAGCCACTTTCGATCATGGAGAGGTAGATCAGATCCTCGGGGAGACCGTGCTCCCGCAAGATCCGGCGCATCATTGGTGCGTACCGGCCGGACCTAGCGATGTACGTTTGGAAGCGGGTAGCGCTTCCCTTCTGGAAGAAGTCGATGAAACGCATCACCCGTGGGTTCATCTCGATCGGGTAATCGGAGAGGGGCTCGCCGCTCGCGACTTCCTTCTCCTCGATCTCGCGGGACATCGTGGCGGCCTCGGATAGCCGATCGCGAGCCTGTTTCTGAAAGTAGGAGAGTTTGGTTTTCAGGAGGTCGGCGCGCCGGGAATCTTGGCTCGCGATCTCACCGACTGCCGGGGCCGAATCGAGCAGGTTCAGGCCACGCGTGAATGCGGCCTCCGCATCCTCGAAGTGCTCGCGATTATACGCGTCCAGCCCGTTGCGGTACGCGTCCTGCACATGGCGGAAGTGAACCGCCCAGGCGGTTCTTGGCTGCGCCGCGTCAACGACGTCACGTCTGGCTGGCCCCGGTGGGGTGGTTGCGCAGCCCGAGAGCAACCCGAGGCCTGCAAGGAGAGTGAGGACGGCCCATTTCATTGCGACGACTCCATATCGGGGTGATCTCTGTCGATCAGCGGGCGCATCGTAGTTCTATGGTCGGCACTCGCGCAAGAAAAAAGAGCCATAAAACGAAGAGGCCCCGGCGTGAGCCGGGGCCTCTTTCGAAGAGCTTTAACCGCGAACTAGCGGTAGAGACCCTTAACCTCGCCCCACGACTTGCTCTCGGTCGCGTTCACGCAAGGCGCGCTCGTGTCGAGAACCAGCCAGAAGAGGAAGTTATCGAACGTGCCATCGGGACCGACCCAGCTAAGGCAGGCGGAACCGTTGATGCCGTAGTAGAACGACTGGTTCGGCGCGTTCGGGTCGCAGGTCGCCGTGAAGGGACCGTCAGACGCGATCGTCGGAGCCGCACCGCCGTCATGCACGCCACGGAGAACGACGTTCGTGTCGCCGCAGGGGATGCTGACGCCGAAATCAGAGCAGTTCCAGCGGAGACCGGGATCGAGGTTCAGGTCGCTCGCGAGATTTGCTTCGGGGCAACCGTCGCCATTGCTGTCCGCATCGAGGTAGATGTCGACCGTCTGCCCGTAGTTGGCAACGACGTTACGCCAGTACGTGATACCGCGCTTGACATCGTTATCGCCGTTGACCGCAGGCTGGCTCGCGCCACCGAAGCGGACGCCGAAGCCTTCACCCTGCGAGAGAGCGGAGAAGATCCAGATGTAGCCGGAGCAGACGTTGTACCAGCGGTAGTTGGCCGCCGTACCGTTCGTGCTCGCGGAGAGGGCGCAAGGACCACCCGCGCCGCCCGGAGCATTCACGTTCTCACGGATCGCATACGGCTCGAGCGCGAACGCGCCGACCGCAGTGCAGAGCGCGAGGAGAGCCGCGACCGCTGTCACCAGATAAGTCTTCTTCATTGCTTTTCCTCCTTAAAAGGAAAGGGTGAAACTACAACTGCAACCGCACCACGAAAACTCGAAATCTCAGCAGAGCCTAGATGACCACTCCCTCAAACTCGAACTGAAATCGCTTTGTACCGTAAGGCTCAGGAGCTTCATCACCCTGCAAGCGTGAAGCAGGATAGCATATCGCGCGAAACGGTGTCAACGAAGTTTTTTGATCTCGCGTAAACTTTGCCGCGCGCGTATGTTGCCTGACCTCTCATAAGCATGGCAGAGAGTAGCATCTTCGCAAGTCCTAGGTCAACGTAAAACTTACGCGATCCGGCGCGGCGAGAGCTATTTACAGTGTCCCCGCGGCACCTCAACACCTACAATCGGCATCCGAAATGCGAATCTTGACTGCATTATTAATGCTGGCGCCACCTCCAAGCCCGCAAAGAATTGTGAACTCATGAGATCGCCCGTGCGACGCATCGTTTTCGTGCTGTTGCTGGCGGCCGCGGCCATCCGCGTCGCGCACCTTGTGGAGTTGCGCGCCGACCCGTTCCTCGACCGACCGATAATGGACGCGGAGTATCACGACCTCTGGGCTCAGTCGATCAACTCGGGTCAGCCATACTTCGTCAGCCCGGTATTCTTTCGGGCACCGTTCTACCCGTACCTGCTCGCTGGTGTTTATCGAGTCCTCGGTCCGGGGCCTTGGCCGATCCGAGTTGTCCAGTGTGTGCTCGGGCTCGCCTCGCTTTACCTCATTTTTTCGATCGCGCGGCGGTTGTGCGGAGTGCCGGTAGCGGTTCTGTCGTTGATCCTCGCGGTCCTCTATGACCTGTTCCCATACTACGAAGGCGAGCTTCTCCTTCCGACCGTTCTTATTTTCTTGGACCTGCTCGCGATGGAAGTGCTTACACGCGCGTCGGTTTCGCGCTCGGCCGTGCTGGCTGGGCTCGCCGGGGGTGTCTTCGGGTTGTCCGCAATCACACGCCCGAACGTGTTGATCGCGGTCCCGTTCCTGGCGATCTGGTTTTGGCGGACAGCGCGACTGCGTCTCCCGGCCGCCGCGTTCGTCGGGGCCAGCTTCCTCTTGCCGCTGGGCATAACCGCACTCAACGCGGTGCGGGGAGATGACGCCGTCTTCATCGCATCGCAGGGAGGAGTCAATTTCTACTTGGGGAACAACAAGTCCTCGAACGGGTGGAGCGCCGTCGCGCCGGGGATGCGAGCCGACTGGTGGGGGAGCTACGAAGACGGAATAAAGATCCCAGAGCGCCACGCGGGTCGCACGCTGAAGCCCTCGGAGGTCTCCGCGTACTGGACGGATCGTGCTCTGGACGAAATCCGGTCCGACCCGGGTTGGTGGGTTTCGCACCTGCTCAAGAAGACCTACATGTGGTTCGCGGCCGAGGAGCTCTCGAACAATCGCGACCTTCAGTTCTGGATTCCCCGATTCCCTGCGATCGACACGCTGCCGATTCGCTACGCGATCATCGCTCCGCTTGCCATCATCGGCATGTTCCTTCTGCCGGCCCGAGCGACCGCGCCGCTTGCGCTCTTCGTGGTGCCGTACGCCTTCTCGTTCGTGTTGTTTTTCATCACGAGCCGCTACCGTGTCATCACGGTTCCGTTCCTCTGCATCCTTGCCGGCGGTGCGCTGTATCAGTTCGGATCGTTCGCGCGCGACCGACGTTACAGATCGCTGGTGCTCTGGGGCGCTGGCCTTGCCGCGGTCACAGCATTTCTCTCTGCGAATGTTGTGGGAACGGTCCAGCCGAGTTTTTCGCTGTCGCACATGGAGATCGGCAAGCGAGAAGTGGAGCGCGGGCGCTGGGACGCCGCGCAGGCCGAGTTTCGCAAAGCGCTCGCGTTCGAACCCGGGAATCTCGACGCGCGACACGATCTTGGAGTTGCCCTAAGGGAAGGGGGCGACCCGGCCGCCGGGCTCACGGAACTCCAGGCGGTCGCTGCCCAGCGGAACGATGCGACGAGCTGGAACAACACGGGATTGGCGCTCATGATGCTCGACCGACTCCGCGAGGCGGAGGATGCGTTCATGCGGGCGATCGACCGCGATCCAGGTCTGGGAGACGCGTGGCTAAACGCGGCGCTTCTGGCAGGCGACCGCGGCGAGTCCGCGCTCGCGCTCGATCGTCTCGCGAAAGGAGAAGCGCTGCGCGGCGAGGATCCAATGATCTGGTATCATCGCGGGCGCTTTCTCGAAAATCTCGGTCGCCGAGGTGAGGCGCGCGGCGCCTACGAACGCGCCCTTCGGCTCGCACCGGCGTTCACCGATGCTTCCGAGAGGCTTGGGGCGATGCTCTCGATGGAACCAGACAACTCCCTTCGCGTTGAAGACTCTCTCGGAACTCAGCCAAATGAAATCAAACCATAGGAGGTTCGAGCCGCCAGCCATGAACGCGGATTTTATTCGTCGATCGTTGACCATTGGACTCGCGGTGGTGGCCGCATTCGGCGTCAGCGCCGCCCCCTCCGCGAACGCTGCGACCGTCCGGTACGCGCTTGGCGACACCCTCCTCACCAACATCCAGAGCGCCCTCTCGGCGGGCGACACGCTCCTGGTCCCGACGGGGCGCTACCTCCTCACCGAAACGCTTCCTGCGGGAATCACCGTCCGCGGCGAGGGCCCGCGTGATTCGGTGCTGCTGGTCCCGTACATCCCCAGCTCACCGATCTTCTATTTCCCGGACGCCGGCGACACGACCCGCGTCGAGAACATCACGTTCGATTGCGAAGAGAACCAGGAAGCGTCCGCTCTCTACTTCAAGCACGGCACGATTGCGGTGACGGGGAATCGATTCTTTCGCGGGGTCGCGATCCTCGCGGACAGCTGCGATGGCACCATTTCCGACAACTACTTTGAGAATGTCGGTTCCGCCATCCGGTGCGCCGACTCGCGTTTGTGGATCGATCGAAACGAGATCGTCGGGGCGAAGAATGGTTCGATCTCGATGCGTGGCTCGCCGCTTCGCATCACGCGCAATCGCATTGTGAAGACCGTGAACACGGGGATTGTGATCGTTGGGAAACGGTACGTGCCGGTCATTGGCGGTGAGCCGGGAATGGGCAACGAAATCTACGGCGCCTTCAACTCCGACGTCATCAACAACAGCGGCAAGGACGTCAATGCGCAGTACAACTACTGGGGGATCAAGTCGACCGAAGAGATGACGCGATTCGGTTTCCCGTCGAACATCGACGCGATCACCGATCGATGGGACCTGGCCAAGGATGCAGGCGAGGTCGATTTTCGCAACTTCCTCGATGCACCGCCGCCGGAAGGAAAGCCCGTGAAGGTCGGACCGAAGGGCGAAGTCGGGGCGGAGGGTGCTGGCGGGGCGGATCGCCGCCTGCTGGCGATCGGCGGCGGCGTGATCGTCATCGCCTTGCTGGTCGCGACGCGCGCACGCCGCGCGCGACGGACGAGCTGATCGCAGCGCGCGACTAACGCCGCGGTTGGTAACCCGGAGGCGTTGCGCCGTCCCACTTGAGCGTCGCTCCAATCGAGCAGCCGCATGGCGACGATCGCGCCGCGCACGGCGACTTCTCGCCGTCCACGCCAAAGCGCTTCTCGTCCGGTACGAAGAGTGGCGAAGCCCAAACGCTTCGGGTTGCTGTGCCCTCGAGGCCTGCGCCATTCGTGGCGCCGCCTTCGAGCGCTGGCCAAAAGACGTTGCAGTCGAAGCTGTCGATCGCAGCGCCGATTCCCTCGTCGGTCGCCCAGATCCGTGCGCGTGCGGGCTGCGCCGCGTCGAAGAAGATGTTTCGATTGAGGTAGATGTTCTGCGTTGCGAGGCGCGGCCCATCGATGTAGACGATCGTCCCCGGATCGCTAGCCGAACAATTCACGAACGTGTTGTCGAACGCTTCGAGGTACGCCGGGTGATCGCCGCCGTGGCTGAGGTAGAGCGCGCCGCCGGCCGCCGCGCTATCGCGCTCGAAGACGTTTCCGCGAATATCCATGCTGCGAAACCCGAACTCGTTCGCCGTTGCGATCGCGCCGCCTCGCCCCTCGGCTCGGTTCGCGACGAAGACGTTCCGGTTGATCTTCGGGCGTCCGCCCTGAACTATGATCGCGCCGCCGTCCGAGCGCGCCCAATTCCCCTCGAACAGGTTGTCCTCGATGATCGGCGACGCAACCTTCACCCGGATCGCCCCGCCGCTGCGCCCCGCGTAATTGTTGCGAAACACGTTGCCGCGAATTCGCGGAAACCTCGGCGGAATGCTCCCCAGAAAACTGAGAGCTCCGCCGTTCTGGTGGTGATTCACCGTGTCCGTGGCGTTCGACTCGAAGAGATTGCCCTCGATGATGGGCGCCGCTTCGTTCTTGATCCACATCCCTGCGCCTTCCATCTGGCGGCAACTCTCGATTACGCAGTGCCGCACCACGTCGGTCGAGTCGAACACGCCGTCGAAAAGCACGCCGCCGTCGCGCAGGCGAAGCCGCTCGATCGTCGTGTGACGCGTACCGTCGACCCACAACACCGTGCGAATGCTGTCGCCTCCGGAAAGTATCGGGAGCGGGCCGCCTTCCTCGCCCGCGACGTTGACGCCGCTTTTGGGGAAGAGCACACCGCGGAGGAAGATGTTCGACTCCAGGTCGCACTCGCGAATGCATCGGTACGAGTTACTCGAGTATGCGAGGGCGGTGTCGGCTTTCACGAGCACCACATCACCGGAATCGGCGGCGTCGACGGCGGCTTGGAGATCGCGGCAAGCGGTCGCCCACGTGGCGTACGGCGGTGCGGGGGCGGAGCTGCCGAACCACACGCGAAGGGTATCGCCTCCGCGAGCAGCGACGGGATGCGCGATCGTTGCGAGCGCTGCGAGCAACGCGACCGGCACCGCGCGCCGCGCAGAGTAGAACTGGCGCGTGGTGCGCGCCGCGAGCGGTGGCGTCACTTCATCAATACGAGCTTGTTTGTATCGACGAACTGGCCGGCTTGTAGTCGCGAGAAGTAGACGCCAGCGGGGAGCAGATCGCCATTGTCGTCAGCACCGTTCCAGAACGTCGTGTAGATCCGCGAGCCGGCGACGTAGTCGCCGACGAGATGTCGTACGACGCGTCCGCTCACGTCATGAATCGTGACGCTCACCGCGACGGGCAGCCGCACCAACTCGGTGCCGGTTGCGGATTCGCCAGCCACGCCCATGTCGCCGTGAGGGCTCGTCGGGAACTCCGGCGGGGGGCCCGGTTTGTTGCCGTCGTCTTTGGGCGGCCTCGGTCCGAGCAATCCTTCGGGCACCGCATAGGAGAGGATCGTCTGGGAACGGAACGGATTCGGCGTCGCCGACGACAGTCGTGCTCCATCGTCGCGAATCGGCGCCGACGCCGTGGCTTCCGCCGAGAGCGCGTACGTCTTGCCGAAGGCTTCCGTTTCGACGCGATACGTGTAGCGCCGTCCGGGAAGCACCTGCTTGTCGACGTAGGCGAACGTGCCGTTGCTTCGCAGCGGAACCGTCGTCACGAGTTCCTCGGGACGCGACGACGTCGCACGGTAGAGTTTCGCGGTCGAGCCCCATGCCTCGCCGCGCACCGACCACGTGATGTTGAATCCTCCGGACATCTCGTTCGCGACCGCGAGTTGATCGAGCGCGACGGCGAGCACGACGAGTTTGTGTTTCGTCGTCGCGCGCGCCTCGGTCGACTTTCCGACGCTGTTCGTGCCGCGGAACTCGATCGTGTGCGTGCCGCCGGAGAGGCCGGACGGATACACGCGAAAATCTTCGACCGCGGAGTCGTAACCGGACGAATCGGGCCGAATCCAGCGCCACTCGCCTGCGTCGATTCGGAATTCGGCGCTTGCGAGACTGTTCATCGTGATGGCGGCACGATTCCCGGCCGCCGCCGGCTCCGCGGCAGGATCATCCGTCGAGAACGCGCGCTCGCCAGCGCCGATTCCGGAGATCGCGATCTTGTTCGGGAGCGGGCTGTCGCGGACGATGCCGGTGAAGAGAGGAGTCAAAGAGGTGATCGTGTCGGAGAGAGCCCTGCGGCCGAGGCTGTCGAACATCGCCACGCCGTCGCGCGAAAGCAAATCGACGATCGGCTGGGTTGAAAGGATGTCTCGTACCCCGTCGCCGTTCGAATCCTGGATTCCCATCATCCCTTCGGTGAACGCGCACGACGAACGACCCGGCGTAGCCATCGTGCACGACGTTGTCGTGGAAGCGCAGCCGCCGAAACCGCGGTTTCGGCTATTGCGGTTGGCGACGGCGAGGTAGCCGGAGACCGCGGAGCATGGCGAACTCGTTCCGCCGCAGCAGTATTCGTCGAGCGCGAAGAAAGTGTGACCTGACTCGTGAATGAGCAGACCTTCGAGGGTCCAGTTCCCGACGGGTGCGTGCGGCGAGACCAGGAACGGACCGCCGAGCATCGCGTAAGCGCCGAGGCCGGGCTGTTCGGTAAATCGGGTGCCCCAGCCGACGACGAAGAGAAAACCCCAGTCGGCGTGCCATTTGATTCTAAGGAAATTGACGACTTGGTAGACGTCCGCGAATGTTTGGTCGGGGATTTTCGCCAGCGCCGGCGGCGGTTCGGTGATTCCGAGGCGAGCGCGCGCGGACGCCATCAGCGGCGAAACCCATCGCATGTCATTCGAAGCGGTCAGCGGCGAACTCGTCGTCTCGAGTGAGTCGAGGTACTCGAACGCAAGGTACACCGGGTGGTCGCTCCATTTCGCGGCACGTCCCTTCCAGTAAAGCATCGCGCCGCGCGCGGCGTCGGCCACTGCCAGAAGTTCGTCGCGCGTCCAGCGTGCACCTGACCGCACCTGAGGTGTGACGATTCCGACCGCGATCCGGCCGAGGAAGAATTCGGAGGTTTGGTAGTCCTCTGCGCCCCACGCCTTGTTGTACTTGGGCAATCGTGGAATATCGCGCCCGGCTTTGGCGGCGGACGGTTCGGGCATCGATGGCGGGAGCAGCACACACGCGTCGTCGCTGATCGTGGCTGCGTCCGCCGCGGGCTGTTGCGGCGCTTTCGCGCGGTCGGCGTCGCGAGACGAAAGAATGCTCCAGAGTTCTAGCCGAGCGCGCACCGGCTCACTCAGAGATTGCAGCGTCGCCGCATCGGCGGGCCGGTCGAGTACCCTGACCACTCCCGCGAGCTTCGCCAGCCGCTCCGGTGCTTCATCAGAGATCCCTTCGACGACGCCCTCGCCGTGGGCGATCAAGTCCGAGCAGCCGAGACGGGCGAGCGCGTCGACGGTGCGCCAAGTCTCGGCGGCGTCAGTCGATTCGAGAATAAGACAGAAGGGGGCGGCCGCCCGAGAAGCGGACGCCGGCGCGGCCGAGAGCCACGCACCCAGCAGGAGGAGCGAGAAGGACCAGTGTGTTCTCATGGTTTTTAGACCTCGAGGGAAGGACGCTGGGCCCAGGCGAGCCTTCACCACGCGACTACACTACAGCGCGCGCTAAAAATCTGTCAATACTTTCGGCGAGATTTTTAGCAGCAGCTGTACCGGCGATCCGGTCGTGCGAGGGCGGCGCCCGCCAAGTCATGCGCGCTCCAGACCCGCTGACCAGAGCACGACCCGGTTGCGTCCCTCGCGCTTCGCGCGCAGGAGGGCGATGCGGTCCGCACGGTCCAGCAGCTCGTCACGCGACTTCGCATGGTTGGGGTAGAGCGCTCCGCCCACCGAAATGGTGAGGCGGAGTTCGCTGCCGGTGTCGAGAGCGATCGGCGTCTGTTCGATGACACGCCGGAGCCGCTCGGCCGCGAGGCTCGCCTCCTGCTCCGAGGTTCCGGGGAGCAAGACAGCGAACTCTTCGCCGCCGTAACGGGTCACGATATCGACCTGGCGGAGATTGCTCTTCAGAAGCTGCGCGATCGTGCGGAGCGCGCGGTCGCCTGCGGCGTGACCGTGCTCGTCGTTCACCTTCTTGAAGTAGTCGACGTCGACCATGAGCAGCGCGAACGATGCGCGGTTGCGGTTCGAGCGCTCGACCTCACGCCGAAACTCTTCGTCGAAGTAGCCGCGCGTATACACGTCGGTCAACGGGTCGACGAAGATGAGCAGCTCGAGGCGCCGCGCATTTTTCACGACGCCCGCCGCGATGTTTGCAAGAAGTGCGAGGAGCCCCAGGTCGTCCTCAGAGAAAGCGCGCGGTTTCGGCTGCCACGCTTCGAGAAGTCCGTACACCTCGCCGCCGGTTCGCAGCGGGAAAATGGCGGCGCTTCGCATCTCGCCCTGCCGGAGTTGCGGCAAGACGAGCGGCTCCTCGGCGAGGTCGGGCAGGTAGAGCGTTCGCCCCAGTTCGAGGACCCGTGTTTCGACGTACGAGAGGAATTCGGTTCCGTCGAGGATCATGCGCGACAACGGCGCGGCGCGGCGTCCGGGATGCGGTGCCCCGTTCGCCGAAGGCACCGGCAATAGCGATGCAACCGAACACTGCATGACGTCGTGGATGAACCCACTAATGCGGTCGAGCGCGGCGCCGAGCTCGGCTTCGGATTGGCATGTCGCGACCGAAGTGAGAATCGGGTCCATAAGCGAGAGGCGTTCCCGCGTGCGAATCCCGTCGGGAATATGCGGCGTGACTTCGATCTCGTAGTTCTGGCTCGGGATCGACGGGGGAGTCAGCGTGATGATGTGCGCCCGGCGCAGGTCGATGAACTGAATGGCGCGCGCGCGATCGGACGGAGTGATGCGGCGCAACTCGCCCGTCTTGCTGACCGCGTCGAGCGTCATGAGCGCCGCCTGCCACTGCTGGATGACGGATCCCGACGACAGCGCACGCCGCGCTTCCGACTCGACCTCCGGTGGTAGCCCGCCCCGCGACAGAATCTCGCCGAGCAGGACATCGTAGCCGATCTGTGCCCTTTTCATCTCTCGTGCTCTTTAAGGGTTGAGTCGCGAAGCGCCCCGGTGTGGGAGGAAACGCGTCGCACACTATATCATTTGGCGAAGCGCCTCCGCAACGGCGATGGCAGCGTAACGCCGTCGAAACGCTGAGCGCACGATGCGGTGATGTGACGCGGAGACTCGTTGACCGAGGTTGGCGCGTGGAATACACTGCCGCGCAGTCTCGAAGCTCGTAAGGAGGAGCCGCTCTCATGTTGTCGGACGCACGCGGATCGCTCGTCGCTATTCGAGCGCGTGATTTTGAGCGCGCCGTTTCGTTTTATCGAGATGTTCTCGGCCTTCCCATGACGTTTCGCCACGAAAACTACTGGGCGGAGTTCCATGCGCCGGGCCTCTCGATCGGCATTGAGGCGGCGGAGGACGGCTTGGTCGTCGGCGGCGGCACGATCTCGATCCTCTTCGAAGTCGCCGGCATCGAGAAGTTTGTCGAGCGCCTCCGCAATCGCGGCGTTTCGTTCCTCGGTCAGGTGCGAGAGACGTTTCACGGCAAAGAGGCCTACTTCACGGACAGCGAGGGGAATCCGATCGTGCTTCACCAGTCGGTGACCGAGCCGATGGGAGCCGCGCGAGTCGAGAAGGCTCGCGGCGCGACATCGGGCGCGACCGCGGGCGCGAAACGGAAGGCCGCGAAGTCATCGAAGGCGAACTCGCCGGCGAAGAAGCGCGCGTCGAAGCCCGGCCGTGCGAAGAAGCGTGCCGCGAAGAAGCCGGCGGCGAAGTCGACTCCCGCGAAGAAAAAGCGCGCGACTTCGACGCGCGGCGGCGCGTCGCGCAGGGCGAAGCGATAGCAGCGCAAGACGTGGGTTCCGGCGTCCGAGGATTCTTCCGCGCGCTTGCGACGCGGCGTGAGCTTTGGCTGCTCGCGCCGATTCTCCTGGCACATTCCCTCCTCTGGAACTACACGGTCGACGACGCGTACATCTCGTTTCGCTACGCCGAAAACCTCCTCCAGGGGCACGGCCTCGTCTACAACGCCGGCGAGCGCGTCGAGGGCTACACGAACTTCCTGTGGGTGCTTCTGGTTTCGGGGCCGATGGCGATGAAGGTTTCGCCCGTCGTCGCATCGAAGGCGTTCGGCTTGGCGGCGGCGAGCGTGCTGATCCTCCTCGTCGCGCTCGACGTCGGCAAAGAAAAGGGGCGCGCGATCGGCATGGGCGCGGCTCTGCTCTTCGCTCTCGATCCGGCGTTCGCGCTCTGGACGACGGCCGGCCTCGAGACGCCGCTCTTCCTGCTGCTGTCGTACATGGCGATGAGGCCTGCGCTCGCCGGAGCGCGCGAGATTCCCGCGTGGGCGGGCGTCTGCGCCGGACTCGCGGCGCTCACGCGTCCGGAGGGCTACATCGTCTTCGGGATCGTCGCCGCGATCGCGCTCGCGCGCCGCGCAGGTCGCGCTTCGCTTCGCGCCGCCGCGACGTTCGCGCTCTTGGTCGTGCCGCATCTCATCTTCAAACTCGCCTACTACGGCGATCTGCTTCCGAATACGTACCACGCGAAGGTCGGCGGAGTTCTTGCCTGGGAACGCGGCGTCCAATACTTGGGCGATTGGTTACTGCGCTATGGAGCGGCGCCGCTCTTAATCCTGGCGATCGCCGGAACGATTGCGCTCGCGCGCCGGGGCTCCCCTCGACTTCTCCCGCTCGCCGCGTCCGGAACGATCTTCTCGATCTATGTGTGCGCCGTCGGCGGCGACGGACTCACGATGTTCCGCTTCGCGCTCTTCGTCTTCGTGCCGCTCGCGCTGCTTGCGGCGGAGGGCGCAAGCCTCATCGCCGCGCGCGCGCCCGCCAACGCGCACAACGCGGCGCTGCTTGTACTTCTTGCGCTCGCCGCGATTTTCCCAGCGCGCAATTCATTCGCCGGCCCCTATCACGCGTTCGCGGTCGATGATCGTCATCGCGTGCTCTACCACTGGGTCGAGATCGGGAAGTGGCTCTCGCGCCACTCGCTGCCGAAGGACGCCGTCGCCGTGGGCGTCGCGGGAGCGATTCCGTTCTACGGCAAGATCACCGCGATCGACATGCTCGGGATCACCGACCGGCATATCGCGCACACGCCGTCGGCCAGCGCTGGATCCGGCATCGCGGGTCACGAGCGGCACGACATGAAGTACGTCCTCGAACGTAAGCCGGAGTTCATCATTCACTATCCGTTCCTCGTTCCATCGCCCGACTCCGCTTTCACGGTGAATCAGTTCAAGACCGAATGGAATCCCGGACTCGCGGAACTTCTCAACAGCCCTGAGTTCGACAAGGGTTATCGCGGAGAGGTCGCTGAGGTGCGGATCGCGAAGGACCGGCTGATGTACCTGCCGTTCTTCCGGCGGCGGTACGAGTCGAGGCGTACCGCGCAGCAGCCCGCCGTTCAAAACCCATGAAGCCTTCGCGCAACGCCCCGCGTTCGCTGAAGGCTGTGTCGAAGGCGAAGCCGCGTGCCAGGCGCACGCGCGCGGCCGCGACGTTCTACCACTACGATTGCCGGCACTTCCGCGGTGAGAAACCGTGCGGGGTGGCGGAGGCGTGCAAAGGGTGTGCTTCGTACGAACCGGTGACGTCGCGCGTACTCATCATTAAACTCGCCGCGCGCGGCGACGTCTTGCGCACCACGCCGCTGTTGCGCGCGCTCAAGCACGACGGAGCGGGCGTGCACGTCACGTGGGTCGTCGACCCTGCCTCGCACGAGTTGCTTCGCGAGAACCCGCTCATCGACCGCTTGCTTGTGTTTCGGTGGGAGGATTTGTTGCCTCTGACGGTCGAGCGGTTCGACCTGGTTCTCTCGCTCGACAAGGAGCCGCGCGCGACAGCGCTCGCGATGCGCGTCCGTGCGAAGGCGAAGCGCGGGTTCGGACTCGGCGCGGACGGAGCGCTGCGCGCGCTCTCCCCGGAGTCGGTGTACGCGTACGATCTCGGTATCCACGATCGAATGAAGTTTTTCGAGAATACGAAGACCTATCAGGAGATCATTTTTGAGATGGCCGGGTTGCGCTACCGGCGCGAGCGCTACGTCTACGAGGCGGTCGAAGAGGAGCGGCGCGCGGCGGCGCGCGCGTTGCAGGAGGCTGGCCTGGCGCCGGGAGAACGCGCTCTCGGACTCAACACGGGCGGAGGCCGCGCGTTCGCGAACAAGGGATGGACCGTGGGCGGTTTCGCGCGGCTCGCGGAGCGGATCGAGAGTGAACTCGGGCGGCGCGTCGTTCTGCTCGGCGGCGACGACGAGCGCGAGAAAAACGCGGCGATCGCGCGCGCTTCCGCTGCGCGAACAATTCTTCCGGGCCTTCTGCCGATGCGCGTCTTCGCAGCGCTTCTCGGCGGCCTCGACGCCATCGTAACCGGCGACACGCTCGGGCTTCATCTGGCGCTCGCGCTCAACCGCCCCGTCATCGCACTTTTCGGCTCGACGACGCCCCGCGAAATCGACATCTACGACCTCGGCGAGAAGGTTCTCCCCGCGGTCGATTGCGCGCCCTGTTATCTGCGCGTCTGCCCCGTGACCGTGACGTGTATGGATTCGATCAGTGTGGCTGACGTGATGGCGGCGCTCCGCCGTGTCGCGGGGGACGCAGCGCTCTCCCGATCCTCCGGATGAAGGTCGTCGTCGTTGTCCCGACGTACAACGAACGAGAGAACATCGGCGATCTGATAGCGGCGCTGCACGGCCTCGGCATCGACGGACTCCATGTGCTCGTCGTGGACGACGGATCACCCGACGGCACGGCCGATATCGTGCGCGAGATCGCCGGCGCGCGCGGTGGCGTCGAACTGCTCTTGCGCGGCGGCGCGCGCGGACGCGGGCACGCCGGCCGCGACGGGTTTCTGCGCGCTCTCGAACTCGGCGCCGATCGTGTCGTCGAAATGGACGCGGACTTCTCGCACGACCCGCGAAGTGTACCGGCGCTGCTTGCGGCGATCGATCGCGGCGCTGATGTCGCGCTCGGCTCGCGTTTCGTCGCGGGCGGCGCGGAACGAAACCGCGGCTGGCTGCGGCGCGCGATTACTCGCCTTGCGAACCTCTACATTCGCGTCATGTTCGGAATCGCCATCTTGGATTCGAACTCCGGATTTCGTGCGTTTCGGCGCGAAGCGCTCGCGGGAATCGATCCCGCGACTCTCGCGTCGCCGGGCCCAGCGATCGTGCAAGAGGTTCTCTTTCGGGCCACGCGGCGCGGTTACAAAATCGCCGAGACGCCGATCCTTTTCGTGAACCGCGAGCGCGGCCACTCGAAGCTGGGAGTTGCGCAACTCTTGCAGGGCTACTTCGCGGTGCTCCGTCTGCGGCTCGGCGAGATCTTCGGCGGGAGCCGCGCGAGGCGCGGATGAGCGCGGAGTTTTCGCGCGACGCGGCGCGCACTCCGCGCGTCGAGTTCGTTCTCTGGGCAGCGCTCCTGTTCCTCGTCGGGCTATTCGGCTACCGCGCGTTCGACTCGACCGATACGGCAGTTCACATCCTTGCGGGGCGCGAGATGATCGCGTCGCACCGCATCCTCGACAGCGATCCGTTTTCATTCACGGTGCGCGGCGCGCCGTGGTTCGTGAACCAGTGGATCCCGGAGATCATTTTCGCGGCCGTCCACGGGGTCGCGGGCGTTTCCGGGCTGGTTTGGCTTCGCGTCATGCTCTTGTGCGCGACGTTCGGCGTGCTCGCCGCCGCGCTACGCGCCGATCCGCGTATTCGGTTCCTTTCAGGCGCGATCGTTCTTCTCGTCGGCCTTTACGCGTCGTACCGTCTCTTCGTCGCGCGCCCGCTCCTCTTCTCCTCGCTCTACCTCGCGATTCTCATCGCCATCCTCGAATCGTTTCGCCGCGGCGGCCGCGACCGTCTGGTTTTCGTGCCGCTCCTGTTCATCATCTGGGTGAATTCGCACGCGGGTTTCGTCTTCGGCGCGATCCTCTTCGCGGCCACGCTTGCCGCGGAAGCCGCGAAACACTTCGCGCGCGGGCGCATCGGGCCCTCGCTCGGCGGCCGCGCCGTCGCGCGCCTCGCGCTCGTTTTCGCGATATCGATCGTTGCGTCGGCCGCGGTCGCGGCGCTTATCAACCCTCGCGGATTTCAGACGGTGCTTCTTCCGTTCGGCCTGCTCAAGAGCGATTTCTTCCTGACGATCATCGGCGAGTATCAACGCGCGGATGCACGGGACGGTTTCTTCTGGGCGCTCGGGGCGATTCTCATCGTCGGTCTCTTTGCGCGTCTTGTCGCGAAGGGGATTCGCGGAAGCGATCTAACCGATTGGATGACCACGCTGCCGTTCGCCTATCAGGCGTGGCAGACGCATCGCGTGATTTTTCCATTCGCGCTCGTCGCCGCGCCCGCGGCGGCGCGCGGGTTGTCGTTCTTGTGGGAGTTGCTCGAGGCACGCGGGCGTGGTGCGCAGCGGACGCCGATGTCGCCGGCCTCGAGGCAGCGCTCGGGAACGGCAGACGGATCGCGCCGCGCGGGTGCGAGCGGAGTGCCGGGCGGCGGCGTACTCGCGCGAGCAGTTCCGTGGATGGTCGTTGCGCTCATCGCCGGACTCGCGGCCTCGCGCGTCGCGCGCGATCCATTCTTCGGCGACGGACTTTCGCCCGTGACGTATCCGCGCGAAGCGTGTCTGCGTCTTCTGCGTGAGGGCGAGTTCAGCGGCAATCTCTTCCACAACGATGTTTGGGCCGGCGCGGTCGCGCTCTACGGGTGGCCGCGGTATCCGCTCTTCATCGACGGGCGTCTCGAGGTCTACGGCGAAGCGTTCTGGCGCGACGTCTACTTTCGGATTCTCGGTTGCGGCGACGGGTGGGAGCAGCTACTCGATCGCTACCGTATCAACGCGGCGCTTTTGCGCGTCGGGTCCGTTGGGAAGCGCGACCGGATCGGATCGGTCCTTCGCGCCCACCCCGGTTGGGCCCTCGTCTATTGGGACGAACTCACGATGCTCTACGTTCGGCGCATCGCCGACAACGCTGCGTTTATTCGTGAGCACGAAGTCTCGGCGCTCGTCGATCCCGAGAACCTCGCGGTCCCGGCGGGGCGCAACGAGCGCACGCAATTTCTCGCGGAGATGGATCGCGCACTCGAAGCGGATCCGGCCTCGATCCCCGCGTTGTACGGCGCGGTCAACGCCGCGATTGGTCTGTCGACGACGAGCCCCGAGCGCGCAGCCGACGCGAGTCCCCGCGTTTCGCGCTACCTGCCGCTCGTGCGCGACGCGGCGCGCCAGCGTCTTGGGCGCGGCGATTGGCGTTTGCCGTGGATCGAGGGGCGCATCCTGCTGCACGACGGCGATGGCGCCGGCGCGACCTCGGCGTTTGCTCGAGCACGCCGTCTCGGTGGCGGCGATTTCGATGAACTCTTCTTCGACGAACTCCGCGCGTTGTCCGCGAGCGGGCGCGCGGACGAGGCCGGCGAGCGGCTCGCGGAGCGCGCCGCGAACGTTTCGCGCGGCGGCGGAGGCGCACGCGCGGCCGCGTCGCTCTACTTCGCCGCCGGGCGGAATTACGCGGCCGCCGGGGAGGGCGATCTCGCACGCGCGGCCTACGCGATGGCGGCCGAGCGCGACCCGAGTCGCGCCGAGTACTTCACCGCGCGCGCGTGGTCGTTCGTCGTCGCCGCGAAGTTCGACGACGCGGTGCGCGCAGCCGACGCGGGGCTCGCGCGATTCCCGCGCGATCCGTATCTCGTCGGAACGCGCGGTTGGGCGCTCTTCCGGCTTGGAGAGCTCGACGGGGCGGAGCGCGCCTTGCGCGATGCCATCGCGCTCTTGCCGCGCGAAGACCGCGCAGCGCGCGCCGCCGAATCCGCGCACCTGGGCGAAGTCCTGCTCGCACGCGGCACGCACGAAGAGGCGCGACGCTTCCTCAACGCCGCGGTGGCCGACTCCGCGGGCGGCGAGACGCTTCCAGAAATCGCGCGCGCTCGAGCGCTCCTCGATTCGCTCGACGCGATTTCGGTGCGAGGAGCGGAGTCGGTGCGCTAGCGCGATGTCATGGGCGCGGCTCTGGGGTCGCGCGTGCGGACATGGTCAGCAGCAGCGCGAGCGAACGCGCGGCGAGCGAGTACGCTGCGGCTTGCGGAAGCGATTCCTCGTCGACGTGTGGCGCCGTGTCGAGCGCCTCGACCGACGTGTCGACCAAGCGAACCCACGCCTCGTCCCGCTCCGGCTGGGGAAATTGAAACTCCACGGCCGAGTCGCTTGCGTTCATCAGAAGAAGAAGCGTCTCGACGCCGCCTGCCGCGGAATGGGTATAGCGAATGCCGAGACACCGCGCGTCGTGCGAGCGCCACGCCGCGGCGTCCATCTCGGCGCCGTTCGGCGCAAGCCACGTGATGTCTTTCGGATCGCCGCCGCCGGTTACACCGCCCGCGAAGAACGCGGGTTTCCGCAGCGCGCGCCGCTCCGCGCGAATCGCGAGGATGCGCCGCGTGAACGCCAGCATCGCGTGGGCGTCGGTCGTGTGATCCCAGTCGACCCACGAGATCTCGTTGTCTTGGCAGTACGCGTTGTTGTTGCCGCGTTGCGTGCGCGCCATCTCATCGCCGGCTAGCAGCATCGGTACGCCTTGTGACAGCACGAGCGTCGCCATGAGGTTTCGCGCCTGCCGCCGGCGCAGCGTCGCGATCGCCGGATCGTCCGTCGGTCCTTCAGCGCCGCAATTCCAACTATTGTTGTGGCTTTCGCCGTCACGATTCTGTTCGCCATTCGCTTCGTTGTGTTTCGCGTTGTAGCTGACGAGGTCGCGAAGCGTGAAACCGTCGTGGCACGTCACGAAGTTGACGCTTGAATGCGGCGGCCGTCCGCTCGGTTGGAAGATGTCGCTGCTTCCGGTCAGTCGCGAGGCGAGTTCGGGAATTTGCCCCGGGTCGCCGCGCCAGAATCGCCGTATGCAGTCGCGGTACTTTCCGTTCCACTCGCGCCAGGGCGCCGGGAAGCCGCCGACGTGGTACCCGTTCGGACCGACGTCCCACGGCTCCGCGATGAGTTTCACACGCGAGAGAACGGCGTCGTTGCGTATGCGCTCGAAGAAGGGCGCGTGCGCCGAGAAGTCGTGCGGGTCGCGCGCGAGCGCCGTCGCCAGATCGAAGCGAAACCCATCGACGCGCATCTCGACGGCCCAGTAGCGGAGGCTGTCGACGATGATATCGAGCGTCGCGTCGCAGCGAACGTCGATCGTGTTGCCGCAGCCCGAGAAATCTTCGTAGAAGCGGCGCGCTTCCGGTTTGAGCCGGTACGCGCTTGCGTTGTCGACGCCGCGGAGCGAGAGCGTCGGCCCGAGGTGATTGCCTTCCGCCGTGTGGTTGTAGACGACGTCGAGGATAACCTCGATGCCGGCCGCGTGCAGCGCGCAGACCATCGACTGAAACTCGCGGACGACGCCTTGCGGGTCTTTCGCCGCGGAGAGCCGCGCGTCGGGCGCGAAGAATGCAAGCGTGTTGTAGCCCCAAAAATTCGTGAGGCCGAGCAGCGCAAGACGCTGCTCGTCGAAGTGTTGATGTACGGGCAAGAGCTCTACGGCCGTGACGCCGAGATCTCGCAGGTGTTCGATCGCCGCGTCAGACGCGAGTCCCGCGAACGTGCCGCGCAGCGCCGCGGGCACGCCGGGATGCCTCATCGTGAAGCCGCGCACGTGCAGCTCGTAGAGAATCGTTTCGTGCCACGGCGTTCGCGGGAGCGCGACGTCGCCCCATTCGAACCGCGTGTCGGCCACCGCTGCGATCGCCGCGAACGGCGCGCTGTCGGTGAGGTCGCGCGTGAGGTCCTCGTCGGCCGCGCCGGGCGTGAACCCGAAGAGCGCGTCGTTCCAGACGGGAAGTCGCGCAATCGCTCTCGCGTATGGATCGAGCACGAGCTTCGCCGCGTTGAAGCGGCGGCCTTCGTGCGGAAGGAACGGGCCGTCGACGCGGTATCCGTAGAGCAGGCCCGCGCGCGCGCCGCGCAGATAGCCGTGCCAGACGTTGCCGGTGCGAGCGGGGAGCGTAAGACGCGCCGTCTCGCGCGGTGGGGCGGCCGGATCGGCGTCGCGAGGCTCCGCAAAGAGGCACAGGTCGACGCGCGTCGCGTGTTCCGATGCGAGCGCGAAGTTGACGCCCTCTCCATCCCAAGTCGCGCCGAGCGGCGCCGACCGTCCCGTCTCCATCGTCATCAGGCGCAGGGTCGCACGTCCCAGCGGCCGCTTCAAGCGAAGCGCGCGTCTTGCTGTGTGCGTACCGGATCACTAGAATCCCGCGTGCCTTGATGCACGACTTGCGTGTTGCGGCCGCAATCTCGATCAGAAGGAGCAAACCCTCACATGGACCTGAGCAAACTCACCGAGAAATCCCAAGAGGCGTTGGCGCGCGCGCAGGCGTTGGCGTCGGAGCGCGGTCATGTCGAGACCGACGGCGAACACCTTTTCGCAGCGCTTCTAGAGGATGACGACGGGCTGCTCCCGCGCCTTCTGGCGAAGATGGAATCGCCCGTGGATGTGTTGCGCGCCGACGTCGATCGCGCGCTCGCGCGGCGGCCGCGCGTATCCGGCCCCGGCGTCGACCCGGGCAAGGTCTACGTCACGCAGCGCCTCAACAAACTTCTCGCGCGCGCGGACGACGAGCGCAAACGCCTCAAGGACGAATACGTCTCGATCGAGCATATCGCGCTCGCGTTCCTCGAGGAGGGGAGCGCGACCGACACGGGGCGGATCCTCGCGCAGCACCGGGTGACGCGCGAGCGCTTCCTCGCGGCGCTCACCTCGGTGCGCGGATCGGCGCGCGTTACGAGCGCGACGCCCGAAGGCGCGTACGAGGCGCTCGAGAAGTACGGCGTCGATCTCGTCGCGCAGGCGCGGCGCGGCAAGCTCGATCCGGTCATCGGGCGCGACGCCGAAATCCGCCGCGTGATTCGCATCTTGTCGCGCAAGACGAAAAACAATCCGGTGTTGATCGGCGAGCCCGGCGTCGGGAAGACCGCGATCGTCGAAGGGCTCGCGCAGCGCATCGTTCGCGGCGACGTTCCCGAGTGGCTCAAGGACCGCGCGATCTTCTCGCTCGACATGGGCTCGCTCTTGGCGGGCGCGAAGTTCCGCGGCGAGTTCGAGGAGCGGCTCAAGGCGGTGCTCGGCGAGGTGCGAGAGAGCGAAGGGCGCACACTTCTCTTCATCGACGAGCTGCACAACATCGTCGGCGCGGGGCGCACGGAGGGCTCGACCGACGCCGGCAATCTTCTCAAGCCGATGCTCGCGCGCGGCGAGTTGCGCTGCATCGGCGCGACGACGCTCGACGAGTATCGCAAGCAGATCGAGAAGGACGCGGCGCTCGAGAGGCGCTTTCAGCCGATCGTCGTCGACGCGCCGTCGGTCGACGACACGATCTCGATACTGCGCGGGCTGCGCGAGCGCTTCGAGGTTCATCACGGCGTGCGGATTCAAGACGCGGCGCTCGTCTCCGCCGCGGTGCTCTCGAATCGCTACATCTCCGATCGCTTTCTCCCCGACAAGGCGATCGATCTCGTCGACGAGGCGTGCGCGTCGATCCGCACGGAGATCGATTCGATGCCGGCTGAACTCGATGAAGTGACGCGGCGCGTCATGCAGCTCGAGATCGAAGAGGCCGCTCTCAAGAAGGAGAAGGACAAGGCGAGTCACGAGCGCCTTGCGGCGCTGCGCAAGGAACTCGCGGATCTGAAGGAGCAGTCCGCGTCGATGCGCGCGCAGTGGGAGATGGAGAAGTCGGGGATCGCGAAGCTCCGCGCGCTCCGCGAGGAGATCGAGAAAGCGCGGCTTGCGATGGAGACCGCGGAGCGCGCGTACGACCTCAACCGCGCGGCCGAGTTGAAGCACGGCAAACTCCCCGAGCTCGAGAAGACGCTACGCGACGAAGAGGCGAAACTCGGCGGCGACGGCGGAACGCGGCTTTTGCGCGAAGAAGTCACGGAGGAAGAGATCGCGGAGATCGTCTCGCGCTGGACGGGGATTCCCGTGACGCGGCTTGTCGAGGGCGAGCGCGAGAAACTCCTGCGCCTCGATGAAATCCTCCACGAGCGCGTGATCGGACAGGACGAGGCGGTGCGCCTCGTGGCGGACGCCGTCATTCGCGCGCGCTCCGGCATCAAGGACCCGCGGCGCCCGATCGGCTCGTTCATCTTTCTGGGCCCGACGGGCGTCGGTAAGACGGAGCTTGCGAAGACCCTCGCGCGCGCGTTGTTCGACACGGAAGACAACATGATTCGAATCGACATGAGCGAGTACATGGAGAAGCACGCAGTCTCGCGGCTGATCGGCGCGCCGCCGGGTTACGTCGGCTACGAGGAGGGCGGGCAGCTCACCGAGGCCGTGCGCCGCAAGCCCTACAGCGTGATTCTCTTCGACGAAGTCGAGAAGGCGCACCCCGATGTCTTCAACGTGCTCCTGCAGATTCTCGACGACGGACGCGCGACCGATTCGCAGGGCCGCACGGTCGACTTCAAGAACACGGTCATCATCATGACGTCGAACATCGGCTCGCAGCATCTTCTCGAGAGCGTTTCGGAAGATGGCCAGATCGACGAGCGTGTCAGCGAACGTGTGCTGCGCGAGATGCGCGGGCACTTCCGTCCCGAATTCCTCAATCGCGTCGATGACATCGTGATTTTCAGGCCGCTCACGCTCGCGGAGATCGAGCGCATCGTCGATCTTCTGACCGCGGATCTGCGCTCGCGTCTTGCCGACCGGCGCATCAGCCTCGAGCTGATGCCCGCGGCACGCGAGTTCATCGCACTTGCCGGGTTCGATCCCGTTTACGGGGCGCGGCCGCTGAAGCGCTTTCTTCAGCGCGAGATCGAAACGCGCATCGGACGCGCGCTCATCAGCGGCGACGCGCCCGACGGCGCGCTCGTCCGCGTCGACGCGCGCGATGGCAAGCTCGACGTCAGCATCGCCGCGCCGAAGTAGGACCCGACGCGCGTGACCTCACCGACGCGCCGATTCGTTTTTTCGGTGCGGATTCGTTTCGCGCGCTACTCGCGGGGGAGATCGCCGAGACGCTGCACCGAAACGACCTCGGCGCTCGGGACGACGATGCGCTCGAACTTCTTCCAGATGCCGAAGCTCGCCGCGCGCCGGATGAACTCTTGCTTCGAGCGGCCACCCTGGCCGTCTTCGTGCACGTCCGCATCGTTTAGGATCACGCCGCGTTCGTCGATGTCGTCGCAGCGGCCGATGAAAACGCGCGGGCCGTTCGTGTCGACGACGACGGTGATGCCGTGCAACTCGTTCTTGTTGTCGTGAAACGTTCCCATCGTTGGTTTCGTCCCCTCGTGGCGAGCTTCGCGCGCGGCGCTAGCGCGCGGCCGCGCAGAATTTGTCGAACGCGGTCGTCAGATCGGCGGCGACACTCTCCGCGTTGCGCCCCTCGATCCAGTGACGCGGGATGAAATGGACGACCTCGCCATTCTTGAAGAGCGCGAACGACGGACTGCTCGGCGGAAAGTCGGCGAAGTAGCCGCGCACGGCTTTCGTCGCGTCCGTGTCTTGTCCCGCGAAAACGGTGGCGACGCGGTCGGGCCGGTGCGCGTGCTGAAGCGCGAGCTTCACGCCCGGACGCGCCATGCCGGCCGCGCATCCGCAGACGGAATTCACGACGATAAGCGTGGTCCCGTCGGTCTGCGACATGAACTGCTCGACTTCGGCAGCGGTCGTGAGTTCTTTGACGCCGGCGCGCGTGAGATCGTCGCGCATCGGCTGAACGAGCATCGGATCGTACGGCATGTCATCCTCCATGGCTTGACTCAGACGCTATTTGGAATTGATCTCGCATAGTAGGCGCGCTTCGCGTTTCGGGCAATCCCTGCGGCGCGCGAAATTTCTAGAACAGCTTCTTGCTGTCGAGAAGCACCGTGAACGGACCGTCGTTGGCGATCTCGACGAGCATGTCGGCGCCGAAGACGCCGGTGGCGACCCGCACGCCGAGCGCACGCATCTCCTCGCACACCGCGTCGACGAGGGGCGCCGCGGCCTCGGGGCGCGCGGCGTCGATCCAGCTCGGGCGCCGGCCCTTGCGCGCGTCGCCGAGCAGAGTGAACTGGCTCACGACGAGCGCCTCGCCGCCGGTCTCGAGCAGATCGCGTTCCTCATCGAAGATTCGAAGGCTCGCGATCTTGCGCGCGATGAACGCGGCGTCGTCGCGCGTGTCGCCGGCCGCGACGCCGACGAGCGCGCACGTACCCCGCGACACCGCGCCGACGACCGTGCCGTCTACGAGGACGCGCGCTTCGCGCACGCGCTGCACGACGCACCGCACCGTTACACGTGGTTCCGAAGGTTGATTTCCCTCGGGTCCGGATTGAGATAGATCTGCTCGCGCAGATAGGGGATTTCCCGCCGCCCGATGTGGTGCCGCAGAAGAGTGATCGGCGCGATGAGCGGCGCGCGCCCCGCGTGGTAGTCCTCGATCAGGCCGAGAAGCTCGGTCTTGTCCTGCGCATCGAGGTCGCGCTTGAGGTAGCCGAGCAGGTGATGCATGACGTTCGTGTGCTTCTTGCGTGTCGCCTTCACGGCCAGCGCCTGCATGAAGAGCGCAACGTAGCGATCGCGGAGCTGCGCGGCGGTCAGATCCGCGGCGTGCGCCACGACTCGCCCCAGTTCGCTCAACCCCGACGGACTGTGCGCCATCAGCAGATATTTGTGAACGGTGTGGAACGCGACGAGCCGCGCGCGCGTGAAGCCGGCTTCGACGAGGTCCTGCCAACGGCGATACGCGAAGACGCGCTCGATGAAATTCTCGCGGATTTCGAGATCGTTGAGCCGGCCCTCTTCCTCGACCGGCAAGAGCGGCATTTTTTCGAGGAGCCGCCGCGCGAAGAGTCCGACTCCCGTCTTGCGCACGGAGCCGTCTTCTCCGTAGACGGGAAGCCGTTCCATTCCGCAACTGGGCGACTTGCTCTTCAGGATGTAGCCGGAGAGATCGGCGCTCGCGAGTGCGTTGAGCCTCGGGGCCGTCCACTTCTCCATGAGCGACGTCTGGTCCTCGCCGCTCTTGCGAAACACGAGCCGCGGCGACGCCGGATCGCCGACGAGTCGCAGCGATGGACGCGGCACGCCAAGCCCCATCTCCAGCTCCGGGCAGACGGCCGTCCATTCGACGACTCCGCCGAGCGTGTCCGTGATGTAGCGATCGCGCTTGTGTCCACCGTCGAAGCGCACTTCTTCGCCGAGAAGGCAGCTCGAGATGCCGACACGGATTCGTTGCGAGGAATGGGCCATTAGCGCAGCACCTTCGCGTAGGCCTCTTCGTTGAAACCGACGACGAGCGTCTTGCCAATGCGGAGTGTCGGGGCTCGGAGGTTGCCGGTCGGCCCGAGAAGCAGCGCGAGCATCTCGTCGCGCGATGGCCGCGCTGTCCGCAAGTCGACGTGAATGACTTTCTTCCCCTTGCTCACGTAGATCTCGTCGACTCCTTTCAGCACCTCGAGGGATTTCGCCTGCGCGATCGGAGTCTTCTTCGCGTTCACCTCTTCGCGCACGGCAAGTTTCTTTTGCGCAAGGAACCCTTGCGTCTTCGCGCAGCTCATTCAGCCGGGCCGGTGATAGCTCCAGTCGATCGTCTTCATCTTGAGAACCTCCTCTGGGTGCGGGGCATTGTATCGTGTCCGCTCTTGCGGCGGCGCGAAATCCTGGTGCGTGCCGACACGGATCTATATCTTCGCGTCGAACGCGCCCGCGTATCCGGTCATCTCCAAGTAGCCCTCGCCGGTGACGGCGCGCCCCGACGACTCGCCGCGCACGCCGACGCTTCCTTCCCAGTACGTGACGCCTGTGCTCTTCTGCGTCGTGAGTTCCTGTGCGTCGAATCGCGCGCGCACGTCGATCGAAAGCCCGCGGCGAGGAATGCCAACGCTCCATCGTACGGGATATCGCGCGCCGCTCCCCGCGCTCGCCCATTCTTCGAGAGGAATCATTTCGATCTCATTCTCGTCGAGATGGATCGGCGCGCCCTCCGCGGGGACGATCGTCCCTTGGAGGAATGGCGCTCCCGCTCCGCGAAGACGGTAGAGCATGAGATCGGAGCCGTCGTCGAGCGAAAGCCCCATCCAATCCCAACCCGTTTGGCCGGCGAGAAGCTGATCGCTGCCGAACTCGTGATCCATCCACGAACTTCCTTCCACGGGCATCGCATTCGAGCCGTCGGTGAGAGTGCCCGTGGTCGTCAAGCGCGTGATCGAGACGTAGTGCGAGCCGTTCGAGCCCTCGCGCGACTTGCGGCTTACGCCATCCTTGCCGTGGATGACCGGCGGCCGCGCGGGAGTGGCGAGTAGGTCGATCGCGTATCCGCCGCCGCGCGCTCGCAGGCGATGCCCGCCGGATTCCGCGCGCACCGACCAGTCTTCGACGAAAACCGCGAGCGAGTCCGATGCGGCGCCTGCCGTGCCGGGGCCGCGGCGGTTGCGCCGCTCGCTCATGGCGTGTTTCTTCGCGTCGAGGTCGGATATGGCGAAGTGCGCGAAGAGGAGTTCGCCGGCGCGCCACGCGCTGACCGGCGCGGGGCTCGCGTTCGTCGAGCCGGCGTCGCCCTCCTCGGTCGCGCCGCGTGCGTCGTCGCGGGGCGCGGAATCGGGCGGCGCGCCGACGCCGACGCGAAAGAACGTGAGCTGGTAGCCGAAGCGGCGTCCGTCGCTCGCGGTGAGGTGGCCCGTGTAGTACCACCATTCGCTCGCGAACTCGGCGTGCGCGCCGTGGTCGCGCGGAAACGCGTACTCGTAGCCCGGGGCCGCGCGCCGCCATTCGCGTGCGTGAAGAAGGACCGCGCCGACGAGAGTGAGTATGACGGCCGCACCGCACGCGAACGTGGCCGCGCGCCCGTGTTGCGCAATGTCCGCCGCGCGCCTAATCACGCGACATCGCCAGTCGCGGCGAGGTGAGCGCCGCGCGACGCGCCGGGAAGTACCCGGCAATACCGGCGACGACCGGGACGCCGGCCGCGAGCGCGACGAGGCCCGGCCACGGCACCGAGTACGAAAGCGCCCAGCCGAAGGATTGCAGGTTGATCACGTAGACGAGAATCCACGCGAGCGCGAAGCCGGCCGCAAGGCCGCTCGCGCTCCCGAACACGCCGAGCAGCAGCGCCTGCGCGAGTGTCATGCGCAGGATCTGGCGGCGGCCTGCGCCGAGAGCCTTGAGTACGCCGATCGTGCGGCGGTCTTCGATCGCGACGATCGCGAGCGTCGTCGAGACGGCGAGCATCGCGACGACGAGTCCGATCGCGGTGAGCGCGTACGTCAGCGCGAACGTGCCGCGCAGCGTGCGTTCGATCTGCTTTCGAATCGTGCCGGTCGAGAACACCTTCAGATGCGCTTCGCCGCTCGTCGCGTCGATGATCGCCGTACGCGCGGAGTCGAGGTCGGCGCCTGCTTTCAAGTAGACCGCGATCGTCGAGATCGATTCGTCGCCGAAGTATTCGACGAACCGTGCGCGGTCCATGACGAGGTAGCCGCGGTCCGACGAGTAGTCGCGATAGATGCCTTCGATGATGAACGGGATTTCGCCGCGCGGTGTCGGGATACGCACGACGTCGCCGCGCCGCGCGCCGCGCTTGAGCGCGAACGGTTCGGACGCGACGATGCGATCGGCGCCGGCGAGGCGCGGCAGAACCGCGGCGGCGCTCTCGCCGCCGAGCATCGGAAGTTCGCCGCGTGCGGCCAGCACGCGCACGTCGCCCGCGCCGATCGTCACAGGCCCGCCTTCGACGACGACTTGGATTCCGCGGAACGAATCCACCGCTTCGACGGATGGAAGCGCGGCGACGCGATCGGCCACGCGCGCGTCGAACGTCCCCTCGAGCGTGCCGGGCGTGCGCGCGGCGGGCTCGACCCACAAGTCGGCGCGCAGCGACTGCCGCGCCCACGCGAGAATCGTGTGTTCGAAACTCTCGACGAGAATCGCCATGCCGACGACCATCCCGATCGCGACCATGAGTGCGGCCGCGGCAACGGCGTGGCGCCCGACGGAGGCTCCGATCGCGGCGGCCGCGACGCGGCCCGAAACGGAGAGAACGCGCCGTGAGAGAACTCCCGCCAGACCGGCGAGTGCGAAGAGCATCGCCGGCAGGCAGAGACTCAACCCGACGAGCAGAAGCAGCGCGGAGAGATAGCCGAAGAGGGGCGCGCCGCCGATCGGATTCGCGCGCGTGGCCGCCGCGGCGAGGAGAATCGTCGCGACGCCGGCGAGCGCGGCGCGGTAACGCCGCGGCGACCTCGATGGGCGCCGCTCGCGAAGAAACTCGAGCGGCCGGACACGAAACGCGAGCAGAAGAGGCTCGATCGAGGCGACGATCGATAGCGTCACGCCGAGCACGATTGCAATGAGTGCGTCGCGTCCCGTGAGCGTGGGCATCTCCGGGCGGACGGCGCCGTAGACGCGATAGATCGTCGCCGAAACCGCCGCGACGGTGCCGCGAGCAAGAACCGCTGAGAGAAACAGGCCCGCGATCGAACCCGCAACGCCGACAAGCGCCGATTCGCCCGCAAGAATCCACGCGACCTGCCGGCGCGTCGCTCCGAGCGCGCGCAATACGGCGATCTCTTCGCGTCGCGAGAGAATCGACGACGAGATTGTGTTGTAGACGAGGAAGAGGCCGACGAGCGCGGCGATTCCCCCGAGCGCCAGGAGATTCATCCGGTACGCGCTCACCATCTTGGCAAGGCGTCCCGCTGCCGCGCCCGGCGGTTCGATCACATAGCCGTCGCCGAGAAGCGCGCGCGCGCGTGTTTCCACGTGTTCGATCGCGACGCCGTCGCGCGGCGTGATGTCGATCCACGAGAGCCGCCCTGCGCGGCCGAGCGTCGTCTGGAACGCCGCGATGTCCATGACGGCGATGTTGCCGCCGAACGCGAGGAACGCTCCCGAGTCGGGAAAGACGCCGCGTACGTGAAGCGCCGCCTGCTGCGAACCCCAGTGGAACGCGATCGAGTCGCCCGCTTCGACGCCGAGCCGCGCGGCGAAGCGCCGGCCGACAATCACTGCACGCGGATCGAGAAAGCGATCGAGGAACGCGCCGTTCGCCGACGCGTCGAACGCGGCGTTGTCCGCTGACAAGGGCTCCGCGGCGGCAAGGCGCGCGTCCGCGAGCATGTTGATTCCGAGAATCTCGATGCTCTCGCCGTCGGGCGTGCCGATGTGCCCTCGCTCGAACAGCGCGGGGTCGAGCCGCGCGTCCTCCCAGAGCGGCGAGAGCGTTTCGAGTGCACGTTCGCCCAGATCGACGCCGTCGACGCGAACGCGAAGGCGTGCGTCCCCGGCGATCGCATCCGCGCTCTGTGCGAACGCCTCGAGCGCGACCCGCGACGACGCGTTGATCGCGACGACGACGGCGACTCCGAGCGCGACGCCGAGCACTGTGAGCGCCGTACGGGCGCGATGCCCCGAGAGGTGGCGCGCGACGAGCGCGCGGAAGAGACGCGCCCGCGCGCTCACGCGGTCGCCGAGCCGAGTTTTCCGTCGGCGAGCGGGACGATCAGGTCCGCCGCGCGCGCCGCCTCCGCGCTGTGCGTCACCATCACGATCGTCATCGCCCGATTCGACGTGATCTCACGTATCAAAGCGAGGATGCTCGCGCCCGTCGCGCGATCGAGATTTCCCGTCGGCTCATCGGCGAGCAGAAGCGAGGGCGAGTTCACGAGCGCGCGCGCGATCGCGACGCGCTGCTGCTCGCCGCCGGAAAGCTCGTGCGGCAGCGAGCGCTCCTTTCCCGCGAGACCGACACGTGCAAGGAGTTCGCGCGCGTGCGGCTCGCGGTCCGCGCGTCCGGCCAGCCACGCCGGCAACGCGACGTTTTCGAGCACGCAGAGCGTCGGCAGAAGCTGGAAGAACTGAAACACGAACCCGACCGTGTCGCGCCGGTAGAGGGTGAGTTCGTCTTCGGAGAGCTGTGCGATCTCGCGGCCGCCGACGCGCAGGCTTCCGCTCGTCGGACGATCGAGCCCGCCGATGAGATTCAGTAGCGTCGTCTTTCCGGATCCGCTCCGGCCCGTCAACGCGACGAAGGCCCCTGGCGCGATGTCGAGCGTCAACGCGTCGATCGCGTGCGTCGTGTTAATCCCCGCGCCGTAGTTCTTCGCGAGGTTCTGAATCTGAATGGCGGGCCCCAGCGCGTTCGCGGCACCGGAATTCGACGACGACATTGTTCGGGCGAGTCCTTCCTGACGTACCGCGGAATGAGTGCAGAGAATCGGATGCGACCGTGATGAACGCGGCCTCAAATTACGCGCGCGCGCAAGAGCTGTCCAGCGTCACGGCTCGATGTCGCGGCAGGCCGGCGTCGCCGCAACCCCGACTTGCGCCGAGCGGAGTGATATTCTACGGCCATGCATCGATTCGCGCGGCCGTTCGTGCTCCTTTTCTTCTTCGTGGCGCTCGCATTTTTCGCGTTCGCGCTCGCGCAGCGAATTCGCGAGGTGCGCCGGCACGATCAGCGGCTTGCGCGCGCATCCGCGGCGCCGGGCGCATCGCACGTGCCCGCGCGGGCCGACTCGCTCGGCGAGACGATCGCCGTCGCGCCCGCATGGCTCGCCGCGCGCGCACCCTCGGGCTCGGCGCACGTCCGCGCGCTCGACACGCGGACGCGCGCCGATTTCGAGCGCGGCCACATCGCGCGCGCGATCGCTCTTCCCGCCGATTCGATCGCGACGCCCGCTGCGCTTCCCGCGATTCTCGCGCGATACGGCGTTGGTGCCGCCGACACGCTCGTCTGCTACGCGGACGCCGCGACAATCGCGTACGCGGCGCGCGTTGTGTGGCTCCTCGAGTCGGCCGGCGCGCCAGCCGTCCGTTTCCTCGACGGCGGAATCGAAGCGTGGCGCGCCGCGGGGCTCCCGATGGAGACGGGCGCCGCCGGAACGCGCGCCGGCGCGACGCCCGCGTGGCCGCACGCGCCCGACTCCTCTCGCATCGCGACGCACGCGTTCGTGCTCGCGAACTTCGGCGCGAAGCGGATCGAGATCCTCGATGCGCGCGGTCCCGACGCGTGGGAGGCCGAGATGCCCGGACTCCTCGCGTCCCAGTGGGGCGAAGCGGGCCACATCCCGCACAGCCTCCCGTTCGAGTTCGCGAAATTCATCCGCGCCGACGGGACGCTCGCACCGCGCGCGGAGATTCGTGGCGAGATTCGCCGCGCGGGACCGCGCCCCGCGACGCCGATCGATCTCGATGCGGAGTTCGTCCTCTACGATGACGGCGCGGGCATCGATGCGGCGCTCGGGTACCTCGTGTTGCGGGCGGCGGGAATCGAACGCGCGCGATGTTATCCGGACGGCTGGGCCGCGTGGTCGTCGAACGCGTCGAACCCGCGCGTACGGATCGTCGGTGCCGCGGAGATGAAGCGACGCGCGGATGCGCGCGCCACGGAGCCGTTCCTTCTCTTCGACATGCGCACGAGCAACGATTTCAAAGCAGGGCATATCCCCGGCGCGACGTTCCTCGCGGCGCATCAGTTCGAGGATTCGCTCGACGCGATCGTCGAGCGCACCTGGCCGGGACTCGATCGCGCGCGGACACCGCTCGCGGCGTATTGCTACGGCGCCGACTGCATTCGCAGCCGCAACGGTTGTTCGTGGGCCGCGCGGCGCGGCTTTACGCACCTCGAATGGTTCCGCGGCGGAATCGCCGAATGGGAGAGCGCGAACCTGCCGACGATTCGCGAGTCAGTCGCCGACGGCGTAACCCCGTAGTGCACGACCACCAACGAAAGAGGGAGCGCCCGTGTGGACACTCCCTCGAAACTCGTCCGACGCGCTCGCCGTCGCGGCGCGCCGCGCGGGTTTAGTCGACTCCGAAGAACGACTTGATCTTGCCCCACGTGCTCGCTTCGTTCGCGTTGACGAACGGCACGACGCGGATATTGCAACCCACGCGCTTCACGTGGCACGTCAACCCGCCGATGACGACCTGGTCGCACACCGACAGCTCGCCGTCGCCGTTGTCCAGCCACGACGTGATCGTTCCCGCGTAGCCGTAGAGGTCGGGGTAGACCTCGAACCACTCGACGGCCATCGGGTCGCCCGTGTACGCGCCCTCGGGCTCGAGGATCATCGTCGTGCCCGCGGCCTCGCCGCCGCCGCTGCAATCGAGATAGAGCGTCGGCCCTGCGTTGACGATGTGGTAGTCCGCGCCATCGAGTGTGATCACGTCGCACACGGAGACGACGCCGTCGCCGTTATCCTGAAAGCCGTCCTGGTGGTGGTCCGTGCAGAACGCCGGCGCGATCTCGTGCCAGCTCGAGCAGGTCGGCGGCGGAAGCCACGGCGTCCCGGAGGCACAATTCTCCGGCCCGTCCGACCAGTCGAGGTAGATTTCCTGCTGCGCGACCGCGCGTTCCGGCCCGCTCGCCGCGATGAGGGCGAGCCCCGCGAGTGCAACGACGCCAGCGAAGGCGCCGATCACGAGCTTCCTTTGCAAGAAACCGTTCATCGACCTTCCCTCCTCATTCAGCGTGTTAGAACAACTTCCCGAATAGACCCTTCACGGCGCCCCAGCTCGGATGTTCCGTTGCGTTGGGCGCTTCGACGACGCGGATGTCGCAGCCGACTCGCTTCACGTGACACGTAATCGGGCCCAGCGAAACATAGTCGCAAACGCTCAACACGCCGTCGCCGTTCTCGGAGTCCACCTCGATCTCGCCGAGGAGTTCGCCGAACTCGGGATAGATTTCGATCCAGGTCGTTTCCGGCGTGAGGTCGCCTTCGGAAATGGCGCCGTCGAGCGGCGCGGCGATGGTCGGGTTGAGACCGGCGGAGCAATCGAGATAGACGACCGGCCCGGAGCTCGTGACGCGGAAACGCACGCCGTCGAGGAAAATGTAGTCGCCCGCGGAGACGACATTGTCGCCGTTGTCCGTAAAGCCGGTCTGCACGCGGTTCGCGCAATAGAGCGGCGCGAGTTCGTGCCAGTTCGATCCATCGGGTGTCGGCGTGAACGACGCGCCGCAGTTTTCGGGCCCGTCGGCCCAATCGAGGAAGATCTCCTGCGACTGCGCCTCGGCGATATCGGTGTGCGGACCGCTCGCGGCGTAGGCGCCGACAGCGAGAACCGCTCCCGCAACGAGGATCGACCAAGAGCGAACCTGATAATTACGACCCATAAATTCTCCTCCTGCTATGGCAAACGACCGTGTGAAGTCTGCGGGGGTACGAGAGGAGCCGGGGGGCGCTCTCGCCGGACGAAGAAATCGCGCGATCGCCAGTCGGGGGATGACTTTTGCGCAGCAGATTTATATCACGCCGCCGACAAACGCGGCAAGTGGTTTGTTGCGTGGCGGCTAACGAATGTAGGGGATCGCGCGGATCGCCTCGGTCTCTTCCGTCGCGCGCTCGATTTCGACGTCGACGATCCGCGGAGGCGCCGCGGCGAACCGTTCCGGCGGGACGAGCGCCGAGAGCACAGACCCCTCGATGGCCTTGGGGATGTCGCAATTGAGGAAGTAGAGCAGCGTCGGCGTGATGTCGATGAGTCGCGCGCCCTCGATTCGTCCGGGCGCCGCGACGCCGGGGCCGGTCGCCAGGAGGATTCCGTCCGGCAGGTGATACCCGGAGAACGTGTACGCCGGCGGACCGAAGAGCGGCGCGGCGGGATTCCCCTTCCCGCGCGAAACGAGCCATCCGGGGGCGCCCTCGAAGAGAATGTCCGGCGCGCCCGCCGCCGCTGGCCCGCGGTAGACCTCCTGCCTGCGATGGATCGGCGCGAGCACATCGCCGCTCGCCTCGGGATCGCGAATCGCCTCGAGCTTCCCGACGATCTCGTCGACGAGCGGCGCCCGCATCGAATCCGCGACGATGCCGTTCGCGAAGCGCGCGTCGTGGATGTAGATGTCGCCGCCGTACGGCTGGAACGCGAGGACGCGCGACTCGCGCAGATCCGGGTGCGCGTAGCCCTCGCGCGCGAGCCAATTGAGCAGCCGAAACTCGCGGCGCACCGGCCCCGAGCCGTGATCCGAAAGGATCAGCACGGTTGCGTTCTTGCCGGCGGCGGCGACGAGTTCGCCGACCGCGCGGTCGAGCGCGATCCACACCTCGAGCATCGCGCCCTGGAGCCGCGCGGGCGCGTTCGCGTCGTACGCCGGGTGGAGCGAGTCGTTGTACTGCCAGTAGAAATGGTGCACTTTGTCCGACGCGAGAAAGACGACCCAGAAGAGGTCCCAGTCGCGCGTGGTCATCAGGTGGTGCGACACCGCGCGCTTCGATTCGATCGTGCGCAGTAGCCGATCGAGTTCTTCGATCTCGCGTCCCGGAGGAAGCTGCTCACCGTAGTCGTCGAAGAGGATCGGGCCCGCGGCGCGCTCGATGCCGGCGGCGAGGTCGTGCGGAAAATAAATGCCCGTCGTGTCGAGATGCGGGAAGCCGCCGATCATGAAGCCGTTCAGCGAATCCGCTGGCGACGTGAGCGGGATGTTCACGATCCCGGATGTCTTCCCTTCACGCGTGAGGTATTCCCAGATCGCGGGCACGCGGCGGTCGCGCGCGGTGGCCATGCGCTGCGAGTAGTCCGCCGGATCGACGAGGACGAAGTTGAGAACGCCGTGCTGGCCGGGATTGACGCCCGTGACGGCGGTCGTCCACGCGGGGGCCGAGAGAGGCGGCGTGACGGAGGCGAGGTCGCCCCAGACGCCGCGTTCGCGAAGGCGCGCGATGTTCGGGAGGTGCCCGGCGCCGATCCACGGCTCGATGACGGACCACGACGCGCCGTCGAGCCCGATCACGAGGAGGCGCGGGCGCGCGCCGCTTCCGCCGCCGTCGCCGCCGCGCGAGCCGCAGCCGTGGGAGGCGAGCACGACAAGAATGAGCGCGGCCGCGACGCCGATCGCGCGTGCGAGCGAGAATGGCCACGCTGAACGCATCGGGCGAAACTAGCACGCCCCGCGCGAGCGCGGCAACCGAAGGCGCGAAACGCGCGCGACGGGCCGTTTCGTTGACGCGTCTGGAGGCGTGTGATAGCGTGCCTTGCGTCGCACGCCGCGACGCGGTCGACGCGTCACGAACTCAACCTCTTCGCATCCCAACAACACGACACACAATGGAATCGCCCACGAAGCCGAACGAACTCGCGCCCGCGTACGACCCATCCGCCGTCGAGCGGGAGTGGTACGCGCGCTGGGAGGCGGCCGGCGTTTTTCGCGCGCCGCTCGAGGGCGCGGGCGAGGCGTTCGTGATCACGCTGCCGCCGCCGAACGTGACGGGCGTGCTCCACATGGGCCACGTGCTCAATCACACGCTTCAAGATCTGCTCATTCGCTGGAAGCGCATGGAGGGAGTCCCCGCGCTCTTCCTTCCCGGCACGGATCACGCCGGCATCGCGACGCAGAACATGGTGAAGAAGAAGCTCGCGGCCGAGGGGACGGACTGGCAGGCGCTCGGGCGCGAGGCGTTCGTCGCGGAGACGTGGCGCTGGAAGGAGCGCTGCGAGGCGACGATTCTCGAGCAGATGAAGCGGCTCGGCGAATCGTGCGACTGGAGTCGCTACTGCTTCACGCTCGACGCGGGGCTCTCCGCGGCGGTCACCGAGGTGTTCGTCTCGCTTCACGAACGCGGCCTCATCTATCGCGGGAAGCGCCTCATCAACTGGTGCCCCGTGTGCCGCACCGCGCTCTCGGATGAAGAGGTCGAGCACGAAGACGTGTCCGGCAATCTCTATCACGTCGCGTACGCGGTGATCGGCGACGACGGCGCGGACGCGCGCGGCGCGGACGGCGAGCTGGAGACGATCACGATCGCGACGACGCGCCCCGAGACGATCCTCGGCGACACGGGCGTGGCGGTGCATCCCGAGGACGAGCGCTACGCGCGCTTCATAGGGAAAACCGTGCGGCTGCCAGTGCTCGACCGCGCGATCCCGGTCGTCGCCGACGCGTCAGTGGATCGCGAGTTCGGTACGGGCGCACTCAAGGTGACGCCGGGTCACGATCCCGTCGACTTCGAGATCGGCCAACGCCACGGGCTCCCGGCGATCGAGATGATGTCGGAATCGGGAACGGTGACCGATGTCGGCGGGCCGTACACGGGGATGGATCGCTTCGTCGCGCGCAAGGCGATCGTGCGCGACCTCGAGGCGAGCGCGCGACTCAAGAAGGTCGAGACGCACCGCCGTCCCGTCGGCCACTGCTACCGCTGCCGCACGATCGTCGAGCCGATTCTCTCGACGCAGTGGTTCGTGCGGATGCAGCCGCTCGCCGAACCCGCGATCGCCGCGGTGCGCGATGGCCGCGTGCGCATCGAGCCCGAGCGCTGGGAGAAGGTCTACTTCCACTGGATGGAGAACATTCGCGATTGGTGCATCTCGCGGCAGCTTTGGTGGGGGCATCGGATCCCGGTGTGGTATTGCGACGGCGCCGCCGCGCGGCCCGAGTGCGCGCAGCCGATCGTGGCGCGCAGTGCGCCCGCCGCGTGCCCGCACTGCGGCTCGGCGAAACTCACTCAGGACGCGGACGTTCTCGACACGTGGTTCTCGTCGTGGCTCTGGCCGTTCTCGACGCTCGGCTGGCCCGAGCGCACGCCGGACCTTGCGCGTTTCTTCCCCGGCGACGTGCTCGTCACGGGAAGCGAGATTCTCTTCTTCTGGGTTGCGCGCATGATCATGGCCTCGCTCGCGTTCATGGACGACGTTCCGTTCTCACGCGTCTTGATTCACGGAATCGTGCGCGACGAGAAGGGACGCAAGATGTCGAAGACGCTCGGCAATTCACCCGACCCGATCGCGCTCATGGATCGCGTCGGCGCCGATGCGCTTCGCTTCTCGATCGTGTACACGACGCCGGCCGGTCAAGACGTCCTCTACTCCGAGAAGTCGCTCGAGATGGGGCGGCACCTCGCGAACAAGATCTGGAATGCGGCGCGGCTGATTCTCTCGCGCGAGTTCACCGCGGACGCGGGCGCGGTCTTGGCGCTGCACGGCGGTGCGGTGCTGCGCGTGGAGGACCGCTGGATTCTGGCGCGCGCGCGCGCGACCGTCGCGAGCGTCACCGCCGATCTCGGCGCGCTGCGTCCGAGCGAAGCGATGGCGACGCTCTACGATTTCTTCTGGCACGAGTTCTGTGATTGGTACCTCGAGCTGGCGAAGCGGCGCACGGAGGGCGCGGATGGAGAGGTTTCGACGGCGGTGCTGCGGCGCGTGATGCGCGCATCGCTCGCGCTGTTTCACCCGGTCATGCCGTTCGTGACCGAGGAGGTCGCGAGCCGTTTCGCGGGCGGCGATCGAATGCTCGCGACGGGACCGTGGCCGCGCGAGGAGGAGTTTCCGGGCGACGCGCAGGCCGAGTCGGAATTCGATCTCGTGCGGCGCGTGATCACCGCGATTCGTATGTTGCGCTCCGAGTCGAACGTGCCGCCGGGCGCGCAGGTCGCGGCGCTCGTGCGTCCCGAGTCGCCGCGCGAGCGCTCCGTTCTCGCTCGCGAGGCCGAAACGATTCGTGTTCTGGCGAAGGTGAGCGACCTCGACCTCGACTATGCACAGGAGACGTTGAAGAAAGCGCTGACCGCGGTCGTACTCGGCGCACAGGTGTTTCTCCCCGTGGAGGGCCTCGTCGACCTCGAGAAAGAGAAGGGCCGGCTCGGCAAAGAAATCACGCGCTTGGGGCGCGAGCTCGTCAACGTGCGCGCCAAACTCACGAAAGAATCGTTTCTCGAAAAGGCTCCCGAGGACGTCGTTCGCGCGGAGCGAGAGAAAGAACGCCGTTTCGCGGAGAAGCTCTCCGCATTGGAGCGAAACCTTGAAATGCTTGCCGACTAGATCGACGACCGCGGCTTCGACGCTCATCGTTGCGTTGCTCGCGACGGCGGCGAACGCCGAGATCTCTCTCACCGTCTACAACGACAACCTCGCGATGGTGCGCGAAACGCGGGCAATCGAAATGAAGAGCGAAAACGTCACGATCGAAGTGCAGGACGTGCCGTCGCAGATCGATCCGACGTCCGTTCACTTTCAATCGCGCACGTCGCCCGACCGCACGCTCGTTCTCGAGCAGAACTTCGTCTACGACCTCGTCAGCGATGATCGCCTCTTCGAGCGCTACCTCGACAAGGAAGTGCAGGTCTTCACGCGGCAGGGAGGCAGCTTCAGCGGGCTCCTGCGGAGTTTCGCGGGCGGATCGATCATCGTCGCGGCGCCCGATGGGGGACGCACCACGCTCGTCGCGCGGCCCGAGGTCGAGAGCATCGTGCTCGCGGGGCAGTCGGTCGATCTCGTGACGCGGCCGACGCTCGTCTGGCTACTTTCGAACGGCGGCCCCTCCGCTCAAACCGTCGACATCGATTACCTCACGAGCGGGATTGCGTGGCACGCCGAGTACGCGGGCGTCCTCGACAAAGACGACAAGACGCTCGATCTGGCGGCGTGGGTCTCGCTCGACAATCACTCGGGGAAGACGTACGAAGACGCGACGCTGAAGGTCGTCGCCGGATCGGTCCATCGCGCGCAGACACCGCAGCCGAAGTACTTCGACGGGATGGCGCGTGCGGAGGCCGCGATGGCGGCGCCCGGTTTCGAATCGCGCGCATTCTTCGAGTATCACCTCTATGAACTCGGTCGCAAGACGACGGTGCGCGATCGCGAGTCGAAGCAGCTTTCGCTCTTCCCGAACGCGCGCACGAAGGTCGAGAAGATCTACACGTACGACGCGCGCCGCGATGCCGAGCGCGTCGACGTTTCGATTCAGTTCGAGAATCGCGCGGCGGCGGGACTCGGCATGGCGCTTCCCGCGGGCGTGATTCGCCTCTACAAGGAGGAAGCCGGCGGCGGCGTCGGGTTCGTGGGCGAGGATCGCATCGAGCACACGCCGAAGGACGAGGAAGTCGAAGTCGTCGTGGGCAAGGCGTTCGACGTCGTCGCGGAGCGCTCGCAGCTCGAGAGCCGCGCGCTCGGCGAGCGTTCCCGCGAAGACTCCTACGAGATTCGCTTCCGCAATCACAAGACGAGCGCCGTCGAGATCGACGTGAAGGAATCCGCGTGGGGAGATTGGCGCGTGACGAAGTCGAGCCATCCGTCGACACGCAAAGACGCCTCGACGATTCAGTTCAAGATTCCGGTCGCCGCCGACGGTGAGACGGTGCTCACCTACACGCTCTTCACGAAGTGGTAGCGATGGCTGAAGAACGCCCGCCCGCAATGAAAAGCCTCGGGGACACGCTGCGCGCGGCGCGGGAATCGCGCGGCATTTCGATCGACCAGCTCGCAAAGACGCTGCGCATTCGCCCGCGCTACCTCGAGGCGGTCGAGGAGGATCGCTTCACCGATCTGCCGCCGCGTCCCTACGCCGACATCTTCATTACCGCGCACGCCAAAGGTGTCGGGCTTTCGCCGCGCGAGTGTCTCGATCGTTACTTCGCCGAGACGGGTGAGGCGCCCCCGAAGAACGTCAAGCTGTGGGACGTCGGCGATGAAGAGGCTCCCATCGCGAAAGAGCCGCGCTCGTTCGTGTGGGTCGCGGTCGTGATCGTCGTGCTCGTGCTCGCCGCGGTCTGGTTCCTCTCGCGGGGATAACGGAGAGAGCGCGGTGGACTGGAAGCTGACGTCGCACTACAGCCCGCGCGGCGATCAGCCGCAGGCGATCGCCGACATTGTCGACGGCTTCCGGCGCGGCGTGAACGTGCAGACGCTTCTCGGTGTCACGGGCAGCGGCAAGACCTTCACGATGGCCAACGTCGTCGCGCAGCTCGGCGTGCCGGCGCTCGTCATCTCGCACAACAAGACGCTCGCCGCGCAGCTCTACGGCGAGCTTCGTCTTTTCTTTCCCGAGAACGCGGTCGAGTTTTTCATCTCGTATTACGACTACTTCCAGCCCGAGGCGTACATCCCGCAGACCGACACGTACATCGAGAAAGACTCGGACATCAACGAAGAGATCGATCGCCTGCGGTTGCGTGCGACGAAGTCTCTCTTCGAGCGGCGCGACGTCATTCTCGTGGCGAGCGTCTCGTGCATCTACAACCTCGGGGCGCCGTCGGAGTTTCACGACCGTCTCGTATTCTTTCGCGTCGGCGAGACGGCGTCGCGCAATGCGTTTCTCCGCCGCCTCGTCGAGATTCAGTACAAGCGCAACGACATCGCGCTCGAGCGCGGGACGTTTCGCGTGCGGGGCGACACGCTCGAGGTGTGGCCCGCGTACGACGATCGCGGCATCCGCATCGAGTTGTTCGGCGACGAGGTCGAGCGCATCGTCGAGTTCGATCTCGTCACGGGGCGAACGCTCGCGGCGCGCGACTCGGTGGCGATCTATCCGGCGAAACACTTCGTCACGACCGAGGAGCGCGTGCTCGCCGCGCTCGCCGACATCGAAACGGAGATGGATGCGCGCGTGGCGTGGTTTCGCGCGGAGGGGAAACTGCTCGAGGCGCAGCGCATCGAGCAGCGGACGCGATTCGACATGGAGATGCTGCGCGAGATCGGCTACTGCCAGGGCGTCGAGAACTACTCGCGGCATCTTGCGGGGCGCGCGCCGGGGGTCCGGCCGTACTGCCTCATCGACTACTTCCCGAAGGATTTTCTCTGCATCGTCGACGAAAGCCACGTGACGGTGCCGCAGATCAACGGCATGTACAACGGCGATCGCGCGCGCAAGGAACGCCTCGTCGAGTACGGTTTTCGCCTGCCGTCGGCGCTCGACAATCGGCCGCTTCGCTTCGAGGAGTTCGAGTCGCTCGTGCCGCGAATCCTCTTCGTGTCGGCGACGCCCGCGATGTACGAGCTGCAGAAATCGGCGGGAGTGATCGTCGAGCAAATTATCCGCCCGACGGGACTCGTCGATCCGCAGATCGAGGTGCGGCCGGCGAAGGGGCAGATCGACGATCTCTTGCGCGAGATCCGCGCGCGCGTCGAGGCCGGGGAGCGCGTTCTCGTCACGACGCTCACCAAGCGCATGAGCGAGGATCTCACCGACTACCTGAAAGCCGCTGGCGTGAAGGTCGAGTATCTCCACTCCGACATCGACGCGATTCGCCGCGTCGAAATCCTGCGCGGGCTGCGCACGGCGGCGTTCGACGTGCTCGTCGGCATCAATCTGCTGCGCGAAGGGCTCGATCTTCCCGAGGTGTCGCTCGTCGCGATTCTCGACGCCGACAAGGAAGGCTTCCTTCGCAGCGAGACGTCGCTCATCCAGACCTCGGGGCGCGCGGCGCGCAACGTGAACGGCCGCGTGCTCCTCTACGCCGACGGCATGACCGGCTCGATGCAGCGCGCGATTAGCGAAACGAATCGGCGGCGCGCGATTCAAGAGGCATACAATGTCGAACACGGCATCGAACCGAGGTCGATCATCAAGACGCTCGAAGAGGTGATGCAAGCGACCGCGATGGCGGACTCGCGCGACGAGCCGCCGCCGAACGTTTCGATCGACGCGTTTCGCGAGATGTCGCCGCGAGATCTGCTCGCGGCGCTCGAGCGCGAGATGAAGGAAGCCGCCGAGCGGCTCGAGTTCGAAGTCGCCGCGACGATTCGGGACAAGATCTTCGAGCTGCGCTTGGAAAAGCGCGGCGAACTCGAGAAACGAGGGAGAAGCAACGTTGAAAATGAAGAGACCGGGCCCGCCAGCAGAGGCGCGTCGCGGCGGAAGCGGCGCTAACACGCGCGAGGATGCCGCGCGCGCGGACGGTTTGACCGAGTCGGAACTTGCCCTCGTGCGGCTTGCGCTCGTCGAGGATCTGCCGCGCGGTGACGTGACGAGCCGCGCGATCTTCGCGCCGTCGTTGCGCGCGCGCGCGGCGATCGTCGCGCGCGAGCCCGCCGTCGTCGCCGGGCTCGCGGCCGCGGTCGCCGTCTTCCGCGAGATCGAGCCGTCGATCGATGCTCGCGCGGAGAAACAGAGTGGCGCCCCAGTGCGCGATGGCGACAGCGTCGCGCCGGGAGACTCCGTGCTGCGGCTCGATGGTCACGCGCTCGCGATTCTCGCGGGCGAGCGGACGGCGCTCAACTTCCTCGCGCGGCTCTCGGGGGTCGCGACTGCGGCGCGCGCGTACGTCGATGCGGTTTCCGGGACCGGCGCGCGTATTCTCGACACGCGCAAGACGACGCCCGGTTGGCGCACGCTCGAAAAAGCCGCGGTGCGCGCCGGCGGCGGCGAGAATCATCGCCTCGACGCATCGTCGATGATTCTCGTGAAGGACAACCACCGAATCCTCGCGGGTGGGCTCGCCGCGTGCTTGCCGCGTGTCGCCGAGTTTCGGTCGAAGACCGGCGGGGGTAAGCCCGGCAGCGCGAAGCCGCTCCCGCTCGAGGTCGAAGCGGAATCGCTCGAGGATGTGCGCATGCTCGTCGACGCAGGAGTCGACCACATCCTGCTCGACAACATGGACGTCGCGACGCTGCGCGAGGCGGTCGCGATCGCGCGCCGCGGCGGACGCGCGATCACGCTCGAGGCGTCGGGCGGTGTGCGGCTCGACACCGTTCGCGCGATCGCCGAGACGGGCGTCGATGCGATCTCCGCGGGCGCGATCACGCATTCCGCTCGCGCGATCGACTTCTCGCTCGAGGTCGAGCCGTGACCACTCCGTTCGCCGCCGATGTTTCGCGCGGATGCGCGGCGACGCCCGCGTGATCGACCTCGCGCCGTTTACGGGCGGCTCGCGCGAGTCGCTCCTCGGCGCGCTGGTCGCAGCGGGGGATGCGTTCTCGTCACGCGAGTCGCTTCTAGCTCGAGTTGCAGTGCCGCCCATTCGCTTGGTGCGCCTTCTCGCGGAGATCGGCGAAGGCGGAATACCGATCGAGACGCGAGCCGGCGAAGGCCACCGCCTCGCGAATCGGCGCGCGGTGCTTGATACCGCCCGCGTCGAATCGGAGATCGCAGCGCGCAACGCGGCCGGCGCCTCCGACGCGCCGCCTTGGCGCCTGCTCCATCTCCCCGCAGCGACGTCGACCAACGATGTCGCGACGGCGTTCGGCGACGCGGGGGAGCCGGGCGGACTCGTCGTCGTCGCGGAAACGCAGACGCGCGGGCGCGGGCGCGATGGACGCGTGTGGTTTTCCGCGCCGGGCGGCGGTCTGTGGGTTTCGCTTCTCGTGCGGCCCGCTCTCCCGCCGGCCCACGCCTATTTTCTCACCATCGCCGCGGCGCTTGCGGGCGTGCGCGCCGCGCAAACCACGGCCGGCGTCGCGCTACGCGTGAAGTGGCCGAACGACCTCGTTTTCTCCACGAGCGCAACGGGCGCCTCGCCGCGCTGGCTCAAGGTCGGCGGCATCCTCGCCGAGGCGAAATCCCGTGGCGGTGCGCTCGACTTCGCCGTGATCGGAATCGGGATCAATGTCGATCTGGGCGCGGAGGATTATCCGCCCGAGTTGCGCGAGCGCGCCGCGTCGCTGCGCGTGCTCGCCGGCGGGGGCGGGATCTCGCGCGAGGCGCTTCTCGCCGCGTTCCTCGTCGAGTTCGGCACGCTCGTCACGCCACTCGAGCGCGGCGATTCGGCGCGCCTCCTCGACGAGTTCCGCCTGCGCTCGAATCTGACGGGAGAGCGCGTGACCGTACGCCTCGCCGAGCGGTCGCTCACGGGCGTCGTTCGCGATTTCGACGCGTCCGGCGCGATACTCATCGAGAAAAATGACGGCCAACTCGAACGCGTTCTCGCGGGCGAGGCCACTTTTCAGGAGGAAATCTGATGCCGCGTTCGACCCGCGCCGCGCGCGCTCGCAAATCGCGAACCCTCGAGGCGCCGAAGGCGTCAACCCGCGCGCGCGCCGTCGCGGGGCCGCGCGCCGCCCGCCCCTCGGCTCCGCCGCTCGTGGTTGTCGACGCGGGGAACACCGAGACGGTCATCGGGATCTTCCGCGACGGCCGCCTTCACGGTCCGTGGCGTCTTGCTTCCGACGCCGAGCGGACTTCCGACGAGTATTGGCTGCTGCTCGGGCTCCTCGCGCGCGAAGCGGGGATTGCACCCGGCGAGATCGGCGGACTTTCGATCGGATCGGTGGTGCCGGCGATCACGACGGCCTTCCGCGATGTCGGCGAGAAGCGCCTCGGCGCGAAGACGATCGTCGTTACCGGCGAGACGAATGTCGGGATTCGGATTCGGGTCGACACGCCGCGTGACGTCGGCGCGGACCGGATCGCAAACGCAGTCGCCGCGTACCGGCTCTACGGCGGTCCGTGCGTCGTGGTCGACCTCGGAACCGCGACGACCTTCGACGTCGTCTCCCCGAAGGGCGACTACCTCGGAGGGGCGATCGCTCCGGGTCTAATGACCTCGTCGCGAGACCTCTTCCGGCGCGCCGCGCGGCTTTCAGCCGTCGACCTCGTCTTTCCGGAAAACGTCATCGGCAAGAACACCGGCGAGAGCGTGCGATCGGGCATCCTGTACGGCACGGTCGGGCAGATCGACGGAATCATCGCGCGGATTCGCCGGGAGTGGCGGCGCGATTTCGAAGTCCTAGCGACTGGCGGCCTCGCTGGGCTCATCGCTGGTCGCTCCGCAGAAATCGGCAAGGTCGTCCCGGACCTGACGCTGCAAGGATTGCGGCTCATATTTGATCGTGTGAGCGGCCCCGGCGAGGATGTTTCCCGCTGACACGTACCGGGTGCCGAGCTCGGTGCTCAGCACGAAAAGGCCGCGGTCTCCTGAGTCATCCGTCGTCATAACGCCTCCAGGGGTGCGCCAAGATCAACCCCGTGCATTCATCGGCTCGAACGGGCGGGAACTTGAGGGGGGGATCGTCGGCGGGAGTTTCGAGACCCGGTAGGCGCGGCGCGCGAGCGCGTGTTACGGAAGCAGCGCGGTTCCGGGGTCGCCGAGCCCGCCGGCGCGTGCGGAGCCGTCGACTCGGACGACAGCAATCTTCGGATTCGGGACGGCGTGGAGCCGGCCGCGGCGGCGGCCGAACTGCACGGCCTCTTCGCGCGACTCGGACCAAAGATCGACACGGTGCGTCCAGCGCGGGTGCATCGTGTCTTCGACGATGAACTCGCCGTGGCCCTCGATGAAGACGCGATCGCCATAGCGGAACGGCGCGCCCGGCGTGTAATCCCGAAGCAGGTCGCGCGATAACGCGATGACGCCGGGGCGCACCGTCGTTCCGGTCGCGGTGATGTGCGGATCGGCGTCGGTCTGTGCGACATCACTCGAGTACGCGGTCATCGTCACGGGGATCCCCTCGAGAAGCGGATCGAGGCGGCGCGCCGCGACAGGGGTTGCTTTTGGGGTGTTCCGGTGGCGGCCGACTTTCGCGGCGACGTCGATCGGATGGGTCATGAGCCACTCTTCGAAGAAGGGCGCCGGGGCCAGTTCTTCAGACGAAACGCACGGATCGAGGACGAGAATCGTGGCGAGAGCGGCTCCGAGGACCCGCGCAACGGTGCCGTGAATCAAAGCGCGCCGCGCCGCGGAGACCGTCTCCAAAACCTCGAATGTGGACATAGCAATAGTCCTCAGCTTCCGTTCGAAACTTTTCAAGAACTCGGGAACATTGGGAGTTTGCGCTGAAAGGCCGGCCAGTCGGAACGAGGTATGTTCTTCCGAGCCAAGCCTTTTGTGGATTTTCGAACTCGTGCGCGGCACGAAGGTTTGAAATCGCCGCTCCCGAACTCGACTCCACTGAAGGTGGGGCCATGGTAGGCGAGCGGGCGCGAAACTGTCAAGCCCGAAAACCGGGCTAGATTCGCGGCAGGGTCGTCGGCGGGCTCGTGGTTCGATGCCGCCATGGCGCCGCGACCTCGTCGCGCCAATACGGCGTCTGCGGCGTTGTTTTCGATCCAAACTGAAGCCAAAGCGCTGCGAGACAGGCTCCTAAGACACAACCATAAAACACGATGCGGCGACTCGATCGTGTCCCGGGCCGGAGACTCGGAAGCGAGAGTCCAGCGAAGGCGGCGAGCGCGATTCCTACGAGAATCGCATGCGAGGTCGCGACGCTGGCCCCGAACTGGTTCGCGAGAGTGTAGGTCCCCAACCCCCGCGCCAGGTAGGGGAGCAAGAAGCCGGCAAGCGGATTGAGGAGCAGTCCGTCCGGCACCCACGGAATAACCGGAAACGCCATGATTGCGAGCAAATGGATCGCGATAGAAACGACGGCTGCGCCGACCAACCCGATCTTGACCGCTGTTTGCCAGCGTCCCGCGGCGCGCGCGGCGGCGATCGCGGCGCAGACGGTCATGAACGGGTAGATCACGATCAGGTAGCGGGATCCGAACGTTGCGTAGCCATGCCAGTAAAGATGCGACGAGATGAAGAGGAGAAGTGCCGCCGCCGCACAGAGCATTCCGGTGAGCAGGCGGCGCTGCCGTGCCGGCAGAGCGTCGCGCAGAAGAAGCATTCCCGGGACGGCGAGAAGCATCCAGGGCGAATGGAAGAAGAGGCCGCGCGACGGGCTGGCGAGCAGGCCGAAGATGCGCCCAAGACTCGGCAGCGTCATCGCGTAGATCTGCCCCTGATCCGCCAACAGGTATTTGCTATCCCGCATGTAGGAGACGACAAACGGATTCCCGAAGCATGACCAGTTGTAATAGAGAAGAATCGCGGCCATCGGAAGCGCACCGGCAGTGAAAACGAGCAACGCCTTCGCGCGGGCGCCGCGTTCGGCCAGCGCGCCCGCGAGAACCGCGAACGTGATCGAGAAGAGAATCGTCGGCATCTCGAGCAGCACCGCGAATCCCGCCGCCAATCCCGCGATCCAGAACCGCCGCCAGTCGCCGCGCCAGAGGATGACGAACGCGGCGAACAGCGACATCGTCGTCAGGTTGTGATTGTTGAGCAGTGTGGCGTAGACCCCGGCGTTCGTGCCGAGCGCGTACGCCACAACGAGCGTCCAGGCGATTGCGGGCCCGGCGATGCGCTCGAGAAAACGTCCGAACAAGAACAGGAATACGACGAACGGAAGCGTGAGCGCGAGGACGCGGCCGAAGTAGGTCAGTTCGACGAGTTGCAGGCGGCCCGGAGTGACGAGATCGACGAGCGGGGCGAAGAGCAACAACCACAGCGAAAGACCGGGGGCCTTATTCGTGTAGAAGTGACCGTCGTGGACCGAGAGGTCCTCCATCGCCCAGAATCGCGCGACCTCGGCGTCGACATTCCATGAACCGCGTTCGTAGAGCGCTATCGTGAGGAATCCGTACGAGGCTTCGTTCGGGCCGAGAAATGTCGGGGTCAGGCCGATGGGGAAGCTGTAGAGGGCCAAGACCGGCACGAGGAAGAGAAGAACGCGTCTGGTGCTCCAACGATTCGATTTCGTCACGCGTCCTCCGGCGCCGCATCCTATAGCGCAGCGGCGAGATTGTCGCGCTCATTTGACGACGACGCGACTCAGAAATTGTAGCCGAGGAAAAGATCGCCGCGTGTGTGTCGTACTGCCAGGCGCCGCTGGATTCGCCTTGCCGCTTGGTGATGTCGCAGCAGAGCACTGTTCCGGCCGGCGTACGACGCGCGGGTCGCCAGGAAGGTCCGCGCGACGACAGGGATGTAGTCGCGCAAATTGTAAGGGCGGGTCGCGCTACCGCCTCAGTGCCGCGCGCGGTCCGTGAACATCTCAGGATATCGCTGCCGGAACGCCTCCGCGACGAAGCAGTCGTAGCAGAGCGGCCGGTGCGTCGATTGGACCGCGTCGAGCTTGTCCGCATGAACGTCGTCCCACGCGATGACGGGTCCGTCCGGATGCAGTAGGCCCGGTTTGGCGTCGACCCACCGAATCTCGTCGAAGACTTCACCGCAGAGAGCGCACGTCTTCCCGGCGTACCAATTCGCCAACCGGACTCGAACGAGGCAGTCGTGCGGCGCCGCGGCGATTTCCGAGAGGCACTCTTGCCCGCACCCGGCGCGCTCCGGCCATCGCGTGCAGTCGGAAAGGCGCAATCCCGCGCCGCCGCGCGCTGTCAGCAGTGCCGCGTGGCTCGCGTCGACATGCACACCGACCGGCGCATGAGTTTCGGGGCACGTGACGACGCGCTCTCCCCGGTACTCGCCGAATGCGCGCGCCATTCTCACGGCGATCGCGATAGCGGCAACGCCGATGATCGCGACGACGACAAGAACGATCTGGCTGCCCATAAAATTCACCTCCCGCCGACGCGACGGAACTCGCGACTGCGGAGCCTCGCTGCCGGCCTGGAGCGCAGGCGCGCATACGGAGTGCCAATGATCTCGCGCCCCTCCTGCGCGACCGCGCCATGCGCCTGTGTCCGCCACGAACGCCCGAACGCTGTCCGAGTCGCTGCGGAGGGATTGCGTGACACGCAGTTATGTGAGTGGTGGCGGAGGCAGATTCGTTCCGAACATCGGCGGCGGTACCGCGCCTCGGCGGCTCGGCGCCGCGGGGCTCGCTGCGCGGCGTCAACCTCGCGTGCTCCCCCTCGCCCCGCCGGTCAGATTGTCGCGATCAGGCCTTGCGGAACGGCTCAGAAGTTATAGCCGAGGAACAGGTCGCCGCGCGTTCCGTCCTGCCAGCCGCCGCGAGCCTTGTCGTAGCGCTTGGTGATGTCATAGCGGAGGACAGTCCCGACGAGTCCGGTCCGGAATCCGAGCCCGATGCTCCCCTTGAGCTTCGCGTCGTTGCCGTCGAACCACGCGTCGCCGGCGTCGGCGAAGAGGGCTCCCTGGACGGCGCGGATCACCGGGACCGGGCCGACGCGGGCGAGCACCGGCAGCGGGAAACGCAGCTCGACGTTTGCGAGCGCGAAACGATCGCCCTGAAGGTCGTTGAAGTCGAACCCGCGGAGGGTCCACGAGCCGCCGAGCCGGATGCGCTGGGGGACGCGCCCGGTCGAGAGGCCGTACGACGCGCGCGTCGCGAGGAACGTGCGCCCGATGACAGGGACGTAGTAGCGCAGATCGTAAAGGCCGGTCGCGCTTCCCCAGCCGGTCGGGTTCGTCGCGCGGTAGTCGACGGCGAGGAGGAGGCTCGTGAGGAGGCCGCCGCCGTAGCCATAGCCGTACTCGTCGGAGACGGTCGTATCGTGTCCGAGGATCGTCTGCGCCGAGACCTCGCCGTAGTTTTCGTCGTCGCCGCCAAAATCGTCGCGCTCGACGAACGATCCCGTCACGCTCCACGACACGCTGCGAAAGCGGTCGAGCGGGTATGTCATCCCGAAAAGTAGGCCCGTGTTGCGCTCGAAGAAGAATCCTTCTTCCTCGGTGAGGACGTCGTTACCCGTGCGGAGCACGCCGACGCGCCAATCGTTGCGGCCTTCGAGATTGGAGTAGACGAGGCCGACGTTGAGGAAGCGAAAGAAGTTGTCCGAGCCGCCGGCATTCGAGCCGAGGATGAACGCGATCTGGCGGTTGCCGAGGAGGTCGGAGACGCCGAGGAATGCGCCGCTTGCGAACGATGTGGCGTTTAGCAGCAGAATGTCGGGACCGTAGCGCGGGCGATACGGTAAGAGCGTGTGCGCGGGGGCCGCGGCTGGCGACCAGCGTGGGCGCGCGGGGGCGCGGCGCTCGGCGAGTCCGAGCGGCGGCGCGCCGGCCGGTCTCTCCGCATCGATGCCGAGCGGGGGAGCCGAGGGCGCGCGAGGCGCCGAGTCGTTTGCGGCCTGCGCGACCAGGGGGGACGACGCCGCATCGAGAACACTGTCGAGAGGCGCACTCCACACCCGCATCTCCAACCCGGAGAGCGTCGAAATCACGAGCCGCTCGCCATCCGTGTCGGCGTGAACGATGCCGACGCGATCGCGCGTCATCGGGCCCGACGCGCCGGTCACAGGATCGATGAAGTAGACGTTGCGCCGCCCCTGCCGATCGTCGAGCGCGACGAGGCGCTCGCCGTCGCCGAGCCACGACGGCTCCGTCTCGTTCCACGGTGTGTGCGTGAGCTGAAGCACCTCACCGTTGGGCTCGTCCGGAATATGAAGGAAGAGATCGTGGCTCCCCTCGGATGCGCGGTCCGATGAGAAGGCGATTCCGCGCGCGCCCCAATTCGGCGTTGCTTCCTCGTAGATGTCGTCGGTGATTTGCGCAAGCTCGCCGCTCTCGAGCGACGCGATGTAGAGGTCGGCGTGGCCGCGCCGGTTCATCGCGCAAAGCGCCGCGCGCCGTCCGTCCGGCGCGATCGATACGCCGCCGATCGAAAGGATTTCGTCCCATTCGCGATCGAACGGCGGCGCCGAGCCGTCGAGCCTCACGACGCGCAGCACGTCGCGGCCTTTCTTCTGTACCGCGAACGCGACGACTCCGCCGCGAATGTCTTGAGCGCCTTCGAGGAGATGAAGCGACTCTGTGGCGGGACGGCGATCGCTGGCAACGACGCGCTCCGACTGATCGCGGCCATCGTGAACTATGAGCTCAGTGCGGCCGCGCCTCGCGCGTTTGTAGAGCGTCAGATGCTCGGCGCTGCGCGGAAACGTATCGAACGGACCGTCCGAGATTTCGTTCGCCCAGTCGTCGGTCCCCGCCGTTTCGTCGTACGCCGGGTAAACCGCGCGGCGGAGATCTTCCTGCCAATCCTTCGAGAGTTCGTCGAGGTCCTTGCCGAAGATCGCGCGCGTGCCATCCGAGAGGCGCGGACCGAGGTAGAGCGAGCGGACAAGAAGCGCGATCGACTCTTCGCCGTAGGTGCGCGAGAGGTAGCGCAGGAACGACTCGCCGCCGACGTAGACGAGGTAGCCGTACTGCGGGCCGAGATCGCGGATCGAGGGAAGGCGATTCGCGAGGAGCGCGTCGCGAAGGACCATCTCTTCGAGCGCGTCCCAGTCGGAGCCGTAGAACTCCGCGGCGCCTTCGTTGAGCGCAAGCGGCAGGATGCGCGGCTTTAGCGACGCGCCGTGCCAGCGAAACATCTCGTCTTCTTCGGAGTCGGTGCACTCGTGCGGCGGCGGCCACTCGGCGGCGGCGGGGACGGTGATCGGGATCGCGGAGAGCGCCTTGTACGCGGGCAGGAGCGGCGCGGCACTCTCCGCGAGGAGCGCGGAGCGCGCCACACGCGCGGGTGCGATCACGAGTTCGGGGCGCGCGCGCGCCCAGCGGCCTTCGGCCGGCACGCTGGCTTCGCTCAGCGCGCGAGCCAGCGACGCGCGGTCCGCCGCGGCCTCATGCGCGGGAAGATCGAGAATCGTGCGCGTTTCGCCGAGGATCTCCCACGCGTGTTTCCGTTCGACGCGGCGGACGAGGACGCGCGCCGTGTCGGGCAGGAGGCGCAGCGCCTCCGCGAGCGAATCGAGCGTCGCGGGGTGCGCGAGCGCCTCGAAGCGCTCCGCGCCGATCACTTGTACGGAAATCGTGAACGCCGCCTTGTCAGGCGATCCGTCCGCGTTCTCAGGCCAGCCAACGTAGAGCCGAGGCGCCAGGAGTGTTCGCCCCTCGGCGGCGGCCTGCTCCGCTTCGATGTTCGGCAGGCCGCTCTCTGTACCTTTCGGGTGGAGCGCGCTCCGCTCGGCTGGCGCGAACGTACCCGGCGGCGAGCCGCGCGCGAGGCGGCGCGCGTGCGACGCGAGGTTGCTCCACTCGCCGCGCCGGTTCCGCGCGAGCTTCCGATTCGTTCGGTGCTCCTCGAATGCGCGCTCCGAGATATTGAGCGCGAAAGCGTGCGTGATCTCGTGGCGCGCCACATGCGCGAGGAGCGAGTTCGATCCCGTGTGCGGGAAGACGATCCGCCCCTTCGTGAACTCGAAGAAGCCGCGCACGCCCTCGGGGAGGAACCCCGGCGTCGTATTCGTCTCCTGGAATCGCGGAAGCGACGTGTACGCGATGAGCGGAATGCGGCCGGGGCCCTTCTCGCGATCGGGCGTGACAGGCGCATTGAAGTCGACGTGGAGCCGAGCCTCGAGTTCCTCGAAGAACGGCTCGGCGATCCCGGCGATTCGGAGGCCGAGTTCCTCATCTGCTTCTGAGACGACAATCTCGAAGTGCTCGGTTCGCACGACCTGATGCTCTCGTCCGCCGTCCCACTGCACCTTGCGTTTGAGCGAGTAGAGGTTCGGCAGGAAAACTTCGTTCGTGGCATAGGGGGCGATCTGCGCGTGCGCGATCGGTGCGAGAAGCAATGCGCCGGCGATCGCTGCGGCGACGATCGCCGCGGCGGCGGTGTGGCGCGCGCGCGGCGGCGCGATGTGAACTCCGAGATCGTGTCGAGCAGGGTTTGGCGCGCTCACGGTCGGCCCATCATAGCAATAGAATCGGCAGCGCTGCGCGGTTGCTTGCGTGCGCGGGTTAGCGAGGATGTTGCGGCGACTCGCGCGCGGAGAGGAAGACGACGCGCTCGCCTGCGAGTCCGCCAGCCGCTTGCGCGCCTGTCGCGATGCCGGGAAGAAGCGCCGCTTGCGGGATTGCCTCGGGCGCAGCGCCGGCGAGAAACGCGATCGGCCACGCCGGGAACATCGATCGATCGAATCGCCCCTCGGTGATTGCCGCGAGCGCAGCATCGATCGACGTGTGCAATCGCGCGACCTCCGTCGTGTCGGCGATGAAGAGTTTCTCGTGCAAATCGTCGGACGCGAGGAACGAACGCTGCGCGAAGTAACCGAGTTTGTGAGGAAACGCGAGCGGGTCTTGCGTGAAGAGAAGGCGCGTGTCGCGCGGCGATGCATCTCGAATCCACGCGAGCGCGGCCGCGGCGGGCGCGTCGATCGCGTGAGTATGCGTGAAGCGCCACATCCCGGCGGCAAGCAGAACGCTCGAGAGAAGCGACGCGCCGCAGAGGATGACGACGCCCGCGCGTGCGGCAATGACGCGCAACGCAATCGCTTTGGCCGCGCGTGCGGGCGTCGCGAACGCGCCGTCGATCCACGCGCCCGCCGGTACCGCGAGCAGTAGCGCCAGAAGTGTTCCGCCGCGCGAGTAGATGTTGTTGTAGCCGTGTGGGACTACGAACGTGACGAAGAGTAGGCCGACGCCGGCGCTCCACGCGAGCGCGCGCCACGCGGCAGTTGCGCGTCCGCGCGTGGCCAAAAGAAACGCGCCGCCAAGCAAGATGTGCGGGCCGAACTCGAGCGCGTACGAGAGCGGCGTGTCGAGAAGCCGTCCCGCGGCGCCCGGCACGAGCTTCGAGAAGATGCCGCCTTCGCGCGGATTGATCGCGGGCGGAAGTGCGAGCGTGTACCCGGAGTAGCCGCCGCTCGCGGATGCGTAGTACGCGAGGACGGGAAGCGCGAAGACTGCTGCGAACGCGCCCGCCCACGCCAGGTCGATCGCGCGCGCGTGCCCGTCGCCTGCGCGATCACGGTCGAGTGCTGAGCGCGCCGCGATCGCAGCGAGAAAAACAGCGGCGGATGTTCCGACGTAGACGCTCTGGAAAACGGCGGCGGCCGCGAGCATTCCCATCACGATGCGGCGCGTCACGCGCGGCGCGGCGCCGGGGCTCCAGAGCAGAAGCAGAAGGCCGAGGATACTGGCCATCGCCGCGGCATGTTGCGGCACCCACATGAACGAAGCCAGCGCGTGTTCCTGGCGTCGCGCGATCCACCAATTGATGTCGGGTGTCTTGTCGAGGAACGCGCCGATCGAGAAGAGCGCGCCATCGCCGCGATGAAGCAGCGCGTGCTGCGCGAGAGCGGGAAGCGCGTCGAGTCCCATGCCGAGCACGCCTCCGAGCGCGGCGGCGAGGAGAGCCGCGCGCGGCGGTGCGCCGAGCGCGCGCGCCAGATGCGCGAGGAGAATCGCCACGATCGCTGGAATCGCGAGCGCGTACGCGAAGAGCGTCCACTGATGCGCGAGCAGCGTGTCCGGGCGCGTGATCTTCGCGGCCGCCGCGGCGGGAATGTAGAACCCGAGGTAGTACCGAAATGTCTGCTGCGTCGCGACGAACGGATTCTGTGGCGGGATCGTGGCTTCGTCGGCGAGCGCGCGATAAACCTGAAGGTGCTTGAACCAGTCGTGCCCCATGTAGAACCAATGCAGGCCGCCGCTCGGCGTCGCGCGTCCATGCTCGACGTACGGCGCGGAAGCGAGCGCGGTCGCAGCGATGATCAGCGCGGCGAGGACGAGATTGCCGCGCGCGCCCGTCGCAAGCGGCGGGAGTTCGGTCGCCGGCCGCCATCGCCAACGAAGCGCCGCACCGGCGGCGATCGGTGTGAGCGCCGCCAGGAGCGTGGTCGCGCCGCTCCACGGAAGAACGCGCGTCCACCACATCGCGGCGATTGCATACGACGCGAGCCCCGCGAGTGCCGCAATCGTGGCGTGCGCGGCGCTTGCGCGCGGCCGGTCGAACAGCGCGCCCACGAGCGCGTAGCCGGGGAGGATCGTGACGCACGCCACCGCGGCGATGAGCGCCAGAGGCGCGGGCAAGAGCGGCGCGACGAACCAACACGCCGCCGCCGCCGCCGCGAGGGCCAACGAGAAACGGAACATCAACGCGGGCGGCCTCCGCGCACCGGGTGCGTAATCTCGAGGAGGATTCCGTCGGGGTCATGAAAGTAGATCGATCGCGTCGCACCGTGATCGATCGGTCCGCGGAATGCGATCGCTCTCGCGCTCAGGCGTTTCTGCACCATGTCGAAACCTCTGCGATCCGTCAGGAACGCGACGCGGTGAATGCTGACGCATCGCGTCGAGGCGCGATGCGCGCGCGTGTCGAGTGGCCGCGAGCCTCGCGGGGCGCGGAAGAGCGCGAGCTTCGTTCCGCCGCGGCCGATCATCACCGGCTCCGGCGACCACGACACGCCCCGGCGCAATCCGAGCGTTTCGCGATACCATCGTTCGGACGCGTCGATGTCGCGCACGAAAATCTCGACGTGATCTATGCATTTGACCTGAAAGGCCACTGGGCACCTCCTCGCGGCAACGGCTCGGCCCGGCATTGTAGCGCGCGCCGCGCGGGCCGTCGTCGAGATTTGCCGCTTGAACGCCCTCGTGCGCTTGCCTAATCTCGACCGCGTCTTCGGGGCGTAGCGTGAAGACAACCTCGTCATTCGCCGCGGCGCCGCACGAGCGCATCTTGGCCGCGGCGGCGACAACACTCAATCGATTCGATACTGCACGGGCGCGGCGGCAATCGCCGCGCGGAAGGGGGAACGACAATGTCATCCGCCGAACCGAAGATTCGTCCTCTCGGCGATCGCGTCATCATTCGCGTGCTCGAGGAAAAAGAGCAGCGCCACGGATCCATCATCATCCCCGACTCGGCGAAGGAGAAGCCCCAGGAAGGGGAGATCGTTTCGATCGGACCGGGGCGGCTTCTCAAGTCGGGCCAGTACTCGCCTCTCGAGGTGAAGCGCGGCGATCGCGTCCTCTACGGCAAGTATTCCGGCAACGAGGTGAGCCTCGGCGATGAGAAATACTTGATGCTGCGCGAAAGCGACATCCTCGCCGTTATCTAGCTTGACCGCGCATTCCGCGACGACATTCACGCAATCTGAACGACTGACCTGAAGGAGAGGGAATGGCGAAGCAACTCGAGTTCGACGAGTCGGCGCGCAACCGGTTGAAGTCCGGCGTCGACAAGCTCGCGAACGCGGTGAAGGTGACGCTCGGCCCGCGCGGGCGGAACGTGGTGCTCGACAAGAAGTGGGGCGCCCCGTCGATCACGAACGACGGCGTCACGATCGCGAAAGAGATCGAGCTGGCGGACGTCTACGAGAACATGGGCGCGCAGATGATTCGCGAGGTCGCGTCGAAGACGCACGAGATGGCCGGCGACGGGACGACGACCGCGACGGTGCTCGCGCAGGCGATGATTCATCACGGACTCCGCACGGTGGCCGGCGGCGCGAATCCGATGTTCGTGAAGCGCGGCATGGAGAAGGCCGTCGCCGCGGCGGTGGACGAGGTCGCGCGCCTCGCGAAACGCGTGAAGGGGCGCGAGGAGATCGCGCAGGTCGCCACGGTCAGTGCGAACAACGATCCCGAAATCGGCAACCTGATCGCCGAGGCGATGGAAAAGGTGACGAAGGATGGCGTCATCACCGTCGAGGAAGCCAGAGGGATGGAGACGAAGCTCGATGTCGTCGAAGGCATGCAGTTCGATCGCGGCTATCTCTCGCCCTACATGGTGACGAATCCGGAGCGGATGGAAACGGTGCTTCAGGGCGCGTACATCCTCCTTCATGAAAAGAAGGTTTCGTCGATGAAGGATCTGCTTCCGGTGCTCGAGAAGGTTGTTCAGCTCGGGCGGCCGCTGCTCATCATCGCGGAGGATGTCGATGGCGAGGCGCTCGCGACGCTCGTGGTGAACAAGCTGCGCGGCGTGCTGCAGGTGTGCGCGGTGAAGGCGCCGGGATTCGGCGACCGGCGGCGCGCGATGCTCGAGGATCTCGCGGCGCTTACGGGCGCGCGGCTTCTCTCGGACGACGCGGGGCTCAAGCTCGAGAACGCGACGACGGGCGACCTCGGGCGCGCCGAGAAGATCATCATCGACAAGGACGACACGACGATCATCAAGGGCGGCGGCAAGAAGGCCGACGTCGACCGGCGCGTCGCGCAGATTCGCAAGGAGATCGAGAAGACGACGTCGTCGTACGACCGCGAGAAACTCGAAGAACGCCTGGCGAAGCTCGCGGGCGGCGTCGCGGTGATCTCGATCGGCGCGGCGACGGAGGTCGAGATGAAGGAGAAGAAGGCGCGCGTCGAGGATGCGCTCGCCGCGACGCGTGCGGCGGTCGAAGAGGGGATCGTGCCGGGCGGCGGCGTGGCGATGATTCGCGCGGCCGGCGTCGTGGAGGCGCTCAAGCTCGAAGGCGACGAGAAGGTCGGCGCGGCGATCGTCGCGAGCGCGCTCGAGGCGCCCGCCCGAATGATCGCGAACAACTCCGGCATGGAAGGCTCGATCGTCGTGCAGGAGATTCGCGCGAAGAAGGGCGCGTTCGGTTACAACGCGGCGACCGGCGAATACGAGGACCTCGTCAAGGCGGGGATCATCGACCCCGCGAAGGTGACGCGCGCGGCGATGCAGAACGCGGTTTCGATCGCGAGCCTGCTCATCACGACCGAGGCCTTGATCGCGGAGAAGCCCGAGAAGAAGAAGGCCGCGGGCGGCGGCCACGCGCACTCCCACGAACACGGCGGCATGGGTGGAATGGGAGGCATGGGCGGAATGCCCGGCATGGGCGGTATGGGTGGAATGGGCGACATGGGGGGCATGGACGACTTCTAGACTTCGAGTCGGAAGCGTTCGACTCGGCGCGCGGAGTTTCCGGCGCATTCGTTACGCGTTGCTGGCCTCGTGAGCGGCGACGTTGGCGCGGTCGGCAACGTCCGTCTTTCCCTTCGCGCGCGCGGCGTCGCGGATCGCCGCGAAGTAGTAAGCGAGGTGCGCGCCGGGCGTCCACCGCGCGCGAAACGCGGCCAGCGCGTTCGCGCCGAGGCGCGCGCGCTGCTCTGGCGCGTCGAGTAGCGCGCGCATCGCCTCGCCGAGTTGGCGCGAATCGTCGTACACGATTCCGCCGCCCGTCTCTTCGACGATCTCCGGCGGCGCGCCGACGCGATTGACGATCACCGGCGTCCCGTGCGCGTACGCCTCCATGATGATGAGCCCGAACGTCTCGACGCAGAGCGACGGCACGATGACGGCTGCCGCGCCCGCGTAGAGCGCGCGCAGCTCGTCGTACGGTCGGCGTCCGAGAAAGTGCACCGAGGGAATGCTTGCCGCGAGCGCACGCAGCGGCTCCGCGTACTCGCCGTCGCCCGCCACGAGAAGATCAGCGCCGCGCTCGTCTCGAAACAGCGGGATCACGTTCTGGAGCCCTTTGATCTTTTCGAGCCGGCCGACGAAGAGAAAATACGGGCGCGCGCGGGTGTGCGGTATCACTGGCGCGGCCGCGGCGCCGTCGTTCGGCAAGAAGTACGCGCTCTGATTCTTCGCGATCGGAATGTCCAACTCTTGCAGATGGCGCGCGCGCGTAAATTCGGAGCCGGCGAGGAAGAGATCGACGTGCCGGAGCGATTTCTTCAAAAGCCCCGTGTATCGCCACCACTGCGGCGGCCGCCGCCCGTGAATCTGACATCGAAGACACTCCTTCTTCGGGCAGACTTCGCGATCGTAACGCCACAACACGTGCATCGGGCAGACGAGCCAGTGTTCGTGCATCGAGTAGAGCTTCACGGCATTGCCGTACGCGAGCACGCCGGGGCCGCCGACGAGCGAGACGTTATGAAAATGAATGACGTCGAAATTCCCCGCGGCGAGGATCTGGCGGATGCGTCGCGCTTTCAGTCCTGGGACGCCGAGTTGCTGCGTGATGAGCGGTGAGAGCGCGCCGAAGCGGCTGCGCAACGTGTGAACGACGACGCCCGTCGGCGCGGCAACCGGCGCGGGCTCGCCGCGATTCAGGAGCGCGAACGCATCGGCATCGTGAATCACCTCGACCGTGTGGCCGCGTGCCGCAAGTTCCCCCGCGAGGCGATGCACGAAAATCCCGTCGCCTCCGAAATTGTGCGGCGGGAAAAACGTCGTGATGTGGCAGAAGCGAAGCGGGCGCAGGACGGGGGTCGCCGAACTCATGCGCGCGAGAGTAGCGACTCGCCCGCGGCGCGTCTATCGGATCACGGCGAGCTTCTCCGTCCGCGACAGCGCACCGGCGTCGACGCGCAAGAAGTAGACGCCTCCCGAGACGGGCGCCCCGGTTGCGTCGCGCGCGTCCCACTGGAGGGACGTGAGGCCCGCGCGCAATCCGCCGTCGACGAGCGTGCGAATCAACCGTCCGCTCGTGTCGAAGACGCGCACGCGCCCGTGCGTTTCGCTCGGCAGCGACACACGGAACGAGAATCCGGCCGCGCTCGGATTCGGCGCGGGGCGATCGAGCACGATCGTCGGGCGGCCGTCGTTCGTAGGGTCGTCCACAGCCGTCACGTCCGCGACGATCTTGAAGACTTCGCCGCCAATGAAATCGCAGACGTAAAGCTCACCGCTCGCGTCTTCACCGAACGATGTGAGGAGCGTGATCGCGAGGCCGCCGCCCGGCGCGAGTTCCGCGGTGCGATCGGTGATCTCCGTCGCGACGCCGCCGACGACGCGAGTCGAGTAGATTTTTCCCGAGCAGTAGTCACCGTAGAAGTACGTCCCTTGCAGATCGGGGATCGCGCTGCCGCGGTAGACGTAGCCGCCCGTGACGGAGCAGAAGTTCGGCGGCGTGGGCGAGTGGCCGATCGCGATGAGCGGCGGCGTGAGCCCCGAGGAGTCGCACGGGTCGGGGCAATCCCAGAGCGCGTTGCCTTGAAAGCGCGGCCAGCCGTAGTTCTCGCCGCCCGCGCTCGCCGCGGGCTGGTAGTTGATCTCCTCCCAGCTCGACTCGCCGACGTCGCCCATGTAGAAGTCGCCCGTGCCGCGATCGAACGAGCAGCGCCACGGATTTCGAAATCCGCGCGACCAGATAAGGTTTTTCGGAGGCGGTGATCCGAAGTACGGATTCGACGGCGGCGCCGTGTAGGGGAACGCGCCGTTGACATCGATGCGCAGGATTTTGCCGTACGGCGAGAAATCGGCCTGCGCGTTCGCCGGTGTCGTCGCGTCGCCCTTCGCGATGTAGAGGTAGCCGTCCGGTCCGAATCCGATCCAGCCGCCGACATGATTTCCCTGCGGAAACACGAACGTGACGATCGTCGCCACGGTGGTGGTGTCGGCGATGTCGGGGTTGGCGGACACCGTGTAGCGCTTGATGACGCTGATTCCGCCCGGCGGCGTGTACGCGACGTAAAAGAATCCGTTCGCCGCGTAGTTCGGATGAAACGCCAGGCCAAGAAGCCCGCGCTCATTGCCCGGGTTCACGTCGGTGATGTGGAGAAACGGCGTCGGCAGGAGCGCGCCATTCTTCACGATTCGGATCTTCCCGGAGTCGAGTTCGTTGATGAAGAGTCGCGATGTGTCTCCGACGGGCGCCGTGACGAACGACGGCTTCGCGATCCCCGAGACGACGAGCGACGTCGTCAGCGGCGTGGCCGCGGCGAGCTGCACCTCGAGCGCGAGGGGGCAAAGGCAGATCGCGAGACACAACAAAGAAAGAAGCAAATATTTCAGCATCTGGAATTCCTCTCGAGATTGGCGGATTCGCACGCTCGCGGGTGCGCGCGAGGCGGACGGTTGGGCGGGAGCGCGCGCTAGTGTAGCATCCGCGCGTGCTCAGCCTCAATCCTGAAGACCGCGTCGCGCTTGCCGCGCGGACACGGACGCCGCCCGGACGGACTCTCGTCTATCTCGCGTTCGGAGCGAACCTCGGCGATCGCGCGCGCACGCTCGATCTCGCCGCGGCACAGCTCGAATCGACGGGCGCGATTCAGATCCGGAACGTCTCGTCGTTCTACGAAACCGAGCCGCTCGCCGAAGAGTGCCCGGGCTCCGCGGTGCCGACGCCGTGGTATCTCAATCGCGTCCTCGAAGCGGATTCGGACCTCGCACCCGAGGAGCTTCTCCTGCGCACGCAAGCCGTCGAGATCGCTCTCGGCCGCGACGCGGCGCGCGAGCGCTGGGCGCCGCGCGAGATCGACATCGACATCCTTCTGCACGGCGCCACTGTGCTGCGGACCGAACGCCTCACGATTCCGCATCCCGGGCTTACGGCGCGCCGCTTCGTGCTCGAGCCTCTCGCCGAGATCGCGCCCGCACTCTTGATCCCGGGTACCGGCCTCACCGTCGCGCAGCACTTGAACGCTCTCACCGATCCGCTGCGTGTGCTACTCTACGCGCGTCGAGGGCCAGGGGAGCGCGGGTGATGTCCGAGAAGAGCTACATCGCGATCGAAGGTGTGATCGGCGCCGGCAAGACGAGTCTCTCGGGACTCCTCGCGGAGCGTCTCGGATCGCGTCTCGTGCTCGAAGAAGTCGAGGAGAACCCGTTCCTCGAAGAGTTCTACGGCGACATGCGCGGCTACGCGTTCCAGACGCAAATCTTCTTTCTCCTCTCGCGCTTTCGCCAGCAGCAGAAGCTCATGCAGCGCGATCTTTTTTCGACCCGCGTCGTGAGCGACTACATTTTCGCGAAGGACAAGATCTTCGCGAACCTCAATCTCTCCGACAAGGAACTCTCGCTCTACGATCGCCTCGTCGTGATCATCGAGAAGGAGATTCCGCGGCCGGAGGCTGTCGTCTACTTGCAGGCGAACACCGAGTTTCTTATGGAGCGAATCAAGAGCCGCGGCCGCAACTTCGAAAAGGGAATGCCGCGCGACTACATCGACGTGCTCAACACCGCGTACAACTACTTTTTCGCGCACTACGACGAGACGCCGCTCTTGATCGTCAACGCGATGGAGGTCGACTTCCTCCACCGGCCCGATCAGGTCGAGAAGCTCGTCGCCGCGATCGAATCGATTCGCCCGGGGACCACGCACTTCAGCCTCAAGTCCGGAGCGAAATGACATGCAGGATGCCGCGCATGACGGCGACGCCGCGAAAGGAAGAGTGAGATGACCGCCACGTCCGCGAGCGCGAAGCTGAGCGTCACCGATCTGCGTCGCATGAAGCGGAGCGGCGACAAGATCGTCATGGTGACGGCGTACGATTACCCGACGGCGAAGGCGGTCGATGCGGCCGGCGTCGACACGATCCTCGTCGGCGATTCGCTCGGCGTCGTCGTCCTCGGCTACAAGGACACGATCGCCGTGACGATGGCGGACATGGTCCATCACACCGCGGCGGTCGTGCGCGCGAAGACGCGGGCGCTCGTGATCGCGGATCTTCCGTTTCTCTCGTACCAAACCGACGAGGTTTCCGCGGTGCGCAACGCGGGGCGGCTCGTGCAGCGCGGCGGTGCGTCGGCGGTGAAGCTCGAGGGCGGGCGCGAGATGGCGCCGGCCGTTCTGGCGATCGTGCGCGCGGGGATCCCCGTCGTCGGCCACATCGGTTTCACGCCGCAGTCGATTCTTCGCTTCGGCGGGCCGCGCGTGTTGGGCCGCTCCGCGAAAGGCGCCGAGCGGCTCGTCGCCGACGCGATCGCGCTCGAGGACGCCGGCGCGTTCGCGATCGTGCTCGAGTGCGTGCCGACGAAGGTCGCCGAGGAGATCACGAGCAAGGTCGGGATTCCGACGATCGGTATCGGCGCGGGTCCGCAGTGCGACGGCCAGGTCCTCGTGCTCCACGACCTGGTCGGGCTCTTCAATGATTTCACTCCGCGCTTCGTGAAGCGCTACGGCGAGCTGGGGGATTCGCTCACGAAGGCGACCGCGGAATTCGCGCGCGAGGTTCGTGAAGGCGCGTTTCCCGACGCGAACCACTCGTACGAAGACGAGCCCGCCGACCCCGCATGAGTTGCCGATCGTGATGAAGCGCGTTCGCCAGATCGGCGACCTCTTGCCGACGCTTGCGCGCGTGCGCGAGGACGCGCGGCGTGTCGGCTTCGTGCCGACAATGGGAGCGCTTCACGCGGGGCACGTGTCGCTCCTGCGCGAATCGCGCTCGCGCGGGGACTTCGTCGTCGCGAGCATTTTCGTCAATCCGAAACAATTCGGTCCGAGCGAAGACTTCACGAGCTACCCGCGCGACATCGAACGCGACGCGGCGCTTGCCGAGGAAGCGGGCGCGGACCTTCTCTTCGCGCCGGATGCCGACGAAATCTACCCCGCGGGATTCTCGACGAGCGTCGACGTTGGAAGTCTCGGCGCGATTCTCGAAGGCTCCTCGCGGCCCGGGCATTTTCGCGGAGTCGCAACCGTCGTGCTGAAGTTGTTCCATCTCGTCGCGCCGCACACGGCCTACTTCGGCGAGAAGGACGCGCAGCAACTCGCCGTCATACGCCGAATGGTGCGCGACCTGCATTTGCCGATCGAAGTCGTCGGGCTGCCGACGGTGCGCGACCCCGACGGCCTCGCGATGAGCAGCCGCAACGTCTACCTCTCGGCGGAGGAGCGGAGCGCCGCGCTTCGCATTCCCGCCTCGCTCGGCGACGCGCGCGACGCATGCCGCCGCGGCGAGCGGAGCGCCGTCACGCTGCGCGAGATCGTGCTCGAGCGGCTCGGGCGCGACGGAGGCGTCGTGCTCGATTACGTGGCGCTCGTCGATCCCGCGACCTTCGCGCTCGTGGGGCTCGTGGATCGCGAGGCGCTCCTCTTGATTGCGGCGCGTGTCGGCAAGACGCGGCTCATCGACAACATGCTCCTGCGCGCGGGTGGGGCGTGAGCGAGCGCGCGGCAGCCGCGGCGCCCTCGCGCACGCCGGCGCCGGCGTCCCTCTGGTCGCTCGTTCTCGCGGCCGGCGAAGGGACACGCATGAAATCCGATCTTCCGAAGGTCCTTCACGAGGCGATGGGCCGGCCGATGCTCGCGTGGGTTCTCGACGCGGCGCGCGGCGCGGGCGCGGCGTCGCAGATCGTCGTCGTCGGCTACGGCGCCGAGCGCGTCGAGGCGGCCGTCGCGGCGCCCGACGTGCGATTCGTGCATCAGCGCGAGCGCCTCGGCACCGGCCACGCCGTCATGATCGCGCGCGCGCTCCTCGAAGAGTTCGCCGGAAGCCTCCTTGTGCTCGCGGGCGACACGCCGCTCATCGAAGCCCGGACGCTTTCGCGTCTGGCCGGCGCGCACAGCGCGTCCGGCGCGGCCGCGACGATTCTCTCCGCGCGCTTTCCGAACCCGACAGGCTACGGCCGCATCGTGCGCTCGCCGGACGGCGACGTGCTGTCGATCCGCGAGGAACTCGACGCCTCGCCGGCCGAGAAAGCGATTGACGAGATCAATACAGGGGCGTACTGCTTCGAAACTCGAGATCTGCTCGAAGCTCTTGCCGGGTTGCGCGCGGACAACGCGAAGAACGAGTACTACCTCACCGACACGATCGCGATCCTTATCGCGGCCGGCCGGCGCGTTGAAGCGGTCGTCGCCGGCGATTACAAGGAGACGCTCGGCGTGAACACGCGCGAGGCCCTCGCCGAGGCGGACGCGCTATTGCGCGAGCGCCGCTCAGGCGCGGTGGGGAAGAGGGGAACGTGACGCGCAAATCGAAGCCGGATTCGTGGGCCGAAACGCTCTGGTCGTCGTGGCGCATGGCGTACATCGAGCGCGCCGATTCGATCGGGTGCATCTTCTGCGCGAAACCGAAAGAGCCGGACGGCGCGGAGAACATGATCCTTGCGCGCGGCGAAACGGCGTTCGTGATCCTCAACGCGTTTCCGTACAACCCGGGTCACGTGATGGTGAGTCCGTACCGGCACGTCGGCGAGTTCGGCGCGCTGACGCGCGACGAGCGCATCGAAATCATGGATCTGCTCGCGCTCTCGAGCGACGTCCTCGCCGAAACGATGCGGCCGCAGGGCGCAAACGTCGGCGTCAATCTCGGGCGTGTGGCGGGCGCCGGCATCGTCGGGCACATTCATTTCCACATGGTCCCGCGCTGGGATGGCGACACGAACTTCATGCCCGTCATCGGACAGACGAAGGTGATTCCCGAGGGGCTTGCCGCAACGTACGCGAAGCTCCGCACGGCATTCGAGGCGAAACGTGGCGTCGCTTAGGTCGTCGCGCCCGCGTTCGTCCTTCCGGCCGCTCACGCTCGTGACGCTTGCCGGGCTCCTCTTCGGCGCGCTCTACATCGGCTCGCTTTTTCGCAGCACGGCGCCGGAGCCGGCTGTTCCCGCCGCGGCGCTTGCGGTGCCGTCGAGCGAGGTGCTTGTGCAGGTGCTCAACGAGAGCCAGGTCGATCGCGGCGCGCAGCGCCTTGCGCGTGTCCTGCGCCAGCGCGGCTTCGACGTCGTCGAGGTCGGAAACGGCTCGCGCGTCGGCCGCACGGAAACCGAAGTGATCGTCCGAGGCAACGATATGGAGAAGGGGGCGCAGATTGCACGCGCGCTCAATTGCCGGCTCCTACGCTCGGACCCGAATCCGGATCTTTTGCTCGACGTCACGGTTCTCGTCGGCCAGGACGTCGGCTCGCTCGTCACGCTCCCGGAGTAAGTTGCGGAGCGGTCTTTCCGGCGTGTGGTCGATGGCTTACACTGGTGCGCGACTCGCACGACGCAGCCGTCGTGAACCTTCACCCCTCGAAAGGGGGATCTCAGATGGGCTTCGGAAACATCGGCTTCACCGAGATTCTGCTTCTCTTCCTGGTCGCTCTACTGCTGTTCGGCGCGAAGCGGCTGCCGGAGATCGGAAAGTCGCTCGGTAGCGGCATCCGCGAATTCAAGAAGGCGACGAAGGAAGTGCAGCGCGAAGTTTCGATCGACGTCGACGAAGACGCGAAGAAAAGCGGCCCGGGAACCTCGGTCCCCAAGCCGCCTCCGATCGAATAAGTCTCTTTCGCGTCCGCGCGCCGGCTCGGCCTAGCCCTCGATCTGGAGCGCTCTGCGATCGGTGATCTCCGCGTTCGCGAGCAATCCCGCCACGTACTCCTGGAAGCGGCTCTCGGACTTTTCCTGCTGAATCTGCTGGCGAATCATTTCCTTCCGCGTCGCGAAGTCGGTCTCGTTCGCCGGCCGGCGCTCCTCGACACGCAGCACGTAGAAACCGGTGTTCGTCTCGATCGCGCCGCTTGTCTGTCCCGGCTGCAGTGAGAACGCCGCGTAGGTGAACGGTGTTCCGCGACCCACGCCGCCGACTGTCGTCGCGCGCGTGAAGAGTGGCGTTTCGCGCTTCTCGAGAGAGAACTGCGCTATCGCGTCGTCGAGCGAGCGACCGCCGCGGACGAAGTTCGCAATCTCGGTGGCGCGTGCGCGCGCCGCGTCGCGCTGCCGTTCGTTCATCACGCGGTCGTGCACCGCGGTCTTGATCTCCGCGAGCGGCGGCACACCCTCGGGCGTACGCGTCTTGATGTTGAAGACGTAGAGCCCGCGCGGACCGTCGATCACGGTGGTCGTCGAGCCGACCGGATTGCCGAACGCAAACGCGTTCGCGCGAGGCAGCATGCCGATCCCGGGAACGAAATCGCCCTTCGCGAACGGCGTCGTCTCCGTCGGCGTGAGCCCCGCCTCCTGAACCGCCTTGTCGAAGCCCTTGCGCTGCGCGTCCTTCGCGATGTTGCCGGCGCGCTCGTAGAGCGCCGCGACCGATTCCGCGCTCGGCTCGATTTTCAGCAAGATGTGGCGCACATGGAACTCGGGAGTTCCGCCCGCCGCAAGCCGCGTCTCCTCCATCTTGATGATGTGGTAGCCGAACTTCGTCTTGACCGGGTCCGAAATCGCGCCGGGGGCGAGGGCGAATGCCGCCGCCTCGAACTCGGGAACCATCATCCCCTGGCCGAAGAATCCGAGATCGCCGCCGGACGCCGCCGTCTGCGTATCCTCGGAGTAGATCCTCGCCATCTCCGCGAAGTCGCCGCCGCCGCGCGCCTCCTCGAGAATCTCCTTCGCGCGAACGAGGACCTCATCCTCGTCCGCCTGCGACGCCGCTTTCTCGAACAGCACGTAGACGAGCGAGGCCGATTCGGGCCGCTTGAATTCGTCGGCGTGCTCGCGGTAGTAGCTTTCGATCTCGGAGTCGGTGACGACGGCCGTCGTGTCGCGGAAGTCGCGCGGTGAGACGGCGACGTACGTGACGCGCGCCTGTTCCTGATCGCCGAGGAATCGCTCGCGCACCTCGCCGTCGGTGACGCGCACCGACGCCATCACTTCCTGGCGCAGCTTCTCAAACGGCAGAAGACCGCGGACGTAATCCTCGAGCCACGTCCAGTCGACTCGCGGATCGTTGAGCGCCGCATGGTACTTCGTGACGTCGAATTGCCCGTTCGTCTGGAACGCGGGGTTCTGGAAGAACATCGGCAGCGGGTTACTGCGGATGTACGAGACGACCTCCTTGTCGGTCGCGGCGAGGCCGCGCTTCTCGACCTCGCGCTGGAGCACCGCGCGCTGGAGAAGGTTCTGCCACGCCTGGTCGTCGAACTGGCGGCGCACATCCTCGGGCGGCTCGGCTTCCTGATTTTGCTGGCGGTAATTCTGAACGAGCGTGTTGATCTCGTTCCGGTACTCGTTGACGCCGATCTCCCGGCCGTTGACCTCGCCCAACGTCCCCATCGTCGCCTGCTGGTTCGCCGATTGAAGATCCATGCCCCAGACACCGACCATGAAAAGAATGAATGAGACGGCGACGACCCAGAGAATCGTCTTCGATTTTTCGCGCATGACTTTCAACATGGACTGTTCTTTTCTCCTCTCAACAGCGGACGTCGTGCGAGCGCCTCATCGCGCTTGCCATGCGCTCGGGCGGTGGTGCGTCGGCTCCGGGAACCATGGGCAAGAAGGCGCGTTGCGTGCAGAGGCGGCAGTCTAGCACACGCATCGCGGGCGCCACAATACGCGGCTCGGCGCTTGCGGTTCGGTGCGAGTCCTAGTCCTCGTCGTCGTCGGGAGCGCCGGGCGGGGGCGCGCCGGAGCCGGCGGGCGGCGGGCGGTACTGCCGCGTCGCGCGGAACTTCTTGAACTGCTCCTCGAGCGAGCTGACGCGTTCGTCACGTTTTTTCGTGAGCGAATCTTCCGTGAAGAGCTTGTCGAGTTCCTTCTGCTTCTCGATCTGCTTGTCGCGGAAGGCCTCGAACTCCGTCGCGACGTTCGCGCCGCTTTCGTCTTTCGGAAGTGTTTCGAGCGTGGCGTGGTCTTCGATGACGACGCGGGCCTCGAACGGAGTCTCGACCGCGCGCACGGCGCCGTGCGCCTCGAGCCGGCGGACGAGCGCGTGCGCAACCTCGCGGAAAACTCCGATGAGTTCGGCGCATTCTTCGACCGTCGGCGGGCGCCCGTTCTTGTGAGTCAGCACGCGGATCGCCGCGACGAAGAGATGGCCGTCGTCGTAGTCGTTGCGAGGCGTCTCGCTCATGGTGCGTGCTCCTTCGATTCCGCTCTTATCATCGTGGTCGCCCCTCGTCGCGCGTCGACTCGACGCCGTAAGGTCGAGGGCGCCCCAGTGTAGCGGATGCCGCGAGCGGCGTGCTAGATTCGCGTCGTTCCACCTTCAGTTCACGATTCATCCTCGCCGCGGCCCCAAGCCAGGACTTTCGGACTCGAAATCGTGCGATTCGTGTCGCCATTCGAAGATCGTTGCGCGCGCGCGGTGTTGCGTACGTTCGTCGCGGCGCTCGCGTGCGTGTGCGCGGCCGCGCTGGCGTGCGCGGTCGCCGCGCCGTCGCGCGCGGCCGACAACGTATCGAGCGCTGGGCCGCTCTGGCCGCTCGCGGAGCGCGGCTGCGTCACGGGATCGTTCGGCGAGTACCGCGCGAATCACTATCACGCCGGGATCGACCTTTCGACCGGCGGGGCGATCGGGCTTGCGGTGCGCGCACCGGCCGCGGGGCGCATCGTGCGGCTGCGCGCCTCGCCGTACGGCTATGGGCGCGCGGTCTACATCGACCTCGACGACGCGGAGCGCGGTGTGCGCGGCCAGCAGGTTGTCTACGGGCATCTCTCCGACTTCGCGCCGCGATGGCGCGCGCTCGTCGTCGCGGAGCAGGAGCGGCTCGGGAAGTTCACCGTCGACTTCGCGGTGCCCGATTCGCCGCGCGTTGCGGCCGGCGAGGTCGTCGCGTTCTCCGGCGACACGGGCGCGGGGCCGCCGCACCTTCACTTCGAGGTTCGTGACGGTGACGCGACGGCGATCGATCCGCTCGTCAACGGTTGGCGCGCGCGCGATGAGACGCCGCCGGCCGTGCGCGCGGTGCGCTTCATGCCGCTCGGGCTCGACGGGCGCGTCAACGGCGGGCTCGATCCCGTGACGATCGAGGTCGAGCGGTCGAAGAATGATGGCGTGTATCGCGTCGGCGCGTCGACGGCAACGCCGCGCCTCGGAGGACGTGTCGGCGTCGAGGTCCTCGCGTGGGACGCGACCACGGGCTGCGATGCGCATCGCGGTCTTCATTCCGCTGAACTGCGAGTCGACGATGCAGTTCTCTTTGCGACAAAGCTCGACCGCTTCGTCTACGACGTCGACGTCAATCTCGTGAACGAGCGCTACGTCTACAGCGGCGCGTCGGGTTCGCGCGGCCGCTACCTGCGTCTCTACAATCGCGTCAGCGGCGACGGCGCGATCGTTGTCACCGACGCCGCGACGAGCGGCAGCGCGCCAGCCGAACGCGAGCTCTCGATCACGCTCACCGATCCCGCGGCGAATCGATCGCGCATCTCTCTTGTCGCGAAGTTCGATCCAACGCACCTGTCAGGTGCGCAGACGGACGCGCGCGCGCGCGGTGCGGACGGCGCCGGGGACGCAGGCTCACGAGCGACGAGTCCGTCATCGGCGCGGGGCAAGCGATCGAGCGCCGCACCGGCGGCGCCGGAAGTTTCGTGGCGCCTCACGCCGGACGGAGTCGTCCTCCGCGTAGAGTCGGCAGCCGCGATGCCGACGCAGCACGAGGGTGGCGAGATCCGCGTCGAACTGGGCTTTTGGATGGACACGCCCGCAGCGCCGCCACGTGATGTGCGCGTTTACGAGCCGATCGCTGCAATCGGTGGCGTCACGTGGTACGGCATCAGTCGCTATGCGTCTGTCATGGGGACGGATTACGTCGGGTTGGGTGGAATCGCTGTTGGCAATGCCGGTGGAAGAAGGCTCCGGGTTCGATGGCGCGGTGCGGCATCCGATTCGTTCTCGACTGTGTCAGAAATGGGCCCATTCGACTTCACGGCAGACCAACTGCATCCGGGTTTCATTGCTCGAACATCGAACGCTGCTATCGGAGGCGCAGATGGGACGTTCTTGGGAATGACCACTCTGGCCACACGAGTACCGCCGTCCGATGCGAGACCTGCTGTAGGTCTGGTGCAACATGGTGAGTCGGCGCGCTTCGAGCCCATGGACCCACCGATCGCAAAGCCGCTAGAGATTGTCTTCGCGTTGCCTGAACCCCTCCGCGAAGTGGCTGATCGTCTCGCAATTTGTTCTGTCGATGCGAGTGGCGGGGTTTCCGCGCTCAACACGTCTCTCGAAACGCGGCGCACGGCGGAAGTCGGCACACGCGACCAACTCGTCGCGAAGACGCGCACTCTCGGGACGTTCGCGCTCATCGAAGACCAGAGCCCGCCGCGCATCACGAGCCTGAAGCCGGCGAATGGCAAGACGATCACTTCGAAGCGGCCGCAGCTTACGGTTCACGTGAGCGAAATCGGCAAGGGGCTCGACGACGAGGCGACGCGGTTTACGCTCGACGGCGAGCGGCTCATTCCCGAGTACGATCCCGACGCGGCGCTTATCAAGGCGACGCCGAAGGCGCCGCTCTCGCTCGGCGCGCACACGTTCGAAGTGACGATTCGCGATAAGGCTGGGCATGAGACATCGGCGACGTCGCGCTTCACGGTGAGCGCCGGCGCGACGAAGACGAAGAAAACGAAACGGAGCGCGAAGTGAGCGAGACGCCGCGCAAGAGCGCGCCGTTCGTTCATCTGCACAACCACTCCGACATGAGCCTTCTCGACGGCGCGTGCCGCATCAAGGATCTCGTCGCGCGCGCGGTCGAGTTCGGCATGCCGTCGGTGGCGCTCACTGATCACGGCAATCTCTTCGGCGCTGTCCACTTCTACGACGCGGCGAAGAAGGCGGGCATCCGGCCGATCGTAGGCTGCGAACTCTACGTCGCGAAGGGGAGCCGCTTCGATCGCAAGATGGATCAGAAGGGGATGGAAGGCTTCCACCATCTCGTCGTGCTCGCGAAGGACGAAGAGGGTTATCGCAATCTCGTGCGGCTCTCGTCGCTCGGATACCTCGAGGGCTTCTACTACAAGCCGCGCATCGACAAGGAACTTCTCGCGGCGAACTCGAAGGGGCTCGTGTGTCTCTCGGCGTGCCTCAACTCGGAGGTGTCGCGCGCAGCGCTCGACGGCGACGACACGCGACTCTCGAACGCGATCGGTTTCTACAAGGACATCTTCAAGGACGATTTCTATCTCGAGATTCAGGACCACGCGATTCCCGAGGAACGCATCGTCGCGGACCGGCTCGTGCGGTTCGCGCGCCAGAACAATTTCCCGCTCGTCGCGACGAACGACTGTCACTTCCTCAAGCGCGAGAACGCCGACTCGCACGAAGTTCTACTCTGCATCCAGACCGGCAAGACGATGCAGGATCCGAATCGCTGGAAGTTCGGGACGTCCGAGATCTACGTGAAGAGTCCGGAGGAGATGATCGCGCTCTTCGCCGACGTGCCGGAGGCAATCTCGCGCACGCTCGAGGTCGCCGAGAAATGCCGGCTCGAGTTGCCGATGGGAAAGCTGCTCTTGCCGAAGTTTCCGATTCCGCCGGGATTCGCGACGCCCGAGGAATACCTCGAGTCGCTCGCTCGCGCCGGCCTTGCGCGCCGCTACGCCAACGTGACGACCGCGCTCCGCGAACGCCTCGAATATGAACTCGGCGTCATTCGCACGACGGGCTACGCCGGATATTTTCTTATCGTGCGCGATCTCATCGAGGCGGCGCGCACGCGCGGAATTCCCGTCGGCCCGGGACGCGGCTCGGCGGCAGGCAGCCTCGTGTCGTATGCGCTCGCCATCACCGACGTCGATCCGATCCGCTTCCGTCTTCTCTTCGAGCGCTTCCTCAATCCCGAACGCGTCTCGATGCCCGATATCGATATCGACTTCTGCTTCGAGCGCCGCGGCGAAGTCCTCTCGTACGTGATCGAGAAGTACGGCAAGGACTCCGTCTGCCAGATCATCACGTTCGGCACGATGATGGCGCGCGGCGTCATTCGCGACGTCGGCCGCGCGATGGGCCTCACGTTCACCGAAGTCGATCGCATCGCGAAGCTCGTCCCCGCAGAACTCGGCATCACGCTCGACGATGCGCAGGACAAGGTCCCCGAGATGCGCGACCTCCTCTCCGATCCCGTCTATCAGGATCTCTTCCGCCACGCGAAGACGCTCGAGGGATTTTCACGTCACGCGTCGATTCACGCGGCGGGCGTTATTATCGCGCCCGGCGATCTGATCGATCACGTGCCGCTCTACAAAACGAACAAGGACGAGAAGACGACGCAGTTCGATATGAAGGCCGTCGAGAAGATTGGCCTGCTCAAGATGGATTTTCTCGGGCTGCGCACGCTCACCGTGATCGAGGACGCGATCGAGTTAATCCGCGAGACGAGCGGCGACACGATCGACTGGGACACGATTCCTCTCGACGATCCTTCGGTGTATCGCCTGCTTCAGGCCGCGCAAACCGTCGGCATCTTCCAGCTCGAGTCGTCGGGAATGCGCGATCTGCTCGTGCGCATCGCCCCCTCCGTGTTCGAGGACATCATCGCGATCAACGCGCTCTTCCGCCCCGGCCCGCTCGGCAGCGACATGATCACCGACTTCATCGAGACGAAACATGGGCGGCGTGAAATGGTTGTTCTGCATCCTGGCGTGACTCCGATTCTGCGCGAAACCTACGGCGTCATTCTCTACCAGGAGCAGGTGATGCAGATCGCGAACGTCCTCGCCGGCTACTCGATGGGCGAAGCGGACCTCTTGCGGCGCGCGATGGGGAAGAAGGACGACGAAGCGATGGGCCGCCAGAAGGCCGGCTTCGTGATGCGCGCGATCGAGAAGGGGACGAATCCGAAGGCCGCCGACCGTATCTTCGACCTGATGGCGAAGTTCGCGGGGTACGGTTTCAACAAGAGCCACTCGGCGGCGTACGCGGTGCTGTCGTACCGCACCGCGTACCTGAAGGCGCACTACCCGCGCGAGTTCATGGCGGCGAGCCTTTCGTCGGAGGTCGGCGACGCGGATCGCATCGTCGTCCTCATCGGCGAGTGCGCGCGCATGGGCATCAAGATCCTGCCGCCCGATGTGAACCGTTCCCACTTGGCGTTCTCGTGCGAGGCGGAGGGAATTCGCTTCGGTCTTGCGGGCGTGAAGAACGTCGGCGGCGCGGCGATCGAGTCGATTCTCGCGGCGCGGCGCGATGTCGGCGCGTTCCGCTCGATCTTCCAGTTCTGCGAACGGCTCGACCTGCGGCTCGTGAACAAACGTGTCGTGGAGAGCTTGATCGCCGCGGGCGCGCTCGACGCGATGCACGCGGATCGCGCGCGTCATTTCAACGCGGTCGACATGGCGCTCGATGTCGCGGCGCGGCGCCGCGCGGAGCGCGAGGGCGGACAGATGTCGCTCTTCGGCGGCGCGGAGGAATCGAGCGTCGCCGCCGCCCAGCTCGACGAGCCGGCTCTGCCGCAGGCGGAGGCGTGGGGCTCGCGCGAGCGCCTCGCGCGCGAGAAGGAGGTGCTCGGGTTTTACATCTCCGGGCATCCTCTCGGCGAGTTCCGCGACGAGATCACCGCATTCACGAATTCGCACGCGGCGACGCTCGCCGAAGCGAAGGGGCTCGGCGAGGTGACGATGGCAGGGATCATCATCGGGATCCGCCGCATCCTCGACAAGAAGGGGAACATGATGGCGTTCGTCACGCTCGAGGACTTCAGCGGGACGACGGAAGTTCTCTTCTTCGCGAGTGTCTACGAGGCCGTGAAGACGTATCTCGAGCCTGATGTCGCGCTCTTTGTGAGCGGGCGGCTGTCGATGCGCGATGACGAGCAGCCGAAACTCGTCGCGAACGCGGCGTTCCCGCTCGCCGAAACACGCACGCGGCTCGCGCGCGGCGTGCGGATCGATCTTGAGCCGGGCGCCGCGGAGGACGCGCTCCTCGCGCAGATCGATGCCGCGCTCGCCGAGTACCCCGGACGCTGTCCCGTGCACCTGCGCGTCGCCGAACCGGGCGGAGACTTCGTCGAGATGCGTCTGCGCGGCCGTGCCGTCGCGCCCGAGCGGCCGCTCTTCGTGCGACTGCGCGAAGTCGTCGGCGAAGGCCGCGTGTTCCTTCTGAAATGAGCGTCTCTCGCACGGCGCCCCGCCCGTGATCGGCGCGGTCGCACTCGCCGGCATGTTCCTCGCGATTGCAGCGGGGCAGGGCCGGCTTCTTGTCTGGCCGCGCGCGGGCGAGGGGCGCGGATCGCCGGAGATAGCGTGCCTCACCGCGCTCGCCGGCCTCGCGATGACCGTCGTGACGCTCTATTCCCTAATTGGGGCGATCGGCGCCGCCGTGTGGTGGATTCCACTCGGCGCCGGCGTTGCGGGATGGTGTGTGTACGGCGTCGATTTCGCACGCGGCGCGCGGCCTGCGCGAAGGCCGATGCGACTCCATCTGCTCGTCGCCGTCGTGCTTGTGCTGACGATGTACTTCTCCGCCGCACGATTCGAGTTTCCGCTCGGACACGACCCGGTTTTCCATGCGTTCCTCGCGGACAAGATCCGTCAGACCGGCCGCCTCGCCAGCGACTGGACGCCTTGGGCGTCGATCGGAGTCAACTACACGCAGGGCCTCCATCTAGTTCTTGCGTTCTTGGCGCGCTGGACCGGGCTCGCGATGCCGCTTGTGTTCGAGTCGCTCCATTTTTGGTTCGGCGTTCTCTCGCTCGGCGCATTCTGGGTGACGGCGCGCATTTTCTTGGCGGACCGCTGGGCGGCCCTCGCGGCGGCGCTTGCGGTGACGTTCGCCGCCCGACTCGGAGGTTTCTTCAGCTATCTCTCGTGGGGCGGGCTGCCCACGGTTCTGGCGCACGCGTTCTTCTTCGGAGTGCTCATACTCCTGTTCGGGAGCGTGAAGCCGCAGCGCCCCGCGCTCGTGGCCGGCGTGTTGCTCGCGGCCCTTGCGATGGTCAGCCACCTCGGCGCGTTCATCGCGGCTTGGGTTCTCGGTGCGTACGTCGTCGTGAACCTCGCGGGACGGCGTGAGCGCGCGGACGTGGCGTTTCTCGGTCGCAGCGTTGTTTGGCAGATCATCGTTGCGGCGCCGTTTCTCTTCACCTACTTGCCGAAGGCGGCGAGTCTGGCGCGAACCGATGCGCTCCGTTTTACGGACGAGGGCGCTTTGGGCGTATTCGATGTCGCGAGTTCGATCGGGTTCCCGCTCCTGCCGCTCATCGCACTCGGCGTTTTCGCCGCGGCGCGGTCGCCGCGCGTCGTCGCACAACGTCATTTTCTCGTCGTGTGGTTGGCGTCTCTTGGGATCGGTTTTCTCTTCTGGGACCGTGTCTACCGCGCGGTGTCGTTCGCCACCACGGGGGTTGCGGCCGCGGCATTCACGCCGTCACGGTTCCTCACGTTGATGGTCTATCCGCTCGCGATTCTCTCTTCCTCGTGGATCGCGGCCGATCTGTTCGCGCGGCGCCCGCGGCTGCGCGCTCTCTCGGCCGCTGTCGTCGGCATCGCCTGCGTCGCGGGTTTCGTTGTTCACGCGCTCCCTGTGCTTCGCGAGAAGCCGATCGCCGCCGAACGCGTCGCGCTCTACGAATGGGTACGACGGGAGACGCCCGAGGACGCATTCGTCCTCTATGAGATTCCGCTCGAGCCCGGGTGGTGGCGCTACTACATCGCGCGGCGCAGCACGTGCAATGTGCCGATACCCGCCTCGGAGCCGACCGGTGACGCCGGTTTTCGCGAGCAACTCGAGGTCTGTGACGCGCGTGATATGGGCCGCTTGCGCCAATGGCTCGCGCGACGCGCCGTCCCGGGATACCTCGTGGTCGATGCCGCTTCCGCGGCGCAGCGTTTGCCGGCGAAATTCGAACTCGTCGCCACCAATGGCGCGGTTGCCCTACTGCGTCTGCGAGCCGCGGAAGCGCGCGACCCGTAAGCGACGCGCCCGCCGCAGCGATGCGCGACGTTCGGCGCGCCTAGTCCGGAGTCGATCGGCGCGACGAAACCTCGGCGGCGGTATCGCCCGCACGGGCCGCGTGCGCGACAAAGCGTTGGCGCGCCGCCTCGGCGAGCGCCACGCTCGCCGCGTGCGATAGCGACAGCGACGCACCCTCGCGAGTCGGAATGCGCGCGAAGCGGTCGCACAGGTCGCGCACCGCCGCGGAGAGTCCGCGCTTCTCGCCGCCGATCGCGAGAATCGTCGGCCAGTCGAGACTCGCGCCATAGAGAGTCCGCTGCACGTTTGCAAGACAGCCGATCAGCTTCAGCCCCATCCCGCGAAGTTCTGCGATGAGCGCCGTGTCGGAGAAAAGAACGATCGGCATTCGCTCGTACGCGCCCGACGATGGCCGCGCGACCTCGACGGAATCGAAATCCCACGCGCGTTTCTTGAGGAGCACCGCGTGCGCGCCGAACGCGTCCGCGCTGCGCAGCGTGAAACCGAGGTTGCGCGCGTCGTCGGCCCCTTCGAGAAGAAGCAGGAGCGGCGCGTCGCCCGTCGTCGATCGCGTCTTCATTTGCTCGCTCACCGAGGCGAGCAATTCGGCGGCGGTCGCAAGCGGCTTCGGCTCGCAGAGCGCAAGCACGCCGCCGTGCGAGGCGCCGTGCGCGTGCGCGGCGATCTCATCGGCGCCGACGCGGCGCACGTCGATGCGGCGCGCGGCGGCAAGCGCAAGCACGTCGCGGAGCGCGTCGTCATCCGCGTCCTGCTTGACGAGGATCGCGTGAACGACGCGCTTCCCAGCGTGGAGCGCCGCCATGACCGAGATGCGCCCCTCGACGCTTTCCAGTTTTTCGGTGTCGCTCATCGCGCCGCGCGCCGCGGCATCTTCGACAATGGCTTGTAGCGAAAACAGTCGGTCGTGTGGTCGTTGACGATGCCGACGGCCTGCATGAACGCGTAGCAGATCGTCGGGCCGACAAACTTGAAGCCGCGCCGGACGAGGTCTTTGCTCATCGCTTCGGACTCCGGAGTTTTCGCCGGGATTCGCGCGTGCTGCGTCCACTCATTCTGAATCGTGCGCCCGCCGGTGAAGCTCCAGATGTAGCGATCGAAGCTCCCGGTCTCCGCGCGAATCGCAAGATACGCGCGCGCGCTCTCGACGGCCCCGTGCACTTTCTGCCGGTTGCGCACGATTCCGGCGTCGTCGAGAAGCGCCGCGAGCTTCGCCGGCGAGTAGCGCGCGATTTTCTCCGGGTCGAATCCGTCGAACGCGCGCCGGAAATTCTCGCGCTTGCGCAGGATCGTGATCCAAGAGAGCCCGGCCTGAAAGCCGTCGAGGATCAGCTTCTCGAAGAGCGCGCGGTCGTCGTGCTCGGGAACGCCCCATTCCTCGTCGTGGTATCGCTCGTACAGCGGATCGCTCGAAACCCACCGGCAGCGAATCATCTCAGCGCTCACTGCTCCGTCCCTCTTGCGTTCGTGACGAACTGCTTTCGCGAGCGTGTTATTCTATCGGCCGCGCCGCTCCCGCTCAACTCGCCGTATGCGAGCGGGCACGTTGCGTAAGGAGAATCGCACGCATGCCGAAGCACAATTTCAACCCCGCGCGCGGCGCGACCACCATGATCACGATCGAATCCGAGGCGCTCGCCGGAAATCTGCTCGGCGATCCCGCTTCGCGCGCCGTCGCTGTGTACGTGCCGGCGGAGTGCGCGCGCGGCAGCGAGTTTCCTCTCTTCGTTTCGCTCGCCGGTTTTACGGGCAGCGGTCTGCGTCACCTCGCGTGGCAGTCATTCGGCGAGAGTCTGCCGCAGCGCATCGACCGCCTCATCGACGAAGGCCGCATCGGCCCGATCGTCACCGCGTTCCCCGATGCGTTCACGTCGCTCGGCGGCAACCAATACATCAACTCGGCGGCGATGGGGCGATGGGAGGATTTCATCATCGATGAACTCCTGCCGCGCATCGAGGCCGAGTTTCCGGTGCGTCGCGGACGCGAAGGTCGCGCCGTCTTCGGCAAATCGAGCGGCGGCTACGGCGCGATCATTCACGCGCTTCGCCACGCCGACGCGTGGGGCGCGGTCGCCTGTCACTCCGGCGACATCGGTTTCGACTGGCTCTACCGCGCGGATTTTCCGCGAACGCTCGACGTGCTCGCGCGCCACGGCGGAAGCGTCGCCGAGTTTCTCCGCGCGCTCGACGAAAGCCGCAAGGTGAAGGACGACGAGATGCACGCGCTCATGATTCTCGCGATGGGGGCGACGTACGATCCCGATCCGCGCGCGCCGAAGGGAATTCGCTTGCCGGTGAATTCGCGCACGTGCGAGTTGGTCGACGAACGTTGGGCCGCCTGGCTCGCGCACGATCCGCTCCGCATTGTCGAGCATCCGGAAGCGATCGCGAATCTACGCCGCCTAAGCGCGCTCTTCATCGACTGCGGCGTGCGCGACCAATATTTCCTCCACTACGGCGCCCGTGCATTCGCGGACCGCATCGCGGCCCTGGGTGTGGCGCACCGCTATGAAGAGTTCGACGACACGCACTCGGGCATCGACTATCGCCTCGACGTGTCACTGCCGTACCTCTATGCCGCGATCGCGACCGGAAAGGCCGCGTCGTGAGCGGTGCCCCCGTGCTCGATCGCGACCCGTTCCGCGTTTTCCAGACGTGGCTCGATGAGGCCGCGCGCGCAGGGCTCGAGATGCCCGAGGCGGCCACGTTGGCGACGGCAACGCCGGACGGGAAGCCGTCGGCGCGCTTGATTCTGCACAAAGGTGTCCGCGACGGCGGGTTCCTCTTCGTGACGAATTACGCGAGCCGCAAGGCCGCCGAGCTCGACGCGAACCCGCACGCTGCACTCGTCTTCCACTGGGCGCGCCTCGAGCGCCAGGTGCGCATCGAAGGACGTGCCGCGCGCGCGCCCCGCGCCGTCTCGCACGAGTACTTCGCGACGCGCCCGCGCGAAAGCCAGATCGGCGCGTGGGCGTCGCCGCAGAGCGCGCGCATCGACGATCGCGAATCGCTCGACCGCCGCGTCGGCGAACTCGAACGCGAATACGCGGGCCGCGACATCCCGTGCCCCGACTTCTGGGGCGGCTACATCCTCACGCCGGAATCGTTCGAGTTTTGGATCGGGCAGCGCGGCCGCCTGCACGACCGCTTTCTCTACGAGCGCGACGGCGCGGCGTGGAAGATGTCGCGCCTCGCACCGTAACGCGCTTACTCGAGTCCGAGGCCTTCCATCTCGTCTTCTTCGAACCCGAGATAGTGCGCGATCTCGTGATAGAGCGTCGTCGCGATTTCGTCGACGAGTTCGTCGCGCGTACCGCTGACGTGCTCGAGATTGCGCTGGAAGAGATGGATCGTGTCGGGGAGCGGCGGCGGCGCTTGCGACGGCTCGCGGTCGGGAAGCGGAACGCCCGAGTAGAACCCGAGAATCGTCGGATCGAGCGGCGGCTCGGTCGAGCGTAGGAGCGCCTCGCTCGGTACGGCTTCGACGAGGATCGCGACGTTCTTGTCGAGCGCTTTCTGAAACTCCTCGGGAAGCTGGTCGAGCGCGTCTTTCATCGCGGCGCGGAACGCCGCGTCATCGAACCGGCAGGGGCCGCGCGCGCACGAGTCGGCGGCGCGAACTCGCGCCAACAACTCGTCGGCACGCGCAATGTTGCCCTCGCGCTCGGCGATGTACGCGAGGATGTCGAGCGCGCCCGCGGCCTGCGGATCGGAGAGAAGCGCCCGCTCCGCGGCGGCCCGCGCCTCGGTGAAGCGCGCGCAGCGGAGATTCCCATCCGCGAGCGCCTCGGCGAACTCCGGCGCCCCCGGCTCGAGCGTTGCGGCGCGCGCGTACGATTCGCATGCCGCCTCGTATTCGCCGAGCGCCGACAGCGATTCGCCGATGAACCCGTGAAGCCACGCGCTTCGCGGATGGCTCTTCAGTCCGTCCTCGGCAAGCTCGATCGCCTCTTCCCACTCCTCGTCGTCGAGCGCTTTCTCGATCTGCAAGATTCGATCGTCTAGGTTTGTCATGCGCGCCAGGATATCCGCTCTAGCGGACGGCGACAAGGCCGCAAGGGCGGTCGCCCCGGAGGACGACCCGCGCTCGGCGCCTGTACTCTTCGTTGACACCCTCCGGAGCGCCTGTTAGAGTGCCGCCTCGCGAGGCCCCCCTCTGTAAGGAGGCGCCAACTTGGTCGACACGGAAGCGCGCGCGCTGCCCCATTGCCGCCGCCGAATTGCTCGTTTGCTCGTCATCCTCGGCACCGCCCTCGGAATCGGCGTCCCGGTTGCGCTCCTTCCGCGCGCCGTTCGCGCCGAGCTTCCGGCTATGCCCCTGCGTCTTGAGCTCATCGATACTCCGACCGCGCAGCTTCTTCCGCGCGGCACCTACGAGTTTTCTCTGCGCCTTCTCGGCGGCGGCAGCGCAATCGGCGGCGCGCGCGTCGGAATGCTCGACGCGTTCACGTTCGGCTTTCACTACGGCGGCACGGAGATCGTCGCGAGCGGCGACCCGGATTGGAACCCGCGCGTCGAGTTCTACACCAAGCTCCGCGTGCTGCGCGAATCGGTCTATCCGGCGTTCGCGATCGGTTTCGATTCGCAGGGGCTTGGCGCTTACGACGACTCTCTCGATCGCTACGAGGTGAAATCGCGCGGACTCTTCGCGGTCGCTGAGAAAACGTGGCCCGTCGCCGGCTTCATGTCGCTGCAAGGCGGCATTTCACGCTCGCTCGAAGACAACGACGACGACGACAGCCCGACACTCTTCGGCGGCATTCAAAAAAGCCTCGGCGATCGAGTCGTATTTCTCGCCGAATACGATCTTGCGCTCAACGACAACGATGGCGATGGCCAGTTCGGCCGCGGGCGCGGCTACCTCAACACATCGTTCTCGTGGGCCGTCTCCGAAGCGCTCTGGCTCGAGTTCGACATTCGAAACCTCACCGAGAACAGCGAACAGGCCGGGCTCCTCGCCGATTGGAACCGCGAGATTCGCTTTCGCTACGCGGAGTTTTTCTGATGATCTACGACGGATGGCTCGAGTTCGAGCGGCCGATCGTCAAGCTCGAGCGCCAAATCGAAGACCTGCGCCAGTCGGCGACCGAAGAGAATGTCGAGTTCACCGAGGAGATTCACCGGCTCGAGCGCAAGACTCAGCGGCTCGCGCACGAGATCTACTCGCAGCTCTCGCCGTGGCAGCGCGTTCAGCTCGCGCGCCATCCGCGGCGTCCGTACACGCTCGACTACGTTCAGCGCATCTTCACCGGCTTCATCGAGCTGCGCGGCGACCGGCTCTACGGCGACGATCGCGCGATCGTCGCCGGGCTCGCGTGGTTCGGCGAAAGGCCGGTGGTCGTCATGGGCCACCAGAAGGGTCGTAACACCCGCGAGAACATCGAGCGAAACTTCGGAATGGCGCATCCCGAGGGCTATCGAAAGGCGCTGCGCCTCATGAAGCTCGCCGCGCGGTTCGAACTCCCGATCGTGACGTTCATCGACACGCCGGGCGCGTATCCGGGAATTCAGGCCGAGGAGCGCGGGCAGTCGTCCGCCATCGCCGAGAATCTTTTCGAGATGGCTCGCGTCCCCGTGCCGTTCATCACGGTCGTGATCGGCGAAGGCGGCAGCGGCGGCGCCCTCGCGCTCGCAATGGGCGACGTCGTTTTGATGATGGAAAACTCGATCTACTCGGTCATTTCGCCGGAAGGGTGCGCGGCGATCCTTTGGGGCGATCGTTCTAAGACGGAGACAGCGGCAGCGGCGTTGAAACTGACCGCGCAGGACTTGCTCGACCTCGGCGTCGTCGATGGCATCATCCCCGAGCCCGTCGGGGGCGCGCACCGCGACCCGAACCACAGCGCGGAGATCGTAAAAGAGGCGCTCAAGCTCCACCTCGGCCGCCTGACGTCGATCACGCCTCACGCGCTCGTCGAAAGCCGGGTCGACAAGTTCCTCCGCATGGGGGTTTTCGGCAAGGGATAGATGTCGTTGATTTGCGACACGAATTCCCGAATCGGAGACACTCGCCGTCCGGCGCGCAACCGCGTCGTAGTCAACGCGCGCGCGCGTCCCAGGGCCGCTTGACTATCTTGCGGAACGCGATGAGGATGCGGGCCGGGCGCCAGCCGGAGCGTCGGCGGGACAAGCCCAGGGCGCCTCGATTCGGTGAGCACGCGGCTTGCTGATAATCCAAAGGTTACTCCGGACAACAATTCCCCTGGACGATCATTCCTGAAGGACGGACACCCGTGCTGGACATGGAACTCCTCGCGATCATCGTGTGCCCATCGTGCGTGGGCGATCTGGCGTACGAGCCCGGCCGGTCGCGGCTGGTCTGCGCGAAGTGCCGGTTGGCTTACCCGATCCACGATGAAATCCCCGTCCTGTTGAAGGAAGAGGCGTTGCCTCTCGAACCCGATTGGAGAGCCGAGTCTGAAGCCGCCCGTTAGCGTCCGCGCAAGGTTCGTCGCGCACCTCGCGCCGCTTGCCTTCGCCGCCGCGTTTGTCGTTCTTGCACTCGCCGCACCGGTGTCGGCCGCCGACCTCGCCGCCGCGGGAATAACGGTCGTGCGCGACGATATCTCCGGCCTGACGATCGTCTACGAACCGCGCGACATTGCTATCGAGAGAACCGCCGACCCCGAGGGCGGCGTGCAAGTCACGGCGGCCGGTCACGTGCAGCGCCAGAAGCCCGGCGAACCCGATCTTCCCGCGACGTTCTTTTCGTTCGGAATGCCCGCTTCGGGCGACGCCCGCATCACGATCGAGTCGGTCGAGTTCACGCCGATCGGAACCGTCGACGTCGCGCCGATCGCCGACGTCGACGGATCGTTCGAAGACTACGATGCAGTCTACCGGCGAAGCGCCGCGATCTACTCGGCGGGGGCCGTTTTCCCGGAGCGCGTCGCGGAGCTTCCGGCGCCGCACGTGGTCACCACGCAGCGCGTCGGAAGCGTCGTTTTGTTCCCCGTGCGTTGGAATCCGGAGACCGGCGAGGCTTCGCGTGTGGCGCGCCTGCGCGCGCGAATCGACTTCCCGGGCACGCGCGGTGCGGTCGCGCTCATGCCGGAGCCGCTCCGCGAACGAAGCGAATCGCGCCTGCGCGAGATGCTCGCGAACTACGACACCGCGCGTTCGTTTCGCGACGCGACGCTCGCCAAGCGAAACGCCTCCAAGCGCGGCGAGGGGGACTCGTTCGCAAGTTCATCCGATTGGATTCGTGTCGAGATCACGCGCACCGGCGTTCACCGAATCACGTACGCGAGTCTCGTCGCCGCGGGAATCTCGAACCCGACGACGGAGATCGGCGCGACGGGGGGGATCCGCATCTACAACGGCGGCGGGCTCGAGGTGCCGGAGGATTTGCTCGCCGGCCGAAACGAGTGGATGAAGCAGACGCCGCTCCTGGTTCGCGACGGCGCCGACGGAAGCTTCGACGCGGCCGACGAAATCATCTTCTATGCGCTCGGCCCCGGAGGATTCTTGGGCGAGTTCGACCCGACTCTTCCCGATAGCGCCGCGCAGGTCCACTTCCGCACGCGTTTCGCGAACGCCAACGTCTACTGGCTTACCTGGGGTGGTGAATTCACAGAAGCACCGAAGCGCCTGACGCCCTCGCTCGACGGCGCCGTCGTGCCGGGAAGCGGCGCCACGATCGCGACGGACTTTCTATTCCGCACGCACGCGGAAGAAGATCTCGTCGAGGACATTTCCCGCTTCGGCGAGGATGGGTGGTTCTGGAACGACATGAGCAACACGAACGCCGGCACCGCGATCACGTTCCGGTCGTCGAGCCCGGGCGCGATTCCCGAGCGCGACGCGGAGCTGAAGGTGCGTCTCTTCGGCCATCGCCAGTCGGACACGCAAACGTTCGGCAACTATCGCGCGCTTATCGAATGGAACTCCGCCGTGCTCGCCGACACGATCGCGTGGGAAGACCGGCCCACGAGCGGCGTGAAGTACCCGTACGACTTCGTCTACACCGGTCCGATCTCGTCGGGGCGCGCGGACACGCTTCGCGTGCGTCTCTTCGATGGCGCGCTCAGCACGAGTTCGCGCGAGGTCTACATGGCGTGGTTCGAGCTCGAGTACGCGCGGCGCTACGACGGACTCGGCGCCGAATCGTTCAGCTTCACGAGCCCCGAAGCCACCGGCCGAATTCGCTACGACATCGCGGGGATCGCCGGGACGCCGAACCTTCTCATCGACGTCACGGATCCGTTCGAGGCGCGGCTCGTCGGCGGCGGCGTGTTGGCGTCCGGCGTCTTCTCGTTCGAGCGGCCTGAGGACGCGAAGCGGCGCTACGTGCTGACCGGTGACGGCGCGCTGCTCGCTCCGTCGCGCATCGCGCGTTTCCAAATCGACAACCTGCGCGACCCGTCGATCCGGGCCGACTACCTCATCGTCGTCGCTGATGAGTTGCGCTCGAGCGTCGAGCAGATTCGCGCGCTCCGCGCCCGAGACTTCACCGTTCGCGTCGTCCCCCTTTCGCAGATCAACGCGCAGTTCGGTTGGGGCGTCGCGCAGCCCGCGGCGATTCGCGACTTCCTCCGCTACGCCGCCTTCAATTGGGACGACGGCCGCGGGCCAGGTGCTGGATTCGTTCCCGAATACGTACTTCTCGTGGGCGACGCAACGAAGGACTACCGCGGCATCAAGACGACGGGGAATCGGAACTTGATCCCGTTGTACTACCGAATCTCTCGCGACGGTTCGCCGATCAACACGTTCGGCACCGACGACTATTACACGTACCTCGACGTCGAAGCTCCCGGCGTGCCGCTCGTTTCAATCGGCAGAATTCCGGCAGGAAGTTCGGATCAGGTCACCACGTACACGAGCAAACTCGTGGAGTACGAAACCAACCCGGAGTTGGGCGATTGGCGCTCGCGAATCGTGTTCGCCGCGGACGATGAGATGAAGGGCTGCGCATCGCGCGAAGTCACCTCGCCGTGCTGGGACCGCTTCTTCCTCGATCAGCATACGAAGGACGTCGAAGGCGCGGCCGCGGTCATCCCGGGGGTTTTCCTCGAAGAGAAGATCTACATGGTCGAGTTCCCGTTCGGAAACGAAGTCGAGAAGCCGGCCGCGAAGCGCGCCTACATCGACGCGTTGCGGCGCGGCTGCCTTCTCTCTCACTACTCGGGCCACGGCGCGTACGACAAGATGGCCGACGAAAACCTCTTCTTTACGAGCGACGCCGACGCGACGGTGTTGGGAAACGGACGCCGCTACTACATCTTCTCCGCGTACTCGTGCACGATCGGTCTGTTCGATCGCGACGACGGCTCGAGCATTTCCGAGCAGCTCATATTCACGCCGGGCGGCGGCTCGATTGCTTCGGTTGCGTCCGATGCGCCGGCGTTCGCCGGCTCGAGTTTCATCTTCGCGCGCAACGTGGTAAGCGATCTGTTCAAGGCGCCCGGCGATGCGGAAGGGCGCGTCGGCGACTCGATCATCAACGCGAAGTCGCAGCCAGAAATCATTCGCAGCCGCACGAACGACGAGAAATATCACATCCTCGGCGACCCTGCGCTGCGCCTTGCGCTTCCCGAGCTACCGGTCGCGATCGACCCGCATCCCGGTTTCGTCGGCGGCACGTTCGCGACGGTTTCCGGGAGCGTTCTTCAGGGCGGGGCGGTCGCGTCGTCGTTCAACGGCAAGGCGACGGTCACGGTGTCGGGTGTTGCCGACACGAGCGGATACACGTTTTTCCCGCCGCCGGACGGCAGCGCGCGCCGCGCGCGATTCACTCTCCTGGGCGGAACGCTCTACACAGGAGACGTCCCCGTCACCGCGGGGCGCTGGACGGCGTCGTTCTTCGTGCCGGCGGATATTCGCCAGGGGGATCTTGCGCAGATCCACGCGTACGTCGACAACGGCGCAACGGACGGAGTCGGGCTTCGCGATTCGATCGATGCCTCGCGAGGCATCGAAGTCGACTCCACCGTTGCGAGCGATCAGACAGGCCCCGAGCTCTCGGTCGCGTTCGACGACCGGCCGTTGCGGCCCAACGTTTCCGTCGTTCCCACCGCGACCTTGAAGCTTCGCCTCTCCGATCCGCACGGCGTCAACATTCAGGGCGAGGACGACTTCTACTCGATCAGCGTGACGATGGACGAGGGGACGTCGGCGGAGCGCACAACGGATCTCACGGAAAAGTTCGAGTACGACTTCGGCGACTTTAAGAATGGCGGGCTCGACGTCGCGTTCGAGACACTCTTGCCTCCCGACGCGCCGCTCGGAGTTCACACGATCACGATTCAAGCGAGCGACAACCTCAACAACCGAACGAAGACCGTCTCCACGATCGAAATCGTCGGCGCCATCGGAGAGTTCCGCGTGTCGGATCCGCTCAACTTCCCCAATCCCTTTTCAGACGAAACGCTCATCACGTATGATCTCACGCAGGGTGCGAACCTGGTCACGGTGAAGCTCTTTACGGTGAACGGGCGCTTGGTTCGCGAGTTCCAAGACGCGCCCGGCATCGTCGGCAACAGCAATGAATTCGTTTGGGACGGGCGAGACCAGGACGGCGACCTCGTCGCGAACGGTGTCTATTTCTTCAAAGTGATCGCGCAGGCGGCGGACGGTAAGGAGTCCGAGGCCGTCGGGCGCGCGGTCGTTATGCGCGAGTAATTTCCGGATGGAGTTCGCCGAGCGCGGCAACGAAATCGCGCGGCCGTGCTTTCGAGTGAATCAAATCGAGCTTTCATGTCACGAATCTCAAGAGTGGCTTATAAAGGAGGACGACCGATGAAATGGATACTGCTGGGCCTCGCTGCTCTCGTGCTTGTGCCGAGCGTCGCGATGGCGGTGTCGGAGGGAGCGCCCGCGGCGCTTCAGCCGCTTCTCACACCGAGCGCACGCGCGGCCGGCATGGGCCAGGCGTACGTCGCTGTCGCGGACGACGCGACGGCTTCGTACTGGAACCCCGCCGCGCTCGCGCATCGCGAAACGCCGTCGCTTGCGTTTATGTATTCGAAGCTCGTCCCCGATCTGGCGGACGACATCGGCTACTACTACTTCGGTTATTCGCGCCCGGGATGGGGCGGCTCGCTCGGTTTCTCCGTGATCTTCCTCTCGTTCGGAACGAGCCAGGTCGTCGACGACGCGGGAAACGTCGGTGAAGACTTCAGCTCCTTCGACTTCGTCCCGGCGTTTTCGTACGGCGCGAAGCTCAACGATCGTCTCGCCGTCGGCTTCGGGTTCAAGTTCATCTACTCGAAGCTCGCGGATCCGATTCCGGAACTGGCGATCTCCGACGGCACGGGCCGCTCGATCGCGGGAGATCTCTCGGCGCTCTACTCGATCCCCGAGATCAACGTCGACCTCGGCGCGATCATGCAGAATCTCGGCCCCAACCTCGCGTACAACGACGAGGACCAGGCGGAGGATTTGCCGCGCATGCTCCGGCTCGGCGCGGCGTGGTCGCCGAACATCTTGACGCCCGCGGCGAGCGACGGTACGCCGCTGCACAAGGTGCTCGTGACGGCCGAGTTGACGAAGCCGCTCGTGAACGCCGACGACACACCGATCTGGAAGGGTGGCGCCGAGTACACGTTCTACGATTTCATTGCGCTGCGAGGCGGATGGATTCAGGACACCGACGGCGACATCACGGATTACACCGTGGGAGGAGGCTTCTCGCTCCGCCGGCACGCGAAGATCGGGCTTCGGTTCGATTTCGCGAGCTTCCCGCAGGCAACCGACCTGAACCGCGTCAATCGCTTCGCCCTCTCGTACGATTTCTAGATGAGGGGATCACGTCGCGGCGCAGGCGCCGCTCGATTTGCACTCGCCGCCGCGCTGGTGATTCTCGGTTCCGGCGCGGGGGCGCAGGACGCGTCCGCGCATCCGGAGCGTTACCCGATTCGCCGCGTGCTGCCGGATGGGCGCGTCGGCGATGCCAGCTCGCCGGTTGATCCGGCCGCCGCCGCGCGGCAGGAAGAGTTGCGGCGCGCGCGCGAACGCATCGCCGAGCGCTACGCGCCGCTTATCCGCCACGATCTTCCGAACCGGCCGATTCTGAAGAGCCGCGCGGGGCTCGGCGCGAAGCCGACGTGGCGCGAACTTCTCAAGGCCGCGTCGGGGCCGCCGGGCGTTCGCGATACGGTCCGCCTCGCCGCGTTTCGCTTCGAGTTCGAAAACGACAGCGCGGGTTCGTCGACGACGGGCGAGGGCCGCTTCATCACGACGCCGCCGACCGACACGGATTTCATCGACCCGCCCCCGCACAACCGCGCGTACTTCGAAGCGCATCTCGAGGCGATGCGGCGCTACTGGTTCGCCGCGTCGAACGGCAAGATCCACATCGAGTACACGCTTTTCCCCGAGGGCGACACGACGGCGTATCGCCTCGATGACAGTGCGGACTACCTCCCCGAGGGTGATCCCGCGTCGTGGACTTTCGAAAGCCGCGGCTGCGGGATTTCGCAGCTCGTGCGCGACTGGATCGCCTACGTCGACACCGCGACGACGTTTCGTTTCTCCGACTACGACTCGTATCTGTTCATCCACGCCGGGCCCGATCTTCAAGGCGACGTCAACGGCGACACGCCGGGCGACATCCCGTCGTTTAACATCACGTATCAGTTCCCCGACAGCGCGTGCGGCATCGATTCGATCTACGTCCACGACGGTGCCGACTCGATGCTCGTCGACAACGCGTGGGTGTGCCCCGAAACGATCTCGCAGGACTTCTTCATCGGCGCGGTGAACGGAACCATGGCGCACGAGTTCGGCCACCAGATCGGTCTGCCGGACCTTTACAACACGTTTTTCTTTTTCCCGTCGGTCGGCGTTTGGGACCTGATGGACTCGGGCGACAGCCAGTCGCTCGATCTCGGGCTCGACACGCAGGTCGCGGGGCTGATCCCGGGCGGTCTCTCCGCGTGGTCGCGATTCTTCCTCGGAGTCGAGCGACCGCTCGTCGTCAACAGCTTCGCGGAGATCGAGAGCCTCATTCCATCGACGCTGCCGGACTTCGACGGCGACGAGACGCGCCCGCGATCGATCCTGATCCCGATCACGCCGCGCGAGTACTACCTGATCGAGAACCGCCAGGTCGAGATCGACGGCACTTATTTCGTGACGGAGTTCGGCGACTCCCTCAACTCCGTGGCGGACGCCGACAGCGCGACGGGCGTCGTGCTCGGTCCCGCGCGCGTCGTGCGCGATCCGGCGTCGGGCGATTCGATCGAGGTGCCGAGCTACGAGTACGACTTTGCGCTGCCCGGTTACGGAGCGCTCATGTGGCACGTCGACGAGCGCGCGCTCAACGAGGAAACGATCGAGGTGAATGCGGTCAACGTGAACTTCCTGCGGCGCGGGCTGCGGCTCGAAGAAGCGGACGGCCTCCCCGACATCGGCAATTTCAACTCGTTCCAGTTTCGCGGCGGCCCGTTCGACCCCTTCTACGAGGGGAACAACGACGCGTTTACGCCGGACTCCGATCCGAACTCGCGCTCCAACGACGATCTCGAAACCGGAATCTCCGTCACCGATATCAGCAAGCCCGGTTTCGCGATGTCGATGCGCATTGCGCTCGCGCCGAGGCTTCCCGGATTCCCCGTCGTACTGGGCGATTCGCTCAAGTTTCGCCGCGCGCTCCTTGTCGGGCCGACCGTCGGCAGCGCGGATGAGGATGGCGCGCATTTCGCGGCGGTCGTCGGCGAGGATTTCGTCGCGGCGCTTGCGGACACTTTCGACACGGACGATCCCGACACAGCCGCGACCGACACGCTCCCTGCGACGGGCCGCGTGTTCGGCGTGCCGCTTCCGGTCGGCGCGGGCGAGCCGTGGCATCGCGCGATTCCGGAGCCCGTGTCGATCCCGTGCGCCGTCGCCGATGTCGACGGGCAGCCTGGCGACGAGGTCGTCGTCCTCGGCGACAACGGCGGCGTCTACGTGCTGCACGCGGACGGGGCGCCGTGGGAGCCCGCGGGCGGTCCGCCGCAGCCGAGCGACTCGACGGGGTGGATCGCGTCCCTCGACGGGAGATTTCTCCTCGTGCCGACGATCGCACCGGGGCCGGGTGCGACCGGCGCTCTGATCGCGGCGGTGTCCGACAGCACGATCTACGGCCTCACAGGACTCGGCGGTCCCGGCATGCCGCAGGTCGAGACGTTTCGATCGCCATCCAATCGGGCGTTTGCGTCGAACGCGGTTGTCGTCCCCGGTCACTCGACGCGCGTCTTCGCGCTCTCGAACGACGGCACTCTCGTTGGTAGCCCGGCGTTCTTTAGCCCGCTCGACGGCGGCGACAGCCCGCAGAGCCCAGTCTTCTATGGAGTCTATTCGGAGCTTGTCACGGATCTTGCGTTCCTCGTGTGGGGCGACCTCGATCGCGACACGCCCGGGAACGAATGGCTCGCCGTGACGCAGGAAGGCGCGGTCACCGCCGGGTACTTTCGCGAGGGCGCTCCCGGTGACGTGAAGTCGGGAGACGGGCCGCATGGCGCGCGCCTCCCCGGCTGGCCGGTTAACCTCGGAGCCGAGGTCTTCACGTACCCGTCGCTCGGTGATCTCGACGGCGACGGTCGCCTCGAGATTCTGATCCCGACGGAGGACGCACGGGTGCATGTGCTCTCTTGGAATGGCGCTCGCCGGATCGGCTGGCCGCTGCAGCTCCCGCCGCGAATCGATGACCAGGCGATCGCGGGGGAGACGCCGCTCGTTGTCGATATCGATGGTGACGCGCGTGCGGAGGTCGTCGTCGGAATTCGCGACGGCCGTTTGATGGCGTATCGCGCCGACGGCAAGCCGCTCCCTGCCTGGCCGTACGGCGCGGGCGAGCCGTTCCAGTACACGCCCGCGATCGCGGCCGTGGCCCCCACATCGGGAGCCGATCCGGTCCTTGCCGTGCTCACCGCGCCCTACGACGGATTCCTCTACGCTCTTCCGCTGAGCGACGACGCGCCCGCGGGCGCGATCCAGTGGGGCGGCATCGGCGGCGACGGCGCTCACAGCGGCGGGATCGGCGCGCTCGACGAGCCGCGCCCGATCACGGATGCGCTCCTCGCGACGGCCGGGACGTTCGCGTATCCGAACCCCGCGCACGGCAACGAAACCTCGATTCGCTACCGCCTCGGCCGCGCCGGCCGTGTGGCGATGAAGATTTACGATCTTTCAGGCGAATTGATCACCGAAACCCCCCAAGAAAATCGCCCCGCCGGCGACAATGAGTATCATTGGGATCTCAGCCGGGTAGCGAGTGGGGTATACTTGTGCAAGCTCGAGGTCGATGATGGAGAAGAAGCGGCCTCGACCCTCCTAAAGATCGCGGTCATGAGGTGAGATGAGCACTCGCGCGGGATTCTTTTATCTATTGGCCGGTTTCATCGCGGCGTCGCTGCCGACATCCGCGGATGCATCTATTGCCCGGCCGCTCTCCAACTCCCTCGCGCACTCGACCTCCGCCATCGACGAACTCCCGCGCCTTCCGATTTCAGATTCTTCGCTCTCGTGCGACGTTGCGTTCCGGCTCGCGCTCGACGACATCCGCGTCGAGAACCATGAACTTCCCGCGCTCGGCACGCTCGAGTCGCGCGACGGGCGCGACGCGAAGCCGAAATCTCCCGCGAAGGCGATGCTACTCTCGGCGCTCGTTCCCGGGCTCGGCCAGATGTACAGCGGCCACGAAAAGACGGGCCTGGCCTATCTCGGAATCGAAGCTGCGGGATGGACCGGGTTCTCGATTCTCCGCACCGACGGATTCGCGACGCGACGAAACGCACGCAAGATCGCCGATGCGTACTACGATTCGACGGCGTACAACGCCAAGAAAGAGGAATCGATCGAGCCTCCGAACCGGGATCTACCGTATCGCGACGACGGGTCGCTCGACGACCTCGAGTACTACGAAGACATCTCGAAGCTCAACGAGCTTATCTGGGGCTGGGAAGATCACGTCCCGGCGATCGACCAGGTGACTGGCCGAGCGCTGCCAGGTACGAGCGCGAGGCGCGAGGCCTACAAGAATCAGCGCACCGATGGCAACAACGACCTGCGCACGTCGCGAAACATCGGCCTTGCGCTCTTCGTCAATCACATGATCAGCGCGGCGCACGCGTTCAAGCTCGTGCAGTGGTACAACAAGAGCGTGAACCCCTCGTTCTCCGGCCTCAAGTTGAAGATCCGGCAGACCCGCGACAAGGAAGGGCTCTGCTGCGTGGTCTCGAAGAGATTCTAGGACGCGATTCTCCGAATGAATCCTGTGATGACTCGCGCGGCGGCGATCGCCGTTGCTTTCCTCGGAATCGAATTGGCCTGCTCGCCGGCGCTTGCGCTCGAATCGACCGGCGCTCTGGACGGGCCGCGATCGGCGCCGTATTCGGTCGATGATGCCGCGCGGCGTGTCATCGCGTCGGCCGGCGATTTGCGCAACGCCGCCTCGGACGCGAACGGCGCCGAGTTCCTTCCCGCAAGCGAACTGAGTGCCTCGCCCGACCACCGCGCGCCCGCAAAGGCGTTTCTGCTTTCGATGCTCGTGCCGGGTCTTGGTCATCGCTACGCGGGACACGATCAGCGCGCGCTCGCTTTCTTCCTCGGCGAGGCGGGGCTCTGGACGGCCTACGCGGTCTACAAGATTCAGGGAAACGCGCGCGAGGAGGATTTCGAGGAGTGGGCGCGGCTTTTCTCGGGCGCGAACAGCGACGGGGTCGAACGCGACGAGGAGTACTATCAGCGCGTCTCGCGCTACCTCTCGAGCGACGACTACAATTTCGAAGTGAAGGCGATCGCACGTTTGATCTACCCGGGCGACACGCCCGAGGTGCGAGCGCAGCAGCTTGCTTACATCGAGGAGAACTCGCTGCGCGGCGACGACGCTTGGGAGTGGACGAGCCCGGACCGGCGAAATGACTTTCGCGTGATCCGGCATCGTTCGCTCCAGGCCGACCGCCACGCGCACTGGACGCTCGGCAGCCTTGTCCTCCTGCGCGCGCTCTCCGCGATCGACGCCGTGCGCTTGGCAAAGCACGACAACCGCGCACACGCCGACGTCGGCTTCTCCGCCAGCCCGATTCTTCCGGGCGGCCAGACCGGGCTTTCCCTCGTCTATTCGCGCCAGTTCTAGCGTGGCGGCGCGCGCGACGCGTTCCGGCGGGCGGGTTGCGCAGGCGCACACGTGGGGCGCAGCGGCTCTTGCGATCGGCTGCGCGCTCGCTCCGCGGATAGCCGCGGCCGATGGCGCCGTCCGCTTCGAGCCTCTTGCAACGATCGGCGCCGAATCCCTCGGCAGTGCGCGCCTCAACGCACCCGCCGGCCTCTCGATCGATCACCGGCAGCGACTCTTCATCGCCGACGCGGGCAACGACCGCATCGTCGTGGTCAACGCGGCTGGACGATTCGAATCGGAATTCGGCCGCTTCGGAAGCGACGACGGGCAATTTCTCACGCCGACCGACGTCACGGCGCGCGAAGGGTTTTTCTACTACGTCGCCGACACGGAAAACGAACGTGTGCAGAAGTTCGATCGATTTCGCGCGTTCGTCGACATCCCCTTCGAGCGGGGCGGACAAGACGGCGCGTACGGCTCGCCGCGCGGCATCGAAATCGACGACGAAGGGCGGCTCTACGTGGCCGACACGGAGCAGCACACGGTTTGGGTCATCGATTCGTTCACGGGCGAGTTTCGATTTCAGATCGGCGGTTTCGGAACGCAAGAGGGGCGCTTCGACGAACCGATCGATATCGCGATCGGTCCCGAACGCAGCATCTACGTCGCCGACGCGGGCAATGCGCGCGTTCAAGCCTTCGACCGGCTCGGGAGTTTTCTCTTCGCGTTCTCGGGCGCGGACAGCGCGAATTCCTTCCGCCGGCCGTCGGCTGTCGTCTACGACCCGCGCGGGTTCGTTTTCGTCGCTGACCCCGTGGCGGGCCGTGTTTTCGTAACGAGCCCGCGCGGCGTCCTGCTCGGTGCGCTCGCGAACGACGCGTTGAAATCCCCGACGGGACTCGCGCTCGGTTCCGACGCCACGCTTTTCGTCTCTGATGCCGATGCGCATCGTGTGCGCTCCTACCGAGTCTTCCTTGATGAGGCCGCGGCAGACTAGGCCCCGAGCGGCGTTGCATTTCGGTTCCCGCGCGATCCCGCTCGTCCACGCGGGTCTTCTCGCCGCTATTGTCGCGGCGGCGCTCGGCGTTCTGGCGAGCGCCGCGCTTGCCGTCGAGTTCGAGTTGCCCGATTCGGTCGCGACGCGGCGCGTCGGTTGGCGCACGCAGCGATTCGCGGGCGACGGAACGTCCGGCCCGTTTCCGCTGGGCGCCACGTTTCTCTTCGCCGGCGCGGAGTCGGTGGTCGTCAATGGGCGGCGCCTGACTCTCGGCACGGACTACATGCTCGACGCGAATCGAGGAAGCATTCTCTTCACGCGTGCGGTCGCCGCCGGCGACACCATCGCGGTCGCGTATCGCTTTCTGCCGTTCGCGCTGCCGCCGTCGTTCGGGCGCTGGACGCCGCGCCCCGTCGGGACGCCGCCGGAGAGCGTCATCGTCGCGAGCCCCGCGCCCGAGTTCGGCAGGTCGGCGCTGGAAACCGGAGGGCTGCGCGTGGGTGGCTCGAAAAGCGTCGCTCTGCTCGTCGGATCGGATCGCGACCTCACGCTCGACCAGGCGCTACGCGTGAGTATCGAAGGCGAACTTTCCGAAGACGTCTCGGTCGTCGCGCGGCTCTCCGACGAAAATCTCCCGTTCACGCCCGAGGGTTCGAGCGCGCGCCTCGAGGAACTCGACAAGGTCTTCGTCGAGATCAAGACGCCGCGATTGGGTGCGACACTCGGCGACTACGAAGTGAATCTCGCCGGCGGCGAGTTCGGTTCGTACCGGCGCGTGCTCAAAGGCGCGCTGGGCCGTGCGGATCTCGGCCGCGTCGCGGCGAGCGCGTCGGCCGGCGTGTCGGAGGGGCGCTTCGTCTCGATCGAGTTGCGCGGCGTCGAGGGCTTGCAAGGCCCCTACTCGATCGTGGATGTCGGCGCGCAAACCGTCGTCGCGGGAAGCGAGGAGGTCTTTGTCGATGGATCGCGGCTCGAACGCGGCGAAGACAACGACTACGTGATCGACTACTCGACCGGCGAGATCCGTTTCATGTCGAAGCGGCCGGTTCGGACGGGAACGCGCATCGCGGTCGACTTTCAGGTCACCGGCGACGAGTACAAACGCAAGTTCGTGACCGCCGGCGTGCGCGGGGCCCTCGCTCAGCTCGACACGTCGCGCGCATCGGTCGGCGCGACGCTCCTCTCCGAGTCCGACGACGCCGACGACCCTCAAGGGCTCGTTCTCTCGGAGGCGGATCGCGAGAGCCTCGCAACATTCGGCGATGCCGATGCGCTCGTCTCGGGCGCGACGCGCGATTCGCTCAACGGTGACTACGATCTCGTCGACGGGCGCTTCGTCTTCGCGGGGCGCGATAGCGGCGATTACTCGGTCGTCTTCACGTTCCTCGGCGGTGGCCGTGGCCGCTACAAGGCCGATCTCGATCCGCTCACGGGCGACCGCATTTTCGTGTTCGATCTGGTCGATTCCGCGGGCGACTACGACGCGGTGAGGCGCCTGCCTCGGCCGGTGAGCCAGAGCGTCGTCGTGTTCGACGCGCGCGGTGCGCCGGCGCGCGGACTCTCGCTCGCGATCGAGGCCGCGCGCTCGCGCCTCGACGCGAACACGCTCTCCGGTGCGCAGGACGACGACAACGGCGGCGGCGCGCTGACGGCGCGCGCGGATTGGAAGCGGGGCAGCGTTCGGCGCGACGGCTCGGGCGCGGGGGAGCTTGCGCTGCGCGCGCGCGCGCGCCGCCTCGGCGAAGGATTCGCGACACTGTCGCGCGTCGATGAGATTCACCTCGACGAACGCTGGAACACCGACGGATTCGCACGCGTGTTGTCGCCCGACTCGATCGAGTCCAACCGCCTCTCGACGAGCGAGGATCGCGGAATCGCATATCGCGAAGATCTCTTCGAAGGCGAGGCGAGCTACCGGCCGATCGAGGGTCTCGTCACCGCGCTGGAGACCGGCGTTTTCTCGCGGCGCGGGCTCATCGACTCGGATCGCGGGGCCGCGCGCGCGGAGTACGCGAGCGAGCGCTTCGGGCGCGCGGCGGCGCGCGCCGAGCGCATCCGAAGCGAGGGCGACGCCGGCCCCGGGCGCACGGACCGGCTCTCCGCGAGCGCGGCGCGCACGCTCGGCAGCTTCAGTCCGGCGCTCGCGATCTCGCGGGAAGACCGGCGGAGCGGCGCGCCCGACTCGCTGGCCGGTTCGCGCCGCGACCGCGGCTCGTTCGCGCTCGGGGCGACGCCCTTGCGCGCGCTCCGCCTCGGCGGCGAGTTCGTCCTCGAGGAGGCTGATTTGGCGACGGCGGCGCTCGGTTCGTCGCGCGACTGGTATCACGCGAACGAGCAGGCGCTCACGGCGAACGTCGGAACCGGCTCCGCGTACTCCGTATCGTCGCGCTATCGACGGCGCGAAGTCGACTACACCGGAATCGTCGCGGATCCGGATGTCACGAATCACCTCGGCCGAGTCGAGTTGCGGCACCGCACGTTCGACGCCGGAGTGAGCGGCGAGTACGACTACGACGTCTCCACATTTCAAGCGTCGCGGCGGCGTCGCGTGCTCGTCGAGTTACCCGAGAACGAGACCGGCGACTACGACAGTCTCGGCAACTTCGTGCCGGGCAGCGGGAGGTACCGCGCTGCCGAGATCGATCTGGCCGCCGCGCCGGCGACGGATCTTTCCGCGAGCGCGCGTGTCGTCGTGGAACCGAGCCGCTGGCTCGGCGGGGCGCGGCGCGACGCAAGCGGTGCCGGCGACGGCGCCGCGCAAGACCCGGCGTCCGAACGTAGCGCGTGGAACGAGTTCCTGAGGGGACTGCGATTCGAAAGCCTTGCACGCGTGACCGAGCGTTCGACGACGGCGCGCAAGCGGCGATTACTGCTGCTCGATCCGGAAGCCTTTCAGCGCGATGCGACGACGATTCGCGGCGAGACGCTCGTGCGGCAAGAGGCGAGCTGGCGATCGCGCAAGACGGGCGCGATCGTCACTGCGCGCTATGGACGCGCCGACGTCGAAGACAATTCCGTGGAGTCCGCGAATCGCGAGGAGTTGCGGCGCGACGCGCTCATTCGGCTGCGGGGCAATGTCGCCGCCGACGTCAGTGCGGAACTCGAATGGGAGCCGCGACGTTCGCGCCAACTTCTCAACGCATCGGAATCGTCGCGCCTCGCCTCCGATTTTGTCGGCGGAACGGGAACGTATCAGCCCGAACCAAATTTGTCGGCGGCTCTCTCCGGGCGCGTCGGATGGGAACGCGATGCGCGTCTCGACGAAAAGCTGACGTCGATCGAGACGGCGCTCTCCACCGCGGCGACCGTGATGGCGAAGGGGCGCATCTCCGCGCGCGTGGCGACGCTGCAGTTTGTCTCGGAGCGTCGCGGCGGGAGCCTCGCGTCGCCGTTGACGTCACGACGCGACGGTGAGGAGTGGCGGCTCTCCGCCGACTACGATCTCTCGCGTTATCTGACGGCGTCGCTTCTCTACTCCGGCGACAACCGACGGTCCGGCGGCACGCGTCACCTCCTCAAGATGGAAGCGAGGGCGTTGTTCTAATGAACGCGCGAGTGTCATTCCGGCTCGTGTTGATCGCCGCGCGCTGTGTGATCGTCTGCGCGGCCGCCGCGATCGCGTCGGACGCGCGCGCGGTCGGCGCCGGCGCGGACTCGGCATTCGTCGCGGCGAACGATTCCGCGGGTGCGTGGCCGACAGTCGTCGCTGTTCGCATCGAGACGGAATCGCGCGACGCGCAGGGTTGGCTCGAGTCGGAGTGGAAGTCGCTCGCCGGCGCGCGTGCGATTCCGAGCGACGTCGCGCGCGTCGCGGATCGAACGCTCGATCGCCTCGCCGCCGAGGGGCGCCTCGAGTCCGCGTGCCGTATCTCGCTTCATCCCGCCGCCGATTCGGTCGCGTCGCACGCGGAGCTGCGCGTCGTCTATGACATTCGCGAGCCCGTCGCGCTGCGCGGTGCGGAGGTCTCCGGCGCCCGCGCGATTTCCCCGGATGAGGCGCGCCGCCTTCTCGGAATCACCGACGGCGAGGTGTTTTCCTCCGCGCGATTCCAGCGTGGCGCCGGCGAGCTTCTCGAGAAGTACGAGCAAGCGGGATTTCCCTTCGCTCGCGTAACACCGCGCGACTTCGCCGCCGATCCCGAGATGCGGTTGCGCGTGATCGTCGACGAGGGCGCGAGCGCATCCGTCACGGGACTCATCGCGCAAGGCAACGACGGTACGCGCACGTCATTCATCGCTCGCGAGATGTTGCTGCGTATCGGCGAGGCGTGGAACCCGCGTGCGCTCGAGCGCGGCCGCGCGCGACTCTTGCGCACCGGGTTGTTTCGCGCCGTGGCGCCTCCCTATCCGTTGGTTGAAGAGGATGGTGCGGGCGTACGCGTCGGCCTCGTCGTCGAGGAGGCGCCGGCGAATCGCATCGAAGGCGTGTTCGGATTCAATCAGGGCGAAGGGACGGAAGAGAGTTTCTTCTCCGGGTATCTCGATCTGCTTCTCAAGAACCTCGGGGGCGTCGGCCGTCGCGCCGCGGTGCGATGGGAACGGCGCGCGCAAGACGCGCGCGAGTTGCGGTTCGGCTATCGCGAGCCGTGGCTCCCGTTCGTCCCGCTTGCCGCCGAGTTCGATCTGCGCCGCACGTTTCGCGATTCGACGTACGCGCGCACCGAGGTGGCCGGCGGTTTGGAGATGCCGGTGAGCCCGGCGCTCTCGTTGACGGCATCGCTCGCACGCGATTCGTGGAGCCCCGGCGAGCGCGAGCCCGCGACCGTGCCGCGAAGCCGGCGAACGCGCGGTGGCGCGGGATTTCGCTGGTCCGCGACGGACGATCCCGTGAACACGTCGCGCGGATTCAATCTCGAGGTGGCGGCCGATTACGCGTCGAAGCGCATCGATCCGATCGCCGTGGCCGCCGACTCGTCGGCATCGCCCTCCGCGGAGACGCCCGCGGCCATCGACGTGGGCGAGTGGATCGGCCGCGCCTCCGTCGAGCTGTTCCTTCCGATCTCCGGGCCGCATCTGGTCCGCCTAGCGGCATCCGGTTCCGCGATCGCAAGCGATGAAGAAATCGTTCCGGAGTACGAGCAGTTTTTTCTCGGCGGTGCGCGCTCGCTGCGTGGCTACGACGAGGACCGTTTCCTCGGCGAGAAGGTCGGTGTCGTTTCCGCGGAGTATCGCTATCGACTTGGCGGTCGCTCGCGCGTTTTCCTTTTCGTCGATCAGGGTTACGTCACGTTCGAGCGCGTGTCGGCCGCGGGCGGCGTCGCGCGCGAGGAAGCGACGCCGCTCGGATGGGGCGCGGGGCTGCAAACCGATTCGCGTCTCGGCGTGATGGGAGTCGGCGTCGGCGTCCCGGAAGCAGAAGGCCTCTCGTCGGCGCGGGTTCACGTCTCCGTCGCGCAGGAGTTCTAGTGGTATTCTTCTCGCTCCTATGAAGATTGCGGCTGCCAAACGCGAGGTCGAACGCCTGCGGCGCGAGATCGCCGAACACGACCGCCGCTACTATTCGGACGCGGCGCCGAGCATCTCGGATGTCGAGTACGACCGTCTCGTCGCCGCTCTCGCTGCGCTCGAAGCGGAGCATCCGTCGCTTGCGACTCCGGATTCGCCTACGCAGCGCGTCGGCGGCGGCGTCTCCGAGGGGTTCGTGACCGTTGCGCACTCCGCGCCGATGCTCTCGCTCTCGAACAGTTATTCAGCCGAGGATATCCGTCAGTTCGATGCGCGCGTGCGCAAGTGGCTCGGCCTAACGTCCGACCCCGAGTATGTCTGCGAGCTCAAGCTCGACGGCGTGGCGATCGCGCTTCGCTACGACGCGAACGGCCGGTTCACGCAGGGTCTGACGCGCGGCGACGGCGTGCGCGGCGACGACATCACGCAGAATCTCCGCACGATTCGCGCTCTGCCGCTCGCAATCGACGCTCGAGGTGCGTTCGCCGGCGGATTCGAAGTGCGCGGCGAGGTCTACTACCCGCTGGCGGCGTTCGCGCGCTTCAATCAGACGCAAGATGAAGAGGGCGGCCGCGTCTTCGCGAATCCGCGCAACGCGGCGGCGGGCACGCTCAAGCTGCTCGACTCGCACGAGGTCGCGCGGCGCCCGCTCGCGGTCTCCCTCTACGCGATCGTCGGCGCCGCCGAACGAGGCCTCGCGTCGCAGTGGGCCGTCTTGGACGCGCTGCAAGCGGCGGGCTTCCCCGTCAGCATTGAACGCTTCCTCGCACGCGGCGCCGACGAGGCGATCGCGCACACCGTCACGTGGAGCCGGTCGCGGCTCCAACTCGACTACGCCGTCGACGGAATGGTGATCAAGGTCAATGAGCTGGCGGCGCAGGAACGGCTCGGCGCCACGGCGAAGAGCCCGCGCTGGGGGATCGCTTACAAGTTCGAGCCTGAGGAGGCAACGACACGCGTCGGGGCGGTTCGCTTTCAGGTGGGCCGCACCGGCGTCATCACCCCCGTCGCGGACCTCGAGCCGGTGGAACTTGCGGGAACGATCGTACGGCACGCGACGCTTCACAACATGGAAGAGGTTCGGCGTCTCGGGCTACGCATCGGAGACCTCGTCACGGTTGAGAAGGCCGGCGAGATCATCCCGCAGGTCACGAGCGTGAAGGCCGAACTCCGCACGGGAAACGAAGCGGAGGTGCCGGAGCCGGCGGAGTGCCCCGAATGCGGAGGGCACGTTGTGCGCGAAGCGGGCGAGGTCGCGCTCCGGTGCGTGAACGCGTCGTGTCCGGCGCAGCTCCGCCGCCAGATCGAGCACTTCGCGTCGCGGCACGCGATGGAGATCGAAGGTTTGGGGAATGTGCTCGTCAATCAGCTCGTCGAAAAGCAATTCGTCGAGGATGTCGCCGACATCTACCGTCTTGCTGCGCGGCGCGACGACCTCGTCAGCCTCGAGCGCATGGGTGAAAAGTCGGTCGACAACCTTCTTCGGGCCATCGACGAGAGTCGCGCGCGGTCGATGGACAGGCTCCTCTTCGCGATAGGAATCCGGCACGTCGGCGTGACGGTCGCGCGGACACTGGCGTCGCGCTACGGGACGCTTGCGGATCTCGCCGCGGCGAGCGCGGACGAACTCGCGCTCCTCGACGACGTCGGCCCGGTCATCGCACGGTCGGTCGCCGAGTTTTTCGGCGAGGTCCGGAACCAGGAGCTGGTCGCGAAACTCGGCGCGCTCGGTGTCGGCAAGCCGGGAGTCGTCGCCGCCCTTCCCGGGCGCGGCCGCGCTCCGGCCGGCGCGGAGGGGACCGGCCCGCTCGCCGGGAAAACTCTGGTGCTGACGGGAACACTGCCGTCGCTGACTCGAGACGAAGCGACGGCGCTCATCGTCGGGGCCGGCGGGCGAGTGACCGGAAGCGTCTCCGCCCGGACGGATTTCGTCGTGGCCGGGGAGAACGCCGGGTCGAAGTTGGCGAAGGCGGAGGCGCTCGGCATCAAAGTTCTCGACGAAGCGGGCCTGCGCGCGAGTGTCGCCGCAGAAAATGCCTGATCCCGCGCTGAGCGAGAGCCGATAACACTGTTGTGGCCGTTTCGCCGAACCCGGCGCGGGTCTCAGGTCCGCGAAACGCTGTAAGTGTAAAAAATCCTTGACAGTATCTCGGTGTCCCGGTACGTTTGAATCTCATCTTAGCGTAGGGTCGCCGAGAGAGATCAGATTTCATCGCGAAGAGTCGTTCTCTACGAGGGTGTGGGGTGGGGATGAGGCGAGCCGGCCTCACCGTTGGCGCTGCCGGCACGCTGGGCGAGGGATTCGTTAGAGCTGCTCTCCAAATTCGATAAAGCGAAGCGCCCCGGATGGAGACCTGAAGTTATGCGCGTACGTCGTTGGCTCACCGCCCTGCTCGTCACGATCGTGATCAGCTCCGGCGTGTCGGCCGCCTTCCCCCGAGAGGCCCGCGCGGATGCTCCACTCGACCCTTGGATCCTCTACCTGATCCTGTTGGAGGGCGATCCCGACACACCGGATCTCATCGTGAAGAACGATTCGGGAGATCCCGTGTTCACATTCGAGGCGATGGACGGCACGCAGAAAATCATCTATCTGATTCAAGGGAGTCTTGGCAGCATTCTTAGGCTGCTGTAGATAGCGGACCAAGCAGTTCTGGAGCGCCCCATGGCTTTGGATCCCGCGGAAAAATCTGGAAGAATCCTGAGCAGGATCGCGTCTCTGACGCATCCTGATCGCGATGTCGCGAGCTCGGCCGACTCGAGTTTCGAGCTGGCCGAGCTCTACTTCGCGCTCGATCGCTACGATGACGCGTTGGGTTGCGCCGTGCGCGCGCGTTCGCGCGTCCCGGCGCAGGAAACGCTCAGCCGTCTCCTCCTCATCGAGGCGTGGTGCCGGTTCCATCTCGGGGAACTCGCCGCGGCCTCGCAGACACTTCTCTCGATTCGGTTCGACAGCGCACACCAGAGCGACCCGTCGATTTCAGGGCGGATCGATACGCTTCAGTCGTGGATTTACCTCCACAACGGCGATCTCAACGCGGCGGTCAGCGCCGCCGACTCGGCGCTCGCGAATCTTCGAAACTCGTCGGACCATCTCGCGTTCGGCGAGGCGCTGCTCGCGCTCGGCCGCGCGCGGCTGCGTGCCGGCGAAACACTCCTGGCGCGCGACACGTTCCGCGATGCGCTCGCGTCGTTCCGCCGCGCGGAGAGTCTCTCCGGCGAGGGGCGCGCGGTGACGGACATCGCGATCGCCGACAAGACGCTCGGGCGGCTCCGCGACGCGGCGGAGCGTTACCACGTTGCGATCGCGATCGCCAAGGACCTCGGCCAGTCCCGCTTCGTGATGACGCGCCGTCACAATCTTGCGGTCGTTCTTTTTCATCTCGGCCAGATTCCCGCGAGCCTCGCGAAGGCCGAAGCGGCCCTCAACGATGCGCTCGCGCTCGGCGATGCATTCGTGGCGATGTGCGCGCGGATTACATGCGCGCGCGGACTCATCGCCCTCGGCCGCGACTTCGATCGCGCCCGCACGCTCCTCGACGAGGCTCTCTCGATTGCCTCGACGCGCGGATTCCGGCGCGAGGAGGCGCTCGCGAACGAGTTTCTCGGCGATCTCGCGTGGGTGCGCGACGACAAGGCGGCCGCGCAGATCGAGTGGATGCGCGCGCTCGCGATCATCGAAAACGTCGCGCCGTACGGCGATGTCGCGGGTGAGGCGCTGCGGCGGCTCGCGGAATCGCGGCTTGCCGCCGGCGAAGTCGACGAGGCGCTCGAGTACGCGCGCCGCGCGTTCCGCGTTACGAAGCTCTGCGGCGACCGGCGCGAGAATCTCGTCGTCCTTCGCGTCTTCGGGAAGATCGCAGCGGCGCAGGGTCGTTGCTCTGCCGCGCGGCGATCGTTCGAAGCGAGCGCGGCCGGCCTCGAGTCGATCGGCGCGCGTCGCGACCTCGCGGAAACGTGGGTCGAGATCGCGTCCGCGGCGTCGCACGATTTCGGCACGAAGAGTACGGAGCGCGATGAAGATTGCGACGCGGAAGGTCTGCTGACGAGAGCCGCCGCGACGTTCGACGAACTCGGACTCGATGTGCGCGCCGCGGCGGTGCGCCGCCTGGCCGGGATCACAGTAACATCCGGTGCCACGTCTCTCCTCGTACCGTCCAACTCGAACGAGAAGACCGCGACTCCACCTCACCGCGCGGCGGCGCCGGCTGTCTTCGATTCTCGGCGCGGGGCGCAATCGCGTACTCCCGCGCACATCACCGTGCGGGGCACGAAGGGACGGCGCGCTCTGCTCACGCAGGATCCCGGCTTCCGCTCGCTTCTTGATCGCATCGCGATCGTCTCCAAGCGCGCGGGCGCGGTGCTCCTTCTCGGCGAGACGGGCACGGGCAAGGAACTCCTCGCGCGGCTAGTGCATGACGCGAGTGGCCGCAAGGGTCGGTTCGTCGCGGCGAACGTCGCGGCGATTCCGGAGGGGCTCGTAGAGAGCGAACTCTTCGGACACGTGCGCGGCGCGTTCACGGGCGCGTCCGAGGAGAAGATCGGGCTCTTGGAGGCCGCGGACGGCGGCACGTTCTTCCTCGACGAAATCGGCGATCTCCCGCCGGCGATTCAGGTCAAGCTCCTTCGCCTGCTCGACGATTCCGCGGTGAAGCGCGTCGGCGCGATCCACGATCGCATTGTCGACATTCGATTCGTCGCCGCGACGAACCGCGACCTGCGGCGCATGGTTCGGGACGGCGCGTTCCGCAGCGATCTTTTCTACCGTCTCTCCGTTCACGAGATCTCCATACCGCCGCTCCGGGAACGGCGCGGCGACGTTTCGCTGCTCGCCGGGCATTTCCTCGCGAAGCTGGCGGAGAACGAAAAGGTAACGGCGCCCGCTCTCGTACCGGCCGCGCTCGCCGCGCTCGCGGCGTACAACTGGCCAGGAAACGTTCGCGAGCTGCAGAGTGAGATGGAGCGTGCGTACTCTGCGGCGAACGGCGCCGCGTCGATTTGTATGAACGATCTCTCTGCGTGGATTTCGTCGCTGCCGGGCGATACCGAGGACGCGGGCGTGCTGCGGGGCGAGGTCGCCGCGCTCGAGCGTACGCGCATCCAGGACGCGCTCAATCGTACCGGCGGGAATCTCGCGCGCGCGGCCGATTCGCTCGGTGTCACGCCGCAGGCCCTTCGCTACAAGATTCGCAAGTACGGGCTCCTCGGCGAGCGATTCCGCCCCGCCGACGAGTTGCGCGGCGAGTCTCAGTCGACGTGACGCCGATGCGCGGCAATCGCAGTACCAGAACCACCCTCGATTCGCGCCGTTCTTCTGACGATACTGCAACCATGTGTCGGTCTCGTCTGAGCGTATTGCTCCTCGTATTGGTTTCGCTCTCGCTCGCCTCGTTCGGGACAGTCGGGCTCGTCCCGCTCGATGCGTGCTGCCAGAGCGTGCCGGTCGCCGACACCGACGACTGTTGCGACACGAGTTGCGATCATTGCGTCGCGTGTTCGCCCTCGGCCGCACTCGTGGTCTCGCAGATGCCGATCTTCGGCTGCCTCGAGCCGCTCCACTGCCTCGGCACCGCCGTCGCGAGCGATCCTCTCACGCCCGAACCGCGCGGCATCCTCCACGTTCCTCGGTTCGTCTAGCCTTCCTTAGCTCGTTCGCCGGATCCCAAATTCGCCGCAGGTGATCATCGCCCGCGCGTCGCGTCGCGTTGCGTCTTGAGTCGTCGCGGCGTCACGCGGTGGATCTCCTCGGTATGTCCCGGCTTCATCAACGCTGTCACCGGTTAATCCGGTGACGGAGGAATCGTTCATGCGTGTATGGATCTTGACTGCGTTCGTCGCGTGCGCTGCGATAGCGAGCGGCGGTACCGCGGCTGCGACTCTTTCCGCGGCGCCGCTCTCGTTCCGCGATCTCGTCGCACTCGCGCGCACCGACGCATTCGAGGTGCGCTTCGCCCAGGCGCGTGTCGTCGAATCGCGGGGGCGGCTCGTGCAGGCGGGTGGGTTGTCGCAGTCGAACCCGACACTCGAAGTGACGGCCGGCAAACGGCACGGCGACGTCGACGCGGACGAATCCGAGATCGCGATCACGATGCCGTTCGGTTTCGGCGCCAACCGGGGACCGCGCGTGGCGACGGCGAAAGCGGATCTGCGGCGCGAGGAGTCGAGCCTCGACGATGCGAGGCGCGTGGCGATCGGCCGCGCGGCGAACGCGTTCTATCGGGCGCAGCACGCGAGCCGGCTTGTCGAGATCGCGGCCGAGCGATGCGCGCTTGCGGACTCGCTCGTTCGAATCGCGCGCGAACGCGAGCGTGCCGGCGACGTCGCGATGTTCGACGTCACCGTCGCCGAGGCGGAAGAGAGCCGCGCGGCAAGCGACCTCGCGGCGCAGCAGGGGAACGTGATCCGGGCGCGCGGGGAGGTCGCGTACGCGATCGGCTTCGCGTCGACCGCGGAACTCGAAATCGGCGGAGACCTCGCCGATCGCAGCTATCTGGACAGCCTGCTCGCGTCAGGCGCAAACGCGGCTCGATCGGACGTCGACGCGGCGCGCGCATACGTCGAACAGCGCGAGGCCGAAGTGACGCTCTCGGGGCGTGCGCGCATTCCCGACATTTCGCTCCTCGCGAGTTCCGCGCGCGAGGACGGCGAGAAAATCACTCGGGGCGGCGCGGAAATTACGCTGCCGATTTTCCAGCGTGGTGCCGGGAGCCGAGGCGAGGCGCGCGGCCGCTTGCAACTCGCGCAGTCCGAATCGGACGCCGTGCGCTCGGCTGCGGCGATCGAAACGGAGACCGCAATCGCCGTGCACGAGGCGGCGATGACCGCGCTGCGCGAATTCGAAGAGCGGGCCCTTCCGAGCGCCGCGACCTACAGCGCGATGGTGACCCAAAGCTATCGCGCGGGCCGAATCGACCTGCCGTCGCTCTTGCTGATTCGCCGCGAAGCGCTCGAAACGCGAATTGAACACGCGGGGCGGCTTCTCGAGGCCGCGAACGCGGCGATTGATCTTGCTCTTGCGAAGGGGATTCTTCGATGAACCGAACAACGGAGGCAACGAAATGAGAGCGATTCTCTGGCTAGTAATCTGCACGGTGGCGATGGGCAGTGCCGTCGCGTGTTCGAAGGGCGATGGCGCGGCGAAGGGCGCGTCGTCCGCGAAATCCGCCCCGCACGTGGCGCCGGGCGCGGACGCGGGCGCGCAGCACGGCGCCGCGGGGGCGATTCCAGGTTCGTACGAGGACTGGTGCGGCGAACATGGCGTTCCCGAATCGATGTGCACGCGATGCAACGGCACGCTCGTCGCCGCGTTTAAGGCCACGGGTGATTGGTGTCCCGAGCACGGATTGCCCGAATCGCAATGCCTCGTCTGCAATCCCGATCTGAAAATTGTCCGGCCGCCGAAGCCGGCGGCGGGGATGTAGCCAATGCGCATGCGGACCCTCGCCGTCGTTGGTGCGCTCTTACTCGTCTTGCAGGGATGCGGACGCAATCGCGACAACGCGCGAACAGCGGCAAGTGCGGAACATCCGCCCGAGAGCGGTTCCGCCGCGGCGCGGGCGGAAGCGAGCGACATCGCCGAAGGTGCGATGTGCGCCGAGCACGGCGTGCTCGACGCGGTCTGTACGAAATGCAACCCCGCCCTCGCCGCGGTTTTTCGCGCAAAGGGGGATTGGTGCGCTGCGCACGAACTGCCCGAATCGATATGCCCGATCTGCCATCCCGAGCGCGGGGGCCGGCCGGCCGTCGACGTGACGCTCGACGACTCGCCCGCGGACGGAATGAAGGTGACGCTCAAAACGAAAGAGACGGCGCGCCTCGCTGGGATCACGACCTCGGAAGCGCAAGAAGGATTCGCGATCAGCGAGGCGGTCGCCACCGCGCGAGTCGTGTACGACGCGACGCGCGTCGCGGAGGTGAGCGCGCGCGCTCCTGGAGTTGTTCGCGCGATCAAGGCCGACGTCGGCGCCCGAGTTCGCGCCGGATCGCCTCTCGCGATCATCGAAAGCGCCGGCGTCGGCGAGGAACAGTCGAAGCTCAAGGCGGCTGCATCGCGCGTGAAGGTCGCCGAGGCGAACTACGAGCGGATGCGCGGGCTTCACGACAGCGGTATCGCGGCGGAGCGCGAGGTGCAAGCGGCGCTTCAGGATCTCGACGCGGCTCGCGCCGAACTCGAAACGGCCCAGGCCGCGCTCGGGGTCGTCGACGCGGACGCAGGCGGCGCGGCGCGTTATGCGCTCGCGTCGCCGCTCGCCGGTGTCGTGACGAAGCGCGCCGTCTCCGTCGGCAAGGTCGTCAATTCCGAAGACGTTCTCTTCGAGGTCGTCGATACGTCGCGGCTCTGGGCCGAAGTCGACATTGCCGAATCGGACGCGTCGCGCGTCACGGCCGGGCAGCAGGTCGTGCTCACATTCGAGGGCATCGAGGGCGAGGAGATTCACGGAACGCTCGAATACGTAGCGCCCGAGATCGATGCGCACACGCGCACCGTGAAGGGACGCGTCGTCCTCGACAACGCGAGCGGGCGGCTTCGCGCGAACATGTTCGGCCGCGCGCGTATCACGCTCATCGCGCCGCGCCACTCCGTCGTCGTGCCGCGCGGCGCCGTGCAGCGCGCGCGCGACGTTCAACTTGTTTTCGTTCAGCTTGCGGAGGACCTCTACGAGGCGCGCCGCGTGCAGGTCTTTCCGAGTGATGCTCTCCACGTCGCGGTCGTCGGCGGAATCGCCGCGGGGGCGCGCGTCGTCACCGACGGAAGTTTCTTTCTGAAAACGGAGACGCTCAAAGAGAGCATCGGGGCCGGTTGCTGTGCGGTGGACTAGGAGCAGCGCGTGCTGACGCGCGTTCTCGAGTGGTCGCTCCGCCATCGCGCCCTTGTCATCGGCGCGTGGGCGGTGCTCGTGATCGCGGGCGCCGTCTCCATTCTGCGTCTTCCAATCGACGCGTTTCCGGACACGACGCCGATCCAAGTGCAGATCAACACCGTTGCGCCGGCGCTCTCGCCGCTCGAGATCGAACGCCGCATCACGCGCCCCGTCGAGTGGGCGATCTCGGGATTGCCCAAGCTGCGCGAGGTGCGCTCGCTCTCGAAGTTCGGCCTCTCGCAAGTCACGGTGACGTTCGACGACGGCGCCGACATCTACCTTTCGCGTCAGGTCGTCATGGAGCGGCTGCAATCGGTCGAGTTGCCCGATGACATCGAACGCCCGCAACTCGGACCCGTTGCGACCGGGCTCGGCGAAGTCTTCCACTATCTCGTGACCGGCGCGGGGAAGTCGCTTGCGGAGCTGCGCACGATTCAGGACTGGCTGATCAAGCCGCAGTTGCGCTCCGTGCCGGGCGTCGCGGAGGTGAACACGTGGGGCGGCGACGAGCGGCAGATCCATGTCGTCGTCGATCCCGCCCGCCTTCAGTTGTACGACCTCTCGCTGGCCGATCTTGCGTCCGCGATCGAGTCCAACAACATGAACGTCGGCGGGGGCACGCTCGACATCGCGGGCGAGTCGAGCCTCATCCAAGGAATCGGGATCGCGACGCGGCTCGAGGATGTCGCGGCGATGTGCGTCGCGTCACGAGAGGGCGTTCCGATTTACGTAAGCGACGTCGCGCGTGTCGTCGAAGGGCGCGAGATTCGCCGCGGCGCCGTGACCGCGGACGGCGAGGGCGAGGTTGTCCTCGGGCTCGGCTTCATGCTGATGGGGGAGAACAGCCACGACGTGACGTCGCGGCTGAAGGTGCGTCTCGATGAGATTCGAAAGGGTCTGCCTCCCGGCGTCGAGGTCGCGACGGTGTACGACAGGACCGAACTCGTCGACCACGTTCTGCACACCGTGAAAAAGAACCTGCTCGAAGGTGCGCTCCTTGTGATCGCGGTCCTCTTCGTGTTCCTCGGGAATCTGCGCGCGGGGCTCATCGTCGCGTCGGCGATCCCGCTCTCGATGCTCTTCGCCGGCAGCCTCATGATGCGCTTCGGAATCGCGGGCAGCCTCATGAGTCTTGGCGCGATCGACTTCGGGCTCGTCGTCGACAGTTCCGTTATCCAAATCGAGAACGTGATGCGCCGATTGTCGACGGATCGCGGAGGCCGAAGCCGGCTCGAGATCGTTCGCGACGCGGTGGTCGAGGTTCGCAAGCCGACGCTCTTCGGCGAACTGATCATCGCGATCGTCTACCTGCCGATCCTCACGCTCGAGGGAATCGAAGGAAAACTCTTCCGGCCG
>JBJXGV010000026.1:0-39762 GCA_046160485.1 bacterium | reverse complement strand
CCGGCGCGGGCGCGCTCGCCGGCTTGCGCGCGGGAGCCGGCGTCACCTCGCCGCGGCGGCCCGTCGCGATGACTCCGAGGAATCGCGGGGAGACGCCGAGCGTCGCCAGCTCGCTCGCGATGCGCTCGACACCAGCCGCGCGCGACGCCGGAAGCACCACAAGCAGCGCATCCGCGAGGTGCACGGCCTCGCAAACGCGTCCATCATCGTTGTGGAGCGGCGCGTGAACGACGATCGCGTTCCATTCAGAGCGAAACGCCGTCAACACGTCGCCGAGTTCCTTCGCGCTCCAGATCTCCGCGGCCTGGAGCGGCGGCGAGCCGACCGTCAGCACGCGGATCTTGTCGCTGGCCGTCTTGCGGACCGCCGCGCCGGGCGACGTCCCGAAGAGAACCATGTCGACGAGTCCTTCGTCCGGCTGGTAACCGAACGGCTTACTCATGAGCGGCCGCGCGACGCTCGCGTCGATGACGAGAACATCGCGCCCCGCGCGCGCAAGCGTGCGCGCGATCTGCGCGATCGCGACACCGGTTCCCGCGCCGGCGCCATCGGACGCGACGCAGAGCACGCGCGTCTCCTGAGTCGTCGCCGCGAGCGTTCGCGGATCCCACGTCGTGTCGACGTCGATCAGATCGAGCAAGCGCGACTCGCCATCGCCCGTGAAATCGGGCGGCCAATCCTCGCCGCCGGGCGCGTAGACGAGAGTGCCGAGTTCGCCGGGAGGAACCGGAGCGGAGACGGTCGCCGCGGTGCTAGCGCTTTTCTTCGCCTGCTCGCGGCGTTTGTCGCTCATGTGCGGGCCTCGCCGGGCCGGCCGAGCGCGCTGAAAAACGCGACGATTTCGGCGTCATCGCCGGGCAACAAGGTGCGCGGATCGAGCATCAGCGCGTCGTCTTGGATGCGCGCGACGATCGGCGTCGCGTGCGCACGCAGCCGCGCGGCGAGCGCGTCGGCCGAGACGGTGCGATGGCGAACGGCGACCGCGTGCGTGGGAATGGGCGTGACGGGTTGCGAACCGCCGCCCGCCTCCGACTCGGACGCAACGACGTTGGCGGAAACGTCGGCGCCCGCGCTGTGCTCGATGCGCCCCGCGAGCGAGCGCGCCTCGCGCTCGAGATCCGCGGCCGCGCGCGAGAGCATGCGAATCACCGGGATCTCTTCGCGGCCGCGATCGGGCGCGAAGAAAGCCTTGAGCGTCGCTTCGAGCGCGGCGAGCGTCATCTTATCGACGCGCAGCGCGCGCGCGAGCGGATTGCGCTTCATCGCGTCGACGAGATCGCGCCGCCCCGCGACGATTCCCGCCTGCGGGCCGCCGAGAAGTTTGTCGCCGCTCGCGGTGACGAGGCTCGCGCCGCGCGCGATCGAGTCGGCGACGCGCGCCTCGCGCACGCCGGTCGCCGAGAGATCGACAATCGCACCGCTGCCGAGATCCTCGACGAGAGGGATATCGTGCCGCGCCGCCACGGCTGCAAGCTCGTCGAGCCCCGCCTCGGAGACAAATCCTTCGAGTCGAAAATTCGAGCGGTGCATCTTCATGAGCAGCGCGGTGCGCGGGCCGATCGCGCGCTCGTAGTCTTCGGGCGTCGTGCGATTCGTCGTGCCGACCTCGACGAGATTCGCGCCGCTCTTCGCGAGGATGTCGGGGATCCGGAAGGAGTCGCCGATTTCGATCAGTTCGCCGCGCGAGACGATCACCTCGCGGCCGGCCGCGAACGTGTTGACCGCGAGCAGCATGGCCGCCGCGTTGTTGTTCACGACGAGCGCGTCTTCCGCACCGGCGAGGTGCGCGAGCAAACCGCTGACGTGGCGCAAGCGGCTCGAGCGTTCGCCGCGCGCGACGTCGTACTCGAGGTTCGAGTAGGCGCGGGCCGCTTCGACGACCGCGCGAAGCGCCGCGTCGGAGAGGGGCGCGCGCCCGAGGTTCGTGTGCAGCACGATGCCGGTTGCGTTGATGACGCGCGTGACGCCCGCGGCCCAGCGCGCGCGCGCGCGCGCCGCGAGCGCAGCCACGAGCGGCGCCGTCTCGCCGCGGCCGAGCGCATCGAGGATCGCCGCCTCGCCGCCCGCCCGCACCGCGTCGAGCAGCGCGCGCGCTTCGCTGACGATCACCTCACGCGGCACCTCCGCGGTGAGCGCGCGAAGCTCCGGCTCCTCGAGCACGCGCTCGACTGCGGGAATCGCCCTGAACATCGTGCGATCGATCGACATCAATAACTCGTTTCGTTGTGAATCGTTAGGGCCAGCAGGCGGCGCCGCGAGGGCGCGCGAGGCCGATGCGCGCGGAGGGCGACCAACCTGCGCGAACGTAACAGCCGCAGCGCGAATGGGTCAAGCGAAAGGTCCCCTCTCTTCGCTATGAAAATGCCCGCCTTGCGGCGCCGAGATCGGGGGTCTACGATTGACGCCAACTCCCCGGAATTCGGCCCGGTTCTCGAAGGCGCAAGATGACCTCACGGTTCCGCCTCATTCGACGCGGCGCGGTCCCAGCGCTCGCGGTAATGCTCTCTCTGGCCGCCGCGCACGTTTCCGCCGCGCGCGCCTCGCACAACGCGCCCGTCGGCACACTCGGTTCGGCTTCGTTCAGCGGACTCGGCGACCTTCCCGGCGGCGCGGCCTACAGCTTCGCGACCTCCGTCTCCGGCGATGGCACGACCGCCGTCGGCTGGAGCCGTTCGCGCGCAGGCGCATCGTCGTTCGAAGCGTTCGTCTGGACCGCGAGCGGCGGCATGACCGGCCTCGGCGATCTTCTCGCGGGCGACCCGAAGAGCCAGGCACGCGACGTCTCCTTCGACGGCTCGATCGTCGTCGGCGAAGCGCGCGGCGCGAGCGGAACCGTCGGATTTCGCTGGACCGCCGCGACGGGGATGGAAGCGCTTCTCGACTCGGCGGGCGCGCCGCAGCGCGGGCAGGCGTTCAGCGTTTCATCGGACGGGAGCACCATCGCCGGCGTGCGCGTGACGGCCGTCGGGAACGAGGCGTTTCGATGGACCGCCGCGGGCGGCTTCGGCGGCCTCGGCTGGCTCCCCGTGCCTAACGACCCCAACGACAGCTTCGCGTTCGGCGTCTCGAGCGACGGCAGCGTGATCTGCGGATGCAGCTACAGCTTCGTCGGCACCGCCGAGCCATTTCGGTGGACGGCCGCGAGCGGACTCGTCGGACTCGGAGACGTTCCGGGCGGCCAGCCGTACGCCATCGCCTACGCGATCTCCGACGACGGCTCCACGATCGCCGGCAATGCACGCGCGAACACGCTGGGCGCCGACGAGGCATTCGTTTGGAGCGAGGCGGCCGGTTTCGTTTTCCCGGACACGCTGCGCGGGACGCCGTTCGAGAGCGCTGCGGCAGCGGCATCCGCCGACGGCGCGATCGTCGTGGGCTACGCGAACGGCAGCGCGATGATTTGGGACGCGCAGAATGGAGCGCGCAGCATCGCAGCGATCCTGACGAACGACTTCGGGCTCGATCTGACCGGCTGGACGCTCTGGATCGCGCAGGGCGTGTCGGCCGACGGCGAGGTCGTCGTCGGCTTCGGCACGAATCCCGCGGGCACCGGCGAGGCGTGGATCGCGCGGATCCCGCGCGATGCTGTTCTCGTCGGCGAGCCGGGCGACACGGGCGATCACGCGCGACGACCCGGCGCCGCGCTCGAACTCCGCATCACGTCCGCGAATCCGTTTCGCGATCGCGTCGAGTTCACTTTGCGCGGCGGTGCGGACGATCGGCTCGGCGCGAGCGGCTTCGAGAGCGCGGCGTCGAGCGAACCCGCACGCGTGCGCGTCGAGATCTTCGGCGCCGACGGCCGGCGCGTTCGGGCACTCGTGAGCAGCCACGCGCTGCACGACGCCGCGGGCCTGGCGTGGGACGCGCGCGACGATCGCGGCCGCGCAGTCCCCGCGGGCGTCTACTTCCTCCGCGCCGCGACCGACGCCGACACGGCGCGCCCCGCCACGCGAAAACTGACGCGCGTTCGCTGACCTACAACTTCGGCAGCGTGATGCCGACTTGCGATTGGTACTTTCCCTTCTTGTCGGCGTACGACTGAATGCACTGCTCGTCCGACTCGAAGAAGAGAACCTGCGCGATCCCTTCGTTGGCGTAGATCTTCGCAGGCAGCGGCGTCGTGTTCGACACCTCGAGCGTCGCGAATCCCTCCCACTCCGGCTCGAACGGCGTCACGTTCGTGATGATCCCGCAGCGCGCATAGGTCGAGTTGTGCACGATCACGTCGTTCGCAACGAAATTTTCCGTCTCGGGCAGCGTCAGGTCGTAGACCTCTTCGACACCCGTGTATCGAATCTCTCGAATCGTGTCCCAAAGCACGTCGGATTCCGCGTGTGAGGAGAGAAGTTCGTGATCGAGTCGGGCCGCGAGGTCTCTAACGAGTTGACGCGGCACGCTCTGGTCGGGCTGTGTGCTCATAACACCCATTGAGCGGAGCGAGACACCACGCTCTGCGCACGCTGATCTCAGGAGCCCCCAAGCCGCCCGAGGAAATGTGTCGAAGTTCGACTTCCGCTGCGGAGAAGACTCGATGTAATCGAGAGCGCTCTCGAGACGCTTCTGCTTCTCGCAACCAGGGACGAACCCGATCTCGCGCGCGAATGACACAACTGCATCCTTGCTCGTCACGCAGATGATGAACGCACCCATTCCCGAGTCCGTTTCCCGATGCCGCAATGCGGCCACGATGCCGAATCGAAGCAACAGGTGATGTACGTCGCGGGCGAGTCGTTCCGACGTGCTGCAGAATTCGAGCATCACGGCCCCGCCGGAGACGGAGATTCCGCCGTCACCGGAGAAGAGCGCTCTGAGGAATCGCGCAACCAGCGGCCGCCGAAGTTCGAAGACGATCTCCGGCACTTTCTTTTCGGGCGACTTCACGGCGAGCCCCATGGACTGAAGCCAGCGGTAGACGCGATTCGGCTCCATGCGGCCGCCGCGATGCCCGTTGTTCGTCGCGTTCATCCCCATCCGTCCGACGGGACGCGCGACACCGCCGAATGCGCGAACGGCGTCCGCGAAACAATCACGCAGCAACGGATCCCCGCTCGTGTAGCACGGCGACGCTCCAGGCGTAGCGCACGCGCCGTCGGAGATCAACAGCCCGAGCATGTCGATTTCGCAAAGCCTCATTTCGCGATCCCCGAAAATCGGGAGCCTGCGCGGAACTCCGATGCGTGCGCCGATCCAGAGATCTTGGAGTGCACGCCACCCGCCGAACGTGAGAAATGGATGATTCGGCGTTGCGCGTATCCGACGCCCCGTTCGCGTGACCACTTCATAGGTCGGCAGGACTCCCTGGCGGACTCCGTCGCTAACGTCGGCGCCCCGGATCGCGCCGTATTCGAGCGACGCCGCGCGTCCACTACGGCCGAGCCAGTTCGCTATCGTCGACCGACCGCCGGTGGATGCGTCGACCACCTCGGTATCGCCAGCGACGCACTTGCCCAAACAAACCGTAATGACGTTGCGCGGAATGCGGAAGTACTCGACCGTGCGGGCGAGCGCGAACGAGTTCGGCGGGATGATGCAGACCGGCCCGCGAAAATCGACGAACGCGCGCGGGTCGAACTGCTTGGGATCGACGATCGAGGAGTTCACGTTCGTGAAGATCTTGAACTCGTCGGCGATGCGGATGTCGTAGCCGTACGACGAGACGCCGTACGAGATCACGCCGTCGCGCACCTGGTTCTCCTCGAAGGGCTCGATCATCTTGTGCTCAAGGGCCATCATGCGAATCCAGCGGTCGGACTTCACGGACATGCGGTGTGCTCCTTCATTGCGGCACTCGAGGGCGAGGTTCGTAGCGATGGACAGGTCGCGCGACCGCAGCGTGCAACGCGCGAGGTGCCATCGTAGCGGAAAGGCTGCGGCGTGGCTAGAGATCGCGCGGCGTGGGCGCGCGGAGGCGGCGGCGCGTGAGGCGCGGGTTGTGGCGCGAGTCGCGGCGCGGGAGGAACGCGAACGGCGGCGGATCGTCGATCGACCCGCCGCCGCCTCGCCCGTCGTGAACCGCCGCCCGCGTTACTTCGCGAGCACGAGCTTTCGCGACTCGCCGAAACTCCCCGCCTCGAGCCGCAGGAAGTAGACGCCGCTCGCGACCTCGCGCCCGTCCGAGTCTTTCCCCTCCCACATCGTCGTGAAGCGCCCCGCCGGCCGCGCCCCGCGCTCCAGCTCGCGCACGAGTGCGCCGCTCACATCGTAGATTGAGAGCCGCACGTCGCTCGCCGCCGGAAGATCGTACGCAATCGTCGTACGCGGATTGAACGGGTTCGGCACGTTCGGATAAAGCCGGTACGCGACGGGAAGCCCCGAGGGCGCTGCCGGCGGCTCGGCCGGTATGTCGATGCCCGTCGCGGCAGGCGTCACGCCGCCCTTCCAGAATCCCGCGCTGAGCACATAGCTTCCACCGATGAGCGTCCCGACGTCGTACTGCCCGATCGTTCCGCCGAGCGAATACGTGCCGCCCGTGCTGAACGTCGCGCCGCCGCCGTCGATCGTGTTCCAACTCAGGTCGTATGTGCCGCCCGTCTGCGCGGACGCGGGCGACACCGCGGTGATTCCGATCGCCGCGGCGATCCCGACTACTGCCGCGGCGAATCTCTTTCGATGCGTATTCTTCATCATCTGCTCTCCTGATCTAAGGAACGGTGCGCGGTCGTGTGCGATGACGATCGCATGTTAATTCGCAACGCGCGCAGCCGGCGTCCACTCGGCCGCGGAGCGCACCGTCCCGTTCATGCCGCTCTGCATCGCGATCGCTTGCACCATCGTGCGAAGCTCGGCGACTTCGGTTTCGAGCACGCCGATCTTTTCGTTCTGCGCGGCAAGCTGCGCATCCTGCTGCGCGGCGAGTTCACGCAACGCCTCCACGGTCAGCGCCTCGAATCCGCGGAACGCGAGCCGCTTGTAACCATCCGCCGCCGTCTCCACCCAATCGGGGAAGACGCGCTCCACCTCTTGCGCGATCATCCCGACCTGACGCCCCGGAAGCTCGTTGCAACGCGCCGCGTCGATGTACTCGTACGTCACGCCGCGCAGCGACAGGAGCGACTCGAGCGCGCCGTCGAGCGATTCCACGTTCTTCTTCAGGCGCGAATCCGACGCGACCGACCACGACCCGCCGCCCGGTTTCCCCGCGGAGCCGTCGACGTGCAACAGAAACGCGGGGCTCGTCGTGCCGATCCCGACGTTGCCCAAGCCGGTCACGGCGAGCCGCTCGGCACCGGCGTGGAAGAGCCGCCACGACGCCGTGATGCCGTCATAGTAAGTCCACGACGCCGCATCCCCGTCGGTCGCGTATCCGTAGAACGGCCTCCCGGTAGCGCTCGGCGTGTTGACGTACATGCCGCCGTAGCCCGTGCCGGTGGCGTCCGACTCGATCGCGAAGTCTGACGCGCCAATCGCCGTCGAGCGCCCGATGCCGACGAAACTGTTCGTCACGCAGAGCCGGTTCTCGTTGCCGACCGTCCCGATCTTGAACTTCCCGGCGCCCTGCGAATCAAACGAGCCGGTCGACCTCATCGTCCAGGTTTGACCACCCGTGTCGGTGTTCTTGAGCGAGAGCTTCGTGCTGATTCTGTCGTTACTTTCGCCGAGAATCGACGAACCATTGCCGCTCACGTGGAGAGCGTAGCCGGGGTTCGTCGTCCCAATCCCGAGGGCATCGCTGAAGTAGCCGCGGCCATCGAAGTAGCCGGCGTGCCCGCTGCTCGAGAGCACCTTGCCGTAGACGCCGCGCGTCGAACCGGTCGGCGAGTTTGCGACGCCGAAGACGCCGTTGCCGGACGGGCTCGAGACTGAGCCATAGACGCCGGAGACGTTGCCGACGAGCGATGTCGCATCGCCGATCACGCCGTAACCGTTATCCGCCGCGCTGCGGCCGAGGACGCCGACCGTGTTGAGCGGTGTCGCGGCCGAGGCGTCGCCGAAGACCGCCACGCAGCCGGAATCCGCGGAACTGTTCTGCACCCACATCGTGATGGTGTTGGGCGCCTGCGAGTCGTTCTGCAAGAAAAACGCGGGGCCGTTGACCACCGTGCGCTCGGCGTACGGCATCACGAGGAGCGTCGACACGGCCGCGTGCGGCGCCGGCGCGAGACGCTGCCTCGGCGCGAGCGTCGTCCCATTGACCGTGACCTCGATGAAGCGCTCGTTGCCGTCGAAGATCCCGCCGAGAATTCCACCGTTCGTGAAGTCCACCTGCGCAGTGAAGACGCCGTTCGTCACGACCACGTCGTCTTTGATCACCGTCGGCCCGACTTGAACATTCGCGATCGTGAAAAGTTTGAATGCCAGATCGACGGTGCCGTTCATCGGCACGCCGCCGTCCTTGATCTCGCCTTGATACGTGATTTCCCAACTGATGGCGGCGTGCGCGCGTGCGGCGCCCGCGACGATGGCGGCGGCGACGATCATTGCCGCGACGACGCTCTTCACTGATCCGTTCATGTTGCCACTCCTCCTCGAGCTTTGTGTGTGTGCGCCGGTTGTCGTGCGCGTGGCGACGCGCGCTGGGGTTGTGGCGCGTCATTGGATGAACGAGGGCGCACACACGAATCGCACACGAATTATTTCGCGAAAGGCGCGACGCCCCGCTTCGAAGCGAGGCGCCGGCTCGAAGGAGGCACGGGAGCTGAGCGGAATTGCGGCCGGGAAGACCGCCGCGTTCGCGGCGCTAGATGAGAAGCGCGTGAACGAGCGCGTCTTCGGCGGGGACGACGGAGATTTCGCGCGACTCGACGCCGCGGCCGGCCCACACGGTGACCTGCGCTTCGCCCTTGCCGTCGGAGTAGCGCGCGGTGATCGCCGCGACGGCGCGCAACTCCTCTTCGTTCGGCTCGCCTTCCGCGAGCGCGATCGCTCCGGGGAAATCGAGCGCTTGCAGCGTCCAGCGGCCGTCCGCGCGCTCTTGCAGGAAGTCGTTCTCCTGCTCGTCGCGGCCGACGATGACCTTCACGCCGCTCGGCAGCCGAAGGTGGCGGCCGACCTTTAGGAGCGTGCACTGCTCGCGCGTGAGGCTGCGAACATCGACGAACGCGAGCTGATCGCGCAGCCGCCGCGAATACGATTCGTCCGTCAGCACGCAGCAGCCGCCCGCCGGCTGCGGGTAGTCGTCGATTCCATATTCGGCGGCGAGACGAATCTGTTCCTTGCGGCCGCGGCCGCTGATCGCGAGCAGGTCTTCGCGGCGGAGCCAACCTTCCTTCTCGGGAATCGTCGGCGGCAGAAGCTGCCCGGAGAGCGGACGCACGACGCGCCCCTCGAGCCCCGACTCGCGTTCGATCGTGCGCAGCGCGAAACGATGCTGCGACATCGGGCGCTGGCCGAGCACCTCGCCGGTAAAGATGAACCGCGCGTTGTTCTCCTCGAGAAGCCCGCGCGCCTTCGTGAACATGAACGCGCGGCAATCGACGCACGGATTCATGTTCTGCCCAAAGCCATGCTTCGGCTGCGCGAGCACCGCGCCGAGATATTCCTCCGCGACGTCGACGAGTTCGATCGGCACGTCGTAGTCCGCGCCCGCGCGCAGCGCCTCGTTGCGGTACGTCTTCTTCTCGGTGCGCCCCATCATGCGGAGGTGGTCCGACGAGCAGAACCCGGTCGAGAAGTTGATGCCCACGACGTCGAAGCCGAGCCGCTTCATGTGGACTGTCGCGATGGAGCTGTCGAGGCCGCCCGAGATGAGGCCGATGCAGCGGATCGCCTCGCGGGAATCGCCGGGCGCGTTCGAGATTGCGTCGTTCATGTGTCACCTGTGGGCCGGATGGTGGGAGCCTTCACGGGCTCGACAGCCCGCCCTCCGACGCCGGCGGCGATCCTAGCGCGCGCCGCGCGCGCGTTCAAGCGCTGCGAGTCCTGGCGCCATTGACACTTCCGACGCCCCGGGCAGATAGTGGTCCAGTCTTCCGAATCACAACCTTCCAGGAGGCAGGGATGCGACACCCCCTCGCAACACCCCTCTTGGCCATCGTGATTTCCGTTTTCGCGACAAGCGCGCTGGCCGACGAGATCGAGATCCGTGACGCGCTGGAAATCGCGGACCCGTCCGCGCCGCTACGACCGATCATGCTTCCCGAGCCGGCGGCGATTCCGGAGTACGACGCTTTCGCGGCGCGACTCGAAGAGACGCTGTCCGGCGCGTGGGCCGTCTACGCGTGGAACCCATTCACCGCGACGGCGCGGCGCGCCTTCGGCGAGGGAGTCGAATGGTCCGAGCGCCCCATCGCGACCGAGGCCGACGCGATCGCGAACGCGCGCCGCTTCGTGAAGACGTATCCGGATCTCTTCGGCGTCTCCGATCCCGAGGCGCTGCGTCCCACCCGCGCGACGCACGCGCTCGGCAAGTGGGTCGTCCTCTTCCAGCAGGAGATCGAGCATCCTGACGCGAGCGGTGGCCGGTTGCCGGTCGAAGGCGCTGTCGCCAATGTCGTGTTGACCGACGACGGAAGGGTGTGCGTGTTCGGGTCGGACGCGCACGCCAATCCGGTGCCGAGCGCGATCGCGATCCCGCCGGAGCGAGCGGCCGCCATCGCCGCGAATTCCATCGTCGCGGCCGGATCGCTCGCCGCGTCGGCGCCGCGAATCCTCCGCACGTCGCTCTTGCCGATTCGCATCGAAGAGTCAGGGCAGCGCCGAATCGAGTATCGCACCGTGCATCGGATCGAGGCGGAGCGCGCGCCGGGCGACGCGTACGCGATCGATGTCGACGCCACGAGCGGCGCGATTCTCCGCAGGAGCGCACTGCGCCGCCACGCGACGCGCTACGCCGGCACGGTCACCGCGGATATCGAGACGCTGAGTCCGTGCGAGGGATTCACGCCGGACGTGCCTCTCGGCAACATCATCATCGACATCGCGGGTGTCGGGAAGGACACGACCGACGCCGCGGGCGCGTTCTCCATTCCCGCTCCCGGCCCGGGATACGCGAATGCGGTCATCGAACTGAAAGGGCCCGGCGTCACCGTGCGCTCAAATCCCTACTACGAAGACGGCGGCACGCATGTCTCGCTCGAAGTGTACGGCGACGAGATCGGCATTAGCTACGCGAACAACCAAAACACCGAGGCCAACAACGATCTCTACTACGCGTGGAAGCGCGGCGGCGTTTGGTCGGTCGAACTCGTCGACATCGCGAACGACGTCGGAACGTGGAGTAGCCTCGCGTTCGACGGCGCTGGGTGGCCGCACATCAGCTACCACGACCAGACGTTCGGGGACCTTCGCTACGCGGTACGCGCGGAATCCGGCTGGCAGATCGAAGTTGTCGACCAGTCCGGGGTCGTCGGGCGCCACACATCGCTCGCGCTGACGAGCGCCGGCGAACCCGCGATCGCGTACTACGACGTGACCAATCGCGCGCTCAAGTTCGCGCGCAAGACGGCGGGCGCATGGTCGATCGAAACAGCGCACCGCATCGACGCGGCCAATTCGGTCGGCGAGTATTGCTCGCTCGCGCTCGGCGCCGATGCGCTGCCGCGCATCGCGTACGCGCACGTCGCGACGGCGGGCGGCACGGGAAGCCTTCGCTACGCGTGGAAGAACGGCGCCGCGTGGTCGCGCGAAACGGTCGACGCGCCGTCGGGCGCGCAAGCCGGCACGCACGCGTCTCTCGCACTCGACGCCGCCGGGAACCCGCACGTGAGCTACTACGCCGCGAGCGCCGGCGATCTGAAATACGCCGAACGCGTCGGCGGCGCGTGGACGGTCGAGGGTGTCGACCTCTTCAACGCCGACGCCGGGCACTGGTCTTCGATCGGCGTGCAATCGACGGGCGCCTCGGTCATCGCGTACTACGAACCGACAACGACGTCCGCGAAGTACGCGATTCGTTCGGGCGGCGCGTGGTTCGCGGATCTGCTCGACGGCGCGAATTCTTCCGCCGGACTCTACACGTCACTCGATATCGCTCCCGACGACGGGATCATCGTCGCCTATCACGAGGATTTGAACGAAGGCGCCGTCACCGGCGTCATCAAGGTCTCGTCGCGCCCCGCGACGTCCGGCCCGTGGGAATTCGAGCGCGCGCTGTCGGGCGCCGCACGCTTCACGCCCGCGGTGAGCACCTTCGCGCCCGCGGCGGTTCACATCGCGTCCACGACCCCGCGTTCCGATGAGCGCGACGCCTTCTACACGACGACGAGCTCACGGGCGTTTCTCGCGGCGATCGATCCCGCGTTCATTCCGCCGCTCGTCACCGTCAACGCGAACAGCAACCGCTACGTGTTCGGCGGCACGTACACGAGCGACGGCAACATCTGGCTGCGGCGGCGCGACTATCGCAGCTCCCCGCCTGGGTATTCGTTCTCGCGGGCGCGATTGGCGGGAATCGTCGCGCATGAATACGGCCATCACATCGGTTTGAATCGCGGCGACTACGGCTTCCTCGGAGATCTCGCGATGGAGGAAGGCAACGCGGTGATTTTCGCGACGCACATGACGGACCGGCCGAGCGACGACTCCGACGAATCGTGTCCCGACGAATGTCCTGGGCCCGATTGCAACTGCGACAATACTCTGCGCTGGCCCGACGACATCTCGCCGGACCCCTACGAGACGCTGCGCATTCTCTGCGGCTTTCATTGGGACGCGCGCCAAGCGATCGAGCTCCAGATGGGCGACGCCGCCGCGGCGGAGACGACGCTCGCGCGCGCGTGGCACTTCGGGCTGAAGGCCTTCAAGCACTCCGGATACACGATGATCGACCAAGTTTTCGACTACTTCGTCATGGACGACGACGACGGGAATCTGTGGAACGGCACACCGCGGCACGCGGCACTCTGTGGCGCAGCCACGGCGCACGGCTTCGCGTGCCCGCCGGTCGCCATCCCGGCCTACGAGTGGGATACGATCGACATCGTCGACTCGAGCCTTGCCGGATCGGGAACGGCGCTCGCGTTCGGCCCCACGGGCGAGCCGCGCCTGACATACGGCCGCAAGCCGACCAACGATATGTACTACGCGGTGAAGTCCGGCGCGTCGTGGGTCTCCGAGAAAGTGAGCGGCGCTGCGATCGGCACTTCGGTCGCGATGGATGCGAGCGACAACCCGCACTTCGGCTACACGCGACTCGTCGGCAACGCGCGCGAGGTTCGCTACGCGACGAAGACGCCGACGACATGGACCAACAACCTCATCGAAAGCTCGCCGACGCTCTACGCGGGGAACCAGATGAACATCGCCCGCGAACCGGACGGGACGATTCACATGGCGTACTCGCTGCACGGCACCGCCTGGGTCCCCGCCGAGGTTCACTACGCTCGACGAAACGCGACCGCGTGGACGGTCGAGACGGTCGGCTCCGGCGAAGGATGTTCGATGCACATCGATGGCGCCGGAACGACGCGACTCGCGTACGTGGAGTTGTCGACGCAGCGATTGAAGTACGCGCGGAAGCCCGCGCTCGGCGCGTGGACGATCGAAACCGCGGCGTCGGGACTCACGCAGGCGCCGGCCGCGCAATTCACTTCGATCGCGTTCGATTCGACGAACGGAAATGTCTACGTGAGCTACCGAACGGGCAACGCGCTCGGATATGCACGGCGCACGGCGAGCGCATGGACGGCCGAAATCGTCGACTCCGGAGCCGCGAAGGTCGTCGGCAACCAGAACTGCATCGGGCTCGATCCGCTAGGCAATCCCGGCATCTCGTATCACAGCACGCTCGACATCACGCAAGGCGACCTCAAGTTCGCGACGAAGAGCGGCGGGACGTGGAAGGTCGACTTCGTCGAGCGCGGCGGCCGCGTCGGCGCGTTCACGGTGCTCAATTACGACGCGCTCGGCCGCCCGATGATCGCGTGCGTCGACAGCTCGCGATCGGCGGTGCGATTCTTCGTGGGGGCGGCCGTCCAAGCGGGGGCAGGCGGAGTGCGCGACGGAGCACGCGGCGGCGAGTCGCGAAGCGATCCCGGCGCGGCGGCGGCGGCGGACCGCGCGACCGCCACACCCGCGTCGCCCGGAGCGATCGCGGTGAGCGCGTGGCCGAATCCCGCCGCGGGCGGCGCGCGTATCGTGTTCCAACTTCCGCGGGGGGCGCCCGCTCAACTCGCGATCTACGATGTCACGGGCCGGCGCGTTCGCACGCTCGCGATCGGTCCCGCCGCGGATGAGCGTTCGGAGGCCACGTGGAATGGCGCCGACGACGGCGGGCGCGCCGTGGCGCCCGGCTACTACTTCGTCGACCTGACGCAGGGCACGCATCGCGCGACGGCAAAACTCCTGCTCGTTCGCTAACGCGCGTTGCCGCGCGCGCCGCGCGGATGCGGTATCCTCGCGCCGTCCCTGAACCCGGCGGAGGATCTTGATGCCACGTTCCGAAACACGAATTTTTCAAGTCGACGCGTTTACGAGCGAGCCGTTTCGCGGTAACCCCGCCGCCGTTTGTCTTCTCGACGCGCCGCGCACCGACGCATGGATGCAGAGCGTCGCGGCGGAGATGAATCTCTCCGAGACCGCGTTCGTGACGCGCGGCGAGGATGCGACGTCCGGCCCGAGCTGGGAGCTGCGCTGGTTCACGCCGACGACCGAGGTGCCGCTCTGCGGGCACGCGACGCTCGCGTCCGCGCACATTCTGTGGGAGAGCGGCGCGATCGCCCCGACGGACGCGGCGCGATTCGAGACGCGCAGCGGCGTGCTCGCCGCGCGCCGCGTCCCGAACGACGAAGCCGCTTCCGCGCCGCGCACGGAAGAGGCCGCGGCCCAGGACGCCGTGCGCATCGAGATCGATCTGCCCGCGTTTCCGGTCACGAAGATGGCCGCGCCGGCCGCCGCGGTGCGTGCGCTCGGCGGCGCGCGCGTTCTGTTTTGCGGGCGAACCGCCGAGCGCGGCCTCGGCGATATCGACTACCTGCTCGAACTCGAATCGGAGGCGATCGTGCGCGCGCTGCGTCCCGACTTCGCGCTTCTTGCGCGCGAGGTTCCAGCCGGAGTCATCGCGACCGCGCGCGCGGAGAAGTCCGGCGAGTACGACTTCGTGTCGCGTTACTTCGCCGCTCCATACGGAATCGACGAAGACCCCGTGACAGGCGCGGCGCATTGCGCGCTCGGGCCGTATTGGAGCGGGCGGCTCGCGCGCTCCTCGCTCGTCGGCTACCAGGCGTCGACGCGCGGAGGTTTCGTCGCAACGCGCGTCGCCGGGGATCGCGCGCTTCTTTCGGGCTCCGCGGTGACCGTGCTGAGCGGGACGTTTTTTGGCTAGGCCGGACGGGGCGACGTCGCGCGTGCGCGCAACACTCGCATCGCGAGCATGAAACCGCTCGATGCGGCGCGGCTACTGCAGACACGCCGCGCGCCGTTCGTCGATCTCGCCGGGCGCGTTGCGGAGTGCGAGCGCTGCCCGCGGCTTCGCGCGCACTGCCGCGAGATCGCGCGCGTGAAGCGCCGCGCGTATCGCGACGAGGAATACTGGGGGCGCCCCGTTCCCGGCTTCGGCGATCCCGACGCGCGCCTTCTCATCATCGGACTCGCACCGGCAGCGCACGGCGCGAATCGCACCGGCCGCATGTTTACCGGCGATTCGTCAGGCTCGTGGCTCTACGAAGCGCTCCACCGCTACGGCTGGGCGAATCAGCCCGACACGACGGGCGCGGGAGACGGGCTGCGGCTTTCGGGCGCGTACGTGACGGCATCCGCACGCTGCGCGCCGCCCGCGAACAAACCGACTCCCGCCGAGATCGCGAACTGCCGCGGCTTCCTTCTCGAAGAGCTCTCGATGTTGGTGCGCGTGCAGGTCGTGCTTTCCTTCGGGCGCATCGCGTTCGATGCGTACCTCGCGGCGCTCGCCGCGCGCGGCACGCCGTGGGCCGGCGCGAAGCCCGCGTTCGCGCACAACGCGCTGCACACGCCGAGCGCCACGCGCGCAGCAGCCGCGTCGACGGCGCGCGCGACCTCGATGCGCGCCGCGCGCTCAACGGAGCCGCCTCTTCTCGTCACGTCGTATCACCCGAGCCGTCAGAACACGCAGACCGGGCGCCTGACGCGCGAGATGTTTCACGCCGTGTTCGCGCGATGCCGCGCCATTCTCGGGAGCGAAGGCACGCGCGGCGGCGGCGGCCGGCGCTAGGCGGGCGCCAGTTCGAAAATCAGCGCGTCGTCGCAACAAAGACTGTCGAGGTGCGCGCCGTCGAGCGCCGCAATCTCCACGGCACGTGAGATCAGCTCCGCCACGAGCAGTCCCATGAAGCGGCGATCGGTCTTCTCGACCTCGGCAAAGAGCGCCGCGGCTACGGAAGCGTGCCGACGCAGACCCGCCGCACGCCCCTGTCGCGCCTTGAATCCCGCGGCCGCGAACTTGATGAGCGCCTGAAGAAAGAGCGTCGCCGCGCTCGCGCCGGCGTCGTGCCGGTCCCCCGCGGCTCGCGCTGCCGCCGCGCGCGCGCGGTCGGCGTCGCGGCTTGCGCGCCACAATCCCTCCCACGCCTCGTGCGCCTCCCAGTAGTAGCCGTGGTTGAAGAGATCGACGCCGAAGAGGTAGTCGTCGCACTCGCGCCAGCGCGCGACGTCGAATGCCGCCGGCGGCGGTTCGGGCGCGCCGAAGCTGTGCCCGCGCGGATCGCGGCGCGGATGCGGCGCGCGGCCGGTGATGTACGCGTACGGCGGAAACGCTCGCTGCGGCGCGTATCGCTGTATCGGAAGGCGCTCGACCATCGCGGCGCAGTATACTCGCGCCCATGTCTTCCGAGATGGTGCCCGTTAAGCCGCGGATCGCCGCTGGCGCACACATCAAGAGCCTCGACGAGTACCGCGCGCTCTACGAACGCTCGCTCGCGGATCCGGACGCCTTCTGGCGCGAACAGTCGCGCCTCCTCACATGGTTCCATGAGCCCGAGTCGATCGTCGACGCCGACATGGAGCAGATCGACTTCGCGTGGTTCTCGGGCGGGCGGCTCAACGCGTGCCACAACTGCGTCGACCGCCACCTTCCCGCGCTCGCGAACAAGACCGCGATCATCTGGGCCGCCGACGAGCCGGGCGAGTATCACCACATCTCGTATCGCGAGCTGAAGCATCACGTCGCGCGCGTCGCGAACGTTCTGCTCGCTCACGGCGTGCGCCGCGGCGACCGCGTCTGCATCTACCTGCCGATGATGCCGGAGCTGGCGTACACGATGCTCGCGTGCGCGCGCATCGGCGCGGTGCACTCGGTCGTCTTCGCGGGGTTTTCGGCGGAGTCGCTGCGCGACCGCATCCTCGACGCCGGCTGCAAGGTGCTCGTCACCGCGAACGAAGGGCTGCGCGGCGGCAGGCGCATCCCGCTAAAGGCCACCGCGGACGACGCGATCCGCGGGCTCTCGCTCGTCGAGACCGTGCTCGTCGCGCGGCGCACCGACGCCAGCGTCCCGATGCAGGTCGGCCGCGATCTCTGGCTGCACGACGAGACGGCGCGCCAGCGCTCGACGTGCCCCGTCGAATGGATGTCCTCCGAGTCGCCGCTGTTCATCCTCTACACGTCGGGCTCCACCGGGAAGCCGAAGGGCGTGCTCCACACGACCGCGGGCTACCTCACCCACGCGGCGCTCACGCACAAACTCGTCTTCGACGTCCATCCCGACAGCGTCTATTTCTGCGCCGCCGACATCGGCTGGATCACGGGGCACAGCTACATCGTCTACGGGCCGCTCGCAAACGGCGCAACGACGGTCATGTTCGAGTCGATCCCGACGTATCCGGACGCAGGCCGCTATTGGCGGATCTGCGACGACCTCGGCGTCACGATCTTCTACACGGCGCCGACGGCGCTTCGGGCCATCGCGCGCGCCGGCGACAGCTTCGTGAAGGAACACCGGCGCGACACGATTCGCGTGCTGGGCACGGTCGGCGAGCCGATCAACCCGGAAGTGTGGACGTGGTATCACGACGTGGTCGGCGAGGGGCGCTGCGCCGTCGTCGACACATGGTGGCAAACGGAGACCGGCGGAATCATGATCACGCCCCTTCCCGGCGTCACGCCCTGCAAGCCCGGGTCCGCGACGCTGCCGTTCTTCGGCGTCGAGCCGGTCATCGTCGATGAGAGCGGAGCGCTCCTTACCGGGAACGGCGTATCGGGCAACCTCTGCATCGCGCGGTCGTGGCCTGGCCAGGCGCGGACGATCTACGGCGACCACGCGCGTTTCGCCGAAACCTACTTCTCGCGCTTCCCGGGGCTCTACTTCACCGGCGACGGGTGCCGGCGCGACGAGGATGGCTACTACTGGATCACGGGGCGAGTCGACGACGTGCTCAACGTTTCCGGGCACCGGCTCGGGACGGCAGAGATCGAGAGCGCACTCGTCGCGCACGCCGGGGTCGCCGAGGCCGCCGTCGTCGGGTTCCCGCACGAGATCAAGGGGACTGGCATCTACGCGTACGTGCACCTGGGCGCAAGCCACGAGGCCGCCGATGCGGACGAGATCGCGGGCGCGTTGAAGGAGCAGGTTCGGCACGCGATCGGCGCGATCGCGGCGCCCGACCGCATCCAAATCGTCGCGGGGCTGCCCAAGACGCGCTCCGGAAAAATCATGCGACGCATCCTGCGCAAGATCGCGGCGGCCGAATACGGCGACCTCGGCGACATCACGACGCTCGCAGATCCGTCGGTCGTTGCGAAGCTCGTCGAGGACCACCGCAAGCGCTACGGCCCGGCATAGCGCGCCCTCTCGAGCGCGAGCAACGATCCGCGCTGGACCGCCCTTCCGCCCTCCCCTTCGCAGCCCTCTGAGCTAAACGCGCCACGCCCTGCCAACGCAAAAGAGAAGGCCCCCGGGTCACCCCGAGGGCCTTCGAACTTTCGATCGGACGTTCTTACCCGACTAGCGGTAGACGCCCTTGAGTCCGCCCCAGCTCTTCGGCTCGGTCGCGTTCACGCACGTGACCTCGTCGCACTTGAGGCATGGGTAGAAGAGACCGCCAGCCGCGACGCAATCGGCCTGAAGCACGCCGTCCGCGCAAGAGCCGTCACGGTAGCAGCACGCGCCGATGAGCGGGCAGGTCGTCGTCGCGCAGGCGGTGTTATCGCCCTGGTAGACGCCGCCCTGAGTAGCACAGTCGGCTGCCGTCACGCCGTCCAAGCAGGTACCGTCGCACAGACAGCACGCGCCCTCAGGCGTGCACACAACCTGGTCGCAGGGGGTGCAGGCGTAGAAGACCCCGCCGGCCGCGATGCAGTCCGCCCCGTCGACGCCGTCAGCGCAGGAGCCGTCCGGGTAGCAGCAGGCGCCCACGAGCGGGCACAACGTCGTCGCGCAGCTGGAATTGTCACCCTGATAGACGCCGCCCTGAGCCGCGCACTCATCCGCCGTCAGACCATCCTGGCAGGTGCTGTCGCAGAAGCAGCACGCTCCGGTCGGGATGCAATCGTTCTTGAGCTCGCCGCCCCAGAGGAAGTTGTAGCCGTTCGGGTTGAACGAACCATCCGAGGAGGTCGCGTTCCACACCCAAATCGGGGCGATCAATGCCGCCAGCGAATCGCCACCGGTGAACGTCACGTTGCCGCGGATTTCGCCGATCGAGTCGGGATTCGAGCCAGCGCCGTCGCGGAAGGTGATGAGCAGGTTGTCGATCGTACCGACGAGGATCGGCGTCCCATCAATGAAGAGGGCCGGGACCGTCGCGTTCGGCGGGTTGATCGGCGGCGGGCGCGGGGCGTCCTTGCTCGTGTCGTAGTAGACGGTAATGGTTCCGCCGGCGCCGTAAAGGAAGCTATCGGCTACCGCGGTGCCGTTGTTGATGAACTGGTCGAGATCGACGCCCACGATGTGGAACGTGTACTCCGAAGTCGAGGCCACGTCGTAGTTAAGCGGCCGTCCGGGGTTCCCGGGGGTCGTCTTGTTGATCCGGCCGACGACTTCGAGCGGGCTCCCGACGGACGGGTTCTGAGTTCCGTGCCCCCACGAGTTGCCGTACTCGAGGATAAACTGACGCGACCCGGGGTCACACGGCTGGGCGAACGCAGCGCCTGCGATTCCCGCGGCCACTACCGACGCAGCGAACGTTGCTGCGAAGCCCTTCGAAAAACGTTGAATCCATGTCTTCATGCGATGCCCACCCTTTTAGACGAAGTTGCAGTTCCCCACCGCGATCAGTGGGAGACGTCCGTGAAACTGCAGTATGCATTCCATTAGTGACTACGGGGGTAGTCTTCTCAATAGAGCGAGACGGCCGCAGAGTAACACAGGCCGCAAGCGGATGTCGATCCTTTTTTCGAGTTCTGAGAGACTTTTTCTTCCGGGGACGGCGGCTAGATCAGGTCCTGGCGGTCCGCGAGGAAGCTGCGATAGCTGTTCGCGTACTTAATGTATCGGAGCGCCGAGGCCTCGATGTCGTCGATCTCGTCCGGTCGGAGCTTACGCTTCACGGTGGCCGGGGCGCCCATCACGAGCGACTCGGGCGGGATCTTGGTCCGAGGCGTCACGAGGGCGCCGGCCGCTATGAACGAGTGCTTCCCGATCACCGCGGCGTCGAGAACCGTGGCTCCGATCCCGATAAGACATGCGTCTTCGACCGTACAGCCGTGCAAGATCGCCCCGTGACCAACGGTAACGCGGTCGCCGATCGTCGTCGGGTGGCGGTCGACCGTGACGTGGACGACGCATCGGTCCTGGATGTTGGTCATGTCGCCGATCCGGATCCAGTTCACGTCGCCGCGAATGACGGTGCCGAACCAGACGCTCGCCTCGTCGCCCACCTCGACATCGCCGATGATCGTGACACCCGGCAGGAGCAGCGCTCCGGGGTCGATCTTCGGGGTCTTGTTCTTGTAGGGGATGATCATTCGTGGACAGGTGCGGGCGGCGATCGAACGCGCGCTACATGCTGAACTTCCCGAAATCCTCGGGATTCATATCACGGAGGTGCTTCTTGAGGGCTTCCGCGCGTTCCTCGTCGCTCTGCGGCTGGTCGTGGCCTTGGTCAGGCCCGAGGAGTTCGGGGGCCACGAAGATCGGCGACTTCGAGCGCACGGCGAGCGCGATCGAATCGGACGGGCGTGCGTCGATCGAAAGTATCTCGTTCTGCCGCATCACGACGATCTTTGCGTAGAAAGTGTTATCACGCAGTTCGGTGATGACGACGCGCGAGACCGTCGCACACAATCCCTCGATCATCGTTTTCATGAGATCGTGCGTGAGCGGGCGCTGAAATTTCTTGCCCGCGAGTTCCATCGCGATCGAACTTGCTTCGTTCGGACCGATCCAGATTGGAAGGACGCGAGTGCCGCTCTTCTCTTGAAGGATGACGATCGGGGTTTTGCTGCGGTCGTCGAGGGCGATTCCCGCGACCTTTACCTCGACCATGGAGCCTCCTCGGAAACGCGCCGCGCGAACCGTGCCGGCAATCTAAGAGCGCCCTGCGTGCGCGTCAAGCGTCGCTCGGATCGATGCGTCGCGCGTCGCGCGGATCGCCGCGTAACGGGGCGTTTCGGAGCCGCGACTAGTGCGAAGCCTCCGCGGGCGCCTCGCCCTCCGGCGCCGCCGTCTCTGCCGCGCCGTCGGCCGACGCGGGCGGCTGCTCCGCGCCGAGATTCTCGAGCATGAAGCGCGCATCCTTCGCGAGCTTGTGGTCGGGGTGCTCCTTGAGCAGTTGGTTGAACGTTTCCTGAGCCTTCGCGAAATCCTTCAGCTCCTCGGCGTAGATAAATCCGATCATGAAGAGCGCCTCGGGTTTGCGAACGTGCTCGGGGAACTTGACCATGAACTCGCCGTAGAGATCGAGCCGCTCTTGCCAGCCCTGACTCTCCTGCGCGCGCTGGAACAACGACTGCGCCTCTTCCTCGCGCGACTTCGCGGTGGCTTGCATACCGGATGATGAGATCTCGACGCCAAACTTCTTCTTCAACTCTTCGAGGCGTTCGGCGCGCACCTGGTTTTCGAACTCGGGCTGCTTGAGGCGGCGAATCACTTCCTTCACTTTGTCGAACGGCAACGGCGCCTCAGGGACGATCTCCTCGACCCGGATAACCTGGAAGTTGCCGGGGCAATCGACGACGACGCTGACCTCCATGAGTGGCGTCGAGTCGATCGCGACGGTGAGTTTGGGACACGAGCCGATGTACGCGATCAGCGACGACATCTCCGGGATGTAGCCCATCAGGCCACCCTCTTTCGCCGTGAACTCGTTTATCGAGTGCTCGCGCGCGAGTTTCCCCATGTCTTCGCCGGCGAGAATCCGCCTCCGGAGCGACTCGGCCTCGCCGCGCGTCGCGGTCTGGATGTGTCGCACCTTCATTTCCTTCGCCTTCGTGTAGTCGGCGATGTTCTCGTCGTAAGCCTTCTTGATCTGCTCTTCGGTCATCACTTGGTACGGTCGCAACTCACGATCGAAGTAGTTCTGAATCAGCACGCGACGCACGGAGTCGTTGACCTGCCGCGCCACCTCTTCGTCCTTGTCGAGCCCCGCGGCGATCGCCGCCTGATACCACGTCTCCTCTTCGATGAACCCGTCGAGGAATCGCCGCTGTCCCTCCTCGCCTTCGTACTGGTGCGCAACTTGCGGCGGAAGTGACTTGAGGCGCGCCTCCATTTGCTCGGCCGTAACCTTCCCCGACCCGATGCGAACGATGACGGTTTCCTTCTGCCCCTTCCCGCACCCGATGCACGCGAAGAGCGACGCGAGCGCCACGGCGAGAAGCGGGACGCGGATAATTCGATTCACGAGACTACGACTCCTTCACGACCCAGAGTTTGATACTCGCTTCGACACCCGCCGCCAGGCGAATCCCGATGTTGTAGACGCCGAGCGCCTTGATCGGCTCGTCGAGCTGGATCTTGCGCTTGTCGATCTCGAAGCCCTGCTTCGCGAGCATTTCGGCGATGTCCGCGGATGTGACCGATCCGTAGAGCTTGTCTTCTTCGCCGGCCTGCACCGCGGTCGTGATCGAGACGTTGCGCAGCTTCTCGGCGACGCCCTCGGCCGCGCGCAATGCCTTCTTCTCGCGCCGCACGAGAACCTTGCTCTCCTCGCCGAACGCGCGCAGGTTCGACGCCGTTGCAGGCGCCGCGAGCTTGCGCGGGATCAGGAAATTCCGCGCGAAGCCATCGGCGACCTTATGTTTCTCGCCGCGCTTCCCGAGGCGATCGACATCTTCTCTGAGAATGACCTCCATGTTGAACCTCCTTTATTTTTCGCCTAGAGCGATTGAAAACGTCAGTACGCCGCGATGGCGGCTATCCCCAAGTCCCCTCGTCGTCGTCTTCCCGTTCCGCGACGGGCGGTTCTTCGCGCGGTTCGAGGCCGCGAAAGTCGAACCACGTGTCGAAGAGGCCGATCCCCGTCGTCATCGCGGCGAAAAATGGGAAGATCGCCAATACCGCGGTCGTGTAGACGACGAAGCGCATGAACGCACCCACGCCGCGCCGCACCATGAGGCATTGCGTCACCGACAGTCCCTGAATGAAATAGGCGGCGACCATCACGACGAGAATGTTTTTCCCGGCGAATTGCAAAGCCTCAGCCGGAAGCAGGAGCGCAACAAGACCCGCCGCCAGCGCCCACACATACCAGTGCGAGAGCCGCCACAGCGGGAAATGGCCAATCGGGCGAATCGTGAACCCGAGCCGCACGAAGAGCGACTGGCATACGAGATAAATCATGAAGAGCACTCCGAGAAGGCCGATGAAACGAATCGCGGGCGCAACCGTGAGCACGAGGCTCGCCGCCTCGCGCAGGATCGCCGTCGATTGCGCGAGCTGCTCCTCGGGAATGTTCAGCCGCCGATAGTGACCGATCACTTCGGTGACGAGTTGGTCGACTACCTTCGCGTCGGGCGCGAAGAGACCCGTGCCGCCGTCGGAGAGAAAACGCATGACGCCGGGAAGAACGAGCGGAAGCGCGCCGCCGAGAATCGCGACGAGAGGAGGCAGACCGCGCCGCACCAATAGCCCCATCACGATCCCGATCACCTCCGTGCGCAGAATCGCCGCGGTTGCCGCCGGCCACTGAGCGCCGAGCGCCGCGAGCAGCGCGGCCGTCGCGAACGGAATGACGCCGAGCAGAACGGACGGCGCGATCTGTACAAGCACGGCCGCAAGAGCCGTTCCCAGAACGCTGCCGACCGCAAGCCACGACTCCGAGAGCGCGGCCCCGACCGTCATCGCGACGAGAAGGAGGGTGACAAGCCAAACCCTCCCACGCCAACGGGTGGTGATTTCTGCTTCCACGAGTGTCGTCCGGACTATTTGTAGAAGTCGCCGACGAACGGGATGATCGCCATCACGCGCGAGCGCTTCAGCGACGTCGAGAGCTGGCGCTGATGCTTCGCGCAGGTTCCCGAGATTCGCCGCGGCACGATCTTTCCGCGCTCCGTGATGAAGCGGCGGAGCCGCTTCTCATCCTTGTAGTCGATCGTCAGAATTCCGTCGTGGCAAAACTTGCAGATTTTCTTTCGGCCGCCGCGGTCGCCGCGTTCTCCGCGTTCGCCGCGCTCGCCGCCGTCGTGGTCACGATCTCTCATTACTTGCAATCCTCCTGATCGGACGCCTGGGGCGGCGTGAGGTGCCGTCCCCAAGACGCGCATCGCGGACTAGAACGGGATGTCGTCTCCGTCGTTCGGTCCCGATGCGTCAAAGTGGTCACTAGCGGCCGCGACCGGCTCTCCACCGCCGTCTTCGCGCCGCGTGGTCTTGTCTAAGAACTCGAATCGATCCGCGTTGACTTCGAGAACACTGCGCTTCTCGCCGTCTTTTCCGTCCCACGAGCGGCTCTGAAGACGCCCCTCGACGTAGACGGCACTTCCCTTACGCAGATACTTGCTCGCAACCTCCGCCTGCTTTTGCCAGAGCACGACGGTCACGAAGCATGTGTCGTCTTTCCACTCGCCGCTCTTGTCTTTGTAACGCCGGTTCACGGCGAGCCCAAGATTGGTCACCGACGCTCCCGTCGAGATTGCCCGCATTTCGGGATCTCGCGTGAGCCGCCCAATGAGCATCACCTTGTTGAGCGATGCCAGTTTCACTTCCGCCATCGTTAGTCCTCCCTTCCCTCGTGCCGATACTCCCGGCCCCCGTCATCATCGTCATCGTCCCCACGATGCGCGCGATCCGGCATCCCGAGCGGCGCCTTGAGGTCGTCCACCACGACGATGTGGCGGAGGATCTGCTCGTTCAACCGATACGCCTTGTTCAGCGGCAAAACCACGCTCGGCTCCGCCTTGAACTTGATCACAGCGTAAAACCCGTCCTTGTGACCGTCAATTTCGTAGGCGAGCTTGCGCCGTCCCCACATGTCGACCGTGCCGACCTCGCCGCCCTCGGCGACGACGAACTGCTTGATCTTGTCGATCTCCTTCTCGATCTCGGCGTCACCCAAGTTCGAGTCGTAGACAACCATTGTCTCGTACGGCTTGTGACTCATTGTTTTCTGTTTCACCCCCCTTCGTTTTCGATTTCGGACTCACTTGCGTTGAACTCGCGCATCGCGGCCTCGAGGCCGCGCTCCGCGAAGGCGATCGCCGCGAGCGCACCGCGCGCCACGAGCGCCTCTGCGCTCTCCTCTTCGTCCGCGGCGAAATCGCCGAGCACGAAATCGGAGAGAACCACTTCGGGCGGCCGAGGCCCCACACCGAGCCGAAGCCGCGGAAACTCTACCGTGCCGAGCTGGTCGATGATCGACCGAAGCCCGTTGTGCCCGCCGCCGCTTCCGCCGCCCCGTACGCGAACCCGCCCCAGCGGAAGGTTGACGTCGTCCGCGACGACCAGAACCGACGCTGCGCCGACGCCCCATTCGTCGAGGAGTGCCCGCACCGCATTGCCGCTCGCGTTCATGAACGTCTGCGGTTTTGCGATGACTACCGGCGGATTCTCGGAGCGCCACGCGTCGTAGAGGAACCGCGCCGTGCCGCCTGCCGCTGCGGCCGCGCGCGTCGAAGTCACCAACGCGTCGGCCACGCGAAACCCGACGTTGTGCCGTGTGCGCGCGTATCGCCGGCCGGGATTCCCGAGCCCGACAATCAGCGCCCCGACACCCGGCCCCGCTACGACTTCTTCTTCTCCTTTTCCTTCGGTTCCTCCGCGTCGTCTTCCTTCTTCGCCTTCTTGATCAGCTCGGGCTCCGTCGCTTCGGTCGCCGCCGGCGCGTCACCCGCAGCCGCGGTCGTCTCCTTGAGAATCGTCGGCGGAACAACGCTGAGCACGACGGCTTCAGGGTCGAGCAGAATCTCGACGCCGGGGAAGCTGATGTCCTTCACGCGGATCGAATCGCCGATGCCGAGCGGTGTCACGTCGACGTTGATGACGTCCGGCACGTCGGTGGGAAGGCAGCGGATGTCGATTTCGCGGAGATGGTGATCGAGGATGCCGCCGAAGGTCTTCACGCCGTCCGCGACGCCGATCGCGTGCACGTGAACGCGCACGTGGATCTTTTCCGTCAGCGAGATGCGCTGAAAATCGCAGTGAATGGGCGCGTCCCGGACAGGGTCGGTTTGGATTTCGCGGAAGATGGCCTTTACCTCGCCGGTTTCGCCCGGAATCTTCAGGTCGAGCATGACGTTGCCGCGCGCCGCGAGACGAAGCAGCATGCGCAGCTCGTGGTCGTCCATCGAGACGGGAATGGCGTCGGACTTACGGCCATAGACAACACCGGGGACACGCCCGGCTCGCCGGATGCGGCCGGCGTCGTTCGAGTTGCCGGCCTCGCGGCGTTCGAGTGCGAGAGTGACGATATCCATGAGTGCCTCCTACCTTTCTGGTCATCTCCGCCCGGCAGTGAGTGCGCCGCGGCGGGAGCGCGGGACAATCCCGCGCCGGCTTGAACTACAAATCGAAGAGCGAGCTGACGGACTCCTCGTTGTGAATGCAACTGATGGCCTGCGCCAACACGTGCGCGATCGAGACGACTTTGATCTTGGGACACCGCGCGCCGCGAAACACGACCGTGTCCGTGACGATGACCTCGCGCACCGGAGAGTTTTCGATGCGCTCGATGGCCGGCCCCGAAAAAATACCGTGCGTGGCGACGACATACACGTCTTGCGCGCCCTTTGCCTTGATCGCGCGGGCGGCCTCGGTGATCGTGCCCGCCGTGTCGATCATGTCGTCGACGATGACTGCGTTTTTTCCTTCGACCTCGCCGATGACGTGCAGCACCTCGGACATATTGGGCTGCGGGCGCCGCTTGTCGACAATGGCGAGCCCCGAAGAGAGCCGCTTCGCGTACGCGCGCGCGACCTTCACGCCACCGACATCGGGCGCGACAACCACGATGTTGGAGATCTGCTTCGACAAGATGTGGTGAACCAATACGGGCGACGAGTAGAGGTGATCCATCGGGATGTCGAAGAAGCCCTGGATCTGCCCGGAGTGAAGATCCATCGTGACGACGCGATCGGCGCCGGCCGCGGTAATGACATTGGCGGCGACCTTCGCGGCGATCGTGACGCGCGGACGGTCTTTGCGGTCTTGGCGCGCGTAGCCGAAATACGGAATGACGGCCGTGACCCGGCGGGCGCTCGCGCGGCGGCAGGCATCCATGATGAGCAACAGCTCGAGCAGGTTGTCCGCGGGCGCGTGCGTGGGCTGCAGAATGAAAACATCTTCGCCGCGGATGTTCTCGTTGATCTGCACGGTGATCTCGCCATCCGAAAAGTTGGTGACTTCCAACTTCCCGAGAGGGACGTCGAGGTACTCCGCGATCGCCAGGGCCAAGGGCGCATTCGCCCGCCCGGCGAGCAACATGAGATCTTTCGCCTTGTCTTCCATATGGACCGTCGTGAGTGGGTACGTGTCGAACGATGATGAAACGGTGTGCGAAAGCGGTTGATACTAAGGGGAATGCGAAAGCCCCGTCAAGGGTTTTGACGGGGCGCGCGGCATCTTAGAGTTCGAGGTTAACGAGTGCAAATCGATGTGGTTGCAGAACTATTTCAAACCCGCCACGACCCCGCGGCGCGGGGAGCTACCGAGAGTGGGCGAGATTGACGCCGCGCGCCTCCACCTGAGCCTCCGAAACGAGCCGGTCCAGGTCGACGCGATCCCACGCAGGCTTCCGATCGTTCCCGAGATCGGCATCGTCCGCGACAAGGACGACCATCGGGTCGCCGTCGCGCGATACGCGCGAAAGAATCTGCGGATGCAGGTCGACGGAGCGCTTCGGTGCCGGCTCGACCACCACCGCGCGTTCCAGAATCGACGGGGCGACCGCCTTGGCGGCATCCTCGAGCAAGTCGAGTCGGTCGAGGCCCGCTCGAGGACGCTCGAGCGCGGGGTCGAGGGCTAGCGCGGTCGCGTACTCGCGCCGTGCGCGCGTGAAGTCGCCGAGCGCGTCATAGCATTCGCCGGCTGCGAGCGCCAGCCCAGCGCTGTCGGGCAGCATGCGCCTCGCCGCGCGAATCGCCTTGATCGCGGAGCTCGGGTTGCTACGCCGTTCGTCGATCAACGCTCGCCGCGTTGCCTCACAAAACCTCTCTCTTGCGTTCACGGACCACCTCCTGCGTTGCAGTTGTCCCGCTGTGTTGCGTTTCGCAACACTTAACGGGCCCTTCGTCCCCCTCCTTCCCATCATCGCCATCCCCCCGGCGTGCCCGTGCTTCCCGGCGAATCGGTTCGCGCCGTCGGCACCGCGGCTCCGCACGAGCCGGGGCTTCCGCAAGGCGCGTGCCGCCGCAGAACGCGCAACATTCGCGCAGAACGGTGCGGGCTTGCGGAATTCCGGAATGCGCACCGCGCAATGCGCAAACATGGCGCACGCGGGGGAATCGCGACTTGTCCCGGCGCTAGCGTTCTGCGAGAATCGCGCGATCGTAGCGTCACTTCCCCGCCGAGAAACCGTGCCCCGCATCGTATCGGTCGCCGCCGCTCAGCCAGAATTCGTCTTGCCGCAGTCGAGCGCGCGCGAGTTTTGCCGCGCGCTTTTCGGCGGCTCGCACGCGGAGATCGAGCGGCTCCTCGACATCTTCGAGAACGCGCAGATCGCGGAGCGGCGCATCGCGGCGCCGATCGATTGGTTCATGACGCCGCGCCCGTTCGCGGAGCGAAACGCGCGCTACATCGACGTCGCGCTCGCTCTCTCCGAGCAGGCGGCGCGGACCGCACTCGATGCCGCGGCGATGACGCCGGCCGATATCGATCACATCGTCTTCGTATCGAGTACGGGGGTCGCCACGCCGAGCCTCGATGCGCGCCTCATGAACCGCCTCGCGTTCGGCTCGCATACGCGCCGCACGCCGATCTGGGGGCTAGGCTGCGCGGGCGGCGCGGCCGGGCTTGCGCTCGCGGCCGAACTCGCAGGCGGTGCAAGCGTCGCAGACGGCGCGCGCGGCGCTACCGTACTGCTCATCGCCGTCGAACTCTGCTCGCTCACGTTTCAGGCCGGGGACCTCTCCAAGTCGAATTTGGTCGCGACGGCGCTCTTCGCGGATGGCGCGGCGGCGGCGGTGATCGCGCCGGACGCGCACCGCGACCGCGCCCGAACGGCGAACGCGCACACTGCGCCAGAGCGCCAGCCACGCGTCGGGCACACGCCGCGGATCGTCGCCTCGCGCAGCACGCTGTTCCCCGACACGGAAGACGTCATGGGCTGGGAAGTCAACGATGCTGGGCTTAAGGTGCTCTTCTCGCGCGACATCCCGACGATCGTGCGGCGGTTCGTGCGCGAGAACGCGGAGGAGTTCCTCGCCGAGCACGGGCTCTGCCTTGCCGAGATCGATCACGTCGTCGCGCACCCAGGCGGCGTGAAGGTGATGGCCGCGTACGAAGAGGCGTTCGGGCTCGACGCGCGTGCGCTCCGCCACGCACGCGAGGTGCTCCGCGTCGCGGGGAACATGTCATCGCCGACTGTCCTCTTCGTGCTCGCGCGCTTGCTCGACGACCCAGAGGTCGCGCCCGGCGACTGCGGCCTTCTCACCGCGCTCGGCCCCGGCTTCTCATCTGAACTTTTGCTCCTAAAATGGTAGACTGCGCAGCCTATGACAGCTTTCGATCCTGAGAATCTCGGAGAAGTCGAAGTCACCATCCCGCCGGCGGCCGCGCCGCTCGATTGCGGGCCGACGCCTGGGTTCGGGCGCGTCTTCACTCCCGGCATGCTCGTTGCGGACTGGCGCGAGCCGCCGCGCGAGCCGAAGCGCGGCGAGGACGCGCTCGATGCGACGGCCGAGCGCGCACGCGCCGCGAACGGCTGGGGCCGCGCGCGCATCGTTCCGCTCGGACCGCTTCCGGTTCATCCCGGCGCGGTCGTCTTCCACTACGGACAAGCGATATTCGAGGGAATGAAAGCGCACCGGCAGCCCGACGGTCGGCTCGCGATTTTCCGGATGCGCGATCACGCCGACCGCCTCGTTCGATCCGCCACGCGTATGGCGATGCCGCCGATCCCGCCCGAACTCTTCGCCGCGTACTTGTCGCGATTCGTCGAACACCAGGCCGCGGCGCTTCCCGATCACCCGGGGATGGCGCTCTACTTGCGGCCGCTCATGCTCGGCACGGAAGCGGGACTCGGTATTCGCGCAGCGAACGAATACACGTTCGTCGTGATGGGCTGCCCCGTCGCGCCTTACTTTCAGCGGCGCGGCGACGGCAGCGGGCTTCGCGTGCAGGTGAGCGAGGATTTCGTGCGCGCGGCGGAGGGCGGCACCGGCGCGATCAAGGCCGCCGGCAACTACGGCCGCGGGCTCCTCGCACTCAAAAACGCGAAGACGCGCGGGTTCGATCAAGTCATATGGCTCGATGCGCGCGAGCGTTCGTGGGTCGAGGAGATGGAGGGGATGAACTTCTTCTGCGTGCGCGGCGGCGCGCTGCTAACGCCGCCCGCGAGCGAAACGATCCTGCCGGGCATCACGCGCGATAGCCTCTTGGCGCTCGCGCGCGACGAGGGGATCCCGACGCGCGAGGAATCGGTGCGCGTCGAGACGCTCGTCGAGGAAATCCGCAACGGGAAGATCACCGAGGCGTTCGCGGGCGGCACCGCGGTCGTGATCTCGCCGATCTCGGAGATTGTTTGGCGCGGGCGCTCGGCGTCGCTTGCCGCCGAGCACCCGATCGCCTCGCGCCTGCTCGAGGCACTGACGACGTACCAGGCCGGCCGCGTTCCCGACCGTCACGGCTGGCTCACCGCCGCGCGGGGCGAACTCTGCGGCTAAGCACCCGCCGCGCCCCACCGCGCTTCCGCTCTACACCCCCGGCATCGCCTTCTTGAGCGGCTTCATCAAGAAGAGGAGCACGATCGCCATCACGAGCGCGCACGTTCCGAGCACCAAGAAGAACGACGAGTGGAGCCACTTCTCCCAGTAAACGCCGATCGCCGTGAGTTTGTTGCCGATGGCGGTCGCCGCGAACCAGCCGCCCATCATCACGCCGCGCAGCCGGATCGGCGCGACCTTCGAGACGAGCGATAGCCCCATCGGCGAGAGCATCAGCTCCCCGAGCGAGATCACGAAGTACGCGCCGATCAGCCACCAGGCCGACACCTTGCCGGTGTCACCTCCCGATTTCGCCGCGAAGTAGAGAATGAAAAACGACGCGGACGTGAGGAACATGCCGATGCCGATCTTCGTCGGAGTCGACGGCTCCTTCCCGCGCCTGTCGAGCATCTGCCAGAACCACACGAGCGGGAACGTCAGCGTGATGATCCAGAACGGATTAATCGCATTCGAGATGACGCCGGAGATCTCGTGGCTCTTCACGGTGCCGAGAGTCAGGATGCTGACGATGACCGGGAGCACCTTCGACGACGCCCAGTCGGTGTTGTCGTTCGCCCAGTAGGTGAGCGTCGAGCCGTTCTGGTGGAACACCATCCAGAACACGATGACGACGAGGTAGATGACGATGAGCGCGCCGCAGCGCTTCCAATCGGGAATCGCGTCGATCGCGAGCTTCTTTGCGCCGGGCGCGGCGGCCGCCGCGGCGAACGAACCGCCCGTCGCGCGCGCCGGATCCTCGACGTGTTTCTTGAACCGCCAAAGAATCGTGACAGAGATGAGCATTCCGAACGCCGCGACCGCGAACGCGGGATGAAATCCGAACCGCGCGCGTACTCCTTCGGCGACGAGCGGCGCGAGAAAGGCGCCGACGTTGATCCCCATATAGAAAATGTTGTACGCGCGGTCCTTCAGATGGCTGCCTTCGCGGTACAGGTTGCCGACCATCGTCGAGACGTTCGGCTTGAAGAACCCGTTGCCGATCACAAGGCACGTGAGCGCGGCGTAGACCATTGGAAGCGATTTGAACGACAGGAGCAGATGCCCCGCCATGAAGAAGATGCCGCCGATCATCACCGCGCGGCGGTACCCGAGCTTGCGGTCGGCGAGAAACCCGCCGAGAAGCGGGCTGAAGTAAACGAACATGAGGTAGTTCGCGTAAAGGCCGGTCGCCTGCGCGGCCGTCCAACCGAATCCTTCGTCGGGATTCTTAAGATAGAGCGTGAAGAGCGCGAGCATCGAGTAGAAGCTGAAGCGCTCCCACATCTCGGTCGCGAAGAGGACGTAGAGCCCCTTCGGATGTTTCTCGACCGCCGATGCGCCCGCGTGGGCCGCGTTTGCTACCGTCGACATGGAGGCTCCTTCTTCGGAACGGGTCTAGGGGAGCTCGATTTGGATTTCGGTTCCAACGACGCGAACCGGGTAGGAAGGAACCGGACGCGCGCCCGGCGGGCAGAGGTTCTTCCCGGAGCAGATGTCGAACTCCGCGCCGTGCCACGGGCACGTCACCGTCGACTCGTCGATCATCCCCTGCGAGAGGGGGCCGCCTCGGTGGGGGCAAGTGTCGCCGATCGCGTAGTACGTGTCGCCTAAACGGAAGAGCGCGACGCGTTCGCTTCCGGCCTCGACGCCGATCCCCTTGCCGGCGACGACGTCGTTCGTGCTCGCGACTGTGATGAACCCGGCCATCTTCTCCTCGCGGCCTCCTTGGCGCGGCATCGTAGCAGAGCGGACGCCGCGCGCAGAAGATCAAAACTGGGGCGGGAGGATTCGAACCTCCGGATGCTGGTTCCAAAGACCAGTGCCTTACCGCTTGGCGACGCCCCACTGTTCGCGGTCAAAAAGAAAGAGCCCCGACGATCCGGGGCTCAGACAATAACCCTTTGCGGGCGCCGTGAGCTAGAGCGTTTCGGGCCGGGCCGCGACGAACGCGCCCATCGCGTGACCTTCGCGCGCACGCTCGTACTCAGCGAGGATGATCTTCTCGATCGATTCGCGAGTTTCGTTGTTGATGGGATGCGCGATGTCTTGGAATTCGCCGGGGCGTTTCTCGCGGCTCGGCATCGCGACGAACAAACCCTTCGTACCTTCGATGACCTTCAGGCCGCGAACGACGAAGCAATGGTCGATCGTGATGCTGACGAACCCCTTGAGCTTCCCGACTTCTTTGACGGCGACGCGAACTTCGGTGATTTCCATTGAGGCGTTGTCCACCCTTCGCGAATGAGTCGACCCGGTGCGTGCTGCACGGCACACTGATGCCTTAAGCGCGCATGAGTCCGGCTCGCACCTCGTGCCTTAGCTGGCGTCGACTTCGCGCTCGCCGACCGGCGTTGCGCGCTCGTACCAGCACGACAAAGACCTGAGGCTGCTCTCCGTATCCCTCAGCTTCGCGACTTCGGTGAAGATCCCGACCACCGTGGGGCCCGTACCCGACATGAGCGCCCCGTTCGCACCGCCCGCGATCATCGCGTCGCGAATCGCGCGGACTTCTGGATGCCTTCGTGTCACCGCGTCTTCGAACGCGTTCCACAGGCTGGTGATGAGGTCCCCCACTTTCAGGTTTCCACAACGAGGGGCGACTATAGAGAGGGCCCCAGGACGTGTCAAGGTTTGCCCCAGGTTCTCGTACGCCCACCGCGTCGAAACAGAAACATTCGGCTTCGCCAGGAGCAATTGCACGGGCTCAAGAGAGGGGACGCGCGTCAGAATCTCGCCGCGACCGCGGCCGATCGCCGCCCCACCGCGAACGAGGAACGGCACGTCGGACCCGACGGTCGCCCCGATCGACTCCAGCCTCGCCGCGCCCAATCGGAGATCGAGCAGCCGATTGAGCGCAACGAGCGTCGTCGCGGCGTCACCGCTCCCACCACCCAGCCCAGCCCCCACAGGAATACGCTTCCGAATACATATGCGTATTCCGAGCGCGGAATCGGCAATCTTTTTTTCGTCGAGGAGCGCGCGCGCCGCCCGGCCCGCCAAATTGTCCTCGCCGGCCGGAAGGCTCGCGTCGTCCGACGTCACGTCGATCCCGCCACCGCCCTCGTCGACACTCACGGTGATCGTGTCCGCGACGCTGACGGTCTGGAAGAGGGTTTCGATGTCGTGATAACCGTCGGGGCGCCGGCCGAGAACCGCGAGGTAGAGATTGATCTTAGCCGGACTCGGAAGCGTGATCTCGCGCTTCATCGCTTCGCCACGCCGCCCTACAGGAAGATGAGAACGAACATCAGCGCGACCCAGAGGACGAGCGTCGCGAGGATCGGACGATCCGTGTAGAGCACCTCGGACGGATTGCCGCCGACGTTTCGGCGGATGACGAGGTAGGTGTAGCGGAAGAGGCCGTAGACCACGAAGGGGACGGTGTAGACGAGACGGTCCGTGCCGAATTTGCGCACCGTTTCCGGCCAGATCGTGTAGATGGAATACGATAGGAGCGTCGCGGAGGCGACCATCGCGATCAGGTTGTCGACGAGCGGAAGCGAGTACTGCGCGAGCACCGGCCGGTGGCTCGCGGCCGACTCGCCGAGCGTCGCCAGTTCGCAGCGTCGTTTGCAGAGGCCGAGGAAGAGCGAGAGGAACAGTGTGCAGACGAGGAGCCACGGCGAGAGGAGAACGTCGTCGACTCGGCCGACGAGCGCCTCGACGCCGCCGATGGCGCGCAGCACGAAGCCGGTCGCGATCAGCAGCACGTCGAGCCCCATGACTTCTTTCAAGCGGATCGAGTAGAGCAGATTCAGCGTGAAGTACGTCAGGAGCGTAATGCCGAACGGGACCGCAAGGCGGAATCCGAAGGTGAGCGCCGTGGCCGCAAGAATGACGGCGCCGATCGCCGCCGCGGGAACCGAAAGCGCGCCGCTGGCTATTGGGCGGTTCTTCTTCTCCGGATGGAGGCGGTCTTCCTTGCGATCGAGGATGTCGTTGACGATGTAGACCGCGGAGGAGAGAAACGAGAAGAGGATGAACGCGACGCCCGCCGTCGCGAGGCCCGCCGGATCCGAGAGCTTCTTCGTGAAGAAGACCGCGGCGAAAACGACGAGGTTCTTCGTCCACTGCGAAGGCCGGCACGCGCGAACGAACGCGAGCATCAGCGCGCGGTGCTCGCCGCGAGGATGTCGCGGATCTTGGTGACGAGAAGATCGACCGCGATCGTGTTGTATCCTCCGCCCGGAATGATGATGTCGGCGTAGCGCTTCGACGGCGCGACGAACTCGAGATGCATCGGCTTGACGGTGCGCATGTACTGCTCGATCGCCGACTCGACGGTGCGGCCCCGCTCGGCGATGTCGCGCCGCAGCCTCCGAATGAAACGTTCGTCGTCGTCCGCCTCGACGTAGATACGAATGTCCATCATTTCGCGCAGCGCCTCGCTCTCGAGTACGAGAATGCCTTCGACGAGAATCACGTGCGCCGGGTTGACGCGCTCGGTCTTCTTCTGGCGCTTGTGCGTCTTGAAATCGTAGATCGGCTTTTCGATCGGCTTGCCCGCGAGCAGGCGGCGCAGGTGATCGACGAAGAGCGCGGTGTCGAACGCTTCCGGGTGATCGAAGTTGTGGCGAACGAGTTCGGGGTGCGGCACGCCCGCGCGATCGTGATAGTACGAGTCGTGATGCAGGATCATGACGCTCTCGTCGATGAGGGCGCCGGCGACCTGCGTCGCGACGGTCGTCTTGCCGGAGCCGGTTCCGCCGGAGATGCCGATGATGACAGGGCGGCTCGTGCGCGCACCGCGAGCGTGAGCACGTGCCTGCGTGCGGCGGCCCTGTGGAGCGGGCTTCGATTTCGCCACGATCAACTCCGCGAGAGCATGAAGACCCCGAGGCAAATGACGCCCAGCGACGCGAAACGCAGCGGGCTCACATCTTCGTTGAACAAGACGCGCGACATGATGACGACGATGACGTAGGTGAGCGCGATCATCGGGTACGCGAGGGAGAGCGGCACGCGCGAGACGACGATCATCCACGCGAGCGAGGCGACGCCGTAGAGCAGAAAGCCGAAGAGGACGAACGGATTCCTGAACGCGCGCATGAGAAACGCGACAAACGAAGCGATGAACGACGACGCCCCGGCGATTTCGCCCTCGAATCGACCGACGCTCGTCAAACCGTTCTTCAGCGAGAGCTGCGCGACCGAGCCGAGCAACACGCAGAACAAAATCATTATGAAATTCTTCACGAAGGCCCCCTAGTGAAGTCGGTTCGGTTCGTGCGATGGGGCGGCATTATAGCATCGGCCCTAGCGCGGACGGTTCGCGAAAATCACCTGCCGCGCCGTGAGCAGGAGAATCTTCATGTCGAAGACGACCGACCAGTTCTCGACGTAGAAGATGTCGTACTTCGTGCGTTCGGCGATCGAGGTCTTGCCGCGAAGGCCGTTGACTTGCGCCCAGCCTGTTACGCCCGACTTGACGCGGTGGCGCGAAAAGTAGCGCGGCACTTCGCGATCGAATTGCTCGACGAAGACCGGGCGCTCGGGGCGAGGGCCGACGAGACTCATCTGTCCGACGAGCACGTTCCAGAGCTGCGGAAGTTCATCGATGCATGTGCGGCGCAGGAAGCGGCCGAGGCGCGTCGCGCGCGGGTCGGCGGCGTCGCCGATGACCGGGCCGGAGTTCTGCTCGGCGTCGACGGGCATCGAGCGGAATTTGAGGATCGTAAACTCGCGGCCGTCGCGGCCGATGCGGCGCTGGCGGTAGAGAACGGGGCCGCGCGAGTCGAGCCGCACGAGAATCGCGGCGAGAAGCATGATCGGCGAGCACGCGGCGAGAAAGAGCGTCGAGAGGACGATGTCGAACGTGCGCTTCGCCGCGCGATTCCACGCCTCGAGCGGATAGGAGCGGATCGCGAGCAGCGGGATCCCGTCGATCTCCGAGATGCGCACGCGCTGCGTCATGATTTCGAAGAGGTCGGGGACGAACTGAATTTCGACGGGAAGGCGGTCGCACGCGGCGACGATCTCGAGCATGCGGTGGTGCGACGCAAGCGGGAGCGCGACGAAGAGCCGGTCAAGCGACTCGCGTTCGACGAGCCGCGGCGCGTCCGCGAGCGAGCCGAGAAGCGGCGCGGGGAGCGCGGCGGCGGCGAACGCCGGCGAGGGGTCCGGCGCGGGCGTTTGCGTGTTCGCCGCTATCGGCGCGTCGCTCGGCGCTACGTTCGGCGCGTCGATGCGCGGGTCGGCGCGCGCGTCGTCGTCGACGATGAAGCCGGCAAGCTCGAAGCCAAGCTCCGGGTGCGACGCGATCTTGCGCGCCAGGTGCGCGCCCATCTCGCCGGCGCCGATGATGGCGACACGCACGATCCCGACGCCGCGGCGGTGAAGCGCGCGCTGCACTTCACGGAAGAGGATGCGTCCTGCGGGAAGAAGCGCGCTCGCGACACCCCACGCGAGGAGAAACGAGAGCCGCGAGTACGAGAAGCCGCGGTAGAGAAACGCCGCGGCCATCGCGAGGAGCGTGGCGACGCCGACGGCGCGCAGCGTCGTGGCGGCCTCGTCGAGGGTCGAGCGCGCGCGGCGGGGCCGGTAGAGATCGTGCGCGCGAAACACGACGATGAAGAGTATCGACGCGACGGCGACCCCCGGGATGTACGCCGCGAACGGCGGCGTTCCCTTCGGCGCATCCATGAGGCCCGATTGGAAGCGGATCGCGTACGCGAGGAAAAACGAGAGCGCCACGAGCGCAAGATCGAGCGCGACGAGCGCGGCTTCGCTGACGAGGCGCGACGTCTGCGAGCGCACTACGCGAACTCCGCGAGAATCGACGGCGGGAGCGCGGAGTGCGGCGCCATCGCGTCGTCGCCGACGATCGGCGCGAGGTAGGCGCGCATCTCGCTGCGGAACCGGTCGCGCGAGAAACGCTCGGCCCACGCGCGAAGGGCGGCGGCGTCGAACGCGCGCGGATCGAAGCGCCGCATCGCGGCGGCGAGCGCTTCGGGCGTTTGCGGCGCGAAGAGGATGCCGGTTTCGCCGTCGCGCACCGTCTCGAGCGCACCGCCCTCCGCGAACGCGATGACGGGTGTGCCCGACGCTTGCGCTTCGAGCGGCACGATGCCGAAATCCTCGATGCCGGGGAAGAGAAGCGCGCGCGCGTCGCGATACGCGGCCGCGAGCGCCGCGTCGTCGAGCCAGCCGTCGAACGTCACCGTGGCGCCGGCGATCGCCGAAAGACGCGCGCGCTCCGGGCCGTCGCCGACGACGCGCAGCGGCGCGCCGAGCGCATTCGCCGCGTGCACGGCGATCTCGACGTGTTTGTACGGCACGAGCTTCGAGACGATCAGAAACGGCGCGGCGGCGGCGCCGCCGCCGTGGGGCGCGCCGGCACGCACGCTCGCACGCTCCGCGCCCACGCGCATCGCGCGCGCGTCGTCCGTCGCAAGCGTCGCGCGCGGCTGGAATCGCTCGGTGTCGACCGGGGGATAGATCACGTCCGCGTCGCGACCGTAGATGCGGCGAATTCGCGTGGCGACGTTGCGCGAGTTCGCGATGAAGTGATCGACGCGCGACGCGGTCGACGTGTCCCATCGCCGGAGCATCGGCGCGGCGAACGGCATCACGACGCGCGCGCCGATCCCCGCGGCGGGCCCGCGAAAGTAGTCATCGTAGAACTCCCAGACGTAACGCATCGGCGTGTGGCAGTAGCAGACGTGCTGCGCGCCGGGCCGCGCGATCGCGCCCTTCGCGACGCAGTGGCTCGTCGAGAGCACGAAGTCGAACTCGGAGAGATCGAAGCGCTCGACCGCGAGCGGGAAGAGCGGCAGGTAGCGCTGGTGCCGCGTCATCGCGCCCGGGAGGCGCTGCACGAACGACGCGCGAATCTCCATCGCTTCGATCGCCGGGGAGAGTGCGCCCTTGACGTGCACGAGTGTAAAGATCGTCGCGCGCGGGAAGAGCTCGCAGAACACCTCGAGGCACTTCTCGCCGCCGCGCATTCCGGTGAGCCAGTCGTGGACGATCGCGATCTTCATTGCGTGAGGACGCCTCGCGTGGCGGCGCCGCGCGCGGGCTTAGCGCCCGAGCTCGGCCTCCACGGTCATGCAGAGGTAGTGCCCGATCGCGATGTGCAGCTCCTGAATCTTCTGCGTGTCGTCGGACGGGACGACGAGGCAGAGATCGCAGAGCGCGGGCATGCCGCCGCCGCCTTTGCCGGTCAGACCGAGCGCGCGCACGCCGAGGCGGCGGCCGGCTTCGAGTGCTCGAAGAACGCTCGGGCTCTTGCCGCTCGTCGAGATTGCGACGAGCAAGTCGCCGGGTCGCGCGAACGTTTCGACTTGGCGCGCGAACGCGTCGTCGTAGCCACGGTCGTTCGCCGTCGCGGTGAGAAGCGATGTGTTCGTCGTGAGCGCGTGCGCGCGAAAACCGCGGCGGTCGAAGAGGAGGCGCTCGACGAGTTCCGTCGAAAGATGTTGCGCGTCAGCCGCGCTGCCGCCGTTGCCGAAGAAGTAGATCGTGCCGCCGGAGCGGATCGTCTCGACGAAGAGCGCGGCGGCGTCGCGGATCGGGCCGGTCATCGTGTCGCGAACGATGTGGAGGAGATCGATGCGCTCGGTGAAGTAGCGGTCGGGCGGCGGGAGCGGCGCGTTCGACGGCGTCGACGCGGAGGCGGGGCCGGGCGCGGACACGGGCGCGGACACGGGCGCGGGCGCGGGCGCGGGCACCGGCGCGGCGCC
>JBJXGV010000025.1:0-13507 GCA_046160485.1 bacterium | reverse complement strand
AAGGGCGCGGCCGCCGCGGCGGCGCTCGCCGACGAACGCGCATGGCAGGCGGCTCGCGACGAGGCGATCGCACTCGGCGCGCGCGCGCTTCCGTTCCGCACGTCGCGCGCGCCCGTCGCGCGGCTTGGCGCGTCGCGCGATGGCGCGGACGACGAAAGCGCGCGCGACGCGTTCGCCAGCGTTCGCGCGAGCGACGACGGGCGCGCGGCGGAATTCGGGCGCCTCGTGCACGAACTCATGAACGCGCTGCCCCGGTTGGACGCCGCCGACCTCGCCGTGACCGCAGAGGCGCTTGCCGCGGCGCAAGGGCTCGACGCGGGCGGCGAGCAAGTCGGCGACGCGCTCGATGTGGTGCGCGCGCTGCTCGATGACTCGGTGATCGACCGCGCGCGTCGAGCGTCGCGTTACCGGCGCGAAATCCCGTTCGCCGTGCCGCTCGACGGCGCGCTTGCCGAGGGGCGCATCGACCTGCTCTTCGAAGAGGCAGGCGAGATCGTCTTCGTCGACTACAAAACGAACCGGCTCGAGGTGCGCGACGCGGCGACCGAGGCGGCGTTGCGCGCGTTCGCGGCGGCGCACGGACATCTCGCGCAGGCAGCGCTCTATGCCCACGCACTTCACGCGGCGGGGCTTTCGATTCGCGAGGGCGTGTTTCTCTACCCGCGTGCGCGCGCGCGCCTCGTGCTCACGGGCGCCGAGTTGCTCGGAACGCCGCTCCCGCCGATCGCCCGTTAGTGCGGCGCGACCCGCGAGCGCCGTACCGCCGCAAGCCGCTCCGCAAAGAGCGCATTTCTTGGATCGAGCTGCACCGCGCGCGTGAAACAGGGTTCGGCGTTCGCGGGCTCGCGCCGCGCTAGGAAGGCCTCACCGCGTACGGCCCACGCAAGCGCGTGATCGGGATGGCGCGCAAGCGCGCGCTCGAGTCGCCGCAGCGCCTCGTCCGGTTGCGCGAGATCGATCGCGTGGATCGCGGCGGCGGCCGCGACCTCGGCATCGGATGGTGCGTCGCGGTACGCTCGCTCGTATTCGCGGTGCGAGCCGTCGCTATCGCCTCGCGCTTCCAGGAGCCTCGCATACGCTACCCGTGCGCGCGCCGCGCGCGGATTCGCCGCGAGCGCGTCGAGGAGAAACGGCTCGGCGCGATCGGCGGCGCCCACCCGCGTCAGAAAGTTCGCGACGCGATGATACGGAGCGGGCGAGACGGCGCGCGCGAAGACCCCGGCGTGATCGCGCGCCGTCACGCGCGGAAGTCGCTCGCGCACGCGCGCGAGCGCGGCGTCATGGTCGTCGACGGTCGCAATCGACGCGAGCCCCGCCGCGGCATCCGGCCGCGCGATGATCGCCGCGCACTCGTCCCAGTAGACGAGCCGCCACTGTTCACTCTTCGTGAGGCGCTCGATGAAATCGAGCGCGCCGATGTCGACAATCGCCGCGCGGATGTCGAACTCCTGCGCCGCGGCGCGCCATGCGTCGCCTGCGAAGAGCATCTCCTCGTAGCGGCGGAAATGCTCCTCGCCATAAACCTCGAGGCGCGGGTCGATGAAGACGCGAAATCCACGCGCGAGCAGATACGAGGCCTCGTGCATCGTGCTGAAGGGATTGCCGCCGATCGGATGCGCCGCAAGAAACTCCGCTGCGCGCTTTGGATACCGATGCGCCGCGATGCCCAAGCCGAACTGATTCGTGTCGTGCTGCCGCACCGCGAACCGATCGGTCGCGATCTGCCAAGCGAGAACGAGTGCCGCCGCGCAGACCGCCGCGGATACGCACCAGCGCGCGGGCGTTGCGGCGCGGCTCATCGCGTGTTGGAAGCGCCGCGGCGCGTGTCGCAGATGGTCGATCGCGAACGGGAGCGCCGCGATAGCGAAGAGCGGGATGTTGCGAATCGCGATCGCCGAAAGGTAGAACATCATCGCGCAGACGAGTGCGCCGAAGAGGTCGATACGCCGCACCGACCAAATCGCCGCGATGATGCACACCGCCGCGAGAGCCATGTAGTAGATCACCGCCGTGTAATCGGCGTTCGCCGCGAACGGACTCATGAACTCGTGGATCGATGTCTTAAACGCCGTGCCGCGGAGTTGCTCGAAGAGCCGCAGCGGAAACAGTGCGCCGCGCACGCCGTACGGGTTCACCAAACATGCGCCCGTCGTGAGCGCCGCCGCGAGGCCCGCGATTCGAAGCCTGCGCGCGCGTTCGGCGGCGTCGGCGCCATTTGCAAACGCCGCCTCCGCCGCCATCGCGACCACGAGCAGCGCCGCGACGACCGGCCCGAGCACGAACAACGTGTGCGTGTTGACCCACGCGACTTGCAGAAGCGGCATCGCGAGCAGCCCGAGACCGCCGCGCTCTCGATGACGCCGCGCGAGCGCAATGAAGATCGCCAGAAAGAGAAACGTCGCAAGCTCCGGCCGCAAGAAGAACCGCTGGCTCGAAGCCATCACCGCCACGAACGCTACCGCGCTCGTCAGCGCAACCGGCGCTCGCCGCGCCGCGCCCCACGCCGCAATCGTAAATGCCGCGATGAGCACCGCAGCCTTCACGACGATCGCGCCCGCCGTCCCCGCGACAGATACGATTTGGTACAGCGCCCAGCAATACAGCCACCGCAACTCGATCCACTCGCGTCCGCCCGGCGCGAACGAAAACGGATCCACCGAAGGCGGCCCGCTCCGCGCGACGATCTCGCCCGTCTTCCACTGCCACCAGTAGTCCGTCTCCCAAACGCATCGCAACGAAGCCACGACCGCAAGCACCAGCACCGCCGCCAACGCCGCCCACTCGAGCGCCATAGGTTTGCCACGCCCGCGACCGGCAGCATCATGCGTGAGATTTCCCACCGTCATGGCGCACGACCGTACACGCCGCCCCAAGCCGTCGCAAGCGCGAGCGAGGTGTCGTCGGCGGTGGGCGTGGAGTGGTGGCCGCCTAGTTCCGCGTCGAGCCATCGTCGAGCGCAATCGAGGGCGGCCACCGAGGCTCCCCGAGCGCAGCGAGTGCGGCAGCACGAGCAAGCGTCCCACAGCCGACGACACCTCGCTCGCGCGCCCCCCGTCGGTCCGCACCCGCGTTCGCGCGTTCTCGCGCAACCCGCCGCTCGCGCGCTCACCGTGCGCCGAGCCGGCGAATGCTCGTTGTGATACCATCGCGCGCGTTCCTCTTCTTCGCGCCCCAATCACTCTCTGGAGAATTTCGTGAGCGGATTCATCCAACGCATGCAAGAAGGCGTCGTCGTCGCCGACGGCGCGATGGGTTCTCTCCTGGCGAGCCAGTTCGCCGGCGAGCCACCCAGCCTTCTCGCGCGCCGCATCCTCGAGGTCAACCGCACCGATCCGGCGCTCGTTCATGAAATCCATCTTCGCTACATCGCCGCGGGCGCCGAGCTGATCGAAACGAACTCCTTCGGCTCGAGCCGGCCGCGCCTCGAGCGCCTCGGACTCGACCTGAGCGTCGTCTCCGACGCCGCGAAGATTGCTCGCGACGCGCGCGACGCCTCCGGCAAGCCCGTCTGGATCGGCGGCTCGATCAGCCCGCTCGACAGCTCGTGGCTTCTCGAAGACAACCCGTCGTCAGAGGAGCAGATGCGCGCCTTCGCCGAGCAGGTCGAGCTTCTCATCGATCGCGGCGTCGACCTCATCGTTCTCGAGACGTTCGCGAACCTCGACGAAGCCGCACTCGCCGCGCGCGCCGTTCGCAGCGTCTCGAGCACGATTCCGTTCGTCGCGCAGATGACGTTCGACGAGCGCGGCGTCGTCGCGTCGGGCGAGCCGGCCGCGCGCGTCGCGTGGCGGCTGATCGACGAGGGCGCGGCCGCGGTCGGCGTCAATTGCGGCATGGGTCCGCAGGCGACGCTTGCGGTGCTCGCGCTCATGGTCGAAGCGAGCCCGCCCGCGCTGTCGATCATGCCGAACGCGGGTTTTGCGCAGCGCCTCGGAAATCGCGTGATCTATCCCGACATGTCGCCCGAGTCGTATGGCGCGTTTGCACTCGAGGCGCGCATGCTCGGCGCGCGCATCATCGGCGGCTGCTGCGGAACGACGCCCGCGCAGATCGCCGCGATCGCCGGTGCGCTCGCGCGCCCCGACGCGGCGCGCCCCGCGGCGGGCACGCGCGAGGCGCTTCTCGCCGCGCGCATTCACGTCGCCGCGATGCCGTCGATCGGCGAATCCGCCGAGGAAGCGGTCTCGTCGGGTGTCACGGAGAAGGCGTCCGGCCTCGCGAAGATGCTCGCGTCCGGCCGATTCGTCTGGAGCCTTCAGCTCGATCCGCAGCGCGGCACGTCCGATCAGGCGAACCGCGATGTCGTGCGCGTCGCGCTCGCCGAACGCGTCGTCGATCTCGTCGACATCAATTCGAGCGGGCAAGGGACGCGGCAGGATTCGCTGCAGATCGCCGCGGGCATCGAACGCATGGGGATCGAAACGCTCGCGCACATTACGCCGCGCGACGCGACCGTCGCGGGAATTCTTTCGCAGGTGATCGGCGCGCACGATTGGGGCGGCGTGCGCAACGTCCTCGTGATCGCGGGCGATCCTCCGCGCGGCGATTTCGTGGCGGAAGCGAAGGGCGTCTTTCAGGTCGACTCGATCGGGCTCGTGCGCGCGCTCGACCGGCTGCGTCGCGGCCAGGTATCGCAGGGGCGCACGACCACGCCGCCGTTTCAGCTGCTCGTGGGCGTCGCGTTCAATCAAAACGCGCCGGACATGGAAGTCGAACTCGCGCGCCTCGACGAAAAGACCGACGCGGGCGCTGACTTCATCATGACGCAGCCGCTCTTCGACGGGGAGTCGTGGCGCGCGCTCTACAAGCAGCTCGCGGCGCGCTCGTCGCTTCCCGTGTTCGCGGGCGTCTGGCCGCTCGCGAGTTTCCGGCAGGCGGTTCGCGTGAACGAGAACGTGTCGGGTGTCGTCGTCCCCGAGTCGGTGCTCGATCGTCTCGCCGAAGCCGGGCCGCGCGAACAGGAGATCGGTTTCGCGCTCGCGCAGGATGTGTGCGCGGAACTCGCGCGCGGCGGCGAGGCCGCCGGGCTTTACGTCGTCGCGCCGTTTAAGCAGCCGCGTCAGGCGCTCGCGCTTTTCCCGGAGCGCGCTTCGCGCTGATCAGCGCGCGTTCTACTCGATCCGATTGTTGAGCTAGAGAGAGTCCGTCCCCGCGGAGGAGGCAAGTGCGATGCCTTCGTCGCTCGCGCGCGCAAGCCACGCGTCGAGCGCCCTTGCAAGCTCCGGCGCGAGCACCGGCTTGCTGACGAAGTCGTCCATGCCGCACGCGATGCATTTGTCGCGATCGCTCTTCATCGCGCTCGCGGTCATCGCGATGATCGGCGTCCGGCGCGCTGTTCCCTCGTGCGCGCGAATCAGCGCTGTCGCCTCGTAGCCGTCCATTACCGGCATGTGGCAATCGAGGAAGATCGCGTCGTAGCGGACGCGCCGCGCCGCGTCGACCGCGTCTTTTCCGTCGCTGACGACATCGACACGGCAACCGATGCGCTCGAGGAGGCGCACTCCCACTTTTTGATTCACGACGTTGTCTTCCGCCAGGAGAATGCGCGGCCGCCGCCGTGCGTTGATCTCGGCGAGCGTGTGTTTCGTCACGAGCGCCGCGCTCGCCGGCGCGGGCAATTGCGCCGCGGCGAGAACGGCTTCGACGCAGTGCAGGAGCTGCTTCGCGTCGATCGGCTTCGGGAGGTAGCCCAAGAATCCGGCGGCGCGCGCCTTCTCGCCATCGCCGAGTTTCGCGGCGGGCGTCAGCAGCACAAGTGCGGGCGCGGCGGCGCCGAGCGCCTCGCGAACCGAGCGCGCGAACGCAAAGCTGTCGATCGCCTGCCCGTGAAGATCGACGAGCGCGACCCGAAACGGATCGCCTTCGCGCATCGCGCTCGCGCACGCAGCGACTCCGGCGCGGCTTGCGTCGGCCTCGGCCACGCGCATCTTGCCGGCTTCCAGGTACGACTTCAGAAGCCGCCGGCTGGCCGCGTACGCGTCGACGACGAGCGTGCGCGCGCCGTTCACTTCGACGCGGTCCGCGTCACCGGCACGCGCATTCGCTTGCCGCTCGAGCGGCAATACGAACCAGAACCGGCTCCCTTCGCCCGGCGTGCTCTCGGCGCCGATCGTTCCGTGCATCAGTTCCACGAGCCGGCGACAGATCGCAAGCCCAAGCCCAGTCCCTCCGAACTTGCGCGTCGTCGACTTGTCCGCTTGAACGAACGGGCGGAAGAGCGTCTTCAGAACCGCGGCATCGATTCCGATTCCCGTGTCTTTGACTTCGAATCGAACGCCCTCGCGGCCGCTGTCGATTGTCTCCGACGCAAGCCGCACGACGACATCTCCGTGCTTCGTGAACTTCACCGCGTTGCTGAGCAGATTCAGAAGTACCTGGCGAATGCGTCCCGGATCGCCGCGCACCGCGTTCGGCACGTCCGGCGAGACCAGGCACGAGACACTCACGGCGTTCGTCGCGGCGGCCGTGGCCATCACGTCGACGGCCTCCTCGACTGTCGTCCGCAGGTCGAAGTCGATCGTGTCGATCTGAAGTTTGCCCGCCTCGATCTTGGAGACGTCGAGAATGTCGTTGATGATCGTCAGGAGCGCCTCGGCCGACGTGCGTACCGTCTCGGCGTAGTCGCGCTGTTCGGCCGTCATGTCGGTTTCGAGCAGGAGCCCTGACATGCCGATCACTGCGTTCATCGGCGTGCGGATTTCGTGGCTCATGCTCGCGAGGAACTCCGACTTCGCCGCGGTGCCGGCAATCGCCTGCTCGCGCGCGGAGACGAGTTCGCGTTCGAGCTGCCTCTGCGAGGTGAAATCGCGCACGACAGCGTACGCGGCATCGTCCGACGAGCGAACGATTCGCGCCTCGAAGTCGCGGCGACCGTTCGGTACATCGAGCTGGTACTCGACGACTTGCTGCGTCTGCTCGTCGATTGCTTTGCGGATCGCGGCTTCGATTGGAGTCGCGACATCCATCGGCAGCACTTCACTCACGCGGCGGCCGAGAAAGGCCTCCGGCGCGGCGTGAAGATCGTTCATGTCGTGGGCGCGGCAGTCGGTGATCGTCCCGTCGTACCGGAGGTGGAAGAGGACGTCAGGGAACGCCGCGAAGAGCGCCTCGGCTTTCGCCGTACTTTCGCGGAGTGCGTCCTCGCGCGTCTTGCGTTCGGTGGCGACCGCGATATGGCTCGCGATCGTTTCGGCGAGCTGCGTCTCCTCGCTCGAGAACGCGTGCGGCGCGTCGAAATAGATCATGAAGTTGCCGAGCAGGCGCGACTGCGAAACAAGCGGGAAGAATGCGAGCGCTCGAATGCCTTCGCGCTCGAAGAGGTCCCGATAATCGGCGAAGCGCGGATCAGCGGTCGCGTCGCTCACAAGAATCGGCTGCGGACTCGTTTCGCCGGCAGTCCACGGCGAGTGCCCCTCTACGGCGGCCATGTACTCGCGCGAGAGTCCTTGCGATGCGACGAAACGCATCGTGCCCGCGGCGTCGAACGCGAGGATCGCGCAACGGTCGGGGAGCAGCGCGCTTTTGAGGCAGCTCATCGCGGCGTCGTAGAGTTCGCCGACTCCCGTCGCGCGCCCGAGACTCGTCGAGAGGCGGTACAACATGTCGAGCTGATCGATGCGCCGGCGTAGCGCGGTCTCAGCGCTCCCGTGCAATGGGCGATCCGGCGCGACGGGGTTCATCGCGGGCGCACGCCTCCGGCCGATGTGAGGAGTGTCTGCATAGTTCTTGAGAATATCGGCCGGTTTTTGGCGGAACTTAAGAGCGGGGTGGGGCCTGGCGAGCCCCGAGCGGGGTTGGGCTACGGCGTCAGTTGGCTGCGGAGGAACCGCTCGGCGAGGAAGAGTGCGCAGATCGACTTCGCGTCGCGGATGGCGCCGCTTGCGCACATCGCGAGTGCGCGCGCGAGCGGCAGCCGCTCGACGGAGAGCACCTCGTCGTGTTCGAGCTTCTGCTCCGCCGGAATCAGCTCGCGCGCAAGATAGAGGTAAATCACCTCGTCGGTGAAGCCGGGCGTGGTCAGGATGCTGCCGAGGCAGTCGATGCGGCCGGCCTCGACGCCGGCTTCCTCGATCAGTTCGCGCGCCGCGCACACTTCGGGCGCCTCGCCGCCGTCGAGCTTCCCCGCGGGCACCTCGTAGATGAACCCGCCCGCCGCGTGGCGGTACTGCCGTATCAAGATGACCTCGCCGTTCCAGTCGAGCGGCACGACTGCCGACGCGCCGGGATGCCGGATCACCTCGAGCTCGACGTTCTGCCCGTTCGGGAGCGCGACGTCGTCGACGAAGAGATGAACGACGCGCCCCTTGTAGATCTCGCGGCTCACGCGCGCTTCTCGATCGGCGCCGCAAGCATGACGAGCACCAGGCAGCCCGCGCGGCTTGCGGGCGTGTGCGTCGAACCGGGGGCGTGATACACGAAGCTTCCCGCGCCGTACTCGCCGCCGATATCGTCGAGCACACCCGACAGCACGAAGTACTCCTCGCCAGCGGGGTGCGTGTGCGTCGGGTACGAAGCGCCAGGCTCGAACTTGAGCAGAATCGTGAGCGACCCCTCGGGCGTCTTGTTGAGCGTCTTATACGAAACGCCCGGCGCGTCGTCGAACGCGCGCCACGCGAGCGTTTCGGTGTCGACGCGTCGCGGCGCCGCGGCCGCGCCGCTCGTGCCGCTCATCGCAAGTTTTCCGGGTTGAGGCCGGCTAGCTCGGGCACCACGAACTCGCCGTCCTTGCGGATGAGCCGGTCGTCGAACCACACCTCGCCGCCGCCGTGATCGCGATCCTGCAGGAGCACCATGTCCCAGTGAACGCTCGACCGATTTCCGTTGTCGGCGTCTTCGTACGCGGCGCCGAGCGCCATGTGCAGGCTGCCTCGAATCTTCTCGTCGAAGAGGATGTCGCACATCGGAAACGTGATGTACGGATTGAACGCGAGCGAGAATTCTCCGAGGTAGCGCGCGCCGGCATCCGAGTCGAGAATGCGCTCGAGCGCCGGTGTATCGGACGCCGTCGCGCGCACGACCTTCCCCTCCTCGTACTCGAGCGCGATGTCGGAGAGCTGCACGCCGTTGTAGATCGTGCGCGTGTTGAACTTCACGCGGCCGTTCACGCTCGTCTTCACCGGCGCCGTGAAACACTCGCCGTCGGGGATGTTCGACTTCCCGCAGCATGGAATCACGGGAATCGATTTGATGGAGAACGAGAGCTCGGTGTTCGGCGAGACGATGCGCACACGATCGGTTTGCTCCATGAGCGCCTTGAGCGGCGCGACGGCGCGTCCCATGCGCTCGTAGTCGACGAGGCAAACCGAGTAGTAGAACTTTTCGAACGCGTCAGTCGGCATGCGCGCCTCTTGCGCCATCGAACTCGTCGGCCAGCGCAGGATCACCCACTTCGTCTTCGGCACGCGGCACTGAAAGTGCACCGGCGTGAGCAAGAGGTCCTGGTAGATCTTCATCTTCTCGTGCGGGATCTGCGAAAACTCGCTCATGTTCATGTTGCCGCGCACGCCGATGTACGCGTTCATCTGCTTCATCGCGTGCAGCTCGATGTCGGCCATGAGCGTGATGCGAGCGCGCACCGCGTCGGGTGTTCCCGCGTCGTAGATTTCGCGGAGCACCTCGTTGTCCTTGAGCACGACATACGGAACGGCGCCCGCCGCGTCTGCCTCGCGAACGATCGCCTGCACGATGTCGGACGGAACGCTCGTCGCTTCGATGAGGAGCTTGTCGCCCGGCACGAGCGCGGTCGAGTGCCGCACAAGCAGCCGCGCCAGATCCGTCACTTCCTTCGCAATCATGGGGCCTCCGGAATTAGTAGAGCGTGTTGAGTCGGTCGATCATCTGGCGCAGGCGCGCGAAGTGCCGCCGGTCGAACGCGAACGCGATGCGCGCGACGCCGAGTTTGTCGGCGCCCTCTTCTTCGCCCTCGATCGGCGCGGTCGTTTCGATCGCACCCGTCGTCACGATGTCGGCGAACTCCGCGTTGAGCGCGTCGAGCACCGCTTTCGGAATCGGCCGCACGAGCCGAATGAGAAACCGCTCTCCGACGAACCGCGACGAGTGATAGTTCTTGAAGAAGCTCGTGATCTCGCGGACGGCGTCGTCGGTGTTGTCGACGATGCGATAGAGCGCGACATCCTCGGGTGACGCGAGCCCGCGATCGAGAATCGCTTCGCGCACGAAGCGCTCCCAGCTCTTCCAGTAGCCGCCGCCCGGCACGTCGACGAGAACGATCGGCATCGGCCGGTTCTTGCCGGTTTGCGTGAGCGTGAGCGACTCGAAGCCTTCGTCTTGCGTGCCGAAGCCTCCGGGGAAGAGAGCGATCGCGTCGGACTCCTTCACGAAGACGAGTTTGCGCGTGAAGAAGTACTTAAACCAAAGGAGCTTCTCGTCGCCGTCGAGAATGGGATTGGCGCCCTGCTCGAACGGGAGGCGGATGTTCGCGCCGAAACTCATTGCGCTTCCCGCGCCCTCGTTGCCGGCCTGCATGATACCGGCCGCGCCGCCCGTGATCACCATGTAGCCGCGCTCGGCCATCTTCGCGGAGAAGTCGACGGTCGCGCGATACTCGGGCGTCGTCGGCGCAAGCCGAGCGGAGCCGAAGACGGCGACCTTGCGCGCATCGCGATAGCGGCCGAACACGCCGAACGCGTGCCGCAGCTCCTTCAGCGTCGTGTTGAGGATTTTCAGGTCGCCGCGTGTCGGGTTCTGGCGCCCGACGCGAAGCGCCGTCGTCACGATTTCGCGAACCAGATCCACGTTGGCGCCCGCGGGGTCGATGCCGGCCTCGACGAGGATCTGGTCGAGCGCGGCGTCACTGACGACGCGCGACGACGCGCGCGTGCGGCGTGGCGTGCTCATCGCGCCTAAGCGGGCTCCGCCGCGGGGAGCCCCTCGCCGCGGAAGAGAAAGATGCGCTCGATTGCGGCGCCGATTTCGCTGTTGGGTGTCGATGCGCCGGCGGTGATGCCGATGCGCGCGGCGCCCCTCGGCAGCCAATCGCGCGCCACGACCGGTGTGAATCGCGCGAGCGGCTTGTGGCGAATCTCGTCGGCCGAAAGCAGGCACGACGCGTTTTCGATGTGATAACTCGGCACGCTCTGCCCAGCGATCTCGAGAAGATGCGTCGTGTTCGACGAATTGAATCCGCCGATGACGATCATCAGGTCGACGCCTTCGTTGATGAGCGCGACGACCGCGTCCTGCCGGTCTTGCGTCGCGCTGCAGATCGTGTCGAACGAGCGGAAGCGGCGCGCGGCCTCGTCCGCGCCGTGGCGCGTGACGATCGCCTGCCGCAGCATCTCGGCGATCTCGAGCGACTCCGACGAGAGCATCGTGGTCTGATTCGCGACGCCGATCCGTTCGAGCCGCGTGTCGGGATCGAACTCGGGCGAGGAGACGGGCGCGAACCGCTCGAGGAACGCAGCGCGATCGCCGCCGCGCTCGATGTACTCGCAGACGATCGCCGCCTCTTCGCGGTCGCGCACGACGAGGTAGCCTCCGTTCGGAAAACGCGACACCTGCGAACACGTCGCGCGTGTCTCTTCGTGCGCGTACTTCCCGTGCACGATCGCGGTGAAGCCGTCCTGCGCGTAGCCGATCACGCTCTTCCAAACGTTGAGCACCGATCCGCACGTGGTGTCGACGAGGATGCACTTCTTCGGGGCGAGCGCCGCGAGCGCCGCCGTCTCGACGCCGAATGCCGGGATGATGACGACGTCGTCCTCGTGCACGTCGGCGAAGCGCTCCTCGAGGTTCTCCGACTGCGGCAGGAAGAGCACGCCCATCTCGCGAAGGCGGCCGTTGACGCGCGGGTTGTGAATGATCTCGCCCGTCAGAAAGATGCGCTTCTCGGGGAAGCGTTCGCGCGTTTCATAGGCGTATTCGACGGCGCGATCGACGCCGTAGCAGAAACCGAACTCGCGCGCGAGGCGCACCTCGCACGTCCCCGACGCGATGCGGTAGTCGTTCTGCTTCAACGAGTCGACGAGCTTGTTGTGGTAGTCGGCGCGAAGCTGCGGAACGATCTCGGCACGATTGCCGAGCCCGCGCTGGAAGTAGCGGTCGTTGTTCTTCATCTCCACGACGAGGCTGTCCCACGCATCGGAGGAGGCGGCTTTGTTTTGATCGGTCACGGGAGGAAACCTTTCGCGAGCATCGGAGGCCAATCTACAGGCCGCACGCGAGCCGGTCAACTCGCTGCGGCGATGCGGGCTCGAGCTACCCGCCCGCGAGCGGCGTGACGAGTTCGAGGCGGTCGCCGGCGCGCAGCGTCGTCGCGTCGTACTGTTCGCGCGGCACCGGCTCGCCGTTGAGTTCGACGAGCACCCACTCGGCGCGCAGCGCGAGCGTGTCGAGAAGCGTGGCGAGACGCGCGTCGTCGGGGAGTGCGTGCGCGTCGCCGTTGAGCACGAACGTCGCGATCGTCTCTCGCACTCCCGCGGCGCTCTCACTCTCGCGGTCGCTGCGCTCTGGCCCGCTCGCCGTATCACGCATGCAACGCCTCCTCCCAATCCTTCCAGACGGGGTCGTATCCGGCGCGCGTGATCGCGGCGGCGACTTCCTCGGGCGAGCGATCGTCTTCGATTTCGAATTGCGGCTCGGCGGCGCTCGGATCGCTGTAGCCGCCGGGATCGGTGCGCGAGCCGGCGGACATCTGCGTGACGCCGAGCGGAATGAGCCGGTCGCGCAGCGCGGCGGGCTCGCGCGTGGAGATCGAGATGCCGGCGTCGGGAAGCGCAAGCCGCAGCGCGACGAGAAGCTGCACGAACTCGCGATCGGTGACGGCGTGCGCGGGCGCGAAGCCGCCGGCCGCCGGACGCAGGCGCGGCAGGCTCACGGTGAGCGCGCAGCGCCACGCGCGTCGCAGCAGGAATCGCGCGTGCGCGTACAACACGAGCGCCTCCTCGCGCCAGTCGGCAAGCCCGAGAAGCGCTCCGATCCCGAGCCGCCGCATCCCGCCGTCCGCGCCGCGCTCCGGCGCCGCGAGCCGCCGATCGTAATCTTGCTTCGGCCCGCCGAGATGAAGCCGCGCGTACGTCGCGCGGTCGTACGTCTCCTGATAGACGACGAGCCCGTCGGCGCCGGCGACAGCGAGTTCGCGATAGCCGGCGACGTCGAGCGGCGCGATCTCCACGGAGACGGATGCGACGCCCGTCGCGCGGAGTGCGCGCACGGCCTCCGCGAGATACGGGAGCGACGCGGCCTTCGGATGCTCGCCCGTCACGAGCAGGATGTGCTGAAACCCGCGCGCGGTGAGCAGGCGCGTCTCCGCGACAGCCTCGTCGATCGATAGCGTGCGGCGCGCGACATCGTTGCCGCGCGAGAATCCGCAGTAGAGACACGTGCTCACGCACTCGTTCGAGAGATAGAGCGGCGCGTAGAGGAGGATCGTCTTGCCGAAGCGCTCGGCGGTGATTGTATGCGCGGCGCGCGCGGCGCGCTCGAGCGACGCGGCCGCGGCCGGCGCGAGGAGCGCCGCGAAGTCGCGCGCGTCGAGTTCGGCGCCGCC
>JBJXGV010000024.1:0-42745 GCA_046160485.1 bacterium | reverse complement strand
CGGGGCGCCCCGCGTTCGCGCGCTTCGCGATCCCTCTTGCCGCGGGCGCGGCGCTCGCCGCCGTCGTTGCGCTCCTCGCGCGCGACGCCGCCTTCGCGCCGCCGCCGCCGCCCCCCGAGCGCCGCATCGACCTCGTGAGCCCGGCGGGCGGCGCACTCCCCGCGTGGCGCATCGCCACGATCTGCGCCGTGGTCGAACCGCCGCTCGCCGGCGAGTCGCTCCGCCTGCTCGTCAACGACCGCGATGTCACATCCGCAAGCGAATGCACTCCCAACTTCATCCTCTTCACCTCCGATGAGCCGCTCCCCCCCGGCGAGTATCTCGTCGCGCTCGAGGTCCGTAACGCCGGCAACGATCGCATCCAGGAAAAACTCTGGATCGTCACATCGGAAACAACATCGGAAATCACGAACGATGCGGAGATGACGCCATGACGAATCGACGAATCTTTCGCGGTGTGCGCGGGGCGATTCTCGCGGCCGCGTGCGTGTGCGTGTGCGGCCTTGTTCAGAGCGAGCGATGCGTGGCGCAGACAGAGGAACGACTGCTTGTCTCTCCGGCCGAAGCTGTCGTTGCGCCGGGTGGAACGCTGCGATTCACCGTCGAGGTCGATGGCGCGGCAAAGGGCGAGCCGGTCGAGTGGCGGGTGATTCCGGGAACGCTCGGCGCGATCGCGCCGGACGGCGTGTTCCTCGCCGCGCCGCGAGCCGGACGCGGCATTGTGCGCGCCGAAACGCGCTCCGGCGGCGTCGTCCGCGTCGGGCACGCGCTCCTGCGCGTGAGCGAAACGCCGGGCGCGGCGCGCCTGCGCATCACGCCCGCGTCCGCCACCCTCGCGCCGGGCGACGCAATCGTGTTTCGTGCGGAGCCGGAGGCGAGCGGCGCGCTGGAGGCGCCGGTCGAGTGGAGCGTTGCGCCCGAAGACGCGGGAACAATCACCGCGGACGGGAGGTTTGTCGCGGGGCCGGGCGCGGGACGCTCGCGCGTGCTCGCGCAGACCGCGCTCGGCGGCGCGAACATCGAAGGCGCGGCGCGCGTGTGGATCGGCGCAACGCGCGGCGCGGCGCCGTCGCTTGCGATCACGCCGACCGTGCTGACGCTCCGCCCGGGCGAGCGATCCCGTCTCGACGCGCGCATCGCCCCACCCGGCGCCGACTCGTTGCTCTCTCGCATCCGCTGGAGCGTGTTCCCGTCGACGCTCGGCTGGCTCGCGCCCGACGGAACGTTCGAGGCGGGCGCATCTGCCGGCGAAGGCCACGCGGCCGCGTCGATCGAGTGGGACGGCGAAGCGGTGCGGGCGTTCGCGCGGATCCGCGTCTTCCCGGAGGGCGGCGAATCGGCGCTTCGGGTGCGGCCGGCGTCAGCGCTTCTCGTCGTTGGGCGGCCGGTGCGCTTCGAGGCCGTTCTGCTCGCGCGCGGCGGACCCGGCGGCGGACCCGGCGGCGGCATCGACGCCGGTAACGGTGGCGGCAACCGCCCCTCCGGCGGCGATCGCGAACGCGAGCGTATCCAAGCCGAGTGGTCCGTCGAGCCGGCGAGTCTCGGGACGATCACTCCCGACGGTGTGCTCACGCCGGCCGGCGATTCCAACAGCGGCGGGGAATGGGACCGCACCGGGGGCGCCGCGGCGAACTCGGGCGACGGGCCGGCGAGCGGGTTCGTCGTCGCGCGCGCGATCGTGGACGGGATCGCGCTCGAGGCGCGCGCCGCGGTCCGACTCGCGCCGGGCGCCGTCTCCGACCTTCTCGAGCTGCGCCCGCGCGCGATCACGACGCGTCCCGGAGGCGAGACCCGCGTCGACGCGTTCCTCGGCGGCCGCCCGCTCCCGGCCATCGTTCCCATTCGGTGGAGCGTCGCCCCCACGACCCTCGGAACCGTGACACCCGACGGCCTCTTCACCGCGAACGCGACGCTCGCGAACCCGGCGAGCGACGACTTCGGCCGCCGCGAGGGGGTCTTGATCGCAACCGCGGCGCTGCCCGAAGGAAAGCTCGCCACCGGAACGGCTCGCGTCGTGATCGTGCCGGACGCCAGGCCGGAGGGCGTGCGAGTCGTTCCCCCGCAAGCGACGATCGGGCTTGCGGAGACGGTGCGGTTCCGCGTTGCGGCGGTCGGCGGCGGCGCCGAGCACATAGCAGAAGGCGGCGTGGCGGGCAGCGGCACGGCCGGGGCCGCGGACCTCGCCGAGCCGCGAGTCGTGTGGCGCGTCGTCCCCGATCGGCTCGGAACCATCACTCCCGACGGGCTCTTCACGCCGAACCCGCGGCTCCCGTTCCTCGCCGGCTCCGAGAGCGCACCGCGCTTCGAGGGGCGGGTCCTCGCGGAGGTGCGCGTATCGCCCAGCGAGGTCGTTCGCGGCGAGGCGCGCGTGACGATCCTTCTGCCGGCCGCCGGCTCGCAGCTTTCGATCGAGCCGCCGAGCGCCGATCTTGCGGCGGCTGCAACGATTCGGTTCGCCGCTACGCTCGACGGGAGCGACGCGAGCGGCCTGCCGCTCGCCAGTTGGTCCGTCGTGCCCCGAGCACTCGGAACCATCACCGCCGACGGGCTCTTCACGCCGAATCCCGAGCCGCCGCTCGTCGGCGGTCCGATCCGGCGGGGGCAGGTCCGTTTCTCCGTTCGGCTCGGCGCCTTCCCGCTCGAGGCGTCCGCCGACGTCACGGTGCGCTACTAGCCGGCCGCCGGCCGCGACCCGCGCGAAACCGCCCCGCGGAAACCGCCCCGCGCGCGACTTTTCTAGCGACTCTTTTCGGCGCGTGCTAGGATGCTGCCCGCCATGAGCGGACGTGGCCACTGGGTCTATCTAATCGAGTGCCGAACCGGCGAAATTTACGTTGGGCAGACTAGCGACCTCGCGCGCCGCGTTGTGGAGCACAACACTTCGCCGCGCGGCGCGCGATTCACGTCGGGGCGGCGCCCGGTGCGGCTGCGCGCGGCGTGGCGCGTATCGACACGATCGGACGCACTGCGCGTCGAGGCGTTCATTCGGCGCGGCGGACGACGCCGTAAAGACATCCTCCTCGCGGAGCCTCGGCAGCTTCGCGTTCTACTCCTCGCGAGCGGCGTGACCGCATCCGTCGCCTCGCATCGCAAGCCGCGCTCGCCGGCGCGCGACACGCTCGCATCGTCACGCTCGGCTCGCACGTTGGGCACTGGATCGAGGCGCGCCACAGCGCGGCCTCGCGGGGAGGGATAAATTCCGTGGAGCAAGTCATCGAGAAGCGCATCGTGATCCGCGCGAAAGCAGAGACGGCATTCCGCGCACTCACCGAGTCGCGTTCGTTGGCGCGGTGGTTCGCGAATCGCGCCGAGTCGAAAGCCGTCGAAGGAGGTTCGCTCCTACTCATGTGGGGTACGGGCGAGCAGGTCGAGGGCGCGCGCGCGACGTTCACGCGCCTCGTCCCCGGGCGCGAGGTCTCGCTTCAGTGGGTTTCGAAGATCAAGCCGGGCGAGACGATCCCGGTGACGGGCCAGCATTCGAGCACGTTCCGCATCGATCCGAGCCCCGAAGGCGTGATCGTGACGATGCGCTACATGGCCGACCCGCCGCCCGCCGACAGCGAGCGGATGAAGATGGACCAGGATTGGGATCAGGCGATGGTGTCGCTGAAGGCGCTCTGCGAGGGGCCGGACGCGCCGTTGGGCGCGGAGGGTGCCGGCGCGGGTGCGGGTTCCGGCGGCACGAGCGGCAGCGCCTCGCGCATGCGATCCGCAAACGGGATGGAGGCGGACCCGATCGAGCGGGTTCGCGTCATCGCAACGCCGAAGCCGAAGAAGGCGGCGAAACCGAAGAAGGCGGCCAAGCCGAAGGCCAAGACCAAGAAGAAGGCCGCGGCAAAGAAGAGCGCCAAGCCGAAGAAGAAAGCCGCCGCGAAGGCGAAGAAGAAGTCCGCGAAGAAGCCTGCGAAGAAGCCGGTGAAGAGCGCGGCGAAGCGCGTGAAGTCGAAGTCAAAACCGAAGGCGAAGGCCAAGACTAAGACCAAGACGAAAGCGAAATCGAAGCCGAAGCCGAAGGCGAAGAAGAAGGCCGCCACGAAATCGGCGAAGAAGGTGAAGAAATCGAAGAAAGCGGCAAAGAAGTCCGCGAAAAAGGCGAAGAAGCGCTAGTTTGCCGCGCGGGCTCGCTGACACCGTTTCGGCGGTAGTCATCACGAGTCCGCGCGCTGTACAATAGGGCCCGCCCCAACTCACAACTTCGGGATTCCGGGAGGGCTCTCATGCGCGCCGTTTCGCTCCTGCGGCTTTCGGCTTTGGCCGCCGTTATTTTCGCCACCGTGATTGCCGGAGGCGCTCGCGCCAGCGACGAACTTCCGTGGCCCGAAGGTATCGGCCCCGCGCCGTCGCCGATTCGCCCGCGCGACGCGGAGCGCCCGCGCGGTCCGATCGCCGCCGACGAAGATTCCGACTCGCAGCCCCTCGGCTCCCCCAGCGATTGCCCGCACTCGTACGACGTCCTGCACTACGACATCACGCTCGCGGTCGACCGCCCGGCCGGGCGCATCGACGGCACCACGAAGATCCTCTTTCGCAGCGAGGTCGCGTCGCTCTCGAACGTGAAGTTCTCGCTGCTCGATCTCTCCGCGACGAGTGTCATGCGCGGCCTGACGCCGCTGACCTTCTCGCTCGCGAACGACACGCTCAGCGTCACGCTCGACACGCCGATCGCGCTCGGCGACTCCGCCGAAGTCACCGTCGTCTACGGCGGCGTCCCGTACAAAGAGAGCTTCGGGGGCTTCTACATCTACACGATCCCGCCCCAGACGGATTTCAATCTCGGCGTCGGGCTCAACGCGAACCCGCCGGGACTCGGGCGCGCGTGGTTCCCCGGGTTCGACTCGCCGTGCGACAAAGCCACCGCCGACTTTCACATCAAGACGAACCTCGTGCGCACGGCGGTCTGCAACGGCGAACTGATTTCTGTCGACGTCGACTCGCTCACTAGCACGCGCACCTGGAACTGGCGCGAAGATCATCAAATCGCGACGTACCTCATGTCGGTCGCGATCGCGCGCTACAACGAGTACCAAAGCGCGACGTACCCGTGGATGAAGCACTACGCGCACAACACGCTCGACAGCACGACCGTGGCGAACTCGTACGTCAACGTCGATGCGATGATGACGGCGTTCATCAACCGCTTCGGGCCGTATCCGTGGGACAAATTCAGCTACGTCACGACGAACGTCGGCGACATGGAGCACCAGACGTGCGTGTTTCACGCGTACGGCCTCGTGAACGGCACGACGTCGAACGACGACATCGTTTCGCACGAGATGGGTCACCAATGGTTCGGCGATCTCGTCACGTATGCCGATTGGCGCGAGATCTACCTCTCCGAGGGATTCGCGACGTACTGCGAGGCGCTTTCGCGCGAGACGCTCTACGGGTTCGCGAACTACAAGAACTACGTCACGACCGCGCTCTTCGCGCCGTACCTCAACAACGCGGGCGCGCTCGGTTATCCAATTTACGATCCCGTCAGCAAGTGGGGAACGATTTCGTACGAGAAGGGCGGCTCGGTGCTGCACATGCTGCGCCACGTCGTCGGCGATGCGGACTTTTTCGACGGGCTCGCGGCGTACATCGCGGCGCACCGTGAAGACGTCGCAACGACCGAGGACCTGCGCGTGGCGATGGAATCGGTGTACGGCGCGCCGCTCGATTGGTTCTTCCAGGAGTGGATCTACTCGGGCGGGCATCCGAAATACGATTGGACGTGGTGGACGCAGCCCGCGGATGGCGGCGGCACGGAAGTGCGCGTGCGGCTCGACCAGACGCAGACGATCGGGCCGACGTTTACGATGCCGATCGACTTCAAGCTCGTGCGGTCGATCGGCGACACCGTCGTCGTCGGCTGGGTCGACGAGGATGAAGACGAACTGCTCTTCACCGTCGGAGGCACTGTCACGAACGTGGTGTTCGATCCGGACAATTGGCTGCTCGACCAGAACACGTACGCGCCGACGGGCGTTGCGCCGCCGACCGGCGCCGGGGTCGATCGCGTCGCGTTCGCGCTCGCATCGCCGAACCCGTCACGCGACGGCGCGGCCTTCGCGATGCACTTGCCAGATGCGAGCGCGGTCACTGTCGAAATTTTCGGCGCGTCGGGGCGGCTCGTGCGCACGGTCACGCGCGGCGAGCGCTACGCCGCGGGCGATCACGCGATCGCGTGGAACGGGCGCGACGCCGAGGGCGCGCGCGTCGCAAGCGGCGTCTACTTCGCGCGCCTCGCCGCCGGCGACGCGATCGAAACGAGGCGCATCACGCTGATTCGTTGATCCGGCGTATGCATCGCGGCCCGCTTGCAACGCCGCGTCGGCGAGCGCAGGATCAACGCCACTGATCTCCTCCCACGCCCGCGAAGGAGGACTGCCCCGATGTCACCTCGAAGCGATCTTGCCACGCTCATCGTCCTGGTCGCGTCGCTCATTGCGATCGACGTGGTCAGCGAGGCCGCTCCTAGTCGCACTCTGATTCGAGAGTCCGCCGAGCCACTGCGCACGCCCGCGCAACAGCCGACGAGTGGTCCGTGTCAGCTTGTGCCGAACACGAATGGGAGTGCGGCGAACTATCGTTGGTACAACACCTGCTCGGGATACATCTGGATCTACCACGACATGGGCGATGAGGCTGTCGGCGTACTGTTTGGTGGATCTGAACAACCGGAAGTGGCAGGCGGCAACGTGGTCAAGCGCGCCATCACGTATTTCAGAGACACCGGTTACGGTTACACAGTCGATGTCTACCTGGATGTGGACAACGAGGGCGATGGCTGTCCTGATTACACGCTGGCATCCGACCTGAGCCTCAATCCTGGGCTGCGATGGAACTGTTCGAACTTCAACATTGAGATTCCGTGTGAAGTCGAATGCGTCTTGCTCCGCATCAAACCGAACCCCGGGAATGGGCAACCAGGGGACATATACTACGGGATACCCTCGCTCGCAACCGACGGCGGGCGGCCCGTCGGTTGTCCGTTCGAAGCGCCCAATAAATCGTTCTACTACGGCGTCGATATGGAAACATGCGTTCCGTGGATCGGTCCCGATGGAAGCTTCGACAACTTTCTCTGCTGGCTTGTCGTCGATTCGAGCGAGCCATGTCCGCCGAACGCAACCGCGGCCGGCTCCTGGGGCGCGATCAAGGGACTGTATCGGTGACTTCTTCTTCCGCCTCACCTCGCCGGACTGGGATCATCTGACGGAGAGAGTAACGATCGCGCGTTAGCGACAGCGGGCGCTAGCGTGCGCTGTCGTCGAGCCGGTCGGCATCCACGAGGTGAACGACCCGCGTGACGGATCGACAGAGGCGCTCCTCGGCGATTTGAACTCCCGCGAACTCCCACGCGTCGACGGTCAATTGCCAGACGAGGGCGACTCGCTCGCTCGGGCTCAGACGAAGCCAGTACCGATCATCCTCGATCGAAAGATTCGCGGACTCGCCGGGCCGGATCACGCGCGTCCACATGTTCGCGCACGCGGCGCGGCGCGCCTCGATCTCCTCGGGCGAGTCCATCATGCGGCGAGCGTATCCCGCCGCGCGCAGCGGTGCGAGCGCAAATTGTGGCTCAATCGCGAACCGGCCATATCGCCACCGAAGAGCCGACCCAGTCGAGATCCTTGTTGTGGTCGACGCCGTGCATCTTGCCGCGCGAGAGGCGGCAGAGGTTGATCGCGGGGACGAGGCGGTCGCTCGCGTCGGGGCGCAGGAAGAGGACGCGCAGCTCGACCTTCACGCCGGCGCCGTCGGGCGCGATGAGATCGGGCGCGTAGTCGACCTTCTCCATGAGCAGCCAGTTCGCGCGTTCGTCTTCGGGAATCGCGTCGATGCGGGAGCGGTCGACGTCGACGACGACGCCGAGCCCAGCGAACGAGTAGAGCGGCTTGAGCACGTAGCGCGAAAGATCGCTCGGCCACTCGCGAATATCCGCGAGGTAGCGCGCCTTCGGCACGCACGGATGATCGAGGTACGGCATCGTCGCCTTCGACCAGATCCAATACCAGTTCGGATGCGGCACCCACGTCACGTCGAGCCCCTCGCGGTAGTCGAACGGCGCGCCGACGCCCTTCGACACGAGTTCGTCGAAGATGACGCGGTTGTAGATGCGGCGCACGCGAACCAGGCCGCTCGCGCCCGAAGCGCTGCGATGCGGCGCGAAGAGCTGGTCGCCGCGGCGCACGAGTTCCGTAAGGCACACGTCGCGTACGCCGAGGAGCGCGGTGGTCGCGACGAAATCGGGGCGCGTCTTCTGCTTCTTCGGCTCGATGTCGACGAGCACGACCTCGTCGGGGTCGCAGTCGCCCACGATCGTGTCGCGCAGGAGCGCGCGGTATGCGTCGAGGTCGCCCCCGCCGAGCGTGACCGCCCATTCGCGCGGCATCCCGGGCATCGCGGCGAGAACCTCGCCCCACGCACCCGCCATCACATACTGAAAACCGTAGAGCGACGGGAAGCCTTGTGTCTCGATGAGTCGCGGCTCGTGTTCTCCGTTTGCGCCGCGCACGATCGCGAAGTCGACGACCGCCGAGTGCGGCAGCGCATCGATCCCGGGGACGCGATACTCCGGTGGAATGCGGTCGGCGCAGAGCGCGATGATCTTCGGATCTTGCATCTGCGCGATGATCTCGGACGCGGCGCGTTCGCAGAGGTCGCGAAGCGCGGGTGTAAAGAACACAGGCGTCTCCGCGAGCCGGAACGGAATCGGTTCGCCGCCGAGGCGCTCGGCCATTGCGCGCGCAATCGCTTCGTAGGTCTTCTCAGTGTACGCGGAGTTGAAGAGCGCGCGAAGGCGCGGGTCCATGCGCGAGAAACCGCTAGCTTGCGCCGGGCACGGTGCGCGCGCCGTTTGCGCGGACGGCGGCTGGCCAGCTTTTGCTCACCGCGCGCATGTACTTCTCGAGTTCCGCCTCGTCGAGCAGGTAGCAGCTCTCGCGCATGATCGGCACGCCGTCGACGTCGACGTCGAAGTCGCGCCCGACGATGTCGATGTGGCTCGGCGCGGCCCAGTCGGCGCCCGTGTGCTCGGAGTACGGATGCCCGAACGCGATGTGCACGCCGGGGAATTTCTCGTCCTGAAGGATCTGTCCGATAATTTCCTTCAGCGCGAAGTTGGTGCCGAGCGCGAACTCGCCGACGCGGTTCGAGTTGGCGTGCTGCGTCGTGTAGGTGCGGAACTCTTCGGTGATCTCGGCGCGACTGCACGCCAGATCGACGATCCGCGAATCCTCGATCGTCACGCGCAGCGGATACGCGCGCATGTCGCCGTACTTCGGTGCGAGCCAGTCGCCGAGAACGCCGTCGCAGACGAACACGCCGTCGACTCGTCCTGGGCTCGTGAAGACCTCGCCGCCCGGAAGGTTGCCCCACTTCTCCGGCGTGATGAGCCCGGAGGTCTTGATCCAGCGAAAACGCGGGTTGATGCGAACGCGCATATCGCTTCCGGAGCGCGAGCGCACGGTCAGCTCCGCCGCGCCGCTCACGCGATCGAGCACCCAGCGCGAAAGCGCATCGACGCGCCGGAAGTCCGCGCGCATTCCCTCGCGCATGATACGCGGCGTAACGTTGACCATGTGGCCATGCCGAATGCCGCGGCGATTGACGATCTTCGTCATGGCGATACGCGCCGCGAGTTCGCCGGATTGCGCCGACGCGGCGAAGCAACTCACGTCCGCGGTTTCGAGCGCGGCCGCAACGGAATCCGGTAGATCGGTGAGCGGGCGCTCCGCGACATCCTCGAGCACGAACGCCTCGAGCACTCCGCCCGCCGTGACGAATTGGTCCGCGAGCGCCGCGCCGATCTCACGGTTCGCGCGGTCCGCGATGAGAACGCAGCGCTCCCCTTCGCGGACGGCCAGACACGTGAAGACCGCGTTCTTCGCGCCCTCGACGAAATCGCCGGCGTAAGTCGAACCGAGGTTCCCCGTAACGTGGCGAGCCATGATTCCCTCTGCCTCACCGCCGCGCGGCGCCGTCTCCACTCAGCCTGCCCGCCCCGCCGGCGCTCCGACGCCAAGTCCGTATTCCGTCTCCGTGACGATGTACTCCATCAGCTTCTTGAAATCACCGTGGCGCTTGTACTCGGTAAGCTGCCGATCGGCGCCCGTGCCATTTCGCACGACCCAGCGCACGCTTTCGACGGCCTGCCTGCTCCCCAATTCATCGACGACATCGTCGATGAACTCAAGGATTTCCTCGATGAGCACCGGCGTCGGCACCTCTTCTTCCTTCCGGAAGTCGACCAGCTTGCCGCGCAATCCCCAGCGCGCGGCGCGCATCTTGTTCTCCATGATGAGCGCGCGGCGGTAGAGCCGGAAACCGAGATTCTGGTCGAGCAGCTTCCACAACTTCACGCACACCGCCTGAATGATCGCCGCGATCGCGATGGTTTCGTCGACGCGCATCGGCACGTCGCACATGCGGAACTCGATCGTGGAGAACTGGGAGTGCGGCCGGATGTCCCACCAGATCTGCTTGCGATCCTTGATGCAGTTGGTCGCGAGCAGAAGTTTGCAGAACGCGTCGAATTCGCCGTACGAGCCGAAATAGTCGGGGACATTCGTGCGCGGGAATTTGTCGAACACTTTCACGCGATACGACTGCCACCCGCTGTCGCGCCCGAGCCAAAACGGCGAGTTCACCGAGAGGGCGAGGATGTGCGGAATGAAATAGCGCGCGGCGTTCATCACGTGAATCGCGTCCTCGCGCTCCTCGATTCCGACGTGCACGTGCAGACCGAAGATGAGGTTCGCGCGCGCGACGATCTGCAAATCGGAGAGAATCTGCTCGTAGCGCTCGTTCGGCGTGATGCCGACCGTCGACCAGTGCGAGAACGGGTGCGTGCCCGCGGCGCAAATGCGCAAACCGTTCTTGCGCGCGAGCTCGCACAGATTGCGCCGCAGCGACGCGACGTCGCGCCGCGCCTGCTCCACGTTCTGGCAAACCTCGGTGCCGATCTCGATCACCGACTGATGAAACTCGGGCTTGATCTGCTCGTGGAGGAGCATCTTTCCCTGCTCGAACATCTCGGAGATATGCGAGCGAAGTTCTCCCGTCTCCGGGTCGATGACTTGGAACTCTTCTTCGATGCCGATCGTGAAGCTGGGCCTTTTTCGCATCCGACCTCCTCGTACTCGCCGACGCGGTCCGCGCTACTTCTTCGTCTTCGCCGTGCGCTCGCGCGGGGCTGCGGCCGGCTTCGCGCTCTTCGCCGCCGCGCCGCGCGACGCTTTCGCCGCCGCGCCCGCGAGCGCCTTCGCGCCGCCGTTTGCGCCGCCGCCGCCCGCGAAGAGCGCCGGCCACGAGCCGGTCATCTCGAACGGCCGCGGATTCAGCGCGCGCTCTGCGAGCAAGTCCGCCGCGTTCGACACGACCCAATCGAAATTCTTCTGGCCGACGGAATTCACGTCGCAGTCGGGCGCGGGATTCATGAAGTCGATCGCGTACGGCACGCCGCCGCGAATCGCGAGTTCGATCGTGTTGAGATCGTAGCCGAGCGCCTCGCAGAGCGCGACGCAGTCGCGCCGCAGGCGCTCCTCGAGCGCGGCGGGAATCGGCTCGGGCTCGCGCGCGTAACGCTCCGCGTGCGGCTTCGACGGATCCCATCGCATCACGCGCACGAGCGACCGCCCCAGCGCGTAGCAACGGAAGTACTCGGTAAACACGATCGCCTCTTGCGCGATCATCGAGAGGCTTCCCGTCTTCGCGTACGCCGCGAAAAATTCCTCGGCGTTGTCGACCTTGTGAACGTCGCGCCATCCGCCGCCGAATGCCGGCTTTATGAAAATCGGGAATCCGAGATAGCCGAAGACCTCGTCCCAGTCGACCGGGAAGACGAGGTTCGAGAACGAATCGCCCGTCGTGTTGGGCGGATGATCGCGATGCGGCAGGAGTACGGTCTTCGGCACCATCACGCCCGCGGCCTGCGCGATGATGTTGCAGATAAACTTGTCGTCGGTGCTCCACCAGTACGGATTGTTGAGCACCTGCACGCCGCGCGCCGCGGCGGCCTTCAACCACGAGCGGTAGAACGGCACCTCATGGCTGATGCGATCGAAGATCAAATCGTAAGCGGGCGGCTCGTCTTGAGGAACCGCGCCGATCTGAACCGGCTCAGCGGTGACGCGCCCTTTGTAGCGATCGTTGATGGTCCGCACGAGCGCCTCGGGGAACGAACGCTCTTGACCGTAAAGCACCCCGATCTTGGGAACTCTCGACATGGAATCGACTATCTCCTGATTGCGTGACGGATGGGCCAGTGGAAACGTGAGATCGATCTCGGTAGCAGGCGGCCATTGTAGGCGAGCCTTCCGATCCTGTAAAGTCTTGCGTCCGCCGCACGCCACGAAGCACACCCCCGACGCGAAACGACGCGACACGAGGAGACCGAACGTGATCCGACAGTACCTGAGGGGCTGGAGCCAGCACCTTAACCGCGAGATGGAAATCCTTTGGTTCGGCCACGCGGGCACTCCGGCGATTCTTTTTCCGACGTCGATGGCGCGCTATTACGAGGTCGAAGATTTCGGATTGATCGGCGGGCTCGCCGCGAAGATCGATGCGGGTCTCGTGCAGGCGGTGTGCGTCGATAGTGTCGCGGCCGAGTCGTGGTACAACCGGCGCGTGCATCCGGCGATGCGCCGCATGCGCCACGAACAGTACGACGCGTATCTGCGCCACGAACTTCTTCCGTACATTCGGCAGCGCACCGGCCGCGGTGATCTCGCGGTGTACGGCGCATCGTTCGGCGCGTACCAAGCGATGAACTTCGCGTGCCGCTATCCCGAAGAGGTGACGAAGTCGATCACGTTTTCCGGCGTGTACGACATCCACGACTTCCTCGACGGCCACTGGGACGACGGCTGCTACTTCAACTGCCCGACCGCGTACGTTCCGAATCTCGACGACGAGGGCGCAAGGCGTTTGTCACACGTGCAGTTCGTCATCGCGACGGGCGAGCACGATTCGCTCGTGAATGAGAACCGCCACTTCGCGGGAGTGCTCGCGGGGAAAGGCGTGCCGGTTCACTGCGAGATCTGGCCCGGGCAGTTCGGGCACGACTGGCCGTGGTGGGTCGGGAATCTGCCGCGGTTCTTGCCGTAGTGCGCGCGACGCGCGCGCCGCGTGCGGCCGAAGTGCCGGTCGCGTGCGAGCCGCGCGCGCGATCACACGGTACGCGCGACCTAAGCGCGCGGCCGCGCAGCCAGGATCGCCCTAATCAAGTCCGGAGGTAAGCTCGCGGGGGCCGGGTCGTCGCTCGGTGCGAGCGCAACTTTGCCGAGCGTGATCGTCTTCTTGTAGCCGTCGAGATACGCCTGACACTCGGCGCACACCGACATGTGCTGCTCGAAAATGCGCGCCGGCTCGGGCGCCAACTCGCCATCCAAATACGCCATCATGAACTCGACGACTTCAAGACACGTCATATCGCGTCCCCCCGAACGTGCGGATCGAGAAGCGTGCGGAGCGCCTGACGCGCGCGATGCAGCCGAATCTTCACCGCGTTCTCGGTGATTCCGAGCATCTTCGCTGTCTCCTCCGTGTCGAGTTCTTCGATGTCCCGCATCAGCAGAACGGTTCGGTACGTCTCCGGCAGGCGATCGATGCACTCGCGAACGACCGCGCGCGTGTCGCCGCGCTCCGCCGCGTCGTGCGGCGACAGATTCCACTCCGTGTTGTGTCGCGCGTGATGACCGTCGGCGGTAAACGTCGGCAGCAAATCATCGAGCGACTCCTCGGGCTTGCGACGCCGGCTGCGCAACTTCATAAGCGCCGCGTTGACGACGATGCGGTGAAGCCACGTCGAAATCTGCGAGCCGCCCTCGAAGCGCCCGATCGCGCGGAACGCCGCGACGAACCCATCCTGCACCGCGTCGCGCGCGTCGTCGTCGTTGCGCAGCAGCCGGTTCGCGACCGCGAAGAGCCGGCCGCCATAATCGCGCACGAGCTCTTCGTACGCGGCATCCTCGCCGCGACGCAGCCGTTCGACGAGTGCGCTCTCCGCGCCGGCGTCACTCGGCGCGCCCGCGCGCGCGCCGCTGTCGGATTCGTCGCGATTCATCGAAGCGACGTTATCACGACGCGCGAGCGGACCGCGCGCCGTTCTGGTCGCGACCACCGGTAACCGCCGCATCTTTCGTTCGGATTCCGCGCACCGGTTCGCGGTTTCACGGCACGGCACGCTTTCGTTGACAGCCCCCGCCGCACGCCCGTATTCTGCCCGCCCGAGAACGTTCGAGACGCTCGCCAAACACTGCCCGAACCGGCTCCCAACCGAACAGAGGAGACCCCATGAATAGCAAAGCCTTGATCGCGGAGTTCATCGGAACGTTCGCTCTGATTTTTGCCGGCGTGAGTGCGATCGCCGCGAACCAGATTACGGGCGGCGCGCTCGGCCTGACGGGAATCGCGTTGGCGCACGGCCTTGCGATTGCCGTGATGGTGAGCGCCACCGGCGCCGTCAGCGGCGGGCACCTCAACCCGGCCGTCACGTTCGGGCTTTTGCTCGGCGGCAAGATCAACGTCGGAAGCGCCGTCGGCTACTGGATCGCGCAGTGCTTGGGCGCCATCGTCGCCGCCGCGGTCGTCAAGATGATGATCCCCGCGGCCGCGCTCGCGGCGGTCGGCATGGGAACTCCCGCACCCGGCGCCGGCATCACCGCGTCGGCTGCGCTCATCGCCGAAATCGTCACGACGTTCTTCCTCGTCTTCGTCGTCTACGGCACCGCGGTCGATGCTCGCGCGCCGAAGGTCGGCGGGCTCTTCATCGGCCTGACGGTCGCGCTCGACATTCTCGCGGTCGGCCCGATCAGCGGCGCGGCGATGAACCCGGCGCGCCACCTCGGCCCCGCGCTTCTCGGCGGCGGCCTCGGCAATCTCTGGATCTACTGGGTCGGCCCGATGGCGGGCGGCGCGCTCGCCGGATTGCTCTACACGAACACGCTCGAGAAGAAGTAGCTCGCGCGCGGGGCGCTGCGCGCGACGGCGCGGCGCCCCGCAAGCACCACACAAGCACGACGCACGCCGGGAGCGATTCCGTGGAGAGGCTCGTCTTCCACATCGACATGGACGCGTTCTTCGCGTCGATTGAGCAGTCGGAGAATCCTGAGCTTCGCGGAAAGCCGGTCATCGTCGGCGGCGGTGCCGCGGGCACGGGACGGCGCGGCGTCGTATCGACCTGTTCGTACGAGGCGCGCGCGTTCGGCGTTCGCAGCGCAATGCCGATGGTTCACGCGCGCCGCCTCTGTCCGAACGGCATCTACGTCGAAGTCGACATGGAGAAATACGCCGAGCGCTCGCGCGAAATCTTTCATGTGCTGCGCGCGTTCACCCCGATGGTCGAACCGCGCTCGATCGACGAGGCGTTCCTCGACATGACGGCGACGGCCGAACGATTCGGCGGCGCGATCGGCGCGGGGCAAAAAGTTAAAGACGCGATTCGCCGCGCACTCGATCTCCCCGCGACGATCGGCATCGCGCCGAATAAACTCATCGCGAAGCTCGTTTCGGGGCGCGCGAAACCGGACGGACTCGCGCAGCTTCTCCCCCACGAAGTCGCGCCGTACATCGAATCGCTGCCGACGCAGGAGCTGTGGGGCATCGGCGCGAAGACCTCGGAGTTTCTCGCACGGCTTGGCATTCGCACCGCCGGCGAGTTGGGGCGCGCGTCGAGCGCTGATCTCGGCGAGCGGCTCGGTGTCGTCGGCGAGCGGCTCGTGCTCATGGGCCAGGGCCTCGACGACGCGCCCGTCATTCCCGACTACGAGTCCCCGCCGCCGAAGTCGATCGGCCACGAGCGCACGATGTGGCACGACCTCGTCGATTGGGACTCCACGGAACGCGAACTGCTCGCTCTTGCGGATCGCGTCGGGCGGCGCCTGCGACTCGAAGGATTCCTCGGCAGGACGGTGGCGGCGAAGATTCGCTACGCGTCGTTTCATACCGTCACGCGGCAGGTCTCGGTCCCCGCTCCGACGAATGACGAGCGCACCATCTTCCGCGCGGCGTGCGAACTCGTCGGCACCTACGCGTGGGAGAGCGCGCACCCCGTCGCGGCGGCGCGCCCGCGCGAACCGATTCGCCTCCTCGGCGTTTCCGTCGCGGGCCTCATGTCGCGCGAGGACGCGTCGCTCATCGATCTCTTCGCCGAGGACGCGCGCGCCTCGGGCGAGACGGCGGTGCGCGATGCGATCCGCGACCGCTTCGGCGACGGTGCGCTCGTGCGCGCGCGCCTCCTCGCGCGCGAACGCACGCCCGAGGGTGGAGACGCAGCCGCGCCCGCTCGCGAACGCGCGCGCGGGCCCGAACGCGACCGCCGCTCCGGCCACGAGAAGCCGTGAGGCACGCATGATCCGCATCGGCACCTCCGGCTACCACTTCCCCGATTGGGTCGGGCCGTTTTATCCGGAGGGCATGCGCCGCAACGACTGGCTCGCGTACTACGCGCAACACTTCCCCATCGTCGAAGTGAACTCGACCTACTACGGCATTCCGAAGCCGAAAGTCTTTCTCGAGATGGCGAAGAAAACCCCCGACGCATTCGAGTTCCTCGTGAAGTTGCACGCAAGCCAGACGCACACGCGCGAGTCGGTGCGCGAGAACACCGCGCTGCTCGTCGACGCCGTCGCGCCGCTCGTCGAGGCGCGCAAGTTCGGCGGATTCCTCGGGCAGTTTCCGTGGGCGTTCCGCGAGTCGCCCGCCAACTGGGAATACCTCTCGGAGCTGCGCGCGATGTTCCCCGACGACACTGCGTTCTACGCCGAGTTTCGACACGACTCGTGGATCGTCGAGGCGACGTTCGCGCGGCTGCGCGCGCTTAAGATCGGCTACTGCTCCGTCGACGAACCGCCCCTGCGCGGGCTCGTGCCGCCGGTCGCGCGCGCAACGGCGAGCGCCGGCTACGTGCGCTTTCACGGCCGCAACGCCGGGGCGTGGTGGGGCGGCAACAACGTGAGCCGATACGACTACACGTACACGGAAGACGAATTGCGCGAGTGGGTCGAGCGCGTTCGGGCGCTCTCGAAAGACACCGAGAAGGTCTACGTCTTCTTCAACAACTGCCATGACGGAAAAGCGGTAATCGGCGCACGCATGATGGCGGAACTTCTCTCCGCGTAAGGCGAGGCGGCCGATAAGTCGGCGAGGGACGCTCCGGCCGGAGCACGACGGACAAGGGGATGCGATGGCAACCGAGAACGCCGAAGCGAATCGCCTCGAAGAGAGCGCGCAGCGCGCGAAGGATTGGAAGCGCTGGGGTCCGTATCTCTCCGAGCGGCAGTGGGGCACCGTGCGCGAGGACTATTCCGAGCGCGGGGACTCGTGGGGTTACCTCCCGCACGATCACGCGCGCAGCCGGACGTACCGCTGGGGCGAGGACGGCCTTCTCGGAATCACCGACGCGCAAGGACGCTTCTGTTTCGCGCTCGCGCTCTGGAATGGCCGCGACTCCATCCTCAAGGAACGCCTCTTCGGACTGACGGGCCCCGAAGGCAATCACGGCGAGGACGTGAAGGAGTGCTACTACTACCTCGAATCGTCGCCGACGCACTCGTACATGAAGGCGCTCTACAAGTACCCGCAGCGCGAGTTCCCCTACGCGAACCTCATCGGCGAATCGCGCCGTCGCGGCAAGAACGACGCCGAGTTCGAACTGATCGATACCGGCGCGTTCGACGGCGATCGCTACTTCGACGTCTTCGCCGAATACGCGAAGAACTCCCCCAACGATGTTCTCGTGAAGATCACGATCGCCAATCGCGGCCCCGAGCCGGCGCGCATCGATCTCTTGCCGACGTTTTGGTTTCGCAACACGTGGTCGTGGGGGCGCACGGGCGAAGGCTACTGGCCGAAGCCGTCGATGACGCGCTCGAAAGAGAACGCGATCGACGCCGTGCACGCCTCGCTCGGGCGATTCCGCATCGAGTTCGAGCCGCATGCGGACGGCGGCGGAACCCCGGAGCTGCTCTTCACGGAGAACGAATCGAACACCGCGCGGCTTTTCGGAACGCCGAACGCGACGCCCTATGTGAAGGACGCGTTTCACGAGTACGTCGTGGGCGGCGCGCGCAACGCCGTCAACCCCGCGCACTCGGGAACGAAGGCCGCCGCGCACTACCGCTTCACGATTCCCGCGGGCGAGAGCGTCTCGGTGCGCGTTCGTTTCTTCGCCGACGGCGAAGCGCCCGCTCGCGCGTTCGACGCCGGCTTCGAGCGCATCGTCGCCGAGCGCGCGGCGGAATCGCGCGCGTACTACGCGGCGATTCTCCCCGACGCGATGTCCGACGAGGAGTCGCGCGTCGCGCGCCAGGGCTACGCGGGGCTCCTCTGGTCGAAGCAGTTCTACTACTACGTCGTGAAGGACTGGCTCGAGGGCGATCCCGCGCAGCCGTCGCCGCCCGCGCGCCGCCTTTCGGGGCGCAACGCCGACTGGTCGCATCTCTACAACCGCGACGTCATCTCGATGCCCGACAAGTGGGAGTACCCGTGGTACGCGGCGTGGGACCTCGCGTTTCACATGATTCCCTTCGCGAAAATCGATCCGCACTTCGCGAAGAACCAGCTCACGCTCTTCCTGCGCGAGTGGTACATGCATCCGAACGGGCAAATGGCGGCGTACGAATTTGCGTTCGGCGACGTCAACCCGCCCGTGCACGCGTGGGCCGCGTGGCGCGTCTACAAGATGACGGGGCTCCGCGGCGCGCGCGACCGCCGCTTCCTCGCGAGCATCTTCCAGAAACTCCTGATTAACTTCACCTGGTGGGTGAATCGCAAAGACATCGACGGCAAGCACATTTTCTCTGGCGGATTCCTCGGCCTCGACAACATCGGAGTGTTCGATCGGTCGAAACCGCTGCCGACGGGCGGACACCTCGAACAGGCCGACGGCACCGCGTGGATGGCGTTCTACTGCACGACGATGCTCGCGATGGCGCTGGAACTCGCGAGCGAGGACCCCGCGTACGAGGACGTTGCGTCGAAGTTCTTCGAGCATTTCGTCGCGATCGCCGACGCGATGAACGGCTTCGGCGGTACCGGCCTCTGGGACGAGCAGGACGGGTTCTACTACGACCGCCTCCACGTCAACGGCCGCGAGATTCCGTTGCGGATCCGCTCGATGGTCGGAATCATTCCGCTCTTCGCGGTCGAGGTCCTCGAGGATTCCGTGCTCAAGAAACTGCCCGGCTTTAAGAAGCGCCTCGATTGGTTCCTCGAGAATCGCAAGGATCTCGCGCAGCACATTTCGTACATGGACACGCGCGCCAACGGCGGCGACGCGCACCGGCTTCTCGCGATTCCGTCGCGCGAGCGGCTCGCGCGCGCGCTGCGGCGCGTCCTCGACGAAACCGAGTTCCTCTCGCCGTACGGAGTGCGATCCGCGTCACGTTTTCATAGGGAGAATCCGTTCATCTTCCGCGTCGGCCGCGAAGAACACCGCGTCGACTACGTTCCCGGCGAGTCGAACTCGGGGCTCTTCGGCGGGAACTCGAACTGGCGCGGCCCGATTTGGTTTCCGCTCAACTTCCTCCTCGTCGAGGCGCTCGAGCGCTACCACTACTTCTACGGCGATTCGATGCGCGTCGAGTGCCCCACCGGCTCGGGACGCATGATGACGCTGTCCGAAGTGTCGCGCGAGCTGGCGTCGCGCCTGGCGCGCATCTTTTTGCCTGACGAGAGCGGACACCGCCCGTGTCACGGCCGCGACGCGCGTTATGCCGAGGATCCTCACTGGCGCGATCTCGTCCTCTTCTCGGAGTATTTCCACGGCGATACAGGGCAAGGCCTCGGAGCTTCGCACCAGACCGGATGGACGGCGCTCGCCGTGCGCTCGATCGAGGACCTCGCGCGCGGGCGCGTGCGCGAGCGCGCGAAACTCGCCGCGCGCGGCTAAGACGCGCGTCGTCGCATGCGCGGCCATGCGAAGAGAAGCGCGAGCGCCGCGACGCCGAGCGCTGAGAGCGCGAAGCCAACGCGCACGCTCTTCGGCGCGAAGACGAGTTCGACGCTCGACTCGCCCGCGTGCACCGGAATCCCCATCACGAGGAAGTTCGTACGCTCGATCGCGCGCTCGCGGCCGTCGACGGTGGCGCGCCAACCCGAGTGATGCGACTCGCGCACGACGAGAAGCGCGTCGGACTGCGGCGCGACGGCGATTCGGATCCGCTCGGCGCGCGGGCGTTCGACGCGGCAGGCCGCGTAGGCTCCCTCGCCGGCGCCCGCATCGCGCTCGAGCGCGAAACCCGCCGGCAGCGTTGCCACCAGCGCGGCCCGGCGCGGATCGAAGTCGTCCGAGACGAGGCGGATGATCTGATCGTCGTCGCGGGGAATCGCCTCGACGCGGCCGACGAGGTATGCGAACGGTACGGGCTCGAGCGCGCTCGCGCGGAACGTGATCGTGTCGGGGATCGACGACAACGCTGCGAGATCCGCGACGCTTGCGCGATTCGGAATCACGAACGCCCCGACGCCGAGCACCGCGCCGATCTTCTCGCGCATCTGCGCCGGGGTCTTTTCGCGAGTCAGGGCGCCGACGAGGTACGCGTTGCGCGCCGACTGAAGCGGATCGGCGCCATCCGCCGCGGGAAGTCCGTGAAGTAGCGGCGTCGCGCCCGAGAGACTCCGCTCGGCTTCGCGAAGAATCAGCGCGCCGCGCGCGCCGTACACCGACATCTCGAGCGCGAGGTCGCCGCCCATGCGGAGGATTCTCTCGCCGCGATCGCGCACGCCTTCGAGTGCGCCGGTGCCCGCGCGGTCTTCGAAGAGATTCTCTCGTGTGTACGGCGCGAGCGTGCGCCCGAGGAGCGCCAGATCCGTCGCGGTGAACGCGGCGACGAGGAGCCATGCGCGCAACGGCAGCGCGAGCGCGAGCGCGGCCGCGGCGACGACGAGTGCGGCGCGCTGGAGATCGCCGCGGAGAAACGCGGCGGCGTGCGCGGCGAATGCGGCGCTCTGGTGCGGGAGCATGGCCCCCTCGAGCAGCGCGAGCACCGGTCGTTGCGCCGCCGGAATCAGCGACATCGCAAGCAGGCACCCCGCGACGACGATGCCCGCCCCGGCGGCGCGGCGCCGCACGGTCGCGCTCTCGCCACCGGCGAGCCGCCGTTCGATCACGCCGAGGCCGAAGCCGCCGAGCAACCCGATCGCGAGCGGAACGACGCAGAGGCTCTGACTCGGCCAGCGTGTCGTCGCGTAGAACGGGAACGCTCCCCGTAAGAATCCGAATAGAAAAGAATGGCGTCCGAAAGCGACGAGCGTTGCCACCGCGGCGACAATCGCGAGCGCAAGAATCGCAGAGCGTTGCGCGGTGAGCGTGTCCGCGCGCGCGCCGTCGCCGCGCCGCGCGGGGCGGATCGCCCACGCGATCGCGACAAGCGCGAGCAGCACCGCCGGCAGGCCGACGTAGATGGCGCCCGCCGTATACACCGAGAGTTCGCCGCCCCAGTAGCGGTCGTTCCCGGGCAGACCCGTCCACCGCGGCATGAACACGCCCGCCGTGTGAACGGGCAAGAGAGATCTCGCCGCCGCCATCTCCGCGGGAAGCGGTTTGGCGTACGCCGACTCGCGCACGTCGGCGGCGAACGGCACGAGGCTCGCGCACGCGAGCAACACGCCGATCGCGAGCGCGCCCGCCGCCACGAGCGCGCCGCGACCGGCGCGCGCCGACCGCTCGTGGCCCTCCGCCGCAAACACAACGAGCGCGATTCCGGCGAACACCTCCGCGCCGATCGCGTACAACGACAGCGGCGGATAACCGTTCAACAGTTGCAGCGCGATTGCGACCGCCGCGAGCGCGGCACCGGCGCGCGCGCGCCCGTCGCGCGCTAGCGCGAAGCCGAGGAGCGCAAGCGGCACGAGCGCGAGAATCGCGACCTTCTCCGGCGCCTCGAGCTTCGCGAGCATCCATCCGTTGAGGATCGCCGCGACACCGCCGAAGATGGAACCGGCGCGCCCTGCGCCCATACGCAAAAGAAACCACGCCGCGCACACCGCACCGCCGGCGAGGTGAAGCGCGAGGTCGAGCTGCGCCGCGAATCCATACGGAAAGACAAGGTAGAGCGGAAACGTCGGGTAGAGGACGCGGCCTTGAACTTGGCTCGCCCAGCTCGTGCCGCAATAGACGAGCGGATTCCACAGCGGATACTCACCCGCGGCGACGCGGCGCGCCGCGTGGTCGGTCCACGGATGGAAGAAGAGCACGAGGTCGCGCAAGAGCGGCGTCCGGCCGAGCACGAGCCCCGGACCGAGAATAGCGAGAATTGTAGCCGCGGCGATCCCGAACGCGAGGAGAAGTGTCGTGCGTGCGTCGAGGGATTCGGCCGGAGCGCAGCGCTTAGGCAACCGCGTCGCCGCGGACGAGCAGGTCGAGCCGATGCCGCAGCGCGCGCAGCTCAGTCGACTTGAAGGATGCCTTCGTCTTCTCGATCACCGCGATGGCGTCGAGGATTCCTTCGCGAAGCCGGGCTTCGCGCGGGCAATTCATCAAGAGACAGACGGCTTCTTCGCGCGGCGAACCGGCCGCGATTCCTTCCGCGAGCCGCCGCACCTCGAGCAGCGATCCGGCGATGTTGCGAAACGCGCTCTCGAAAAACGCGTCGACCGCGGCGCTCGGCCGCGCGCGCGGCGCCAGATCGACTCCGTCCGACAAACTCGCGAGGTCTTCGCGGCACGCATCGATTCGCTGCTGAACGTTTCTCGCCGCGCGCGCGACGCGCGCCTGCATCACCGACTGCCGGACCTCATTGAGCAGCGTCGAAAACTCGAACGGCTTCGTGACGTACGCGACAACCGGAAGCTGGATCGAGTCGATCGCCGTCTCGAGCCGGGGAAAACCGGTAACGATGATGACCGGTATCGGCGGGGTGCTCTTCGCGACCTCGCGCACGAGTTCGAGGTTGAAGTTGCCCGGCATCCGAATGTCGGTGATCAGCAGATCGAAGCTTTCGCGGCGCAACATCTCCGCGGCGCTTTCGCCGTCGCGCACGCGAACGCACTCGAAGCCCGCGCGCTCGAGTAGATCCGCCGTCGAATTGAGAAACAGATCCTCGTCGTCCGCGAAGAGAATGCGAGCCGTTGCGACCATGGGTGCGCTCCTTTCGAATGTGTCAGACGTTGCGAGGCAGCGAGATCGTGCAGACGGTGCCGCGCCCGTCGCGGCTCGTGTGGCGAATCGAGCCTCGCATGGCCTGGACGAGTCCGTGCGAAATCGTAAGCCCGAGGCCGACACCATCGCGCGAAGCGCCATCCTTCGTCGTGAAGAACGGCTCGTAGATGTGCGCCAGATCGGCTTCAGAGATGCCGCAGCCTTGGTCCGCGACGCGAATCTGGATCTGCTCTCCCAAAAACTTCGCGGAGATTCGGACTTGCCCGCCGCGCGGCGACGCCTCGACCGCGTTCTTCACGATGTTGATCAGCACCTGGCGGAGCGTGTCTTCGGGGAGCGTCACGGTTAATGGCTCGGGAAGTGTGTCGATTTCGATGGTGACGCCCCTCTCGGTGAAGCCGGGCGAAAGAATCGACACGACGTCTCTGATCAGTGTCGAGAGGCAGAACGTGCGCGGGGCCTCGGGCGACTCGCGGTGCACGTCGAGCATCTGCCGCACGATTCGCGCGATCCGGCCGATCTCGTTCTCGATGCGCCCGACGTACGCGAAGTAACGATGATCCGGCGGAACGCAGTCCTTCACGAGCTGGAACGAGCTCTGAATTCCCGCGAGCGGGTTGTTGATCTCGTGCGCAATGTCGGCGGCCATTCGCCCGGCCACGACGAGTTTGTCGACCGCGGCGCGCTGGCGTTCCAACTCGTGAAGCCGCTCGGTGCGGGTTCGCACGAGATCCTCGAGTTGTTCGGTGTGAACGCGAATGCGCTCGGCGGCGGCCTTGCGTTCGGTGACGTCGCGGATCACGCCGAGCGCCGCGCGTCGGCCGCTGTAGGTGATCGGCACCGCGGCCAACTCGACGCAGCGCTCGGCGCCGTCGAGGCGGATGATGCGGCGCTCGACGAGCGGCGCGGGCTTCTCGTCCTGAAGCACGAGTTCGATCCGCTCCCGCGCCAAATGCCGCTCCTCCGGATGAACAAGGTCCGTGATCGAAACGCCGACGAGCTGATCCGGGCTCTCCGCTCCGAACAGCTTCGCCCCGGAGTGATTGATGTAGACGATCCGGCCGTCGATCTGAATGGCGACGCCGTCGAACGAAGTCGAGACGAGCCGCCGGTAGCGCTCCTCGCTCTCGCGGAGAGCTTCCTCCGCGCGGCGATGCTCGGTGACTATGATCGCCACGCCGACGCATCCCGCGATCCGTCCCTCCTCGTAGAGCGCCTCGATGTGCGTCTGATAGATCTGCCCGATCCACTCTTGGTCATACGAAGCGCTTTCGCCTTGAAGAGCGCGAAGGTGCGCGCGAAGCGGTAGGAACTCCGGGTCTTCGGATTGGAGGTACTCGGTGAGCGGCATGCCGACGAGCTGGCCGGGAACAACACCCATAGCGGCCAGAGCCTTCCCGCCGGACGACGTGATCGTCAACTCGCGATCGGTGGTCCAGAACACAGCGGGGAGTTGCTCCGTGAGGATGCGCAAGTGCGCCTCGCGACGGCGGCGAATCTCCTCGACACGCTCGCGCTCTTCGCTGCCGCGCAACACCGCCAAGAGACAGGTTTCGCCGCGCCACACGATCATCGAGAGCGCGACCGAATCGACGATTCTGTCGCCGGCGCGCGTCGATATCGGAAGGTTCGACCAGACCGTCTTCGCATTCGGCGCGGTCAGACGCGCCATGAACGCGTTTCGATCGCCCGCGCTGCTCCAGACGCCGAGCTCGGTCGTCGTCTTACCGATCAGCTCATCGCGGCTGTAACCGAGGATCGCGAGCAGACTGTCGTTGGCTTCGAGAAACTCGCCGGTGGCGAAACGCGTGACGGCGACTGGGACCGGACTCAGTTGCAGAAGACGCAGGAAGAGATCTGCTGAGCCGTCGGGGTCGCTCATGCGGCCGCTCTTCGCATCCTCTCGAGGAATTCCTCGGGTTGGATGAAGCCGGAAACGGAGAGGTCGTGGCGCACGTTGCCTTCGCGATCGAGGAAGAGAACCATCGGGAGCCCTCGCACGCCGTACTTGGACTGCAAGCCGCGCGCCGTGTCGTCGATGCGCGTGAAGTCGAGGCGGATCGCAACGAAGTCGGAGGCCGCCGCGACGACGCGTGGATCGTGGAAGACCGCTTCGTCGATTTCGTGGCAGACGAGGCACCAGTCGGCGGTGAAGTCGATGATCGTCGCGCGGCCCGCCGCGCGCGCCGCGGCGATGCCGTCGGATTCGGACGCGATCCACGCGATGCCGCCGTCGTGCGCGCCGTCGCCGCCCGCGCCGCTGCCGCTCGATGCGCCGCGCGGGGCCGCCGAAAGCAGGAAGCCCGAGTCGCGCAACGCGCCGCCTGTGAGCGCGATTCCCGCCGCGAGAAGGACGAGGAGCACCGTGCGGCGCGCGCGATCCATCCAACCCGCGCTCGTGGCCTCGAAGACGCCGCCGAATCCCGCGAGCACCAGACACATGATGCCGGTCACTCCCGCGAAGAGAGTCGGGTCGACGATCGGCCGAATGAAGTAGAGCGCCATCGCGATGAGAAGCACGCCGAAGAGTTCTTTCACGCGATCCATCCAGAGACCCGCGCGCGGGAGCGAAGAGAGCGAGCCGGAGAAGGTGCCGATCACGAGGAAGAGAAGCCCCATTCCGAGACCGAGCGTGAAGAGAAGCGTAAATCCGAGAACGAGCGATCCGGTCGTCGCGATGTAGATCAAGAGCCCGAGAATGACGGGGCCGACGCACGGCGACGCAACGAGCCCGGCGATGATCCCCATGAGGAAGACGCCGACGAAACCGCCGCCCGCGCCGCCGCCGGAGAGGCGGCCCGCGAGGCTCGGCGGAAGCTGAATCTCGTAGAGGCCGAACATCGAGAGCGCGAGCGCCGTAAGCACGAACGCGACGAAGCCGATGACGAGCGGATTCTGCAGGAGCGAGCCGAAGAGAGCGCCTGTTTGCGCGGCGACGAGGCCGAGCGTCGCGTACGTGAGCGCCATGCCGAAGACGTAGAAGAGCGAAAGGAAGAAACCGCGCGATACCGATCCCGCGCCGCGAGCGCCGATCACGCCGACGGTGATCGGAATGATCGGGAAAACGCAGGGCGTAAACGACAACAGGATGCCGGAGAGAAAGACGCCGAGGTACGTAACGAAGAGGCCTTGGTTGGCGATGCGGCTCGCGAAGTCGACGCCGCCGCCCGTCTGACCTGGGTTGCTTGCGACAGCGGCCTCGGGCGCGCCGGTTTTTGGCGCGAGTGTCGCGTCTGTGGCGCCCGGCGCGGGCGAAGTGCCGCCGGAGGCGGCCGCGGTTGTGGCGGCGTCCGGCGCAACGCGCAACGTCTCAGCCTGCGGAAAGTAGCAGAACTCCGTGGCGCAGCCCTGATACTCGACGGCGATCGCAAGCGGAAAGATCTCACCCGCGGTGCGCGATCCCGCGCGCAGGTGCGCCACCGCGCGCGCGGTCCCCGTGAAGATCTCGAGTTCGCGCTCCTCGAACTTGTCGAACTTCACCGTACCCTTCGCGAAGACGGCGGCTGTGATCTGTTTCTCGAATGGAAACGAAGCCGTCGTGCGCTCGGCGTAGATGTAGGTGCCGGGCGGGCAGAGGAAAGAAATCTCGACGCGGTAATCGCCCGAGGCGTCCCCGGGTGTGGCGACGACCTCCGCGCGCACGTTGAACGGATTGTCGCCGAGATCGTCCGCGGCGGCGGGGGCCGGTGCGAGCGGAAGCGCGAGCGCGGCGCAGAGTGCGGCGGCCGCCGCGAGCCCGCCCGCCGATACGCCGCCCGCCCGGGCAGCGCGTTGCGGGGCGAGCCGCACGGAGCGCAGCCGCAAACTATTCACCGTCACGATCACCGAACTGGCCGCCATCGCAAGCGCCGCGAACTCGGGCGAGATCGCGAATCCGTAGCGCGGCTCGAAAAGACCCGCGGCGATCGGAATGCCGATCACGTTGAAGAGGAACGCCCAGAGAAGGTTTTGACGGATGACGCGGTGCGTCGCGCGGGCGAGGCGGATCGCGGCGGGCACGAGGCGCAGATCCGGGCGCACGAGCGTGACATCGGCCGCCGCGCGCGCGACGTCAGCGCCGCCGGCGATCGCGAACCCGACATCGGCGCGAGCCAGCGCCGGCGCATCGTTGACGCCATCGCCGACCATCGCCGTTCCGGCGCCGAGCGCCGCCACATCCGCGGCCTTCTCGTGCGGCAACCGCGCAGCGAGCACCGGCTCGAGCCCGAGCGGCGAGGCGATCTCGCGCGCAATCGATTCGTGATCACCGGTCACCATGCCGCTTCGAACCCCGAGGCTTCTCAATTCGTTCACGCTCTCCGCTGCTTCATCGCGAATTCGATCCGCGATTCGTAGAAAACCCGCCACGCGACCGTCGACAACGACCCAGATCGATCCGGGATGTTCCGGGTCGCCGCCGCCCTCCGCGGCACCGCAATCGAGGGAGATACCATTCTCCACGACGAAGCGCGATCCGCCAACGAGAATGACGCGGCCGCCGGCGCGGCCGCGTATGCCGAGGCCGGGGACGTTTTCGACGGTGTCGGGCGGCGGCGGCGCGATTCCGAGCGAGCGCGCGTGCGCCAAAATCGCGGCGCCGACCGGGTGGCCCGCGCCCGACTCGACGGACGCGGCGAGCGCGATGACCTCGCGCGGCGCGAACCCGTTGCACGCGCGAACGCCGGTCACCTCGGGGCGCCCGCGCGTCAGCGTGCCGGTCTTGTCGAAGAGGATCGTGCGCACGGCGGCCGCGCGCTCGAGCGCGGGCGCGTCGCGGAAGAGGATGCCCGCGCGCGCGGCGCGCCCCGTGCCGACGAGGAGCGCCATCGGCGTCGCAAGCCCGAGCGCGCACGGGCACGCGATCATCAGCACCGCGATCGCGTGGACGAGTCCCTTGGCGAGACCCGCCTCGCCGCCGAGCGCGGCCCACGCGCCCGCCGTCGCGAGCGCGATCGCGAAGACGATCGGAACGAACACAGCCGCGACGCGATCGGCAATGCGTTGGATGCGCGCCTTCCCCGACTGCGCGTCCATCACGGCGCGCACGATCGCCGCGAGCGTCGTCATCTCGCCGGTGCGCGTCACGCGGACGCGCAGGAGTCCGTTCCCGTTCAGGCTGCCGCCGATCACCGCGTCGCCGGGCGCGCGCGCAACCGGGAGGCTCTCCCCCGTCACGAGCGATTCGTCGACCGCGCTCGTCCCCGAGATGATCTCGCCGTCGACCGGTACGACTTCGCCGGCGCGCACGATGGCTTCGTCGCCGACGACGACGGCGTCGGGTGCGACGAGAAGCTCGGCGCCCGCGCGAACAACGCGCGCCGGCGGCACGGAGATCGCTGCAAGTTCCGCGACGGAAGCGATCGCGCGCCGCCGCGCGCGCGCCTCCAAGAGCCGCCCGACGAGTAAGAGCGCCACGATCATCACAGCCGTATCGAAGTAGAGCCCGCCGCCGCGCGGCGCGAGTTCGGGACGGAACGCGGCGATGATCGACAAGAGAAACGACGCGCCGGTTCCGACGGCGATGAGTGTGTTCATGTCCGCGGCCCGGCGGCGGACGCTCGCGAGAAATCCGCGAAAGTACGCGTCGCCGGAGTACGCGAGGCAGATCAGCGTGACGATCGCACCAGCCGCGACGCGCGGCATATCGACGTGCGCATCGTGCTGCATTCCGAGGATCATCACGAGTGAAGTGGAGGCGGCCGCGACCGCGAAGCGGCGCCAGAGCGGCGCCGTGGCTTCGACGAACAACTCGGCCGAGACGGTGTGATGCGCAGCTTGCGCGGTGCGCGAGTGCCCGTGCGCGGCTGCGTCCGCGGGCGCGGGCGCGCGATCGCCGTGGGGCACGTGCGCGTGCGCCTCCGCGACCGGCACGCCGAATCCCGCCCCTTCCACGGCGCGCACGATATCGGCGACGCTCGCGCCGTGATGGCGGACGTGCGCCGTCGCCGTAACGAGGTTCACGTCGACCGCGTCAACCCCTGGCGCGCGCGCGATCGCCGACTCGACCGTGCCGACGCAACTGGCGCAATGCATCCCGGAGATCGGGAGCGTGATTTGCTCCCCGTCCGAGGCGGGGTGCGCGGCCACTAGCGTCCCGAGCTGCCCTCGCGCGGAGCGAGCGGCGCGCGCTCGGCGCCCGGCGGCAGATCGAACTCCCACGGCGGGAGCGATTCGCGCAACGCACGCACGATTTCAAGAACGAGCGGCGGCGCGGTGGCATCGCCGCTCGCGTAGAGAACAGTCCGCATCGGAAAACCTCCGAGTGCCTCGAGATCCGCGGGAAGCCCGCCGCCGGCCTGCCCGAGAGATTTCATCGCGTCGAGGTAAGAATCGAGTTCGTTCTTGAAGAACGCATCGCTCGTGACCCACACCTCGGCGACCGTTTCCATGCCGACCGAGAGTGTCGCTTCGCGCGAGACGAAACCGGCGATCCGGTCGCTGCGGCCGGTCCAGGCGACTGTCGGGCGTTCTTCCTCGCGCTTCGTGCGTTCGGCATCGAGCGCCTCGCGCTCCTCCGCGACCTCCGCAGGCGCGTCGAGCTTGCGCGCGCGCGCTTCCTCGAGCGCTCGCGCGATCTCGGCCTTCTCGTCGTCCGCCGCGAGCGCAAGCTGCGCCTCGAGCACCTGCTCTTCCGTCATGTCCTCGAACTGATTCATCGTCTTGAGGTAGTCGAACGGTATCTCGATGTATTCGTCGCCGTCGGGCGAGAGTTCCCAGACGACGCGCTTGTCGAGCCGAACGATGACGATCATTCCCGAGTCGATGTCGCGGATGCGCATCATGTTGCGCGCGATGGCGATCTCTTTCTCGCTCGTGCGAGCGCGTTCTTCGCCGGGCACGGGCATCGTTTCGCGCTGATGCAGCACGAGATCCGCGCGCGCCGCCAGCGGAAGCGACATCACCACGACGACAGCGAAACCAACCAGCATGCGTATGACGATCACTTCTTCTCCTTTTTCAAGGCGGGGAGTTTTTTCTGGATCGCGTGAAAGCGCGCGCTGTCCTTCGAGAGGTTCGACTTCGCGGGGAGCTGCGCGATTTGCGCACGCGCCTGCGCGATGCGTTCGGCCGTCGGCGGGTGCGTCGAGAACAACTTCTCGAGCCCGCTCGGCTGCGATTCGCGAAGCCCGAGGAGTTTCTCGAAGAACGTCGCCATGCCGTTCGGATCGATTCCGGCGCGGTAGGTCTCCATGATGCCGAACGAGTCCGCTTCGAGTTCCGCGTCGCGCCCGTACTTGAGCAGCGCCCCGTTGCCGACGAGCCCCGACGTGATCTGCGCCACCGCGGACGGGTCGCTCCCCAAGAGAATTCCGGAGATGACGCTCAACCCGTATTGCCGCGTGATCTGCTTCGCGCTGTGCCGTCCGACGATGTGCCCGATCTCGTGCCCCATCACGCCCGCTAGCTCGGACTCGTTTTCCGCCGTCGAGATCAGGCCGCGATTGACGTAGAGATAGCCGCCGGGAATGGCGAACGCGTTGACCTCGTCCGTGTCGACGACCTTGATGATGTAGGGTATGTCCGTGCGGTCCGAGTGCCGCGCGAGAACCTGTCCGAGGCTGTCGATGTAAGCCTGCACCTCCGGATCGCGCCAGAGCTTGATCTCGCCGCTTTCGATTTCCTTCGCGAATTGCGCTCCCATCGCGATCTCGTCTTCGGTGGAGATAATGTTGACCTGGGAGAGGCCCGCGCAGCCGGCGACGAAGGCGAGACAGACAGCGAGAACGATCGGGAGGGGGCGACGCATCAAAAAGCGCTCCTTTCTAAGGGGTGAGCTGCGAACTGGGCGCGGGAAGATCAGCCCCGCCCATGCGGTAACCGTGAGGATCGATGATGATTTTCGCGTAGCCGAGGCGCCCGAGTTCGCGCTCGACGTCTGCGCGCATCGCGGGCTCGGCCAAGCGCGCGATCTGCGACGGGTCGACTTCTATGCGCGCCTCGTCGCCGCGCGTGCGCAAACGAACCGCGCCCGGCACGAGCGACTTCAGATACGCCTCGCCACGCTCGACGCGCGACAGAAGCGAAAGCGTAATCGGAGTTCCGTGCGGGACGCGCGAAGAAAGACACGGACTCGCGGGGCGATCCCACGCGGAGAGCCCCGCAAGCCGCGAGAGTTCGCGAATCTCGCTCTTCGCCAAACCGGCTTCGAGCAGCGGACTCGCGACGCCGAGTTCGCGAATGGCGCGAAACCCAGGCCGAATGTCCCGCGTGTCGTCGAGGTTCGAGCCGTCGAGCACGATGTCGTACGCCTCGGCGCGCGCGACCTCGAAGAGCCGCGAGTAGAGCTCGTTCTTGCAGTGGTAGCAGCGGTCGGCATTGTTCGCGAGGTAATCCGCGTTTTCCGCTTCGTGCGTTTCGATGAGCCGGTGCGCGGCGCCCATCTCGGCGGCCTGCGCAAGCGCCACGTCGCGCTGTTCCGCGGAGAGCGACGGCGAAACGCCCGTCACGCCGAGAACGCGATCGACTCCGAGCTCGCGCGTCGCGGCCCACAATAGAAACGCCGAGTCGATGCCTCCCGAGTAGCCGACGAGCGCGCGGCCGTACTGTGCGAGGTTCGCGCGCAGGCGCCCAAGACCGGCCGCGGCCGGAGGCGACGCCGCCGCCGCCAAAGTGTCAAGTGACGGATTCATAGTTCGTTACAGACCTTTCTGTGGAGCGCCTCCGGTGAGATTGGCGTGTCGGGCTTGGCCGGGCGCACATCGTAGCACAGAGGTCCGCCGCGCGGCAGCCGCAGGAAGTACCCCGCAAGCTCGGCAAGGGTCGAGATGAAATCAAGTCCCGGAACAATTCGGCCGATATTCTGGCGTCGCGCGAATGTCGGTCGCGCTCCATCTTGACTGGAGACAACACCGTTGGAAGGACACCGAGACCCGATGTCACGACTCTCCGGCACCGAGACGCCGGAGGCCCTCGCGGCCTCCATTCGCGAATACCTCGACGGCCTGCAGGATTCCGTCGCGTCGATCGAGAGCGCGTCGAACGAGAACCTGGCGCTCATCGAAGTGGCGCAGACGATCGCGCGCGAATCGAATCTGGCGCGGCTGCGCGTCACGTGCCTGAAGAAGACGGCCACGCTGCTCGACCTCGATGTGCTGCGGCTCTACGAAGTCGACGAGGCGTTCGGCGATCTGCGGCTGACGGCATCGCAAGCCGACGCGCGCGCGCGCGTTCCCGAGGGAGAACTCGGCAGCGGGCTTGCGACACTGCGCGCCACGCGGCGCCGCCTCGGTAACCCCGTCAGAATCGAGGAAGTGCTCGACGGCGGTTCCTCGAGCGCCGGCCCGAACCCATCATTCTCGGTGGTTTCGATTCCCATCTTTTTCGACCGCGAATTGTGGGGGGTGTTGCAGGCGGCGACGCGATCGCCGCGCCACCTCAGCCCGAGCGGGTCGATGGTTCTCGAGACGATCGCGGGACTGATCGGCTGCGGCGTTGCGCGCCTCTCGGCGAACGAGCGGCACACCGACATGAACGAGAAGGTCCGGCGCCGCAACGAGCGCATCATGGACCTCTACCGCAAGCTGCGCGACGTGCGGAGCGATTTGGAGCTGAAGAACAGGTCGCTCGGCGAAGCGATGGAAAATCTGCGGCGCATGGACACGTTCAAAGACGCGTTCCTCTCGTCGATCTCGCACGAGATGCGCACACCGCTCACGATCATTCGCAGCTACGTCGACCTGCTCATTCACTACAAGCCGGAGACGGAGGAGAAGGTCGAGGAGTTCCTGCGCGTGATTGATTCCGAGACGAACAAACTCACGCTACACATCAACAAGATTCTCGACCTCACGGAGATTCGCGCCAACGAGGTGCAGATTCACGTCGGCGTGAACTCGGCGGACGAGATCCTGCATTCGGCGATGGAACAGGTGAGCGGTTACTACGCAGAGCAAGGCGTCACGCTCGCGCGCGACATTCCGCCGGTGCTTCCGAACCTTCACGTCGATCGCCACCGCACGATTCAGATTCTCGTCGATCTGCTCGACAACGCCGCCAAGTTCTCGCCGGAAGGCTCGACCGTGACATTAGGCGCGCAGGAAAGCCCGGGCGATCGTTCGGGGCCGTTCGTCACGTTTTGGGTAAGCGATTCGGGGACCGGCGTCGAGCCGGAGCATCAGACGAAAATCTTCGAGCAGTTTCTGCAAATTACGGATGCGGCGCGCGGCAAGCCGCGCGGCATCGGGCTCGGGCTTCCCATCTGCAAGGCGTACGTCGAGCGGATGGGCGGGAAGATTTGGCTCGAGAGCGAGCCGGGACGCGGCACGACGTTCTACGTGTCGCTGCCGGGAACGACCGAGCCGCTCGCGCCGGGCCAGCGCTAATTCCGTAGCTCGCCGGCCCCCGTAGCTCGCTCGCTAGCCGGTAGCGCCCTCGCCGGCATCCGCCTCGCGGCGCACGATCGCCACGACGTCGTCCGGCGTCTTCGCGCCGCGAATCTCCGCGCGCACGCTTTCCTTCCGCATCATTCGCGAGAGCGCCGACAGCGCCGTGATCCGCTCGTGCGATTCCGCACGGCTGACAACCATCATGCAGAGGATGTGCACGGGCTTGCCGTCGGGCGCGCCGAAGTCGATCCCTTCGTGCGAGATGCCAGCCGCGGCGACGGCGCGCACGGGCGTGGCGAGCTCGGCGTGCGGCACCGCGACGCCACGGCCGATCGCGGTCGTCATGAGACGCTCGCGAGCGTCGAGCGCGTCGAGAATCTCCTGCCGGCGCGGCGCGATCGCCGCGTCCGCGGACAACAGGTCGACGAGCTCTTCGAGCGCCGCACGTTTGTCGCGTGCACGAAGCGAGATCGTCACTGCACTGGCGCTGAGGATGTCGTGGATTCGCATAAAAAAGCTCGGGCGCTCTTCTGGAGCCCCGAGGCGCGAGATCGTAGCATCCGCTGCAACGCGCGTCAAAGCCCGCCGCAGAGGGAAAACCCGTTGACGCTCCCCTCTCGCGTGCCTAGACTATCGCGGTTTCGGACGTGCGCTTTTCCTTTCGAATCGAGGAGTTTTCGACTACCCGGGGTTGAGCCGTCCGGGAGCGAACACCATCCATGAACAATCCCTACTTCCCGCTCCTCTTCTCGTTCTTGCTCGCGATCGCGATTCCGATCGCGTTTGTGATCCTCTCCGCGAAGATCGGGCCGAAGAAGCCGTCCGCAGCGAAGCTCTCGCCGTACGAGTGCGGCATCCCGTCGCGCGGCGCGCCCCACGAGCGCTTCCCGGTGAAGTTCTACCTCGTCGCGATCCTCTTCCTCCTCTTCGATATCGAAGTCGTCTTCCTCTTTCCGTGGGCCGTCGTATTTCGCGAGATGGGCTCGGCAGCGCTTGCGCCGATGATTCTCTTTCTCGCGGTCCTTCTCTTCGGGCTCGCGTACGTTTGGAAGCGAGGCGCGCTCGAATGGGACTAGAGCATCTCGCCGGCGACGCCGTGTTGACCACGCGCCTCGACGACGCGATCAACTGGGGCCGCAAGAACTCGCTCTGGCCGATGCCGTTCGGCACCGCGTGCTGCGCGATCGAGTTCATGGGCGCCGTTTCGTCGATGTTCGACATCAGCCGCTTCGGCGCGGAACTCGTGCGCTTCTCGCCGCGGCAGTCGGACCTCTTGCTCGTCGCGGGGACCATTTCGTACAAGCAGGCGCCGATCCTGAAGCGCATCTACGAGCAGATGTGCGAGCCGAAGTGGGTCATCGCGATGGGAGCGTGCACGAGCGCGGGTGCGTTCTACGACAACTACTGCACGCTGCAAGGAATCGATAAGGTCGTTCCGGTCGATATCTACATTCCCGGTTGCCCGCCGCGCCCCGAAGCGGTCCTCGACGGACTCGTCAAGCTTCAGGAGAAGATCTCGCGCGAGCAGGCCCCGAGGTAACGCGCGTGATCGGCGAGAGGGCGCAGGCGCGGTTCGGCGATGCCGTTCTCGCGATCCGAAACGAATGCGGCACCGAGGTGATCGACGCGCGGCCCGGCGCGGTGCGCGAGCTCGTCGCGTTCTTGCGCGACGAGCCGGATCTGGCGTTCGTCATGCTCCTCGACATCACCGCCACCGACGGTCTCGCGCTGCGTTGGCCTGACCGATTCCGCGTGGCCTACCACCTCTACTCGCTGCTCCGAAACGAACGCGTGAAGGTTGTCGTCGCCGTCTCCGAAGAGAACCCCGTCGTGCCGAGCCTCTTCGGAATCTGGAAATGCGCGGACTGGCTCGAGCGCGAAACGTGGGATCAGTACGGCGTCGTCTTCGACGGCCACCCGAATCTCGAGCGGCTTCTGAATCACAAGGACTTCGTGGGGCATCCGCTGCGGAAGGACTACGACATCAAGAAGGGCCAGTGGCTCTCGCAACCCGACGATCTCTTCGGCCAGCTTGAAAAGGCGCGCCGCGGGATCCTCCCCGAGAATTGATGAGCGACGCGAGCAAACACGTGGAAGACGCCCGAGCTGCCGACGCGACGCGCGTCGCGTACGAGATGATTCCGGAGAGCGCGGGCCCCGAGGGCGAGCGCATCGAAACGATGCTGCTCAACATCGGGCCGTCGCATCCCGCGATGCACGGAACGCTGCGCGTGCTCGTCGAACTCGACGGCGAGTCGATCGTCCACGCGATTCCCGAGATCGGATATTTGCACCGCGGCTTCGAGAAGTCGGCGGAGAAGGGGACCTACACGCAAGTCATCCCCTTCACGGACCGGCTCAACTACTGCTCGGCGCTCTTGAACAACGTCGGCTACGTGCGCGCGGTCGAGAAACTCATGGGCGTCGAGACGACGCCGCGCTGCCAGGCGATCCGCGTCATCATCGGCGAGCTGTCGCGCATCATGGATCACTTCATCGCGGTCGGAACGAACATCCTCGACATCGGCGCGCTCACGAACTTCTGGTACCTCTTCAACAAGCGCGAGCGCATCTACAACGTGGTCGAGGCGTTGACGGGTGCACGCCTGACGACGTGTTACACGCGCATCGGCGGCCTCGCGCACGATCTCAACGAAGATTTCGTGAGCGGCGTGCGCGAGCTGCTCAAGGAAATCCCGAGCGCCGTTCGCGAGGTCGAGAAACTGGTTCGCGAAAACCGCATCTTCCTCGACCGCACGGTGGGCGTCGGCGTCATCAGCGCGGAAGAAGCGGTCGCGTGGGGCTGGACGGGGCCGTGCCTGCGCGCGTGCGGGTACGCGCACGACCTGCGCAAGCGCGACGGCTACTACGGCTACAACGACTACGAGTGGGACGTCCCCGTCGGCGAAAACGGCGACACGTACGACCGCATCTTCGTGCGGATCTACGAGTGCTACGAGAGCCTGCGCATCATCGAGCAGGCGCTCGACCGCTTGCCCGGCGGGCCGGTCAATGTGAACGATCCGCGCGTCGTGCTCCCGCCGAAGGGCGAGGTCTACGGGAACATCGAAGGCTTGATGAATCACTTCAAGCTGATCATGGAAGGAATCAAGCCGCCGGCCGGCGAGTGTTACGACGCGACGGAGGCGGCGAACGGAGAACTGGGCTTCCACGTCGTGAGCGACGGAAGCGGCACGCCGTACAAAGTGAAGGTTCGCAGCCCGTCGCTGGCGCTCTTCGCGACATACCCGCGACTCATCAAGGGCCTCATGATCGCCGACGCGGTCGCGATCATCGGGAGCCTCAACATCATCGCCGGCGAGCTCGACCGTTGATGCGGCGCGCTCGCACGGCAGCCACCACGCGCTCGGAGTCGACCTACTGATGGAATTTTCCGCCGCGTCGCGCGCCGAGTTCGAGGCGCTCCTGACGCGTTACCCGACGAAGGAAGCCGCGCTCCTGCCGACGCTCTGGCTCGTGCAGCGTCAAGAAGGTTGGATCAGCGAGTCATCGATGGAGTACGTCGCCGGGCTTCTCGGCATTTCGCCGGTGAAAGTCTTCTCGGTCGTGTCGTTCTACACGATGTACTACACGCGGCCGATGGGGCGTCACGTGATTCAGGTGTGCCGCAATCTCTCGTGCTCGCTCCTCGGCGCGCGCGAGCTGATCGCGCACATCGAGGACCGCATCGGCGCACGCGTCGGCGAGACAACCGCCGATGGCCGCTACTCGCTCCTTACTGTAGAATGCCTCGGCTCTTGCGGCACCGCGCCGATGATGCAGGTCAACGACGACTACCACGAGAATCTGACGAGGGAACGCGTCGACGCGCTCCTGGCGAGCATGAAATGAACTTCGAGCGCATCCTGACGAAAAACTTCGGCACGCCCGAGTCGCACACGCTGCGCGCCTACGAGGCGAGCGGCGGGTATCAGACCCTGCGCAAGGCGCTCAAGACGCCGCCCGCGCTTCTCGTCGAAGAGGTAAAAAACTCGGGGCTGCGCGGCCGCGGCGGCGCGGGCTTCCCCACCGGCACGAAGTGGAGCTTTCTGCCGAAGGGCCTCGACAAGCCCGTCTACCTCTGCGTCAACGCCGACGAGAGCGAGCCCGGCACGTTCAAGGACCGCGAGTTGATGGAACGCGATCCGCACATGACGATCGAAGGGACGATCATCTCGTCGTACGCGATCGGCTGCCATGCGGCGTACGTCTACATTCGCGGCGAATTCTACGAGCCGTACCTGAAGCTGAAGGGCGCGCTCGACGAAGCGTATCGCGCCGGCTACGTCGGCAAGAACATCCTCGGCTCCGGATTCGATCTCGAGATCACGATTCACCGCGGCGCGGGCGCGTACATCTGCGGCGAAGAGACCGCGCTGCTCGAATCGCTCGAGGGGAAGAAGGGGCAGCCGCGCCTAAAGCCTCCGTTCCCCGCGATGGTCGGGCTCTTCGGGTGCCCGACGATCGTCAACAACGTCGAAACGATCGCGACCGTTCCGTGGATCGTCGAACACGGCGCCACCGCGTACCGCGCGTTCGGCACCGAGAAGAGCCCCGGCACGAAGATGTTCTCCGTGAGCGGCCACGTCGAGCGCCCCGGCAACTACGAGGTTCCTCTCGGCATCCCGATGATGTCGCTCATCAACGACTACGCGGGCGGCGTACGCGGCGGAAAGAAACTCAAGGCGGTGATTCCCGGCGGGTCGTCGACGCCGGTGCTCAACGCCGAGGAAGCCGCGCGCGCGACGCTCGACTACGAGAACCTCCTTTCGCTCGGCACATTTCTCGGCTCGGGCGGGCTCATCGTCATCGACGAAGACACATGCATGGTGTGGGCGCTCTCGATTCTCGAAGACTTCTACGCGCACGAGTCGTGCGGGCAATGCACGCCGTGCCGCGAAGGCACCGGATGGATCGCGCGCGTGCTGCGCGATCTCGAGGCGGGGCGCGGCAAGATGGCCGACATCGATCTGCTCCTCTCGCTCGGGAAGAACATGATGGGCAACACGATTTGCGTCTTCTCCGATGCGGCCGCGATGCCGCTCGACAGCTTCATTCGCAAGTTCCGCGGCGAATTCGAGGCACACGTGCACAACGGCGGTTGCCCCCAGGCGGGACGCTCGTTCCTCGATGAGCCGGCGCGAGTCGCGGGAGGCGCGCGATGACGCCTCCGAAGAGCGCGAAGATGATCAAGATGCTCCTCAACGGCGCCGAGATCGAAGCGCCCGAGGGAAAAAACCTCGTCGATGTTTGCAAATCGAACGGCGTCGACATTCCGCACTTCTGCTATCACCCCGGCCTGAAGGTCGAGGGAAATTGCCGCATGTGCATGATCGAGGTCGAGGGCGTTCCGAAGCCGCAAGTCGCGTGCGCGACGCCCGCGCGCGAGGGGATGAAGGTGCAGACGCACACGCAGAAGCTGCTCGACGTGCGGCAGTCGGTGCTCGAGTTCCTCCTCGTGAATCACCCGATCGATTGCCCGATCTGCGATCAAGCCGGCGAGTGCTCGCTGCAGAACTACTACATGCTCCACGGCAAGTACACGAGCCGCCTCGAAAACGACAAAGTCGAAAAGAAAAAGGTCGTCGACCTCGGGCCGCTCGTGATGCTCGACACCGAGCGCTGCGTTCTCTGCTCGCGCTGCGTCCGCTTCTGCCGCGACGTCGCCGGCAATGAAGAGCTCTACATTCGCAATCGCGGCGACCACGCCGAGATCACGACGTTTCCCGGGCGCGTCCTGGAGAATCCGTATAGCGGCAACGTCGTCGACATCTGCCCCGTCGGTGCGCTCACGAGCAAGGACTTCCGCTTCAAGTGCCGCGTCTGGTATCTCGAGACGACGAATTCCGTGTGTCCCGGCTGCTCGCGCGGCTGCAACACGTACGTCGAACACAACGCGAACGTGATTCAGCGGCTTCGCCCGCGCGAGAACGCCGAGGTGAACGGCTGGTGGATGTGCGACGACGGCCGTCTCGGATACAAGTCCGTGCACGAGGGACGGCTCCTCGGCGGATGGATTCGCGGCAAGGGCGAGCGCGGCGCGCGCGAAGCGATGAGCGAGTTCGTAAGCGTGCTGTCGAGCGCCTCGCCGAGCGAGATCGCGTTCGTCGCATCGCCCGACCTCGCGATGGAGCCGCTCTACGCGGTGAAGGCGTTCGCGCGGCTCTTCCCGGGCGCGCGTGTGGCGGGCGGATCGCTCCGCGCGCCGTGGATCGACGACGGGATTCTGCGCAAGGCCGACCGCCATCCGAACACGCGCGGCCTCGAGATGCTCGGCCTCGCGGGCGGGCTGCGCGAGTTGCTTGCCTCGCCGGGGCGCGTCCTCGTCGTCTTCGCCGAGGATCTCGCGGGTGACGGCGACGATGCGGTACGCGCGGCGCTCGGCCGCGTCGACTCGCTTCTCGTGATCGGCTCGCACCGCACGCGCACCGTCGAATCGGCGCGCGCCGCGCTCCCGATCCCGACCTACGCGGAAACAAGCGGCACGTTCGTGAACTTCGAAGGCCGCATGCAGAAGTTCGACCGCGCGCTCGAACCGCTCGGCGAATCGCTCGCGCTCCCTAATCTACTCGCCGACCTCGCGCTCGCGCTCGGCAAACAGATCGGCTGGGAATCGGGCACGGTCGCGAACGACGCGCTCTGGGCGAACATCGCCGCGGAGATCGGCGAGGTGACCGCTTGATCGACATCGCGATCATCGCCGCGCGCGCCGCCGCCGCGTGGATGCTTCCGCTCTCGTTGATTCCGCTGCTGATTTGGTTCGAGCGAAAAGGCGCCGCGTTCATTCAGGACCGCACGGGCCCGAATCGCGCCGCGATCCTCGGCGTGCGCTTGGGCGGCATCGTCCACAACTTCGCCGACGTCGTGAAGCTCATCACGAAAGAAGACATCGTTCCGGCGCACGTGAATCGTTTCCTCTTCGTGCTCGCGCCGATGGTCGCGATGTCGGTCGCGCTCCTGACGGTGGCCGTGATTCCGCTCGCCGACACGCTCGCCATCTTCGGCCGCGAGATCCCGATGCAGGCCGCACCGCTCAACGCGGGCATCCTCTATCTGCTCGCGATCTCATCGTTCGGCGTCTACGCGGTCGTGCTCGCGGGCTGGGCGTCGAACAACGCGTACTCGCTTCTCGGCGGCATTCGCGCGTCGGCGCAAATGATCTCGTACGAGCTGACGATCGGCCTCTCGATCGTCGGCATCATCATGATCTTCGGTTCCTTCGACATGAACACGATCGTGCGCGGCCAATCCGGCGAAATCCTCGGCATCCTTCCGAAGTGGGGCATCTTCCTTCAGCCGGTCGGGTTCCTGCTCTTCCTCGTGTCGGCGTTCGCGGAGACGAATCGCAATCCGTTCGATCTTCCCGAGGGCGAATCGGAAATCATCGGCTATCACGTCGAGTACTCGAGCATGAAGTTCGCGCTCTTCTTCATGGCGGAATACGCGCACATGGTCGTCGCGTCCGCCGTCACTGCGACGCTGTTTCTCGGCGGATGGCAGGTGCCGTACTTCACGACGCAGGAACTGAAAGATCACGCGGGCGTTCTCGTGCCCGCCTCGTGCGCGCTCGCTGCGGTCGCGGGGATCGGCATTCTCATTCTGTCGCGGCGCTACTCGCGCACGCTGCACCGCGAGTACCGCGACCTGCGTTCGCGCGAAGGCGACGTCTTCACGGTCGCCGCCGCGCTCTTGATCCTCGCGGGCGGGGCCGGCTTCGCCGTCACGATCTCGAGCACGCTCCCCGACTGGGCGCCGCCGGTCTTCGCGGTACTCGCGCAGATCGGCTCCTTCTCGGTGAAGCTTCTCGTCCTCACGTTCCTCTTCGTCTGGGTGCGCTGGACGCTGCCGCGTTTCCGCTACGACCAGCTCATGGCGCTCGGCTGGAAGGGAATGATCCCGCTCGCGTTCGCGAACGTCCTCGTGACCGCGGTCGCGATCCTTCTCATCGACGGGAACCGATGAACGCGCTGCCGAAGATTCCCGCGCCGCCGACGAGCGGCAAGAAGGTCCCGCGGCCCGACGCGCCGAACTTCGCGCGATCGATCTACATCGTCGAGGTGGTCAAGGGCCTCGCGATCACGATTCGCCACCTCATCACGAACATTTTCCACCAGTCGAAGATGCCGACGCTCAACTACCCGGAGATTCGGCGCCGGCTCGGCGAGCGGTTTCGCGGGCGCCACCGCCTCATGCAGCGCGAGGACGGCACGCCGAAGTGCGTCGCGTGCATGTGCTGCGAGACGGCATGCCCGGCCGACTGCATCTCGATCGTCGCGGCGCAGCATCCGGATCCCGCGATCGAAAAGTATCCCGTGCGATTCGACATCAATATCATGCGCTGCGTGTTTTGCGGGCTCTGCGTCGAGGCCTGCCCCGTGGACGCGATTCGGATGGACACCGGCAAATACGAGCTCGCGTCCGACGCACGCGACAAACTGGTTTACGATCTCGACACACTGCTGAATCGCTGATGCCCCTTACCGTTTTCATACCGCTCGCGGCTCTCGCCTCGCTCGGGGCGATCGTCATGGTGACGCGGCGCAATCCGATCTCGAGCGCGCTTGCGCTGACGGTGTCGCTCATCGCGATCGCGGGGCTCTTCGCCGGCCTCTCCGCGCACTTCCTCTTCGCGATTCAGCTTCTCGTCTACGCGGGCGCGATCATGGTTCTCGTGATCTTCGTGATCATGCTGCTCAATCTGCGCGAGAAGGACTTGAAGATGGAGGGGCTCAACCTGACGCGCGGGATCGCGGCGGGCGCGGCGGGGCTCGTGATCTTCGCGGCGCTGGCGCGTCTCTTCGCGCGCGCGCGCGTGGCGCTGCCTCCCGTCGCCGCCGACTTCGGCGAGGCGCTGCCGGTTTCGCGCCTCCTCTTCAGCGAGTACATCATCCCGTTCGAGATCGTGTCGCTCGTGCTGCTCGTCGCGATCGTCGGCGCCGTCGTCGTCGCGAAGAGGCACTTCTGATGCGAGGCGCATAACGATGGCCACGCTCCCCCACTACCTGATCCTCGCGGCGTTTCTGTTTCTCGTCGGCGCGGTCGGCGTTTTGTCGCGGCGTAACGGACTTATCGTCTTCATGTCGGTCGAGCTGATGCTCAATGCCGCGAACCTCACGTTCGTCGCGTTTTCGCGCTACCTCGCCGATCCGGCGGGACAGCTTCTCGTCTTCTTCGTGATCGCGGTGGCCGCGGCCGAGATCGCCGTCGGGCTTGCGATCGCGATCTCGCTCTTCCGAAATACGTCGTCGGTGAATCTCGACGACGCGACGAGGCTCGGGCAATGACCGGCGCCGCGATGATGCTCACGCTCGCGCTCTGCGCGCCGCTCGCGGGCGCCGCGCTCGTCGGC
>JBJXGV010000023.1:0-47488 GCA_046160485.1 bacterium | reverse complement strand
TCTCTCCGCGCTCGAACTCGGCGATTCCGACGGCGTGCGCCAAGGCCAACTCGTCTTCGCGTTCGGCGCGCCGCTCGGCCTCGACACCTCCGTGAGCGCGGGCGTCGTGAGCGCGGTGGCGCGCCAGATTCGCCCCGACGACCCGATGATCTACATCCAGACCGACGCGTCGATCAATCCGGGCAACAGCGGCGGGCCGCTCGTGGACGCGGCGGGGCGCATCGTCGGCATCAACACGTTCATCCTCTCGCAGTCGGGCGGCAGCGAAGGCCTCGGCTTCGCGGTCCCGAGCAACATCGTGCGGAACGTCGTCGATCAGCTTCGCAAGACGGGGCGCGTGCGGCGCGGCGAGATCGGCGTCAGCGCGCAGACGATCACGCCCGCGCTCGCGGAGGGGCTCGGCCTGCCGCACGAGTGGGGCGTCATCGTCGGCGATGTCGAGCCCGAGAGCCCGGCGGAGATCGCGGGCCTGCGCGCCGGCGACGTGATCATCTCGCTCGACGGCAAGCCGATGGAGAACGGCCGGCAGTTCGATGTGAATCTCTATCGACGCGCGGTCGGCGAGACGGTGAAGATCGAGGTGCTTCGCGCCGGTTCGCCGCGCACGGTGTCGGTCGCGGTCGTCGAGCGCGCGGACGATCCGTCGCGATTCGCGGACCTCGTGAGCCCCGAGCGCAATCTCATCCCGCAGCTCGGCGTGCTCGGCATCGAGATCGACGAAGAGATGGCCGCGCTCCTGCCGCGCCTGCGCAAGAGCGGCGGCGTCATCGTCGCGGCGCGCACCGCGAGCGCGCACGCGTGGGAGGAAGGCTTCCAGCCCGGCGACGTGATCCACGCGCTCAACGGCTCCCCGGTCACGACGCTCAGCGCGCTCCGCACAGCTGCCGCGGCGCTCAAAAGCGGCGACGCCACCGTCGCGCAGATCGAGCGCCGCGGCCGGCTGCTCTACGTGGCGTTCGAACTCGAGTAGCGCCTGCGACCGAGGGCCCGAGGCGTAGGCGAATGTGCGCAGGTCGCCCTCGCCGACCGTCTGGGCCGTGGTGCGTCCGTTCGCGTCGACCGTGCGGCTCGGTTTCTCTCGCGCATTTGGGGGCGAAAACGGTGCGGCCACTCACTCGGGCGACTTGCCACGATCAAGCAAGTCATTGCAGCAAAACAGGAAACACTTCTTGCGAAGTGAACGAGTAAATTTACTCAGTCATTGAGTAAACGGTTGACGCGGACGTCGGTCGCCCGTGCGGCGGAGCGCCCGCTTCAAGTCCTTCTGCGCGGATCTTCCGCGCTCCTCATTCATCGCGGTCTCACGGAAAGCTTGGCGGGACGGTTCTTTCTCCATCGGTGTTCGCACTGGTCGTATGAGGAATGCAGCCGCGTCTTCGGTTGGAATCTGGACACGTGGATCTTCTTCGGCGGCTACCCGGGATCCGCGCCGCTCGTCGAGGACGAGGTCGCGTGGCGCGCGTACGTGGCCGACTCGCTGATCGAAACGGTCGTCGCGCGCGACGTGCTCGCGCTTCAACCGGTGACCAAGCCCACGCTCCTGCGACACCTGTTCGCGCTCGCCGCACGTTTCCCCGCGCAGATTCTCTCTTACAACAAGATGCTCGGGCAGCTCCAAGATGCGGGGAACACGACGACGCTCGCGAACTATCTCCGCTTGCTGGAGACGGCGTTCCTGGTGAGCGGCTTGGAGCGGTACTCCGCGGGCCACGCGCGAAGCCGGGGTTCGACGCCCAAGCTCGTGCTCTGGAACAACGCGCTTGTCAGCGCGCTGGGACTGCGATCGTTTCGAGAGACGCGCGCGGATTCCGCGCAATGGGGCCATCTCGTCGAGAACGCCGTCGGCGCGCATCTGCTCAATCACCTCCAAGCGCTTCCCTACGAGGTGACCTATTGGCGGCATCGGAACTCCGAGGTCGACTACGTCGTCCGGACTGCGGAGGCGACGTGGGCGATCGAGGTGAAGAGCGGGCGCCCGGGTTCGCTCGCGGACATCGGCGCGTTCCGGCGCGAGCATCCGCGCGCGCGCGCCCTCGTCGTGGGCTCGAGCGGAATCCCGCTCGCCGAGTTCTTCACCCGAGATCCTCGCGCGCTCCTCGTCTAAAAGGCATCGCGAGTCTTACCCCGGGACGAGGTCAGGAGCGATGCCTGCGCGGGGTCGGCCGGACGACGCACGGAGCCACACATCGCCGAACGAGCGACGTGGTCGTGTCGCTCGACGGCAAGCCGATGGAGAACGGCCGGCAGTTCGATGTGAATCTGTACCGCCGCGCTCCTGCCGCGCTTGCGCAAGAGCGGCGGCGTCATCGTCGCGGCGCGCACCGCGAGCGCGCACGCGTGGGAGGAAGGCTTCCAGCCCGGCGACGTGATCCACGCGCTCAACGGCGAGCCGGTCACGACGCTCGCCGCACTCCGCACCGCCGCCGCGGCGCTCAAGAGCGGTGATGCGACCGTCGCGCAAATCGAGCGCCGCGGACGCCTTCTCTACGTGGCGTTCGAACTCGAGTAGCGGCGGCGGGCAATCTCGCCGCGCGTGCGACCGTCTTTCATCAACGCTCGCGTGATCGCCGCGCGCTTCACCTCGTCGATCGCATTTCCAATCTTTCGAGAGAGCGATGCCGCCGATTCGTTGTTCAGGTTTCTCGAGATGATGCGACGTCCCTTCACTTGGATGCGCTCTCTCCGTCCGCTCAACAGGGGCGCGGGGGCGGCGTGCGGCGCGACGCAGGGGATGATCGCCGAACGTTTCTCACTCTGCTACATTCCCCACGCCGTGAACTATCGCGACGGTCAGCGAGGACAATGAGCAAGGACGAAACGAACGACTCGATCTCAATTCCGATAGGCGCACTCGGGTACCCAGGGGCACCTGGCGGTCTGCTCGCATCGACTGAGCACTTGATGAAACCGGCAACGGACGCGCCAGGCGCTTTCGAAGTTGCTAACCAAGAGGTTCGTCCGTTCGAAGTGACGTGTATCTTGTCGCGGCAGCCCGTACTTGCTTTCGAAGCGCTTAATTTCAAGGTCGATGCGGAGGCCGGTGATTCGTTCCTTCGCTATCCCCCGGGCGCGACTGAGTCATCGCTCCACACTTCGCTGGGCAGCGTGCGGCTCGTCCCAAATCGCGAAGGACGCCTCTCGACGGTCACGGGGACCATTTCCGCGAAATCTTTCCATGAGTCGTGTGTCATCTTCACGGGCGCGATAGCGCCGTTCTTGGACCATGTGTCGTACGCCCTCAACGTCCCGGTGACCATCACGAAGACGCTCTGCGTCGATCAGAAGAGCGGAGCGCGCTGGATGAGTCTCGTCACGCCCTACCGCGACGGCGTGATGGAGGAGGAATCTGGCGAACTCCACCGGCAAATGTTGCCGGTGTACGCGCTCTATCGCGAGGCGAAGAACGCGACGAGCAGCTACTACCGCTTTCTCTGCTACTACAAGATCCTGGAGGGGATCTACACCGACCTCCGACCAAACCTCTTCAACGCGACCAAGTCAGCCGGTGTTCGTCTTGAGACGCGTAAGGAACTCGTGCCGCGCCACCCGGAACTCGAGAAGGACTGGCCGGAGTACATCGGCGAACCGATCAAGGCAATGTTCGACGGTCTGCTTCGCGAGAGGTTTCGCAACTCAGTCGCACACGCCGTCACAGACGAACGCGGATGGCTCACGCTGAGCGAACTGACCACGGACTATCGCTTCGGCGGCGTACTCACGCTCATCGAGTTGTGCGTGCGTGAGGTCGTCGATACGCACGTGACGTACCTGGACGAACTCGCTCGACGTCAATAGCTGCCGACCCCGCGGCGGACGGCGCGAGGCACGGAACCTACAACAGGAATGCGAGCTTGCTTCGTGCCCTCGAACCTACGAGAGGTGCTTCATAGGCCTCCTGCAGTCGAGGTGCTATCCGAATCGTTCTCGACAAGTCCTTGGCGGGAAAAGTTCCGTGGCCGCAGCGGGACAGCACATGCAGCAACACAGAACGGTAGAGGCAGGGCGCCTGAAACAGAAGCAGCTCTCGGAATACCGTTCGGCGATGCCTTGACTCCTTACGCGGAATTGGCGCGCCGTGGAGTGCGTGACTGCGCTCGACCCAGAGACGCCCATAAACCTGCACGGGCTTCGTGGTCTTGCCCGGATGTCCGCTCCCCGAGACGAAGCGCGGGCGCCTGAGATTCGATGAGTGCCATTTCACTTCTTTGATGAGCGTGCTGACGTGTTTGAACCCGACCTTCTCGTCGCCAGGGTGCGCGAGCGTCTCAAAGGCGGCAACCCACGCGGTCAGTGCTATGCCCAGGTCGTTTCGACTCGTCATCTGAATCATCGGCGCGCGCAATCCCAGATAGGCCATCTCAAGTGAGCGCATCACTCGCTCGCGGAAACTGACGTCGGCAATGTGTCGTGCTCTCCATTTCCATACGCACATCAGGGCCGCGAGAAGCTCATCATCTTGATCCACGACGTTCCAGTCCGGGTGGAACACTCCGAGACCCGGTTGGCCACGAAGGGCGTGGATCTTGTCGAGCCCTCTCGCCATCGGCGTCGAGTACTGCAGGTAGTGCCCCCGGCCGGGCCCCGCCGGGTAGATGTCAAACGGATCAACGAACGTCACGTCCGACCCAGGCGTGCCGTGCCACGCGGCGATCCGCTGCTTCAGAACAGACTGGACGGCGATGGCGTTTCGAAATCCGGTAAGTGCACTCGTACTGAGTCGCCGACTGGCGACGCGGCGCGCGATGATGACGGGGCTCAGCCGCTTGCCGAGCGGAGAGTTGAACCGCCTTAGAAATGTTTCAACCGGCTTCTCGCGCGCGATGATGGCTTTGTATCGAGGGTCGTTGCGGCCAACGAATAGAGTCTCCTCTGCCTCGATCGGCGGCGTAGAAGTCAACCCAGGAACCGCTACGATGAACTCGTACGGAACATTCATCAGCTCGGTCCACGGCTACCGGAACGAGCCCTTCAGCTTGCCCCAGCTTGTCGCTTCCGTGGCATTCGTGCCGCCGGGCAGCGCTCCGACCGATCGCCATGGGCTGCCGTAGTTCACCCACACCTCGTCTGACGACGTGACGATCACGTAGCCGCCCGAGGCACTGCCATCGAAGAACGCCACCTCGCTCGCGAGAATCTCCTGCGGAAGATCACCGCCCGGCGTACGGGTCCATCCGACGGTCGGCTCAACCCTCCACGCCTCGCCGGACGAAGTAATCGCAAGCCCGCCGCCACCACCATCACCGACGAACCCGACGATCTGCCCGGAGGCATTCTGGTTCCATTCAGCCTCGGCGCGATTTACACCGAGGTGGTACGCAATCGACAGCGCGAGAATCCCGAGCGAGACGTAGAAGAAACGGCGAGCGAGCATGGGGCCTCCTGAGTGAACGACGAGTCGGATGTGGACCCGGCTAGCCTATCATGCTCGGTTCACTGCGCGACGGGCTGCGCGAGGCCGGGGCGTCTCGCAGTCGCTCGAGATTCAGATCCAGTCGCGGACTTTCTCTTGGCACGCTGGCTCGCCGCAGTGAAGTGACTCGCTATCGTCGCAGTACATTCGCGAACGGCACTTAGGGCATCGAGGGAGCACGACGCCATACGAGTACGCCGAGTAACCATTCCAATCCTGCCCCTCGTGGTACGGCACGTCCGCGCCGCACTTGCAGAAGCCGCCTTCGCGCCGAGTCAGCTTGGAGAATTGGAGTACGGTGTCGCAGCCTGGGCACCGGACGCTGCCAATAGGAGTATTGGGACCGTAGGTCCGATCCGGGAGGAACGCACGAACATTGTCGAGGATCACGTCTCGAGCAGTTTCTGCCGAGAGCCGGAAGAACTCTCGATCTGACGTGAGACGTAAATCTTGCAGCGCTTCGGCCACGGCGGCCTCTGCCAAGACTTGGTCTGTGACTTCAACGAAGAAGGTCACAACAAACGGAGTCGGTACACCTGTGTGCTCGGAGAGTTCTTGAGCACGAAGCGTTGGATGGCGCTCCGTTCGCCCGATCTTCACGAGCTCGGGCATCGCGGTGTTTGCCAGCACATACAGAAAACCCGGTACACCATCAGCCACCACGATCCTCCATCTCCGGCGTTGCGAGAGAGCGTCAGTCGCGGATCGGCACGCCGATCGCGGTCTGTATCGCCGCAACCGTCTTCCGATCCCGATGATATCCGGGGAACTCGATCGGATCATCCTGATTCATCAAGCGATCTCCGTACATCGTTGACCGGATGTTCGACGGCGTCCATAGGCCAGCTGTGGTCTTGTCGCAAGTTGCCGCGCCGGGAAACCGCGATATCTCGCTCGACCGAGAACGATGAGCACGTCCGACGCGGGTGGTATAGTCGCCACTCGCCCATGGAATCGTCCGGACCTCCAGAGGAAGCCCCCGCCGCTGAATCGCATCGAGACGCAGTCGCCGATCCCGAGCGCCTGCGTCTTGTCGAAGGCGCTCGCGACATCTGGATCCGCAAGCTGATCGATCACTCGCGACGCAACCCGCTCCTCTTCTTCCGCCCCCTCAAGTCCGGCACACTCGAACTCACCGGAATCCCAGTTGCTGTGCAGCGACTCCTGTCGGGACGGGCGGCGGACGTGGAGGACCTCACACCTCCGGTTCGACTCACCCCCGAACAGCGCGCCGCGCCGGATGCGGCAGAGCGCGAGCGCGTCCTTCAAGCGGAAGCGCGCGAGACGACGTTGCGGTCGCTCGTGGCGATTCAGCGCAAGGCGCTCTCGAACCTGGAAGAGAAGGGGCTTGAGACTCTTCACCTGGCGGTCGGCATGGCCACGTGGCCAGCGCCCGACGGCGGTCGTCCCTATGACGCGCCGATACTCCTACTCCCAGCGCAGGTGAAGAGTCGTAGTCCTGCGGGCGAGGCATTGAAGCTTGAGGTGAGCGGCGAGCCGCAAGCGAACTTGGTCCTTCTCCACGTTCTCGAACACATCCACGGCATCACGATCGATGCTGACGAACTCGTCGGTGCCGCCGGGGCGACGGAAGACGAAGACGGTCACTGGCGTATCGACGCCGAGTTGAGCTATCAGTTCCTGAAGGAAAAATGTGTGGCTCTTCGAGGTTTCGGAGTCGAGCCGCGCATCGTGCTCGGAAACTTCCAGTTCGCGAAGATGGCGATGGTCGAAGACCTCCGGCGTCATCTCGATGCAATGGCGAGCCATCCGATCGTGAGCGCGCTAGCGGGACACTCCGCGTCTCGTCAGACACTAGCGGCCGGCGAGAAAGATCTCGATCCCCGCGAGTTCGACCAGATCGCAGCGGACAGAGAGTTCCTGGTTCTCGACGCGGACTCAAGTCAGCAGCGGGCGATAGCTCTAGCCTGCGACGGCACGACGGGCGTCATTCAAGGTCCCCCCGGCACCGGCAAGAGCCAGACGATTGCTAATGCGATCGCTGAACTCGTGGCGCGAGGAAAGCGGGTTCTCTTCGTCGCCGAGAAGCGCGCTGCCCTCGAAGCCGTCATCAAGCGACTCGCGCATCCGGGCATTGATCTTGGGCACCTGGTTCTGGATCTCCACGGCGCGTCGGTGTCGAGGAGAGCAGTCATGGCGCGGCTCGCTCACGCGCTCGAAATGATCCGCGCGTCAGCGCCCGTTGACCCGAGCACTAGCCACCGCGAGTTTGAAACACGCCGAGCAGCACTGAACGCGCATGCCGAGCGGATGAATAGGCGATTGGAGCCGGCAGGACTGTCGCTCTACGCGGTGCAGGGCCGGCTGCTCCGCCTGCCCGAGCACGCGAAGACCGGCGTCCGCTTCCGCGGCGAGCAATTGAATGGGATGACGTCCACGCGCGTGCAGGAGTTGCGCGACGAGCTACTCTCCGCTGCCGCGCTCAACACACTTGTCCTCGGAACTGACGCATCGCCGTGGACGAATGCCGACGTACGTAGTGGGGAGCGAGCCCAAGCAGTACTCGACGAGGCGCGACGCGCGGCGCAGGATCTGTGGCCGAAATTCGAACACGAGCTCCGCGCGGTCGTCACGGCGCTGAAGATACCGACGCCGGCTTCGATGGAAGCCACAATAGCGCTCGCGCAGTTGCTGGATGAGATTGCCGAGTTACTCGCGAACTACTCGCCAGAAGTTTTCGACGCAGATCCAGGCGCACTCGCCGACACGCTTGCACCTGCGGCGCGCGGACGAGGCGCACGCTGGTGGGCGTATGTTTCCGACAAGCGCTATCGGACGGCTCGGTCGCGCCTCCGTACGCTTCGAAAATCACCCGTACCCGCGGTGACGCTCTTCCATGAGGCGGCACAGACCCAGTCGATACTTCGCCGGTGGCACGAAGAAAGCGGCGGCACGGGGGCACCCATCTGTCCTGACGGCCGCAATCAGCTTCGTGCGGCGGCGGTCAACCTCGATTCGGCCGTCACGAATCTCATTCCCGTCGTCGCGAGAAAAGACCTCCGCGCAATTCCGCTGGCCGAGTTGGCGGATCATCTTCGTGCGCTCGCGCGAGACGCCCAGACTCCTTACAAGCTCCCACGTGTTCTGCAACTTCGCGAATCACTCGATAAGGCGGGCCTGACACGCGTCGTGGACGACATTCGCGAGCATGCCGTCGAGCCCGGCGCGTGGGTCTCGCGTTTCGAGCATGCGTGGCTTCACTCGGTCTTCGACAACGCTCTCGCGGCAGATCCCGACCTCGCGGTATTCAGCGGAAGGACGCACGCTGACATCGTGCAGGACTTCATTCGATTGGACGAAGAGCGCCTCCGCCTCGCATCGCTACGAGTGCGTCGTCTGCACGGCGAGAGGGCTGTCGCGGCGATGAACGCCCACCCAGATCAAGCCGACATCGTTCGGCGTGAAGCGAACAAGCGCTCACAGCATCTGGGGCTACGCAAGCTGCTGGCGCAGGCGCCCGATGTCCTCACGCGAATCGCGCCCTGCTGGGTGGCCAGCCCGCTCTCGGTCAGTCAGCTCCTCGACGGGGGACGTCAACACTTCGACATCGTGCTCTTCGACGAGGCCAGTCAGGTCCTTGTCGAAGAGGCGGTGCCCGCGCTTCTACGAGGCGGGCAGACGGTTGTCGCGGGTGACCGGCATCAGCTACCGCCGACAACGTTCTTCGTCTCCGACGTGGAGGGAGAAGAGGACGACGACGAGCAAGTCGCCGCGGCCGTCGAGGGCTTCGAGAGTCTGCTAGACAGCCTCTCCACATTCACGCCGAACTGGATGCTTGAATGGCACTATCGAAGCCAGGACGAGCGCCTCATCGCGTTCTCGAATCATCGAATCTACGATGATCGACTGGTGACGTTCCCCGGCGCGCACGGGACAGACGTGATTCGCCACGTACTGGTGCCACACCGGCCCGGTTTGTCGGCGCAGGACGAGAGCGCGTCGGCTGAGGTCGAGGAAGTCGTTCGTCTCGTATTGGAGCACTTCAACGATCGGCCGCGCGAATCGTTGGGGGTCATCGCGATGGGGATCCGCCACGCGAATCGGATTCAAGCCGCACTCGATGTCGCGGTTGAGTCTCGAGCCGACATCGCTGGGTTCTTCTCTCTTGAGAACGAGGAGCGATTCTTCGTCAAGAATCTGGAGACCGTCCAGGGTGATGAGCGTGATGCGATCATCATCTCGGTTGGATACGGCAAGGGTCCCGATGGCGACTTGCCTCACCGATTCGGACCGCTGACGCAGGACGTTGGCCACCGCCGTCTCAACGTCGCAGCCACGCGTGCGCGGCGCCGCCTAACGCTTGTGTCGTCGTTCGCACACCACGAAGTGGACTTGTCTCGCTCAGGTAGCCGCGGTGTCCAGCTATTGAAGGCATACCTTGAATACGCCGCGTCCGGCGGATCTCGCTTGCCGCATGCGTTCGCCGCCGGCGAAGTACCGCTCAATCCCTTCGAGGCAGACGTGAGCGATGCGCTGACGCAAAAGGGGCTCGTGCTCCTACCGCAATATGGCGCATCGCGCTATCGGATCGACATGGTCGCGATGCACCCGAAGCGGCATGGGCGCCCGGTGCTCGCGATCGAGTGCGATGGCGCCGCGTATCACTCGACGCCGACTGCGCGCGACCGCGACCGTCTACGGCAGCAACATCTCATGAGGCTCGGTTGGCGCTTTCACCGAATCTGGTCCACAGACTGGTTCCTCCGCAGAGAAGAGGAAATCGAGCGAGCGGTCGTCGCATTCCAGGAAGCTGTCCTGCGCGCGGATATCATGGAGGCGGACGCCAGTCCCGATCCGCGGCCACGAGCAGCGTCCAGCCCATCCGCGTCCCGACCGGTTGTCTCGTCGTTATCACCGCGTGCACCGCGACCGATCTTGCCTCAACGGGAGGCGATCACCGAGTACAGCCGCAAGGACCTGCGTGATCTCGCGAGGTGGGTGGCCTCGGACGGGCTTCTGCGAACCGACGAGGAGTGGTTGCGAGACATGTTCGAACTGCTCCCGTTCGCGCGGCTCGGTGGCCGCATTCGAGAGCATCTGCTTCGGGCCATCTGGGGCGTGAGACGCGAGAGCGGCGGCGCGACGGGCGGAGGCAGAATCTCGCTCGTGGAATAGCGGATCGCATGCGCGTATTGCCGGCCGGCCCCAAAAGCAAGGGGAGGATCGTGACGCGTACGGTTACGGCGCAAACGCGTCGAGTGGAGAGAAGTTCGTGAACGGTACTTCGATCGCTGGCACGACGGAGGCTGACGATGGAAGGCCGCTTCCGGGCTGATAGAACCCGACGCACGAGTTTTGGGGAAGCTGCGTCGAGCCGAGGGTTTTCCACTCGTAGAAGTCGAGGGCAAAGACACACGCCCATTCGCCATTATCCGCGGTTCGCCAAACGCACTCGTAGTTCATCGTTCCTCGTCCGCATCGAACCGCATCCAGCCTCCCCGCGATCCGGCCCTGTTTGATGATCTCGACGAACTTCGGAATCTGTGGCAAGAGGGGATCGAAGACGACGCCAGTGGGTGTCTCGATTCCCGGCTGCGCAGGAGGATGAATGGCCCTAAGTGTGTCCCACGGCAGGAACTCGCGGTAAAGCGCGGCGTGGAATCCTTGGACCCAACGAAACAGAATGAATTTCAGATTGAGGCGGAGTTCAAGAACGAGCGGATTCGCCAGATCTGTCGTCGCGACCGGGCGAAGTCGTAGGCGCGATCGCTCCGGCCGAGGGGCCTCGCCGCGTGCGAGGCCGACGAGCTGTCCCATGCGCTCATCCGCGTACGACCAGCGTGTGTTGCACGGAGCGTGGGTTCGAAGCACGAGCAGGTTCTCGCGGTCGCGTCGAGCGAACGCCGCGCGCGGTGGGACGTGGTCCGCGGAGTGTTTCCCGCGTGGCGTGCACGCTCTCCCGCAGAGATAGCAAAATGCGAGTTTCCGAACAGCCCGGAAGTCTTTGTGACTCGTCAACGTTGGCAATGAACCGCTCCAATCGAGGACCGATTCGTAGCAGATCGTCGCCAAGACGGTCAACCAACATGACCGACTAACGGCTCCGCGATCGGGCGCGTCCGTGTGGATCACATGCTCGCACCATGCCGCCCGGTCGCCCACGCTACGGTACTGGTCCGCGATCCTATCGATTAGACTCTCCGGATGGCAGCCTCGCGGTGATAGCTCGTACCGCTACGGCTTCGTCGAGGATCTGGTTCTGCTGAAAACGGCTCGCTGCGCGTCGTTGCTCTCGCTGCGCACTCGCGTCCTCGCGTATAGCGGCGCCTTGACGCCCCCACACCCGCCACTTAGAGTGGCCGGGACGTTCGGGACGCGAACTCTTCCCTTTCATCTCCCCTGATTCGAGGCCGATAATCTTCGTATGACGCCCTATTCGACGGGACGATCCTGGCTGTTTGGCTTGGCCCTCCCGCGCGCGCGCGTCTGCGCAGTGCTCGCGTGCGCCGCGCTCGCGAGTCTCGCTGGTCTCGCGCCGCGCACCGCCACCGCCGCGCCCGCCGCGCAGCCCGAGCGCTTCGCGATCGGCCGCGTGAAGTACACCGGCGGCGGCGACTGGTATTCGAATCCGTCCTCACTCCCCAACATTCATAAAGCGCTCACCGAACGCGTCGGGATCGCGACCGAAACCGAGGAACGCCGCGTCTCGCTCCTCGACGCGACCCTCTTCGAGACGCCTTTCCTTTATATCAATGGCCACGGCACCGTGACGTTCTCGAGCGAAGAGGCCGATCGCCTGCGCCGCTTCCTCAAGAGCGGTGGCTTCCTCTGGGCCGACGATAACTACGGAATGGACGAATCCTTCCGCCCCGAAATGCGCAAAGTCTTTCCTGACGCCGAGTGGGTCGAGCTCCCCTTCGACCACGAGATCTATCGCTCGTTCTACGATCTCCCCGGCGGCATCCCCAAGATTCACGAGCATCACGGCGGCCCCGCGCGCGGGCTCGGAATCTACGATGAAGGGCGGCTGGTCGTTTTCTACAGCTACAACACGGACATCGGCGACGGCACCGAAGACGCCGGCGTGCACGACGATCCCGCCGACAAGCGGGAGGCGGCGATGAAGATGGCGATGAACGTCGTCGTCTACGCGCTGTCGCACTAGTTTCGACGCGGCTGCGTTCAGGTCGCGAGCGCGCGACGATCGCAATCGCGCCGGCAACGGCGGGCCGCCAAGAGCGAAGCGAACCGATCGGAACCTGGGTGGTATAATGCCAGCGCCGTGCGGCGAGGAATCGGGTGGCGGCGGGCGGCATTCGCGCGAAACTCCCCTGAAGAAACCGGAGAGAGGGACATGGATCCGAGAGTCGCATTTGAAAAACTGAGGGGCCGTGTCTCGCGGCTCCGATTCAGTCAGACGACCGTCATCATCGGGTCGATCCTTCTCGAGGCGGCGGCTATCGCGATCGCCGCGCTCGCTCTTCTGGTTCTCATGCAGATCTTCGTCTCGCCGCCGCCGGCTGTGCACGTGGCGTTGCTCGTCGTCGTGGTGGGTGCGGCGGTCGCGGCGATCGCGGTCCGCGCTTTGCGCGCGGTGCGTGCGATTCCGAGCGCGGTCGGTATCGCGCACCGCTTCGAGAACGCCCGGCCCGGCATCGAAGAGGGCGCGGTGCGGAGCGCGCTGTCGCTCTGGGAAAAGCGCGACGACGAGCGGCACGGCTACTCGCGCGGGCTTATCGACGCGCACATCACCGAAACCGCCGAGCGCGCCGACGGACGCGCGACGGGCGTCGTGCGGAAGCGGAGTCTCTTCACGGCGGCGGCCGCGTTCGCGGCTCTCTTCGTGCTCGCGTCGGCGGGGTGGCTTGCGGCGCCCGAAGCAACGTCGCGCGCGCTCGCGCGCATCGCCGTGGGCGGCGTCACGCCCGCGCCGACGATCGAGGTTTCGCCGGGCGACGTCAGCGTGACGCACGGCCAGGACCTCGTCGTTCGCGCGAGCATCGACCCGCCGCCGAATCGCGAGCCCGCGCTTCTCGTGCGCGACGCCGGCAGCTCCGAGCAGCGCCTCGCGATGAAGGCCGTCGTCGGCGCGCGCGGCCAATACGAAAGCGTTCTGAAGGGCGTCGTGCGCGATCTCGCCTACCAAGTGCAGGATCTCAATGGCGCGTGGCAGAGCCCGCTCTACCGCGTGAGCGTCGCGCGCGCGCCGATGCTCCTGTCGTTCGAGAAGCGCTACGCGTTTCCCGCGTACACCGGAATGCCCGAGCGCGTCGTCGAAGAGGGCGACGGGCACCTCAAGGCGCTGCGCGGCACGCAGGTCGCGCTCACGCTCAAGAGCGGCGGCCCGATGTCGCGCGGCCTGATTCGTATGAACAGCGGCCAGCAGATCGTTCTCGAGATCGGCGCCACGGGAAGCGCGAACGTCGCGACGGCCATGCTCACGATCGGCAATCCCGACCGCTACCAAGTTTCGCTGTGGGACACGCAGGGCAACCCGGCCGAGGTGTCGCCGATCTTCGATATCGAGCCGGTCGCCGACGAGGCGCCCATCGTCACGCTCATCAATCCGGCCAGCGACACGACGATGTCGCGCGAGATGATGCTCGACGTCGCAGCGGGCGCGATCGACGACTTCGGCATCAGCAAGATGTCTCTCGTCTTCACGAAGGGAGACGAGGGCGAGACGCGCGTTCCGATGTTCCAGGGCCGCGGCGGCATCGAACTCGACAAGGAATTCGTTTGGGATCTCTCGGAGATCGAACTCTTGCCGGGCGAGGCGATCACGTACTTCGTCGAGGCGTGGGACAACGACGGCGTGCTCGGCGCGAAGCGCGGGCAGAGCCGCACGCTGTCGATCCGCTTCCCGACGCTCGCGGAAATCTACGACGAGGTGGACGAAGAGGAGACTGGCCAGACGGAGACGCTCACCGAGGCGTTCGAGTCGAGCATGGATCTGAAGGAGCGCGTCGAATCGATGGTGCGCGATCTGAAGCGCGAGAAGGAATCGACGACGTCGTGGCAGAAGAAGGAAGAGCTGGAAAACATTCTGAAAGAGCAGGAAGAGGTCGCGGAGGAACTGGGGCGCGTCGCCGAGGAACTCGATCAGACGATGGAGAAGCTCGAGCGCAACAACCTCGTCAATCCCGAGGTGCTCGAGAAGCTCGCGGAGATCCGCAAGCTCGTCGAAGAAGTCGCGACTGACGAGATGAAGGCCGCGATGCAGAAACTGCGCGAGGCAATGCAGAAACTCGATCCGAAGGAAATCGCCGACGCCGCGAAGAACCTCAGCATGACGCAGGAGGAGTTCCTCAAGAAGCTCGACCGCACGATCGAGATGCTCAAGTCGGCGCAGAATGAGCGGAAGCTCGAAGAGGCGGCGAAATCGCTGGAGCAGCTGGCGCAAAAGCAGGAAGAGCTGGAACAGAAGACGAACGAGGCGACGCCCGACAAGATGAAGGAGATGTCCGCGGAGCAAGACGCGCTCAAGAAAGAGACCGAGGACGCGATCAAGAAGATGGACGAACTCGCGAACGATATGGAGGCGCAAGAGCCGGGCGCGTCCGAAGGCATCAAGAAGTCGTCGGATGGCCTCAAGGAAGAGCAGGCGCCGCAGGAGATGAACGAGGCGTCGAAGTCGATGTCGAGCGGCAAGAAGAGCCCGGCGATGAAGTCGCAGTCGAAGGCGAAGTCGAGCCTGAAGAAGGCGGCCGAGGGAATGAAGGAAGCGCTCGCGCAGATGAAGTCGCGCGATCAAGAAGAGGCGCGCGCCGCGATCGAGAAGGGAATCCGCGATCTGATCTACCTCTCGAAGGCGGAGGAGTCGCTTGTTGGGCGCGTCGAGAAGACCGCCGAGCGGATGAAGTCCGCGCCGCGCGATTTGGCGCGGCGGCAATCGGATTTGAAGCGCGGCATCGACACCGTCGCCGGCGAGATCGAGGAGGCGACGAAGAAGACGATGCACATCGGCCCCTCGGTGCCGGAGTTGCTGCGGCGCGCGGGCGAGAGCGCGCGCGAATCGGAGGAAGCGCTGTCGTCGGGGAACGTGCGCGTCGGCGGCATGCTCGGTAATCGCGCGATGGTCGGCGTGAACGCGGGCCTCGTGAAGTTGCTCGAAGCGCAGAACAGTCTCGAGTCGTCGTGCAACAACCCGTCGGCAAATCCCTCCGGCTCGTGCGAGAACCCGGGGCTTTCTGGAATGTCGCAGTCGCAGGGGCAGATCAATCAGGGCGCGCAGCAACTCGGCGAGCAGATGGGGCAGGGGCAGCGGCTCTCGCAGTCGGACGAGCAGCGGCTCTCGCAGCTTGCGGCCGAGCAGGAAGCCGTGCGGCAGGGCCTCGAGGAGTTCGCGGGCCAGATGGGCGAGTCGCAGGGCGTACTCGGGCGGCTCGACAAGATTGCCGAGGAGATGAACGAGATGGAGCGCGAACTCGAGGAGCGCCGGCCGGGCGATGCGGCGAAGCGCGGCGAGAAGATCATGCAGCGGCTGCTCGACGCGGATCGCGCACTGAAGCGGCAAGGCTTCAAGAAGGAGCGCACATCGGAGACGGCGCGCTCGGGGGCGGGCGGCGCGTCGCCGTCGGCGATCTCGGACATGCTCGAGAAAGCCGACACGAAGGTGCGCGAAGATATTTTGCGCACGCTCTCCGTGCGTTATCCCGGCGAGTACGAGGCGCTGATTCGCGCGTACTTCGACGCGCTGCAGAAAGACGGCGCGAAGTAATGCGCGAAACGGCGGCGCGCCGCGCGGGGCCGCACTTCACGTCTCGGGCCAAGGTTCTCCGTGTTGCGTCTCTCTCATCTCTCGCATCCCTCGCATCTCTCGCGTTGCTCCCGCTGATCGCAAGTCCGGCTTTCGTGCGCGCGCAGACGAACGAGGGCTCGGGGATCACGGCGACGGATCCGCGGCTTGCGCGCGCGCAGCGCTACTTGAAGGACGGGCGCTCGCGGGAGGCGTTGGCGCTCTTCAAGTCGCTCGTTGCGGATTATCCGAACGACGCGATGGTGCTCTTGGGGCTCGCGCAGTCGGCGATCGGCGCGGGCGCGCGCGATGATGCGCGCCGCGTGATCGAGCAACAGATCGCCGCCGATCCGACAAACCCCGATTGGATTCGTTTGCTCGGCACGCTGCGGAAGGCCGAGGGAAAACCGCAGGAGGCGCTCGCGGCGTGGCGCGGTCTACTCACCGCGATTCCCGATCGCGAAGAGGCGTATCGCATTACCGCGGGGCTCGCGGCGTCGGAGAAGATGCTCACCGAGGCGATCGCGATTCTTCATGAGGGGCGCACCGCGCTCGGCGATTCGCTTCTCTTCAGCGCCGAACTGGCGTCGCTCTACGATCTCACCTCGTCGCCCGAGGAGGCGCTCATGGAACATGCGCGCGCCGTCGCGCTCGGGCGCGAGATCGCCGCGGAGGCGATCGCGAAGAGCGCCGAGATGAGCGTCGGCGCGGACGAAGCCGCGCGCGTCGCCGCGAAGGCATTCGCGCTGCCGACTGCCGGGCCTGAGCTGCGCGCCGAGTTGTGCGACTTCGTTTCGTCGCTCTGGCTCGCGGCGGGCGATTGCGCCGCCGCGCGCGAGGCCGCCGCCGAGGCCGGGCGCGCGTCGGGCGATTGCGGCGCGCGCGAGTTGACGTTCGGCGAACGCGTCGCCGACGGCGCGTGCGAGGCCGAGGCGCTCGTCGCGTTGCGCAGCGTCGTCGCCGGATGCCCCGATTCGCCCGCGGCGTGGCGCGCGCGCAAGACGCTCTCCGACCGGCTCGTCGCGCGCGGCGACTACCGCGAAGCGCGCGACATTCTCGCCGCGATGGTCGCGGGCCGTGCCGCCGGCACGTGCGAGCGCTCGGCCGCACTCTTCTCGCTCGGCAGCGTGCTGCTCGATGGCGTGCGCGAACCCGCCGCGGCGCGCGCCGCGTTCGAGGAACACATCGCGACCGGCCGCTGCGCCGAGCGCACCGTCTGGCAGGCGCGCGTCGGCGCCGCGCAGGCGGCGCTTCTCGTCGGCGACGCCGCGACCGCCGAAAAGGAATTCCTCGACGTGATCGAGCGCGCAAAGGACGACGCCACGCGCGAGGCCGCGCTCTTCCGCCTCGCCGAGCTCTACTTCTACTCCGCCAATTTCGAGAAGGCGACCGAGAACTACCGCAAGTTGATGGCGACGTATCCGGGCGGCGTTTTCCTCAACGACGTGGTCGCGCGCGTCGTTTTCCTCGATCAGGGCGATGAAACGGGCGGCGGCTTGCTCAAGGAATACGCGGATGCGCAGCGCGCCGCGCTCGCGGGCGATCCTGGCGCGGGTGCGCGTCTCGAGGCGATCGTGCGCGACTTCCCGCTCTCGGGCCTCCGCGACGACGCGGCCCTCGACGCCGCGCTTCTTGCGAAGTGGCGCGGCGACTTCACCGGCGCCGTCGCCGCGCTCGACATCTTCGGAAGCGAGTTCGCGGAGAGTCCGCTGGCGGCGCGCGCGCTCCTCGAGAAGGCCGCGATTCGCGCGGACAATCTCGGCGACGTCGCGGGCGGGCGCGCCGACTACGAGCGCGTTCTCGTCGACTACCCCGCGAGTCTGATCGCGGACGAAGCGCGCGCCGCGATCGAAGAGATCGACGCGCGCACGCGCGAGAGGACGCGCGGATGAAATCTCCCGCCGCCATCCTCGGCGCGCTCGCGATCATCGCGGCGAGCGTCGCGTCCCTCTCGCCCGCGCCCTCGCACGCCGCGCCCGCGATCCTCGTCCCGATGGATCTGACGCAGGCCGATCACCTCAAGGCGTACGGCCTCGCGTACTACGCGCTCACGCAAGGCGTCACCGTCGAGTGGCTGCTCAACTACCGCTCGGGCTCGTTCCTGATTCCCGACGCCGAGTTCATCGTTCGCAAGGCGCGGCTCTTCGGCGTCACGATCGACACCGCGAGCGACGCGGACCAAGACGCGATCCGCGCGACGATCGAAGGCGCGAACATGGAGATCGTGCGCCTCGAGAAGGCGCCGCGGGTCGCGATCTACACGCCGCCGAACAAGCAGCCGTGGGACGACGCGGTCACGCTCGCGCTCGCCTACGCGGAGATCCCGCACACCACTCTCTGGGACAAGGATGTCCTCGCGGGCGATCTCTCCGAATACGACTGGCTCCATCTCCATCACGAAGATTTCACCGGCCAGTACGGCAAGTTCTATTCGAGTTTTCGCAGCGAGGAGTGGTACCAGAAGGAAGTCGCGCTCTACGAGCATCTCGCGCGTGAAGCCGGGTTCGCGAAAGTTTCCAGACATAAACACGCGGTCGTCAGCGCGGTGAAGCAGTACGTCGCGAAGGGCGGCTTTCTCTTCGCGATGTGCTCGGCGACCGACACGTACGAGATCGCGCTCGCCGCGGAGAACACCGACATCTGCGAGTCGATGATGGACGGCGATCCGGCGGCGCGCGACGCGCAGACGCGCCTCGACTTCTCGAACACGCTCGCGTTCCAAGATTTCACGCTCGAGATGAACCCGATGGTCTACGAGTTCTCCGACATCGACGTCAGCGACTATCTCGGCGCGTCGACGCCGGAGGACGACGACTTCACGCTCTTCGACTTCTCCGCGAAGTACGACCCGATCCCGTCGATGCTCACGCAGGACCACACCGCCGTCGTTCCGGGTTTCCTCGGGCAGACGACCGCCTTCCGCCGCCGCGTGATCAAGCCTTCCGTGCTGATCCTCGGCGAGAAGGAAGGGACCGACGAGGTGAAGTACATCCACGGCAAGTTCGGGCAGGGGACGTTCACGTTTCTCGGCGGGCACGACCCCGAGGACTACCAGCACGCGGTCGGAGACCCGCCGACCGACCTCTCGCTGCACAAGAACTCGCCGGGCTACCGGCTGATCCTCAACAACATCCTCTTCCCGGCCGCGAAAAAGCAGGAACGAAAGACGTAGTTCCGCGGGTCGTTTACGCCGAGAAATCCCGTTGACGCGCCGCGGGACCGCTGATAGCGTCTCTCGGCTTTGCTGGGCAGGAGTGCCCTGCGCCGCGAACATGGGCGGATCCGCAAGCGTAAAGCGGTTCGCCCTTTCATATAGAGGGTTGGCGTTTCCATTCTGGTCCTGGGGCGGAGCGCGTTTCGCGTCGCGTGGGGAGGTCGTCATGGAAAAGGAGTTTCCGGCGTGCAAGAAATGCGGTGAAGGGTTGCTGTTGCCGTTGTCCGACTACGGTCGCGACGGCGCTCCCATCACTTTCAAGGCGTGGGTTTGCAGCAATCCGACCTGCGGCTTCAATCTACGAATCGACAACGGCGAGATCAGTTTCGGAAGGCCGCTGCAGCAGTCGACGAAGTAGCGAACGAAGGACGCGCGCGGGCGGACAGAGCACCGCTCGCCTTGCCGCGCTCGGGGCGCGCGCGTAGAATGGCGCAATGATACGCGGCGTCATCTTCGATCTCGACAACACGCTGACCGACTTCATGCGCATGAAGGAGGAGTCGGTCGACGCGGCGATCGAAGCGATGATCGATGCCGGTCTCACCGCATCGCGCGACGACTCCAAGAAAAAAATCTACGAGATCTACGCGCGCGAAGGGATCGAGTTCCAGCAGGTCTTCGATCACTTCCTCAAAGACTCCCTCGGCGAGATCAACTACAAGATGCACGCAGCGGCGATCGTCGCGTACCGGCGCGCGCGCGAGGCGTCGCTCATCCTGTATCCGCACGTGAAGTACACGCTCATCGAGCTGATGAAGCGCGGGCAGCGGCTCGCGGTTCTTTCGGATGCGCCGCGCCAGCAGGCGTGGCTGCGCCTCTGCACGCTCGGCCTTCATCACATGTTCGATCACGTGATCGCGTTCGAAGACACCGGCACGCTCAAGCCGAGCGGCGAGCCGTTTCGCGAACTGCTCACGCGCATGGGGATGAACCCGAGCGAGGTGCTGATGGTGGGCGACTGGCCCGAGCGCGACATGGTCGGCGCGACGAAGGTCGGCATCAAGACCGTCTTCGCGCGCTACGGCGACACGAAGAACACCACGCACTCCGGCGCCGATTTCGAGGTCGGCGACATCATCGAACTGCTACCGATCGTCGACCGGCTTAACGCTTCGACATGATGCTCGTCACGGCGGCGCAGATGCGGGAGATCGACCGCATCGCGATTCGCGAGATCGGGATCGCCGGCATCCAACTCATGGAGCGCGCGGGGAGCGAGGTCGCGGCCGCGATCATCGAAGAGTTCGGGCCCGTCGCGGCGAAGCGCGTCGTCGTCGTCGCCGGCAAGGGCAACAACGGGGGCGACGGGTTTGTCGCGGCGCGCCGGTTGTTGGAGGCGGGCGCCGCGCCGCGCGTGATTCTCGCTGGCGCGCGCGAGGATGTGAGCGGCGTCGCGGCCGAGGTGCTCGCGCGGGCGGAAGAGGCGGGCGTTCCGGTGCACGCGGCCGGCGCGGCGGACGCGACGCCCGAGCGCGCCAGCGAGACGCTTGCCATCGCGCTGAACGACGCGCTCTCGCGCGCCGACATCGCGGTCGACGCGCTCCTCGGTACCGGCGCCGCGGGTGCGCCGCGCGGACTCGTCGCGGAGGCGATTCGCATACTCGCCGCGTTTGCCGCGGAGACGCCGCGCCGTCCCGTCGTGGCGATCGACATTCCTTCCGGCGTGGACGCCGACACGGGCGTCGTCGCGGGGCCGGCCGTGCGCGCCGATCTCACCGTCACGCTCGCGCTCGCGAAGCCGGGGCTCTTTCTCTACCCGGGGCGCGCGCACGCGGGCGCGATTCGCGTCGCGGACATCGGCGTTCCGGCGGAGGCGTTCGCGCGGGCCGCGACTATGGCGGCGTCGACGCGGCTCTTCGACGGGCACGCGCCGCGCGCGCTGCGGTTGCCGGCGCGCGCGCCCGACGCGCACAAGGGCGTTGCGGGGCGCGTCGTCGTGGTCGGCGCGTCGCCGGGCCTTACGGGCGCGGTCTACCTCGCGGGGATGGCGGCGCTTCGCGCGGGCGCGGGCCTCGTCACGCTCGCGGTGCCGCGCGGCGTGCAGCCGATTCTCGCTGCGAAGGCAACGGAGTTGATGACGCTCGGCCTCTCCGAAACGAAAGCGCATCTTCTCGGAAGTCCCGCGGCGCGCGAACTCTTGGACTTCGCTGAGAACTTCGATGTCATCGCGATCGGGCCGGGCCTCGGACGCGGTGCGGAGGTGCGCGCGTTCGTCAGCGACGTGCTCGACGGTTGGCGCGGCCGAGTCGTCGTCGATGCCGACGCGCTCTGGTCGCTCGCGAACGGGCTCGCGCGATTGCGCGGCGCCGGCGAATCGTCGAACACGGGCGTCTCCGATCTCGTCGTCACGCCGCACCTCGGCGAGGCGGAGCGGCTCAGCGGCGAGGCGCGCGACGAGATCGCCGCCGATCGCATCGCGTTCGTGCGCCGCTGCGCGCAGACGATGGCTGGCACGTTCCTCCTCAAGGGCAATCCGACGATCGTTGCGGATCAAGCGGGCGGCGTCACGCTCAATACCACCGGCAACAGCGGCATGGCGACGACGGGCGCGGGCGACGTGTTGACGGGCGTCATCGCGGGGCTCCTCGCGCAAGGGATGCGCGGCGCCGACGCCGCGCGCGCGGGCGCATGGCTTCACGGGCGCGCAGGCGACATCGCCGCCGCCGCGCATGGCTTCCGCTCGCTCATCGCAACCGACATCCTCGACGCGCTCAGCCCCGCGATCCGTGAAGCGGACGAACGCGGATGAGCGACGCGAACTCGCCGTCGTTCGACGGCGATACCGAGTCGGACTCCGCAATTTCTTCCGGCTCTACCGCCCGATCGCCACGAGATGGATGCTGTATGATGGCTCCGCCGTCGAGGGGCCGATTCTCATCGCGCGCGGCCGAGGCGACCGCACCGTGCGGATAGCGAACGACGACGTTTGGGCGAGAATCGAGGGCGAAGCCAGCCGTGGGTAATCAAGAGACGAAAGATATCGAGCGGCTACTGGACGACGAAGAGATCGTCACGCGCGCGCTTCGCGAGGGCGTTGTACAAGCGCTCCGGCGGCACGTTTCGCTCGGACTTCCCGTCGTCGTTTGGCGCGATGGTGGCGCGGTCCGGGTACCCCCCCAAGAAATCGTGCTCCCTCCCGACTCCGCCGGCGACGGAAGTTGGATGAACGAACCCGGCTAGTCGTGAACCTCCGCGACGTCGGCGAGTTCGGGTTGATCGAGCGGATTCGTGCCCGCGTGGGCGCGCCGCGCGGCGAGTTGCGCGTCGGCATCGGTGACGACGCCGCGGTGATTGATGCGCCGCGCACCGGCCCGATCCTCGTGACGACGGACGCCTACGTCGAAGGCGTTCACTTCCGCCGCGATTTTTCTTCGCCGCGCGACATCGGTTGGAAGGCGGCCGCGGGCGCGCTCTCCGACATCGCGGCGATGGGTGGGCGCGCGCGTCACCTCTTCCTCGCGCTCGGCGCGCCGCCCGAGACGCCGCTCGACGTCGTCGACGGCCTCCTCGATGGGCTTCTCGAACTCGCGAATCGTTACGACGTTGTATTGGCGGGCGGCGACACCGTGTCATCGCCGGATCGGATTCTCGTTTCGCTCACGGCGATCGGCGAAACGGTCGCGGCGAGCGAGGCGAGCGCGGGGAGCGCTGGGGGCACTGAAGGCACTGCGAGTGCGGCGCCGATTCTGCGTTCCGGCGCGCGGGCCGGCGACGTGCTCTTCGTCACGGGCTCGCTCGGCGGCTCCCTCGCGGGGCTTACGCTGCTCCTCGAGGCTCGCGCGAGCGGCGACGCGCCGAGCGTGCTCGACGCGCTGGCGCGGCACCGCGCGCCCGAGCCGCGGCTGCGCGAGGGCGCGCTTCTCGCAACTCGCTTTCATCCGACCGCGATGATCGACATCTCCGACGGGCTCGCGTCGGACGCGCGCCACCTCGCGGTCGCGTCGGGCGTCGATCTGCGCATCGATCTCGCGAAGATTCCCGTCGCCGCGTGCGCGGCCGATGTCGCCGCGCGCCTCGGCCGCGACGCGAAGCAGATGGCGCTCGCGAGTGGCGAGGAGTACGAACTTCTCTTCACGGCGTCCCCCGACGAAGCGGACGAGATCGCGAGCGCGCTTCTCGCGGAAACGGGGACGCGCGTCACACTCATCGGCGAGGCGATCGCGCGGGGGCCCGCGGGCGCGGACGCGCGCGCGACGGACGCCGCCGCCGTCATGCTGCGCGATCCGCTCGGCAACGAGACGCCGCTCGCGCCGTCCGGCTGGCGGCACTTCTGAGAGCTGCGTCCGCGCACGGAGGAGAAATGCTCAATACGCTGCTGCGCATTCTCGACGAGGCGCGTCGCGGGCGGCTGCTCCTTCACGCGAAGCGGCGCTTCGGCGATCGCGCGGCGGCGTTCGCGGCGATCGAGGCGCTCGGTTACTGGAACGCCGGCATGCCGGGTGAATCGGCGTCGGGGCCTGGCTCCGCGCTCGCGGCCACCGCGACGATTCGCCAGGCGATCGCCCGCATCGTGCGGGAGCGAAACGTCTCGTCGGTGTTCGACGCGGCGTGCGGCGACTTCAATTGGATGCGCCACGTCGATCTCGGCGCCGCATCCTACGAGGGCGCCGATATCGTGCCGCGCATCGTCGACGCGGCGGCGCGGCGCTACGGCGGGACGCGCCGGCGATTTCGCCTCCTCGACGTCGTCAACGGTCCCATCCCGCGCGTCGACTTGATTCTCTGTCGCGATCTCTTCATTCACCTGAAGGACGAAGATGTCCTGGCGGTGCTCGCGAACTTTTCGTCGAGCGGTTCGACCTACCTGCTCGCGGCGACATCTCCGATGCTTGCCGCCAATCGGAGAATCGCGAGGGCCGGCGCGTGGCGGCCGATCAATCTCTGCATCGCGCCCTTCTCGCTCCCGCGGCCGATCGAGCAGATCCCGGACTTGGTGTGCGACGACTCGGAGCGCGCCACCGTGTTGGGGCTGTGGCCGCTTCCGCTGACAACCTTCGCGCAGCCGCCCTCGTGATCGGGGCGCCGCCGCGAGATGTCGCTCAGCGCGAACGCCGCTTGCCGAGCCGGTAGCAGAGCAAGCCGATGTACTTGTTCAGCGGATGACGCCGGCTTAGAAACCCGATCGGAGGCGCCTTGCGAATTCCGAGCCTCGCGATCTCTTGTTGGATCCGTGTGTCGTTGCGATCCACCGACAGGCCTTTCTCGAAGGCCGCGTGCGCACCTCGCCGGTCACCGAGAAGTAGCCGCACGCGCCCGAGATTGTGAAACAACTCCGGCCGGCAGAACTCGAGCGTCACCGCACGCGCGCAGAGCACCTCGGCATCCCGCAAGCGGTTGGTCGAGAGGGCCAGACTTAAGCCGTAGTACGAGACGTAGCGCGGGTCGCTGGGCTTCGACTGGTAAGCACGTTCGAGCGCGAGCGCGGCCTCGCGCGGCCTGTGATTTCGCTCGAGCAAATGAAGCCCGGCGCGGAAGAGCGCTTCGGGATCCGCCGGCTCCCTTCGCGGTTCTTCGGGCGGCGCGTAGACGGCGACGACTCCGCGTTTGCCTCCGACGGCTGCGGCCACATTCGTGGCACTCGTACCTTCGCTCTCCCACATGGCGGGTGCACTCCTTCGGTTAGATCGCGCATGATCGATTCGCGCGGTGTTTCGCTTGCCGCCGTATTCCCGTCAGCAACTACAACGCTGTGCTCCGAACGGCCACGTGCGCACTTGCAGCGCAGGCTGCCATCACACGATTCGCGAGAACCGAGCTGAACTTGTCTTTCTTGGCGCACGCCGTGACGAACGCGATGGGAATTCTGCAAGTCGGGTGCCGGTGTCGTGCGCATGCCGTTTTGTGGACGCGACGGCGGCTCGGGCGGTAGACTCGCCGATCTTGTTTCCTGCGTCGCGCGCGCGGTGCGCGCCGCGCTCCCGAGAAAGCGATCATGCAAAGCCGTAGTCTTCGCGACATCCTTCGAGTCGAATTTCGCGGTTACAACGCTGCGGCGTTTCGCGCCGACGCACTCGCGGGGATGACCGTCGCGGCCGTCGCGCTTCCGCTCGCGCTTGCGTTCGGCGTGGCATCCGGCGCGACCGCCGCGGCCGGCATGGTGACCGCGATCCTCGCGGGTCTCGTCATCGGCGGCCTCTCCGGCGCGCCGTATCAGATCTCGGGCCCGACGGGAGCGATGAGCGCGGTCCTCATCGGTCTCGCGATGAAGTACGGCATCGAAGGTGTCTGGATCGCGGGCGCGCTTTCGGGCGTCGTGCTGCTCGCGATCGGGCTCTTGCGCCTCGGCCGCTTCATCACGTTCGTGCCGGCGCCCGTCATCACCGGCTTCACGTCGGGGATCGCGCTCATCATCGCGATCGGGCAGATCGACAACCTGCTCGGCGTCACGAGCGCGCACGCGGAATCGGCGGCGCGCAAGGCGATCGTCTACGCGAACGCGATCGCCAGCGGCGGGCTCGCGCCCGATTGGCGCGCCGTCGCGCTCGGCGGTCTCGTCATCGCGATCATGCTCACGTGGCCGCGGCGCTGGAACGCGCGCATCCCAGGTTCGCTCCTCGGCATCATCGTCGCGTCCGTCATCGCGGCGGTCACGCGCTGGCCGGTGAAGGTGATCGGCGCGATTCCGCACACGCTCGTGCTCGCGGACCGCCTTTCGTTCGCCGCGATACCGTGGAGCCGCCTCCCGGAGTTCGTCGCGCCGACACTGACGATCGCAGGCCTCGGCGCGGTCGAGAGCCTTCTCTGCGGCGCCGTCGCCAGCAACATGACCGGCATTCGTCTCGCGGCGAACCAAGAGCTGATCGCACAAGGCGCCGGCAACATACTGCTCCCGTTCTTCGGCGGTGTCCCCGCGACGGCGGCGATCGCGCGCTCGAGCGTCGGCATCAAGTCGGGCGGCCGCACGCGCCTCGTCTCCGTGATCCACGCGCTCATTCTCCTCGCTGCGATGTTCGCGCTCGCGCCGCTCATGTCGGGTATTCCGCTCGCCGCGCTCGCCGGCGTTCTCGTCGTCACCGCGTGGCGCATGAACGAATGGGAGTCGATTCACTACATCGTGAAGCACCGCTTCAAGGTCGCGATGCTCACGTTCGCGATCACGATGATCGCGACGATCGCGCTCGACCTCACGCAGGCGATTCTCATCGGCGCGTTCCTCTCCGCGGCGATTTTCATGAGCGAGATCGCGGCGATGAAAATCTCGATCGATACGGTCGACCCGGAGAAGCTGCGCGAGAAAGGGATCAACGCGGAGTCGAACTGCCGCCACGTGCGTGTGGCGTACATCACCGGACCGCTTTTCTTCGCGGCGACGGGGCACTTCAACGAGGCCTTCGCGCGTCTTGGCGAAACGCACGCGCTGATTCTCTCGATGCGCGGCGTCCCGCTCATCGACACGTCCGGCCTGCAGGCGATGGCCGCGCTCGAGCGTCGCGTCGCCGCCGCGCACGGCACGCTCATGCTCGCCGGCGTCCACGACGATGTGCGCGAGATGCTCCGCCGCGGCGGGCTCGAGGACGCGATCGGCTCCGAGAACATTTTCTGGAGCGCCGACCAAGCAATTGCCGCCGTCGAGCACCGCCCGTGCGCGCACTGCCGCGCGGAGAACGCCGCGGACCTCAGGCCGGCGGCCGCGCTCTAACCGGTCGCCTCGCGCGACGGATTGTCCGCGCATCCTACGGCGGATGCTTCGGCGCGGAAGTTGCCCAGCCTGCACCGCGGAGAACTCGGCTCGGATTTATTCGCGTGACGCCGCGGTTGCGCTGTCGGTAAGCGCGTGCAGGCGCGCCCGCAACATCGCCGCGGTTCGGACACCGAGGGATGCGCGCGACGCGAGGACGCACGTTTCTACAAAAGCATCGTGAAAGGTGGAGCATTGAGGCGACGCGTTCTTAGGCTGCCCTCCGCACGCAGAGACGTCGCGGTATTCGCCATCGTGATGCTGTTTCACTTCGCGGCCGCCTCCCGCGCCGTCGGCTCGGGCTGGTCCGTGCTCCCCACGTCTCCGATGGAAAACTTCCGGCACCAAGACATCGCCGTCATCGGTTCCGACAAGTGCTGGATCGTCGCGGGCACAGGTCTCGTCCACAAGACGAGTGACGGCGGCGCCACGTGGCAGCACGCGGCCACGTTTCCGGCGTACCTGCGATCCGTAGGATTCGCGGACAGCCTCCGCGGCTGGACCGGAAGCCTGACGTCTTCCGCGCCGCTTTTCGACACGACGGACGGCGGCGCAACGTGGACGGAGGTGACCAACATTCCGGAGCCGGAGCCGCTCGGGATCTGCGGTTTGAGCGTCGTGAATGCGTCGACTGTCTATGGATGCGGCGTGTACTACGGGCCGGCGCGCGTGATCAAGACGACCAACGGCGGCGCAACGTGGAGCAGCATGGACATGAGCGCGTACGCCAGCACGCTGATCGACTGCTACTTCGTGAGCCCGGACACCGGCTTCGTGGTCGGTGGAATCGGAACGCCGTTCGCGGATTCGACGCGCGCGGTTGTGATCGCCACAACCAACGGCGGCACGACGTGGGAGACTCGGTTCACTGGAATCCTCGCGAAGGAGTGGTGCTGGAAGATTTCCTTTCCGACGCGAGCGGTGGGCTACATCTCGCTTCAGCGAACGAGCGCGCCTGTCGGTTTCCTCAAGACGACCGATGGGGGTGCGAGCTGGGAAAGAAAGCCCTTTCTCGAGCCATTCTTCTTCTATGGAGAGCAGGGGATCGGCTTCGCAACGGAGACGGTCGGCTGGATTGGCGGCAGCGGCGTTCTCTATGGGACGACCGATGGCGGAGAAACGTGGCAGCAGGAAACATGGGGCACGAACCTGAATCGCTTCCGGTTCGTGAACAGTGGCCTCGGCTACGCTGTCGGCAACAGGGTCTACAAGTACGACGTGAATGACCCGACCTCCGTGGCCGACGGCGAGGGGCCTCTTGGGTCTCCGCTTGTAGGATTCGCGCCGACGGGGATGACCTCGATCGGCGCGCTTCTCTTCCAGAACGCGCCGAACCCATTCCGCTCCTCGACGAGTGTCGACTACGCGCTCGAGGCGCCCGGCGAGGTCCATCTCGCTGTATACGATTTGCTTGGAAGGCGGGTCGCGACGCTCGTCGACGCGCGATTGAGCGCGGGTACGCACCGCACACTTTGGGATGGAACGGACGGCTCCGGGCGCGACGCGGCGTCAGGTACCTACGTCTATCGGCTCCAGATTGACGGACAGCAAGACGCACAGCGCGTGCGGAGGATGACACTCTTGCGTTGACACGCGATGAACTCGCGGAATCTTTGCATGACGCGATCGCTGTTCAGCTTTTGGTTTTCCGAATGGTTTCATCAGGAGGTTCGACAATGCTGAATCGGAAGCCTAAGTCCGTTGGGCGATGGATGTGCGTTGTGTTCGTCGCTCTCCATTCTTCGATGGTAGGCACGCTCCAAGTGAATCCGTAGATGAGCCGTGGACGCGACGTGCCAAGGCAATCCGATCGGACGAAAGTGTCGACGGCAGCAGGCGCCAGTTCGCGCGCGGACCTGGTTGCACTCTTGAACGAGAACCTCGCGCGAGAGTACCAAGCGCGCGTCGCGTATACCGCGTGCTGGCAGGCCATCAAGGGCGCTGCGTCCAACGGCATCGACAAAGAACTCGAGAAGTACGCAGGCGATGAGCTAGCCCGCGCGCTCAGAATCGCAAAGCAGATCGGCAACCCAGGCGCTGTGCTCACAGTTGCGCGCAAGCCTGGTCGGCAGTCGCAAACGACGGAAGACCTTTCGCGCGTCGACTTAGACAATGAGTCGGGGGCGACCCGCCACTATCGCGAACGAGCCCAGCAGAGCGAGGCGCATGAGGAATACGCGATGGCCGAACAGATTCACGAGATCTTGAAGATGGAGCAAGAACACCTAATCGATCTCGCCACGGCGTTGAGAGTAGACGCGCCGGATCTGGGCAAAGCAAAGCCTCGCTAGCCCGCGTTAAGGAACTCCTCCTGTGATGAGCGTACGAGCATGACCCAAGCGGGCTATCGGCACGTGTCGAGCAGCCGCACGAGTGTTCAGCGGCTCCGCCGACTTATCGTCGCGGCGATTGTCTCCATCGCCGCGCTCTTTCTTTTAAGCCGGGGATGCGGCGCGTTGCTTCTCGCTGGCGCCGCGCCGAACGAGGTCGTGCTTCAACACCGGCTGATGTGCCTTGAGCAGCTCATGCAGTTGCCGGCGGACGGGTCGCTCGTCGCATTCGAGCGCGCCCTCGTGATCGTGGACGAGCGGCTCGTTCGGAACCTCCTTCTCACAGCCATCCCGTACCAGGGGACTGTCGGTGGATTCGTCCGGATCGCGCTTGGTTCCGCCGACGTCTCCTTCGATGACGGAACAGCGCTCGTGCGGCTTGACGGCTCAGCATGGCTCGGCGACGACGAAGCCAACGCGGCGTTCGCTCGTATCAGTGTCTACGGAGAACTCGATGTCGTGGATCTCGATCCGGAGGTCAGCGTTCTCAGAACACGCCTGCGCATCATCGCGGTCGATGCCACCGATGTGAGCGCCCCGATGTTTTCGCGGCTCGCCGAGCGATTCATCGAGAATCTAGGCTGGCTGAAGATCGAATCGTTCGATGGGTTGAATTACGACTTGGAGATTCCGGTGCGGCTCGGAAACGAGTTGCGCCTACCCGAGATCGATACGGGTGACGTGCGAATCGCGGCAACCACGATTCCGCTTCGGGTCGCCGTTCAACGCGTGCGCGCGCTTCACAACAAACTTTGGGTAGCGGCGGATGTTGTGGTTTGCGGCGAGGGTGATTCCGTCGCGACGCCATCGCCGCCGTCGCGCGACCGGTCCGAGATCCGGAAGGATCGTCGCCATCGATCTGGACGCGCACGCCGCGCGGCGGGTGATCCGAAGCGAGACCATGACGCCGTCGAGGGGAAGCGGGGTAGGAGTGCGGCTTCGCTGAGTGAGCGGTACGCCGCGCTTCACGCCGAACTCGAGTCGCGAGTCTCCGCCGACGCACCGCTCGCTGTCGCCCTCGCGGATACCGGCGAGATTGCGCTCGCGCTGCGCGAGGGCCTCCTCACCGATCTTCTGCGCGAGATCGCGCGACGCTACCTCGACCGCGTCGAGCTGAACATCGATACGAAGGATCTCTGCGCGACGAAAGATGGAGAGCTGAAAGTGAAGACGCCGTTCGGACAAATGGCCGCGGGCCGATGGAGTGTCCGGCTCGATTTCCACGGATTGCGCGGCGTCCTGCGCGCGCGCCGGCCGGAGGTCACAGTGATTGCCGAGAACCGCGTGCAGGTCGCGGCGCCCGTCAGCATCGAGTCCGGCAGTAGCGAGGCAACCCTGCACTTCAAATGGGATCCGAAAGGGATGGCGAATCTCGTCTGCCGCGAGTTCGAAACGTCTGAGCCGATCGAGGGAAGAATTCTCCGGCGAGAGTACATCGTCCGCGGGGAGTTCGTGCTCGCGGCCGGACCGGACGGGATTGTCGCCGACCCCGAGTTTCCCGAGGACAGGTTTCCGATCGCCGTGGATCCGTCTACGGAAAGCTGGAGCCGGGTGATGGCGGCGCTCGAGTCGCAGGATCGCTGGAATCGATGCGGCATCGCCATGGATCCGGAAAACGTCGCGCGCAAGCTCGCGGAACTTGCGGAGGAAGGCTTCAAGGTCAAGCTTCCGAGGTCGATCTTCCGCCCGGTGGTTTTCCCGGCGAGCCTCGTGAAGTCCGTGAAGGTGGGCCGGAGCCCAGTCAAGCTATCTATTCGACCGAACGCGCTTCGCGTGAGCCCGGGCACTTTCTGGTACAGCGCTTCTTTCGATACGGATATCGACGGGGGGCACCCGCGTCGTTGGACGCAGACGACCAACGAGAAGACGCGCCCATTGACGCCGACGCCGACACCGCGCGCGAAGAGAGTGTCTCCGCCGCGGGCGCCGATGCTCTGTCGCTTAGCCTGGCCGGACCGTCCTTCTCGAAGTGAACGACTATCTGATGATCGTCATCCGCTTCGTCACGGTATTCGGCCCGATCTGCAATTGGTAGAAGTACACACCCCCCGCAACGGGCTTTCCGGCCGAATTCCCGCCGTCCCATAAGATCGACTGCTCACCCGCCGTCCCGAACCCGCGATACCGACGCACGACCTCCCCCGCCACGTTGAAGATCTGGAGCGCGTATTCGCCCGCCGCGGGTTGCCGGAACGCGATCCGGGTCGTTTCGCCGAATGGATTCGGCTGGTTCTGCTTGAGTTCGAATACGCAAGGCGCCGGGCACGACGCATTGGGCGTCACAGCCGTCGTGGTGGTGTCCGCGATCGTGTTGAGCACCGTGTTCGTCATGACCACGGGGTTGAAGTCGAAGTAGATTCCGGCGCGGTTCTCGATAGTCGTGCCGGGCGTCACTCCTGCTACCGGTGAAATCTCGAACTCGACGCTGCCGTGGCTGCCGGCCTCGTCGGTTGTGCTGTCTGGTAGATGGATCTCGGGAAAGTACCAGACGATTTCCCGACCGGCGATGTCGTACTCCATGGCATGACTCGCCCCGGTGAGCGCCAGAGAAGCAAGATCCAGATTCGGATCGAGCGTGTCACGAATCGCGATGTTGATGGCGTCGAGCGTTCCCACGTTTTGGAAGCGGACGCGATATGTGAGGCGCTGGTCTGGCGCGATGGCGCCTTCGGGGCTCACGAGCTTGTCATTGGGATCGAGGGAGCCCCCGACGATGTTCTGTTCATCGTCCGCGTTGTCACCGGGGTTCACATCAGAGGCGCCCACGGGAGTGACTCGCGCCTGGTTTATGAGGCTCGTGCCGGGCGTCGCTCCCGGATCGATCGTGATCCGAGCCGTGTAGTTTCTCACCCCATCGACTTCGAAGGCCGGCTCGTACCACATCACCGTGTTGTCGACCAGCTTCCCACCGTTCGAGCTGAACTCGTAGGTCGTTTGCGTGGGGAGATCCATTTCGATGAGCGCGTCCTGCGAGCCACCTCCGACATTGGTCACGGTGACAGCGTACGTCGTCGAGAACCCGTTTCGTGCGGTTCCGACCGCCATCAAGTCGACTCGGAGATCGACGACATCCAATCCATCGGAACCAAAATCGACCCCGACAACGTCGTCCGACTCGGACGCGGTGACCGGGTAGGATTCCGGCGAGGTAGGGCACGTCTGATCCCAGTTCACTTTTGGGACGAGGCTGATCGTGTAATCCCCAGGCGCAACCTCGATCGAGTAGATGCCGTCATCCTCTGTGGCAGCCATCCGAAGTAGTCCGCCACCGTCGGGAACGGCGACCACGAAGCGTCCTTCGAGACCGGGCTTGCTTACACTGGCGTTCGGCATGCAATCCGCGGGGGGCGCGGCCTCGAACACTCGGCCGAAAACGCGCGACGTGCTCGTCGGCGGATCACCGCAAGGACCGCCATCCGAGCCGAGATAGGCGAATGCACTTCCCTCGTCCGTCTCCCCATTGTCGTATCCATACGCGCCCGCGACGATGTCGTCGAATCCGTCCGCGTTCACGTCACCAGCAGTCCCCAGGCTCCAGCCGAACCGCGAACCATCGTGCGGCCCGACCGCCGTCCAGTCCGGCGTCGTTGGGGGACCGTTCGCCGAGCCGAGATAGACGAAAGCACGCCCGAGGTATGACGCACCAAGGTCTGGGTCGACAATCACGTCGGCGCCGACGATCACATCGGCATAGCAGTCGCCGTTCACATCACCGGCTCCTCCGACCTGGTTCCCGAAGTGACCGTTTCTCCAGTAGCTTCCGCTCGCGCTCCAAGCACTCCACGGTGACAGCCCGATTGCTGACCCGAGGTAGATGAAGGCGCCCCCGAACTCCCCGAAAGCATAGGGCGCCCCGATGATGACATCGGCGTAGCCGTCGCGGTCTACATCGCCCGCGCCGGCAACGGACCACCCGAACGCCGCAGCCGCGCCATCGCCGTCTATCCTGCGATTCGGTGCTTGAAGCAAGCCACCCGGCGAGCCGAGAAACAGGAATGCACTACCGGCCCCGAGTCCGGAGTTGGCGCTGGTGAACCCGGCTGCGCCGACAACAACGTCGCCGAAGCCATCCGCATTCACGTCCCCGGCCCCCGCGACGCTCCATCCGAATAAGGCGTTGCTCTGGTTGCTCTCATAGGTCCATCCGGCGGTCGTAGACAAGCCCGTCGCTGAACCGTAATAGACCAGCGCCCGGCCCTCGTTGTATTGACCGCCGTCGAAGAGGCCCACTCCGACGATGACATCGTCGTAGCCATCTCCGTTCACGTCGCCGGCGCCCGCAACGCTGCTGCCCAGTTCCGCGAAGGCTTGATTGCTCTCGACCGACCACGCGGCTGTCGTCGCGAGGCCCGATGCCGAGCCCATGTAGACGAAGGCGCGGCCTTCAGCCGGTTCAACCACGGTCCATCGGTTGGCGCCGACGATGACGTCGTCGTACCCATCCGCGTTCACGTCGCCCGCGTTCGCGACCCACTTTCCGAATTCGCCAGTGCTCCCGTTGACCTCCGTGGTCCACGAGGACGTCGGTGATGGCCCGGAGGCAGAGCCGTGATAGACGAAGACGCGTCCCTCGTTTGACTGGCCGTTATCGAATAAGTGCGCGCCGACGATTATGTCGTCGTAGCCGTCGCCGTTGACATCTCCGGCGGCAGACACGGACCCGCCATACTCTGCGTTCGTTTGGTTGCTCTCGGCCGTCCAGACCGGCGTCGATGAGATTGGCTGGGCCCACGAGTCGGAGCCGAACGCCGCTAGCGTCATGAGGGAGCACAAGGCGAGCTCTTTCGGTTTCATCAACGGCTGAGCGGTCCTTGCCCGACGATTGCGGGACGCTTCGCCATATGAGCATTCGGACGCTCGAGTCGACATGTAGACCTCCATCGCCCGCGCTCTGGGCCAATGTGTGACGAGATCAGTCTTCTGGGATCGCTGGTGACGGGCATGAAGCCACTCTGAGCCCACGCCCATTGCTGAGGTCATGCGCGCGAATCCTGGAAATCACGCAGCACTTTTGCACGGAACATGCGGTTGGGCGGGAAAGAAAAGGCGAACAGCGCGGTGGTTCGCGATCGAGCGAAACGGCGCCGCCGCCGCCTTCGGCGCTCCGCTATGGCAGGGTGCGAGCGCCTTGCCGCAGCAGGCGCTCGCGCAGCGCGAAGGGAACGGGTGACGACGCCGAGGTCATCGCGTCGCGGGTCTCGGCCCACAGGCGCGTTGCTTCGTCGCCGGCTCGGGCTTGCGCATTGAGCGCGCACGCGAGCTGATGCTTCGCGGCCGTCGCAGTCCAGTGGCTCGCCCAGCCGCCGGTCAGCGTCTGCTCGAGGCAATCTCGCAGGACAGGCTCCGCGTCTTGCGCGCGATCGTTTTCGAGGAGGAGCATGGCGAGATCAATTGCGCAGGATGCCGTAAGTACCGGGTTCTTCACGCCTGAGCTGTTCCCGATCTGTAGCGCCTGGCGAAGATACTCTTCAGCCTCGGGCATTCTTCCCTGCCGGCGCCGTACATCGGCAATGCCTTGGAGCACGAGCGGCATTTGTGGACCGTCCTCATCGGACTGCGTGCGCAGGATGTCGAGGGCACACGAGTGGACGCTGTCGGCTTCCGCGAAACGACCCTGCGCGGCGAAAGCGAGACCGAGGTGGTGCAGCGCGCCGACCTTGCGCTGGAGGGTCCTCGCATTCTCCGGGGCGCGGCTCCACAGCGCGAGCGCCTGGGATATTAATGTCTCGGCCGATGCGGGCTCGCCGCGAGCGATTCGGAGTTGGCCGATCTCCAGACGCCCGTAGGCTCGCGAATCGGTCGCATCGTCTCCGGACAACCGCTCCATCGTCGCCGCAGCCGGCGCCAGCAAAGAATCGGCGCCTGCGTACTTTCCCACCCTCAACAAGAAAGACCCCAGCTTCATCGAGGTTTGCGCGACTCCGAACTCGAGGCCCTTGCGGCGATCCTGTTCCAGGGCGTCTCTCAGCAGAGACTCGGCTTCGTCGAGCCGTCCTTGGCTCTCGACGTTGCGTGCGAGATTCGAAAGTCTCAGGGCGTGCGTATCGAAATCGTCACCGAACAGTCGCCGTGAGATCTGGATCGACTCGCGAAGCATCGCTTCGGCGCCCGCGAAATCGCCCCGCCGGTTTCGGAGCATGGCGAGGTTGTTCAGAAGCCCGGCCACTTCGGGCTGACCGCCGGGCGCTTGCGTCCGGACCGCGAGCGCCGCGAGATACAAGGACTCGGCCTCCGCGTTCCGAGTGCCTTGGTAGTAGATCGCCGATCCGAGCGATTCCAGGAGCAACGCGCGGTCGCGGCCAACGTCCTCGCTCGAGCGATCGAGTGCCACGAGCGCGAGTCGCAGCTGTGACTCGGCGTCTTCGGGTCGCGAAATGCCCGTGTACGTTCTCGCGAGCGACGAGCGGACGGCGACCTCGAGCGACGGATCCTCGGGAGGGCCTTCATCGAGCTTCCGGCCGGCGCGCGCGAGCATCTCGCGAACCGTCACCTCCTGGCCGCGGGCTTCGGGAAGCGAGCCGATGAGGACCTCCTGCATGAACTCATTGGTGCGCTCGGCCTTTCGCGCCTCGCGCTCCGCGCGCATGCGCTCGCGCGTCTCACGGCCGAGCATCACCGCCATCGCGACGGCGAACGCGAGCACGAAGACGACGGACGTCGCGACTCCGGCGAACGCCGCCTTGTGGCGGGCTGCAAGCATGCGGAACAGGTACGCCGGGCTCGCCGGCCGGGCCACGATCGGCTCCGACCGCAGGAACCGCTCGAGATCAGCCGCCAACTCCGAAGCGCTGCCGTACCGGCGCTCCGGATTCTTCTCGAGCGCCTTCGCGACGATCGTCTGGAGATCGGAATCGATGCGCGCGAGCCGGCCGGCGGACGTCCGGCGCAACGACCGCGGAGGCTCTTCGCAGATCACGCGCACCGCGTCGACGATCGACAGCGTCCTCACGTCGTACGGCAGCGCGTTGCCGACCAGCTCGTAGAGGATGACGCCGAGCGAGTAGACATCCGTTCGCGTGTCCACGGCGGCAGCCGCGCCGCGCGCCTGCTCGGGGCTCATGTACTCGAGCGTGCCGATCAGGTGTCCCTCGCGCGTGAGCGTCACATTGGTAGGCTCGGTCGCGAGCGCCTTCGCCACGCCGAAGTCGATCACCTTCGGAACGATCTCCCCATCGGCCGCCGCGACGAGAACGTTCGATGGCTTAAGATCGCGATGAATGACCCCCTTGCGATGCGCATGCTGCACGGCGTTGCACACGGTGCGGAAGAGCGCCAGCCGCGCGGGGAGGTCGAGCCCTTCGTCGCGGCAGAATCGCGTGATCGCGACGCCGCGCACCAGCTCCATCACGAAGAAGGGATTGCCGTCGCCGTCCGTTCCCGCGTCGAGGACCTGCGCGATGTTGGGGTGGCTCATGAGCGCGAGCGTTTGCCGCTCCAGCTCGAAGCGTTCTACCACCGCTGCGCTGTCGAGACCGCCTCGGATCAGCTTGAGCGCCACCTCGCGGCGAAGCGTGCCCGTCTGCTCGGCGTGATACACGACGCCCATCCCGCCCTCGCCGAGAATGCCGAGGATGCGGTACTGGCCGATCGTCTTCGGAAGGGATCGTCGCGCGGGGTTCCTTGGGGTTCTCTCGCCGTCTTCGTCCGCACCGCCTCCGCTGCGGGCTTCGAGTTGCGATGCGCTGTCGCCGCCTTCCATGCGTTCCGCGTGAGCGAGCGCGCCGAAGTCCGCGAGCGCGAAGCTCCCCGAGTCCTGCGCCATCAGCGCCTCCACCTCTCGGCGCAGATCGTCGTCGCCGCCGCAGGCTTCGTCGAGATGCGCCGCGCGCGTCTCGGCCGGCAGCCGCTCGACCGCGAGCAGGATCTCTTTGATGCGAGCGAAGCGCTCCGGGTTCACTTCTCCGCACCAGCGAGTTCTCGACGAAGCCATTTCTTCGCGACCGCCCAGTCGCCGTCGACCGTGCGTTCGGAAACGCTGAGCACGCACGCGACCTCGCGCACCGTCATCCCGGCGAAGATTCGAAGCTCCACAACGCGCGCCATTCGCTCGTCGAGGGCTCGCATCTTCTCGAGACAGGCGTCGAGCGCGAGAAGATCCACACTGGGCGGCGCGGCGGCCGCGAGGTCGGGGTGCAGCGTGACGCGCGTTCGATCGCCACCCCGTTTGCGGGCCTTCCGGCGGCGGGCGCGATCGACCAGCACCTGCCGCATCGCCCGCGCGGCCGCCCCGAAGAAATGCGCGCGCCCCTCCCACGGGATGCGCTCGCCGCTCACGAGCCGCACGTATGCCTCGTGCACAAGCTCCGTCGGCTGAAGCGTGTCGGCGCGCTCTCCGCGAAGCAGGCCCCGCGCCATCGAACGCATCTCGGAGTAGACGCGCGAGTAGAGTCGCTCTTCTAGCGCCGCGCGGTCGGCGGACTCCGCAGCGAGGGCATGCAGAGTTTGCGCGACGGTGTCAGGACGGGGTGGCTGCATACGAGAGGCAAGATAGCAGATCTGCGTAGCGACGTTGCTGCGCGCGCCCCAAGTCCCGAGCCGTCCTGGCGCGCCTCGCGAACGCCGGGCCCGCTGGGCGTCACTAGCGCGATTCTGTTGCGTAAACGCCCAGTGCCTCGCGCATGCCAATCCGTGGGATACGCTCGGCTGCCGCTGCAGGCCAGATGCGTCCCGAGCTGGACGGCGATTTACCACCCTGGAGACTCCATGCGCGCATCCATTGTGTTTCGATCACTTGTGTCCTGCCTGATTCTCGCAACGATTGCGGTCTTGCCGGTGCCCAGCATCGCCGCTCCTCCCGCATTTCGGATGAAGGCGCTGCCGGAGCTTCCCGGCCTGGAGAGCGCCGCTCTCTGCGGGGCGAGTGATTCCGTCAAGGGCGTCTGGGTGGGCGGCTGGTCGAAGAACTCGGCGGGCGACGAGAACGCAGTCGCCTGGCGCGCTCCCGACCTGGATACGGCTCCGGTGATCAGCGTGCTCGACCCGTTGGTGAGCCGGGCCGAGGGGATCTTCGTCGATCCCTCGACCGACTGCACTGCGGTCTACCTGTGCGGCCACGAGTTCGTGACGCCAGGGCTCGTGAAGCCGGTCGGCTGGCGCGTTCCTGGCGCGGGCCCCTCGGCGCAGTTCAATCTGCCCACGCTCGCGGGCGGCGAGGGCAACGCGCGTGGATTCGTTTCCAGCGCCTCGGGAGCGGCTGCCGGACCTTACGTCATCGTCGGATCTTCGCTCGATGCGGCGCTCGTTCGGAAGGCTGCGACATGGCAGAAGGACGGCAACGGGGCGTGGACGATCGAGGAGCTGCCGCATCCGACGATTGCCTCGGCGGGCGATGCGCTCGACGGGATGGCCATGGACGAGTCCACGTTCGTCGTCGTTGGTTTCGCGGACAACGTGGCCGGGCAGATGCGCCCGCAAGTCTGGGAGAGGGTCGGCGCTGGCCCCTGGACCCGAACCGAGGCGCCGCTCCTCGCGGGAGGCGTGACAGGCGCTGTCACATCGACCTGCTCCGCACCCGACATCCTCCTTCCGCCACGAGTGGCTGGGTGGTCCGCCGACGGTGCCGGCCTGCGGACCGCGGTGCAGTGGGAGGAGACGCTGCCCGGCGTGTGGGAGGTGACGAGCCTCGGCACGCTGCAGGGCTCCGCTCAGAGCGAAGCAGCGGGCCTCTTCCTCATACCACTCGTAGGTTTTGGAAGCTCGTACACGTCTGCGCCGGAGATCGACGGGCTCGCGACGCTCTGGGAAGTGAACGGCGCGACGACGACGGCATACGACCTGAACGCGCTGGTCGTCGGCCAGCGGCCGCTCGGGGCGTTCGTCGCGCGGCCCTCACAGTCGCTCGCGATAACCGCTCCTTGGACGGAAAGGTGTGTCATCGCTAACGCGATGGCTGATGGAAAGAGCCCCGGCGCATCGAAGTCGGGCTCCGGCGTAGCCACGCAGCATGCCGTGCTTCTGATCCCTTCGATCACGTTCAGCGCGAGCGCGACGATCGGCTGCGCCGATACGACGTACGATGGGCTGAACGTCGTGGTCACGGGGCCGTCGACCGTGCTCACGATCGACTGCGAGCACCGGTTCGCGAGCCTGTCGATCCAGAACGGCGCGCGCGTCACGCACACGGCCGCGCAGACGCAGGGGATGAGCCTCTTCATCGACGGAACGCCGGGTGATCTCACGATCGCGGCGGGGTGCTCGCTCACGGTGAAGGGGCGCGGCTATCCGTTCGGGCAGGGGCCGGGCGCGGGCGTGGGGGGCGCGGTGCGCGGCGGAGGCGGCGGCCACGCGGGCGCGGGCGGCGCGAGCAGCACGGCCTCGCCGGGCGGCGCCACATACGGCTCGATCACCGCGCCGGCCGACCTCGGGAGCGGCGGCGGTTCGCCGCGTGGCGGTGCGGGGGGTGGGGCGATTCGCCTCTCGGTTGACGGTACATTCACGATTGACGGTGTGCTGTGCGCTAACGGCGACGCGGGAACGGTCGGCGGCGGCAACAGCGGCGGCGGCGGATCGGGTGGCAGCATCCAGGTCGTCGCGGGAACGGTCACGGGGTCGGGAACGATCTCGGCGAACGGCGGCGCGGGCGGCGCGGACGCAGGGAACGCTGGCGGCGGCGGCGGCGGCGGGCGCATGACGATCGAGGGCGGAGGCTGGACGTTCACGGGCACCCGCACCGCGTGCGGCGGCGCGTCCGCGAACGGCGGCGAGCACGGCGGCGCGGGGACTATTCTAGAACTCAATTCGCTGACAGAGCTCGTCTCGGCGCTTGGATACGGGACTGCGCACGCCGAACCTCGCGCGCGCGCCGGTTGGATCAAGGCGTCGTTCATCGACAACTGCGGCCTCGTCGGTCCCGCGGCGCGCACCGACGTGACGTGCGCTGGCCCATGCTCGCTCGACGCGGATGTCTTCGTGTCCGGCAACGCGGTCCTAAGTGCTCCCCAGGGCCAAACCCTCGACCTCGTCATCGCGGGCGACCTCACGATTGAGAGTGGCAGCAGCGTGTCCGTGAACGGACGCGGGTTCGCGCCAGGGCAGGGTCCCGGGGCGGGCGTTCCTGGCGCGAACCAAGGCGGCGGCGGCGGGTACGCGGGGCGCGGAGGAACCGGCGGCGCGGGATCGCCCGGAGGCCTTACCTACGGATCGGTCACGGCGCCGTGGAGCGAAGGGGCCTTCGGCAGCGGAGGCGGCTCCACGCTGCGCGGCGGCGCGGGCGGCGGCGCGATTCATTTGGTCGTGGGCGGCACGTGCACGGTCGATGGAGTGCTCAGCGCGAACGGCGACGATGGACGGACTGGCGGCGGCGCCCAAGGCGGCGGGGGATCGGGCGGGAGCGTGTGGCTTGAAGCCGGCACGCTCGCGGGAGCCGGGACGATCTCCGCGAACGGCGGGGCTGGCGGCGTCAGCGGGGGCGCGGCCGGCGGGGGCGGTGGCGGCGGGCGTCTCGCGCTCGTTATTAGCTACGAGTGGGATTTCGATTACAACGGCTTGCTCACGACGTGCGGCGGCGCGTCCGGAGCGTCCGCCGAGCGCGGCGGTGCGGGAACGATCTACAGAGTCGCGCCAGGTGAACCCGACCAACTCGTCATCGACAACTGCGGAAACGCCGGCGCCGCGACCGAGTTGACAGGCCCCATCGCGCTCTCGGCGGACGTCCTCGTCACCGGTCTTGCGAAGCTGAGCCCCGCGGGCGCGATCCCGCTCGAGGTCTACGTCTGGCCAGAACGGGACTTCACTCTCGACACGGGTTCGTCGATCGAGGCGAACGGCGCGGGCTTCGCGGGCGGTGTCGGGCCGGGCGCAGGACAGAGCGGTCCAACTGGCCAGAGGGGTGGAGGCGCTGGCCACGGAGGCGCTGGCGGTGCTTCGAGCACGGGACTTCCCGGCGGGGCGCCCTACGGAAACCCGATCATGCCTGTCGATCTCGGCAGCGGCGGCGGGAACGTGAACGGCGTGAACGGGGGGCGGGGGGGAGGCGCGATCCGCATCGAAGCGGCGAACGTAACGCTCAACGGGCCGCTCAACGCGCGCGGGGCGAACGCCGGCACGGGCGGCGGCGGCGGCGCGGGCGGGAGCATCTTCGTGCGGACGGGTGGCCTCGCGGGATCGACGGCGCTGTCGGTAAGGGGCGGCAACGGTAACGGCGGCGGCGGCGGTGGCGCCGGCGGACGCATCTACGTCGAGCGCGGCGCAATCGGCGGTCCAGCAATGTATGCGGACGCCACCTGCTCGACCGTCGTTACGCTCGCCGAAATCGACGGAGGCTCGGGCTTCGTTACAGGTGAGATCGGTACCTATAACTGCGTGCTCAGTGGGACCGACGTGGGCGAGCCGGGAGACCGCGACGGGGATGGACTTCCCGACGCCGGCGACGCGGGGGCAACGCCGCCCGCCCGGCTCTCCCTGGCGGCCCGATCGGCCAATCCGACTCGCGGTGCCATCACGCTCCGCTTCGGGCTTCCGGTGAACGCCATGGCGCGCCTCGCGATCTACGACGTGTCGGGCCGCTGGCTCGCGGAGCTCGTGGACGCGCCGCTCGCCGCGGGATGGCATGCGGCTGAGTGGGACGCGCGCGATCACGCGGGTCGCGCGATCGCGCCGGGCGTCTACTTCGCGCGCTTGAGCGCCGGGGACGAGAACGCCACGTGGCGCATCACGCTCCTCCGATGATCGCACCGACGACGATCTCGGGCACGGCGGCGAACGCGGTCGTGATGATCGCCGGAGAGACGCCCAGTTCTCGGCGCGCACGCGGCTCGGAAGAAAACTTGCGAGAAGCTCCCCGGTTTTGCGCATGGAACCGATGCGCACCGGTGCGGACACATCGCGCCTCGGCCGGTGCAGGATTCCCGCGCAGCCCGAGCATCGGAATTGTCGCCAACTGTAAGGAGGAACTCGTATGAAGAACGGCTACAGCATTGTGAGCATCGCGGCCCTGGCTTCTCTGGTCATCGCCACCACGGCGCAGCTCTCGGTCGCGGTACCGATCGCCGCTCCCGGCACGGAGTGCATCAAAGTACACGTCAACAGCACCGAACCCGTCGTGGCGACGTTTCAGGGCATGGACGGATCGATATCGCTCGACAATCTCTACCTCGAGCTGGACGCGGCCGGGAATCCGGCGATGGACGGCGACCGCGACAACGATCTGTTTGTTTTCTCCAACCAATCCACACCGGTTGGCGAGACGATGGCGCTAGGGCCGTACTCGCTTGGAGTCGAGCTCGTGTTCCGCATGCACATCGTACCCGTGGATGGGCATCACTTCACCGGGCCCGTGGAGCGCAACCCCGCGGGTTTTTGCCAAGCGCGGGTCGAGTGCGGCTGGCAGCCTGGGGAGGCGCTCGTGAGCTTCGAGGATCAAGGGCGGGCCACGAGGCTTGTCTATAACGACCTCAGCTTTTCGCTGACGAACGTTGCGTGCTGCCCGCCGGTCAACGAGACGCCGCTGTTCACAGTCGACGCGGCGTGTGGAACTGCGTGGTCCGTGGAGGCTGGGCAGACTCTCAGCTTCTCCGTCGAAGCCGCGGATCCGAATAGCGCCGATGCCATTACCCTGGACGTCTCGGGTCTTCCGAGTGGCGCGCTCATGGTTCCTCCGCTTCCAAGCAGCGGCAATCCCGTCTCGAGCGTATTCACTTGGACGCCGGGCGCCGCCGATGCCGGTACGCACATCGTCGAGTTCACGGCCGTCGACAGCTGCGCCACCGTGGCCTGCACGCAGACGATCGTCGTGACGGCGCCGAACGCGACCGCTCCGGTCACATGGGGTCGCGTCAAGAGCCTCCTGCAAAGGTCTGAGGCGAATTAAGCGTATCGGCCCGGCAGAGTCTCAGCATCCACTGTGAAACCCCCTCGAGGTTCGTCGCGGGGGGGCTTCACGCTCTCTCTCGCTCAGCGTCGGCCGCGAAGCGACGCGAGCGTCGGGGCGCTCTCGAGAACCGGGACGATCTCGTTCTCGATCGAGACCCCAACGACTCGCTTTCCCCTCCGTCTCGAGATGTCGTCCCGTGATTCCGGGTCAGTGCCGACCCCATCGCCTTCCCAGAACGCGCTTGACACTCCCGCGGCCCGTTCGATACCCTAGCCGCCTTATCTTCTGTGCGGGATTCATCTTTTGCTGCCCCCGCCGGACTCTGCGTGACTTCGAGCCGAATCCTAAAAGCCAAGGAGACTCACCCATGACGTCAATTCAACTCGCGGCGCGTCGCGTATTCCGCCGGGTTGGCGCCGCGCTTCATTCCGTGCACGCCGCGCGGGCTCAGAGCCGCGCGTTTGCGGCGCTGGCGGCACTGCTCGCGCTCGCCGCATCGCTCGCGATTCCCGCAGCCGCGCTCGCGAGCGAACTCGACCTCGAGATCCCGCAGATCAGCACCACGTACACGCTCTTCGGCACGCAGATATCGGGGCTCTCGCTTCTCTACGGCGGGCTCGTCGTCTGCCTCCTCGGCGGCGTCTTCGGCCTATCGATGTTCATGAAGGTCAAGAACATGCCGGCGCACAAAAGCATGCTCGACGTCTCGAACATCATCTGGGAGACGTGCAAGACCTACATCATTCAGCAGGGAAAACTGCTCTTGGTGCTCGAGGTCTTCATCGCGGCGTGCCTCGTCTACTACTTCGGCGTTCTCGAGCATGTCGGCGCCGCGAAGCTCTCGCTCATTCTGATGTGGTCGGTGATCGGCATCCTCGGCTCGTACTCGGTCGCGTGGTTCGGCATCCGCATGAACACCTACGCGAACAGCCGCACCGCGTTCGCTTCGCTCAAAGGCAAGCCGCTTCCGGTCTACGAGATTCCGCTCTCGGCGGGCATGTCGATCGGCGTGCTTCTCATCTGCGTTGAGCTGATCATGATGCTCATCATTCTCCTATTCGTTCCGGGCCCGAGCGCCGGCGCGTGTTTCCTTGGCTTCGCGATCGGCGAGTCGCTCGGCGCCGCGGCGCTGCGCATCGGCGGCGGAATCTTCACGAAGATCGCCGACATCGGCTCGGATCTCATGAAGGTCGTGTTCCGCATCAAGGAAGACGATCCGCGTAATCCGGGCGTGATCGCGGACTGCACGGGCGACAACGCGGGCGATTCGGTCGGCCCGACGGCGGACGGCTTCGAGACGTACGGCGTCACCGGCGTTGCGCTCATCTCGTTCATCGCGCTCGCGGTCGGCGCAGCGTTCAAGGCCGACCTCCTCGTGTGGATTTTCGTGATGCGCATTCTCATGATCGCGACGTCGATCATTGCGTATCTCGTCAACGGCGCGGTCTTCCGCGCGCAGAACGCGCAGAAGGCCAAGATCGACTTCGAGGCGCCGCTCACGTCGCTCGTGTGGCTCACGTCGATTCTTTCGATCGTCGTCACGTTCGTCGTGTCGTCGTGGATGCTCGGGCATCTCGGCGCCGGCCTCTGGTGGAAGCTCTCGGTCATCATCTCGTGCGGCACGCTCGCCGCGGCACTCATTCCAGAATTCACGAAGGCGTTTACGAGCAGCAGCTCGCGCCACGTGAAAGAGATCGTCGCCGCGTCGCGCGAAGGCGGCGCGTCGCTCACGATTCTCTCGGGTCTCGTCGCCGGCAACTTCTCCGTTTTCTGGAAGGCGCTCACGCTCGCGGTTCTGCTTCTTGTCGCGTACCTCATGTCGATGCTCGGGCTCGACGCGTTCATGGGCCACGCCGCGGTCTTCGCGTTCGGCCTCGTCGCGTTCGGTCTTCTCGGGATGGGCCCGGTGACGATCGCCGTCGATTCGTACGGCCCGGTCACCGACAACGCGCAGAGCATCTTCGAACTCTCGCAGGTCGAGACGACGCCCGGCACGGCGCAGGAGATCGAGCGCCAGTTCGGCTTCAAGCCCGACTTCGCGAAGGGGAAGCACTTCCTCGAGGACAACGACGGCGCGGGGAACACGTTCAAGGCGACGGCGAAGCCGGTGCTCATCGCGACCGCGGTCGCCGGCGCGACGACGATGATCTTCTCGATCATTCTTCTGCTGAAGGAACACATGGGCGCGGCGTTCACGCTCGAGCTGACGGAGCCGCGCGTGTTGCTCGGGCTCATCATGGGCGGCGCGACGGTCTACTGGTTCACCGGCGCATCGATGCAGGCGGTCACGACCGGCGCGTATCGCGCGGTCGAGTTCATCAAGCGCAACATCAAGATCGAGTCGGCCGAGAAGGCGTCGATCGAAGACTCGAAGGAAGTCGTGCGCATCTGTACGCAGTACGCGCAGGCCGGCATGTTCAACATCTTCCTCGTCATCTTCTGCCTGACGCTCGCGTATGCGTTCTTCGATCCCATCTTCTTCGTCGCGTATCTCGTGTCGATCGCGGTGAGCGGTTTGTTCCAGGCGATCTACATGGCGAACGCCGGCGGCGCGTGGGACAACGCGAAGAAGGTCGTCGAGGTCGAACTCAACGAGAAGGGGACCGATCTGCACGCGGCGACCGTCGTCGGCGACACCGTCGGCGATCCGTACAAGGACACGTCGTCCGTCGCGCTCAATCCGATCATCAAGTTCACGACGCTCTTCGGCCTGCTCGCGGTCGAGATCGGCGTGGCGAATCCGGGCGTGACGCGTTATGTCGGCGTCGTGTTGTTCGCGGTCGCGTGTTACTTCGTCTACCGCTCGTTCTACGGAATGCGCATCACGTCGCAGTCGGCGTCCGCGGCGGATTCGCGCAGCGCGAAGGCCGCCTAGCGCGCGGCGCGACGGCCGCGCGTGTCGAGGTGGAACGACGCCACCGCCGAAAGCGCGCGGCTTGCACGGTCGATCTTGCGGAACACGGGAATGCCCGCGCGCTGCAAGAGCGTTACGCTCGGGTCGTAGAGGCGCCCCGAGTCGATCGTCACGACCATCGGCTTCGTTATCGAGCGATTGACGCGAATCAGTTCCGCCGGGAGCGATCCCATCGCGAAGATATTCTCTTCATGCGCGCCGGTGAGATCGGGCGCGAGCACGTCGAGCGTCGCCGCGGCCGGAATCGCCGAGACGATGAGCATGTCGACGTTCGGGTCGGCCGCGACCGCTTCGACCGCCGCGATGAAAGCGTTCGTCTCCGCCATCGGCGTCGCATCGACGGGGTTCTGCGCGTGCGCGATCTCAGGGAGCGCCGCGGCGACGCGCTCCTCGGTCTCGCGCGTGAGGCTGGCCAACTCGAGCGAGTAAAGGTGGTCGCTCACCGCGGCCGCCTCGAAGCCCGCGTTCGTGATGACGCCGACGCGGCGCCCGCCGATCGTGCGGCCCGCGAGCATCGTGAGGCTCTTCGTGTAGTCTGAGAACATGTTGAGCGTCTCGGTGACGATCGCGCCTGCCCCCGCGAAAAGCGCCCGCGCGACTTCGTAGTCGCCCGTCATCGACGCGGTGTGGCTCGCGGCCGCTTGCGCGCCGGCCGCCGTCTTGCCCGCCTTGTACACGACGACCGCGCGCCCGCCCGATGTCGCCCGCCGCACCAGGCTCAGGAACCGTCGCCCTTCGCCCTCCGGGAATCCCTCTATGTAGAAGCCGAAGATGCGCGCGTCCTCCTCGTGATCGAGGTAGTACTCGAGGAAGTCCGACGCGGTGAGATCCATCTCGTTGCCGTAACTGATCGACGCGCGCGGAAAGATGATGCCGTCCAAGTTGCTCGAGAGCGTGACGAGGTAGGCGCCCGACTGGCTGACGACGACGAGGTTGTCGCCCGGCGCATCGTGAAACGGCAGCTTGTAGTGCGGCAGGAAGAACGTGTTGTACTCGCCCTTGCTGACGACGCCGAGACAGTTGCCGCCCAAGAGGACCGGGCCGCCGGCTTCGATCCCGTCCGCGCCGCGCGCCCGCGACACCGCGAGGTCGTCTTGAATCTCGCGCGCGAGATCGGCGCGCCCGGTTTCGGCGAAGCCGCCCGGTATGAGAATGATCGCGCGCGCGCGCCGCGCGCGGATCAAGTCGCCGATCGCGGCGCGCGCCCCCGCCGCCGGCACGGAGACGATGGCGAGATCGACGCCCTCGGGGAGCGCGGCGGCGTCGCGGTAGCACTTCACGCCGTCGATCGACGGCGCGCTCGGGTGAATCGCGTAGAGGTGCCCGTATTCGAGTCCGTTCGCGACCTTCAAGTTCCGGAGAATGATACGGCCCGCGTTGACGCTCTTGTTCGACGCGCCGCAAACCGCGGCGCTCCGCGGGTGCAAGAGATG
>JBJXGV010000022.1:0-3965 GCA_046160485.1 bacterium | reverse complement strand
GGGCCCCGCGACCGCGGCGATCGCGGTTCCGGGTGCGCGGCCCTCGAGCGGCGCGGGCCCGGCGACGCCCGTCGTCGCGAGTCCCCACGCGACGCCCGCGCGGCGGCGCACCCCCGCCGCCATCGCGCGCGCGACCTCTTCGCTCACGAGCCCTTCGCGCGCGATGAGCGCGCCCGGAACGCCGAGCACGCCGCGCTTCAACGCCGCCGAGTAAGCGACGACGCCGCCTTCCCAGCTCTCGCTCGCGCCGGGAATCGCAGCGAAGCGCGCGCTCACGAGCCCGCCGGTGAACGATTCGGCGAGGGCGACACGCTCGCCGCGCCGGCGCAAGAGCGCGAGCACGATCGATTCGATCGGCTCCTCGCGAGTCGCGTAGACCGCGTCGCCTAAGCGCGCCTTCACGGCGCGCACTACGCGGCTTGCACGCTCCTCCGCGCCGCGCCCCGCGATCGAGAACGACAGCTCCACGCCCGCGGCATCCGGCAGATATCCGACGACGAGTGATGGTTCGTCGTCGACGAGGTCGGCGATGCGCGCGGCGAGACTCGTCTCGCCGATGCCGACCGTGCGCAGAACACGCCGCGCCGGCCGCACGCCGCGCGCCGAGCGCTCGAGAATCGCGCGAAGCGAACCGTGGACGATCGCATCGAACTCCGCGGGAACGCCGGGGAGCGCGACGACGCGCTTCGCGCCGCGTGCGAGCACGAGTCCGGGCGCGAGCCCGACGGGGTTCGGCAAGAGGCGAGCGCCGCGCGGCGCTTCGGCCTGGCGCAGCGCTCCGGCGGGAATCTCGCGGCCGAGCGTGCGGAAGCGCGCCGCGATGCGCGCGCGCGCGCGCGCGTTCTCGCGCAGCGGCGCGCGAAACGCCTTCGCGAGAGCCTCCCGAGTCACATCGTCCGGCGTGCCGCCGAGCCCGCCCGTCAGTATGAGAATGTTCGCCTCGCGAAGACCTTCGTCGATCGCGCGAGCGATGCGCGCGACATCGTCCGGCACGGAGAGGAGAAACGCGACCGCGCCGCCGGCGCGCACGACCTCGCGCGCGAGCCGCTGGCGATGCGTGTCGGTTCGCCAGCCGCCGACGACCTCGTTTCCGATAGTGATGATTCCCGCGCGAAGGCTCATGCGCGGGCGAACGCGGCCCACGCGATGAGCGCGAGCCGAAGCACAACGTTGGCGTAGATCCCCGCGACGAGATCGTCGAGCATCACGCCCCACCCCTTCGGCAGCTTCTCGCACGCGCCCGCGGGCCACGGCTTGACGATGTCGAACGCGCGGAAGAGAAGGAACGCCGCGCCCATGTTGACGAGCGTCGGCGGAATCAGAATGAGCGAGATGAGCATTCCCATCGCTTCGTCGACGACCATCTCGCCGCCGTCCTTGCCGTAGATCGATTCGACTTCGCTGCACGCCCAGACGCCAACGACGAAAAGCGCCGCGGTACCCACGAGCTGCACCGCGAGGAGCGTGCTCGCGGAGGCGCCCGCGAAGACGATCGCCGCGTAGATCGCGAGAAACGCCGCCGACCCGACGGTGCCCGCCGCGATCGGGAAAAGCCCCGCGCCGCCGAACGTCGCGATGACGATCGCGAGGCGCCGCTTCATCGCGTCACGCGGCGCGCGCTCTCGCGTACCGGCAGAAAGTAGAGTGCGCCGGAAACGAGCGTCAGAACGGTCACGATCCAGAGCAGCGCAAGCAGGTATGGATTGCTCGCGCCCTCCGCCGCGGGTGCACCCGCGCGCTCGCGCGCGACAACCGCGAAGAGCGCGAGAACCACGAACGAATTCTGAACGAACGTCTTCGCCTTCGCGAGCAACGTGGACACCAGCACGGCGCCGCGGCGTCCGGTCGCGCTGCGCAGCGCGGTCACGACGAACTCGCGCCCGATGATGAGAACCACAAGAGCAAGCGGGACGAACGGGAGCCCCATCACGACGAAGCCGATGAGCGCGATCGCAACGAGCACCTTGTCAGCGAGCGGGTCCATGAATTTCCCGAACGCGGTCTCGATGCCGGTGCGGCGCGCGAGCCACCCGTCGAACAGGTCGGTGAGCGCGAGGAGAAGATAGAGCGCCACCGCGGCGACGTGCGCATCCGTCGAGCGCGACAACAGCAACACGCCGAACACCGGCGCGAGCACGAGCCGCGCAAGCGTGAGGCGGTTCGGCAAATTCAGCGAGAGGAGAAATGCGAGCGGACTCGAGCATGCGCTCGGCGAAGCGCCGGCGCTCGTGGCGAGCGGCGCCGTCGCGGCCGCCGTGGCGACGCGCGATGCGCGCGGCTCGCCCGCCCCCGCCGCCGCGGGCTCGCGATCGCGGAGCGCGCTCACTCGATCTCCGCGCGGCCGGAGATCGCGCGCGCGAGCGTCGCGTGATCGGAGAACTCGAGATCGCCGCCCATCGGAATGCCGCGCGCGATGCGCGACACGCGCACGCCGAGCGGCCGCAACTGCCGCGCGAGGTAAAACGCCGTCGCATCGCCCTCGACCGTCGGATTCGTCGCGATGATCACCTCGCGCACCGGGCGGTTCTTCGTCGTCGCGAGCATCTCCGCGATGCGCAGCGTCTCAGGCCGCGCGCCATCGAGCGGCGAGAGCGTTCCGTGCAGCACGTGATAGAGGCCTCGATACTCGTGGCTCCCCTCGATCGCGAAAAGATCGGTGGGCTGTTCGACGACGCACAACAGCGTTTGATCGCGATTCGTGTCGAGGCAGATTTCGCACACGGCGTCTTCGGTGAAATTGCCGCAGCTATCGCAGTAGCGAATGCGATCCTTCACGTCGACGATCGCCGTCGAAAGCGCGAGCGCGTCCTCGCGCGGCAGCCGCAGGATGTGAAACGCGAGACGCTGCGCCGTCTTCTTCCCGATGCCGGGAAGGCGCGCGAGTTCGCCGACGAGTTGTGCGAGCGAGCGGGCGGAGGGAATCATGAGCGAGCGGCGCTAGAACAGGCCCGGAAGCCCTCCCATGCCGCCGGTGACGGCGCCCATCTTCTTACTCGCGAGTTCGATCGCTTTCGTGCGCGCATCGTTCACCGCGGCGAGCACGAGGTCCTCGAGCATCTCGACGTCGGCCTTGTCGACGACTTCCGGATTGATTCGCACCTTCAGGATTTCCTGCTTGCCGCTTGCGGTCACCGCGACCATTCCGCCGCCAGACGTTCCCTCGACCGTGAGGGCCGCGAGTTCCTCCTCGACGACGGCCATGCGCTCCTGCATCTGCTGCGCTTGTTTCAGAATTTGCCCCATGTTTCCTGGCAAGCCCTTCATGCCGATTCTCCTTCGGGATCCGCCGCGGGTGCGATCTCTCCCTCGGCGAGTGGTGCGTTGTCTTGCGATGGCGGCGGCGCGATCGCCCGCGCGGCAGGCGGTGCGTTGCCGCGCGAGACGACTTCGGCGTCGAAGAATTGCATCGCGCGGCGCACGCCGGGATTGTCGAGGAGCGCTTGCGTGCGGACCGCGGTTGCTGCGCGCCCCTCGCGCGTGGTTTCGGGCGCTGCGGCGGCGGCGCGATTCGCGCTCGTGGCATCCGTCGCCGCGGCGGATGATTCGGGCGATGGGCTGCCTCGCACGATGCGCGTCTTCACCGCGAAGCGTTCTCCGAACACCTTCTCGAGAGTGCGTTCGACGAGCGCGCGATGCTCCGCGTGTTCGACCTGCGCGCGCTGAAACGCATCCGACTCGGGAAAACCGACGACGATGATGCCGCGATCGAGTTCGAGAGGCGTTCCGTGTTCGAGGAACGCGCCGAGGGTTCGCTTCGCGCCGCCGATCGCTTCGAGGAACTCGCGCCAGCGCGCGCGCACGATGTCGATCGTCAGCGCCGAGCGCGGCGACGCGGCGGGCGGAGCCGCGGCGGGCGCGGCGGGCGTGGCGACGGCAACGCCCGGCGAACTGCTCGCGGGCGGCGCCGCGACCGAACTGCCGATAGCCGGCGCTCGCGGCGCGGGCGCTGGCGCGATCGGCGGTGC
>JBJXGV010000021.1:0-92450 GCA_046160485.1 bacterium | reverse complement strand
GAATTCAATTTCGCTGAGCATATCCTGGAGACAGTGGGGAAGTCGTTACGCCATTCGTGCAGGTCGGAACTTACCCGACAAGGAATTTCGCTACCTTAGGACCGTTATAGTTACGGCCGCCGTTTACTGGGGCTTCAATTCGGAGCTTGCACCCCTCCTCTTAACCTTCCAGCACCGGGCAGGCGTCAGACCCTATACGTCGTCTTGAAGCCGACTTAGCAGAGTCCTGTGTTTTTGATAAACAGTCGCTACCCCCTGGCCTGTGCCCCCCACCAAAAGTTGCCTTAAGATGGGGCCTCCTTCTTCCGAAGGTACGGAGGCAATTTGCCGAGTTCCTTCAGGATACTTCTCTCAAGCGCCTTGGTATACTCTACCTGACCACCTGTGTCGGTTTCGGGTACGGTCTATACGGTGGGGCTATTTCCTGGAACCCCTTCACCGCCCCTCCAATCCAATAAGGAGGAACAATTTACGGGATCCGTCACACACCACCAGGCCCACGAATATTAACGTGGTTCCCATCGACTACCCCCTTCGGGCTCGTCTTAGGGGCCGGCTCACCCTACGCTGATTAGCATTGCGTAGGAACCCTTGGTCTTTCGGCGACAGGGTATCTCACCCTGTTTGTCGCTACTCATGTCAGCATTCGCACTTCCGATACGTCCACGGTCGGTTACCCTCCCGCTTCACTCGCTTACGGAACGCTCCGCTACCGCTGCAGTAAACTGCAACCCTAAGCTTCGGTGCATATCTTTAGCCCCGTTACATCTTCGCCGCAGGAACCCTTATTTAGACCAGTGAGCTGTTACGCTTTCTTTAAAGGATGGCTGCTTCTAAGCCAACCTCCTGGTTGTTTTGGGATTCCCACATGCTTTCCCACTTAGATATGACTTGGGGACCTTAGCTGTAGGTTAGGGCTGTTTCCCTTTTGACGACGGACCTTAGCACCCGCCGTCTGTCTGCCAGATAAGACTCGATGGTATTCGGAGTTTGGTTAGGTTTGGTACCGCTCGCGCAGCCCTAGCCCATCCAGTGCTCTACCCCCATCGGCATACATCTGACGCTCTACCTCAATAGATTTCGCGGAGAACCAGCTATTTCCCGGCTTGATTGGCCTTTCACCCCTAAACACAAGTCATCCGATAATTTTTCAACATTAAACGGTTCGGTCCTCCAGTGCGTGTTACCGCACCTTCAACCTGCTCATGCCTAGATCGCCGGGTTTCGGGTCTAATCCAACATACTCAGTCGCCCTATTCAGACTCGCTTTCGCTTCGCCTACACCTAACGGCTTAAGCTCGCATGCTAGATTAAGTCACTGACCCATTATGCAAGAGGTACGCTGTCACCCCCTATGGGGCTCCAACTGCTTGTAAGCATTCGGTTTCAGGTACTGTTTCACTCCCCTAATCGGGGTGCTTTTCACCTTTCCCTCACGGTACTAGTTCACTATCGGTCATGCACGAGTATTTAGGCTTAGAGGGTGGTCCCCCTATGTTCAGACAGGATTTCACGTGTCCCGCCCTACTCTAGTCCTTCATCATCACTTTCGCATACGGGGCTGTCACCCGCTACGGCCACACTTTCCAGAGTGTTCTGCTAGTTGAAATGAAGGCACTGGCCTGGTCCCGGTTCGCTCGCCACTACTACGGGAATCTCTGTTGATGTCTTTTCCTCCAGGTACTGAGATGTTTCAGTTCCCCGGGTTCGCTTCACCAAGCCTATTTTATTCAGCTCGGTGATACCTTATCCACCTCGCCCGGTCTCCCCGAAGGAAGACTGGAAGAAATGGTGAAGGTGGGTTTCCCCATTCGGAAATCGCCGGATCAAAGTTTGCTCACAACTCCCCGACGCTTATCGCAGCGTGCCACGTCCTTCTTCGCCTGTACATGCCAAGGCATCCACCAAATGCTCTTACCTCACGCTTGAGAATCCACACTATCAACGACAGACCTGCATAGAGCCTGGCGTCTTGCGATAGTGAGGAGAATTATCTCAGCCAGATAATCAATTGATTAAATGTGATGATATTCGCCGCCCAGCCACAAACCCTAAGGTCTGCACCAGCACGACGATACCGCCACGGCATCGATTTAAAAACCCATTCACAATGTCAAAGATCGGCAATCCCATGCAAAACATGGCGATCGCCTAATCCGCACACCAATCGCGTGGGGCGGAATACGCTTTCATTTCATCTATCGGATATGGTGAGCGCGCTGGCCGGAGCCGCGCTGCGTCATGTGTACCTGGTGGAGCCTATCGGGATCGAACCGATGACCCCCTGCTTGCAAAGCAGGTGCTCTCCCAGCTGAGCTAAGGCCCCATACAGGTACTGGTGGGCCTGAGTGGATTCGAACCACTGACCTCACCCTTATCAGGGGTGCGCTCTAACCAACTGAGCTACAGGCCCACACCACTGCGTCCGGCCGCCATTCCCAAGGGAACTGGCTGCCACGAGGGGCGTGAGCCGGCTCAGGCACACAGCCTACAACACAGATGTGCTGCAAGCTGTATCCGATTGATGAAAGGACATGAGGACGACGGCAATGTTCTTTGGAAGCCACGAAGCACTTCCGGAGGCTAGCCCCGGCGCTTTCGCGAATATCCTTAGAAAGGAGGTGATCCAGCCGCAGGTTCCCCTACGGCTACCTTGTTACGACTTCACCCCAGTCGCTAAACCCACTGTGGTCGCCTGCCTCCCTTGCGGGTTAGCTCAACGCCTTCGAGTGAATCCAACTCCCATGGTGTGACGGGCGGTGTGTACAAGGCCTGGGAACGTATTCACCGCGGCATGCTGATCCGCGATTACTAGCGATTCCGCCTTCATGCCCTCGAGTTGCAGAGGACAATCCGAACTGAGACATCTTTTGGAGATTAGCGCATCCTTGCGGAATAGCTGCCCACTGTAGATGCCATTGTAGCACGTGTGTAGCCCAGCCTGTAAGGGCCATGAGGACTTGACGTCATCCCCACCTTCCTCCGGCTTATCACCGGCAGTCCCCTTAGAGTTCCCAACTGAATGATGGCAACTAAGGGCAAGGGTTGCGCTCGTTGCGGGACTTAACCCAACATCTCACGACACGAGCTGACGACAGCCATGCAGCACCTGTGCACAGGCCCCGAAGGGAGAGCGTGTTTCCACGCCTGTCCTGTGTATGTCAAGCCCCGGTAAGGTTCTTCGCGTTGCGTCGAATTAAACCACATACTCCACCGCTTGTGCGGGCCCCCGTCAATTCCTTTGAGTTTCAACCTTGCGGTCGTACTCCCCAGGCGGGATACTTAATGCGTTAGCTGCGGCACAGAAGGGGTCGATGCCTCCTACACCTAGTATCCAACGTTTAGGGCCAGGACTACCGGGGTATCTAATCCCGTTTGCTCCCCTGGCTTTCGCGCCTCAGCGTCAGTATTGGCCCAGAAAGCCGCCTACGCCACCGGTGTTCTTCCAGATATCTACGCATTTCACCGCTACACCTGGAATTCCGCTTTCCTCTGCCATACTCAAGCCAAGCAGTTTCGAAGGCACGTCACTGGTTGAGCCAGTGGATTTCACCCCCGACTTACAAGGCCGCCTACACGCCCTTTACGCCCAGTAATTCCGAACAACGCTTGCTCCCCCCGTATTACCGCGGCTGCTGGCACGGAGTTAGCCGGAGCTTCCTCTGGCGGTACCGTCAAACCCCTCGGCTTATCACCTCAGAGTGTTTCGTCCCACTTGACAGGGGTTTACAACCCAAAGGCCTTCATCCCCCACGCGGCGTCGCTCGGTCAGGGTTTCCCCCATTGCCGAAGCCTCTCGACTGCTGCCTCCCGTAGGAGTCTGGGCCGTATCTCAGTCCCAGTGTGGCTGGTCGTCCTCTCAGACCAGCTACCCATCGTAGCCTTGGTGGGCCGTTACCTCACCAACTAGCTAATGGGACGCGGGATCATCCTTGAGCGGCAGGTCCTTTCGGATCCCCACCTTTAATCGCCAGAGGATGCCCCCCGGCGATCACATTCGGTATTAGCCACCCGTTGGGATGGTTATCCCCAACTCAAGGGCAGATTTCCCACGCGTTCCTCACCCGTTCGCCACTTTACTCGGAGGGTTGCCCCTCCTTTCACGTTCGACTTGCATGCCTAATCCACGCCGCCAGCGTTCGTTCTGAGCCAGGATCAAACTCTTCGTTGTCAGAAAAAAAATAATCAACGAAGTCCTCTTTCGAGGAACTTCTATTCTTCGCAATGACCTCTACCAAACGTCGATAGAGAGCCATGAAGAACCAGGCTTTTTTGTTACACGCTGCGCTATTCAATTTTCAAAGAACAGTCCCGATGACTTTCGCCGGGCGCCGACCATGCAATTCACGGAGGGCAATTCAATCTAGCGAGGGCTGAAGCTCATTGCCTCAGCGAGCAGTGGAATATAACAGCCGTGTCAGAACGCGTCAACAAAATCTTTCAAGAATCTTCACAACTTTCACAATATTTTCGAGGACCATAAAGCGTTGCAATGTAGCAGCTTACGGGTCGGTGGCGTCTGCAACCTCAACAACGACGATGCGCCGCCAGTGCCTTTTCCCCAAGCGTACGGTGTATTCGATTCCTTTCTCGCCCTCGCCGCGCATTCTCATCTGCGAATCCGTGACGCGGAGAGAGTTCACGTAAACCGCACCTTCGTTGATATAACGCAGCGCCGCGCTGGACGACGTGGCGAGACCACTGATTTGAAGCGCTCGCGCGATCCAGAGGCCACCGAGAGGTGCACTTACCTTCACCATTTCGACGTTGTCGGGGGCCGAGCCGTCCCGAAAGACTCTGTTGAACTCCTCGAGTGCGGCCGCTCCGGCATCAGCACCGTGATAAAGAGTGACGAGACGGGATGCGAGGCGCGCCTTCAAGTCGCGGGGGTTCTCGCCGCTCTCGAATTCTTGACGAGCAACGCTTAACTCTCCCGGCGTGACATCCGCGGCGAGCGCGAAGTAGTTGACGATTTCAGCATCTGGAATCGACATCGTCTTCCCGAACATCTGAGTTGGTGAATCGGTAACGGCGATGTAGTTGCCGAGACTCTTCGACATCTTCTCCTTACCATCCGTTCCGACGAGCAGCGGCACCGTCATTATGACTTGTGGCTCTTGTCCGTACTCCCGCTGCAGGTCGCGCCCTACTAGCAGATTGAATTTCTGATCGGTGCCACCGAGTTCGACATCCGCGGAAAGCGCGACCGAGTCGTATCCTTGAACGAGCGGATAGAGCAGCTCGACCATGCTGATTGGTCGATTCTCTCTATACCGCTTCGCGAAATCGTCGCGCTCGAGCAGGCGCGCGACTGTGTACTTCGACGCAAGCGACAACACGTCCTCGAACGCCATTGCTCCATACCAACGCGAATTCCAGTCGACGATCGTTCGCTCGCGGTCGAGAATTCGAAACACTTGGTCCGTGTACGTCTTGGCGTACGCGAGAACTTCCTCTTTCGTGAGCGCGCGTCGCGTGTCCTTCTTGCCAGTCGGATCTCCGATGCGGCCGGTGAAGTCGCCGACAAGGAAAATGACATCGTGACCGAGGCGCTGAAACTGCGCGAGCTTTCGAAGCCCGACCGTGTGCCCTAAATGCAGATCGGACGCCGACGGATCGAACCCCTGCTTGATGCGAAGCGGCCTCCCCTCCTTGCGGGAGCGTTCGAGTTTCGCACGCAGCTCGTCCTCGCGAAGAATCTCCTCGACACCGACTTTGAGTTGGGCCATTTGTTCGTCGACGGACAAGAATTCCATTTTTCGGCTCCAGAGTGGTTCGACTCTCCGCGCACGCGCCGGCGGCACATTCGCCTCGCGAGCGTAAAGAATTCTCGACGCTAGCATGGCCGTTTCGAGATCGACAAGCCGAATTCCCTTCGCAGTGCAGCGACGCGCGGCGTTCCGTCTTGACCGGCTTCGGCACCCGGCCTAATCTTCCCGAGTCCGTTTCGGACGCGACGATCATCTCCTCTCCCCCTTCGGGAAAACGAATGTCGGGCCAGCAGCCCCTCTCCATCACTTCGACGCTCCGATTCGCCGTGTTGCTGGGACTCATCGCGGCATGCATCGTCACGGCCGTTGTCGTCGGGACAATCTTCTTTTTTCGGCGTGACCTCCCAAACATTTCACGGCTTCAGTCGATCGCACCTCCGGTGAAGACAACGATAGTCGATCGGCACGGCACGCCGATTTCCGAGCTGTTCCAAGAGAATCGCCTCATCGTGTCGCTTCGGGAACTTCCTAAGCCGCTAATCGACGCATTCCTTGCAACGGAGGACGCCCGCTTCCACGAACACTGGGGCGTGAGTGTGCTCGATACGTTTCGAGCGATCGTCGTCAACATTCGTGAGGGACGAAAAGCGCAGGGTGGCAGCACGATCACGCAACAGCTCGTACGGAACCTGTTCCTGACCCACGACAAGGCCTTCACAAGAAAGATCAAGGAGGCGCTCCTTGCCGTCGAGATCGAGAGCATGTACACGAAGGACGAGATACTGGAGATGTATCTCAACCAGATCTACTTCGGCCACGGTGCGTACGGCGTGGAGTCCGCGTCGCACTTGTACTTCGGAAAGCCGGCCAAGGATCTCGTGCTCTCCGAATGCGCGACGCTCGCTGGCATTCCGAAGAATCCGAGCGGCTATTCGCCCCTCCGCCACCCCGAGGCTTCGATCGCGCGCGCGCGTGTCGTTTTGCAGCTCATGGCCGATGCGGGTGTGATTTCGCGGAACGAAATGCAGATCGCGAGCGACCAACTCCAGCCGCTTCCGAACGTCCGCCGCAAGGTGCGCGAAGCGCCGTACTTCATCGAGGCCGTGCGGCAAGACCTGCTGACGCGTTACGATGCCGAGACGATCTATGGTGGCGGATTGCGGATTTACACGACGCTCGATCTTGCGATGCAACACGTCGCCGAGGACGTTGTAGAGGCACGTCTAAGCGAAATGGAGGAACGGCGGGGCTTTCGCCGCGACCACGCGAGTTTCTCAGATGAGAAGGATCGCTCCAGCGCATCCGATAGTTCTGAGACGCAATACGTACAGGGCGCCCTGGTTGCGATCGACCCGTCTACCGGCGACGTCCTTGCGATGGTGGGCGGGCGGGACTTTACCGACTCGCACTTCAATCGTGCGACCCAGGCGAAGCGCCAGCCGGGTTCCGCGTTCAAGGTCTTCGTCTATGCAGCTGGAGTCGAATCTGGGATGACCGCCGGCGACATTTGCGTCGACGAACCGATCACGATTCCCGTTCCCGGCTCGGAGGACTACAAACCGCGGAACTATGACGGGCTCTTCCGAGGTGAGGTCTTGGTCCGCGACGCGCTCGCGCATTCGGTCAACGTCCCGGCCGTTCGGATGCTCCTCCGATTCGGCCCGAAGGCAACGATCGAATGCGCGCGCCGGCTCGGCGTCACGAGCCCCTTGCGCGCCGTCCCGTCGCTCGCGCTCGGCAGCTTCGAGGTCACACTCATGGAGATGACTTCCGCGTTCGCGGTTTTCGCCGACGGCGGGATTCGCGCAACGCCGCGGTCTATCCTCCGCGTCGAAGACCGCGACGGCCACGTACTCGAAGAGTCGAAAACGCATCTGGTCAGCGCACTCGATCCGAAAACGGCGTACATCATGACCAGCCTGCTCGAGTCGGTGATCAACGAAGGTACTGCGGCGAAGGCGCGGAGCCTCGGGCTTCACGGCGCCGCCGCGGGGAAGACCGGGACGCCGGACGACTACACGGACGGTTGGTTCGTCGGCTACACGCCCGAGGTCGCGTGCGGCGTCTGGGTGGGATTCGACCGGAAGGAAAAGATCGGCGAGGACCAAACCGGGGCGAAGACCGCGCTTCCGATTTGGACTGACTTCATCACGGGAACCGGTCACGCGAACGACGCGCCGTTCCCGCGACCGGAGGGCATCGTGAACAGGCAGATCTGCATCGAGAGTGGCGGGCTGGCGACCGAGCGTTGCGAGCGCACGCGCTCGGAGGTCTACATACTGGGGACCGAGCCGTCGCTCGTCTGTCAGATCCATGCGCCTGGGCGCGCAGATGGAACCTTGGAGCCGAGCGAGGCTACCGAAACGGTTGTACTCGACGCGGGGGTACAGCGCGACGAAAGCCGCGCGGCGATCGCGCACTCCGACGAGCCGGCCGACTACGCGGTCTTCGTGAACCCGCGTCCATCGACCTGGGCATTGCCTCCGAGCATCGTTCGACGCGAAACGTCGCGGCCACCCCTTCGGTAAACGCGGGCGACGCGCCTCCCAATCGCGCACGTGACCTCGTAGCTGATCGTCCCCTGGATTGCCGCGAGCTCGTCGATGAAGACCTCGGCCCCGTCTTGCACGCCGAAGAGAACCGCTTCGTCACCCGCGCAGACATCGGGTATTGCGGTCACATCGATCATTGTCGTGTCCATCGTGACCCGGCCGACGATCGGTGCGCGGATCCCTCTTACGAGAACCTCGCCGCGATCCGATAGCGCGCGGCTAATGCCATGTCCGTATCCGATCGCGATGGCAGCGATCCGCGCCGGCTTCGTCACGACGTACGCGCGACCGTAGCTGATCGTCGTTCCGGGCTCGAAGTCGCGGACTTGCACGACGCGTGTCCTAAGCGACATCGCAGGCCGTAGACGCGTACCCGCCGGCAGCGGCTCGTACGGCGGGAACCCGTAGACGGCCAGTCCCGGCCGCACCATCCGCATGTGAAAACGCGGCGCGTTGAGTATCGCAGCACTGTTCGCCGCGTGATGAATCGGGATGGAAATCCCGCGCCGCGCGAGCGTTTCGATCACGTCCGCGAACAGCGACGCCTGATGCTGCATGAATTCGAACTCGCATTCGTTCGACGACGGGAAGTGCGTGTAAATGCCTTCGATCTTGATCGCGGGTGTCGCGTAGAGACTCTCGATGAACGCCGCCGCCGTCGCCGCAGGGACGCCGGTCCGGCCCATTCCCGTGTCGATTTCGACGTGAACGACGGCGCACTCGCCGGCCGCGCGCGCAGCCGCCGAGACCGCCGCCGCGAACGCGAGGTCGTTGACCGTGGTGCGAAGGCCGAAGCGTTGCGCGTGGACGGCGCCGTCCGCGAGCACGGGCGCCAGGACGAGGATCGGAAGCGCGATCCCCGCGCGACGCAGCTCGATGCCTTCCTCGAGCGTCGCAACGCCCAGCATCTCGACGCCGCAGCCGGCAGCCTCCTGCGACACCGCGATCGCGCCGAGGCCATAGGCGTCGGCCTTCACGGTCAGCAGGATCTGCGTGCCTGGCGGGATTAGGCGCCGCACGGTTTGAATGTTCTCGCGGACGGCGTCGAGATCGACGACGGCCCAGGCAGTCAGCGGCGGAAGATCTTCGCGGTGATCGATCGTCATGTCATCCCTAGGCGCGGTGCGCGCCGGTGAGGCTCCGCGCGCCCTACGCGCGTCCGCACGGTAATCGACGCACGCGCCCCTCGCAAGCGTGCATTCGCACAGCGTGCGCGAAACCGCTTGTAGCCGTCACCCGCTCCCCGATACTGTCGCGGCGGCGGCCACCGCGGCCCTTCCGCCGCGTCCACCTCAGCCCGAAAGGAGACTCCTGGAACCGACACGGCGCCATAGTGAACTCTTCGCGGAGCTCTACGGGATCGCACGCCGTCTTCGTGGCGACGGCGGCTGCCCCTGGGACCAGGAGCAAACCCTCGAATCGCTTACTCCGTACATTCTCGAGGAAGCGCACGAAGTTTCCGAGTCCCTTCACGAACCGTCTCCCGACCACCTCCGCAAGGAACTCGGTGACCTCCTCTTCTTGGTCCTGATGATGATCGTCATCTCCGAAGAGACGGACCGCTTCACGCTCGAGGATGTCCTCGCTGGGTCTGCCGAGAAGATGATCCGCCGTCACCCGCACGTGTTCGGCGACGTGGAGGTCGACGGGAGCGCCGACGTGCGCCGCAACTGGGAAGCCATCAAGAAGGGCGAGGAATCGGCGCGCGAATCGGTTCTCGACGGTATCCCGAAGTCGCTGTCGCCGCTATTGCGCGCGCGCCGAGTTCAGGAAAAGGCAGCCAGTCTCGGTTTTGACTGGACCGAAGTGCTCGACGTCGTCGACAAGATCGACGAGGAGACGGGTGAAATCCGCGAACGGCTCGCAGCCTCCGACACCGACGGTGCCGCGGAGGAACTGGGCGACCTCTTGTTTTCCGCGGTGAACCTGTCGCGCTTTCTGGGGGCGAATCCCGAGCACACGCTCGCGCGCACCACGGAGAAGTTCCGCCGCCGGTTCCGGCACGTTGAAGCCGCGATCGCCGGCGCCGCGGAACCGCTCACGCTCGCGGAGATGGATGCCGCGTGGCGGGAGGCGAAGGTGCGCGACGACGCATCCCCGGGCCCCGCACCGCGCGAGGACCCCACCTAGCAGCGCCGGGTTCGACCGCGCGCTTCACGCTCCGTTCTCGAACACGCACAAGATCTCCGGATAGATAGCAGAAGGCCCCGGACACCGTCCGGGGCCTTCGTGTCGACGGGCACGCGCAAGGCGTGCCGCAACGCTCTACTATCGGTCGAGACGCTTCAGCTCGACGCGACGGTTCTGCAGACGTCCGACCTCGGTGTTGTTATCCGCGATCGGGGTCGACTCGCCGTAGCCCTTCGAAGAGAGCTGGCCTGCGCTAACACCCCTCGAGGCGAGATATTCACGAACCGAAGTCGCGCGGTTCTCGGAGAGCGTCTGATTCGACTCAGCGCTATTCCGGCTGTCCGTGTGACCCTGAATCTCGACGCGAATCGTGGGGTCAGCCTTCAGGATCGACGCAACCTCATCGAGGATGACGGCCGAACCCGGCGTGATGTCCCACTTGCTGGTCTCAAAGTTTACGCCCTTAAGGACCTGACGCGGAGCGATGTCCGGGCACCCGTCGCCGTCCTCGAAGCCGTTCATGTTCTCGGCGACGTTCGGGCAGCGATCGAGATGGTCGGGCACACCGTCGTTGTCGTTGTCGAGTTCGGGGCAGCCATCGCTGTCCTCGAAGCCGTCCTTGTCCTCGGGCTCGTTCGGGCACTTATCCTGATCGTCGAGGATGCCGTCGCCGTCACGATCGTTCTCTTCCGGGCAGCCGTCGCGGTCCTCGAAACCATCGAAGTCCTCGGGCTGATCGGGGCAAACGTCGTCCTCGTCGAGAATGCCGTCGCCGTCGTTATCGGGATCCGGGCAGCCATCCTCGTCCTCGTAGCCGTCGTAGTCCTCGGGGCTACCGGGGCACTCGTCGTCTTCGTCGGGAATCCCGTCGCCGTCACGATCGCGCTCGCGCTCGCCCATGGCGAGGTTGAGCGAGAAGCGGTGGTTCTCACCGAGGAAGTCAGCGGCCTCGTCGACGTACGCGTAGTCGATGCCGAGTCCGTACCAGCGCGGAATGCGGAATCCGAGACCCGCGGCGAAGCTCGAGTTTCCGAGTTCGTCGTCGCGCCCGATGTTATCGCCGCCGGCGCGAAGCGCGACGAGGTAACCGGGGTAGTACTCGAACCACATTTCGCCGCCCAGGTGCCAAACCCAGTCGTTTTCGTCTTCAGTCTTCTCGACGTCAGCAGCGAGGGTCAGGTCACCGACGGGCTTTACCGCGAATCCCCAGCGGATGTTGACCGGCACTTCCGTGCTTCCGACTTCGGACCAAATATCCTGGAATGTAAGGCCGGTGCTCGCCCAGTCCGCGAGGTGCACGAGTGCGCCCGCGTCGAGTCCGCCACCGGTCTGCGATTCGCCATTGATGCTCTGATCGAGGATCTTGCCGGTGGCTCCGAGGGCGATCATTCCGTAGCGGCGTGCCGCCGAGAACATGATCGCGTTGTCAGAGAGGTCGAATTCGCTGGTCGGGGCACCGACGTCGTCCGCGCCCTGGAACTCGTCCCACCCCGTGTTGATCCAGTTCACGCCGATAGAAAGCGGAGCGAAACTCTTGGCTGCTCCGAGGTAGTAGTGGCTGCGGTCGAAGCTGTAGCCACCCGTCCCCATGAAGGTCAGCGAAAGGTCATCGACCTCCGTTAGACCCGCTGGGTTCCAGAACCCAGCAGTAGCGTCGTTTGCGACCGCGACGTGCGCTCCCCCCATGCCGAACGCGCGCGCTCCGACGCCAAGCCTCAGGTAGTTGAGGCCGTGGCTGTCTTGAGCCGACGCATTGGGAACCATGAGGGCGGCCACCATGCACAACGACAGTGCGCTCAGGGCCAAGCCTCTACGAACGTGCATCTTCCTCGTCCTCCTCTCGCGGGGATTCTGCCGCGTCGCGTAAGACTCCCCACCGCGCCCACAAGGAATTGAATTGTGATTTATTTGGTTGTTGTTCGAGTTCATCTCGTTGAGTCCCGTCATGTTTTTTGACCCCGGTTTCCCGGGCTCCCTTCATCGAGAAGAGTCTCGCTCCCCTCGATGAAAGGTTCCCGGGCGGTCCGGGCCCCCGCCTTCCGGCGGGAGCCCGGCGCCCTGGGAGTTTAGTCCTGCCTGTCGATGGCGATCTTGATGTCGGTCGTTTGCGTGCGTCCGGTGCCCTTGACCACGATGTGGGCAATGTAACCGCCGTCCGCAAGCTCGTCGCCATCTTCGTTCGTACCACCCCACGGCACACCTGCCGCCGCTTCCGCGGGCGTCAGGCGCTGTCCATCCACGATCTTCCCGACGAAGTCACCAGCAAAGTCGTAGACCTCGATCGTCACGAAGCCAGGCTGCGACATCTCCCACTGGATCGTCGCGTTGCCCGTGCCGGGATCGAACGGGTTCGGGAACACTGCGCCACCGAACACCGCAAGAACCGCATTCGCCACGCTGAAGCTACAGACCTTGTCGAAGCCGTTGCCGAGCCTGTCGCGACCACGAACACTGATCGTGTAGTCGCCGACCGACAGAGCCGACTCGTCCGGGCGGGTAACCGTGAACCGCAGCTGCCCGTCGCGGAAGTTGGTGCTGTTCGCCTGGAACGTCTGGTTCAAGTCGGGGCCGACCACCGTGACCCTCACGCTCGAGGTGTCGATACCGGAGCCAGAGAGCGTCTCCGAATCGTTGCCATCCTCGTCGACGTGCGTGTCGCCGGCGTCCGCGCGCCCGTTCTGATTCTTGTCGTCAACGTAGAACCACGTGCCGTCGGTCGCCTGCGCACGTCCAACCCAGTCACCGTCGTTGTCGATGCCGTCCGCCGGATCCTCTGCGAAGAGGCCGTCGCCGTCATTGTCAACGTCCGGACGGAAGGTCTGGTCCGTGAGCGCGACGATCACGTTCAGCGGCTGGCCTGGCGCCACGCTCGCGTTGCACTGCGGTGAGACGAACGCCACGCTGGGCGCCGCCCCGTCGACAATGAACCGAGCTGCCGTGTAAGCCGAGCCGACGTTACCCACGCAGTCCATCGCACCGAGGAGGTACTTCGTGAACTCCTCGTCACCCGCGACTTCCGCCGTGGGATCCGCCTTCGAGACGGCAGCCTTACCGGTGCCCAGCGATCCGAGCAAGCCGCCAAGAATGTCGTCGATGTTCGAGATGTCGTGACCGATGTGCTCGAGCTTCGCCGTGTAGAGCACGACCTCGAGTTCGCGGCCGTCGTACTGAGCAAGGTCGACAACGAGCGGGAAGCGGGCGATGAGCGTATCCGCCGGCGTGTAGGTACCCTCGTCGTCGCCGTTCGACAGCGGCAGCGGCGGCGTGAACTCGAGCATATCCGCCGTGGCCGTCTGGATCAGATTGCGATCGAAGTACTCGTCGATGTCTTCCTCGTCATCCTCGCCGTCGTTGTTCTGACGGTTCGCCTCGTCCACCAACCAGACGTCCATCTTGAGCCCGACGTCCTGGATCGGAAGCTCGATGCTACCGATGGTCAGGACAACGTCCGGGTTCTCAGGAGTGGTCGGGAAGTCGACGGTGATGTCGAACTCGCCACCGACAAGGTTCGAGAAGAGCACGTTGAGAATCGGATCCGCCTGGCGCGGCTTGACCATGACACCCGACTCGCGGTCGAGGAGGTAAGCCGTCAGTGCCGGTTCCTCACTGTTGATGTAACCACCGACGTTCGACAGGATCGGGCTATCGACGAACCCGCCGTTGATCCACGCACGCGGCGGAGTGACGTCGACGTTGAAGACCCACTTGCGGTCGTACCAACGCGACGCGTCTTCCGTCTGGCCGTACATGGCAATCCGAAGCGTGTGCTCACCCGGAGCCAACTCGTCCTGCGAGAGCGTCGAGTGGTGATAGGTGAACACCGCCGTGTTGGTGTAGTCGTCGTCGTTTTCAGCCGCATCGAGGTCGAGGCAGCCGTTACCGACAGCGTTCTCCTCGAAGTCCTCGTCTCCAGGGAACTCTCTCGGATCGCAACCCTGAAGTCCGTCCTCACTCTGATCCTGGTAATCGTCCGTCCAAGCGACGAGGCGATTGTCGATCCAGAGCTTGAACGTGTTCAGGTCGAGATCGTTGCCGTCGTTCCCCTCACCGGTGGTGAAGATGTCGGTGAGCGTGCCCTGGATGATCGGATGATCGTTCGAGAATCCGTTCCAAAGCGGATAGATCGAGGCCGCGAGCGGCTCGACCTTCGGAATGATCAGGCAGTAGACGTTCTTGTCGCAGAGTTCTTCCGTCTTGAAGGTGACGGTGTTCGCAAGCGTGTCGACCTTCACCGTGAAGATCTCGTCGATATGGAACTGCTCGTCGAAGGTGTCGTAGTACGCCGGAACCAGCTTCGATTCCCACTCGGAAGCCTGGTACTCGAGCGGGAAGTCAGCCTCGTCGTACTTGATCGTCACCGTCGCCGGGTACGTTTCGTCGATGCTCTCCGAGCAGTCCCGGAATCCAAACGGGTTCGCACAGTCGAGCTGACGAAGGTCCCAGCACGAGTTCGGAAGTAGCGAGAGGTACAGCGTCTGATCCTCGTCTTCCTCCGTCGAGGGATCGATCGTCCGCGAGAGCAGGATCGCCCCAGCGGTGATCGAGTTACCCGGCGGAATTTCGACGCTGACGCTGTGATCGGCATCCGCTTCCAAGCTGACCGGCCCGTTGCTGCCGAGCTGGGTGTTGACGCGGTACGCCTTGTTGCTCCAGTGAGCGATGTCCACACGACCGATCGCCGAGTCGACCGCGGCGGCGCAGAAGTTAATCGTTCCGCCGTCGCAGATCTGCCGGGTCACAGCCTTCGTCGCGCCGCCACGCCAGAGCGTCAGCTCGTTCGTGGAGCGGTACATCTTGACGCTCTCTTCCCACTGGTCTTGATCATCGTACGTGTCTTCAGAGATGACGTTGAGCCAGGGCACGGTCGTGACGGCGTTCGTGTTAACGGCCACCGTCCACTGGACCCTCGCCTCGGGCACGAGATTGACGGACTCGAAGCTGACAAGTTCCGGATTCGTGCGCACCGGCACGAGGACCAGGTCACGCGTCCCGATCGGATTGCGCTGAACCGTAACCGACGTCACGACCGGCGTCGGATCCACCATGTCGATGATGCGGCTGTCATCGTCCGCTTCGTCGTCGATGTACTTAATAGCCGTCGCGCGGAAGTCAATCTGATCTCCGATCGCGAAGCTGGTTGTCGTAGTCAGGTCGACCGAGGAGATCCAGAGCGAGTCTGCGTCCGAGACGGATTCCGTGAAGCCGAACACAACCCAGTCCGTGCTCCCCGGGCCGTTCGCGTCGCGGTACTCGAAGATCACCTTGTCGACTTCTTGATCGCACCACTCCTGCGCGTAGACGTGCGCAATCGTGTGGCCCGTGATGTCGTTCACGACGTCCTCGTCGAAGCACACAACCGCGACCTTCGGCAGCGACTGCGACTTCACACGAAGCTCGACCGCTTCCGAGTCGCCACGGTTACCGCAGCAATCCACGGCAAACGCGCGAACCCAGTAGAAGCCAGGCGTCAGGCCCGTCGTGTTCCATTCCGCGAAGAACGCGTTCCCGCCAGGCAGAGTGTCCTGCGTGGCAGTACCGACAGTCAGCGGCATGTAATCGTCGTCGTTCGGTTCCTCGCCCTTCTCGTCGCTGCGAGCGACCTCGAAGAACGTCGAGTCGAGACCACAGGACGCCCAAGCCGGCACGTACTGGCTGCCGGTGCGCGCAGTCACCCAGATCTGGATCGGGTCACCCGCGCTGATATCCGTCTGCTGCCCCTGATCGTTCGGGTCGATCGTCGTGTCCGTCGCGAGGTTCTTGATCTGCGTGATCGCGACATCCGGATCCTCGGTCGGAAGAACGACCCAGGTCGCGAAGACCGTCTCGCTCACGTTGCCCGCGCTGTCCTGCATGACGACACGGAAGTCGACAATGTCATCGGCAGGCTCGTCCACGTCGAACGTCGTAGAGAAGCGACCCGACCGGGCGTCGAACAGAATGTTGTCGAACCCAGACGAATCCCACTCGTCGTCGACGTCAGGACTCTGCGAGTACTTCCACTGGAACTTCACACCCGAGTCGTCGTTATCCTCGCCGTTCTCGTCCAGGTAGACATCGTTCCCGTTCGACGCGAGGTACTCGGCACTCAGGTTGACCCAGACATCGATCGTCGCGTCGCCGTCGTTGTCGTAGATGTAACGCGCATCCGCGCAGGTCTGCGAATCCGCCGGGGCAGTCACCTCGGCGATAACCGGTGCGCTGCGATCAATAATCAAGCGCGTGATGCTGCACGGAATGCTCGCCGCGTTCGACGGGTCGAAGTCTGCGTTACCGACATCGTCCACCGCGTTCGCTGCGAACTCGTACGTACCTTCCGTCAGGTTGTCGGACGTCCAGTCGCTGAGTTCCCAGAACGTGTCCCCGAGACGGGTGAGGTCGCCGTCCGCCAGGATCCAGGCCGTGGCGCCCTGAGCCCTGTAGTAGAAGTCGACCTTCTCAACGTCCGTGTCGCCCGGAAGGATCGACGCCCCAAGATAGTCGAGGCGATTCACCCGCGAGTAGTCGGGCCACTGCTGGTAGCTCGGATCGTTATCACGCTCGAGTTCCACGATCGTCGCGCAAGGCGCCGTCGTGTCGAGAATCGTGAAGCAGGTCCCGAGTCCAGCCATCCATGTTTCGGTGATCTCGCCGACGTTGCAGACGAGGTCTTCGCCGACGGCCACGATCGCGTAGCTGTTGCCAACCACGAGAGGCGGCTCGGTCAGCGCCGTATTCCAGTAGAACGAGTAGGGACGCGACTCGTCGGGATTGTCCTCGTTGTTCAGAGGATCGAAGTGGAACCCGTTGGCCGGCGTCATCGCCTTCCAGGAGTCCGTCACCCAGAGCTCGTCCTTCGTGTTTGCGATATAGAACGTGACTTCGACGTCTTCGTTCGTCGTCTCGGTCATGTCCGTCTCAGAGACAACCGTCCGCCCTCCCACGTTGATGATCGAACCGCGCTCGACGTTCGTCTCGCAAACCTGAGGCGTCGCGTCGAACTCCGTCGTGTCGACAACGTTCATCTTCACGACAGGAGGCGTGCAGTCGATCGTGAGAGGCGCACGCATCGGCGCGGTGGCCGTGAGGATCTCGTAGTTCTCCTCAGAGTCGACCGCGGAGGCGCGAATCAGGTAGTTCCCATCCGGGAACGCCCGGTTGCCGTTCGTATTGAGTTGCTTCGGATCGAACTCGATCGACCAGGTCCAGACGAGCATGCCGGGGCCGGAACCGTCCGGCATCTCGAGTTCCGTCTCGTTCTGATCGATACCGATCGTCGTCCAGGTCACGCCGTTGTCGCCCGAGATCTCGAACGTCACTTCGGCGATACCCGTGTCACCCACCGCGGTCTGGGCGAAGATGTCGACACTGCTGTTGATCGTCGTGCCGCCCATGATCGTGTTCGGCGTGATGTCCGGGGGCTGGATGCAACCACCGTCGTCGAGCACGATGTCGTAGATACGCGTACCGAACGGAGGCGTCTTGTCCTCGATCCGGATCGTCTGCTCACAAATTTCTTCGTTCCAAGCGGAGTCGAAGATGTGAGCGCGAACGTACGCATCCTTGTCGTAGACCACGTAGTCAGGCGTCGTCCAGAGAATGTCGGACGCCCAGCTCGGGTTGTCTGTATCGATCTTGTCTCCCTCGGGCTCCTTGTCGCTCCCGATGGTGACCCAGTTCTCCTGATCAAAGCTCCACTCGTACCACACCGCTTCGACATCCGTCTCGGCGTCGGACGCCGTTAGGACCAGTCGGACGGTGTCACCCGCCGCGACTTCGCCTTGCGGACGTTCGCCGATCGCGTTGTTGCCGAAGTACGTGCAGAACGGATCCTCGGTGTCGATCGTCGCCGCAACCAGTTCGAGCGAGAGCGCGTTCGTGTTGCAGGCGTAGTCCGTCGCGAGAACCCGGAACTCGTACTTGCCGTCGTCGAGGCTGATTTCTTCCGCCCAGTCGCGCGCGACACCCCACCAGAAGTAGCCGCCGCCGGGGACCGTGACGTTCGGCTCGAAATCGAGCGTGAGGTCACAGCTACCGTTGACGACCGGCGTGGCGCCCGGTGCGCTGTCACAGACCTCGAGGGTCTGCCAGTCGCCAGGCTCCGTAGGATCGACCTCGCGGTACTGAACGAGCATCGACTGAACGTCGGGATCGTCGGTCGTGACGCGGAACACAACATCACCGGTGAACGGATTCGGCTTGATCACCAAACCCGTGCCCGTGGTGCCGTCGTTCTCGTAGACCGCGGTCGAGTCGATGAAGATGAACCCGTCCGCGTTGTAAGCAACCACCGGCTCGACACAGTCGACCGGGAGGTTGTACGTAATCAGGTTTTCAGAAGTATTGCCGTTGACGTCCGTCGCGAGCGAGCGAAGAACGAGCGTCGTGCCGCAGTAGGGCGTGACGTCGATCGTCGCCTGCCACGTTGCCGTGACATCATTAGTCGAGCCGAACACACCGAACACGGTGGCCAGCTCGGCCCAAACACCCTCGCTCACCCGACGCTCGACCGTGACCTTCGCGACGTTCTCGTAACCGGACGGGTCGATCGCGATACCGCTGACGACGATGTCGTCACCCTGGACCGAAAGCTTCGGATCGGCCGGGCTGAACTGGCCACAATCCGTGTCGTACTGCGTGATCCAGGCACCCGGAGCGGAAGCGTCGTAGAACTGAACGATGATCGGCTGATTCTCGCAGTCCTCGTTGCACGCCGAGTCGGCCGCGCAGCAGCGGAACCACACGAACGGGTTCTCGCCGTCGAGATCGAGGATGCGCGAATCCCACGTCACGGTGACCGTGTCGGCGTTCGCGAACGGCGCCGGAACGTAGTTGGGATCCGAGTCGTCCTGCGGCGTCCAGTCGATGTCCCGCCATTCACCGCCGCGATCCATGTATTGGAACGTCATCTTCGAGAGATTGCCTGCGTCGGGGCTCGTCGCGCTGAGCGTGACGATGTCGCCGTAGGCGTAGAGCGTGCCGGTCGCCGGTGCGATCAGCTCGCAGTCGGGCGGACGCGTGTCGATGACGAACGCGATTTCAGACGAGTAGCCGACGTTGCCGCAATCGTCCTTGGCCAGCGCGCGCAGCAGGAACGTGACCTGCTCTTCGCTCTCGCCGTCGCCAAGGAGATCCGTCTCGTCGGTGAAGCCGTCGCCGTCGTTATCGATGCCATCTTCCATCGGATCGATGGTCCAGTCGTCCTGGAGCGCCCACCCACCGTCGGAGGACGTGTCGTTGCCGAGGAAGATCCAGCGACCGCCGTTGTCCGGCGAGTACTGGAACTGAACTTCGTCGACACCGAGCGCCGGGATGCTTGCCGGATTCGGCGCGATCATCACGGAGGCGGTGTACGGCGAGCAATCCTCGTCGTTCGGGTTCACGATGGAGGTCATGTCGATCATGTTGATGATCGGCGCGATGTTATCCACGATGAACGACCCGACTTCGCCGTCGCACGACTTGCTGCTGCGACGGTTGCCATCGACATCGACCGCCCACGCAATGATCGTGTGAACGCCGTTGTCGAGCACGTCGATGCCCGGAACCGCGGAATCGAAGTGGAAGTACCAGAAGTCACCGGGAACGACGATCGCCGACTGCACGTTGTTGTGCGCGTCGCCGTCGAAGTTTCTCCGGTCGTCGAATAGATCCGGCTCGTAGTTGTCGCCGATCAGGTCGACGTCGAAGGAGTAGCCGTAGGTCGAGCCCAGCGCCAAGCGCGGCGTGGCCGTGTAGCAGCCGTCGTTCGCCGTCTTGTCGCCACCGTTAACGCCATCGTCGTACATGACCAGCTCGTACGCCGGCTCGTTAAAATTGATGCCAAGCGCGTAGCGCAAGGTCACGTTTTCGATGTCGTTCGGATCGAGCGCGATGCCATTGTTGAAGGCTTGATCACCGTCGAGCAGGTACGAGTAATCCTGCACGTAGAAGGTGATCGGAATCGAGATCGAGTCGTTGCTCGCATCGCTATCCGTGGTCGTGTAGCGCGTGAAGTCGTACTGGGTCGCCTCTCCGTCCACGAACGCGTAGACCGAGTCGATCTCGGTGATCGCCTCGTCGGTCGTTATGAAGACATCGACCTCCTTGGCAGCGAGACCGTTCTCGTTCTTGTCGCCGATGAAGCAGAGCGGGTTACCCGGCTGGTTCTCGAGGTACGGGTAGCTCGTGTCGCCGCGGTCCAGCTCAAACCCGTGAATCGTGGCGCACGGACCTTCCGCGTCGAGCAAGAGAACAAAGCGGCCTTCCGAAAGGTCCGGCTCGATGAGGCACGGATCGCCCGGAGGAGTCTGGCCACCTTCGTTCTCGTAGTACGTACTGAAGAAGTCGTAAGAGACCGACGCGATGATGTCGAAGGCATTCGTCTCCGCGAAGCTCGCCCCAGGGATACCGCCGGTGGTGAAGTTCCACTCGACGGAGAAGGGTGCGTTGCGGTCGCCCTCGGGAATCGTGTTGTAGCCGGTCACGTTGTACGAGATCAGGATCTCGACGCCCGCCGACTGTGCGCCACCGAGTTCAACCGTGGCACCGCCGTTGCGCATCGTGAACTGGTTGATCGTCTTGGCACCGAGTGCGTCGAACGCATCCTCGGTGTAGTACGTCGCCGGGACACCGTTGACCGTGACGTCGACCGTCGACTCGTCGTCGGGATCGCCGTCGAGAACCGCGGTCAGCGCGAGGTCGTACCGGTAGGGATTACCCGGGGACAACGTCACCACTTCGCCGACGATACGTTCCGCGTACTGGAAGAGAACTTCCGCGTCCGCGGTCGCCGCCGGATTCGAGAGATCAGCGAAGATCGTCATTTCGTCGCCGGGGTAAACCGACGCGCCGTTGGCGATCGTCTCGCCGAGCGAGTTCTGGAAGAGCGTGATATTTGCGGAAACGGTGAGCTTCGAGATCTCGTACGGTGCCGCCGGCGCATCGCTGTTGTTGCCGCTCGCGTCAGAGCACTGCACGTAGAACTGGTAGCAACCGTCCGCAAGACCCGCGACACCCCAAGCGAGGTTGTACGGGTAAGTGGCATCGGAAACGCCCGAGTCGATCCACGGGTTGGTGAAGACGTTCAAACCCGGGTACGCCAGCGGATTCTTCCGGTAGAAGAGACGCAGACCCGTGATCGTTGAACCATCCTCGGCGGTCGCAAACACGTTCACCGTCGTGACGGAAGCGTCGATCTGGTCGGAGCCATCGCCGTCCGAAAGCTCGCTGAAGATATCGAGCGTGTCGCCCGTCTGCGTCGTCGCGACGATCGCGTCCACGAGGCACGTGCTGCGCTCGTGAATGATCGCCTTGAAGAACGTCGGGTTCGGGCACGTGTTGTTGTTGCTGTCCGTCGCGATGGCGCGGAAGAGAACCTGCGTATCGGTCTGGAACAGGCCAGCGGCGTTGGCATCGACGATGTTCAGGAACGCATCGTAGTAGCCACCCGACGACGCAAGGAGGTCGGTCGAATCGACGTCGTCCTCGTCCGTCTGGCCGTCGTCGTCTTCGTCGCCCGAGCCGGGTCCATCCTCGCCAAGAAGCGGGATGAGCTGCCAGCCGAGCGGCGTGATCGGATCCGTGATGCCCTGGTTCCTGAGGACGACATCCGCCGCGGAGCGCTTAAAGTCGCCGTCCGCGTCGAAGAAGATTTCGTCGCCCGCCGAGAAGCCGGGGATACCGTCGATGTCCGCGTAGAAGTCGCTGTCGTCGTTGACGTCGAAGTAGCTGGTGCTAGAGAACCAGTTCGCTCCACCGTCCACCGACATCTGGAACACGACTTCTTCCACATCCGCCGCGGCAACCGTCGCGCGGATTTGAATGAAGTCATTCGTGGAGAAGACGTCGAGCGTGTCGTAGTTCGGCGCCTCGAAGGTGCCGTCCATGAGCACGATGCCCGAGATCTCCGCGCACGGAGCGTCGACGTCGATGTCGAGCACTTCGTACGGAATGCCATCGCTATCGGTCACGCCGAGTTCGTTCGTCGCGACCGCACGCACCCAGACTTCGCCGCTCAGGCCTCGGGCGTCCCACACAACCGTCCAGAGGTCGAAGCCGCTCGTCTGCGCGTTGTTGACGTTGTCCTGGTAGATCCAATCCTGCGGCTCGAAGGCCGACGATCCGCCGGTGTCGACGTAGTAGATGTCCGAAGCAGCGTCGAAGACGCCATTGCTATTGAGCTGGGTCAGCGCGGCTCCGGCCTCGCTCGGCTCGACTTGACCCAGAACGACGTTATCCCCTCCGTCGAGGAATGCGTCCGCCGAGACAATGATCGGGTCGAGGGCGGAGTAACCGTCCGCGTCGCGATCGAGGAAGCGGTACGTGGTCCCGAAGGCGCGGCCCGTTCCGCCAACCACGTCAGAAGCCGTGGCCGACTGGAACGGCGTCGTGCCGGCGCGCATGAGAACGTCGCCACCGTTCGAGGCGTCGTCGTTGTCATCGCGCGCGATGAACGCCCACGACGCACCGTCGTCCGTCGAGAACTCGAAGTCGACGTGATCGATGAACGTGTCGTGGATATAGGTATGCGCATAAAGATCGAACACACCCGCGGGATCCGCAGGCTCCTGGACCGGCGGCGTGATGTACGCGCGCAGACCCGTCGGGTCGATCTTGATCGTCGAAATGAATGCGGTCCCGTCGTTCGTGTTGCCTTCGATGTCGAAGCCCTGCGCGCGGATGTCGTAGTCGCCCGGGGGCAGACCCGTCACATCCCACGTGACCTTCAAAGGCGGAACGAGGTCGGAGACGTTGCCGTTGACGATCGTGCCCGTCAGCGACGCCGTGCCCGGAATCGGGAGCCATGGACCACCACCCGACGTCGGGCGGTACTGGAAGTCGACACGGATGACGTCGTTCGTGAAGAAGTCATCGTGCGGGACACCAGCGTCCGTCGTCCTGAGGAACTCGTCGTCGGCCGTACCAGCTACGCCGTCCGGACCGTAGTCGAGCTCGTCGATAAGGCCGTCGGCATCTTCGTTTCCGTCGATGCCCGGCGGGTTGTCGCGGTTACCGGGATTCCGGTCGAGACCGAGACCCGCACGCGCGACGTATCCGTAGACCACGTCGTCGTCGAAGCCCCACTCATCGTCCGTCTCCTCGGCATTGTCGACGACACCGTCGCCGTCGTTGTCGAGACCGTCGAAGCCGGAGCCCATGATGCCGTCGGGACCGAAGTCAAACTCGTCGGTCGTGCCGTCAGCGTCATCGTCGAATGCATTGTCACCAGGCAGAAGGTTCACGCCGGCGCCGATCATGAAGATCTCGTCGCGATCGCTGAAGCCGGTGTAGCCGGCGCCAGGCGACACGGCGTCGATCCAAATATTGATTGCGTTGTTGATGGGCACCGTCGCGCCATCCGTGAGGTCGTCGTCCGTGACGCCGACACCATTCTGGACGCGCGTGATGTTGAGAACCGGCGCGACACAGTCGACCACGTCCACCTGAACTTGGAAGTCCAAGGTGTCGAGGCCGCCGTCGCCGTTCCGGTCGAGCGATTCCGCGTTGCCATTCACGTCCACGGACGTCGTGGTCAGCCAGTAACGGTTGACGCGCGCCGCCGGGTCGTTATCGACGAGACCCGGAACCCAGTTCGTCGTCCACGGCGGACCGGAGCGATCGACATCGATCACCGCCCAGTCAGCCGAGTCGCCGAGCGAAACCCAGAAGATCACCGACTCGGCGTCCGCTGTCGCGCCCGCTTCGAGGGTGTAGACCTCCGGGGTAGCCGGGATCTGAGCAGTCTCGTCGCCCGGAACAACCGGATCGCCGCCCTGCTCGTTCTGCGCCGCGTCACAGATCTCATCATCGAGGTTGTCGATGAGGGTCGTAACGGAAGGCGCGAAGTTGGTCTGAATGCAGAACGGAAGAGCGTAGCCCGGATCGGCGTTGCCCGAGTGCGAGTTCGCAGGGCTGCCGTCCGCGCTGAAGCCGCTTTGGTCGGCGAGGATGACCGACACAAGAACGTCGCCCGTCGGACCCGGAACGCCAACATCGACACCGTCGATGTCCGTCTCCGGCCCGTAGAAGGCGCCGCCCGTGTTGTCAACCGCCACGCCGCGGAGTTGGAACGAGTCCGCGTCCGTAATGCCGAAGACGTTACGGATGTGCGCGAGGTCGAGATTCAAGCGCGTACCCGCGATCACGTCGTTCGTCTTCGTGTCGGCAACCGAGCTGTGGTCGAACCAGTCGAAGGTGGTGGCCACCCCGCCGAGACCGGCCGCGTCGAGAACGTGCGGCTGCGGGTTGTAGGCGCGATCGTACACGCCCGGGGCTCCGACGTCGGTGGCGACACCGTCGACGATACCGTCTTCGTTGTCGTCGTTGTCGACGCTATAGGTTTCGACTTCGTCGCCGTCGGCAGGCGCATCGATCACGCCGTCGCCGTCGTTGTCGACGCCGTCGGTCTCTTCGTCGATCCACCCGTCGTTGTCGTTGTCGACGCCGTCGGGGTTGTTGTTGACCTGCTCATCGATCGCCGCGGCAACTTCCGCGTCGAGCGAGTCGGCGTCACCGTCACGGTCATCGTCCGCGAGCGCCGCGCCAGGGTAGTTACCCGCGATCGTATCCGCGATCGCCTCACCCGGCGGGTCGAAGGACATGTCCTGCCACGGGCCGCCGTTCACAGAGATCTGCATCACGACGTAGTCGACGTCCGCATCGGACGGCGTCTCGATCGTGAAGTCGATGAACTCGCCCATATCGAAGCACGAGGCGCCGTTCTGCTCCTCGAGCTGATTGTCGGTAGCCGAGTTCCCGCCGAAGTCCGTCTCCTGCTCGAGGTCCGCAAGCTCGGACACCGAGGGATCCTGGTTGTCGATCTCGACGAGGTAGCGGTTCTCAGGATCCGTGCCGTCCATCAGCGTCTCGTTGCAAACGCAATCGACCGCGGTGATGACAACGGGCACGTTCTGGACCTGCGCGAAGTTCGTCTGGCCGTCGTTCGTCACCGAGGTGCCGGGAGCGATCGTCCAGCGTGCGCTGTAGATGCCGTACTCGTCCGAGTCGTTGAGGTCGATGTCGGGCTCGCCGGGATCGCGCAGGTTGTTGCCGTTGACGTCTTCGAACGCTTCGCCGGGCGTGTAGGCACCGTCGCCAGCACCCGCGCCGTTCGGACCACCGACGTCGCAGAAGTATTCGCCAGGAGTCGGATTGCCGTCGTTTTCGCCCTGGTCCGCCGTGCCGGCGACACCGTCGAGACCGACGTCGTCCGAAAGGAAGTCAGCGTCGCCAGGATCGGCGGCCGCGTCCGTATCGTTGTCTTGCCAGTCGAGGTCCTGGTCGAAGCCGTCCGTACCGTGATTGATAAACGGCACCGCGTCGGCTCCACCGACCGTGACGATCTGCGAGAAGTCCGCAAACGCGGTGACGTTCGGCGCCGGGGTGGTCACACCCTCGATAACCGGCGTACCCGCGAAGATCGTGTCGCCGAACGTGGCTGTGACGACGATCGAGTCACCGTCAGCGTAGATCTGGTTCGGGGTTGTCAGGTCCAGCGGCAGCTCGTTCATCGCGTAGTCGGGACCCTGAATGCCCGTACCGTCGATATCACGATAGATAGCCGTCGCGGGGCTGATGTTGTCCGAAATGTCCCGCGCGCGGAGATAGATGAAGCCTGTCGCCGGATCCTGGAGATTGCCGGGCGTGTTGCCGTCGGTCGTAAGAACGATCGGGCCCCACGATCCGTCGGCGTTCGCTACGACGCTACCCATGAAGGACGGGTCGGTCGTGTCGGTAGCTGCGGGATCGGAGAAAACAAGAACAGTTGCGGCGGGCTCAACGGAGCCGGCATCCGCGAAAAGCGTATCGATGATATCGGGACCGCACGATAGGTGGATGACATCGTCATCCACTCCGATGAGCGTGTCCTTCGGGGCCTGAACCGGACCGGCGACGAAGCAGATCGCCTGCGAGATACCGCCCGTGGAACCCGAGACGTTCGGAGTCGCAAACTCGTCGTCGTACGACGCAGCCACGATACCGAAGCAAATCTGGTCGCCAAGAACGATCACGTCGCGGTTCGTCGTCGAGTCGCCTGGGGCGATTCGAACGCTACCGTGAATCAGGGTGTCCGCGATCACCTGCGTCTGCCCGACGATGTTCGTGTGCGGGAAGACACGGCGCGGGTTCTGAACCGGCACGCCGCGGAAGTAGTTCTGAAGCACGTATGTCGAGTCGATCGCGGCACCGATGCGCGTGAAGATCAAATAGTAATCGCTCGTATCGGTTCCGGCCGTTTCGCGCCAGGAGATATTCGCGATCCCCGTCGCGTCATCCTCGAATGTAACCGCCACATCGCTAATCAACTGAATGGGCGGAGCAGCGGGTCCATCACCCTTGGCGACCGGATGACGGTTCGCGGTGAGGTTCAAGTTACCGCTGCTGAGTCCAGAGACGACTCCCGCTGCGGAGAGCGCGAGGTAATCGCCGTCGTTCCATGCGTTGCTAGTGTTAAGGACCGCCAACGGACCCGCGGTGCTCGAAATAGCCGTGATCTGAGTGCCGCCAGCTTGTCCATTCAAAGCGAAGTCAGTGGTCGCGAGACCTCCGATGTCTTCGTTGAACAGAACAAAGAGCTGCGAGCCAATCTGCTCGACGCGAATAATCGCCGGACCACCTTCTCCGGCACCAGCCGTGATCAAGACCGGGCTCGACTGTCCACCCTGATGCCCATAGATATCGGTGATGAGGTTGACCACCGCGGGGCTGATCGTTGACGCCGCACCGGGGAGCGTTGCACCGGCGCCCATGTTAATCGTGACCATGTTCCGGTCGACACTGAACGTCGACGCGGCACCGAAGGCACCAGCGACCGTGAAAGTCAGGTCGGTCGGCTTAATGCCCTCTTCCGCGAGAAGATCATCCTCGCCGGACTTGAAGATGTCGCGATCGAACGAGAGCGTGAGAACGTCGTCGCCGACGTTTGCGCCACCGTCGGTGGCCTGGTTGTTATAGGCCGCATCGATAAGGTACGGACCATCCGCGGCGATCGGGCTTTGAGCGATGCTCGTAGGCACCTGGCTCGTGACCGTGCTTGCGCCCGTCTCGTCCTGGATTCCGTCGCTCGGATTCGGACCGGTGAGCTTGATGTGAGAACCGAGCGCGGTCAGCTTACCCGAGGTCGGCGCAACAATGTCATCGAGCGGAATCTGCACGATGGTGAACGGTGCGGCATCAGAGACCTGGACGATGTTCGCATCAACGAGGTCGGCAGCGTCGCCAAAGAATGGCGCGACGAAGTCGTCGTACTCGTAGGCGACCGCCCCATCCGAGGCATTGATCAGCTGGTTGAACCGAACAACGACCGAATCGTCGGTCGGGTCATCGAGACTGGCTCCAGTGTCGTGCTCCGCCGTGAAGATGATCGGCCCGGTGTGGATCGCGTGCGGCGTGAGATCCGTATTCGGCGAAGTCCCAGGGAAGAACGGTGCGGCAATCGCGCCGGCAACCACCCCGAGATCCGAGAACACGACCTGGTCACCCGCGGCCATCGCAACGGTCGGCCCGGTAAAGGTGACAAGGGCCGCGGTCGCCCGTGTCGAAACGACGGCAAAAACAGCGCCCGTCAGATCGATACTGCCCGTCGTCGCGAAGTCTGCTGCCGCGAGGCCGCTGATGTTCGCGCCGTCGATAACGACGTAGAGGACGTCGTCGGCTAGGCCGGCGGCGTTACCCGTGTCGTACGTGGCATCGCGAATTGTCGGTCCGCCGCGAAGCGGAATGGCCGAAGCCGTCCCGACGAGCGAAAGACCAGTGACAGCCAGGCCCAGCGCCAGAGCCAAAGCACGGCGCAAACCGCCCGCACGACTCATAGTGTTTCCCTCCTCCTGATCCAGCCCCGCACGGCGCCTGCTAAGCGTCGCCGCCAACGAATGAAAAAAGCCTTCTCGCGTGTTTCGCACGGTCGAGAACTGCGCGTCCACTGCGTTCCTCCCCTTGCTCGAGTTCGTATTGTTAAAAAAAGAGAAATGATCGCTCACTGCGGTAAAACGACGAAACGTTCCGAGAAGCCTCCCCTGGCTTCGATGCGCCAAACCGAAGACCTCTTGGAATGCCTCGATCTCGAAATCGTGATGTTTCCCAGAGCCTTGCTCTGTTCTAGCCGCGTCCACGGTTTGCATGCGCTCTTCGCGCGCCCTCCCCCTTAAAAAAGATTCGGGACACTGTATCGGCCGAGTTTCGGACTGTCAACACGAATAATCACGCGCGGTAATTCCCTTTCCGGATTCAATAAAGAGGAAAGTTTCCGCTTCTGCGGGCTCGTGTTGCCCCGCTTTTTCGAGCCCGACGTGATCCGAGTTCGTATCGAACTTCTCCTCGTTCCGCGCGCCGCCCGCAGCCCCACAACCTTCATTGCGTCAAACAATTGGAACTGCAAACGCGCACATGCACACTTCGATTTTGGTAAAACGGCGAGCAAAGTAGCACTCGCCCAAAATGCTGTCAACAGGAAAAAGAGACGCGACAATCGCTTGAGGAGGAGGACCCGTCGAGACGCGTGCGAACGGCCCCAGCCGCGACTCGCGCGGCGGGCATGCCGCGCCGATCTAGACCCGTTCCAAACTCCAAAGAGCGCGATGAAACATGAAGCGCGAGCATCGTTGACTAATATCGTCGGAACTTCAGCAACCTTTAGCGAAATCTCGCGTGCAGGGGGGAAGGCATGCTGCGGCGTGCGAACGTGAACGTGCGGAAAGCGTGCGGAGAAGGCTCTTGGAGGCGAAGCGCGAGGGACGGATCTAGCGGAAGCGGGCCTTAATTTCCCCCCAGCTCGATGGCTCGGTCGCGTTCGCGCACGAGCCGCTCGCGCACAATGATCCCTCGCCGAGCCACGTGCCGCCCGCCGCGTTGCAGTCCGTCTCGGTCGCGGAATCGACGCAGAGATCGCGTACGCAGCACGCACCGAGCGCAACGGGAGTCGGCGGAACCGGGGGCGGGTCTGGCGGCGGAGGAGGTGGCGGGGGTGGCGGTTCAGGAGGCGGCGGCGGAGGTGGAGGCGGTGGCGGTGGCGGCGCGACCGAGCCGCACGCCGGACCGAACGCGCCGATGAATTCTCCGCTCGCACACGAAGCGTTGACGCCGGGGGATTCGGCATCCAGAGCGAAATTGCGCGCGGCGCGATCGCAGAACATCGGATCGCCGATCATCTGCGCGGCGACGAGCGCGCTCGTCGAGTTATCGCCGAGCGCGTTTCCCCAGAGAATGTTGCACGAAGAGTTCAATCTCGCTCCGCTCACCCAGAGTGCGGACCCGCCGGCGCTATTCGAAACGATGTTCTCCTCGAACCGCGTCGACGCTGGAGAACCGAAGCTGGCTCCCGCTCCGAGACCCGGAGCGGCGTTCCCGTCGAACGTGTTGTGGTGGATTTCGCTGCAGTCGAGCGCTCCGAACATACCGCCGCCGTTCTCCGTGGCCGCGTTCGCGTAAATCAGGTTGAAGCGGATGATGCAGTACGAGGTCTGGCAGTAGATCCCCGCGCCCGCCTTCGCGGCGTTGTCCGAGATGACGCAGTTCTCGATGAGCGCGGTGGAGTTCGGCGCAACGTAGATGCCGCCGCCGCGCGAGGTCGCGACATTGCGCGTGACCTCCACGCGCCGGATCATGCAGTCGTTTTCGTCGCCGAGCTTGATGCCGCCGCCGTTCGACGATGCCCCGTTCGTCACGGTGAGGTCCGTGATCACGGTTGCCGCCGTTGCCCCTCCGACCACGTAGATGCACGAGGTGAGGGCGCCGCCGTTAATCACCGTTTGCCCCATCCCCGCGCCCTGGAGCGTCACGCCGCTCTTGAGATTGATATTCTCGCGATACTCTCCCGCTTCGATTGCGACGACGTCGCCGGGCTTCGCCGCCTTCATCGCCGCTTGGATCGACGAGTACGAGCCGGGGACCGCGCGCGTCGCGGCAGCGGCGCTGATGGCGATGAGCGCGGCGCTCATGCCGAGCGCAACGATTCCAAGACGGGTCGAGCGAACCATCGTGCCACCTCTCGAGCGGCGCACCCCGGCCTAGGAGGCGTCCGCCGTTCGACGAAGTCGCATGGTCTGTGCCCGCAGCCACGCCGGCGGCGATGATCCGATTCAGCGCGATCTTTTCTTCGATTGCGCGCTTTCGCTCGCCCGCGCGGGCGAGCGGCGGCGGCGCACGCGATTTCGCCTCGCGGCGAGCGCGATTTTGCAGCGCGCGCCTCCAAATCGAAAAGGCGCGGGCATGCAGCCCGCGCCTCTCGACGATCCGTCGTGCTTTCGATCCGTCGTTCTAGTACATGTCCCCGCCGCCGTAGCCGCCGCCCTGAGGTGCCGCCGCCGCCTTCTCCTTCTCGGGAATCTCCGTGATCAGAGCCTCCGTCGTGAGGAGAAGCGATGCGATCGACGCCGCGTTCTGGAGCGCGGAACGCGTCACCTTGGTCGGATCGAGGATGCCGGCCTTCATCATGTCCTCGTACTTGTCGGTCGCGACGTTGTAGCCCATCGTCCCCGTCTCTTCCATCACGCGCTGGACGACGACCGAGCCCTCGACACCCGCGTTCGTCGCGAGCATGCGAAGCGGCTCCTGAAGCGCACGCTTGATGATCTCGACGCCGATCTGCTCTTCCTCGCTGAGCTTGAGCGTGGAGAGGCCCTTCACGCAGCGCAAGAGCGCAACGCCGCCGCCAGGAACGATGCCTTCCTCGACAGCCGCACGCGTGGCGTGGAGCGCGTCCTCGACGCGAGCCTTCTTCTCCTTCATCTCGACTTCGGTCGCCGCGCCGACCTTGATCACCGCGACACCGCCGGCGAGCTTCGCCAGACGCTCCTGGAGCTTCTCGCGATCGTAGTCCGACGTCGTGTCCTCGATCTGGCGGCGAAGCTGCGCGACGCGAGCCTGGATGTCGGCCTTCTTGCCGACGCCTTCGATGATCGTCGTGTTTTCCTTGTCGACCGTGATGCGCTTCGCGCGGCCGAGCTGAGTCAGTTCGATCGACTCGAGCTTAAGACCCAAGTCCTCGCTGATCGCGCTACCGCCGGTGAGGGCGGCAATGTCCTCGAGAATTGCCTTGCGGCGGTCGCCGAAGCCCGGCGCCTTGACCGCGCAGCAGACGAACGTACCGCGGATCTTGTTGACGACGAGCGTCGCAAGAGCCTCACCCTCGACATCCTCGGCGATGATGAGGAGCGGGCGGCCCGTCTTCGCGACCTTCTCGAGGAGCGGAAGAAGGTCCTTCAGGTTCGAAAGCTTCTTCTCGTGGATGAGGATGTAGGCGTCTTCGAGAACGCACTCCATACCCTCGGCGTCGGTCACGAAGTACGGCGAGAGGTAACCGCGATCGAACTGCATACCCTCGACGACGTCGAGCGTCGTATCGATCGACTTCGCCTCTTCGACCGTGATCGTGCCGTCCTTGCCGACCTTCTCGAACGCCTCGGCGATGTGCTTGCCGATCTCGGCGTCGTTGTTCGCGGAGATCGCAGCGACCTGCTTGATCTCGGAGGGGTCGTCGAGCTTGATCTTCTTGCTCTGCTTCTCGAGGCTCGCGACAACGTTCGCGACAGCCTTCTCGATGCCGCGCTTAATCGACATCGGGTTCGCGCCGGACGTCACGTTCTTAAGACCCTCGCGGTAGATCGCCTCGGCAAGAACCGTCGCCGTCGTCGTACCGTCGCCCGCGACGTCGGAGGTCTTCGAAGCAACCTCCTTCACCATCTGGGCGCCCATGTTTTCGTAAGGATCCTCGAGCTCGATCTCCTTCGCGACCGTAACGCCGTCCTTCGTGATGACGGGCGAGCCGAACTTCTTGTCGAGCACGACGTTCCGCCCCTTCGGGCCGAGTGTCGCCTTCACCGCACGGGCAAGCTTCTCAACGCCGCCGAGAATCTTGCGGCGGGCTTCATCGTTGAAGCAGATCTGCTTCGCAGCCATTGAATTTGTATTCCTCCTGGGAGAACGCCCGAGGCCACGCGGCCTGGGCGACATTGTGTTGTAACGCGTTGCGAGTTCGCGCGCGACAGTTCGTCGGGGCCTAGGCCTCGATAACGCCGAAGACCTCTTCCTCGCGCATGATCAGGTATTCCTCGCCGTTGATGCGGACCTCGTTGCCAGCGTACGAACCGAAGAGCACGCGGTCTCCGACCTTCACGGTCAGGTCGATCTTCTTGCCGCTGTCGTCGATCTTGCCGGTGCCGATCGCGACGACCTTGCCCTCTTGCGGCTTCTCCTTCGCCGTGTCGGGAAGAATGATTCCGCCCTTCGTCTTCTCTTCCGCCGCGAGCCTCTTCACGAGAATGCGATCGCGGAGCGGCTTGATGGTGGCTGTTGAGGCTGTCTTGGTGCTACTCACTTCTATGACTCCTTTCTTTGGTGCGCACGAGACCGGTGCGCGCGTTGTTCGGTGAACTACTTGTTGTCGTCCATCACTTCGAATTCGGCGTCCTGCACGTTGTCTTTGCCAGAGCCGGCGGCGCCTGATGTCGCCGACGCGCCCGCGCCGGCCGTTGCGCCCTCGGCCTCCGCGGTTCCCGCGCCACCCTGGGCCGCGCCGCTCTTCGCGATCGTCTCCCCCATCTTGAGGAGAGCGTCCTGCACGCGCCCGGAGGCGTCCTTCACCGCGGCGATGTCGCGCGCGGTCAGCGCCTCGCGCAGCTTCGCGACCGCCGCCTCGAGCGCCGACTTCTCTTCCGGCGTCGCCTTATCGCCGTATTCCTTGAGCGCCTTCTCGGCCTGCCACGCCGTCGAGTCGCCCGCATTGATCGTGTCGATCTCTTCCTTCTTCTTCTTGTCCTCTTCCGCGTGGACCTCGGCGTCCTTCACCATCTTCTGAATCTCGGCGTCGGAGAGCCCGCTCGACGACTCGATGCGGATCTTCTGCTCCTTGCCGGTCCCGCGATCCTTCGCCGACACGTGGAGGATCCCGTTCGCGTCGATTTCGAAAACCACTTCAATCTGCGGCATGCCACGCGGCGCCGGCGGAATCCCGATGAGATCGAAGCGCCCGAGCGTGCGGTTGTCGACCGCCATCTCGCGTTCACCCTGAAGCACCTGGATCGTGACGGCTTCCTGCGCGTCCGACGCCGTCGAGAAGGTTTGCTTCTTCTCGGTCGGGATCGTCGTGTTCTTCTCGATGAGCTTCGTCATGACGCCGCCGAGCGTTTCGATGCCGAGCGACAGCGGCGTCACGTCGAGTAGGAGCACATCCTTCACGTCGCCCTTGAGAATTCCCGCCTGCTTCGCGGCGCCGTGCGCGACGACCTCGTCGGGGTTGACGCCCTTGTGCGGCTCCTTCCCGAAGAACGTCTTGACCGCTTCCTGAATCACCGGGATGCGCGTGCTTCCGCCGACGAGAATGACTTCGTCGATGTCCTTCGCGGCGAGGCCGGCGTCCTTCAGCGCAGTCCGGCAGCAGTCGATCGAGCGCCGAACCAGATCGTCGATGAGCTGCTCGAGCTTCGCGCGCGAGAGGCCGAGCGTGAGGTGCTTCGAGCCCGACGCGTCCGCCGTGATGAACGGCAGGTTGATCTCCGTCTGGCCGGACGAAGAGAGTTCGATCTTCGCCTTCTCCGCGGCCTCCTTGAGCCGCTGAAGCGCCATGTTGTCCTTACGCAGATCGATCCCGTAGTTGTTCTTAAAGTCCTCGGCCATCCAGTCGATGATGCGCTGGTCGATGTCGTCGCCGCCCAAGTGCGTGTCGCCGTTCGTCGACTTCACTTCGTACACGCCGCCGCCAAGGTCGAGAATCGAGATGTCGAACGTGCCGCCGCCGAAATCGTAGACGGCGATCTTCTCGTCTTCCTTCTTCTCGTTGGTGTCGCCGTACGCGAGCGCGGCAGCAGTCGGCTCGTTGATGATGCGCAAGACATCGAGCCCCGCGATGCGCCCCGCGTCCTTCGTCGCCTGGCGCTGGGCGTCGTTGAAGTACGCCGGCACGGTGATCACGGCCTGCGTCACGGGCTCGCCGAGAAAGTCCTCGGCGGTCTTCTTCATCTTTTGGAGGATGCTGGCCGAAATCTCTTGTGGGGTTTTGTCGCCCTTCGAGACGCGGATCGTGGCGAGACCGCCGTCGCCCGCGACCACCTTGTAGGGGACGCGCTTCGCCTCTTCCTGGACTTCATCGAAGCGGTGTCCCATGAAACGCTTCACCGAGTAAACTGTGTTTTCGGGATTCGTGATCGCCTGGCGCTTCGCGATCTGGCCGACGAGCATCTCGCCGTCCTTGGTGTAGGCGACGACGGATGGCGTGGTGCGGGAACCCTCGGAGTTGACGATGACCTTGACTTCGCCCCCGTCCATAACGGCCACGCACGAATTGGTCGTGCCGAGGTCGATGCCGATTGCCTTACTCATTATTAAGAACCTCCTTGGTCGTTCAGATCGGAGCGACGATTTCAGACGTACGGTGCGGCGTAATTAAGATGAACGCGCGAGCGAGCATTGCGAATTGTTTGCCAGCCGGTTCATTCTTCTTGCAAACCGTTGTGCCATCGGCCGATGATCCCACGCGGCGGCGCGAGGCGTGGATCGGCTGGTGTGCCGCATGGGCACATGTCTGCCACTACGACGGCGACCGCGAGGTGCGCGCGATCACGATGGAGCGATTTTGACACGGCGGAAGAAGGGCGCGAGCGCGCGGAGCCGGGGCGCAACCGCGGCGGCGCCGAGCACTCAGCCCGTCAAGGATTACGCCGGCGCGGTGGTCTCGGTGCTCATCGGCGCGCGCGACGCGGTCGAGTGCATCGAGGCGTGTCTGGAGTCGCTCGAGCGGGAGGCGGCCCCGGCGAACGTCGAGGTGATCGTCGCGGTGCCGAACTCCGATCCGGTCGCGACCATCGTCGAGACGCAGTTTCCGTGGGTGGAGGTCGTGCGGGTCGACGATCGCCCGGGCGCGCCGAATCTCGCCGTGCTGCGCGCGGCCGCGTTCGCCCGGTCGCGAGGCGCCATCGTCGCGTTCACCGACGCGCACTGCAAGGTGAAGCCCGGATGGGTCGCGGCGCTCCGGCGCGCGATCGAGGGCGGGGCGGACGTCGCGGCGGGCGCCGTCATGAACGGCACCGCGAAAACCATCACCGGCTGGACGTCGTTTCTCTTCGACTACGGAGAATTCCTGCCGCCCGTCGCCGCGGGTCCGGCGCACGCACTCAGCGGGAACAACATTGCGTACCGCCGCGAGATGCTGGGAGAGCCGGCTGAGCATGAGGCGGACGGGCTCCTGAAATACTTCGTCAATGCGCGGCTTGCGGCGGAGAGGCGCCAATTGCGCTGTGCGCCGGAGATGATCGTCGTTTTCCGCCGGCGCATTTCGCTCGGGCGACTCCTCCGCGATCGATTTCACTTCGGGCGGTGTTTCGCGGCGCAGCGCCTCGAGCATGGCGTGGTGAAGTCGCGCGCCGCGTATCGCGTGCTCGCGCCGCTCTTGCCCGCGCTCGTGATCGTGCGGCTGTTCCGGCGCCTGCTCGCGCGCCCCGTACTGCGCACGCAGGTCGTGCGCTGCGCGCTCCCGCTCGCGATCGTCGCCGTCTCGTGGGGGCTCGGCGAAGCGGCCGGTGCGCTCCTCGGTCGCGGGCGAAGTTGCCGCGAGGTATACTGACCGGCGCTCTTCCGCGAAGTCACGCGATCATCACACCGCAAGGAGCCTTGATTGCTCGAGAGGCCGCAAATCTCCGTCCTTGTGGCGAACGTCAACGGGAGTCCGATGATCGAAGCGTGCCTCGACGCGCTGGCCGCGCAGAGCGGCGCCGCGCTCGCCGAGGTGATCGTCGCCGACGCGACAAGCGACGCGGCGCGCGCCGAACTCTCCCGCCGATTCCCGAGCGTGCGCGTGCTCCCCTTTCCGCGGCGCACGTCGATTCCGATTCTGCGCACCGCGGCGTTCGACGCATCCCGCGCTTCCATCGTCGCCGTCACGGAAGATCACTGCGTCCCCGATAAGAATTGGATCGAAGAGATTCTGCGCGCGCATCACGCGGACGCGGGCGTCGTCGGCGGGCCCGTCGAGAACGGATGCCGCGACCGCATCATCGACTGGGCGGTCTACTTCTGCGAGTACGCACGAAACATGAGTCCGGTCCCGGACGGAGAATCGACGGATATTCCCGGCGTGAACGTCGGCTACAAACGCGAGCTGCTCGCGCGGCACCGCGCGATCATGGAAGAGGGCTTCTGGGAAGGCCTCGTGCACCCGCGGCTCGTTGCGGAGGGCGTGCGTTTCGTGTCGTCGCCGCGCATCGTGGTCGTCCACACGAAGCGCTTTGGATTCTTCTACTTCTTGGGTCAGCGATTCGTCTACTCGCGCTACTACGCCGGAACGCGTGTCGCGGGCGCGCCGCTCGCGAAGCGCGCGATCTACGCGGCGGCCACCGCGATCCTCCCCGTGCTCCTGGCGTACCGCATCACGCGAGAGGTGATGCGCAAAGGACGGAATCGCGCGCGCTACGCCGCATCGCTCCCTGCGCTCGTGCCCTTCTTGATGATGTGGGCGATCGGAGAGTTCGCGGGCTACCTCTTCGGGCCAGGCGATAGCCTGTCGCGAATCGAGTGACGAGGGATCCCATAACAACGCCCGACGATTCGTCCGCCACGCGTGCGCCGCTGCCGACATTGAGCGTCGTGATCATTTCGATCGCTGGGGCACCGCTCTTGGAACAGACGCTCGGCGCGCTCGCGCTGCAGAACCCGGAGCCGCCCTCTGAGGTGATCGTCGTGAGGCGCACGGAAGACGCGAACGCCGACGCGCGCAACCTCTCGGCGCTGTGCACGGGTGCGCGCGTTGTCAACGAAACGGGGAACGTGCCGCGGCGCCGCGCTCGCGGAATCGCGGAAGCGCGCGGTGAGGTGATCGCGATCATCGAGGACACGTGCGTGCCGGCGCCAGGGTGGGCGCGAGCGATCCGAAGCGCGCACGCGCGCGGCGACGCGGCGGTCGGCGGCAGCGTCATTCCCGCGCCGGGGCTTCCCGCCGCGAGCGCCGCGGCGTTTCTCGTCGAGTTCGGCGCGTATCTTCCGAGCGACGGCGGCGCAGCGCACGAGGCGCTCCATCTGCCGGGCTGCAATCTGTCGTACTCGCGCGCGCTCCTCGATGCGAATCACGATGCGTGGCGCGACGGTCTCTACGAAACATTTTTCAACGCACGCTCGGCGGAGCGTGGAGCGCGCGTGAGCTTCGAACCTGCCGCGCTCGTCGTGTACGGCGCGCGCACGACGCTCGCGCGCGCCATGAGCGATCGCTTCCACCACGGCCGCACGTACGGCGGGATTCGCCACCGCGGACGCGGGCTCGCGCGGTTTGCGATCGCGGCGGCGGGGGCGCTACTCGTTCCGCTCATCGCGCTGCGCATCGCGCGATCGATCTCGCGCGCGGGCTCACACGGCCGGCGGCTCTGGAGCGCGTACCCGTGGACGCTGCCGCTTGCGGTCGCGTGGGCGGCCGGCGAATCGCTCGGCGCGCTCGCGGGCGCCGGTTCGAGTCCGGAGAAATGGTCGTGACGCGAAACGCTCACGCGCGTCCGCTTCGCATCGGCATCGACCTCGCGTCTTGGATCAACTGCCGCGGCTTCGGTCGTTTCACGCGCGAACTCGTCACGGCTCTCGTACGGCGCGACACCGCGAATCGCTACGTCTTCTTCCTCGATCCCGAATCCGCGCGCGCGGACGATTTGCCCGCGGCGGCCGAGCGCGTCGTCGTCGCCACGCGCGAGGCGCCCGCGCGCGCCGCATCCGCCGACGGCAGCCGCCGCATCGCGGACGTCATGAAGATGTCGTTCGCCGTGATGAACGAGCCGCTCGACCTCTTCTTCTTCCCGACGAACTACACGTTCTTCCCAATTCCGAAACCGATCCCGGTGATCGTCGCGATTCACGACGCGACGACCGCGCTTCACCCGGAACTGATCTTCTCGAATCCGCGAGCGCGGCTTTTCTGGCGCGCGAAGGAGTGGCTTTCGATTCGGCAGTCGCGCGCGCTCGTGACCGTTTCGGAAAACGCGAAGGCCGCGATGGTCGCGCACCTGGGCGTTGCCGCAGACCGAATCACCGTGCTTCCCGAGGCGGCGGCGTCGTGTTTTGCGCCGCGCGAATTGAGCGACGCCGACGTCTCGCGATTGCGTTCGATCGGAGTGTCGCCGCGCGACGGGTACATCCTTCACGTCGGCGGCGTGAGTCCCCACAAGAATCTCGCTCGACTGGTGCGCGCGTTCGCGTCGCTGGCGCGTGATGCGCGCCACGCGCAACTGCGGCTCGTTCTCGCCGGCGACACAGGCGGCCAGGACGTCTTCACGTCGAGCCTCGCGGAAGTGAGTGAACTCGTCGCGAGCGAACAGCTCGCCCAACGCGTCGTGCTCACCGGTTACATCGACGACGAACTTCTCGCGCGACTCTACAATGGGGCGAGCGTCCTCGCGTTTCCGTCGTTCAACGAGGGCTTCGGGCTTCCGGCCGTCGAGGCGATGGCGTCGGGCACGCCCGTCGTCGCAAGCCGCGCCGGGTCCCTTCCCGAAGTCCTCGGCGACGCCGCGCTCTTCTTCGACCCGAGCGATGACGCGGCGATCGCACGCGCGCTGCGCGACGTGCTCGAGAACGCGGATGTCCGCGCACGATTGAGCGCCGCTGGGCTCGCTCGCGCGCGCCACTTCTCGTGGGACCGCGCGGCGGACATTCTCATCGAACTCTTCACCCGCACTGCGGCGCGACGATGACGGCCGCGATTCGCGTTCCGATCATCACGTACCACTCGATCGACGACCGCGGCACGATTCTGTCGACGGCGCCGGCGCTCTTCGCGGCGCACGTCGCGGCGCTGGCGCGCGGCGGCTGGCGCACGGCGGGCATCGCCGCGATTGCGCGCGCGCTGCGAAAGCGCGAGGCGCTCCCGGCGCGCACGATCGCGCTCACCTTCGACGACGGGTACGCAAACTTCGCAAAACACGCGTGGCCCGCACTGAAGAGCGCCCGACTCGGCGCAACGCTCTTCGCACTCGGCGAGCGCGCTATCGCAAGCAACACGTGGGATTCGGGGGCGGGCACGCTGGGCGGCGAGCCGCTTCTGACCGGCGCGGCGCTCCGCGAACTCGCCGACGAAGGCGTGGAGATCGGCGCGCACTCGATGACGCACGCGCGTCTGACCGAGCTGGCCCCCGCCGTGCTCGCGCTCGAAGCTGGCGGATCGTGTCGCGCGCTCGCAGAGACGATCGGTCGCCCGGTACGCGTGTTCGCGTACCCTTACGGTGCACAGAACGCCGCGGTCCGCGACGCCATCGCCGCGTGCTGCGACGCGGCGTGCTCCACGCGCATGGGGTTCGCGAGCGCATCGAGCGATCCGTTTCTCCTCGAGCGCATCGACGCGTACTACCTGCGCGACGTACGGCTCGTCGAATCGCTCGACTCCGCCGCGACTCGCGCCTATCTGCGCGCGCGCGCAGTCCTCCGCCGGCTCCGCTCCGCGCACGGCTAGCGCGATGCCTCACGCCGACCTCGCCGCGATGCTCGTTTGCCCTCGCTGCCGCGGCGGTGTCGCGGTGCCCGCGGGCGCGTTCGCGACGGGCAATGCGGCGCGCGCGGCCGGCGGCTCGATCACATGCAGCGCCTGTCCAGCCATCTACCCGATTCGCTTCGGCATCCCGGATTTTCGCCTCGAACCAGACCCGTGGATCTCGATCGACGACGAGGTCGCGAAAATCGCGCGCGTACTCGAGCGTGCGCGCGGCGGGGGCTTTGCGAAAACCGTCTGTGCGTATTGGGAGGAGACGCCGGGAACGCCGGCTCCTGTCGCCGCGCGCTACGCACTCGGCGTCACGCGCCCGATCGCGCGCGAAACGTGGATGGTGTTACGCGTAGTCGGTCCCGCGGGCGCGCCCGCAGAGAGCGGCGTGACGCCGGACGGCACCGCGGGGCGCGTCGTTCTCGACGCAGGTTGCGGATCCGGCGCGCTCGCCGCAGCGGCCGCGTCGCTTGGCTTCGATAGCATCGGCTTCGATGTCGCGCTCCGCTGGCTCGTCATCGCGCGGCGCCGCTTCGAGGAGATGGGCCTGGGCGAGCGCGCGCCGTTCCTCGTCGCGGCCTCGGCCAACGCGCTTCCTCTCCGCGCGCAGACAATGCACGCCGTCGTCGGCGACGACGTGCTCGATCACCTTCGCGACCCGCGCGGGGCGCTCGACGAGTTTCGGCGCGTGCTCGCTCAAGGAGGCTTGCTCCATCAAACGAGTCCGAATCGCTACTCGATCGCGCTCGAGCCGCACGCTCGTATCCCGGCGCTCGGGTTCTTGCCGCGCACGCTCCGGCCAGTCGTCGCGCGCGCGCTGCGCGGCGTCGACTATCGCGAGGTCTTTCCACTTTCGGCCGGAGACATCGAGCAGCTTCTTCGCGGCGCCGGGTTCGAATCGATCCGCGTGGAGCCGGCGACCCTGTCGAACCTCGCGGACGCACGCGCGGCAACTCGTCTCTACGAGCGGATTCGCGCGACGGCGCCAGGCCGCGCGTTACTTCGCGCGGTGGGGCCCCTCCTCGAAGCGACGGCGCGTTCGCCGCTGACCTCGGCAAACCCTCTCGTTTGACACATCAAAAAAGCCGATGATAGTATGCGTCCGCCAACGAGGAGATCGATGCACGCCACACGCCGCGCCGCGCCGATGACCGCGTCGGTGATTCCGCTGAACCAAGAGGACACAACGATGAGTCAAGAGAACGCGCCAAGCTCGCAGCTTCGCATTCTCGCGCGCGCGTTCGCGCCGATCGACCGCGTCGCGTTCGGTTGCGCCACCGGCGCGGTGTTCGCCGCCGGTCTCTTCTTCGCGTCCGCCTGGCTCCTCATGCGAGGCGGCGCGATCGTCGGCCCGACGCTCGGCCTCCTCGGACAGTACTTGCCTGGTTTCCAAGTCACGTGGCCCGGAGCGTTCATCGGCCTCGCGTACGGCGCGGTGTTCGGCTTCGTCACCGGCTGGGCCACCGCGCACCTGAAAAACATGACGACCGCGCAGTTCATCGCGAAGGCGAAGAGCGCGGCCACACGCGCCGAGAAGCGAAAGTTTCTCGACTACGTCTAGCCTTTAATCCGAACGAGGATGACAACGTGATGACGACAGATGTCCGGCGCGAAATCACCGAAGAAGAAGCTCTCATGCGAGCGGTTGCTCGCCTCAACGCGGGGACGCTCGGCGTCGTCGCGGGCGCGATCGCGGGCGGCATTCTGTTTCTCGCGACGATCGTGCTCGTGCTCAAAGGCGGGCCGAACCCCGGTCCGCACCTCGCGCTACTCGGCCAATACTTCATCGGCTACTCGGTCACCGTGAAGGGCGCGTTCATCGGCCTCTTCTACGCCGCGATCCTCGGCTACGCCGTCGGCTACACGATCGGGAAGATCTACAACAAGATCGTCTCGCTCAAGAACGCGTAGCGAGTAGCATCGCCCCCTCCCGGGGGTAGGCAGTTCCGCTCTCAGCGGATAGAGTGGCATTTCGTCGAGGCGCTGTTAGAACGCGCCGCCTCGCCCGTAGTCTCCGGCAAGCCCCCAACCGTGGCCGATACGTCGCGCGCACCGAAAGGAGACACCTCATGTTCATCCGTCATCTCCTCTTCATTCTTCTTGCGATCGCAGCGACCGCCTTCGGCGGCGACGCAAACGCCGGCCAGATCTGGACTGACTTCAACGGCGACGGCCTGCCAGACCCGGCCGCCCCGTTCCCCGTGTACCCGGGGGCGACGGTCACGCTGGATTTGTGGATCGATGCACAGTCGTTCGCTTGGTCGAATTTCCTCGCGTACGTGGAGTGGTCCCCCGGCGCCGTGAGCTTCGTGAGCGCGTCGTACACCGTCTCAGGTGGTCAGAATTTTCTGCTCGATCGCTTCTCAGACCCGAACGCCCTCGGCATCGGCGGGCTCGGTTACGATGACCGAAGCGGGATCGACCGACTCGCTTCCATTACGCTCCAAATCAATGATCCGGCCGCGGCGTGTGTGGTCCCGATCATCGACGTCAACCATCCGTCCTACATATTCTCCATTCTCGGAAATGGCCCGGCGTATCAACTCTTCACCGCGAACCCGGGCACGTGCTTTACGACGCAGACCGGAGGCGGCGCGTGCTGTTTGCCGAACGGGATCTGCGTCACTGAGAACGCCGAGTCATGCGCATCGGCCGGCGGAACGTACGAGGGTGACGGAACGACTTGCGCCGCGACCAACTGTCCACAGCCTCCGTCGGAAGCGTGCTGCTTCTTCGACGGCACGTGCCAGTTCCTGACGCCGGTGCTGTGCGCCGCGCAGACGGGAACACCGCAGGGCCCCGGATCGACTTGCGAGACAGCAGAGTGTCCCGTTCGTACCGCGAGCGAAGCCTGTTGCTTCGATTGCGGCTGCACCGATCGCCCGCCCGCGGAATGTGTCGCGTTCGGTGGAACGCCGATGGGCCCCGGCACAATTTGCCAAACCGTGCAATGCGGCGACTGTCTCACCGAAGCGTGTTGCCTACCAGACGGGAGTTGCGCGGACTTGACCCCCGCAGAATGCAGCGCGGCGGGAGGCCAGCGGGGATTCAACGGATCGAGATGCTCGTCCTTTGGTCCCTGCCCGCCGGCCGTCCCGTGTTGCTTCCCGGATTTCACGTGCCGCGAACTGTCGCCTCTCGCGTGCGCCGCCGCCGGTGGCGAGAGTTCCGAAGGCGCCGGCTCATGCTCGACCTTCGTCTGCCAAGGGCCGCGCGGTGCGTGTTGCTTCGCGGACGGATCCTGCCAGAGCGCTCGGCAGTTATTCTGCGAGGGATTCGACGGCGCCGTCTTCTACCCTGGCGAGACGTGTGCAGAGATCGAGTGCGTGCCGAACTCGGTGGAGCCGACGACATGGGGAAGGCTCAAGGGCTTGTTCCGCTAGGCTAGACTTCGCTCGCGAACGCTACGGCGCGGTGGTCTTCCACACGACCATCGCGCCGTCGCCTATGATGCCGGGAAAGCGGCGCATCTCGCGGAAGCGCGCATCGATGATCGCGGCGAGGTCGGGAGCGCGATCGCGCATGTCCGCCTCGAGCGTGCCGATGAGCCAGATCGGTTCGCCGCGCGAGAGGATCGCTTCGAGGTCGGCGGCCGTGCGTGCGGAGAGCGCTGCCGGCTCGTAGAACTGCGTCCCCACCTGCGCCATGTATGCCGCGACGATGAGATCGCCCGGCGCGCGCTGCGCGTGCACGTACGCGATCGCGCCCGAATAGTCCTGCTTGGGAAGCGAGTAGAGCGTTGGAAGGCGCGCGGCTCCGGCGAGCGTCGCCATCGCGGCGAGCACGGCGAACGCCACGTGTGCGGTGCGCGCGCGTCGAGCTTCGTCGCCGCGGGTGATCGCGCGCGCGCCCGCGTCGGTGAGCACGCCCAGCCCGCGGACGGCGATGATCAGCCCGAACGGAACGATGATAAGAAAGAAGCGCGGGTACGTGCCGACGCCCATCGCGAAGATCACGCCGAGGCCCGCAACAAGCGGAAGAATCATCGTGGCGAGAAACAGCGGTGCTGTGCGCGCGAGGCTCACGAAGCCGGCGATCGCGACGACGAGGCCCGCGACGACGGCGGCGAATCCGAGTGCGCCCGGCGCCGCATCGCGCAACATGATCTTCGCGAGCGCGAGCGACGGCATCCACCCGACATTGCGATCTTCAGTCGTGAAGAAGTGGAACATCGAACGGACAATCGGCGCGTAGAGAAGACCGGCGAGGAGCGCCGCGACGGCCGCGAAGACAATGACTCGCGTAAGGCGCGCACGCGCGCGGGCATCGCGCAGCGCGCGCGGACCGTGAAGCAGCACGCATCCGCCGACCTGCCCCGCGAGAAAGAAGACGCCGTTCAAATGCATGTAGAGATTCGCGACGGTGGCGATGACGAAGCCGCGCCAATCCGATTTCTGATCGCGCGCGAGCCCGCGAAAAAGAAATGCGGTGGAGAGGATCGAGAAGAGGAGGTAGCCCGTGTAGCCGCGCGCGCTCTGCGAGAAGTACGCGTGATGATACGAAAACGTCAAGATGATCGCGGCCGCGAGCGCCTCGCGGCGAGACGCGACCATGCGCGCGAGAAAGTAGAGCGCGGGCGCACCGGCCGCGCCGAAGAGAATCGCCGGGAGCCGAACGGAAAACGCACTCTCGCCGAGCAACACGACGCACACGCGCGACGAAAGCGAGTAGAGCACGTGCTGATTCGCCGAAATGAAAGTCGTGAAGATCTCGCGGAACGGTAGCCGCACATGGCTCGTGAGCGTTGCGAGTTCGTCGAGCCACAAATCGCCGCCGGAGTTCGGAAGGCGCACGGCGAGCGCGGCGAGGAACAGCAGAATGAGCGGCAGACGCTCGCGACGCCCGTCCCACGGCTCGGCCCCGCGCGGCGGATATCCGGGGAGCGCCGGGTTTGCGTTGTCGATTTCGCTCACGTCGCGCTGTAGCGCGCGAGCACCGAGCGCACCGCGTCGATGACGTCCCAGAGATCGTCCTCGCTCATGCTCGGCGACAGAGGCAGCGTGAGCGTGCGATCCGAGACCGACTCGGCGACCGGAAAATCGCCGTGCCGATACGGAAGAATCGAGCGGAAGTAGTGGTGCTCGTGAACCGCGAGATAATGCAAGCCCGCGCCGACGTTCTCAGCGCGGAGTGCCTTCAAGATTGTGTTGCGATCCGCGGTCAGCTCGTCGAGTCGAAGAAGAATAACGTAGAGGTGGAGGCCGTGACGGTCGGGCGCGCCGAGAGGCGGGCGCGTTTGCAAGTCGATCGGTAGGCCAGCCAGTTCGCGATCGTAGATCGCCGCGTAGCGTTCGCGCGTCTGCAGGAATCCTTCGAGGCGCGCGAGTTGCCCGAGTCCGAGAACCGACTGCACGTCGGTGAGGTTGTATTTGTACCCGCCGCGAATCGCCTCGGAGACGACGATCTCCTTCGTCGAGAAACGCCGCCACGCGTCCGACGAAAGCCCGTGCAGGCGCAAGAGCCTCATCTCCTCCGCAAGCGTGTCGTCGTCTGTCGTCACCATGCCGCCTTCGATCGACGTCATATTCTTGTTCGGATAGAAGCTGAACGCGACGAGGTTGCCGTGGCCGCCGACCGGCTTGCCGTCCTTACGCGAGCCGACCGCGTGTGCGGCGTCCTCGATGATCGCCAGGCCGCGCGCGCGCGCGAGTTCGCCGAGCCGCGCCAGATCGCAGACGAGCCCGCCGAAGTGCACCGGCAGGAGCGCGCGCGTTCGCGGCGTGATCGCCGCGGCGACTGCTTCCGGCTCGATGTTGAGCGTGCGCGGATCGATCTCGACGAAGATCGGCGTCGCGCCGGTTTCCAGAATCGCGTTCACCGTCGCGACGAACGTGAGCGGCGTCGTGATGACCTCGTGCCCCGGCCCGAGTCCAGCGGCGACGAGCGCGATGTGAAGCCCCGCGGTGCACGACGACACCGACACCGCATGGCGCGCGCCGCACGCGCGCGCGAACTCCTCCTCGAACTCGATCGTCTTCTTTCCCATTCCGATCCAGCCGGAGCGCAAGACGTCGGAGACCGCGGCGATTTCTTCCTCGCTGATGAGCGGCCGTCCGAACGGGAGAAACTCCGAACGAATCGGCTCGCCGCCGTCGAACGCGATCGGCGCGCCCGCGGCGCGTTTCGGCTTTCGCTTCATCGATCCCGTCCCGCGCGTGTGCCGTTCGCATCGCCGAGCCACAGATGAAACGTGTGGAACGCTTGCGCGATGAAGCCGCCAGACTTCAGACAACCCTTCTGCATCGATTGATTGTTGATCAAAACGCGCCCGCGCGTGATTTGTCCGCCGTGCGTGCTCTGCGCGCCGAACCACGCCGTCGTTTCGTGCAGCATCGCGGAGACCGCGCCGAGGCCGCGCGCGGCGGGATCGACGGCGGCAATGCCGTGCGCCGCGAACGGGCGCCCAGCGATGCGCGAGAGGTCGCGCTCGGCCTTCAGCATGTTGAATCCGACTGCGCGGCCGTCGAGTTCCGCGATGACGACGTGATCCGCGAACGTTCCGTCTAGCGCGTTCTCGAACCAGCGCGCGTAGAGTTCGCCGGTTCGCTCGGCGGCCAGATGAGGATCGGCGAGAAAGCGCGTGCGAATCGAATGCGTGTAGACGTCCTTCGTCATCGCTCGGAGTGCGCGGTCGTCAGGGCGCGCGTCGCGCAGCGTGATCCGCGCATCGGCGCCGCCGGCGTTCGTCTTCCCCGCCTCCCACGCGAACTCGAGCGTCGAGTCGACGAGACGCCACCCGTCCGCCTCGAACGCGTGTACCGCGCCAGTCTCGGCGGCGGGCACGAGTGCGGAAACGTGCTGCGTCCCCCAATCGCGCGCCGCCTCGCGCACCGCGGTGACGAGCGTGCGCACTGCCTCGTACGCGGCGCGATCGTCGCCGCGCAGAAGCACGAACGGAATCCGCGCCATCGCAACGCCGTAGATCCCCGACTCCCACTCCGCCTTCTGCAAGACGAGCGCACCCGTGGGCTCGTCGCGCGACGCGCCCGCGCCCTGTGCGACGAACACGCGCGCCGACTCGGGGCGATCGACCGCGCTCTGCACGAGCGTCGAGAAATACTCGCGCGTGGCGTCGGGAGGAATTCGGTACGCGCGCGAAAGCGGCAGCCGGGCCGCGTCGTCGAGAAGCGGCGCCACGCGCGTGGAATCGCCCGCGTGCAGAAGCAGTGCCGTGCGCGTCATCGGAGGATTTGGCGCCTCGGCCCCTGGCCGGCGGCGGCCACGCGCGGCGCCGGCGCGCTCTCGCCCGCCGCGTGCCACTGCACGATCGCCTCGCCCGCTTCGAACCCAGACTTGATCGCCGCGTCTTGATTGCAGTAGAGGAATCGACCCTGCCGCCCCGCCGTCGCGATGCGTCCCGTCGACTCGAGCCACTCGATCATGCGCCCGATGCGCGCCTTGTAGCCGACATCGTAGATCGGGTACGCGTTCTTCTCACGAATCACGACGAAGTCCTCGATCTCGTCGCGCGAGAGAAGTTTCAGGTCGAGAAGATCCGGGATCGATTTCTCGACGAGGTGCGCGTCGTCCGCGTTCCAGAGTGCGTCGCCGACATTGCAGCCGACCTCGAGGCAGATACCGGTCTTCCCCGCAGGCACGAGCGCCGGACTGAAGTGCTTGTACTCGGAGATGCGATTGAAGAAGCGATCGGTGTAGTAGATCCAGAACGGCCCGATGACGTTTTCTTTTCGCACGCAGAGGTTGATGAGAAGAATCGCGCGGTAGCGGAGCGTCGCGGAGGCGCGCGCAACATCGTCTGGCGGTGCGGGCGTGACGAGCCCGGCGAGCGTATCGAGCGGAATCGACGAGAGGATGTAGTCGAACGGAATCTCTCGCGGCTCGCCGCCGATGCGCACGCTGACGACGCGCTCGTCGAGATCGACGCGCGTGATCTCGGCGCCCAGATGCATCTGCGCACCCTGGCGGAGCACCTTCTCAGCGTAGCCCTCGGAAAGCGCCCGCGCGCCCTGCACCGGATAGTAGAACTTGTGCAGCTCGTGCGTCGCGATGCGCCCTGACGGCGTCAGCGTTTCGCGCTTCTGAGTCGCGAAGAGCTTGCGGATGACCTCCCAGAGATTGAGCGTCGGTACGCGGTCGCGCGTGAAGTCGGCGTCGAGTTCGGTCGGCGGCACGTCCCACACCTTCTTCGTGTACGGCCCGAAGAACTCGTTGTAGAGAACGCGGCCGAACTGATCGATGAGGTATTCCTCGGCGTTGGCGGCGTCGCGGTGCGTGATCGCAAGCCGCGCGCGCGACGCGAGAAACGAGAAGAGCGCCGCGACGAGCGTGAACGGGCTCATCTTCGAGCCGATGTCCGCCATGCGGAGCGGATAATTGAAGTAATGCCCGCGGTAATGAATCTGCGACCACTTCTCGAGCCAGCGATACCCGGCCTCGCCGCCGACAAGCTCCTTGAACTCGTCGACGATCCACTCGTCGCGGCTGAAGAAGCCGTGCGGCCCATGATCGAACACATAGCCGCCGCGGACATGGCTCCGCGACATCCCCCCCGGCTCGTCGAGCCGCTCGAGGATTTCGACCTCAAAGCCCGCGTCGAGAAGGCGCTGAGCCCCGCGGAGTCCCGCGAGCCCCGCGCCGAGCACGACCGCGCGTGGTTTTGTTTCGTTCACTGGAGAATCGCTCCTCGTTAAGTATCGGACTCGCGCCCGCTTCGCTCGACGAAAATCAGAGCGACGGGCGGCGCAGCCAGATCGACGGGCGATTCTATAGGAGCGGGACGAGCACGGAAAGGACTTCGCGCGGGTCGCGTGCGAAAGGCCGCGCCGCGCCCCCGAAGAGGCGCGGCGCGCTTTCACTCCATCGCTTGTTCCACGCGCGCCGCTGCTACCGAATGCGCAGCAGCTTCGCGCTTTCGTCGCGGTCCGCGCCGATGAGCCTTAGCAGGTAGACACCCGGCGACACGCTCTCACCGGAGGAGAGCCTTCCGTCCCATTCGAACTGATGCGCGCCCGCAGTCAAAACCTCGTCGACGACGGTTCGAACGAGCCGCCCGGAGGTGTCGTAGATCTTGAGAGAAACACGCTCTGGCGTCGCAAGACCGAAAGCAAACTGGGATGTCGAACCCAGCGTCGTCGGATTCGGCCAGGCGCGCAAAGCGATCGAATGCGTCGCCTCGGTCGCGCGCGCTTCCAGAACGCTTTCCTCGTTCGGTGAGGTGCCAGACAACCCGCCCTGAGTGAAGAGAACGATCGCACCCACCGCAGTGCATCGCAGCGTGTGTGCTTGCACTGAATTGTCGATGAGACCAACCTGCAACTCGTTCACCGCTGCCGTCGTCCACGCAACGTTGCCGTTCGGGTTCGTCGTCCAGAGGTGCATCATCGGCTGATACATCGCGGACGCGTCAACATTGCTCCCTCCGTCGAAGTCCAGCCCGCCGGATCGCGTCAGAAGACGCACGCGCGATATCTCCGCCATGTCTCGAAGCACCGCAAATGACGTCACGGCGACGATCGCGCTGTTGGCCGGCACCTTCGGATTCGTCGCCTCGAGATTGACCGAAAACTCCACATTCCCGTCGGTGGTGGCGTTTGCGAGATAGGTCGCGTCGTTGTCTGTCGCTACGGTCTTCCAGTCATCGACTTGGGGGAACCGCCCGAGTCCACCGAAACTGGGAAGCCAATCTGTCCCCGCGCCGCCCGCCGCGGGGTAGGTCCCGTCAGCGTTCGGGCAGAGCATCACGACGCCCGGCGAATCTTGCAGCCAGCCGCCAGCGCTCAGCACGACGTCATCGTAGTCGTATATGGCGCCGCTGGAGATCTCGCCACTGGCAAAGGGTCCGAAAACGATCGCGTCGACTGCGTCCGCCCGAGTTTTGAGGCCTGAGAAGAAATGTGTGATCCCCCCGTTGACGCGAACCATGGCGGTTCCGTCGTTCGCGCCGGGACTGGTCTCGCTGCCGCACGCGATATCAATTCGGACATAAATGTTCGGAATCCACTCGATTGCTGCGGTCTTTGTCCCATCTCCCTCCCGTAGCTCAAGCACTCCGTCGGCACGCACGGCCAGCAGCAGCTTGTCGCCACCCGCAGACGTGAACGACATCATTTGCTCGGACACGGCGCTGGGGCCGAACGTCGGCCGGAAATAGAAAGTCAGATAGGCCCTATCGAGCCCGATCGGGTCCCATGCCGTATCATTGCTTCGCGGTTTCTGCATTCGATAGTAGGAGGTGAGCGGTGGCGGGCCAATGGGTCGAGCGCGGAGTCCGTACCGCCCCGTCCGTTTCAGCGTAGTGACCGTCACGTTGCCCTCGCTGCCAGCGGCCTGATGGAAGTCGCCAGTCTCGAAGCCATTCGCGTGGAGAACCGACGGAGCCATCGGAGAACAAGTCGTCCCATCCGCGCCGAGATAGTTTGGATTCGTGCACGTCGTGACGCCGGCGACGCAGGGTGAATTCGCGGCCAAGCTGAAGTTGAGGTTCTCCGGATCGCAAAACATGGGGTCCGCCGAAATGCTACCGCCCGTACCCGTAGGATCGGAGAGGCCAACGTAGTTCGCCGACTCGGAGCCCCAGACGTCGTTGCAACTGAGCTGCGGCGCGCTGCTGGCATCCTTGCGGATTCCAAAACCACACTGGCTGACGATGTTGTGATGAATCTGCGGAGCAGCGCCGACACCCAGGTCAATGCCCCCTGTGCGCTGACCGAACAGCGTATTGCTCTTGACGACATGAGAAAAGAGCTGAACGACAGCAGATCCGGGCTGCGCCTTTCCCAAAATTCCGCCCTCGATACTCAACGCGCGTTCGCCTCCAACGAACGTGTTCCCGACGATAGCAATCGGGTGCCCGTACGCGGATTCCTCAACGTTGACACCGACTCCGACCTGATAGAAGCGGCTCGCCTCGACGGAGCTGCCCGCTCCTGACGCGTCGTCCGCGATCTCAACTCCATCTGCGGTGATCCGTTCAAACTGGCAGTTGGATATCGCAATCGTGCCCTGACCGCCGGCGCGCACTCCCTTCGCGGAATCCCGAAAGTCGCAAGCGTCTAGCGACACCTCGGCACCGTTCGCCGAAAGAACACATCGTACCGTTGCTCCCTCGAATGAGGACTGCGCAACACCCGTCGTTCCGGAGACCGCGTACAGCCCCGTCGCGCTCTGCGACACTACGCAGTTTTCGATCTCCGCAACCGCGTCGTCAGCCACGTAGATGCCATTGCTTCCGCCGGACACGTGGAACCCATCGAGTCGACTACTGCCGCCGTTCCCAGAAAAGACGACTGCGTTTCCGTTCGCAGGCGTCGGAGGTCCGATCGTGGTGACCTCCGCGCCGCCCGTTGACTCAACGGATACGCCCGGCTTCATGAAGAGGCAGGAGGTGATGCTTTGTCCCGCCACCACACGAGTTGAGGTCGCGGAGAAAGTACCCGGATGAACCCGTACGACCGCGCCCACCGGCGCATTGTCGACGGCGCACTGGAGCAGGTCGCCGGGATAGACATCGAGCGGGCTTGACCCACAGAAACCGTCGACGGCGCCGATGGTCCAAGGAGCCGCACAGTTCGAGTAGCACGGCGCGCAAGGCGACAACGGGTCGATACGAAAGTCCCCCGCGGGCGCATTGCAGAATTCCGGATCCAGCGCGATGTTGCCACCGGTGCCCGTTGGGTCAGGCAATCCAGAGAAGTTTGCCGTCGTGTTGCCCCACACATCGTTGCACGTAAACGTTGCGACTCCCGCGCCGACGCGACGAACGCCGTAGTTGCTGCTGACAATGATGTTTTCGCTGACGCTTGGCGCCGCGCCATTCTTAAGGTCGAGTCCCGTGTTAGTCTGATCGTAGAGCGTGTTGCGCGCGATGACGTGCGATCCAGCGCCTTCGACGACGATTCCATACGTTCCACGACTGATGGTGTTCCGCCAGACGTTCATCGCCTCTGCCCCTTGGGGACCACCCAGGGAGATCGCCGTACCGTTGCCAACGAATACGTTGTCCGAGATCTCGTCGCGCACTCCGCCTGCGCAGTTATTCAGATCGATCACGTTGATGGCGTTGAACAAGAAATTCGAAAACGTGCACTCGAAGATACGTGGATTCGAGCAAGAGCTATGCACGCCCATCCAGCCACCGTCGAAGACACATTCGCGAAGCATTACGTCGGAGCCGTTCAGCGCACTCACTGCCAGATCCGGCGCGTACGGGAAGACGCATTCCGTGAGGTGGGCCCCGCCTTCCCCGTCGTTCAGTGCCACAGCGTAGTCGTCGCCGGTGACGACGCACCTGTATACGGAGTTGCCGCTACCGCGGCGCATCCTGATGCCTTCCTGATCCCCAACGACGCTAAAGCCGCTAAGCGTCGACCCGTTGACGTCGTCGAACACGACGCCTACGATGCCGGGTCCGCCCGTCGGGATGATATTCGTGCCTTCCGGTCCGTAGACCGACTGCACGTCCACACCGGACTTCATGAACACACAGGCGGTTACCTGCTCACCATTGATCAGCCGCGTGTCTGATTGCACATAGTCACCAGGATCGACTAGCACAACGTCGCCCGCGTTCGCAGCGTCAATCGCTGCTTGAATCACCTCTCCCTCGACGACGATCAGGTCTGATGCTTCGTTTGGGAGAACGTCGAACAGCGCGCTTTCAACAAACCCGTAGTAGCAACTTGGATGCGCGCCTTCCACTTCGATCCGAAGCCGGCAATCCGTCGCCACGACATTTGCGGGAATCGTCCAATCGTACGTGAGCGTGACTTCGTCGAGCCAAACTCGGCTTCCAATCAGGGTCTCACCAGCGCCATCGCCATAGAAATAGATGTGTGACGTTGCACCCAAACCTGGACACGCACCCTCGACAGTGAGAGACCAGTGGATCGTAACGGTCTGCCCCCCCGCGTAGGTCTCTCCACCCGCCGGTACTAGGATCGTGATCTCCTGGTCGGCACTCGCGACCGCCGCGGGAATGATTGCGAGCGACGCTCCGAGAATGCAGCGAGAGAGAATGACACCCGCGTTTCGCAACCATGTGCGCACCTTCGACTCCTTTGTGTCGTTGATTGGCATGAATCGGGTCCGTGTTGTTCCTGGAGTGAGTACGGCCCGACACGCGCGATCTAACACGCCGTTGTCCGTCAGGGAGAGTGGATGACAGGAGGCGCCCCTCGAGCTGAGCGAAGAATCGCCAGTGTTCAAGCCGGATCGCGCATGCCGGCCTCGCACTCTTCGCGTCCCGATGGGCGCCTGCATCGAGCAATCGATATTCAGTCGCCGATCGCCGCGCGAGCAATACCCTGCCCGCGCAACTCGTGCTAGAGCTTGCTTAGTTGCAGTCCCGGGCGTAAACGGGGTCCGCTTCGATCCAGTCCGTGACGATCTCGCCCATGCACATGCAGGTCAGCGACAAACGGTAGTAGTACGCAGAATTCGCGCCGCCGAATCCCACACCCGGGTCGATATACCCGACTTGCGCGTCGACTTGGAGTAGCTGCCAGTCTCCGTTGCCAATCTTTCTGAAGAGGTTCGCTGTCGCACCGGTGCAGTCGTTAACGAACGTGTTCCATACGATCTGGAATCCATGGAAACCTGCACCATGGCCGACAGCGCAGTCCACGTTCACCCAGTCGAACTCACATTTCGGCTGGTACGGCTGTGCGCTCGTGTTCGTGGGCGCGGCGGCACAGAGAAACGTAACGAGCGCCAAGCCTCCGACGACACGACAAATCGATTTGAGATTCACGACTACTCCTTTCCGTCGGTCGCGCCTGTCGCGGCGCACCGAGCCTTGACACAACACGCGTACGTTGAGCCGACCGGAACATCCCGAAGTCGCGTCCTCGCGACGCTCAGTCAGCTGGTTCCAACGATTGCGAGTACGCATGCAGACCCACGATCTAACACGCTCCGCGCACCCTTGCGGCTTTCCGCACGCTCCCGGTACAATGGCTTCCGCGTCGCGACGCGAGCCCCTGCGATCGCGGACCTCGGCGAGACCTCACCCGCGGGAGCCCGCGCCATGATCAGACATCGAGCGTCCGACGAGCCGGACGGCGAGGCCCCTCGCACTGAGCCCGCGTGGCCAGCCCGACTCCGCGAGATCCTCCTCTCGATCGGCGTCGGCGGGGGCGTCGACGCGCATCGTCAAGCCCAGCGCGCGGAAGCGTGGGTCCTCATCAACTCCGGGCTGCGCCGCTACGTGCGCATGCACGCCACCGGCCGCCGCCTCGAACCCGAGGACATCGAAGACATCGCGTCGACGAAGGCGTTAGATCTGATCCGCCGCGCCGAATCTGGAGAATGGCAGGTCCGCGACCGCGCGCCTGCGGAGGTCGCCGCGTACCTCTCGACGATCGCGAGGAACGCACTCGTCGACCTCGCGCGGCGCGAGCGATTGTTCGTACGAAGCGAAGGCTCTTCCGAGGATGAATTGGACCGAGACGCGAACGCGCTTCAGCACAGCATGCCCGGGACAACCGCGGCCGACTTGCCGATCGATCGGGCGCGATACGCCGCGCTCCTGCGCTGCTGTATCGAATCACTTCAACCGCGCGCGCGCCGCATCTGGCTCTTCCGCGTCCTTCACGACATGCCCACGCGCGATATCGCGTCGCATCCGGATGTGAGCCTCAAACCGGCGCACGTCGACGTCGTGCTTCAGCGCTGCCGCGACACGATCCGCGAGTGCGTCGCGACGCGGGGCTACGATCCGCACGAGATGCCCCCCGGAACCGTCGCCGAGTTGTGGGATCACTTCGCCGGCGACGCCGATCCGGGAGCCGAGTATCGCGGGTCGCCGCGAGCGCCCCGCGGCATCCGAGGTCCGCATGGAGATCAGCGTGATTAACTCCACGCGCCATCTCGACGAAGACCTCTGCATCGACTTCCTGCACGGACTCGTCGATCGTGCGAAGCGCCAAGAAGTGCTCGCTCACGTTCGTGTCTGCGCGCAATGCGAGCGGCTTCTTAGCGAGCGGACGGCGGAGCGCGAGCGCGTTCTCGCGAGCGTGCCCGACGCGCTGCGCGGGCCTGCCATCGCGCCCGTGCCGCGCACGGATGCGCGGCGAGCGCGCACCGCACGCCGCGAACGCGCGCTCATCCCGCTCGGCATCGGCGCCCTCGCCGCCGCGGCCGCGCTCCTCGTGTTCGCGCTGCGCCCCGCGAGCAGCCCTGCGCGCGAGCTTCGCATGCTGCCGGCCGTCTCCGAACTGACGATCTGGCGCGACGCCTCCGAGCGACCTCCGGACGCGGAGCTGCTCGAGGGACTCACCGCGTACTCGCGCGAGAAGTTCGCCGCCGCGATCAAGAAGCTCCAGACGCCGCAGCCGAGCCACCGGCTCGACGTCCTGCGGCGCGTCTACCTCGCGAGCGCGTATGCGCACGATCGTCGATACGACGAGGGACTCGCCGTTCTCGAGTCAATCGCGACGGATCCCATTCCCGATCCGTGGGGAGCCGAGACCCGCTGGGCTCACTGGGTCGCGCTCAAGCACAGCGGGCGCCACGCGAGCGCGGACTCCGTGCTGCACGTCCTCGCCAGTGAGCCTGGCGAGCTGGGACAGCGTGCCCGCGAGGCCGCCGCCGCGGATCCGCAATGAACCGCGGGCGCGGCGGCGCGCTCCTATCGGGCGCCAGTCTCTACACGCTCCTGACGCTCGCGCCAAGCCATCTTGCTCCGAGCGTCGCGCCCACGCTTGACGCGCAGACCGTCGCGCTTCGCACGCCTTCGGTGCCGACCGCGCGAGATCACTCGGCAACCGCCGGAGACCTCGGCGAACACCTCACCGTGAAGATCGATAGTTTGGAACAGCGCGGCGAGTACGTACTTGCGGCCGACTTCGCATGGCTGCAGCTCGATCTTCGGCGGCGCGCACTCGACGAGGATCACCCTCTGATCGCTGAGAGCCTCGATCGCTGCGGCGTGCTGCTCACGCTGGAAGGCCGCTCCGCACCGGGTGTCGTCATTCTCGACCACGCGTTCGCGATGCGCACCAGAATCCTCGGAGAGCATCACGAGGCAACGGTAGCGTCTCTTGAGCATCTTGCCTTCGCCGAGAAGAACGCCGGGTACATTCGCGCCTCGCTCGAGCACTACCAGCAAGCACTCCGCACGCGTCGGGAACATCTCGCCGGCGATCGCGCCGCGATCGCCAACACGCTGATCGGAATGGGCAACACGCTGAGGAACCACAAGCACCACGACGAAGCCAGCGCCGCGCTCGAGGAAGCAATCGGAATCCTCGCCGCCATGCGCGACACGAAGCCGCTAGCGCTTGCGAAGGCGCGAACCGATCTCGCGCTGATACTCCTGCTGCTCGGCCGCGCGGCCGACGCGGAGCCGCACCTACGGCTCGCGCTTCCCGCGATTGAAACCGCGCGCGACGTCGGGCATCCCGACCGTAACCTCGTCTACAGCTTCCTCGGCTCGAGCCTGCTACGGCAGGGGCGGTGCGCCGAAGCCGAGCCGCTGCTTCGACGCTGCGCCGCCGGGAACGAGCTCGTACGCATCCGAAATAATCGCGGGCCCTACGTCCCGAAGAAGTACAACCTCGCCGTGTACGACGAGCTAGCGCTGACGCTCCTCGACCTCGGCCGATTCGACGAGGCGTGGAGAGCCGCGGAGAGCGGCCGAGCGCCGGCGCTCGCCGAAGCGTTGATTCCGCCGAGTATGCCGGCAGTGCTCGCCACGCGTTCGGACCCTTCGAGCGTGACGTACACCGACGCGATGACGCGCGGGTTGAGCAAGCCGCCGTGGGCCGATCGAACAGTCAGCCTCGATCGCGTTCAGGCCGCGCTTCCGGGTGACGCCGCGCTCATCGGCTGGCTCGACGCGTGTGTCGTCTCCGAGAAACCGCTCTGGGCGTGGGCATACGTCGTGCGGAAGGACCGTCCGATCGCGTGGGTCCGGCTCCCGCTCGGAGAGAGCGCCGCCGATCCCGCCTCCACGCAGTCCTCGTTCCGAATCTTCAACCGCGCGATACAGAGCGACGTCGCCTGGCCAGTCCCGGTCCCGCTCGGCGATGACATCGTCGCAAGGGCGAGTGCGATTTGGCGCGAGCGCATCGCGCCGATCGAGCCACATTTGGAAGGAATTCGTCATCTCGTCGTACTGAACTCGAAGGAGGTACTTCATTTTCCGGTGGAAGCGATGTGCGACCCGCACGGGAAGTGGGCGAGCGATCGATTCACGATCAGCTACGCCCCGTCCGCGGCGTCGTACGCGTTGCTGCGCGAGCGCGGACGTGAGCGCGACCCGGCGCGCGTGTCACGCGCGATCGTGATCGCGGAGCCGCAGGGCGAGGCTCGCGCCGCGACGCTTGGCGGGGAATCGACAACGCCCCCGCGCGCCTCATCGTTCGCGTCGCGCCTCGTCCCGGCAAACATGTTGGCCAGCAATCCAGGCAACGGGCAGCTCGCAGCGCTCGACTGGGCGGCTCGCGAAACGAAGACGGTCTCCAACCTCACTGATCCGCTCCTCTCGCTCACCGGCGTGGATGCGACCGAGCAACGCCTGGCCGCGATGAATCGCGAGAAGCAACTGCGCGAATTCGACAGATTTCATTTCATCGTTCACGCGATTCACGACCCGCGCCTTGCGTATCGCTCGGCGCTGGTCCTCGCGGAAGCCGCCGAGAACGCCTGGGCCCGACTCGACGCGCGAGCCGAGCACAGCGCCTACGAAATGTCGCCCGACGACGGCCTCCTCACGGCCGAGGAAATCTCGACGTGGGACCTCGAAGCGGATCTCGTCACGCTCAGCAGCTGCGGCACGCGCGGCCAGCAGACTGTTGGCCTCGAGTCCTGGGGACCGACCGAGGCCTTCCTTCTCGCGGGAGCGCAGAGCCTTCTCGTGAGTCTGTATCGTGTCGACGACCACGCGACGAGCATCTTGATGGAGCGGTTCTACTCCGAGCTGCGCCGCATCGAGGAATCGTCCCGGAGCGCGGGGCGCGCCGCGCCGCCGTTCGCGAAGGCGACCGCGCTACAGAACGCGAAGAACTCGCTCCGCGAGTTCCGCGACGCCGACGGAAATCAGCCGTACCGGCATCCGGGTTATTGGGCCAGCTTCGTCTTGGTCGGAGATCCCGGATAAGAATTCGAACGGCCGCTCCGGCAATCGCGTTCCCCCACTTCACGACACGCCCCGATGAGCCGATGAAATAGACGTGCGAGGCCGCGGCGTCTGACGGTCTTTGACTCAGAACGCGTCGCGTAATACTATCTTGGCCCGTTCTAGCGAACGGCGGCGCTTGTCGAGCCGTTCGAGTCGACTCGCCGTGTGACGCCGCCGGGCCAGAGCCCTTCGTGGCGCGGCAATTTCCCGTTCGATGCACAGGAGATTCGTGACGCCCCATTCGACTATCACCGTGATCGTGCCCGCGCACGGCGCGTCGGAGGATCTGTGGGCGTCGCTCCGCGCGATCCGCGCGGCGTCGCCGGCCGCCGACGAAGTCATCGTCGCGGACGACGGATCGCCGTCGCCGCTCGCGCCGATCATCGCCGCGCGGCCTGAGTTCGCGGGACTGACGGTCGTGCGCCTCGAGCGCAAGAGCGGCCCCGGCGCGGCGCGCAATCATGCGGCGCGCGCCGCACGCGGCGACATCCTCTTCTTCGTCGACGCCGACGTCGTGATTCCGCCGGACGCCGTCGGCCGCGTCGCGCGCGATCTCGCCGAGCGCCCCGAGTACTGCGCGGTCTTCGGCTCCTACGACGAGAATCCCGCGCGGCCCGACTTCCTTTCGCAGTACAAAAACCTGTTTCACTACTACATCCATCAGATCGCGGACGAAGAGGCGGGAACGTTCTGGGCGGGATGCGGCGCGATTCGGCGCGACGTCTTTCTCGCGGTCGGCGGATTCGATTCCGCGCGATACCCGCTTCCGTCGATCGAGGACATCGAACTCGGGACGCGGCTACGGAGCGCGGGACACCGCATCCTCCTCGACAAGAAGCTCCACTCGAAGCATCTGAAGCGCTGGGACATTCGCACGCTTCTCGTCGCGGACATCGCGCGGCGCGCGATTCCGTGGACGCAACTCATCCTCGAGCAGGGCTCGCTGCCGAGCGACCTGAATCTGCGCGCAAGCCACCGCGCGAGCGCCGGGCTCGTGATGATCTTCATCGCGTCCTTCGCCGCGCTCTTGAAATGGCCTGTGGCCGCGCTGAGCATCGCGGCCGCGTGCCTCATCGGAATCGTTCTTCTGAATCTCGATTTCTACCGGTTCTTCGTGCGTGTGCGCGGGCTCTGGTTCGCGGCGCGCGTACTGCCGATGCACATCCTCTACTACTTCTACAGCGGCGCGACGTTCGCCGTGCTCTCGATCCTCCACCGAATCGGAGCGAGCGGGACTCGCTCGCCGCGGCGCGACGCATTCGCGTCGGGAATCGTGGCCAGCAGCGAATCGAAGAGGACGCCGTGACGCGCCGCGAAAAGCCATCCACCGTGCTCGTCATGGGCGCGGGCCCCGGCGGACTCGCCGCGGGACACAAACTCGCGGAGAACGGGGTTCGCGTGAGCGTCGTCGAAGCCGCTCCGTACGTGGGCGGGCTCTCGCGCACGATCCAGAAGGATGGCTTCCGCTTCGATCTCGGCGGCCACCGCTGGTTCACGAAGAACGAAGACCTAAACGACTGGTTCCGCGCGCTCATGAAGGACGAGTTGATCCTCGTTCCGCGCATCAGCCGCATTTATTTCAACGGCCGCTTCTTCCTCTACCCCGTGAAGATTTCGAACGTGCTCAAGAACGCGGGGATCTTTCAGTGCGTCGCCGCGGTCTTCTCGTACGGCATGGCGCAACTCCGCTACGGAGTTTTCAAGAAGCCGGTCGTGACGATGCAGGAAGCATTCGAGATGCAGTTCGGCCACGTCCTGTACGAGATGTTCTTCCGGCGCTACTCCGAGAAAGTGTGGGGGCGCCCGTGTTCGGACATGTCGGCGGACTGGGTTTCGCAGCGGACGAAGGGCGTGTCGATTGTTTCCGCGGTGCGCGAAGCGCTGCTCAAGCCGAAGGACAAACTCGTAAGCCTCATCGACGAGTTCATGTATCCGCGCTGGGGCTACATGCGCATCTCCGAGCGCATGGCAGAGGATATCGAGAAATGGGACGGCGCGGTGCATCTGCAAGAACGCGTCGTGAAGATTTCGCACGCGGGCGGGCGCATCACGTCGGTGACGACGCGCAACGCGGCGGGTCGCGAAACCGCGCACACCGCCGACGCGGTCGTCTCTTCGATTCCGCTCACCCTGCTTGCGCAGATCATGGACCCGCCGGCGCCGCCGGAGGTCGTCGCGTCGGCGAAATCTCTGAAGTTCCGCGACATCATCACGGTCAACTTGATGCTGCAGCGCGTTCAGGTGACGAACGACACGTGGCTCTACATCCACGACGAGTCGATTCCGTTCGGCCGCTTGCACGAGCCGAAGAACTGGAGCACCGACATGGTTCCCGACGCGGGAAAGACGTCGCTCGTGCTCGAGTTTTTCTGCACGGAAGGCGACGCGATTTGGTCGCGCACCGACGAGGAGTTGTGCCAGGTCGCGGTCGACGTGCTCGCGGACCGGCTCAAGTTCTTCTCGAAGAGCGAGGTCATCGGCGCGTTCGCGATTCGCGCGAAGCAGGCGTATCCGATCTACACGCTCGGCTACGCGGAGCCACTCGCCGCGATCAAAGACTACGTCCGCAGCTTCGAGAACCTCGAGATCATCGGCCGCGCCGGAACGTTTCGCTACAACAACGCCGACCACTCGATCGAAACCGGGCTTCTTGCGGCGCTCAATCTCCTCGGCGGCGAGCACGACATCGATCGCGTCAACGCCGACGCGGAGTACCACGAGGAAAAACGAGTCCGCACGACAGGATGACGCCGCGGCCCGTTCCCCACGCAGCCGGATGAATGAGTATGGGCGCGCCAACCTCGGTCTCCGTCGTCGTCGGGCTGCGCGAACGGCCGCGAGCGCTCGACGCCGCGATTGCCGCGTTCTCGCGCGAGGCGGAATCCGTCGGAGCGGAAGTGATCCTTGTCGATGGCTCGGGAACTGACGACGCGCGCGCGGCGGCCGCGAGCTACGCGAACGTGCGCGTGATCGCCGGAACGCGCGGCGCGCTCATGCCGGTCCTCTGGTCGGACGGCGTGCGCGCCTGCCGCGGCGGCGTGATCGCGCTCTCGATCGCTCCGATGATTCCCGACGCCGGTTGGCTTACGCGCGCGTGCGAGGTGCTCGCGAGCGGTTCGTGCGCGGCGGTCGGCGGCGCGATCGAGAACGCGCCGTCGCTCTCGCCCGTCGCGTGGGCGATCTACTTCGCACGCTACTCGGCGTATGCGCTTCCGTTCGCCGCTCACGAGGTCGACGATTTGCCGGCGGACAACGCGGCCTACACACGAGCAGGGCTCGATGCGGCGCGCGATCTCGTCGAGCGCGCGTTCTGGGAGCCGCCGATTCACGCGCGGATGCGCGAGGCGGGCCTGTCGCTCCGCGTCGATCCCACGCTCGTGGTTCGCCATTACGGCTCGTTCGGCTTGATCGGTTTCGCCGCGCAGCGGTTTCATCACGGACGCCACCACGCGGCCGCGGAGCTCACGCACCAGCCGCTCGTGCGGCATCTCGCCAAACTCGTGCGCGCGCCGCTCGTCCCGTTCGTGCTCTTCGCTCGCACCGCCCGCCGCATCGTCGCGCGACGCCGCCTGCTGGCGCAGTTCGTCTTCGCCTCGCCGGTCTTGCTCTTCTTCTTCGCGTGCTGGGCGGCGGGCGAAGCGGCCGGCGCGCTCGCCGGGGCGCCGCGGCATGCGAGCGCAAACACGAACGCGGGCACGCGAAACGCGGGCGAGGCGCGCTCGTGACCGACAAGCCCGTCATCTACACGCGCGAGTACTACGAGCGACTCTTTCTCGTCGAGGAGCGCCACTGGTGGTGCCTCGGCATGCGCGAGATCGCGATCGCGCTTCTGCGCGCGCGGCTCGGCCCCGCGCGTCCGCGACGCGTGCTCGACGCGGGCTGCGGCTCCGGCGTCTCACTCGTCTGGCTCGAAGAGTTCGCCGCGGGCGGCGGCGTTCACGGCATCGACCTCTCGCGCGAAGCGCTTCTCTACAGTTGGTCGCGCGGCAAGAGGCGGCTTGCGCTCGCGTCGGTGCTCACGCTCCCGTTTCGCTCGGAAACATTCGATCTCGCTCTCTCCGCCGACGTGATTCAGCACGTTCCGCGCGGCGGCGGCGACGTGAAAGTCATCAACGAAGCGTTTCGGGTGCTGCGGCCCGGCGGAGTATTCTTCCTCCGCACGAACTGCGAAGCTCCGGGACGGCGGAACCGCGGCGAGTTCGACGATTTTCACTTCTACACCGAGCGCGAGTTGCGCGGGCTTTTCGAGAGGGCGGGATTCCAAGTGACGGCGAGTACGCATTCCAACATGGCAATCGACATTGTCGCGCGAGTGAAGGGGCGTCTGGGTGAGTGGTTCCGCGCGGGGGCTCCGCCGCCGATGGGCCCTGGGCTTCCTGAAGTTCCGCGCGGGCGGTCGCTCATCCGTTCGATGCTCTTGGTGATGCTTCGCGCGGAAGCGTGGCTGATCGCGCGCGGCGTCGCACTCCCCGTCGGCAGCAACATCGTGATCGTTGGCCGCAAGCCCGGCGGCGCGCCATGAGTACGCCGAGTACGCCGCTGGGCGCCTTGAAACGCCTCGCCGAAACGCGCGCTCTTTTTATCCTTCGCGGGCTTTCGGAATCGGCGCTACTCGATGTCGCCGGCGCCGTGGAGCGCGCGGGATTTAGCCATCTCGAGATCACGAGCGACTCGCCCGGAATGCCCGGATTGATCGCCCGAGCGCGCGCGCGCGCGCCGCGCCTCGAGATCGGCGCGGGCACCGTCCTCGATCGCGAGACCGCAGCCGCCGTCATCGGCGAGGGCGCATCTTTTCTCGTCTCGCCGCACACGGACGCGGCGCTCATCGAGTTCATCGTATCGTGCGGCGCGGCCGCGATCCCCGGCGCGTTCACGCCGACGGAGATCCTCGCCGCCCACCGCGCGGGAGCCGCCGCGGTGAAACTCTTCCCGGGACCGATGGCGACACCGGCGGGGCTCTCTGACATCCGCGGCCCGCTCCCGTTCATCCGCTTCGTGCCGACGGGGAGCATCGCGATCGATGCGATTCCCGCGTGGCTCGAGGCGGGCGCGTTCGCGGTCGGCGTCGGACGCCGCGCGCTTCTCGGCGCGAACGCCGCGGCCGGCATCGTCGCCGCGGCCGAGCTCGACGCCACGCTCGCGCGCATCGCACGCATCACGATCGCCGAAAACCCGTCCGCGCCGTAACGCGCCCCGCGCCACGATGAGCTACGCGGTCGTCGCGATCGTCGCCCTCCTCGCCGCGGCGCTGACGTTTTTTTCTGGATTCGGTCTCGGCACGCTTCTGCTTCCCGCCTTCTCGATCTTCTTTCCTGTCGAGATCGCGATCGCCGCGACCGCAATCGTTCACCTCACGAACAACGTGTTCAAGCTCGGGCTCGTAGGGCGCGCCGCGAACTGGCGCGTCTTCGCGCGCTTCGCGATTCCTGCCGCGGCGGCCTCCATCGCCGGCGCGCTGATCCTTAGCCGAATGTCCGCGCTCTCCCCGATCGCAACCTACACGCTCGGCGACCGCGCGCACGAAATCTTCCCCGTGAAACTCGTCATCGCCGTCCTTATGATCGGTTTCGCGATCGTCGAGTTATTGCCGCGCTTCCATGCGCTCACGTTCGACGCGAAGCTCCTCCCGATCGGCGGCATCGTCTCCGGTTTCTTCGGCGGGCTGTCGGGACACCAGGGGGCGTTTCGCTCCGCGTTTCTCGTCAAGGCAGGGCTCTCGAAAGAGGCATTCATCGCGACGGGCGTCGCGTCGGCGGTGGCGATCGACGTCGCGCGCCTCGGCGTCTACGGCGCGTCGTTCTTCACGCGGCACCTCGCGGCGCTCGAACACGCGCAGGGCGCAGGGCTCATCGCGGTCGCAACCGGCGCGGCGTTCGCGGGCTCGTTCATCGGCTCGCGCGCGGTGAAAAAGGTCACGCTCCGCGGCCTCCAGATGTTCGTCGGCGCGGGACTCGTCGTGCTCGGGTTGGCGCTGGGAGCGGGACTAATCTGAGGCAGAAAAATGGCGGGGCCGACGGGGCTCGAACCCGCGACCTCTGGCTTGACAGGCCAGTGTGCTAACCAACTGCACCACGACCCCCACCACGAATTGCGCTTGGAAAGATCTCGTTCGAGAGGCGAGCAAATCTATCACTTGCGCGGAAGAAGCGTCAAGAATCTTGTAGGGGCGCCAGCCGAAGGGGCGGAAGCACGATCGTGCAGCTTTTCACCGGCTCGCCGCGCAGAAACGCCTGCAAGAGATCGCGGAATTCCTCGGACATCAGCTCGCGCGACTCGTGCGCCGCGTTCTCGACGAGAATGTGAGCGTGGTTCGAAAACCCCGCCCGGATCGCATCGACGTTATCGGGCGGCGTCCGCGCGTCGAGCGCGCCGCTGACGAAGAGCGCCGGGACCTCGCATGCGAATGGCGCGCGAAACGCGTCGCCGAGGTCAGGACTGCCGCACGCCTCGCAACTGCTCGGATAAAACGGCGAGGCGATCGCGTCGCTGAGTAGGTTGCTCGCGTCGATTCGCTCGCGCTCGATGCGTTCGCGCCGTTCGGCGCTCGCGCCCGACGCGCAGTCCATCATGAGCGGCATCGCATCGATTCCGACGCGGCGATTCTCGAGCGCGATCTCCGCGAGATCGTACAGATCCCCGCGCGACCACCGGGCGATCGAAGCCGGCAACGACGCGATCGTCTTCGATTCGGCAAGCGCGCGCGCGATGGCGCACTGCAAGTCGTAGCGCCCGATCGTCACACGCGCCGAGTCGCGCGCGTCTGTCGCGCCAGTCGAGTCGGTGCGCACCGTCACCTCCGGCGGCGACTCTTCGAAGCGGCGCAAGAGTTCATCCACGCGCGAGAGAAAATCCGGAACCGAGTCGCTCGCGCTCGCGTCGTTCGCGACGCGCTCGCCGAGCCGCGAGAGACAACGCTGCACGGTGCTCGGCAATTTCCACGTGTCGTCGGGGCCTTCGACTTTCATCATCACCGCGCGCGCGGCGCGCGCCGGGTGGCGCCGCAGGTACGCAAGCGACAGATGCGAGCCGTAGCTCGCGCCGTACGTCACGATCTGCTCGACGCCGAGCGCGGCGCGCAGATCATCGATGTCGTCTGCGCTCTCGTTCGAGTTGTACGCGGAGAGATCGACGCCGCGGCGCTTCCAGTACGCGACGCAGCGCGTTGCGGCCGCGTCGAACGCAGCCAGCACGTCGGCGCGGTCGATCGCGCGATCGCGCGGCAATTCCTCGATGAACTGCGGCTCGTCCGAAAGCCGCGGCACGGAAAGCCCCGTCCCGCGTTGATCGAGACCGATCACGTCGCTGTGTTCGAGCAGACGAATCTGCGGGTGTGTCGCATGCGGTCCGCACAGTTCGACGCCGGAGCCGCCGGGTCCGCCCGCGAGAAAAACGATCGGCGGCTCGGGGTTCGGATTCGACGTGCGGTAGCGAACGAACGCGAGTTCGATCGTGCGGCCGGTGCGTGAGCCGCGACGCTCCGGAACGCGGATACGGCCGAGTTCGCCCGCGAGCGGGCTGCCGTCGAACGCCCGGCCGGCGTACGGCTCCCACGCGATGTCCGAGGCGCGGGCGTGTGCGTGTGCGTGTGCGTCGCGCGCATCGTCCGCGTGCAAAGCGCGCTCCGCATTCGGGAGCGAGTCCGCGTTCGCTTGCGCCGCGCTTTCGCCCGCGCCGAGCGGCAGCGACGCGGCGAGGAACCACGCCAGGCGCGCAAGACGCGCGAAAGGCCGAGCGCTCGGTGCTCGCGCGGCGCCGCCGAAGAACCACGCCGCGGCGAACGCGAGCGCGGGAAGAGCCAGGAGCACGACGCCGAGATCGCGCCACGGAATCACGAGCGGTAGCGGAAAATTCGCCGCCTCCACGAGCGCGGTCGCCGTGAGAAATCCGACCGGAACCGCGAGCGCGGTGCCGAGGAGTGCGAGGTATCCGGCGCGCGCGGCAAGCTGCCCTCGCACGAGCGATGGCGCCGCGCCGATCGAGTCGAGCACGCTCTCGTCGGCGGCGGACTCCGCAGCGGAGAGCGCGGTTGCGACGAGAACCACGATCAATCCCGTCGCGATGCAAACGGCAAGCGCGATCGAGTAGAACAGGCGCGCCGGTTGCAGATGGAGAATCGCGGCATCGATCGACGTCCCCGCCGCCTCCGCCGCCGCCGCGCGCGCACGCTCGAGAATCGCGGGCGTGACCGGCGCGTCGAGGCGCAACAGCCACGGCGTGACGCTCGATGTCAGAGGCGGACCCGGCTCCATGCCGAAACGCGCGAGCGCCGATTCATCGATGAAGAATAGCGGCGCGCCGACTTTCTGCTGAAGCGGGATCGCCGTCACAGGTGGCGTCTCGATCGGGCGCGCGTCGAGCCACGTCGTCAGCTCGACTGCCGCCGCGCCCGGCGGTGCATCGAATGCGAGCAGGTCGCCCGCGCGGAACGCAGCCGCGCTTGCGCTCGCGTCCGTATCGGTGTCGACACCGAGCGCGCGCAAGAGGTCGACCCCGCCGCACGCAACCCACTCGCCGCGAAACAGGCCGGCCTTCTCTGCGCCGAAGCGGGCGCGCACCGGTTGGCCGTGCGCGTGAGCCGCCGCAAGCGGAGCGGCGGCGATCGCCGGCAGTTCCGCTGCGAGGCGTCGCGCGGCGATCTCCGCTCCCGGCCCTGCGACGAGAAGCTGGTCGCGCCGGTACGTCGCCGGGACCGCGTCGAACGCCGACTCGATGCTCGCCACGAGTACGGCAGCCGTCACACTCATCGACATCCCCGCGACGATCGCGGTGACGACCGATCCGTTGCGCGCGCGAAAACGCCCGGCGTCGCGCACCGCCAGGCGAAGCACGAGCGGCAGCGGCGCGGCGCCGCGCGCAAGCCCGTCGAGGAGCCAGGGGCTTGCAAGACCGAAGCCGAGAAGCGAGAGGACGGGGCCGCCGATCATGCCGAGCATTCCGGTGATCGCGTGTGCGCGCGGCGCGAAGAACAAGAGCGAAACGCCCGCGGCGCCGAACGCGACGCCTGCGGCGAGCCAGCGCTCGGAACGCGCGCGCGCCGGGCGGCGGCCGCCGAGCGAGTCGCGAATCGGAACGCGCGCGGCCGCGTACGCGGGCAGCGCTGCCGCGAGGATCGCCGTCACGACGCCCAAGAGAAGCGCGCCGGCCACGTGCATCGGCGCAACCTCGAAGGCGCCGTTCATTCGATGATTCCATCCGTCGAGGTGCGGATGCGCCAGAGCAGCCGCCGAAACGCCCGCCGCGGCGCCGAGCGCGCCGCCGAGGAGCGCGATGCACGCGGCCGACACGACGAGCGCGCCGACGATTCCCGACGACGACGCGCCGGTGGAGCCGAGCAGTCCGATCTCGTAGCGGCGGCGGCGCAAACTCACTCCGAACGCAGCGGCAATGACGAGCGCCGCTTCGAGGAAGCCGATGCTTCCGAGGACGAAAATCATCGACGCCGCGCCGCCATCGCCCGCCGCCATCTCCGATCGCGTGCGCAGAACGAATCCCGCGTCACGCACGCGCTTCGCGAGCGCGTCCGCATCCGCGTCCGGAAAACCGCCCACGAGAAGCGAGCGCTTGCCGCGATACTCGACGTGCGCCGCCGTGCGAGCGATGACCGCCGCCTCGAGGTCCTCCGGATCGACGACGACGCCCGTGATGGTTCGCGCCGGACCGAACGAGAGCGCGACCGTTTCTCCGACGGAACGCCCGAGTCCCGCGAGCAAGACCGGCGAGAGCGCGACCTCGCCGGAGTTCGCGGGCGCGCGCCCGTGCGTCAGACGCAACATGCCGGCCGCAAGACCGCCGGGCGCGAGCGCGGCGGCGTCGAGTGCGAACACCTCCGCGCGCAGTTCGCGGCCAGGGACGCGAACCTTCTCCGCGCCGGCGAAGACTTCAGCGATGCGCACCGTCGGCCCGAGAAGATCGAGCAGCCGCCGCTCATCGTCGTACGTCGCCGGAACGTCGAGAACCAGCGCCGCCTCTCCCATGGCGTGCGCGGCGCGTTCGCCGGCCGTCTGTTCGGTGATGCGCGCGATCGTCGCTCCGCCCACGACCGCCGCGACCGGCAGCGCGACCAGAAAGACGATCAGGAGCGAGCGCTTCGTATGGCGCCGGAGTTCGCGCAGCTCGACGCGCGCCAATGCCCGCAGGCCGCGAAGCGCCCTCATGCGTCGTGCGTGAACGCCGTCGCGCGCCCCGTCCGAACCGAGCGCGTTTCGTCGACGATCGCGCCGTCTCGCAGGAAGAGCACGCGATCCGCCCACGCCGCGTGCGCCGCGTTGTGCGTCACGAGAACGACGGTGCGCCCCGCGTCGCACTGCGCGCGGAGTAGCCGCATGATCCGCTCCCCCGTGACGGAGTCGAGCGCGCCGGTCGGCTCGTCGGCGAGCAGAAGCGTACGCGGACCGACAAACGCGCGCGCGATCGCCACACGCTGCTGCTCGCCCCCGGAGAGATCGTCGGGAAACCGCCCGGCGAACGATTGCATCTCGACGGCTTCGAGCGCCGCGCGCGCCGCGCCGCGGGCTTCCGCGAGCGCGCACCCGTCGAGTTCGAGCGGCAGCGCCACATTCTCGATCGCCGTAAGGCCCGGCAAGAGATTGAGATCTTGGAAGACGAAGCCGATGACGCGCCGCCGCAGCTCGGCGAGCGCCTTCGCCGGTAGCGCCGCCAGATCGCGGCCCTGCACGATCACGCGCCCCTCGGTCGGGCGATCGAGCGCGCCGGCCATCGTCAGAAGCGTCGACTTGCCGGACCCTGAGGGTCCCATGATCGCGACGAACTCGCCCGCGGCGACATCGAAGCTCACGGGGCCGAGCGCGCGCACCGCAGCCGGCCCCGCGCCGTGCACGCGCACCGCGTTGTCGAAGCGCAGCACCGGCACACGCGCGGGCGCAGCACCGCCGTCGATCGCGACTAACGCCTCCGTCGACGCAGCCGTTCTTCGCACAGGTCCAGCCATTTCACCTCCGCCTCCGCTTTGAGAATCAGCGCGTCGAGTAGAAGCATCCACGGGAGTTCGCGTTCGGGATCGGCGTCGCGTTTGTGGAGCGTGTACTGCTGCAAACGCTCGAGGGTTGCGACGCGCTGCGATTGCAGGATCGCGCCCACGTCGACCGCATCGGCCGCTACCGCGAGAAGTACTTTCAGCGCGAGTTCGTCGCGCGACGGCGGGTCGCCCGAGATCGGCGTTCCGAACCAGACCGAGAGCGCTGCGCGTCCGGCGTCCGTGATGCTCCACGCCTGGCGCGCGCCTTCACTCGCGCCCTCGGCCGCTACGAGCCCGTCGCGCTCGAGCCGCCGCAGCGTCGTGTAGACCTGCCCGACGTTGAGCGGCCACGCGCCCGCGGTGCTTCGCTCGAAGCGCGACTTCACGCCGTAGCCGTGCGCGGGTTGCTCCGCGAGAATCGCCAGCAGGCTGTGTCGGACGGACATCGCTCCCTCCCAAGGACGGATACGCAGTATGCATACCGCGTAACTACGCCGTCAACGAAAAACTCCGCCGGGAGGCTCGGACCGAGAGGTTTTCTTGGGGGACGCGCGGTGCGCGGCGAGCGGGCGCGGCTAGCGGCGCGCGAGCGGGTCCGCCGAAGAGGGCGATCCCGTCCACGCGATAAGTCGCTCGACGATCTCGGCAGCGGGAGGGGCGAGGAGCGAGGTCGCCGCTGGGACGGGTACGCCGCCGACATCCGCCAGATCGCGGATTCGGGCACCGGGATAGTAGTGCGCGAGGATCTCGCGCGCCGACGCACCGGCCTCGGCCATGCCGATCGCGCCGAGTTGGCACATGCCGACACCGTGGCCATTGCCGCGGCCCGACACGACGAGGCGGCTGACACGCCCCGCCTCCTTCTCCACGTCCTCGATGCGAATCAGCGTGCTTCGCAGGACCGGGTCGCCCGGACCCGGCCGGCGCAAGACGCTTCGCACCTTGTCGCTCCTCACTCGATACGTGTCCGTCGTCGTCGTGATTTCCAGATCGAGGACACGTCCCGAGACGCCGCGGTGCAGAACCTTGATCCCCTTCACGTGGCCGATGTCGGTACCGTCGGGAAGTCCGAGTTCGCGCGGAAGACTCTTCTCGAGGATTCGCTCGAGCGTGCGTCCGTCCCACGTTTCTTCCCACGCGAAGTTCGCGCCGCCGCCGCAGAGCGGGTATCCGCCGCCAAGCCGCATCGAACGATCGGCGGTGCCGCGCAAGTAACCGGTGCGCGAAATATCGGTCCACACCTCGTCGACCGGAGCCGTGCGCCCGCCGCAGCTTGCGTGATAGTAGGCGCGCGCGAGTTTGCCGCGGTAGTCGAGCACCTGTCCGCTCGTTTCGTGAATCGCGGCGTCGGCGGTCGGATCCTCGCTGCGGACGCCCTCATAGACCTGGTCTTGCACGGTCGCGTAAAGATCGAAGCCCGCCGAGGCGCCGTACTGCCCGATCGACGAGAGCGCGTAGGTTCGCGCCGCGATCGCTTGCGCCTTGACCGCCTCGAGGCGCGTGAGCGGCAGGCGACCGATCTCCCCCGCCACGACGCCGAGCAGATACGATTCCATTCCGAGCGCGTTGACGAGTTGAAGCGCGCCGCCGCGAGTCAGGCGCACGACGATCGCACCGCGATACGGACGCCCCGCGCAGTCGAGGATTCCGTCGCCGGCCGCGTGGACGGCAACTTCATCGCCCGCGTCCACGACTTCGCCCGAGAGAAGATCGACGAGGTTGAGGGTGCGGGCGCCCGATGCCGACGCGCCCGAGCGCACGAGAACGCCGTTGGGAAACTCGCGCTCGGCGAAGTCGAGGCTCCTCGCGAAGAGAGAAACATTCGATGTCAGACGCGTCTCGCGCGCGGAGCCGTCGAGCAGGACGCGCACGACCGGTTCGCTCGCGCCGGGAGGCCGCTGCGCGCGGACGGCCGCCGCACCGCAGCCCGAGAGTGCGGCGAGCGAAAGAACGGCGGTGAGGAGCAACGCACACGGTACGAGCGCGCGGAGAACCGCGCCCCCTGACGAGATTTCGACAGTACGCATGATCACCTCTTATCGGCCTCGCGGAGCGCGGGCACGAGGGGGAGCCGGGGTCAGGGCGCCGAGGAGTACCGGGCGCAGCGCGCCCGTTACGCTCGGCAGATTGGCTGCGCGCCCAAGGAGAAACTCGCGGGCGAGAAACGCGAAGAGGAGCGCCTCTTTCTCTTCGCCGGCGTTCGGGAGCGCGCGGACGCGTGCGCCCGGAAAACGATCGGCCAGCGCGGTCATGAGCGCGCGGTTGTGCGCGCCGCCGCCGCTGACGAGAAGCTCATCGGGGGGGGCGGCGCGTTCCGCGCGCGGCGCGCTCGACGCGCGCACCGCGCGCTCGACGCCGAGGGCCGCCGCGTCGGCCGTGAACGCGACGAGCGTCGCGAGGAAATCGGAAAGCGAGAGACGCGCGCGCGCGGCGCGACCGGCGACGCCGCGCCACCACGCGCCTTCGAAGTCGCCGCGGTCGGCGGATTTCGGCGGCGGGGCCGCGAGAAATGGATGGCGGAGAAGATGCGCCAAGAGCGCGGGCGCAGCGCGCCCCGCGAGCGCGAGCCGCCCGCCGCGATCGAAGCGCAGGCGCCCGCGCGTGCCGTCACGCACGGCGCGATCAAGAAGCATATTCCCGGGGCCCGTGTCGAATGCGTTGACGCGCTCCGTGTCGCGCGTCCCCGGCAAGAGCGTCACGTTCGCGATGCCGCCGATGTTGAGCAGCACGCGACGAACGCCGGGCTTCGAGTAGAGCGCACGATCGAGAATCGGGACGAGCGGCGCGCCTTCGCCGCCGACAGCCATGTCGCGCCGCCGAAAATCCGACACGACGGCGAGCCCCGTTCTCTCCGCGACAATCGCGGCGCTACCGATCTGAAGCGTGCCGGCCTCGATCGCGCGGCGGACGCGGCGTACCGGCAGATGCACGATCGTCTGGCCGTGGAGTCCGACCGCGCGCACGGCGCGCGCGGAACGCGGGGCATCGCGCACGATCGCCCCGACCGTGCGCGCGAATCGTTCGCCGAGAATCGCGTCGAGCGCGACGATCTCGCGCAGCGCTTCGTCGCCGCGCAGGCTCCCTTCGGCGAGGCGATGAATGCGCGCCGCAAGCGACGCCGGGAACGCATCGCGCCGGCAGAGCACGACCCGCGCGCGCGTACCGAGCCCTTCGCCGCCGATGCGCGCAAGGCACGCGCTCGCGCCATCCGCCGAAGTCCCCGACAACACGCCGATCACCCACATCGTGTCGCCGCGCCCCGTCATCCTTTGATTCCACCGCGAAGAAGTCCGTCGACGATCCGCCGCTGAAACACGAGAAACAGCGCGAGGACTGGCGCGGTCGCGATCGCTGCGCCGGCCATAAGGTGCGGCCAATCGACGGAGTGCGCGCCCTGCGACAAGAGCGCAAGCCCGACGGGAAGCGTTCGCATCTTCTCGCTCGACGTGAACAAGAGCGGATAGAGGAAATCGTTCCAATGCGCGATGAACGTCGTCACCGCGAGGACGGCGATGCCGGGGCTTGCGAGCGGCATGACGACGCGGAAGAAGATCGTCGTCTCGCTCGCGCCGTCGAGCCGCGCGGCGTCCTCGAGTTCGCGCGGAATCCCGGCGATGACCTGACGCATCAGGAAGACGTTCATCGCGTCGACGAGAAACGGGAGCGTCAGCGCCGCGTACGAATCGACGATGCCGAGCTTCACGACGAGAAGGTAGAGCGGCACCATGAGCACCTGCTTCGGCACCATGAGCGTCGCGAGCAGCAAGAGGAAGAGCGGCTCCTTGAACGGAAAGCGGCCGCGCGCGAACGCGTAGCCGACCATCGAGGCGAAGAGAAGATTGCCCGCGAGAATGACGCCGGTCACGACGACGGAGTTGAAGAGAAACCGAAGCAGGCGCGGGTCGCTGAGCAAATCGGAGTAATTGATGAACGACGGGAACGCGCCGCCCGCGCGCGGCTCGAGGGATCGCGCGAGCATGAAGAGAAACGGCGAGAGATAAAGAAGCGCCAGAAGCGCGACGAGCGCCGCGCGCCACAAACCGGCGGAGCGCTTCATCGCGCCTCCGCGAGCGGCGAGCCGAGCCGGAACCGCGCGATCTGAATCGCCGAGAAGACGAGAATCACGACGAAGAGCAAGTACGACGCTGCGCTCGCACGCCCCATCTCGAAGTGAAAGAACGCCTCTTCATAGAGGAAATAGACAGCGGTCATCGTGCTGCCGAGCGGGCCGCCGCGCGTCATCACGTAGATCTCGACGAAGACTTGGAACGAGCGAATCGTGTTGAGAACGAGCGCGAAGAGCAGAACGGGACGGATCGCGGGGAGCGTGATGCGCGTGAAGATCGTCCAGGACCGCGCGCCGTCGAGCCGCGCGGCGTCGTAGAGCTCGCCCGGCACCGAGAGGAGTCCCGCAAGCAGAAGCACCGCGTAGTATCCGGCCGCCATCCAGATATCCATCACCATCACAGCGGGGAGCGCGAGCGCGGGATCGTTGAGGATCGTCGGCACGTGAACACCGAGTGAGGCGAGTGCGCTCACGAGCGGCCCGCCCGGCGCATAGAGGCTCTTGAAGATCAGCGCAACGACGGAGAACGCCACGATCGACGGAAAGAAAACGACGGAGCGCGCGAATCCTTGCGCGCGCGAGGGGCGCGCGAGAAAAAGCGCGAGGCCGAGCGCAAGCGCGGTCGTCACGGGGACGGTTCCGAGAACGAAGAGCCCGGTCGTCTTCATCGCGCTCCAGAAATCGGGATCGGCCAGAAGCGAGCGGTAGTTCTCGAAGCCGACGAAACGCGGCGCAGCCGCGCGCAAGAGATTGCGATCCGTGAACGAGAGCCAGAGCGATTGCACGAGCGGATAAAGGTGGAAGAGCACGAGCGTCACAAGCCACGGCGCGAGGAAGAAAAGCGAAACGCCGCTGCCGAGACCGGCGCGATGCGCCGCGCGCGACCGCTCCGCGTTCATGCGGCCCTACCGCGCGCGCCGAATGCCGCGTCGCTCACGGCAGCGGCGGCGCGACGAGCGGCGCGATGAGCGAGTCCGCGCGCGCGAGCGCGGCCGCGGGCTCGGCGCGCCCGAAGAGCACCTCTTCGATCGCGACGTTGATCGCCTCCTGCATCTCGACCCACGCCGGGTGCGCGGGGGGCGCCTTCGCGGTCGCGAGCACGTCGAGATAGACGCGCTCATCCGGGTGCGCGGCGTAGTACGCCTGCACACTCGAATCGCTCGCCGCGGGGAGCACGCTCTTCTCGCGCTCGGCGATGACGAGCGCGCGGCGGCCATCGACGAGGAACCGCGCCAGACGCAGCGCATCGTCGGGGTGCGCCGCGCCGGCGGGTATCGCGAGCATCTCGGCGCCGGCGAACGACGCGGATGCGGGCGCGCCGGCGCTCGGCCGCGGAATCGGCGCAATCGCCCAGCGAAACGCGGCGCCCTTGTCGGCAAGCCGCTTTCCGAGCCAGCCGCCGGAGATCGTGAATGCGAGCTTCCCCTCCTCGAACGCGAGGTCGAGCTGATCCTGCCGCTCGAGAAGCGAATACGGAACGAGCGAACGATAGAACGCGAGCGCCTCGACGGAGCGCGGCGCGCTAAGCGACGGGCTCCCGGCACTGTCGAGAACGTCGCCGCCGTTCGACCAAACGAACGGGAGGAACTTCTTGTAGAGGACATGCCGCTCGCCCGCGTTCATTCCGAAGCCGTAGACGCCGCGATCCGGCGCGTGCGCGGTGCGCGACGCCGCGAGAAGATCGTCCCACGTTGCGGGCGGCTCGGCGCCGGCGATCAGATCGCGGTTCACGAAGAGCACGCGCGTGCCGACAAGCCACGGGATCGCGAAGACGCGGCCGTCGCGCATTCCCGATTCCCACTGCACGAGCGACGGCCGAAGATCGGCGACATCGCCCGTGAGATCGCGCAGTGCGCCCTCGGCGGCAAACTTCGGCACCCACGTGGAGCCGAGTTCGACGAGGTCGGGCGCCTTTCCCGACGCGATCGCGACGACGATTTTCTCGAAGCCGCTCGCCCATGTGAGGGTTTCCATCTCGACGCGCACGCCCGGATTCGCGGCCTCGAATTCGCGCACGAGCGGCTCGACGAGCGCTGCGTCCCAGAACTGCCAGAGCCGTACCACGCGCGCACCGTCGGGCGAACCCGAGCGCTGGGCGTCGTTGCGCGCGGCCGCATCCGCACCGTCATCGCCGCCACGGCCGCATCCCACGCTCGCCGCGATAAGCGACAGCGCGAGCACGAACGCAGTCCGCACCGGATGCACTCTGCGCCTCATCGCAACGGCTCGCCGTCGATTTCGCCGAGAGCGCGCGACACGTGGCCGCCCGTTGCGTCGAGACGCGCAAGCGCCGCGTCGCGCGACACCGCTAGCCGAGACATCACGATCGCCGTCTTCACACTGCCATCCGCACTCGCCAAGAGTTCCGTCGCCGCCGCACGCTCGAGGTGCGCGACCGTCATGAGCGTGCGCACGGATCGCTCTCGCAACTTCCGGCTCGTCGCGCGCAGATCGACCATCATGTTCTTATAGACCTTGCCGAGCTGAATCATCGTCGCCGTGGAGAGCATGTTCAGCACCATTTTTTGCGCGGTGCCCGACTTGAGGCGAGTGGAACCCATGATCGCCTCGGGGCCGACGACGGGGCAGATCGCGATGTCGACGGGGATGGTGACTGTCTTGCGTGGCGCGCACGTGATGAGCGCGGTCGCGGCGCCAAGCGCGCGTGCGCGCGCGAGCGCGGCGGCGACGTAGGGAGTGCGCCGGCTCGCGGCGAGCCCCACGACCAGATCGTTCTTCCCCACCGCCGCTTCCTCCATTGCGTTCGCTCCCGCGGCCTCGTCGTCCTCGGCGCCTTCAACCGATCGGAAGACTGCGCGGTCGCCGCCCGACATGATTCCGACGACTTGCGACGGATCGGTGCCGAACGTCGGCGGACACTCCGCGGCGTCGAGCACGCCGAGCCGCCCGCTGGTACCGGCCCCGACGTAGACGATGCGCCCTCCGCCGCTTACGCGCGCGCGCGCGATCTCGACGAGCCGCGCTATCTCGGGGATTTCGCGCGCCACCGCCGCAGCCACGCAGGCGTCTTCCGCGTTCATGAGCGCGAGCGCCTCGGCGACCGGAACGCGATCGATGCGTTCGGTGCGCTCGTTCGGCTGCTCGGTGATGAGCGACGCGAGTTCTTCGAAGACGCCGTCGTCAGGATTTTCCGCGGACACGCCCGTATTTAAGCGGAGCGCTCTGGGGGGAGCAAGCTCTTTGCGGTCGCCGCGAACTGGCCACGGGCCCCCGCGCGTCGCACGCCGCACGCCGGGTGATGGCCGCGCACGCGCGCGCGCTACTCGAACGTGTCGAACTCGAGCGTCTCGCCGCGCATCACGACGAGCTTGCCGATCGCCTCGGCCGTGCGCCCGCGCGAGAACGCCCGCACGCGGAAGAAGTAGAGCCCGTTCGCGACCTTGTCGCCGTCCTGGTCGCGCCCGTCCCAAACGCCTTCCGTCTCCGCGCTCGATGGGTTGTAGCCCGCGTACCCCGAAAGGCCGCGCAGCTCGCGCACTTTTCGCCCGTTTACCGTGTAGATGTCGATGGCGACGTTCTCGGCATCCGCGGTGAGGCGGTACGAGAACGACGTCTGCTCCTCGTTGCGCAGCGGATTCGGATAGTTGAGCGCTTCGGAGATCGAGAATTCGTTTCGAACGCGGAACGAAACGCGCTTCGAGAAACTAAAGACCGTCACTTCGATCTCGTGCGAACCGTCGGCGAGTTCGCGCGATGGGAGCGTGAATCGCCACGTCGTCGGGCCGAGCGAATCCGGTTCGACCAACAGCGCCTCGCCATCGAAACGGAGTGAAATGTTGCTCGCCGAAACGCGAAGCGGCGTCGTCAGCGTCACGGCGATTTCTTCGTCGGGGTCGACGAGTGAGCCGTCCTCGATCGTACGGCCGCCGAACGTAATCTCCGTCTGAAGATCGACGCGGAGCCGTACCGAGGTCGTCCCGCCGCCGATTGCGGGCGCGGTGATGATCAAATCGTACGACCCCGTGTTCGCGAATTCGATTTCGTGAAGGTACGCCGCGCTGTCGCCCGCGACGGGATACTCGAGCGGATCGATCTCGCCGGTGTCGCTGCGCCGAATGCGAAGCCCCTCGAGCGAGGACGCGGTCGCGCCGCGAATCACGATGTTCACCGGCTTGCCCGTCTCGTTTCCGAGCAGGAAGTCCCCGTCTTCGACGGGCATCCCATCGACCGTGACCGCGAACGACGTCGGCACGGTGCGCAGCCGAAGCGCGGGATCACCGAAGAGAATGTAGCGCAGCATCGATGTGCGGTAGCCGGCTCCCGAGTACTCCGTCAGTCCCCGCGCGCATACTTCGCCGAGGATGTAACGTGGCGGGCTGCCCGCGCCGCCGGAGAGGAACGCGTCCTGAACGAATCCGTTCAAGATCAGGTTCGGTGTGAGGAACTCGATTCCCGAACTTCCGAACGTCGCGACCGCGCCGCCGTTCGCGACGTTCATCATTTTCTCGGTGAGGCAGTCGTCGTTGAAGGAGAAGCGCTCGAATTCGCTGATCGAGCAACCGTACGCCATGAAGATGAACGGGCGGTTGTTCGATTGGAATCGCTTCGCGTCCTCCGCGAATTGATTCAGGTGGCTGAAGCCATCGAGAAGGAAACTCTCGTGGCTTAAGACCCAGCGGTTCCCGTGCCCTTGGTAGTTCGCGAAGAGCACGCCCTCGTTCAACGCGTCGATCGCCAGAGGCGTTAGCCGCGCGCGCACGCCATCGGCCACACAGATGTTTCCTGTTCCGCGGCTTCCGACGAGCGGCATACACGTCGGCGTGGCCGGATTGTCATCGCAGAGCACGTGCAGCGTGTCGGTGAAATCCGAAAACCGAAGAAACGTCGCGTCGAGCACGATCTCCGTGGACTGCTCGATCGCGGCTGCAAGCCCGGCTGTGAAGGTCGCGAACTGCGATTGATTCACGTCGCAGTACTGCGCGGGAGCGCCGGTCGTGATCCACTCGTCGTCGGCCATGAAGAGGCATCGCGAACGCCACGGCGCGTCGAGATCCTCCGTCTCGTAGCGAACGGTCTTTGCTACCTGGATGGCGAGCTCCGCAGTGTTCGACACGCTGAGGCGGCCGATCAGAATCTCCATCGCGTTGTCCAACCCCATCGCGTTGGCGCTCGAAAGAATGCGCGCGAATCCGACAGGGTTGTTGTCGAGGAGCACGTACCAGTTGTCGCTCGCGTCCCAGTGATCGCCCGACTCGAACGGGATCGTCGTGTGCACGGGAAGCGATGGAACGTAATCGACCTCGCCGCTGCCGCGACGCCCGCGGTGGTCCTCGTTTCCATCGCCGACGAGCAGGCAGTAGGTCGGCGGCGTCTCCCAAAACGTGAACGCGAATTTCATGTAGCGGCGAATCGCGTCGGGCGAAGGAATTCCGCCGCCGAACTCATCGTAGACATCCGAGAGGCGCGCGACCTTCACGCGCATTCCCTGGCTTTCTCGCAGCGCGATAAGCGGCGCGAGCCCGGCGGCGAACTCGTCGTAGACGATCATGACGTGGTCGGCCTCGCTCTGTGCGAGTGCGCCGTGCGTGTCGGCGAGAAGCTGCGCGTCGGTGAGCGTGCGCGCCCCCGCGGCGGTCGCGGCTTCGTAGCGCCGCGTCGTCCCGCCTCCGATCTGCGCCTGGAATCGAAGTTCGTTCGCTCCGCCGCTCGCCACGACGGAGTCGGCCGCCACGCGTACAGGCGCGAGAGGATCCGTGACGTCGTACAGGAACACGCGGGGGTCGCCGAATCCGCCGATGTGGAATTGACTGCCGCCGATCGCACCGCCGCTCGTAAACGCGAGGCGGTTTCCGTTCGCGCGGTAGAACCGGCTGTAGTCGAACTCGAACCAGTCGAGGTATGCGCCGGCGCCCGGAATGTTGCTCGGCCCGCGGCTGCCGGTGAAGGTCAGCGTGTTCGTTCCCTCGCGTAGAAGCGTTCCGGCGAAGGTCGAATCGGGTCCGTAGATGACGCGCGCGCGCGCGCCAAACTCGAACGAAGCGAACGGCGTCCCATTCATCGCGAACGCGAGGCGGTGCGGCGTGTCGACGCCCGGCGTGTCGGTACGTCCGACGGATTGCGCGCGGAATCGGAACGGCCGGTCGCGATCGACGTCGGCGAGCGCAACACCGAGATCCGCGCCGGCCGCGTCGTAGTCGACGGCAAACCAGAGATCGAAATCACCGCGCGGCGAGTCGAGGTTGAAAAAGACATCGGGCTCGGAACGCACCGTCGACGTGAACGACGACGGCGGAGTCAACCCGGTCAGCCCGAGCCAGCCATCGCGCGCCGTCATCCGCGCGCCCTCTTCACCTGGCGTGATGGCCAACCAATACGCGGCGGCGCCGGCGAACATATCCTCGTAGTCGTTCGGCATGAACTGCTCGCGGAAACCGCGCAGGTAAACGTGCACCGCGTCGCCTTCGCCGAACGCTCCGTCGCCGAGAGCGTCGATGACGTCGAGCGGGATTTCGAGCGCGCTGAACGGATCTTCAGCGCGAAACAGAAGCGTGTCCGACACCGCACGCTGAAAAATGCGGATCTCGTCGACGGGAGTCCCCGCCGGGAATCCGCGATCGCGAAGCGACTCGAACGGAATTCGGTAGAGCCCGCTCTCGCTGACGGTGATCTTCCACTCCGGCCCATCGCTCTGCAGCGGGCCGCTCTTGCGCGGCCCTGCCAACGGGTTCGCGACCGGCGTCACGCGTTCGCGAAACGCAGCCGCTTGATCAGGATTCGCGAGGAATCCGCGGTACACCGGATCCCAGCGCTCGTCCGACGGCGCGGGTTCCCACGATACGCTCGGCGCCGTGAGGAGATCCTTCTCTGCGCGCGACTCCGCCTGCGGCGCAAGCGTCCACCGCACCTCCACGAGGCATCGCGAGACGACGTCGATCTCGCGCAGCGCGGCGCGCGCACGCACGGGGTAGATCTCGATCGTGGCGTACTCTTGGAATCGCATGCGCGACATACCGACGACGGCGGCCTTCTCGAGCGGAAATGTCGCGGCCGACGCGTAACTCGCCGCATCGCGTTCGAAGAGTTCGATCGAAACGGGGAGCGTCCCTTCGAAGATGACGCTGTCACGCGGTACGGGGGCGATCAGGCGATCCGTGAGCGTGCGCGAGTCTTCCTCGAGAATCGTCGCGGTCACGCGCGCACCGCGCGGCACTCCGACGAAGAGAGGCATGCGCACCACGCCGGGTTTTCCGTGTTCGTTCCACGCCGCACCACGGTCGAGCGTCACGCGCGTCATCGGCACACCCTCGACGTCGAGCGTCGCGAATACCGGCTCGGGGACCATGACCTCGAGGACGACGCGATCGTCCGACGACGAGAGCACTCGCGTAGCCGTCGCGGCGGCGGCGAGGCGCGGGGTCGCCGCGTGGCACACGACGGTCGCCGCGATCGCGACAGCGCACACGCGACGCGTGAACGCGAGAAGTAAGTCGCGATGCAGTTCCAAAAACGCAAATCGAAATCTCATCAGGTTCCCGCACCTTCCTCGCCGAGCATCCTTCGCGCGGCTTCGAGATTGGTTTTCGCTGGACTGTTGGGATTGCTGCGCACCGCGCGTTCCCACAATTCGATTGCGCGCCCCAGTTGCTGCGACTCCGCAAAGATGATCCCGAGTCCGACGAGTGCTGTGTCGTGCCGCGGGTCGATCGCCAGGCACTCCTCGTATTCGCGTCGTGCCTCGTCCCACCTCCCCGCGGCTCGATAGTACGCCGCGAGGTTTGCGCGCGCATCGACGTCGTCCGGATCGATCGCCACCGCGGCGGCGAGATCCTTCTCGGCAAGATCGCCGCGCCCGTCGGATTTGTGCATCCAAGCACGCACGCGATAGAGGCGAGGGGTCGGCACGATAGCCATCTGCTCGCCGACCACCGATCGCGCGAGTTCCTTGCGGCCCCGCGCGAACGCGATCTCGGCGAATGCGACCGCGAATCCTTCGTCACGCCGCCCGGATCGCCACGCCCCGTGAAGTGCTTCGAGCATCTCGTCGCCGAGCACCGCATCCGCAGCATAGCCGAGCACGACGGTCTCGATCTCGCGATTGTTGGGGTTCGCGATCAGGCAATTGACGTAGGCGGCGAACGCAGCCGCCTTGCGATCGGTCGCCGCGTAGAGATTGCCCAACGTCCGGTGCGCCCCCGCGAAGAGCGAGTCCTCCGCGATGACGCCGAGGAGCAGTTTCTCCGCTTCTTCGTTCCGGCGCCCCTTCATGAGAACCACGGCGAGGTCGTGCCGCGCCTCATGAATCGTCGGGTCGATTTCGAGGGCCGCGCGATACTCGCGTTCCGCGTCGGCGTCATCCCCTTCGGCGTGGGCGATCGCCCCGAGCATGAAGTGAGCGCCCGAGTTGAACGGGTCGAGCACGAGAACACGGCTGTACGTCGCGCGCGCGTCCGCAGCAAGGCCCATCCGGTGCTGCGCGTGGCCGAGCGTGATGAGCCCTTGCACGTTCGTCGAGTCGCTCGCGAGGCCCTCCTTCGCCGACGCGATCGCGCCGGGGTAGTCGCCGCGCATGAATTTCTCGAGCGCCGGAGAGAAGTACGCGAAGTAGAGCCCAATCATGTCGCTCGGGTTCGGCAAATCCGGATCCGCGCCTTTCGGTCGCGGCGAATCGAGGCTGCGTCCGACACCGATGTAGCCGAGCGCGCGCAGTCCCTCCACCGTTTCGGCATCCATGTCGGCCTCCGCCGAGAGTCCGCGTTCGACCGCGATCTGCGCGAGCGCCGCACGCCACGGCGCGCCGCTGCGCGCGTTCGACACGAGCAGATTCCGCTCCTCCCGCGGGTCGGCCGCCAGATCGTAGAGCTCGCTCTTCGGCGCCTCGACGAACTTCCAGTTCGAGGTGCGCAGTGCGCGAAGCGGGCTCCACTGAAACCCGTACCACGACGCATACGACTCCATGTAGCAGACGCCCGCCTCCGGCGGAAGCGGCGCCCCGGTTTCGTCTCGCAACGCGACGCCATCGAGTCCGTGCGGAAGATCGACTCCTGCGAGATTGAGCATCGTCGGCATGATGTCGATCGTGCGCACTTGGCTCGCGACGAGAATGCCGCCGCGGGGGTCCTTCGAGTCACGCGCGTCTCGCGCGCTGTCGTGCGCGGACTCCGACCGTGACGCGGGCGCGACGATCAACGGCACGCGCATCGCTCCATCATAGACGAGCACCGAATGGCTGAGCTCTTTATGCTCACCGAGCCCCTCGCCGTGATCAGAAGTCGCGACGACGATCGTGTTTTCCGCGATCCCCCGCTCCGCGAGCGCGTCGAGCAGGCGCCCAATTTCCGCATCGACGTAGGCGATCTCGCCGTCGTACGGGAAAAGCGGATACTGCGCGCCGAAGATCTCGGGCGGCTCGTACGGCCAGTGCGGATCGAAGTAGTGAACCCACGCGAAGAACGGGCGGCCCGCTGAGCGACTCAGCCACGCGATCGCTTTCGACGTCACTTCGCCGGCACGCCGTTCGCGAATGACGCCGTGCCCGCGCACGCGGCGCGCCGCGAATTCGTCCGAGTACGTCTCGAAGCCTTGCGCGAGTCCGAACTTCGCAAGCACCGGAAACGCTCCAACGAAGGCGGCGGTTTCATAGCCTCGCTCCTGGAGAACCTCGGCGAGAGTCGTCGCGGCATCGTCGAGTGTGAACCGCCCGTTGTCGCGAACGCCATGCGCAGTGGGATTGAGCCCGGTCATGATCGAGCAATGCGACGGGAGCGTGATCGGCGCCTGGCAGATCGCATCGGCGAATTGCACGCCGCGCGCCGCGAGTGCGTCGAGGTTCGGCGTGCGGATGCGGTGATTTCCGTAACTCGAGATCCGGTCAGAGCGGCAGGTGTCGATCGTGATGAGGAGAAGGTTCGCGCCGGGTCGTGCGGCCAATGCCGCCGCGACCCGCCGGCGATCGGCGTCGTTCTCGACGGTCGAGACGAGTTCTTCCCACGGCGGCTCGGTTCGACTGCACGACCCAAACACCGTCGCCGCGGCCACGACGAGAAACGCGGCCAGAGTGCGACCGCAAGCAGGCATGAAAGAGAGTCCTTTCGTGGCGCCGCAGTCTTGACGCTCGATGTGTAGCGTGATTGAATGCAGAAGTTATTGCCCAACAAACGAAACTCCGTCCACTATAGGGGACGCTCCCAGCGCTGTCAAAATCAATAGCTGGCAACGGTTTGCAAATGTTCTTCGAATTGAAAGGAAGCGAATGCGAAGAGTGTGCCGCGCTGGTCTTCGTCGTCTGAGCATTGTCCTGCTCCCCATCGCGATGGGCGCTGCCCACGGCGGCGCGGCTGCAAACACGCTGGATCTGCGTCACGACGCGGACTTCGTCTTTCACGGCCCGTGGTACGCGGGCCGCACGGGCAGTGCACTCGCGGCGGGCGACTTCGACGGCGATGGCATCGGCGACATTGCAGTCGGTTCTCCCCGCGCTGAGGTTCGCGCGTACGATTCCGAGCACGTCGGTGCGATCCACCTCCTCTTCGGCGGCGCGGACTTTCGCGACCGCCACGCCGATGGTCTGACGAACGCCGCGACGAAGATACGCGGCACGCGCGAGGGGCAAGGCGTCGGCGGCTTCATGGCGTCGGGCGACTTCAACGGTGACGGGAAGTCCGACCTGCTTGTCGGCTCACCGTGGACCACCGAGTCCGATTCGCTACTCACAGAGGGCGGCGCGGCGTATCTCATCCTCGGCCGTGCGCGGGGCGAGTTCCCTGCCGAGCTTCTCCTCCCGGATTCGGCGGATGCCGTGTTCGTTCCAGGAGATCGAGGTGTGCACCTCGGAGAAGGCGTTGCGCTCGGCGACTTCGACGGCGACGGCCGCGATGACGCCGCGATCGGCGCGCTCCACGCAAACGGTCCGGACGGAGTTCGCATTCGCGCGGGAGCGGTTTACGTGTACCTGGGACGCGAGAAGAAGAAGACGCCGCGCCGCATTTCGATCGCAAATGCCGCGGACCTCACGATTCACGGCAGCGAGCGAGAGGACACCGCGGGGCGATCCATCGCCTTCACGGATTGGAACGCCGACCGCCGGGAAGACCTCGTTATCGGAGCCGATTTCGGAGACGGTCCGTTCAACACGCGGGTCGATCCCGGCGAGGCGCATCTCGTACTCGGCCGCGACCGCAAGCAGATCGGCAAGCTCGGCAAGAAGCGAATCATTGACCTGTCGACGCCCGGTGCGTCGATGCCGTGCTTCGGCGCGCACACACGCGGCTCGACGAGCCGACCGCTCTGCGCTGGGGATCTCGACGGTGACGAGTTCGGCGACATCGTCATCGCCTCGCAGTTCGGTCCCGAGGTCGGCCCGAGGGCGCAGACGGGCATCGTCGACGTCCTGTTCGGTGGATTCGTCGTGCCCGAAGCAATCGATCTCGCCGGCCCCGCGGAGTTCCGCGTCGTCGGCAAATCCTACTTCGACCATGCCGGGGCGTGCGTTCAGACGGGCGACCTGAATGGCGATGGCCGTGACGAGCTTTTCGTCGGCGCCCCGCTCGCAGATCCATTCGACTCGGAGGGCGTGCCGCGCCTCTCAGGCGGCGAAATCGGCGTGGTGATGGGACGCCCGAAGGCGCAGTTCCCCGACACGCTCGATCTGCAGACGGCAGAATTCGATCACGTCATCAAAGGCGCGGATGAAGAGGACAACACTCCCGGCGCGATCGACGTTGTCGACATCGACGCGGATGGGAAAGCCGATCTCATCGTGGGATCGCCCGGCACGCAAGGGAAGAACAACACGTTCCAGCACGCCGGCGAGATCTACTTTTTCTTGGGCGCCTCGCGCGAGTGGTAGGGCTCGGCCGCCGTCGCGGCGTCGAGAATCCAAAGGTCAGGACTTCCCGCCCGCTCCGAGACGAAGACGACGCTTTCTCCGTCCGGTGACCACGACGGTTCCGTGTCCTCTGCCGGGTGCTCGGTCAGGCGTTCTTCGATCGCCCGGTCGGCCGACACGAGCCAGAGATCGAGCCCGCCGGACGTCGTTTGGCCCGCGAAGACGATCCACTGACCGTCGCGCGACCAGTCGGGGAACCGATCCCACCTGTGATCTCGACGCGTCGTCAGCGCTCGCGCGTGTTCGCACGCATCGCCTTCGCCGTCGCGCGGCATGATGAAGAGCGATCCGCCGGTACGCGCGTTGCGATAGCCGGCGTAGACGAGTTCCGCGCCGTCGGGCGACCACGCCGCGCTCCAGCTTTGCGTCACGTGGTGCGAGAGCCGTCTGGGCTCGCCTCCCCCCGCGGGGATAGACCAAACCTGCTCATCGCCGCTCGCAATCCCGTAGTACGCGATCGTCTCGCCATCGGGAGACCACGCCGGTTCGTGCACGCGGCCGCGTTCGTTCGTCAGGCGAACGATCGACGAATCGCGCAGGTCGAGAATCCAGATCGCGGGCGCGCCTTCACCGCGTGTGCCGCTGTATGCGATGCGCGTGCCGTCCGGCGACCACGCGGGGCAATACTCGACGGCGTCGTCGTGCGTAATCTGCCGACGTTCGGTGCCGTCCGGAGTCATGAGCCAGAGGTCGCCGGTCGCTGCATCACCTGCGGAGTAGACGATCCACTCTCCGCTTGGCGACCACGCCGGCTGGCGTTCGGCGATCTCCGGAGTCTCCGTGAGCGGACGTATCGGCGGCTCCGCCGCCAGAGCGCGTTCACAACCCACGAGGCACAAGAGAAACGTGGCGGCGCTCATGCAGGCGTGCGCGCCCGCGGACGGCCGCCTCACTGAGACGGGGAGCGGTTCGTCGACACGCTCTGCGACCGGCTCGGCGCGCGCGGTGCCCTATCCGCGAAATTCGCGCCGAGAACCGTGTCGAGCCCATCGAGCACCCAGATGCCGTTTTGTCCGCCGCGAACCGACGAGTAGTAGAGACGCTTCCCATCGGGAGACCAGCAGGGCTCGGAGTCGACACCGGGATTGAGCGTGAGCTGCATCGCCTCGCCCCCTTCGGCCGGCATCACGTAGATGTCCTGGAAGCCGGTGCGATTCGTGACGAATGCAATCCAGCGACCGTTTGGTGACCACGCGGGAAGCCACTCGTCGGTCGAATCGGCGGTAATTTGAACCGGCGCGATCGTCGTGTCGTCGACCACCGCGATCCAAAGGTCCCAGTTGCCGCTCGATTTTGAGGTGTATGCGATTCGCTTGCTGTCGGGAGACCATGAGGGGAAGCGGTCTTCGTCGCGGCTCAGCGGAAGCGTCCGCTTCGTGACGCGCACCATCTCGCCACCGTCGGCCGGCACCCACCAGATGTCGTCGTCGCCGCTCCGGTCGGATGAGAACGCGATCCGACTGCCGTCGGGCGACCATCGTGGCCCGAACTCTTGGGCGCGGTAACCCGTGCCCCACGGCGAGACCGTCATCTGCGTGTACACCTCGGTCGCGAGCGTGTAGACCCAGATGTCTTCGTCGCCGCTGCGGCCGGAGAAGAACGCGATGCGTGTGCCGTCGGGGGACCACGACGGCTCGTGGTCGCGCGATTTCCCGCGTGCGAGCGGCGTCGGCGCCTTGGATGTGTCGGGATCGGTGACATCGACCATGAATACGTCGCCGGCCTGCTTGTTCGCCTGCGTCCACCCGAACGCAAGCCATCGTCCGTCGGCGCTGATCGCAGGCCACGTCTTGCCGTGACCGAGCGTGACGGGCCGCGTCGAGAGTTCTGCGTGTGTGTTCGCCGCGACGAGTAGCGGCGCGAGGAAGAGCACCGCCACGCTTACGACGCGCGCGCGCGACGAATGTTCTGCTTGCATGCTCCGGTTCATCAGCTCCCGACGATCAAGAAGTTCTTCGCCCCTGGATATGGCAAGGAGGAGGGCATGCCCTCCTCCTGCCGCGTCACACTCTGTAGTCCGCCTTCGGTCGCGGGCCCGGAATTCCGGCCGCGAGACGACCTATCGAAAGAGCCCCTTCACCTTGCCCCACGACGCCGCTTCCGTAGCGCTCGGGACGGTCAAAATGCTGAAGCAGCCGCTCGTAACAACGCCAGCCTGGAACAACCCGTAGTTCGCACCGGCCCCAAACGTGCAGTAGTTCGTATTGCCGTCCTGCTCGAAGATTCGCGGAATGATACACGCGGCACCGCGCGTTGACGTGGGAATTACCCCTTTGACACTCACCACGGCCAGCAAGGACGCCCCGCCCGTCGTGGGCACGTTGAACCCGCTCCCCCCAATACCATACGTATACGGAGCCGTGAAGTTATCCTCGGGGAAGATGGACCCGCCGGCCACTGCGTAGCGCACGAAGACGTCTGCCGTGTCATTGCTCCAGAAGTTCGTGCTTTCGTCGACGTTGTTGACGGGGCCAAGTTGCCAGTAGTAAAGGAAATTCGTCCAGTTCGTTACCGGGAACCCCGTTAGGTCGACGTAGATAGCGAATGAGTCGACCGTGTTGACAACCATCGCTGGCGCGGTTGAGGGACCGGCGTCGGGAAGCCCGTCGAAGTCCGTGTCGATCCAGGTATCGAGGTCCGTCGCCTGCGCCAGTGCCAGAACGGGAAGAGCGACGAGCAGACACATCGTGCAGAAAATGATAGAGCGTCTCATGGATAACTCTCCGCCGGGCTGGCCGATTCGCATCGACTCGAGTCCCAGTATTAGGGTGTCCGAGTTTTTTATGAAACCTTGTAAGTTGATCAATTACAAAACGTTGGCACCATAACAAAGCCCCGCAAACCTGTCAAGAAGATTTCTCCCGGGACCAAAGTTCGCAGCAAACTTGGCGTGCTTGACCGCGCCTGGCCGGTGAAATAATCTCTGCGAGGCCTCGACGGCAAGCCGCCGCGCGAAGCATGGCGGAAGGACTCGATGAAATTGAAACGACCAAAAACCTTCGCGCGACGGGGCTACGTGGCCATCGCGGTCGCGGCGCTTCTTCTGCCGACGTGCACACGATCGGGCCCGCGGCGCCCGGACATCCTTCTCATCACCGTCGACACAACGCGAGCGGATCGCGTCGGGACGTACGGCGATCACCTCGCGCGGACCCCGACGCTCGACGGCCTCGCGAGCGACGGGCAGGTGTTCGCACGCGCCACGTGCCAGATTCCGCTGACCGCCCCGTCGCACGCTTCAATGCTGACGGCGTCGTATCCGCCGTACCACGGCGTTCGCAAGAACGGCGGTTTCGCGCTCGACCCCGCGTTCGACTCGCTCGCCGAAGTCCTCCGCGATGCGGGCTACAGGTCCGGCGCGTTCCTCTCGTCGTTCGCGCTCAACGAACTCTACGGATTCGCGCAAGGCTTCGAGGTGTTCGACGACATCGACGCGACGCGCGAATTCCTCGTCGTCGTCGAGGGCGGCGGCCAGGCAGCGCAAAAGATGACGTATCCCGAACGCCATTCGAGCGAAACCGTCAGCGCTGCGCTGAAGTGGCTAGCGGCGACCGGCACCGACCCGGTCTTCCTCTGGGTGCATCTCTACGACCCGCACATTCCGTACGATCCGCCGAAACCGTTCGCCGCCGCGCTCGGCGGAGACGCGTACCGCGGGGAGATGGCGGCCATGGATCGTGAAATCGGCCGGCTTCTCGACGCGTTTTCGCACCGCGGCCCGACGATCGTGGCTGTCGCTGGCGACCACGGCGAAGCCCTCGGCGAGAAAGGCGAGCACGGTCACGGTTTCCTAATCTACGAAAGCACTATGCACATCCCGTTCATTCTCTCGTACCCGCCCGGGCTTCCCGCCGGAACCGTCAGAGCAGACCTGGCCGAAACCGTGGACCTGATGCCGACGATTCTTAGGCTCTCCTCCGTACCGTGGAGCGGGCCGATGCAGGGGCAAGACATCTCGGAAGTGCCAGCCGCGGACGACTCGTCCGCGTACATGGAGTCGCTCTACGGGAAGATCGAGTATCGATGGAGCGACCTTCGCGCCATCCGCTCCGGCGACTGGAAGTTGATTCACGGCGCCTCCGCCGAGTTGTACGACCTCGGTACCGATCCCGGGGAAGCGCGAAACGTCGCGGGCGAGCAGCCCGAACTCGTCGGCCGGCTGAAATCACGGATCCCCGAGATCCTCGCCGTGAAACCGGATCTTCCCGACACCGCCGGGGTCGTCGAGGTCAGTCCGGAGGAAGCGGAGGCGCTCGCGGCGCTCGGCTATATCGGGTCGGCGCGTATCGTGAAGAACCGCGGCGGACTCGACGAAGGCGTCGGGCATGGCCGCGATCCACTCTCCGCGGTGGCGTGGGCCGGAATGGTTGGGAGGGTCGATTCGCTTCTCAGTAAGGGGGATCGCGATTCCGCCATCACGCTCGCGACGCTCGTCGGTCAAGCTCCGGAGGGCGGCCCGGTTATTCGGCTTGCCGCAGGCGGCACTCTCTTCACCCTCGGCCAGTATGAGACCGCACTGAAGATCTTCGAATCGATCCAGGTGGAGGCCCCGGACTACGCGGACGTCTACGTCAACATCGGCGCGTGCAAGATCCTCCTTGGGAGATTTGCTGAAGCACGCGACGCGCTCGATCGCGGCTTGGCGATCGACGCCGACAGCCCGCTCGGCAACTTCAATCTGGGGCGGATCTTTGTCCACGAAGCGAAACTCGATTCCGCGATCGCTCCGTTGAAGAAAACGATAGAAAGCGACCCGCGCGAGGTGCGCGCAATGATCCTCCTCGCGAAGGTCTATCTCGAAAAAGGCTACGCCGAGGATGCGTACAAGACGGTCCTCGAGGTCAACCGAATCGACCCGAACCAGGCCGAAGCGCGCGAGATCCGCCTGCTCCTCGAACGGCGATACCCTGAGATCGCGGAAACCGCTCCCCGACCGAAAGCGGGATGATCCGCACCGTCCGGGGTGCTGACGCTTTCGCTCACGGCCGCCTCTCGCTTCTCCTCGCCGCCGCTCTCGTTGCCGTCGCAACAGCGGCGTGTCTGAGCGGAACGCTCGAAAATCAGTTCGTCGAGTGGGACGACCACGTCGCGATCGTCGCGAACCCGCACATACGCGAGTTCAACGGCGACAACGTTCGGTGGATGTTTTCTACTTTTCATCTCGGGCCCTACCAGCCGCTCGCGTGGATCTCGCTGACCGCCGACTTCACGCTCTGGGGGCTAGACCCGCGGGGCTTTCACCTCACGAGTCTCGTGATCCACGTTGCGAACACGCTTCTTCTCTTCTTTCTCGCGCATGGATGGATCAGGGAGGTTACGGCCGGCGCAGGGGCACGCGGGGGCACCTCGGCGAGCCTGATCGGCGCAATGGCCGCCGCTCTTATTTTCGGGATTCATCCTCAGCGCGTCGAATCCGTTGCGTGGGCGACGGAGCGCCGTGACGTGCTCTGCGGTTTCTTCACGCTTCTTGTCGCTCTTTGCTGGCGAGCGCGCTACGACGTGCCGGGCGACGACGAGGACGGCTCAACGATCGCGCGCGCCCGGCGTCGGCACAGGCGGCTCTATTGGGCTGCGCTCTTCTTCTTCCTGCTGGCGCTTTTGTCGAAAGCGAGCGTTATCGGGCTGCCCCTTGTACTGGCCGCACTCGACCTCGAGCATTCGTTCCGCGATTCGTCGCGTTCGCGCTCCTCTCGGCGGGTCCGGTATCGGGACTTGCTGCTCGCACAGATCCCGTTCCTGCTTGCAGCGGGGCTGATCGCCGCACTTGCGGTGTACGGCCAAAACCAGGCGAACGCGATCCGTTCTACCGACGAGGTTACCTACGCGTGGCGCATCGGGACCGCCGCGTACGCCACGCTGTTCTACGTCGCCAAGTTCCTCGTGCCGATCGGGCTGTCGCCGCTCTACGAGACGCCGGCGGAGTTAAGCGCGTTGTTCGGACGCGCTCTGGGCGCGAGCGTCGCGTGCGTCGCCGTCACCGTTGGCTGCCTTGCGCTGCGGCGCCGCCGTCCGGCGCTCCTGGTGGCGTGGGGCGCCTATCTTTGCCTCTTGTCCCCCACCTCCGGACTCGTTCCCATTGGAGCGCATCTCGCCGCCGACCGGTACACGTACATCGCATTTCTTCCGTGGGCGCTACTCATCGCGTTCGCCGTTAACGCGACGATTCAACGCTTGGGCGCGCAAGATCGTATCCTCGCGAAACTCGTGCATTCGATGCCTCTGGTCCTGATCGTCGCTGCCCTGACGTGGTACTCCTGGCTGACGCCGCAGCAGGTGCGAATTTGGCGCGGCACATTGTCGCTGTGGGAACACGCGATTCGGGTCGACCGGAACTCGTCGATTGCGCGGTACGGTCGTGCCGTGGCGCTCGCGCGCGCCGGTCGCGAGCAGGAGGCGATCGAGGACTACTCGGAGGCTGTTCGACTGCGGCCGAACTACGCCGACGCGCACAACAACCTCGGCACGATCCTCGCCGGCCGCGGCGAGTTCGACGACGCCGAGCAGCACTTCCTCGCTGCCGAACGCGCGGTGCCGCGTGACGCCCACACTCAGTTCAATCTGGGCGTGCTCGCGAGTAAGCGGGGCGACGTCGACACGGCAGTGCGCCGCTATCGCGAGGCGCTCGCGATCCGGCCGAACTTGGAAGGCGCTCGATTGAATCTCGCGGAGATACTCTTCGCGGAGGGAGACACGTCGGCCGCTCGCCAGTTGCTTGACGAAGGGCAACCGGAAGCGCGGCGCAATTCGCCGGCCGTCGCGGAGTCCGATAGCCTGCGCTGACGGGCCGATCCTTCGTGCGGGGCCGCCGCCCGATAGACCTGCATTTTCCAGTACGCATCGCCACAAAACAAATCGGGCGGCTCTTACGAGCCGCCCGATTCGTATTACGCGTTCTGTGTTCGACTAGCGGTAGAGACCCTTGATCTCGCCCCAGCTCTTCGACTCAACCGGGTTGACGCAGAGGGTCGGCGAGCAAGGCGTGTTCGGGTACCACGTCCCCTGCTGATCCGCACACACAGTCGCGGTCACAGCGTCGACGCAGATCCCGCCAGCCAAACAGCACGCACCGAGAACCGGAGGCTGCGGGCAGTTCGCCGCATCACAGGTCACATCGTCACCAGCGTACGTTCCGCCAGCCGTCGCACAATCAGCAGCCGTCAAAATCGCGCAAGAACCGTCCGCGAAGCAGCAAGCACCCGTACGCGGCGGAGGCGGCGGGCAAACCGTACCGGCGCAAGCCGTGCCAGCACCCTGCGGAGTTCCACCCTGAGCCACGCAGTCCGCGGCAAGAAGATCCGCGCACGCGCCCGACGCGAAGCAGCACGCCTCAGCCACAGGAGGCTGCGGGCAGTTCGCTGCTGCACACGTCACGTTGTCACCACGGTAGTCGCCGCCGGCAGCCGCACAATCAGCAGCCGTCAGAATCGAGCAAGAACCGTCCGCGAAGCAGCAAGCACCCTCGAGCGGCGGAGGCGGCGGGCAGTTCGCGGCGGCGCAGGAAACGCCGTTACCCTGGTAGAGACCGCCCTGGCCAACACAAGCGGACGCGGTCAGAATCTGGCACGAACCGTCAGCAAAACAGCACGCGCCGGTCTGAGCCTGAGGCTCGCCGTAGCAGGTCTGGCTGCTCGTCGAAAAGAGCTGGTAACCGCTCGGGCTACCGAGCTGGCAGAACGTGTAGAACGGGTTGTTCGCGT
>JBJXGV010000020.1:0-97137 GCA_046160485.1 bacterium | reverse complement strand
GTGCCGACGAGAACGGGCTGGCCGCGCTCGTACGCCTGCGAAATCTCTTCGAGAATCGCGTCGAACTTTTCGCGGCGCGTGCGGTAGATCGCGTCCTCGAAATCTTCGCGCCGCGCGTCGACGTTCGTCGGGATCACGCTGACGTCGAGCTTGTAGATCTGCCAAAACTCCGCCGCCTCCGTCTCCGCGGTTCCGGTCATTCCGGCGAGCTTCCCGTAGAGGCGGAAGTAATTCTGCAGCGTGATGGTTGCGTGCGTCTGTGTTTCGCGCTCGATCTTGACGTTTTCTTTCGCCTCGATCGCCTGATGCAGCCCCTCGGAGTATCGCCGCCCCGGCAGGAGCCGGCCGGTGAATTCGTCGACGATCATCACCTTGCCGTCTTGCACGACGTACTCGACATCCTTCTCGTACAGCGAATACGCGCGCAAGAGCTGCGAAATATTGTGAACCTTTTCGTTCCGCTCGAGGAACTCGGCGTTGAAGCGCTCTTTCCGCGCCGCCTTCTCTTCGGCGGTCAGGCTGTCGTCCGCGTCGATCAAATGCAATTCGTCGACGAGATTCGGGATGACGAAGAAATTCTTGTCGGTCGGCGAGAGCGCCTCACGTCCCTTGTCGGAAAGATCGATCGAGTGAGCCTTCTCGTCGATCGCGTAGTAGAGATCTGCGTCGATCTCGCCCATGCGTTTGTCGCGCATGAAATCGACCTCGATGCGGCGAACGAGTTTCTGGTTCGACGGCTCCTGCATCAGCTTCATGAAGCGCTTATTCTTCGGAGCGCCGCGCTGTGCCTGAAGGAGCTTGATCCCTGCCTCGTATTCCTGTTTCGTATCCCCGGAAGAGAGGATCTTCTCGGCGTCGGCGACGAGTTCGTTGACGAGCCTCGATTGAAGGCGAACGAGGTTGTCGACGATTCCGCGCATCTCGTCATAACGATGCGTCGAGTGACGAACAGGGCCGGAGATGATGAGCGGCGTCCGCGCCTCGTCGACCAGAACCGAGTCGACCTCGTCGACGATGGCGTAGTGGTGCCCGCGCTGCACGCGGTCCTCGAGCCGTGTCGCCATGTTGTCGCGGAGATAGTCGAAGCCGAACTCGTTGTTCGTGCCGTACGTAATGTCGGCGGCGTATGCGATGCGCCGCTCAGCCGGTGTCATGTCGTTCTGGATGCACGCCACGGTCAATCCGAGCGACGTGAAGATCGGCCCCATCCACTCGCTGTCGCGCCGCGCGAGGTAATCGTTGACGGTGACAAGGTGCGTCCCGTGGCCGGCAAGCGCGTTGAGGTAGAGCGGCATCGTCGCGACGAGCGTTTTTCCCTCGCCGGTCGCCATCTCGGCGATCTTCCCTTCGTGGAGGACGAGCCCGCCCATCAGCTGCACGTCGAACGGAACCATGTTCCACGGCACGGGGATTCCGCAGACATCCCAGGACTTGCCGACGTGCCGGCGGCATGACTCTTTGACGACGGCGAAGGCTTCCTCGCGGATGTCGTCTTCGGTTTCGCCCGCGGCGAGCCGCGCCCGGAACTCGACTGTCTTCGCGGCGAGCGCTTCGTCCGAGAGGTCGCGCAGCTCGGCGAAAATTCGGTTGATCTCGTCCACGCTCGGCGTCGCACGCTTCACATCGCGCTGTGACTTCGTTCCGAAAATCTTTTCGAGAATTTTCATGGGCCTCAACCTAGCAAAAAGGAGAAACGCGAGCAAGCGCGCCCCGGACGAGCCGGCGACAACACCAAGCCCGCTCCCAGAATCTGAGAGCGGGCTTATTCGACTGCTTCGGATCGGAAACGCCGCGATTGCGGCGAAGGTTTCGAATGTGCGAACGCGATGCGGACTAACGCTTCCGAACGTTCGCGGCTTGCGGGCCTTTCTGGCCCTCGACGATCTCGAACTCGACTTCCTGACCCTCCGCTAGGGTCTTGAAGCCCTCCTCTTGAATTGCAGAGAAGTGGACAAAGACATCCTCGCCATTCTCCTGCTGGATGAAACCGTAACCCTTGTTCTCGTTGAACCACTTCACCTTGCCGCGAGGCATCCTCGTTCCCTCCTCTTACGTGTGGAGCGTGTTACGGGCGGTGAAACTAGAATCCGCGCCAAGGATAAACATCGGTTGACAAATGCGTCAAGCGCTTTCTCGGAACGCACGCGGCGGAGTTAGGGGAGCATCTGCTCCCGCTCGAGCGCTTCGAGGATTCCTTGGGCGATGATGCGATGCCCAGCCGTGCTGGGATGGTCGTCGTTCGGGCCGACGCGCAGTTCGCGCCAATCGAGCCCCGACGCGGCGAATGCGTCGAAGAGATCGATGCACGCGATCCCGCGTTGCGCGCACGCTTCGGCGACGAGTTTGTGCGCGTGTAGGAACGGGTAGCGTGCCCAATCCTGAATAACCGGGAAGATCGCTACGAGCGGACGCGCCCCGATCGCCCGCGACTCGTCCGCAATCCGGCCGAGTGCGGCTTCGCACCTTGCCCAACCCTCGCTGCCTGGCGCGTAGAGTTCCAAGAGGTACTCGTCGTAGCCGCTCTCGAGCCCGAAGCGGACCTTGAGCATGTGCACGCGATACTTCACGAAGAAGTAGAAGTACGACCTCGAGAGAATCGCCTCAAGGCGCGCGGGCAGAAGCCGCGCGATTTCGTAGTGCCCGAGCTCCGCGTCGTTCAAGAAGAAGCCGACGACGACGACGTTCGGGCGATAAAGCACGCCCTCGTCGGACAGCCACGTCGCCTCATCGACGGTGCTCCAGCCGAGTTGTCCCGCATTGATCACCGAGTAGCGGCGTGTCGCATCGCGATCGCCCAGGAGCCGCTCCAGCGCTTTTGGGTACGCCGCGCTGGCAGGAACCATCTGGCCCCAAGTGAACGAGTCGCCGAGGCAGAGTAGGCGGAACTCGCCGGGCGCGCGTTGGTAATCGAACTCGCGATCACGAAGGCCTCGTGAGTTGGCGTAGTACTGCTTCTTGACGAGGTGAATCGACGCGGGGTCTCCCCAGCCGCCGTAACCGACCCCGCCGAAGATGCGCATCGCGATTTCGCCCGCGCCGCAGAGAATGATTATGGCGCCTAGAGTAAGCACAACGCTGGCCGCGCGCGCGTGTTGCTCGAGAAAACCGTCGGGCCTAGGGCTCGGCGTCACGACCCGCGCTCCACCGCGCGCACTTCGAACGGAACGACACGCTCGCACCGAAAATGCTTTCGCGACGAGTAGGTCGCGACGGCGCCGATCCGAACTCGATACGCGCCCGGAGCGAGATCGACTCCGCCGTCGGACCGGCAATCCCAACGCGTCCGTTGCGCGCCGATCTCCTGGTATGCCTGGTGGGCAATCGATCGAACGACTCGATCGTCACGATCGAGCAGGTCGATATCGACGATCGACCGCTCGGTGAGTGTGTAGGAAAGCGACTGCTCGGCGCCGGACGCGAGCACGAGCGGCTGCGCCCGCACGTCGCGAAGGTCGGTGCCAAGCCAGTAGTATTGCGCTCCCGTCGCCTCCGCGATGAAGAACTGCCCGAGGCGGCGCCAGATCGCAATGCCAGTCGGCGCGTCGAACTCGCCGTCGCCGTCGCCTCGCTGGCCGAACGACGCCACCCAATTCAGGGAGGAGTCGAACTTGTGGATCTGGCTGCGCCGCGTGTCGGTCGCGTAGACGTTGTCATGGTAGTCGAGCGCGACGTAGGCGAAGGAGAGACCATCACGCGTCGTATCGGCGAACGCGTGAAGCAGTTCGCCAGCGGGCGTGAAGACTTGCAGGCGGCGGCCACCGCGATCGGCGACGACGACGCGATCCGTTTTGCGCTGCGACCAGCGCTCATCGCGATCGACGACGGCGATCGCGGTGGGCGCAAGAAGCGTCGGGGCTCCGGCGACGCCGCCCGAGGCGCGCCCGAACTCGCTCACGAATTGCCCCGCGCGGTCGAGAATCTGGATCCGGTTGTTGCCCGTGTCCGCGACGTAGACGCGGCCGCGCGAATCGAGCGCGACCCCCGTTGGCTCGCGAAACTCCCGCGGCCCAGCGCCGGACGCCCCCGCCGTCGCCTTGAGTTGGAGCTTGCCGCGATCATTCTCGAGGAAAAGGAGCCGGTCGTTTCCCGTGTCGGCTACGACGACGCGACCGAGTGCGTCCGCGGCGATCCCGCGAGGCGCGCGCATCGGCCCGCGCCAAATCTTCACGGAGGTCATCGAGTCGTTGTAGATTATCGACGGCTCGTCCGCGTTCACGCCATAGACCGTGAGTTCATCGTCATCGCCGATACGCGCGGGATCGTCGAGGCTCGCGAGTTTCACGCAAGCAAGCCCCTGCGGGTTTTGAAAGCGGCTCTTCGGCCCGGTAAAGAGTTTCAAGTGGAAGTTCGTCGCGCGGTAGATCCCGAGTGTGTGTTTCTCAGGAGGGATGATGAGGGTCGTCGCGTCGATACGCGCGCCGGCCGGCGCGGCGGCCATCGCGATGCTGAGGGCGATCACGCACGAGGCGAGCGATCGCCCGGCGAAGCACGTCACTGCGGCGCCCGTGTTCCCGCCTCGCCCTCGGTCGGGTAGATTCCGCGATAGAGCCAGTAAGTTCGCAGGACCTTCTTCACGTACCCGCGCGTTTCCGTGTACGAAATCGATTCGATGAAATTCGACACGTCGACCGGCGAGTAGAACGGCTGCCACTTGGCGACCGCGGCCTCGCCCGCGTTGTATCCCGCGGCCGCGAGGAGAGAACTTCCGTCGAACTCGCGGACGAGGCCCGCGAAGTACGACGCACCCAGACGCAGATTCGTTGCAGGGTTGGTGAGCCCGCCTTCGACGAGGCGCAGATCGCCAAGCTGGCGAGAAACGCGCTCGGCCGTCGTGGGAAGAAGCTGAGCGAGACCGACGGCACCCGCGGACGAAACGACATCCGCCTCGAACCAGCTCTCTTCGCGCGCGATCGCGAGCAGGAAACGGGGGTCGAGCCCGACGGGCACGGCCGCTCGTACGGCGACGTCGAAATATGCCGGCGGGAAGAGGAAGCGTTGCACGAGAAGCGGCCGCGTGCCGGGCCGCGACTCGGCGAATCGGCTGCCTGCCGCGAGCGCGCGGTGCGGGAAACCGTGGCTTCGGTAGAGAAGCGCGAGATGGAAGTCGCGCCACGCGCCTCCGTCGGACGACTGCTCCGCAAGGCGCAACTCCGCCTCAGCGAAATCGGCCAGACCCGCAGCGAGCAGGCGCTCGGCACGCCGGATGCGGCGCGCGTCGGGCAGCCGCGCCGGTTCCGTCGCCGACACTCCCGCCCACCGCCGCGCGGCTTCATTCTCCGCGGCCGCGTCGTACTCGCGCGCGACCCGGTGCGCGAGGTCCTCGACGCCGCCATGCGCCTCGTGCCATGCGCGCGCGGGGCCCGCGTCCTCGAGCGCGACGTACGTCGAGTAGAACGTGTCGCGGAAATTATTGATGAGCGAATCGCGAAGCACGAGCGCCCTTGTCGTGTCACCGGCAGCTTGAGCGAGGCGCATCCGAAAAAAAAGCGTCTGCGCACCGAGCGCCGCGTTCGGGCGGCGCGACGTGAGCCGCTCGAGGTCCCGCGCGGCGTCGGCGATGTCGCCGAGCTTCCATCGCATGAGCGCCGCCTGGAAGAGCGCCTCGTCGTTTCGCTTTCCTGCCGGGCTGCGGTCCGCGATTTCGCGGAAGCGCGCAAGCGCAATTGAGAGCCGGCCCGCTCGACGGTGCTCCCACGCGCCGTCCCAGAGTATCTCCTCGACGAAGGAATCGGACGGGAACTCGGCGAGGAAGCGAACGTAGTGCGCCCTCGCGTCGTCTTCGCGGCCGCGTTTGCGCTCCGAGCGCGCGAGGAAAAGAAGCGCGTCGCGCGAAATCGCCGGCGATGGCGCGTCCGCGCGGAGCGCTGCGAGTGCGCGCGCCGCCGCATCGAATTCGCCCGTGCTGTAGAGCCCGATTCCTTCGATGCGCCGAGCGCGGTTACGTGCGTCGGCTGTGCTCGCCACGCTCGCCGCGCGCCGGGCGAATGCGATCGCGCTCTTCCACGCGCCCGCGGCCTCCGCGAGTTCGGCGCCGCGAAGAAGGAACGCCGCGTCGGGAACAACCCCGCGCGCGGCCCGCGCTTGTTCGAGCGCGCGATACGCGCTCACGCTCGATGCCGACTTGCGAAAGTCCTCCGCGGCGCGCGAGAGGAGGGTTTCCGCGGCGGCCGGTCGCCCCGACGCGGCGAGGCGCTCCGCGATGAACAGCACCAGATCCGCCGCGCCGAGGCGCGCGACCGAGTTTCCGCGGCAAATCTGCGTGAATGCGCGCTCGACATCGCCGCGCTCGACGAGCGCCCAAAGCTGCGCGCGCTCCGCTGCGTCGCGTACGATCTCCGTCTCGGCGAGCGTCATCCCACGCGCGAGCAGCGACGAAGCGCGCTCCACATCGCCCGCGGCGTGCGCAAGCGTCCCGCGGAGATATGCGACGTAGTCGCGCATCTCGGCCTCGTCCGCCGCGAACCCGGCTCGCGCGATGTTCGTCGAGTCCGCGAGAGCCTCGATCGCATCGTAGGCCGCCTCGATGTAACCCGCGTCGCGCAGCGCCACAGCCCGCGCGAACTCGACCGTCCACCGCGTGGAACGCAACGGCGCGAGCGTGCGAAGCGCGTCGTGCGCGCGCCCGTCGCGAAGTAACTCGCCGGCAAGCTCCGCCGCCAAGGCCTCGCGCTCGGCGCCGGGCGCATCGAGTGCGACGCGCACCGAGAGCGCCTCGACGAGTAGCGCGCGGAACCCGAGCGATCTGTATGCGTCGATGAGTGAGGGATCCGCGTCGGGCGTCGGGGCGTCGAACGCGGAGGCGTGCGCGCGCGCCGGCCATTCGGCCGTCGCAAGGGTCGCGGCGAGCGCGATTACGAACGCCGCGAGCGGCGCCCCCTCGAAGAAACGCCTGTCGGCCCTCACGCCGCGCTTCGTCGAAAACCGGCGTTCGCGACACGAACGAGTCGGTGGCGTTACTCCCATTCGATCGTACTGGGGGGTTTCGTACTGATGTCGTAGACGACGCGGTTGACGCCGGCGACCTCGTTGACAATGCGCGTGGAGATTTCGGCAAGAAAGTCCCACGGCAAGCGCGCCCAGTCAGCCGTCATTCCATCGCGGCTCGTGACGGCGCGAAGCGCGACAACCGACTCGTAAGTGCGGCCGTCGCCCATGACGCCGACCGATCGCACCGGAAGGAAGACGGCGAAGGCTTGCCAAACTTTGTCGTAGAGCCCCGCCGAGCGGAGGCCGTCGATGAAAATCGCGTCGCACTCGCGAAGAATCGAGAGCCGCTCCGGCGTCACTTCGCCGAGTATTCGAACGGCCAGACCTGGCCCGGGAAACGGATGGCGACCGACCAACTGTTCCGACACGCCGAGGAGTTTCCCAAGTTCGCGAACCTCGTCCTTGAAGAGTTCGCGGAGCGGTTCGATCAGCGGAAACGGAAGATCTTTCGGCAAACCACCGACGTTGTGATGCGTCTTGATCACGGCGGACGGGCCTCGCACGGAGACGCTCTCGATCACGTCCGGGTAGAGCGTTCCCTGCGCGAGAAACGGTGCGCCCTCCACGCCGCGCGCGAAGTCGCGAAACACGGCGATAAACTCCGCGCCGATGCGCCGGCGCTTCTCCTCGGGATCCGTGACGCCGCGCAGGCGATCGAGAAAACGCGAGCGCGCGTCAATCACGTTGAGATGGATCGACGGAAAAGCGCGCGACACTTCTTCCGACTCGCCTTTCCGCAGCATGCCGGTGTCGACGAAAACCGGTACGAGACTGCGCGGCGCGGCGCGTGCGATCAAATGCGCGAGCACCGTCGAGTCGACGCCCCCGGAGACCGCGCAGAGAACCGGCCGGTCTCCGATCGTCGACGCGAGCGAGGCGAGCGTCTCCGCGAGAAACGACGTCATGCTCCAGTCGCGGCGAAGTCCCGCGATGCCGAAGAGAAAATTCTCGAAGAGAAGCGCGCCCGACTCCGTGTGAGCGACCTCAGGATGGAACTGAACGCCGGAGATTCGCGCCTCGGGGTCCTCGACTGCGCCGATCGCGCCGGATTGTGTCGCGGCGACCGCGCGGAAACACGCCGGTAACGAGGTAACCGAATCGCCGTGGCTCATCCACACGGTGGAATCGGTCGGGAAACCGTCGAGCAGCCGCGACGCTCCCGATGTCGCAAGCCGCGCGCGCCCGTACTCGGAGAACGACGAGCGCTCGACGCGGCCGCCGAGTGCCTCGACGAGAAGTTGGAGCCCGTAGCAGATGCCGAGAATGGGAACACCGGCACTTAAGACGCCTTCAGGTAGGCGTGGCGCGTCCGCTTCCGATACGCTCGCCGGGCCGCCCGAGAGGATGATGGCGCGGACATTTTCGTCGAGCCCAGGCCGGTCGAACGGGTGAATCTCGCAGTAGACGCCCGCCTCGCGAACTCGGCGGCCGATGAGCTGCGTGAACTGCGATCCGAAGTCGAGAACGAGAACGCCGGGGCGCCGCATGCTTAGTGTTTGAAGTGTCGGCGGCCCGTGAACATCATCGATGCGCCGCTGCGCGCGACGGCTTCGATGACCGCATCGTCTCGCAGCGAACCGCCCGGTTGAATGATGAGGCGAACACCGCCTCCGCAGGCTTCTGCCGCGCCGTCCGGGAATGGAAAGAACGCGTCGGACGCGAGCGCCGAACCGGCCGGGTCGAAGCCGAAGCGGCGCGCGTTTTCGAGCGCGATGCGAACCGAGTCGACGCGGTTCATCTGCCCCGCACCGACACCGATCGTGCGTCCATCCTTGACGAGGACGATCGCGTTCGACTTCACGTACTGCGCGACATGCCACGCGAAGCGCGCGTCGGAAAGAAGCTCGGCGCTCGGATCGCCGCCGGCGACGAGCCGCCACTCCGCGTCGCGATCGGGTACGTCGGCGCTTTGAACGAGTACGCCGAAAAGCGTCGGCTTCATCTCGAGCGCGGGTGGAAGAATAGTGCGCGCGTCGGCGAGGGTCGGCATCTCGACGAGCCGTAGATTCTTTTTCGCGCCGAGCGTCGTGAGCGCATCTTCGGAAAACGCAGGCGCGATCACCGCCTCCACGAAGATCTCCGAAACGGCCGCGGCTGTTTCCGCGTCGACCTGCCGATTGAGCGCGACGATACCGCCGAACGCGGAGACCGTGTCCGCCGCCAGGGCGCGACGAAACGCCTCCGCCGCTCTGCCCGCCGTCGCCGCGCCGCAAGGATTCGTGTGTTTGACGATGGCGGCGCACGGCAGCGCCACGCCGTGCACGGTGCGAGCCGCCGCGTCGAGATCGACGATGTTGTTGAACGAGAGCGTCTTTCCTCCGAGAACGCGATACGGCGTGCCGGATTCCGCGCCCGCATGCGGAAAGAGCCGCGCGCTTTGATGCGGATTTTCCCCGTAGCGCAGTTCGGCTCCGCCGGCGAGGACGAGCGCCAGAACATCGGGTACCGCGCCCGCTGTGTCGCGCGTTAGGTAGGCGGAGATCGCCGCGTCATACGCCGCGGTGGCGGCGAAAACCTCGCGGCGCAGCGACTGGCGCGTCTCGCGCCCCAAGTAGCCACCCGACCCGCGCAGCTCATCGAGAATCGGCGCGTACCGCGAGGGCGAAACGACCGGCGCGACCTGCCACGCGTTCTTCGCAGCCGCACGCAAGAGGCACGGGCCGCCGATATCGATCAGCTCCTTCGCATCTTTCTCGGAGAGATCCTCCCGGAGCGCGCGCTCGAACGGATAGAAACTCACGACGACCAAATCGATCGATTGGATAGCGTGCTCGGCGAGCGTTGCCGTGTGCGCGGCGTTCTCGCGGTCGGCCAGAATGCCGCCGTGAATCTTCGGATGCAGCGTCCTCACCCGCCCGTCGAGCATCTCGGGATAACCCGTCACCTCCTCCACGAGGCGCACCGGAATCCCCTCGGTTCGCAAGAGCGCGGCCGTCCCGCCGGTGGAGACGATTTCGATGCCGAGCGACACGAGGCCCCGCGCGAAATCGACGACGCCGGCTTTGTCGCTGACGGAAATCAGCGCGCGCCGCACGCGCGGCCCCGACGCGGCGGGCGCCAGGCCCGGCTCCGCGCCAGACGCCTTGTCGCTAGCGCACGCCACGCAACTCTCCGCCGGTGATGCGCCGGTAAGCATCGATGTAGAGCGCGCGCGTTCGCTCGATGATCTCCGCCGGAAGCGGCGGCGCGGGCGGCGTGTGATCCCATCCGCTGCCATCGAGCCAATCGCGAACGAATTGTTTGTCGAACGAAACGCGGCGTCCCTCGCCGAGCTCCCAGAAGCGCGACGAATCGGGTGTCAAGACTTCGTCGATCAGAAGGACTTGATCACCGGCAAGACCGAACTCGAACTTCGTGTCGACGAGGACGAGCCCGGTTCGCGCAACGTGTGCGGCTGCGGCGCAGAAGATCGCGAGGCTCTTCGCGCGCAACGTTTCTGCGTGCGCCTGTCCAACGATTTCCGCCATGCGCGCGAACGTGATGTTCTCGTCGTGTCCCGTCTCTGCTTTCGTCGCCGGCGTGAAGAGAGCGCCATCGAGGCGATCGCCTTCCTTCATCGCGCGCGGCAGCGGCTCCCCCGCAACGGTTCCCGTCTCGCGATACTCGCGCCACGCCGAACCCGCGAGATACCCGCGCACGACGCACTCCACCGGAAACGGTTGCGTCTTTCGCGCAAGCGTGACGCGCCCTTCGAAAACATTCGGGTGCTTCGCGAATTGCGCCGGCAGCGCCGACAGCTCCGTGGAGAGGAGGTGATGCGGCGTGACCGCCGAGAGCCGCTCGAACCAGAACGCCGAGATTTGCGTCAAGACTCGACCCTTGTCGGGAACACCGTTCGGAATAACCGCGTCGTACGCGGAGATGCGATCCGTTGCGACGATCGCTAGTCGATCGTCGCCGAGGTCGTAGACGTCGCGGACCTTCCCGCGGCGCGTCGGCGACAGCCCCGTGGTGCTCGAGTCGAGGAGCGCCTCAGTCGTGTGAGAGCCAGCTTGCCCCATCGTCATCGATTGCGACCCTCCTTCCGGAAATTGTGAGCCGTCCCTCCGCGATGAGGCGAAGGGACTGCGGATAGATAACGTGTTCGCGAGCGAGGATGCGTTCGGCGAGCGATTCCGGCGAGTCGCTGCGAAGCACCGGTACCACAGACTGGAGGATGATCGGCCCCGCGTCAACCGCCTCGTTCACGAAGTGAACGGTGCACCCCGCGAAACGCACTCCGGCCTCCCACGCTTGGCGCTGCGCATCGAGCCCGGGGAACGCCGGCAGAAGCGAGGGATGAATGTTCACGACGCGATTCGGAAACGCCGCGAGCAGCCCGCGCCCGACTATTCGCATGAAGCCCGCGAGCGCGATCAAGTCGATCTTGTGTTCATGAAGGAGTGCGATCACGTTCGCTTCGGCTTCCGCGGAGAGCCGGTGCTTCGACGGCCCGGGATCGATGATGACCGCGGGCTTTCCACTCTCTCGTGCGCGGTCGAGAGCCGGTGCGTCCGCGCGATCCGACGCTACGAGCGCGATCTCGGCGCCGAGGCGACCGTGCCGCTCGGCGGCGAGCAACGCAGTGAGGTTAGAGCCGCGCCCCGACGCGAGCACCGCGACCCGCATTCGCGGACCCGAATGCGTCTCACGCGCCGGCACGTGCCCTCGGTTTCAATTTACGTGGAGGGAAGTAGCGCGGTGAATCCAAGTTTGACGATGGTCCGGCCGAAGTCGGAGATGAGGTGGCTGTCCTCGACGCTCAAATCGAAGAGGAAATAACTGGCGCGCACGCCGAGGCCACCGGTAAAGAAGATTTCGTTGTTCTCCCCCGCCGACGCGCTGGTCGTCGCGGAACGCAGATCGAGAAGCCGAAGATCTTCCTCAGTTAGGCTGGCGGTCCCTTCGTACTTCGAGGGATCGGGCTGCGTGTAGAGCCCCGCGCGCAACGCGATCTGGCCCGATGCGCGTCGGTTCTCGAAACCCACGGCGCCGGTGACGATGCCCGTGCGATCGGGATCGATCTTCCAGTGAACGTACGTGATGTCCGCGTACAGATCCGTCGTCGGCCGCAGCGCGCGATGCGTCCCGATAGTCATGTTCCAAGGAAATTGGTCCTCGGAGACGGGAAAGCTTTCCGTAAAAAAGTTGTTGGGGTTGTCGGGAGTCGGCGTGATGTTCACTGGGAAACTCTGCACCGTAAGGTTGTTTCGGAGGTCGATGCTCGTCTGGAACGCAAGCCCGTACGCGACAGTCGGCGTCGCCTGCCACAACGCACCGACGCCGCCGTGTAGTGCCGTCGCGGTGCCGAACGCTTCGTAGTCATCGAACCGAAACGCGTCGTTCTTCGGCGTGTAATCGACGCGCTTGAAGACTTTCTGGCGATCGTAGTAGAGCGCCAGACCAAAATCCCACTCGCGCAGCACGTGCGTCGACACGGCGAGCCCCGTCGTGCTGAGCCGCACTTCTTCCTGATAGTCGGTGATCGTCGCTTGCTCGTCGTCGACGGAGAGAAGCCGGCCCGTGTATCGCGAGTCGTACCGGAGTCCGTCGACGATCGCGAACGCGTAGTCACGCTTGTAGGTCGTCGCGAATCCGATGAGCAGCGGCGGCGAATCCTGGCGCGACCGAACGAGGTTGCTCCCACCGCGCGTTTCGAACTCGGGTCCGTCGGCGACGAATCCCTCCGCGGCGAAAACGGTGGCGTCCTGCGGGAGGCGAATCGTCGCGGGATTCGTGAACGCTCCGGCGATCGCGCCGCCGAGGGCTACGTGATTCCCGCCCATTCCCGCGTTGCGCACGCCGATTCTGTGGGCATTGCCGGGGATGTAGCGGCCCGCCGACGCGTCGGATGCGGCAAGACTTACAAGGATGAGAGTGGCGGCGGCAACGGCTGATTTCATTAGGCTGGCCTACTATAGGCGGTCGCGCGGACCCCCGTCAAGGCAACGCGTTGACACGTCTTGATCGCGATGATACGTTCGGCGCCTGTTTTTCCCAGAAGAACTCGATCTCGTGGACCGGCCCTCACAGGAGATGCAAAGAGAAAATGCCTCAACACAAGTCAGCGGAAAAAAGAGTGCTCACGAACGAGAAGCGGCGGAAGAGAAACGTTGCCGCGAAATCGGACCTGCGTACCCGCACGAAGAAGGTCGCAACGGCCACCACCACTGAGGAACGCGTCACAGCGGTTCGCGACGTCCACTCGGCGCTCGACAAGGCCGCGAAGCGCAGGATGATTCACCCCCGCACCGCGTCACGTCGCAAGTCGCGCCTCGCGAAGGCGGCAAACAAGGCATCCAAGGCGGGCGCGTAGTCGAGCACCCGCCTCGCGGCGCGATTAGGCGCTCTCGAGAAGCCGCCGCGCCGTCGCCGCACCGTCGGCAACCGGAACGCTTACGCTCTCGCCACCCCGCCGTGTCCGCACCTCGAGCATTCCCTCGGCGAGGCCCTTCTCCCCGATCGTCACCCGCACGGGGATCCCGATCAGGTCGGCATCCTTGAACTTGAATCCGGCGCGCTCGCGACGGTCGTCGAGCAACGTGTCGACTCCCGCGAGCTTGAGTTCTTCGTAGAGGCGCGTCGCCACCGCGCGCGTTTCGTCGTGCGCCCAGTTCACCGGCACGATGAGGACCTCGAACGGCGCGAGCGACCGCGGCCAGATGATCCCCGCGTCATCGTGGTTCTGCTCGATCGCGGCGGCGACAGTACGCGTGACGCCGATTCCGTAGCAGCCCATCGTCATCCGCACGCGTGCACCCGCTTCGTCGAGAACCGAAGCGTCCATCGAGTCCGTGTATTTTTTGCCGAGCTTGAAGATCTGCCCAACCTCGATGCCTCGGTACGAAGCGAGCGGCTTGCCGCAACTCGGGCACGCGTCGCCCGCCCGCGCCTGAACCAGGTCCGCCCACTTCGAGACCTTGTAGTCGCGGCCTTCCGCCGCGTTGACGAAGTGCGCGTCGCCCTCGTTCGCGCCGATGATGCGACCGCCTGCGTCGCGGAGCGTGTTGTCCGCGAGAATTTGCACACGAGTTAGTCCAACCGGCCCAGAGAACCCGAGAGGCCCGCCGGTGACGCGCGCGATCGTGTCGGGCGACGACATCGCGAGCGGCTCGCCTCCGAGCGCTCGGCCGAGCTTCGATTCGTTGACATCGCGGTCACCCGGAATGAGAACCGCAACGGTTCGCTTCGTCTCCGCGCCGACGTCGTAGAGGAGCGTTTTGACGAGCTGCGCCGGCGTGGTTTTCAAGAACTCGGCGACCTGTTCGACCGTGTGCGCCCCCGGCGTGGCCACCTTCTCCATTGGGAGAACCGCAGCGCCGCCGGCTGCAAGCGCGGCGTCCGTGCGCGCGAGCACCGGCGCTTGTTCCGCCGTCGCCGCGAACCCGCACTCGCAATGAAGCACCTCCGATTCCCCGCTCTCCGCGAACACCATGAACTCGTGGCTCGTGTCGCCGCCCATCGCTCCGGTGTCCGCTTCGACCGGCGCGAAACGAAGCCCGCACCGTTCGAAGATCCGCGTGTAGGCGGCGTGCATCGCCTGATACGTCTCATCGAGCGACGCGTCGTCGGCGTGGAAGGAGTAGCCGTCCTTCATGATGAACTCGCGGGCGCGCATGACGCCGAAACGCGGCCGCATCTCATCGCGAAACTTCACCTGCACCTGATAGAGATTCATCGGAAGCTGCCGGTACGATTTCATCTCGCGGCGCGCGACGTCGGTGATCACTTCTTCGTGCGTCGGGCCGAGCACGAACGCGTTGCCGTGGCGATCCGTGATCCGCATCAGCTCCGGCCCCATCGTGTTCCAGCGCCCCGTCTCCTGCCACAACTCCGCCGGACAAAGAACCGGCATCAGAATTTCCTGCGCGCCCGTCCGGTTGAGCTCGTCGCGCACGATCGCGATCACCTTGTTGACCACGCGCACGCCGAGAGGCAGCAAGATGTACACGCCCGCGGCGAGCTTCTTGATGAGTCCCGCGCGCAGCATCAGTTGATGACTGGCGATTTGCGCGTCCGCGGGAACCTCTTTGTACGTGTTGATAAGGGCCTGACTCCATCGCATGCGGGGTAACGACCTCCTCGTTCTTCTGTGTGCGTGCCCTAGGCGCCGAGACGGCGCCGGACGTTTTCGGTGACGAGCGAGACGAGACGATGTTCGTCGACAGCGTGCTGGGCGGGCGCGCCGGCGCCGCCGGACGCCGAGCACGATCCGCACGCGCCGCACTTCCACGGCCGCCCCGGTTCACCCGCCGTCGGCGACATGCCGAGCAGCTTCCCGACGTCCTCGGGGCTGAGCGACTCGACGCGGCCCAAGAGCCGCGCCGTGAGCACGATCCTCGCGAAGTGCTCGATCGTCTCGAGGCGATCGAATGCTTCCTCGAGGTCGGCGCCCGTGGCAATCGCGCCGTGGTTCTTGAGCAGGAGCGCGCAACGTCCCGCGCGCAGATGCGGCCGCACCGAATCCGCGAGCTCGTGCGTCGACGGCGTTCCATAACTTGCGATCGGCACCGAGCCGATGCCCGCGACGATTTCGGGGAGCACGCAATCGGCGAGCGGGATCCCCGCCACCGCGAAGCCGGTCGCCGTCGGAGGATGCCCGTGCACCACCGCGACGGCGCTGGGTTGCTCCTCGTAGACCGCCAAGTGCATCGGAAGCTCCGACGACGGAGCGAGCCGCCCGCCGCGCTGCCGGCCCGCGCGGTCGACGACGACCAAGTCGTGCGCGCGCAAGAACGCCTTCCCGCGCCCCGCCGGCGTGATGAGAATGCGATCCGGTCCGATTCGGCACGAGACGTTTCCCTCGCGCGCGATAATCAATCCGCGGTCGTACATTCTGCGGCAGACGGCGAGCATGCGATCGGTGACGAGCTCGCGGTCGAGAAGCGCGGCCATCACGCGCCCCGGTCGATCTGAATCTCGTCGACGACGCCGAGGATCATCGTGCGGATCGGCGGATTCGTAAGTCCGGTGACGAGCGCGGCGGCGCTGCCTTCGTCGACGATGAGAACCGTGTCGCCGAATCCGGCATCGACGAAGTCGAGAGCAATGAGCGATGCGCCGCTGGCTTCGCGCGTGACGGGATTGATCGGAACGACCAGGAGCTGTTTGCGCGCGGCGAGGGCGGCATGTTTGATCGTAGCGACGACTTCGCCCGTGACGCGTGCGATGAACACTTAGGGACTCACGCGATCGACGATGCCGAGGATGGCAGCATCCGCCGGATTGAACGTATCGGGAAGCGCCTTCGCCGCCTCGCGAGAGCGCACGAAGTAGACGCGCTGCCCCGGCGCCGCACTCACGACATCGACGGCGATGACCGGCTCGCCCAGCGGCGCGCCCGCCTCGGATTCCGGCTGCACGATCAGGAGCCGCTGTCCCACGAGGCTTGCGACCTTGTGCGACGCGACGACGGTTCCGATGACACGCCCGAGCGTCACCCGAAGATCCTCCCGAGCATCTCCGCGTGGGGCGACGGGATCACGATGCTCTGAAGCAGATGGCCGCCGCGTTCGATCGCCGTGACGCCGGCGGCGACGGCGGCTTCGACAGAGGCCACGCTTCCCGTCATTGTGAAGTATCCCTTCCCGCCGATCCCCTGCCCGAGCCGGGCCTCGATGAGACGCACGTCCGCCGCTTTCGCCGCGGCGTCGGCGGCGAGAATCGTCGCGGCGACCGACGATGTTTCGATCGCGCCGAGCGCATCGCTCACCTGGCGCGGCGCGCTTCCGCGAATCGCAGGAAAGAGACTCTCGTGCGCGTACGGAATGAACAGGTGATCGACGAGCGTCTCCGCGGAGACGGCGAGTCCCTTCGCGACCGACGCATCAACCGACGCAACGTCGCCGCCGACGAGAATCATGTACTTTCCGGAAGAGAACGGGCGCGATTCGATGAGATCGACGTAGGCCATCTTCACCATCGCGTCGCAGACAAGAAGCCCGCGCGCGATCGACGAGAGCTCGACCAGGCCGATCGCGTCGCCGCCTCTTGCGCCGGCCATGCGCCTAGACGATCCGGAAGTAGTCGACGAGTGTGCAGCGGCGAATGCGGGAAAATGAACGCGCCGTCGTGAGGCCCTCGCCCGTCGGTCCGGCGATGGTGAACGACGTGTGTCCTTCGCCGCCGAGCCCGAGCCCGGCGAACGCGGGTCCGTTCTTCACGAAGATCGACGTGTTGATCTCGCGCGCCATGCGCGACAGGCGCGCGATGTTGCGCGAATGCATCGTCGCCGTGTGGCGAAATCCGTGCTCGACCTCCTTCGCCAGATCGATCGCCTCGTCCGCGGTCTTTACGCGGACCATCGGGATCACGGGCATAAGAAGTTCGCTCCAAACGAACGGATGATCGATTTCGGTCTCCGCGAGGCAGAGCCGCACGTCGTCGCCGACGCGCACGCCGATCTCCGCGAGAATCACGCGCGCGTTCTTGCCGATGAACGCCTTGTTCACGACGGCATGCCGGCGCGCGCCGCGCTCCTCGAGCAGAAGGATCTTCCGCAGCTTCGTGACTTCGAGCGCGGAGAGAATGTAGACGCCGAGCGCCGCCATTTCGTCGCGCAGTTTCGACGCGATCGCATCGACCGCGATGATTTCCTTTTCGTCGGAGCAAACGATGTTGTTGTCGAGCGAGGCGCCGGCGAGGATGTCTTTCGCGGCCTTCGCGATGTCGGCGGTTTCGTCGACGACTGCCGGCGGATTCCCGGGCCCCGCGCCGATCGTGCGCTTTCCGGACGCCATCGCCTCGCGCACGACGGGCGTGCCGCCCGTCACGACAAGTAGCCGGGTCTTCTTGTGGCGCATGAGCGCTTGCGCGGTCTCGATCGTCGGCTCGGCAACCGTCGTCAGGAGTGCCCTCGGGCCGCCAGCGGCGTGAATCGCCTCGTTGAGCCGCGAGATCGCCGAAAGCGTGACGCGCTTCGCGCCGGGATGCGGATTGAAAACGACTGAGTTCCCCGCCGAGACCATGCTGATCCCGTTGTTGATGACGGTCTCGGTCGGATTCGTCGACGGCGTCACCGAAAGGAGCACCCCCCACGGCGCCCACTCGACGAGCGTCATGCCGTGATCGCCCGTGATCGCCTCGGGACGCAGATCCTCCGGCCCGGGCGTTTTCGTCGCGACGAGAATGTTCTTTCGGATCTTGTCTTCGACGCGGCCGAGGCCGGTCTCTTCGACCGCCATCTTCGCGAGGAGCGGTGCGGCATCGATGGCGGCCTTGCGCATCGCGTCGATGATCGCGCGGCGATCCTCGAGCTTGACGCGCTGGAATTCGTGGAACGCCGACTCCGCGGCTTCGGCGGCCTCATCGACAGTATGGAAAACCCCCGCACCCTGCGCGGCGGGCCCCGCGGCTTCGTCGCGGCGAACCGTGGAGTCCGCCGGGCGAACTTCGTGCGGGCGCGCCACGCCGGTCGAAGGCCCCGCGGCCGAGCTACCAGCGTCCGACAGACGGCTCACCACGCGCTCGACGATAGCCGCAATCTGACGATCATCGATGTTCCGCACGCGGCTACGACGCTCCCTTCGATCGACGCGCGTCGCTATCGAGGTCAATCGCGTCGACGATCGCCATTACGACCGCGTCGACAGGCTTGTCCTTTGTTGTGTCGGTGAGTCGCGCCGAGCTTCCCTGCGCGAGGAGCACGACTTCCCCTGCGCCCGCGCCGACGGCGTCCGCGGCGACGACGAACGCGCCCGACGGGGTGCGATCGATCTTCAGAACCTCGACGACGAGAAGTTTCAGACCGCTAAGGCGGTCCTCTTTGCGAGTCGCGACGACCGTTCCGGCGATCCGGCCGAGGACCACGAAACGCTACTTCCTAGACTCGACGGACTTACCGATCGGGAGGACCTCTTCGATGTTGGGATGCGGGCGCGGAATGACGTGAACGGAAACCAACTCGCCGACGCGGCTCGCCGCGGCGCTGCCAGCCTCGGTCGCCGCCTTCACCGCCGCAACGTCGCCGCGAACGATCGCGGTCACATAGCCGCCGCCGACTTTCTCGTAATGAACGAGCCGTACCTTCGCCGCTTTAACCATGGCGTCAGACGCCTCGACCATTCCGACGAATCCCCGAGTCTCGATGAGTCCGAGGGCCTCACCCATGTCGTCGAACCTCCCTGCCGATGGATCGGACGGCATCTGCTGCGTCTCCCATGTCGATGATGGATGAACTCGCGCCACGCGTGCACGGCGGAGTCGCTGATGCGGGCCAATCTAACAGAAGATTCGAGAGGGCGTCAACGCAGCGCGCGGGGAGCTTGCGCGGGGCGCGCGACTATCGGATCAGCGTCATCCGGCGCGTCGCGTTCTGGGAGCGCGTGGAGAGGACGTAGAGGTAGGTCCCGCTCGGTACGGCGCGACCCGCGTGATCCTCGCCGTCCCAGAGCGCCGCGTGCGGCCCCGCGGCGAAAACCCCGTCGGCGAGAACGCGGACGAGTCGGCCCGACACGTCGTACACGCTCAACCGAGCATGTACCGGCGTTCCGGCGCTCAGCTCGAACGGAACCTGCGTCCGCGGATTGAACGGATTCGGAAAATTGCGCCCGAGGAATGCGTCGCCGAATACTTGCGTCCCCGCGTCCACCGACGTGATCGTTCCGACGTACATGCGAAACGGCGCCGCTTCGGCGACCGCGACATCCGTTGTCGCAATGAATGCGGTGTCGGACCCCGCGATGTAGGTCGTGTCGAACGATTCGGATCCCCACGCGCAGAAGTAGTACTCGAGCGAGTCGTCCGTCGCGAAGAGCGTGTCGATGCTCGCTCGGTAGTACGCGACTCCCTCGATCTCATCCACGAGCGACGTCGGAAACTCCGTGAATGCGCCTCCTGAGGCGTGGCGCAACCGAAGAACGGCGCCGGCGATTTCGGTGCTCGGCGCCGACACGTCGAAACGATACAGCGTGTCGAGGAAGTTCCCGATGAACGGATCGCGCATCGTGGCCTGCCCGGAGCCGATCGCTGCCGGAATGTGGAGCGCGGCGAGCGGATTCGCGCCCGCGGTGAACTGGTACGAAGCGCCGGTCGTGCGAGGCATCGAAATTGTCGTCGGGTCCCACGCTTCGACGTTGAACTGGACCGTTCCGTGCGGCGGGAAATGCGTCCCGAGTAGAAGCACGCCGCGGAAGTAGCCTGTGTCGGCGTCCGCGTGATCCCACGCGAGCGAGACGGAATCCCACGAAGCGCCGGCGTCCGTCGAGAAAATCACGCGCGATGCGTGCCCGCCGAGACCCAAGACGTCCGCTGGCGTCACACCGATCTCGATCTGCGCGTCGACGGACTCGCCGAGAGTGTCGCCACTGACGAAATTCGTCCAGAGAGATATCGCCCCGTCGCGCCACATCACGGAATCGACCGGCAGTTCCGTGGAGAAGGATGTGGACTCGGAGAAGTATCCGTAGGTGCCGCTCGATTGGTCCTTCGCGCGAATTCGAACGAAATACGTCGTCCCTTCGGCGAGGGGCGTCGTCACGGTCCACAGCGTGTCCGCGGGAACTCCGACGACGACCTCTGAATCGACGATGGGCGAGGTGAAGTCACCGGTAGCGGCAACCTGAACCCAGTACGCGACGATCGTGTCCGGAGGCGCGATCGCGGATGGACTCCAAATCAGCGTGGGAGTCGTGGAAACGTAGAGCGCTCCGGGCGCGGGTGAATAAACGGTCGCGGGCGGCCGCGGCGCAAGCGGAAGCGCGAGCACCGTCGCGGCCGGCGCGGCGTTCGGAACCTCGTCCAGCGCGAATGCAGCGTAGTAGTAAGCCGTATCGGGGATCACGCCCGAATGGAGAAGAGAATCGACGCTCCCCGCCGCGTTCGGCAATTCTCCGAGCAGAATTCCATCCGATGCGTTCGTCGGAAACGCGTCGGTTCGATACCGCACGCGAGTCGCCTGAAAATCGCCGGTCGGCGGGTTCGTCCACCGCAAGAGGACGGTCGTGTCGAGTGCCGTCGCGAAAAACTGCGTCACCGCGTCCGGCGCGGTCATATCGGGAACGGTGAAGGTATCGGACGCACTCGTCGCGTCGAGACTGCCGACGCTCGTGAATGCGCGCGCCTCCACCGTGTGCGGCGTTTCCGAGAGCGGCACCGTCGTGAACGTGAAAGCCTCGCTCGCCTCGTCCCAAACACCGTCCGACGGTGAAGCGAGCTGCCACGCGCCTGCGTCCACGCGATACTCGACTCCCGCGATGAAGGCGAGCGTGATGTCATTGCCCAGCCCGCGCGGGTTCACGTTCGTGATCGGCCCGACGCTCGCGCTGCCGGTAATTGTCGGAGTCGATGTGGCCGTCGTGTCGGGTATCGCATCGAGAACGGTCTCGGGATGCGTGTCGAGAATATCGAAGATCGAATCACCGTCCGTGTCGACCCAACCGATGTGTCCGCGCGTGTACACGCAGATCGAGTCCGCGTCGAACGCAGGGCCGATTTCGGCGCGCATCAGACAGAGATGATTCAAAGCGCAGCCATTGATCTCGTTCTGGTTTTCGACGCCGAGGTAGCCGCACTGCTCATCGCACGCCCCGAAGTATTCGTCGAGCGCGTAGAACTGGTGAGCAACCTCGTGCGCGGCAACCGCATCCATGTTGCCGATCCCCCACGTCCAGTTGTCGTACGTCATCACGAGAAATGGCCCGCCGATATAAGCGTACGCGTACGTGCCGTCGGCGAAACGCCCATCGATATCCTCGGAAGAATCGACGACGAACATCGTGATGCCCCAGTTCGTGCCGAGGCTGTCGCGGAGCGCGTTGTCGAACGCGCGCGTCCGCTCGAAAATGGTGCCCGTCGTAAATCCGAGCGAGTCCATGCACTCCGTAATCCACAAGGCCTGTTGCCCGGAGCTCCACGTGCCATTCCGGATCGGTTCGTAGCCAGTCGCGATCGAATCGTAGACGACCATTTCGAAGGTGAGGTTCGCGCGAGCGTCGCGCGTCGCCCAGTACGTGAGTGCCCCTTGAATGCCGGCGATGACCTCGTCGATCTCCGATGTCGTCCAGTTCTCGCGGTTGAGCTGAATACTGCCGTCGCTCTCGGGAAGAATGACGCCCACTGCGACGCTCCCCATCATGAACTCACTCGTGTCGTAGAACCCAGCGCCGTACGGCGCGTTCGCGCCGATGGGTGCCCGGTCGATCTTGGCGGCACGGCCATCGATGGGAGGCATCAGACCGTCAGCGGCGTTTTGCCCGGGGAGGGCACCCGGAATCGCGTGCGTCAACGTTTCGTCCGAGAGACGAGAGTTCCACGCACGGGCGCCGAGGCGCCCCGTTTCCGAGAGGGAACTGATGAGAGAGTTCGCGAGTTCGCCCGAGTGAACCGTCGCCCCACTCGCGCGGAGATGCGCGATCGCCTCGGGGTCGGCCGCGACGATGAACGCGTCGGGTCGATGGATCACGAGGAAGCGAATGCCGGCACTGCGTGCGTCGCGCTCCCACGCCTCGATATCGATGTGCTGTGGGGGGACGACAAACGCGGCGAGCGGCGCCTCGTCGGCCGCACGAACCGCTGGTGCGCTCGCGAAGAGCGCGGCTGCGAGAATGAGGATCACTAGAGCGAGGCGCATATTCACCCACCGCCGCCATCCGTGATCGCGATGAAAAAGAAAGTTCCCCATCATAGCCGCGTGCACAGGAGCGTGAAACTCGTCTGCAATGGCAAAGAGATCAGCCCACGACCCAAGCAAACACGAGCAAGACAGGGAACGAGAATTCCGATTCCATGAGCCTCGATCGCAATGCTTGTGCCAGGGGTGTTCGGCCGACGCGTCACAAGGGTCCTCACGAAAAACGTGAAGTCGCTGCGCGAACTCTTTTCGAATCAAGAGATCGTCCCCCTGCCCGCTCGTGCACACCGGTGACCTGACGGAGCACCGTCGAGGCGGCGACGAGGATCGAGAGGGCAAAATTGCGCGCCGCTCGTGAAACCTCGCCGCGACTCATCGTGGCCGATACGTTACAGCGCCGAAAGATATGAGCGATGTGTCCGTACGGCCGGGGCGTGGGAAGGATCCCCCACACGTGCGTGACTTAAGGGGAGCCGTTGAACGGGTGCAGTTTACTGGAGACGCGACGCGCGCGTCAATCGCGCGTTCTCACCTTGCAGGCCTGCGTCTCATTCTGCACGGAAGATGGTGGAGCTGACGGGGTTCGAACCCGTGACCTCTTGACTGCCAGTCAAGCACTCTCCCAACTGAGCTACAGCCCCGCCATCTTCATTGCGGCGGGGGGAGTCTATGCCGGGCCGTTCGAACGAGTCAAGCGGCAATTTTGTTCTAAGCGAAACAATAGAAGGACTTAGAAACAGGGCGAGCGCGCCGGAAAACAGCTTTCGCGCGAAGAAGGCGTGGTCCAGTCCGGCTCGGGTCTCCCTCTCGTGCGCATCTGCTATTTTTCTCGCGCCGAAGCTCGATTCCAGGGGAATTGTTCCTTGACAGCCCTCGGAGGCATTTCTATCATGCGCCTGCACTACTTCCCATCTACCCACGCCGGAGTGGTGAAACTGGTAGACGCAGGGGACTCAAAATCCCCCGGAGGTGACTCCGTGTCGGTTCGAGTCCGACCTCCGGCAAGAGATCGGTCCCATTTCCTCCAAAATCGGGACCGCGTGGGCACGGATGAACCCCGAGGATCACTCCTCGGGGTTCTTGTTTTTCTCCGGACGACACGAATCACAAGGGCACAGCGAACGCAGTAACTCGAACGAGTAGATCCCAGTGTCGTGGCCGTCCGCCCAGAAACATTGCACGGCGTAGCGACCTACGCCGGCGATTCTGGAGAGCGCGAGATCGGAGATCGCGGGGCCGCTGACCATGCGGAGCGCGGAAGGTTTCGGCAATGCGGTAGTCGCGCGATCGTCCGCCGTCGCGTTCGCGGTGCTGGATGCGGCGCTCCCCTGCTTCTCGTGGCCGCACGTCGCGCACGGACACGCGCGTCGCAAATCGAGCAGCGGGATGATCGACTCGTGGGCGTCACGCCAAACTATGCGTAGACCGGAACCGTCAGGCTGATTCGCGATCGCGGCCGGCGTCGTGCTTCGCGAATCGGCCGGCGTCATCGCGCTCCTCGCGTGTGCTGAATTATCGATTCCCCGGGGATTCGTCGGTGCACATGAAGTCGCGACCGAACGTGCAGCTTGCGTGGCAGGCGACGCACTGATCGAAGAGTTGCCCGGAGAGACGCACCGAGCGGTCAGGATTCACCGCCTGCCACTCCCAGTCTCCGTACGTCGGGGCCGTGCCGGGAACTCCCTTGCGCATCGCGACGAACTCTTCGGTAGCACCGGCGCAGTCGTCAGCCTGGCCGTCGGTGAGCACTTTGACCGCGATCGTCCCGACCGGGAGAGGATATGTGCCGGCGAGGTAGCTCGCCGCTCCGATCGAATCGACGTAGACGCGGACCTTCGTCAGATTGTGATCCGTACTGAATCGACAATCGCGGACGAGCGTATACGACTGCTCGAAATTCGCGGGGAAGAACGGATCAGCGGGTTCTGGATCGGGTGGCGTGGGATTGGAATCGCCCCCGCAGGAGATCGCGGCGAGTGCGGCGCACAGGCAGAGCAACGCGAGCAGGAAGCGACGTGAAAGAGTGCGGCCGCGAGCGTACTGCTCGCGGCCGCGCATCGGGCGAACCCTCACTTGCGGATGACGCGGATCGTGTTGTTGATCGCATCTGCGATGTAGACGTTGTCGTCCGCATCGACGGCGACGCCGTACGGGCGATTGAGCTTCGCCTGGAGCGGCGAGCCGCCGTCCCCGGTGCTTCCGGAGAGACCGCCCTGGCCCGCGAACGTCGTGATCGTTCCAGTCGCATCGACCTTGCGGATGCAGTGATTGCCGGTGTCCGCAATGTAGAGATTTCCGGCACTGTCGACCGCGATGTCAGCCGGATCGCGAAGCGTGGCGCTCGTCGCGGCCCCGTTGTCGCCGCTGTAACCCTTGGCTCCCGTTCCTGCCACGGTCGTGATGATGTCCGCAACGGGATCCCAACGACGAATGCGCTGATTGATGCTGTCGACGATGAGCAGACTGCCGTCGGCCGCCATGATCATGCGCGCGTTCGGAGTTCCCATCTGGCCGCGCGGAAGACTCAGGAGCGCGAGCGCGCCCGGTCCGCCGTCGCCGCCGAATCCCGCGGTCTTCGGAACGCCGACGACCGTCGAGATCGCTTGCGTGACGCCGTCGATCTTACGCACGCACTGGTTAGCCTGATCGAGAATGTAGATGTTGCCCGACGCATCGGCCGCGGTAGAGACGGGAAGATCAAGCTTCGCGATCAGAGCGGGGCCGCCATCGCCATCAAACGAACGGCTGCCGTCGCCGCAAATCGTTTCGACGAGGTTCGCTTCGAGATCGAGCCGCATGATCTTGGAGTTGTGCCACGCGGAAACGAGGATCCGGCCCTCGCCGTCGAACGAAACATTGGTCGGATGGTTGAGCGCGACCAGCGCAGGGTCGGAGCCCGAGCCATCGCCGAGGTACCCCGTGCCGAGAATCGTCTCGGAGAGACCGTTCTCGACGGAACGGAGCCGATGGTTGTTCCAGTCGAGGATGATCGGCCGGCCGTCCGGCGCGAACGCGATGTCCATCGGAAGCGACAGCGCCGTCATGAGCGGCGGCAACCCGTCCTCGCCGAGATACGATGCGCCAATTCCGAAGAATCGCGAAATGCAGCTGTAGTCGTTCGGCGCCGCAAGCGTCGTCGTCATGACGGACGCCGACCGAGCGCCATCCGCGTTGTAGCTCTCGATTCGGTACGTGTAGGCGGTCGAGCCCGAGAGCCCGATATCGCGATACGTCGCTGCGCTCGCGGAGTTCGTCGTGTCCGAGGCGATTATGAAGATGATCGACTCCGTCGCCTCGCTCGCAGCACGCCGGTAGATCTTATACCCGGTTTCATTCGTCGCCTGGTCACTCCACGAGATCGTCGCTTCGCAGTGCGTCACGTTCGTGAAGGCGAGATTCGCCGGCGCCTTCGGTTCGGGACCGTCGGGCACAATGGGATTGGAATCGTCGTCGCCGCACGAGCCAAGCGCGATCGCGACGAGAAGCGCCGCCCCGATCCGCGTCGTAAGAGTCAAAAAGCGATGCATCGTATCGTCTCCTCGGTGACTAGAGATTGATCTTACGGATTCGGTTGTTTTGGGAATCGGCCACGTACATATCGCCCGCCGAGTCGAACGCGATCCCGGTCGGCGCGTAGAGCTGCGCAAGAGTCGCCTGGCCGCGGTCGCCCGAGAAACCCGCGACCCCGGTGCCGGCGAACGTCGAGATGACACCGGTCGTCAGATCGACTGCGCGGATGACGTGGTTACCCTCTTCCGCGATGTAGAGCACGCCGTCTTTGATCTCGAGATCGCGCGGGCTCTTGATTTGCGCGGCCGTCGCCTGGCCCCCGTCGCCCGAGTAGCCCGCGGTTCCGTTGCCGGCAACCGTCTCGATGATATTGAGCTGGAAGTTTACGCGTCGAACGCGCGAGTTCAAGAGGTCGGAGAAATAGAGGCGCTCCTGCGCGTCGAGAGCGACACCGCCGCCCGGGGTCGGATTCGACCCGAACGGCTGGTTGATCTGCGCCTCGAGCGGGGCGATCCCGTCCCCGTTGTAGCCTCTCACGCCCGTTCCCACGACCGTGCTGATCATCCCATCGGTTCCGATCATGCGGATGCGCTGGTTGCGCTGGTCGAGCGTGAAGATCGTCCCGTCCGCCGCGACCACGGACGACGGCGGTTGATTGAATCGCCCGTCCTTCGCCGCGACGCCGTCGACGAACCCGGGCGTGTTCCCACTGAAGACGTGGACAAGCCCCGTGAGTGGATCGTAGGTGCGCAGTTTGTGATTGTGCCACGCCGTCACGAGAAGGCGGCCGTCGGCGAGCTCCGAGAGGTCGGTCGGGTGATTAAGACTCACGGTCGTACCAGGCGCGCCCGCCGGCGTCAAATCGGACTGATCCGGAGGGCCGTCGCCGACGAAGTCGCCGATCGCGGTTTCGAGGCGGCCGTCCGCGGTCACGTGACGGACACGGTGGTTGTTCCAGTCGAGGATGTAGACTTCGTCGTCGCTCGTAAAGAGAAGATCCGAGGGCCAGTAGAAGCTCGAGCCCAGGAGGGTGTTTCCATCGCCGTCGAACCCGGCTTGGCCGTCGCCAGCCCAGGTCGTGATAACGCCGGCGGCGTTGAGATCCGGGCCGGGATCGATGGGGCCCTCATCGTCGTCGCCGCAGCCGGCTGCAAGCGACAGCGCGAGGCACGCGACGAGCGCCGCACCGACTCTCGATAGGGCGATTCGCGAACGATCAATGGTCGAGTCGATCAGAGTGCCTTCTTTCTTGACTGGCATATTCCGCTCTCCTTCGCGTCGCGGGAGGTGACGCCTCGTAAGCTAACGATGAATCCAGATTCGATGAGTTAGGGACAGTGGTGCAATGTACCATGCCCGCTTGCGCGCGATCAACACGCGCTTTCGCCGCGCGCGTGACGCATCCCTTCCGCGAGGGCCTGAGTTAGAGCCGATCGAGAACGAGCAAATGCGCCACTCCCGGGAATAGGCGATCGACGCGACGCACGGCGAATCCATTCCGAAGAAGTGTCTCGGTCGCGGAAGCAATCGATACGAATGACTCTTGCGAGTCGGGTAAATACGAGTACGCGGTCGCGTGCCCCGACACGACGCGACCGATCGCCGGCACGAACCACCGCGAGTAGAGGCGCAGCGGAAACGGGAGCCGTTCCGGACGAAAAAACTCCAGAATCACGAGGGTGCCTCCTCGCCTGATTACGCGTCTGCATTCGAAGAGCCCCCGATCGAGATCCGCAAAGTTACGAACGGAGAACGCGGCCATCGCCGCGTCGAACGCCGCATCCCGAAATGGGAGCGCGAGCGCGTCGCACTGCGCGAGATGGACTCGCGGCTGGCCCAGCGACTTCCCCGCCGCGCGGACGAGCATCGGCCCCGCGAAATCGACGCCCACCACGCTTCCGCGAAATCCGCTCACCCGCAAGAGGTCGAGAGCCAGATCCGCGGTCCCGGTTCCGATGTCGATGACGCGGGCCGGCGCCGCTTCCGCAACCGCGGCGACGGCGCGGCGGCGCCATGAGCGATCCCACCCGCCGCTTAGTACACGGTTGAGCAAATCGTAACGCCCGCTTATCGACCCGAACATCGCGCGAATCGAGTGCGGTTCTTTCGACGGGGACTTGATGTGCGGCTTCCTTCCGTGGTCGCGTTCCGGCCCCGCGCCTTGCGCGCAGGGGCGATGATGGGATCGCGCGCACTCTAATCGAATCTCGCGAAGACGCGCAATCCTCTCCGCGCCCGCGCGCCGAGCCCTCGCGCGAGGCGATTGCGGGCGCGTCGATCCGCGCGTGCTAGAGTCGGCGCGTGATGCTCACGAATACTGCACTTTCCCGCGGCGAGGCCTATTTCATCGAGCGCGCGCTCACGCTCGGAATCGAGGCCGGCAAGGTGCTCGACGCCGGCTGCCGCGATGGACGCCGCGCCATCGCGCTCGCCGCGGGCGCGCCCACGCTCGCGATCATCGGTGTCGACGCGTCGGCAAGCGCAATCGCCGCGGCGCGCCGCTCAGCGGACGCAGCGCGCGTCAGCGACCGCGTCCGCTTCATCCTTGCCGATCCGAAACGCCTTCCGCTCCGCTCCGCGATGTTCGACCTCGTCATGAGCGACGCGCTCCTCCACGACCTGAGCGCGACGCTTCCCGCGCTCAACGAAATCAGCCGGGTCGCGCGGCCCGACGGCGCGATCCTGGTGCGCGACGTCCTGCGATCGTCGCTTCTTGCGCCGTGGCCTTACCTCGCGCGCTTTGCGCCTGGGGTTGCGACGGCCGAGCGCGCCGCGCTTGCGGCCGCCGCGCGCACAGCGCTCTCGCTCGACGAGGCCGAGCGGCTCGTGCGGCGCTCGCAGCTCCGCGGCGTGCGCGTCTTCGCGGAGCGCGGCACTCACTTCATACTGGAGCGACGCGCCACACGTTCCTAGACGATCCGAGCCGGCCCTTTGCTGGCCGCCTCTGCGGCTCGCGGAGGAAACCGGACGGGCGCGGAACGCGGTGCTAGGCGGGATCCGGCCAGGCCGAGATCAGCGCGGCGGCGACCGATTCAAGGCCCGCGCGATCGACATCATCGAAGCTCGCGAGTTCGTCGGAGTCGACGTCGAGCACGCCGCGCGCACGGCCCGCGCGGTCGCGAAGCACCACGACCACCTCGGATCGCGAGCGCGAATCACACGCGATGTGCCCGGGAAATGCTTCGACGTCGGGCACGACGATCGACGCGTCGCGCGAGATCGCAGCACCGCACACGCCGCGCCCGACCGCGATGCGCGTGCACGCGGGCGTCCCCTGGAACGGGCCGAGGACGAGTTCCGACGCGTCGAGGCGGTAGGTGCCGACCCAGAAGAAACCGAGGCGATCGCGCAACACCGCGACGGCGTTCGCGAGGTTCGCGACGAGGTCGGGCTCGCCGTCGACCAGCGCCGCGACCTCGGCCGCGGCGGCGCGGTACGCCTCGTGTTTGTCGGCGATGCGCCCGCGAGGTGACTCACCGGTGTGCATGCGGCCAGACTAGCACGACCGGCCCGCGGCGAGGCAGAACCTCTCGACGCGCGTCCATGCGAGCCCACAACTTATTGAAAACACGGGAGTCACCTTGACGCGGCGCAAGCGCGCGGCCTATAATGGCCGCGTCTTACAGCCCGCCCGCCACTAAGACGCACCCAAACCGCTCGGCACCGGGAGATCGATGGCTTTCCTTCGCTACCTGCAGCACGCGCCGAAGATCTTCCATAAGCGCGGCACCGACCCGATCTACCTCGTCGTCTTTGTGTCGGACGTTTGCAACGCGCACTGCGGACACTGCCTGCTCGGCGTCGGTCAGCCCGACGGCCAGGAAATGACGGTCGACGAATACGAAAAGATCTCGCGCAGCATGGGCGACATCCTTTTCCTGCTTCCGACCGGCGGCGAGCCGTTCCTCCGCGACGACATTCCGGAGATCGTCAACATCTTCTGCAAGAACAACCACGTTGCGAACGTCGGAATGCCGACGAACGGCAGCATGACGACGAAGGCGATCGACGGCGCGCGCCGCATGCTGCGCGACAATCCCGGCGTCGACATCGCGATCGACGTTTCGATCGACGGCATCGAGGAGGAACACGATCGCCTGCGCGCGCTCCCGGGCCTTTTCGAGAAAGCGATGTGGACCTATTCCGAACTCAAGAAGCTCGAGAAGGAATACCCCAACTTCAACGCGAACATCGCGACGACGATGTCGGTCTGGAATCAGGACAAGGTCATCGACATCTATCGCTATCTCAAAGATCACTACGGCATCGACAACGTGAACAACATCATCACGCGCACGGGCGCACGCTCGTCGCATGCGCGCGACATCAAGACGGAGAATTACATCAAGTGGAACGGCTTCTTGCGGAACGAGGTCGAGACGAACCAACTGAAGGGTTATCACTCGTACCCGTTCAGCGATTTCATCAACGCGATGAAGAACATTAGGCAGGACACGATCGCGCGCCTCGTGCAGGAGGATAGCTATCAGCTCCCCTGCTACGCCGCCGAACTCGGCGGGATCATCTATGGCAACGGCGACGTCTATCCGTGCGAACTGCTCGATGAAAAGCTCGGCAACCTAAAAGAAGTCGACTACGACTTCCGGAAGATTTGGCACTCGGAGCGGACGGAGTCGGTGCGAAAGATGATCCGTGAGACGAAGTGCTACTGCTCGTACGAGTGCTTCATGACGATGAGCGTTCTCTTCACGCCGTCGATGATGCCGAAGGTTTTCGCGGAGTGGCTGCGCATCAAGTACGGACGCTTGGGCGCGGCGCTCGGCGGAAAAAGCGCGCGCACGAATGGCACGCCGCTCGCGGCGCCCGGGGCGATGGCTTCCGGCGGCAACGGGCATGGTGCATCGAGCGGGACGATCGCGGAGCCGATGGGGTTCTCGGAGCCGATTCACGTACCGCTGGCTTCGATTCGCGCACGCGCGCAGGCAGCGCGCGCCGCGAGCGATGCGCGCGCGTCCGCCGCCGACTAACGCGCCGGCGACTCCTCCATCGCCGCTAGATCCGCGCTCGCGCGAAGGCACTCCGCAACCGCGGCGGCCGACGAGAACGCGCCGCGCGCAGCGTGCGGCTCATCCCCGTCGAAGAGTTCCGAGATCGACCCGACACCGCCGTCGAGCAAGTGCGCCTCGAGAAACTCGAGGCTCGACCGAAGATGCGGAATCGCGACGCGGCCATCGACCCGCAGCCACGCCCGCACGTACGATCCGAGAAGCCACGGCCAGACACTCCCCTGGTGATACGCCTTCTCGCGGAGCCACGCGTCGCCGATGTACTTTCCGCGGTAGAGCGCGTCCTCGGGCGCGAGCGAGCGCAGTCCGTAAGGCGTCCAGAGCTTCTCGCGAACAACCGAGAGCGCGCGGCGAGACTCCGCCTCACCGAGTACCGCGTGCGGCAACCCGAGCGCAATCACCTGATTCGGGCGGAGCGCAGTGTCGTCGACACCCTCTCGCACGGTGTCGCGGAGATACCCCGCGGCAGGATTCCAGAAGGCATTCTCGAATCCGTCGCGCGCATGCGCGCCCGCGGTGACCAGCGATTCCTCTTCATCGTGCCGGCCGAGGATTTCGGCCAACTCGGCGCCGATCGCAAGCGCGTTCACCCAAAGCGCGCACACTTCGACCGACTTCCCCGCGCGCTCCGTGGCAAGCCAATCGCCGACCTTCCCGTTCATCCATGTCATCGGCGCACCGCACGGCTCGACGACGAGCAAGCCGTCGGCGTCGCACCGAACCCCGCGCGCTCCGCCCTCGCGAATGAGCGCGATCGCGTTGAGCAGCGGCGCGGCGACCTCGTCCTTGACGAACGCGCGATCCGACGTCGCTCGCAGGTATTCGTGGACCGCGACGAGGAGCCAAAGCGCCGTGTCCACGGAAGGCGGCCGCGCGCCGCTCGCGGCGCCCTCCTCCGGGAACGACGCCGGAAGGAATCCGGCCTCGAGGTGGAGCAAGAGGCCGCGAATGATGTCGCGTGCCTCCGGGAACCGTTCGGTCGTCAGCGTGAGGCCCGGAAGCGCTATCGCCGCGTCGCGCGCGCCCTCGGCGTACCACGGATACCCCGCGATGACGGAAGCGAGATGATCCTGCCGGCGCACGAGGAATTGGTCGGCGGCGATGCGCAGCGCGCCCGCGCGATCGGTCGCGCCGTCCGCGTCATCGGCCCCAGGCACGAGTGCGTGCCGCCGCGCCCTCTCCCGGTCGCGCAGGAGGAACGCGTCCATCGACGCGGCGTCCGCCGTCGACACCACGAGCGCGATCTCCTTACCCGGTTCCAGCGTTCGCGTCCACGAACCGTACGCGTAGAGATCTTCGCGAAACGAATAGCCGCGATACGCCTCTTCGACGTACTCGAAGTTCTTGTACCAATAGCCTTCGGATCGAAACGTGCCGCCGTGCGAGATCGAAACCGGCGGCATTCCCGCGAACGGAGTCACCGAAAGCGTGGACCCCGCGTCGTTCGGAACGCGGTTGAGACTCTCGTTCTCGTGCGCGAGGTCGTGGAACGCGCGGTACGCGAAGAGCGGGCGCACCTCGAGGAGCGCCGATGTTTCTCCGGAGAGGCGATAGATCACGACGAGCGTGTGCTCTCCATGCACGAGGAAGAGGCTCTTCTCGAGCAGCCCTCCCGGCACGCGGTAGGTCCAGACCGGGAACGGATCGAGGCGAAGACTCTCGAGATACTGATGGCCGTGGGGATAGACGATGTCGGGGTACTGGTTCGTGTGGAGGTCGTAGCGGCCGCCGCGCAGGATCAGGCTTTCGTCGAGCTTCGAGAGAAGCACCGCACGCCCGCAGGGAGGGGTTCGCGCGACGACAAGGAGCCCATGGTAGCGGCGCGTGTTCGTCAGCACGAGCGTCGAAGAGGCGTATCCTCCGATGCCGTTCGTCTCGAGCCACTCCTTCTTCGACGCGACGGTGAAGTCGTGGCAGATTTCGGGGCCGAACTGGATCACGCGCAGAGTCTAGGACGGCGAGGCCGCGATTGCCACGCGCGATCGCACGCCGCGGCAATCGAGCACGTGTAAGGCGGCCCCCGCCACCCGATCGAAGGCAATCCGGTCTGGCTTCCTCCTCCCCGGGCGGGCGCGATCGCGCGGTTCATCCGACCCCACCGAGCCGTCCGGGCCGCGGCGGAACGGAGCGAGAGGAACGGGAAACTGAAACCCGGAAGCGACGCATCCCGTTGGAACGGAGAACCGAGTCACCTATCCGAACACACGGCCGCCGCAATCCAACGGGAGGAGCCCGAGATGAACTTGCCAGGCGTGGTTCTGATGCTCGCGATCGCTCAAGCCGAGGCGCCGTCGCCGGCGTCCATTCAGCAGATCGCCGATTCGACCTTTCATGTGACCGTCGCGCGACCGGCCTTCGCCGAAGAACCGTTGCGCGTGATGTTCGACGAAGTGCATCACAACTTCCACACGCTAGAGGGTCGCTACCGGCCCTTCGCCGAGCTTCTCGAACAGGACGGCTGCGTCCTCGCCTCCGGAACCGAGGCCTTCACGCAGCCATTTCTATCCGGCTTCGACCTCGTCGTGATCGCCAACGCCATGGGCGACGATCCCGGCGTCGGCACAGCCGCGACGGTGAGCCGCCCCGCGTTCACGCGCGAAGAGATCGAGGCCGTGCACGGCTGGGTCGAGGCCGGCGGTCGTCTGCTCCTCATCGCCGGTCACACGCCGTTCGGCGAGGCCGCCGCGTGCCTTGCGGAGCGCTTCGGCGTGGACATGGGGCGAGGCTACACCCTGGATCGCACGTTGATGCTGGCGGGACAGGAGAGTCCCTTCGTCATGGACTTCACGCGCGAGAGCGGCACGCTTGGCGATCATCCGATCCTGGACGGCCGCGAAGCGTCCGAGACGATCGCGCGCGTGATCGCCTTCACCGGCCAGTCGCTTCGGGGCCCGCGGGAATCGACCCCGCTCCTGCTGCTGTCGCCGGACGCATTGGACCTTCCGGCCGCGGCGCAAGCCGCTGCGGAAGACGTCGAGGAGATCCGGCGGCAGGCGCTTCCGGCAGCGGGTCGTTCCGTTGCCGTCGCGCTCGTGGCGGGCCGGGGACGCGTCGTCGTGGTCGGAGAACCCGGCATGCTCACCGCCGAGATCGTCAGCGAGCCGGATCGCGAACCACAGAGAATCGGGATGAACGTCGCGGGCACTGACAACCCGCAATTCGTGCTCAACATCGTCCGTTGGCTCGCGGGAGTTCTCCCCGAGCGACCTCCGGCAGGCGACGGCGCCGCGAACATCGTGAGCGTCGCGAGCGATTCCTCGCCGGAAACGGCGGCGCCGCCGCCAACCGTCCCGACTGCGACCGGCGGGCTCCCCGACTTCTCAGGTTCTTGGCACCTAACCGCACAAGAAACCGAGGCATGGCGCGGAAAGGGTTCGATCGGAAATTACGAGGAGCCGGTGCGCATCGCACAGACGGCGACGCAACTCTTCGTCGAGGTACTGTCGCCGGATCCCGCGGGACGTTTCGAATACGATCTGACCGGCGGTCGGCACGAGCGCACGCATCCGGAGGCGGGGAAGCTGTGGAGTTCGTCTGCGTGGGATGGCGCAAGGCTCGTAACGACCGGCCGCCGCCTCTTCAAAACGCCGGACGGCCCGAAAGCGTTCGAGTTCGAGGAGGAGCGGGAGTTGATCGACGGCGGCCACGGACTGCGGGTGCGGATGCGGATCGAGATGTGGCCGTCGGATCTCGTCCGGACCTCCGCGTATGCCCGCGGTCTGTGAACCGGGAACGCGGTCACGCCGCGCAGCCAACTCGCCTGATCGCGCTCGGGGAAGAGCACGGCTTCTATCGATGGATGTCGAGATCTTCACTCGAGGAGTCGTTGGATAGGCCGGTCCGTGGAGCGCTCTGAGCACCGAGGCTCGGAGCGAGGTCGGCGACCAGCCGATGCGGCAGAGTGGCTACCCGCCCGCCCGGACGACGGTGGGACGCGGTCCCCGCCGGACTCTGTTTCGCGCCTCAGCGCCGAAGCGCAATCGAAACCGGCCCATCGCCCGCCGGGTACGCTGTCACGATCGTGTCCGCTTCGGAATCGAGCACGAAGATCAGGTCCTCGGTGAAATTCGCGAGGTAGAGCCGTCGCGCCGCGTCGTCATGGAGGAGGTCGAAGAAGCCGCCGAGCGGAATGAGCGGGTCGCCGAGCGGGGCGATCGGCTCGAGCGTGAGCGCGTCGTAGGCGAGCAAGCCGCCCGCGTCTCCAGCAACGTATGCCTTGCCGCTCGCGGTGATTGCGATTGCCGCCGGCGAGCCACCGAGCGGGAGCGAGTCGACCACGCTCGATGCGCCTGCGTCGAGGACATAAACGATGCCCGCGCTCGGCGGCGATTCGTTGCCGTAATTCCCCGTGCAGACGACGTGGATGCGGCCGTCGGGCGCGAGCGCGGCGGCCTGCGGATTGACGCCGACCGCGACCGTGCGCAGGAGCGCACCCGTCGCCGCGTCGAGCACCGCGACCGCGCCCGGGCCGAAGCGAACCACGCTTCCGTTGTCGACGGTGTAGTTCGCAATCGTGACAAGTGCGAATGCGCCCGCGATGAGAATGCCCTCGGGCGTGCGGCCGACAGCGGTCGTCGCGACGACCGATCGCGACGCGACATCCACGCGCGCGACCTCGCCCGTCAGGTGAAGCGAGACGAACGCGCCGCCGGCGCCATCGAATTCCACGGCGTAGGGGCTTGCGCCGCGCCCGAAATCGATCTCGCCGGCGACGCGCAAGGTCTCCGTCAGAGCGACGAACCAGAGCGAGTTGCTCAGCGAGTTGACGACGGCTGCGAGCGTGCCCGACGCGTCGACCGCGATATCGTTCGGCGCGTCGCCGAGCGGAAGAGCATTCGGCGTGACGTCGTGCGTCGCGAGGCGCACGAGTGACAGCGTTTCGCCGCGACTGTTGACCGCAAGAAGCACCGGCTCCGCGTTCGGAACCGGAACGAAGGGCGCCGGATCATCTCCGGCGCAACGAAGCGCGAGCGCCGCAGCGAGACAGCAGATCGCGATCGTGGACCGACTCGCGCTCAACGCCGCCCCGCCTCGGGGAAGAAGAGGATGCGCGCCGACGCCGCGCAACCGGCCGACTCGGCGCGCAAGAAATAAACGCCGCGCGGAAGCGCGCCGCGCACGGTGCCGCCGAACTCGATCGGCACGTAGCGCGTTCCGGCGCTCGCGACGCCAGACCAAACGTCACGCACGCGGCGGCCCGCCACGTCGTAGAGCGCAATCGACAGCGGACCCGCGCGCGCGATGTCGATCGCGCCCAACGCGCCGTCGCGAACCGGATTCGGGAAAACGCGCGCGGCGATCGGCGCGGAGATATTCGCAGACGCACCGCCCAGCGCGTCGAGCGCGTCGTCCCAGCCATCGCTCGGCCACAGAACACCAGTCAGCGCCGGGTTCCGCCAGGCACGGTAGTAGATCTCTGCATTGCCGTCGCGGCGGTCCTTCCACAACACGTGCAGGTTGCCGAGTGCATCGGCGAGGAGAGACGGCCGCGTCGAGTGCGCGCTCGCGCTCGATACGCGATAGTCGCTCGCCCCGCTGGGATCCCATGAGTCGGACGCGGATTTGCTCTGCAGGTACACCTCGCGATTGAGGAGCGACACGCGCGTATCGTGCCACGCAACGTGGATCATGCCGTCGACAGACGCGGCGACCGCCGGTTCCTGCGCGTTCACGCCCGCGGGGCTCACGCGCGACTCGCTCCCCCACGTTCCGCTCTCGAGGCGCGCGCGCGCGAAGATCGCCTGACTCCCGTCGCGCGCATCCACCCACACCACGTGAAGCACGCCCGCGGCGTCGACCGCCGCGGCCGGGTAGCCGATGACGTCGTTTCCGCTGACAACCGTCTCGGTGACGCCCCATGCGTTCGTCACGGCGTCGCGCACGCGATGCAGCACCGCGACACCCGCGCCTTGTTCCATCCATACGACGTGCACTGCCCCGCTCGGCGCCGCGGCCACCGCCGGATACGTCGAGTTCCCCGGCGTCTGGCTGAGATTCATGTCGGGCCCGTCGCCCGCCGTCGTGTCCCACTCGCCGCCGCCCGCCCCCCACGCGCGCGCCTTGAACAGGATCTCCGCGTTCTCGTTGTCGAAACGAAAGTCGAACCAAACGGCGCCGACTTCACCGGTCGCGGATTGGTAGAGCGACGGCACGTAGCTGTTGTCGCCGTTCGTCTCCGCGTGATTCGAACGCGTGAGCCGAAGCTCACCCGCGCCCGACGTGTCCCACCCCGCGTCCGCGCCGCGCGACTTCGTGAAGATCTCGACGTTCTGAATGCCTCCGACACGGTAGTCGTGCCACGCGATATGGACGGAGTCTTCGGCATCCGCCACGATCGCCGGATACTTCGCGCCGCCCGAGCTGCCCGGAAACGCGGGCGCGTAGGCGACGGCGCGTTGCGACGACTCCCAGGTCACGACACCTCGCGTTCGCGCGTTGATCTGGTAGTTCAGCGCAGCGCCGTCTTGCTCGCACCACACGATGTGAACGCGCCCCCGCGAATCCGCCGCCATCGGCGAACGCGACAGACCTGTCTCGGAGTCGGTGACACTCGTGGTGACGCGCTCCTCCGGCCCCCAACCTTGAGCGCGCGCGCAAATCGGAACGGCGGCGGCGAGCGTCATGCACGCGGTGATTGCGAGCGCCCCGGCGCCGAACCGCGGGTACGAATTGCGGTAGCCGAAAATCATGGTGTCACCTCCGGCGCCCGGCTCCACTCGAGCGAGACGCGATAAAGCCGCCCCGGAAGCGGAAAGCCGTGATAGTCCTCGTAGCGCGCTGCCGTCACGTTCTCGATCTCGCCGCGAAGAGAGACGTCCGCGCGCGGCCTCGCGACGAGCGCGACATTTCCCGTTGTGTACGCATCGATCCGCTTCGTGTTCGCCGCGGTGCGCGGTATCGCACCGACGGCGCGCCACGACGACTCGAGCACCATCCGCGACGAAAGCGCGCGCCACGCGCGGAGCGCAGCGAGGCGCCGCGGCCGTCCGGGCAAGTGGTAGCCATCGGTATTCGGATCGCCGGAACGGTCGCGTGCGGAGACGATGGTGGCATTTGCCTCGATACCGTACGGCGCGCGCGCGACCGGCTCACCGAACGCGAGCGCGATCTCCGCGCCGCGAACGTCCGCGCGGCTCACGTTCGTCGGGCGCCAAACGCCGCCCGGCCCAGCGTTCCATTGGATCAGATCGCGGAGGCGCTGCTCGAAGAGATCGAGTGAAACGCGCAGACGCGGCGCGTTCGCCGCGCGCGCGCCCGCGTTCCAATCGACGCCGAGATTCCAGTCGTCCCCGCGCTCGGGACGAAGATCGGGATTGCCGATCGCCAATCCCGTCGCGGGCCAAAACAGATCGTCGAAACTCGGAGGGCGAAAGCTCGTGCCGAGCGACGCGCGCGCCGCGAAGGGCGCCGCGTCCCAGACGACGCCGCCGCGCGACGACACCACGCGGCGGAAATCGCCGAGGGCGTCGGCGCGCGCGCCCGCCGACACCGTGATGCGGCGCGGAATCGCGCGCGCGAACGTCGCGAAGAGCGCCGCGGTTTCACGCGTGCGCGCGCCATCGGTCGTGCTGTCGAGTTCCTCGCCGCGCATCTCGACGCCGATGTCGGTTGCGCCGCGCCGCGCTCCGAATCTGCGATCGAGGCGAACACTCGCCGCGCGCGTCTTGTGGCGCGCGTCCACCGCGCCGAATGGCGACGCGGCGTCGCGATACCGCCGGTCCGATGTCGAGAGCGCCAGCGCGGCGCGCGCGGCCCCGCGACGAAGCTCGAAGTGACCCCCGAGGCCGGTGTCGTCGCTTCGCGCACCCGGCGTCGGAAACTCGAGCACGCCGGGCGAACCGCCGTGACTCCGAGACGCGCGAAGCGATGCTCGCACGACGCCGATGCTCGACCGACCTTCGAACAAAAGATCCGCGAGGCGCGAGTTCGTTCCGGCGTTGAGGCGCAGTTCGCTCGTGCCCCGCGAACGGTCCTCATAGAGAAAATCGCCATCGCTCTGAGCGCCGCGCAGAAGAATCCGCGCCCAGCCGGAAGCGAACCGCCGCGCGTGAACGGCCGAGGCCGCCATCATTCCGAGAGATCCGAACTCGAGGGCGGCGCGCGATTCGCCGAGAAGTACCGCCGGATAGCGGCTCAGGTTCACGACGCCGCCGACGGCGTTCGCGCCGTAGAGCACCGATGCGCCGCCGCGCAGCACTTCCCCGCGCGCGATGCCGGAGAGTGCGATCTGCGAGAGATCGACGCCTCCGCCTTGCGCGCGGTTGACGCGTTCGCCGTCGAGCAGGATGAGCACGCCCTCGGAGCTTGCGCCTCGCAGCGAGAGGAAACTCGGCGAGCCGGGGGCTCCGCTTCGCCGCACGGCAACGCCCGCGATCCCGGAGAGAAGATCCGCGACATCGCGGCCCGCGGCCGGCCCGAATCTGTCAGCGGCGAGCTCCGTGCGCGCGAAGGGAACCACAACGGCGTCGAACGCGCTTCCGCGGCCAGGCACATCGATGGGATCGAGAACGATCGCTACGCTCGTGTCGGCCGGCGCCGGCGTGCTCGTGGCTGCCGATGCACGCGCGGCGAGCACGAAGAGCGCCGCGGCGAGGAACCCCGCCATCACGCGCCGCGATGAACCGATCGACGGAGCGCCCCGCACGATCATGTCGGCCTCGTGCACGCCGCTACCTGACGAGTACCACCGGCAGGGTCGCGCTTCCGCCGCCCGCGGCCGCGCGCAGGAAATAGCGGCCCGACGCAACGGCTTCGCGCGTGAACTCCCACGCGATCTCCGTTGGACCGGTCGCGAGCGCGCCAAGGTCGCGCGTCGCCAACGCGCGCCCCGTGACGTCGTACAGCGCAAGCCGCACGTCCGGCTGCGGCGCGCCGAGCGCGATGCGCGCGCGAAGCGTGCCGCGCGACGAGCCCAACTGAGCGAGGGAGAGCGCCTCTCCGCCGCGTGCATCATTCGAGAACGCCGTCGAGCCCGGCGCCGGCGAGAACGCGATCGACCGCGCAAGCGAGAGAGGCGAGTCGTCGAGCGCGTACGCCGCGGCAATGTCGAGCCCGGCGTCTAGGCGAACGAGTAGATCCGACGCGTCCGACACCGCGACCCACGCGCCGCCGCCGCGAGCGCCCAGGACACCGCCAGCACCGGGCCCGCCCACATCGACGGGATTCGTGGCGTCGCGAATCGGCACGCCGCTCGCCGCGTCGTACACGAGGACCCCGTCGAAGTACGAACCGAGGTAGCCGCGCCCGTCCTCGGCGATCGTGATCGTTCCGGGAGCACCGCCGATAGGAACCACGCCCGTGACGGAGTGCGACGCAGGATCGATGACGTTGACTTCGCCGGGCACGTCGAAGTAATTCCCCGTGCAGACGACGTGGATGCGCCCCTTCGCATCACGTGCGAGCGCCTGCGGGTTGAGCCCCGTCTCGACGACGTCGATCACCACGCCCATGCCGAGGTCGATGACGGAGACCGTTCCAGGGTCATAGCTGAACGTCGTGAAATCGAATCCCGAGTTCGCGACGTAGAGACGACCTCCGTCAACGAGAAGCCCTTCGGGCGATTTTCCGACTGCGATGGTTTTCATCGCCGCGCCGACGGTCAGATCGACCACGCTCACGCTGTTCGTCAACAGATTCGAGACGTACGCGCGATCCCGAACCACTTCCACGTTCCACGGATTCTGTTCCGGCGCGAGCGAGATTTCGTCGACGAGCGTTCCCGAGGTGAGATCGGCGACGAGGAGCGCGTTCGATTGCGAACTGACGACGTACGCCTTGCGGCCGACGATATCGATCTCGTTGGGCGTGGCGCCGATCGTCATGAAGCCGGGCATCGCCTGGCCGGAGCCTGGTGTCACGCGGCCAAGCCTGCCGGGCGCGCCGAACGGCGCGCACAACACGTAGATCTCTTCAACGGGTGCGGCGAGCGCCGAAGTTGCCGCGAAGAGCGTTAAGAACTGCGCTGCAAGAAAACGAGCGAGTCCGAGCCGGATGGAGCCCATCGATCCCTCCTGCGTTGGCCGGGAGGTGATGAGCAGAAGCGCGCGGTGCGCGGCGCCTCGGCGAAACGAGAAACGGTGCGTTCTCGCGTCACAAGCCCTTCCTCCCGAAGGTTTGCGTGACGCCTCCTCCGGCAGGTCTCCTGACTTGGCGGGTCACCCGACCGCGGCGCCTTCCCAGGCAACTGCCCAGTGGCATCGATACCGCGCTCGTCGCCGCTCACAGTGGCGGGGCCGTCCCGGATTCGCACCGGGTTCCCTTGGACCGGATGAGGCTCGTGCGTGTGGCGTCACGAGGATCCGACGCCAACGCCGCATACTCGACGCGCGCGCTTCCGCTGTCAACGCGGATTTTTTGCGCCTTGCACTTTCCTCGCGGCGCTGATTAGCTTCCCCGATGCTGATGGAACGCCTCACGAGCGGGTTCGGCATTATCGTCATCGCCGCGCTCGCGTTCCTGATCTGTCCGCGCGGACTTCGCAAACATGTGAACTGGCGCACCGTCGGCGCCGGCATGGCGATTCAACTCCTCTTTGCGATTCTCGTGTTGAAGACGCCCGTCAACGGAGCGTTTCGTTTCGCCGATGGCGTCGTCGGAAAACTCCTCGGGTTCTCGCGCGAGGGCGCGGTGTTCGTCTTCGGAAACCTCGTCGGCGACACGAACACCTTCGGCTTCATCTTTGCGTTTCAGATCCTGCCGACGATCGTTTTCTTCGCGTCACTCATGGCGATCCTCTACCACGTCGGCATCATGCCGGCGGTGATCCGCGTGACCGCGCGTGCGATGGCGCGCCTGCTCGGCACGAGCGGCGCCGAGAGCTTCTCGACGGCGGCCGACATCTTCGTCGGCCAGACCGAGGCGCCGCTCGTGATTCGCCCGTATCTCGCGGGACTGACGCGCTCGGAACTGATGGCCTGTATGACCGCCGGCTTCGCGACGACCGCCGGCGGCGTCCTCGCGGCGTACGTCGGCATGCTCCAAGACTTCGTGCCGGGCATCGCGGGGCATTTGATTTCCGCGAGCGTCATGTGCGCGCCCGCGTCGGTCGTCATCGCGAAGCTGATGCTGCCCGAGTCCGCCACGCCGGAAACGCTCGGCAACGCGCGCATCGAGATCCCGAAGACCGACGTCAACGTTGTCGACGCCGCGGCGCGCGGCACGACGGAGGGACTTCGCCTCGCGGCGAACGTCGGCGCCATGCTCATCGCCTTTCTCGCACTGACCGCGATGATCAACTTCGGACTTCAGTGGGCGGGCGGCCTGGCCGGCCTCGACATCTCTTTGCAGCGCCTCACGGGTTGGATCTTCACACCGCTTGCGTGGGTCATGGGCGTGTCGCCGCAGGATGTCGCGAAGGTCGGCGGCCTCATCGGCGAGAAGATGGTGCTCAACGAATTCGTCGCGTACGGGCGCATGAGCGAGGAACTTAGAGCGTCCGCGGGCACGTGGCTGACGCCGCGCTCGCAGATTATCGCAAGCTACGCGCTCTGCGGCTTCGCGAACCTCGGGAGCATCGGGATCCAGATCGGGGGCTACAGCGGGCTCGCACCGGAGCGGCGCGGCGATCTCTCGCAACTCGCGTTTCGCGCGATGATCGGAGGAACGCTGTCGACCTGCATGGTCGCAAGCGTCGCTGGGCTACTTCTCTGAGACGGCGTCCGTAGCGCTCGGCAACTCGCCGGGCGCAAAGAGCAGCGGGAACGAGTCGGCCAGAACCGGCGCAACCGATACGAGCGACTCGGCGCTCTGAAAGAGCGTGAGCGACAATCCGCTCTCCTTCTTCGCCCACGGCAAACGCTCCGTAATCTTCCGCCGAATCCGCATCCAGTAGAAATCCGAAGGCGAGGTTTGGAAGTCGATACGAAGCGGCGGCTCGAACATGACGGTGAGAGTGCCGATCGCGTCGGCCGTCGCGCTCTTCTCGAAGCCGGACCAGACGAACGGCTTTACGAGCGGCGAATAGGGCTCTCGCTCTCGCGCTAATTTCTCGAGGTTCATTCCCGCGAGCACACCCTCCGCGGGGAACGCAGCAAGCGGGACACCGCGAATGAGGAGTCGTAACTCGCCAGTATTCGGATCGAGCAGCAGGTACGGCTTTTCCGCCTTCGCCAGCGCGAGGTGCGCTTCGAGCCACTGCTTCCGGAAGAGCGCGTCTCGCGTCGCGGCGTCCTTCGGAATCACGGGCGGAGCTTGGGGCTTCTCCTCGGCAGGAGCCTTGGTCGTCTTGGATGATGAGGAAGTCTTCGGGGCAGCCGTGGCGACGCCGGCAGCGAGAAACGCGAAACACACCGCGAGGGCGGCGACGAGATTCATTCGGCTGAAGAGGCGCCGCAACGTCGCTTCTAGAAAACGTAGACCAGAGTCCCGATCTTCGTCTTCGTGAAGATCGGCTCGAGGTCTTCGTCCGCGACGCGCACACATCCGTGGGTGATGTTCTCGCCGAGCAAGCGGCGGTAGAGCGTGCCGTGGATGTAGTAGCCGTCGCCGAAATCGAGGGCGAAGCTCCCCATCGCAGTCGTGTCGAAGCGATCCGGATGATCGCGCTTCGGCACGGGCAAGTTCTCTTCGATGAACGCCCAGTCGGGCTTCACCCACGTCGGATTCTTGATCTTGTTCTTGATCTTGAAGAGACCCTTCGGCGTAGCGAAGTTCCAGACCCTTCCGTCCTCGGCGCGCAGAATCGAATCGCAGCCCGTGGAACAGAGCGCCTCGTGAATCACCTCGTCGCCGTGCTTGAAGTAGACCATGTTCTTATTCGTGTCGACGACGATGTACGGGTCTTTCGGGATGTAGTCGGCGAGCGACTTCTCGATTTTGGCGGAATCGCGTGTGAGGGCGGCGACGTCGAGTGAGCCGGTCTGCGCGGCGGGCGCGGCGGGCGCGGCCGTGGCGGCCGTCGCCGTCGTCTCGATGTGATCGCCGCAACCGGCTAGAAGCGCCATCGACGCGACGATCGCCTTCGGACCGTGCGCGCGCAGCACGAGAGCGCAGACAGCGGAGAGCGCCGGGCCGCAAACCGTCGCGGTCGAAATGAGCGCAAGTCCGCGCCGCGCGGTTGTCGTCGCGAAGCCGTGCTTCACGGTCACCACCATACGCAGCCATGAGAGCTTCGACATTCTCACGATCGTGTCACCTCGCCGATGCGAGTTGCTCGGGCAACGTGCCCACGATCAGCACCGGTGTGCCGACCGCAACTCGTGAATAGAGTCGATCCATGTCCTTGTTCGTCAGCGCGACGCATCCGAGTGTCCAGTCGTAGCCGCGGCCACCGTCGCCGTGAATCTCGATCAGGTTCCCGATCCGCGCGCTCTCTGGAATCCGGCCGGCGCGTTTGGCCGCCGTGAACCGAGCCTTGTCGTCCGCGTTCGGGTAGTTGATCAAGAGTGCCTTGTAATACTTCGTCGCGCCGTTGGCCTTCTTCTCGGAGACGAGGTAGTTGCCCTCGGGGGTGGCTCGATCTCCCGACATGCGCTTGTGGCCGACCCAGTTGGTGCCGAGGTCAGCCGAGTACGTGTCGACGAGGCGGCCACGTTCGTAGAGATAACAGTGGCGGCGCATCTTGTCCACGAGGATCAAACTTCCGCCGGAGGCCTTCGAGCGAGCGATCGCCGCGCGCGCCCACTTTTCCCAAGTCGACGTCTTGTCGAGATACCCGCCGAATTCGCTCTCGAACGCGCTCTGGGAGCGCGCCAGAAGAGTATCCGCGCGATCGAGCAACTCGGCCGCGGTCAGCGTTTCTCCCGCGCGAAACGCCTCTGCGGCCCGCGCGTGCAACAGACTCCCCTCGGCGAGAGAACGCCGCACCGAACCGCGGTACGGGTAGCCTTCCACCTCGCGAAACGCCTTCGCGACGACGTCGGCGGACTCGGCGAGGCGGACTTCGAGTTTCGCGAGTGCGCCCTGTTCCCCGGCCTCGGCGCGCCGAGCCGACGCGACGGCCAACGATCGCGACGCCGCAAGATACGACCGAACGCCGTCGTAGTCGCGGATCCAGCGGAATCGCTGGGACTCGGTATCCAGTGCCGTCTGAGCGGCGCCGCGAAGGCGCATGGCCATCGCGTAGAGGGCGGGATCGTAGCGCGGCGCCTCGGCCTGATCAGCCTCGCGAATCGCCGCGTCGACGCCCGCGAACTCTTGATACGGAGGGCCCGACTTGAATCCTTCGATGAGCGCGGCGTTCGCGAGCAGAAAGAGTGTCGCGAGGAATACGCGCAGAATCGGCATGCGGCGCCCTCGCTTCCCCTGAGTGTTCGTGAACCTCAACGCACTCCCTCCGCTTGTTACGCGGCCTTGCACACCGACACGTATCGCCCGGTCCGCCGGGTACCTTGACGTATAAGAGAGGGCGGCGTCGGCTGGGACGCCGCCCTTCTTCGACTGGCTTCGATCGCGCTACTGGCGCGTTCTACATTCCTCCGGGCTTCTTGCCCGCCTTGCGATCGATCGCGTCCTGGATCTCCTTGCGGATCCCTTCGACGCGCTGCATCGAACCGCGCGCGAGCTGTGTCGCCCCGCGGTAGTCTTCACTCGCCATCTTCGCGGAAAGCTCGGGCAGGGTCGCAGCCACGCCATCGAGATCCAGCGTGATCGCTTCCATGATTTTCTTCCCCTCTTTGTCCTTCGGGGCAACCGTCATGAGCGCGCGAGTCGAGTCGACCATGGTCGTCACCTGAACGATGAGCGCCTCGGCCTCTTCCTTCGCCTTCTGCTTGTTGACGACAGCCGCCTGCTTCGCCGTGGCGCCGAGGCCCTGGGCCACAACGAGAACGCGCTCTGCTTCCTTGTAGCTGCGGAAGAGAACGAACTTCCCGTTCTGCTTCTGGATCTCAGCCTCGGCCGCGCCGAGCGAGTCCATCGCGACGTCGAGTTCCTTCGCCGCGTAGATATCGGCGCCCGCGGCCTTCGCCTCGTCGAGCGACGCCTTCGCGGAGGTCAACGCTACCTCGGGAACCTTGCCGCATCCCGCGAGGAGGAGCGCCGATATGCCGAGACCGAGGATCAAAGTCCTCATAGCTGATTTGCGATTCATGGATTTCTTCCGATCTCCTTTCCAGGGTTTCGAGGAGCTGCCGCCGAGAGTTTCTCCTGAGTCGCGCCGCCCGCGCACGAACGCGCGAACGGTCTCTCACGGACTCTGCCGGTCCTCCCCGAACAAGGGGTTACTTTCTTAAATGAGCGCTCGATTTCCGCTCAGGAACTTCGACTCGGTAGCTGACACGCCAAACGCACCGTCGCGATCAAAAGGATTCGTCGTCGTCGCGCGACAATTCGTCGATGTCCGCGAACTCCTCGACATCTCCCTCCTCCTTCGCCGCGCCTTCTTCCTCGTCGTAGAGGTCTTCGGGATCCGCGTCTTCGGTGTAGCCGCACGCCGGACAGTAAACCTCGACGGGTACACGAATGCCGGGCTCTCTCACTTCGATCAAATACTCTTCTTCGCAGTCCGGACAGAGCCGTGTCGTTTCGCGTTCGGTCAAGCAGGCCCTCCTTTAACGTCCACGTACCCCAGGCGACGACACGCGGTGGTTCGCGCGACGCCGCGCGACTCAAACGCGACGCGTACGAACCGACTCAAAAGCGCGATGCGCCCCCTCCCAAAATCAATGGCGGAGCATTATACGGGGGTGCCCAAAACGCGTCAAGGATGATGAAAGAGAGATTTTCAGCGACGAATTTGCGCGCTGACAAATTGCGATCAATGCCATAAAGCGTTGTTACAAAACATCTTGTGCGGACCACGCGAAGGAATGCGGCAGCTCCGATTCATGTGCGAAGCGATGCGATGTCGTGCCGGTTGAGGAGCGAGACGGGCGCGTCTTCGAGTAAGTACCGAGCATCGCTCGTAAAGAATCCATCCGTCAGGAACATTCCTTTGGTCGCGCCGGAGGCCTTCACCTCGTCGCGAAACTCGAGTAAGCGCGTCGACGGAATGATCTCGCCGTTACGGCACTCGCGGCACACCACGATGTAGCGACCGCCTATCAACGGATCGCGGCTACGCCCATGCATCGTGAATTCGGCTTCGCCGCTCTCGATGCGGCTCTCGACTTCGATGCCGTAGCGCGCCAGAAGCGCGCCGGCGACCGCCGACAGATCGACGCGAGCCTCCGGCGCGTCAGCACTGAACCCGGCTTCCGGTATCAGCGGCGCACGCCCCTTCGGCACGCGGAAGCCGATGAAGCCGAGGAAGACGATGACGGAAAGCGCGATGACTGTCGCAAGAGCAAGGACGGTGAACATCGGGGCCGGACGCTACCACGCTGCCGAGTCAGCCGCAAGGTCGCCCGCACCCGAGTTCAATTGACGCGCCCATCGTCGCGTGCTAGAGATCGGGCTCGTTTCGGCCCGCGCGCGCCGCGGGCGTTCACCCGCTTCCCAATCGAGGAGAGAATGGCCAGCTCCGTCACGCTTCGTACGTTCGTCGTCCTCGACAGCCTTCAGCCGCAGCTTGCGGCATTTACGGGATGCACGGGGCGCGGGTTTCCGCCGGTGCACGAGATGGCGTCGCTCTGGGTCGAGATCGCGCCGGGCATCGCGATCAACTCGATCACGGATATTTGTCTTAAGCGCACGCGCGTTCAGCCGGCCGTTCAGGTCGTCGAGCGCGCATTCGGGATCCTCGAGGTGCACGACACCGATCAAGGCGAAGTCCGGCAGGCCGGGCGCAACATCCTCGACTACCTCGAACTCGAAGAGAGCGATCGCATGAAACCGAAGGTCGTCTCGCAGCAAATCATCCGGGCGATCGAGCCGATGCACGCGCAGGTCGTGAATCGTAATCGCGACGGGTCGATGCTGATTCCTGGGCAATCGCTGTTCATTCTGGAGTGCGAGCCCGCGGCGTACGCGGTTTACGCAGCGAACGAGGCGGAGAAGGCGGCGCGCGTGACGCTCGTTCACGTGCAGCCGTATGGTGCGTTCGGGCGCCTCAACCTCGCGGGAGACGAGGCCGAGATCGACGCCGCGGCCGCCGCGGCGGTCACCGCGCTCGAGGGCCTCACCGGCCGTACGGCCTCCGGCACCAAGTGACGGCGGTCGACTAGTCCGCTCCGCCCAGGCCGCGTAGCAGGCGCGCCTGTTTCGTGCTCACCGCATCGTCGTACGCGACGCCAAGCCGATCGAGAAGCGCGCGCGCGCGCGCAAGCTCGGCCACAGCGCCTTCGGTTTCGATCTCGAGTTCGAAGTGCGTTTCGCCCCACGGGAAGCGTGTCTCGTCGATCTCGTAGAGCACGCCCCCGGGACCTTCGCGTAGGTGTCGCGTGTTTTCGAGGCGGCCGATCTCGGAGACGCTCTCCCCCGCGAGAACGTCCTCGAGAATCGGACGCAGTCTCGCCGCGCTCGACAGCGGAGCCTTCCCGTCCGCGATTTCCGACCAGAGTGAAGACGGCAATTCCGACTCGTATTCGCTCGACTCGATGACCCCCGCCGAGGCGACGGGCGCGCGTTTGATCGTCAGGAGAATGCGCGACTCTTCGAGGCGCACGCGCACCGAATCGCCGGCGCGCATGAGACTCCGGTCGCGCGTGTCGAAGTAGATGTTGGTTTGGCGGCGCGCGCCGCGATCGGGTAGCGCAGCGAGAAGCGCGTCGAACCCGCTCCGCTCGGCGATGCGGAGTTTCACTTCACGCTCGCGCCCCATCGTCGGTCGCGGCGAGCGGCCCGCTACTTCGTCGCGGGCGGCGCCGGGAGGAGATCGAACTCGAGCGTCGTCGTCTCCGTAGGACGGAATGTCACTTCGCGCGTTTGCGAACCCAGCGTCTCGTGCCAGACCTTGACGCTGTAGGTTCCGGGCGGCACGTCGTCGATCGCAAACGCACCGCTCTCGTCTGTGACCGCGTAGTACGGATGCTCCGAGACGAGTACGTAGCCGCGCATCCACGTGTGCCCGGCGTCGCACTCGAGACGCACGAGGCCCGCCTTCGAGAGATCCTTCTTCACCTGAAGGTCCTGGATCGGCAGAGCGATGTTGAAGAGCGACTGCGTGTCGCCAAAGTAGGCATGAGTGTTGTGGAGAATCGGGTCGTCGTTGCGAACGGCGATGCGCGCTCCGACGGGAACGACTTGCACCCGCGGCTCATACTGGCATCCCCTGTTCGCGATGGAGAAGCTGTCGGCGGCCGCGATCGGCTTGCCGGCCGAAATACCCTCGATCGTGACAATCGCGTTCGCGACGCCCTTCGATGAGCCGACGATCAGTGCGCGGCTTTCAAGCGTGTCGCCGCAGGCCGTGACATCCTTATCGACGATGATCTGGTCGAGCGCCGGCAGCGTCCCTGCAAGACGGATCGTGCCGGTGCATCTCGCCGGATTTTGAACGGTGCCTTCCTGGTAAGCGTGCGCCGCGGACGAGCCGCCAAGGGCAGCGAGCAACGTGCCGGCGACGACCGCACATGTGGCGAGTCGCATCAAACCCTTCCTCCTTCTTCGACAATCGATCGGCACGAGTCGCGCGTGGCGCGGGGTCCGCGTAGCGCGGTGCCGCGTCAAATTCCTCTGCGCTTCCCGAGCGTAAGGATGTAGTCGCGAACATCGGTGATCTGCTGGTCGGCGCCCTCGAACATCGCTTCGCCTTCCGAATAGAAGAAGCTTGGCATGCGCGTGTCGGGCATAAGTGGCTGCGGATCGCGCAGCCAGTCTGCGATCCAGCCGGGCCGCAGTCGCGACGGCGCGAGCGACAGGTCGGGCGCGAGATCGGCCGGATCGCGTCCCGCAGCCTCGCCGAGGCTGTGGCACGAGATGCACTTGTAGTCCGTGAATATCTGCGCCCCGCGCGCCACCGCGACCGGATCGAGCGCCGCCGGATTGACCTCTTCGTAGCCGCCCCCCTTCGGAGCGGTTGCGGCGAAGAAACGCACCAAATCGCTCGCGGTCGAATCGGCGAAGTGGAACGTCGGCATTCGCATCGAGAGCCACGGCCGCACGGGAGACGGATTCTTGAGGAACTCGAAGAGCCAATCCGCCTGCACGCGATCGCCCTCTCCCATGATCACGGGCGGTGCGAGGCCTTTGTCCTCCACAAGCTGGAGATAGTCGCCTCCCTCGCCGTCGATCTGGTGGCAGCCGCGGCAATTGTTGTTGCGCACGATGCGCCATCCCGTCGCCGCCGCGACCTCGCGCCCTTCCGGCTCGCGCGACTTCTCCTTGATGATGTTCCGTTTCCTCAGCGACATGACCGCTAAGGTGATGGACTCGACCTCTTCGTCGGTGAATCCGAACTCCGGCATCTTGAGCTTCTCTTGCGGATCCTTGACCTTGCCCTCGTCGAATATGCGCGGATTCTTCAGCTTCGTCGCGACCCAATCGTGCCGAGTGTGCGGAATGTCGACGAAGCCAAAGTCGAACCGCTTTACAGGCTTCGACCCTTCCTCCGTCAGTTCCGTTCCGATTCCCTTTCCGTCCTCGAAGCCTTCGATGAGATGGCAGCCGAAGCAGCCGTACCGCGCGATGAGCTTCTCGCCGAGCTTGTGGTTCTTCTCGTCCGGCGACATCGCCGCGAGTTTCGTGCGCGCGTCGTGATCGGTCAGCGTCACCTTCAGGAACTCGAGGAGCACGTCGTCGCGGAGCGCCTCGTCGAGCGGCGGCACCGCCGCAGCTTCGAACTCGTGATCGCGGAGATCCGTCAGGTAGGTCGCAATGTCGAGCGCCTCCTGGGACGTTAAGCGCAGATCCGGCATTCGCGTGGTCGGCATCATCTTCTTCGGGTTCTTGACCCAGCTATAGACCCAATCGACGGATGTCTTCGAGCCCATCGCGACGAGCGGCGGTCCGAATCGCCGGTGCTGCTGCGACGGCTGCGGTTCGTCGCCGTCCATCAGGTGGCAGCCGCGGCAGCCGACGTTCTCGACGAGTTGCCGCCCGCGCGCCGCGTCGCCATAGAGCCCAGCCGGAATCGGCTCCCGCGGCGCCGGCTCGGAGCCTTCGTAGAGGTAGGAAACGATCGCGTGCGTTTCGACATTGTTGCGGGCGAGATACTCGGGCTCCGACGTGTTCGCCAAATCGAAAAACTTCGGCATACGCGTCGTCGGCCGGAATCCCTTCGGATCCTTGATCCATTTGAAGAGGAAATCCGCGCTCGTCTTCCCGGAGAGTCCGTAGAGCGCAGGTCCGGCCTTCGGCAGATCTTCGCGCCCAGCGACTTTGTGGCAGCCGACGCAACCGTTGTTCTCGATCAGAAACAGCCCGCGATTGAGCGCGTGGGCCTCGGGAACATCGACGGTGCCTTGGTGACAGAGCGTGCAGGATGCCTCGATGTGATCGGATCGAAGCATCGGATAGTCCCAGTAGTGGAGCTCGTGCCAGCCGTACTCCTCATGCCAGCGGTGCGCTTCCTCCTCGTCGGAGGGCGTGTGAGCCGCCGAAACCATCGTCGTCGCGCGGTCGCGCCCGAAATGGCACACGGTGCAGCCGAACTGGTCGACGGGGTGCGGGGAGTTCGCGCCGACGAACAGATCGAGCCGCGGATGCGACTGGAATGGCGCCTCGACATCGTCGTAACCGACCTTGTCGATTCCGAGGTGGCACGTCTGGCAACGATCGACTCGGGGAATCGTCAGAAAGTTGACGTCGTTCTGGAGTCCCTCGACGACCGTTTGGTTCACCTTGTAGAGCGGCGAGATAAAGTCGACGAGCGGGCGATTGCGGAACCAATCGTTCGCGAAGTTGTGGGCGATGCCGCTTAACTTCCGCGCATTGCGATCGCGCTCGTCGAACAGCGCGGTACGCTCCTTCAGAGCCGCGTCGCGGTTGCCGGTGATTCCCTGTTCCTCCGCTCGCGCCGCCGCAATCTCGGCCTCGATTCCTTGCAGCTCGAGCGAGAGCCGTTCGAACTCGGCACGCCTCGACTCGAGCTTTGCGCCCCACTCGGCGGCCTTTTTTTCGTCGCCATGCTCGAGGGCCTCTTCGTATTCGTATTTGTCGGATGCGATGAGCGCCTTCGCGAATCGCGTCGCCTGGTCGACCTTGTAGTGCCGCGCGTTGAGCGTCTTGAGCTTCTCGCCGATATCGACGAGCAACTTCTCGTTCTGCGCAATCTCGGCTTCCGCGGCTTCGAGCTTGGCTTGCACGGCGTCGCGCTTCGACTGATCGACGGCAGCCTCGGCCTTCTCGATCGCGGCGGCCGTGCGCTCGCGCTCGATGTCGTACCAGCGCGCCTGGACGCGCTTCCACTCGCGCTCGTGATCGACAAACACCGCGGCGACGAACAGCACGAACATGAGAATCGCGCTCACGCCGAACCAGACGTTGAGGCGCTTCATGTTGAATGCGTGATCGATCGGCTCGCGCGGGTTCGCCATCTCGACTCCTAGATGTTGAAGAAGAACTCCGGGATTCCGACGATGTATTTCAAGTTGATCGTCCAGCGGAGAAACATTTTGATCGGTAGCGCGACCATGAGAAGAAAGAGAAACACCATGAAGTAGAAGCGGACCGTTCCCATCTCGTCGAGCATCTTGCGGAAGAACGCGAACTTCTTCGCGAAGAGCGGCGGGAGCGCGGTGAAGTATCCGACGACGAGCGCGATGCCGAGGATTTCACGTAAGAACCAGTTCGTCGGAAGCCCCGTGTTGAGCAGCTTCACCCAGACGAGTTCAGAGAGGTTGACGTTCACGAGAGGTTCGAGTTTATGGACGTCCCAATACTCGTAGGGGCCGAAGAAGTTCCAGTTCGGTCCGCGCAAGAATGTCCCGAGCACGATTAGAAGAACCCAGAGAATCAGGAATCCGAAATTGAAGGTCAGTATCGCGAAGGGGCGCTCGCGGTAGGTGTAGTAGCCGTTCCCCTTCGGATTCTTATCGAGGTACGGAATCGCCATGAGGCCGAGGATGATGAGGCTCGGGAAGACGACGCCGGCAAGCCAAGGGTCGTAGTAGACGAGCATTTCCTGCAGGCCGAGGAAGTACCACGGCGCCTTCGAGGGGTTGGGCGCGTCGGTCGGATTCGCGGGCTCTTCGAGCGGCGCCGGAATCAGGATCGACCAGAGAACGAGGAACACGGTCATCGCAAGGATGCAGATGAATTCGATGTAGAGCAGGTCAGGCCAGACGAAGACTTTCTTGTTCGACTCGATCTCTTCGCGAAGGTCGCGGCCCGAGGCGATGATTTCGTCGTTGCGCTTCGCCTGCCAGAGGCTGAACCAGAGGAAGAACACGCACAGGAAGAGCATTCCGACGATCGGAATATTGTCGGCCTTCGAGACGACGAGGAAGAAGTTCTCGTCGCGCATCGAGAGGACGAAGAATCCGAGCATCCCGGCGAACACGATGATGATGTTCTTCGCTGTCCAAAGCGTCTGGCGGGGAATCGTCAGGAAGAACAGAACGGTCGAGAGCGAAATGAACCATTTCGGATCAGCCAGAGAGTTGATGATCTCTTTGACGAACATCCGCGCCCCTTCCTAGCGATGCGCCACGGAGAATCGTTGACGGCGGATCACAGTGGTCCCGAGATCCCGCCATCCTTCCGCACGCGCCAGAAGTGGACCGCCATGAGGCCGGCCGCGGCGAGCGGAATACCTACGCAGTGGAGCACGTAAAATCGCAGAAGGGCGCCCGCTCCGACGAAGCGTCCGCCGAGAAGCGCGAATCGCGCATCGTTTCCAGCGTGGACCATCTTGATGTCGCCGAGCGCGAGGAACTGCGCGCCCGGACCTTCGTGTCCGAGAACGGGTGTGGCGCGCGCCATGTTCGACCCGACGGTGATCGCCCACATCGCGAGCTGGTCCCACGGAAGAAGGTAACCGGTGAACGAAAGCAGGAGCGTGAGTACGAGAAGCACGACGCCGACGTTCCAGTTGAACTCGCGCGGCGGCTTGTACGAGCCGGTCATGAAGACGCGGAACATATGAAGCCAAACGCTGATGACCATAGCGTGAGCGCCCCACCGGTGCAGCTCGCGCATGATTCCGAGCGGCGCCTGTTCGCGAAGGTCCATGATGTCGACGTAGGCGAACTCGACGGTCGGCCGGTAGTAGAACATGAGAAGTAATCCCGTGATCGTTTCGACGAGGAAAAGGAAGAAGGTGATCCCGCCCATGCACCACGTGAAGCGCACCTTGACGCCGCTCTTGCGCACCTTCGTGGGATGAAGATGCAGAAGCACGTTGGACATGACGACAAGCACGCGGTTGCGATTCGTGCTCGGCATTCCGTGGCGAAAGAAGGATGTCCAAATCTGCGATTTGGTGATCCAGTCGCCGGCCTTCTTCAACAGAGACATCTGGTGCCGCCCCCCGCGGTGATCAGACTTTCAGGAACGACTCGCCGTCGCTCCACTCGCCTTTCTCCTGCTGATACTTCTTGCTCTTGTCGATGAGGATCTGGCCGTCGTCGGCGAGCACGATGCGGTAGCGCTCGAGCGGACGCGGCGCGGGACCTTCGAAATTGATGCCGGTCATGTAGAAGCCGCTTCCGTGGCAAGGACACTTGAACTTGTTGTCCGTCTTGAGCCAGTTCGGCGGGCATCCGAGGTGCGTGCAGACGGTGGAAAGCGCGTAGATGCTTTCGTTGTTGCGCACGACCCAGACGCCGTACTTTTCCTTCCAGCGTTCGTCGACCTCGCCTATTGCGTACTCACTCGGCAATCCCGCTTTGAACGACGAGGGCGGCTCGAAGAGAACGTTCGGGAAGAAGAAGCGGCCGAGTGCCGCGGAGCCGGCCGCGCACGCGGCTGCGAACGCGAGCCAGCCGAGTCCGAGCCACGAAAGAAACCCGCGGCGCGACATCGTTTCGCCGGTGCGCACGGGAGCGCCGACGGGCGATTCGGAGGTATAGGGAGGACTCGAGCGAAGACCGACCTTAACTTCGGACTCGGCTTCCTGAGTGTTTTCCGCCGCCATCTGAATTCTTTTTTCTCCCTCGGTGGCGCGTGTGATCGCGCTGCGCGAATCGAACGAAACGGAAAGTTATCGGAGCGTCACAGGAGATTCAAGACGATTTTTGCCCTGCGAGTAGAGATGCGGCGACGCGGCGCACTTCACTGTACGGCGCGGAGGCCGCGAGCGCGCGAATTCGCTCGGCGCCGGCCGGGTCGCCGATGCGATGAAGCGCGATCAGCGCGTTCGACATCGCCTCCGACTTCTGCACGTCACTCATCCCCGCGACGCGCGCGAGTTCCTCCGGCTCCGTCATTCCGAGCAGGACCCCGCGGCCGGATGCATCGCCGAGTTGCGCGAGCGCGAGAGCAGAATTCCATCGCACCTCCGCGCTGGCGTGTTCGAGGAGCGGCACGAGAAGCGGCGCGACGCTCGGATCTCCGATCGTGCCGAGGGCAAAGCTCGCCATCTTGACCATGCCCGCGTCTTCCGCGTGAAGTCGCTGCGTCAGAGGCTCGATGGCAGCGCGATCCTTGATCGCCCCGAGCGACCACGCCGCGTAGAGTTGAGTCTCCGGGTCGGAGTCGTCGAGCGCGGCGATGAGAGGCACGACGGCAGCGCTCGAGCCGAGCCGCCCGAGCGCTAGCGCGAGATACCGCCGCACGCGTGGATCCTCGTGGGTCGACTGTTCGAAGAGCCGCACGATCTCCGAGGCGAACTGAGGATCGCGCGCCGCATCGGGCGCGGACGCGAACCATCGGGAGAGCTCGAACGCAGCCTGCCAGCGTTCGCTCGAACTCCCCGAGCGGATCTGCGTGAGGAAATCGCTCGGCGATTTCTTCTCGAAGACGACGACGCCGAACAGGAAATAAATGCCCGCGCAGAGCAAAACAATAAGAAGCGGACCGACGAAGAACTGAACGACCACCTTCCGCGTCGGTATCGCCGCAGCGACCTCGGGTTCGTCGTTCGAAATCGGTGCGCTCGAGGACGGGGGCATCGCTTTCGCGTTTTCGTCAGAGGAGTGGGATGTGTCGCTCAACAAATGCGGCTACTCTAGCAGTTCGATGCGGCAATTCAACCGCGATTATCGCGATCCGCGATAGAACGAAGGCGCGCGATCGAACGCGGCAAGATCTCGAGGAAACGGTCGATGTCGTCGCGCGTGTTACTCGCCCCTAAGGTGAGAAGCAGGGTGCCGCGCGCTTCCTCCGCCGGGATTCCCATCGCGAGCAGGACGTGCGAGGGCTTGCCGGTGCCCGTCGCGCAAGGCGAGCCCGTCGATGCAGCGACGCCTTCGCCGTCGAGCAACGCGACGAGCGCCTCGCCATCGAGGCCGCGGAACGCCGCGTGAACGTATCCAGGAATCCCGCCGCGGATCGGACTCGATACGCGCGCCGTCGGACAAACGCGGAGAAGACCGTCGCGCAGCGCGGCGGCGAGATCGTGGAGTCGCGCCGCGCGAATCGCCATGTCGCCGTGCGCCTCCTCCGCGGCGGCGCCCATGCCGGCGATCGCTGCGACGTTCACGGTCCCTGCCCGCAAACCGAATTCTTCCGTGCCTCCGTCGATCATCGGACGGATGCGCACGCCGCGGCGAATCCAGAGTGCGCCCGCGCCCTGCGGCCCGCCGAACGTGTGCGCCGAAATCGCAACAAGGTCCGCGCCGAGATTCGCGACGTCGAGCGCCAAAAGCCCGGCGCTCGCGGTTGCATCGCAAACAAGCGGCACGCAGGCCGCGCGCGCGGCCGCGGCAATCTGCTCGACCGGCTGCGCCACGCCGGTCTCACGACTCGCGTGATGCGTTACGACGAACGCCGCGGGCCTGGCGAGCCTCTCCCGAATGGCGGCGACATCGACCACGCCGGCCGCATCGACGGGGACGCGATCGGCGGCGGCGCCGACTCGCTCGAGCGAATTCAACGCGTTCACAATTGCGAGCGGTTCGGCAACCGACGTCACGACGGGTCTCGCATCCGGCGCCGGCGAGACGCCGTGGGACGGCGCGAGGGTCGCCGCGGCGAGCCCCTTGATCGCGAGGTTCACCGCTTCCGTTCCGCACGACGTAAAGACGATTTCGTCGCTCCGCGCGCCCAGCATGCGCGCCACGTGTTCCCGAGCGCGCTCGATCGCCGCGAAGCAGAACGCACCCTCCGCGTGCAGCGACGTCGCGTTCGCGAAGTGCGCGCCGTCGGTGAACGGACGCATCGCCTCGATCGCCGCACGACACGGAGGGGTGCCCGATGCATGATCGAAATAGATGCGCGGGGCCATGACCGCCGACTCTAGGGGCAGCGTGAGGGGTCGTCAACGCAACGACGATCGCGTTGACGGCGCGCGCAGGGCGCCCACTATACTGCGCGTGTGAATCGCTCGCGCCGACGAAGCCCCGACATACGCGCGCCGCGCAACGCGCCCTCCGCGCGTGCGCGCGCGGCCGCGACGCTCGGCCTCATCGCGGCCGTCCTCATCGGCGCGGGATGTACGCGCCGCGCCGATCCCTCGCCGCCGCGCAACATCGTCCTCATCACGATTGACACGCTTCGCTCCGATCGACTCGGCGCGTATGGCAACCCGTCCGTGCGCACGCCGACGCTCGACGCACTCGCTCGCGCCGGCGTTGTTTTCGCCGACGCGAACGCGCAGATTCCGTCGACTCTGCCGTCGCACGCGTCGATACTGACAGGCCGCTACCCCACGAGTCACGGCGTTCACGACAACGGCGTCTACGCGCTCGCACCGCAGGAAACGACGCTCGCGGAAATTCTCTCGGAGGCGGGGTTTGCCACTGCGGCGTTCGTCAGCGCGTTCGTTCTCGATCGCCGCTTCGGGATCGATCAGGGCTTCGCGTCGTTCGGCGACACGATGGAAGATCCGCTCCGCCGCGGCGCGAGCCCGCGCCTGACGCCCGACCAGGAGAGTGCGAACCCGGTCGCCTCGTGGTGGATCGACACCTGGTTCGGCCCCTACCAACGGCGCGGCGAGTCGACCGTGCGCGAGGCGACGGCATGGCTCGATTCATTGCGAACGTCTGCCGCGCCGCGGCCGTTCTTTCTCTGGGTGCACCTCTTCGATCCGCACGAACCGTACGATCCGCCGGCGCCGTTCGAGCGGCTCTACGATCGCGACTATGGCGGAGCGATGGATGGATCAGGCGAGACATTCCACGCGGAGGCGACCGCCGGACGCGTGACGCCGCGAGACGTCGATCACATGACCGCACGCTACGACGCGGAGGTGACCTACACGGACCGATGCGTTGGCGCGCTCCTCGATTCGCTCTCGTCGTGGGGGCTCTTTTCGCAAACACTGTTCGCTGTTACGTCCGACCACGGGGAGGGGCTCGGCGAACACGACTACTACTTCGAGCACGGCTCGCGACTGTGGGAACCGCTTCTGCGCGTCCCGCTCTTGCTCGCGGGACCGGGCGTTCCGAGCGGCCGCGCGATTGCTGGACGTGTCCGCTCCATCGATATCATGCCGACGATTCTGGCGCACATCGGCCTCGAGCCGCCCGCGGCGATCGACGGCATGTCGCTTTGGCCGCGCGTGCACGGCGAAGTGTCGGAGGTCGCGTCGTATTCCGAAACGCAGTGCCGGCAGCAAGCGATGCCCGTCGACGAGAGCCTCCGAGCGCTCTCGTCCGGCCGCTGGAAGCTCCTGATCTCGTCGCCTCGCAACGCGGGTGCGAGCGCTCCCCCTCAGATTCAATTGTTCGATCTGGCGACCGACGCGCAAGAGACGCGCAATCTCGTAAGCGCGCGCGAGCGCGTCGCCGAATCGATGATCGAGGAAATCGCGACCCGGGTACGCGCCGAGCCGGCCGACTCGGTGCGCGGCGTGAACACCCAAGCCATGGATGACGAAACCGTCGCGAAGCTTCGCGCGTTGGGTTACGTCAGGTAAGAACCGCGAAGCCGGACGACCGCGCCGCGCTCTAGTAGGTCGTTCCTTTCGCGGGGGCGGCCGCAGCCGCGTCGCGCGAGCCTTGTACCGGATTCTTCACGATCGCGACGCTCGCGCTCGCGCCGATTCGCGTCGCTCCTGCCGAGATCATCGCCATCGCGGTCTGTGTGTCGCGAATGCCGCCGGCGGCCTTGACACCCATCTGGTCGCCGACGATCTCGCGCATGAGACGGACATCCTCCACCGTCGCGCCCGCGGCAGCGAAACCGGTAGACGTCTTCACGAAGTCGGCGCCCGCGGCCTTGGCGAGTGTGCACGCCTTCACTTTCTCGTCGTGCGAGAGAAGCGCCGTTTCGATGATGACCTTCACGGCGGCGCGCCGAACACGCGCCGCCTCGACGACACCGCGGATGTCGCGCTCGACGAGCCGGTATTCACCGCTTTTCAACGCGCCGACCTCGATCACCATGTCGATCTCGCACGCACCGTCGAGCACCGCTCGTCGCGTCTCGTATGCCTTCGCCTCGGGCTGCATCGCGCCGAGCGGAAAACCGACGACCGCGCAAACAATGACGTCTGACCCCGCCAACAACTGCGCCGCCGTCGAAACCCAAACTCCATTTAGGCAGACGGAAGCGAAATGGTTCGCGCGCGCCTCGTGACAGAGCGCCTCGACCTGCTCCTTCGTCGCGTCCGGCTTAAGCAGAGTGTGATCGATGTACGCGGCGAGGTCCTTCGCCTGGTGAACCAGACCGGGGCGCGCGGAGATGCGACAAGCGCCACAGTCGACGAACGCGCGAAAGACGCTCGGGCACTTCTCGGCGCATTGTCCCCATGTACCGCACGGCTCGCAATGGCCCTCGTCGGGGTACGGCTCGCTCGCGCGCGAACCAGGGCGCTGCTCGCCGGCGCGAAGCCGTTCGATCACAAGGCGCGTAATCTCCTCGACGAGATCATCCTCGCGCGGGTCGTACACCATCAGCGGTCATCTCCGTGTACGTGACAAGAACCGTTCGCTTCGGGGCCCGATAATAGCGCCGGCTTGACCGATTCCAATACCGAATATGGGTCAGGCGCTCTCGATCGCGGGCGCGGGCTCCTCGCCATCGCGCGTGACGCGCAACAGGAGCAGCGGCTTTGCCGTTCGTTTTTGTTCGGACACCTCGAACGCCGCGAGCACATCTTCACGCTCGGCACTAATCGCGTCCTCGGTGTCGGCATGGAGCGTCGCGAGAATGTCGCCCCGGCGAACCGCTTCCCCACTCCGTTTGTGAATCACAATGCCAGCTCCGGCGGAAACCGCGTCCTCCTTCCGCGCGCGTCCCGCACCCAGACGCGTCGCACAAAATCCGATGCGGCGCGCGTCGACGCTCGCGACCACTCCTTCGGCGCCGGCGCGCACGACTTCGCTCGCGCGCGCGCGCGGCAGGCGAGCGGGATCGTCAACCACGCGAGCGTCGCCGCCTTGCGCTTCGATCATCGCGCGCAGCGCTTGCAGGCCGCGCCCGGACGCGCGAGCCTCGCGGATCTTCGCGATCCCCTCCGAGAGATCGCGCGCCGCGCCGCCGAGAACGAGCATCTCGCCGCCGAGCGCAAGACCCAGCACATGCAAGTCAGGAATAGCCTCGCCGCCGAGGTACGCGATCGTCTCCTCGACTTCGAGCGCGTTTCCGACAGCGCGGCCGAGCGGCTCGTCCATGCTCGTGATCCACGCGACCGCGCGCCGGCCCATCTCGTGCGAGAGATCCACGAGCGCGCGAGCCAGCGCGCGCGCGTCGTCGAGACTCTCCATGAACGCGCCCCGCCCGACCTTGACGTCGAAGACAACCGCATCAGGCCCCGCAGCAAGTTTCTTCGATAGGATGCTCGCGACGATGAGCGGAATACAGCTGACCGTCGCCGTGGCGTCGCGTAGCGCATAAAGGACCTTATCAGCGGGCGCCAGCCGTTCCGTCTGACCGATGATGGAGACCCCGACCTTCCGCACCACGTCGATGAACTCCGCGGTCTCGAGGCGGGTTCGATAACCGGGGATCGACTCCAGTTTGTCGAGGGTCCCACCGGAAAACCCGAGGCTCCTTCCCGAGAGCATCGGAACAGGCACCCCGCACGCGGCAATCAACGGCCCCAGATAGAGCGAGACTTTATCCCCGACGCCGCCTGTCGAGTGTTTGTCGACCTTCGTCCCATTGATGCGCGACAAGTCGAGGCACTCTCCAGAAACCATCATCGCCCGCGTGAGCGCGGCCATCTCGTCGCGGCTCATGCCGCGGAGGTAGATGGCCATCAGGAGCGCGGCGCTCTGGTAATCCGGCACGTCGCCGGCGGTCACACCGCGAATCCACGCGCCGATGGTGTCGGCGGGGAGTTGCTCCCCGTCCCGCTTTCGCGCAATAACTTCGTTCATCCTGACTGCGCCGTGCACATGCCCTCCTTGAGAACGTGAGGCCGCGAGTCTATCGACTTCTCGATTCGAGCGCACTTCAAGAGAACGGAGCACTCCCCGGCGCGGAGTTCTGGGGGCCATGTGCGGCGATTACGGGTACGGCTCCGGATCGGTTGACTAATCGCTTGCCGAAGAAAGTTTTATCCGGCGACCTGGGGCGCGATGCCGCCGCACGCCAAAAAACTTCATCCGAACCGGTTATTTGCCAATATTTTACTAGCTTATTTGAACCGGCATCTGCTACTCTCTCGGCTGGCATTCTGAGTGGTTTATGCGAGGAACCGGTTGGGATCGAACGGTGCGCGCATGGCGAGACTACAAGTGTTCGTCTAAGTTTTTTGAATTCAAGGTTTTGCATAACGGAAGTGCTCAGATTCACGGACGTAGCATCCACCGAAGAGGAGGAGGGAACCCGGATGAAAAAGGTTACTAGCGCTCGTAAAGCTCTGGTCGGACTTCTCACGCTTGGCCTCGCCGTCGCGTCGTTCGCGTCGCACGCGAAAGCCGGCTCGCTCATGTCGGAAGACTTCAGCTACTCGGACGGCGGCCTCGTCGCGGTCAGCGGCGGCAACTGGACGAATCACAGCGGCACGGGCACCGACGTGCAGGTTCTTAGCTCCGCAGCCAGCGGGCTTATGTCGAATTCGCCTGACGACAACCGTCTGCTCACTTCCGCGCGTTCGTCGACCGACAAGACCTACGCCTGTTTCAAACTCGTGATACCTGCGCCTTCGGCGACGCTCGTTTGCAACTACTTCGCGCACTTCATGGTGAGTTCCACGACCTTCCGGTCGAAGGTGTTCATCACGCCCTCCGGCGGGTCGTTCACGATGGGTCTTTCGGTGACGGCGAACGCGTCGGGTACACCGCTTGCGCCGCCCGCTCCGCCTCTCGGTGCGACGTGGCCGACGACGCTCAACTACGGGCAGGCGTACAACATCGTTATCTCCTACAACGCGGTCGGTGGAATCTCGGAAATGTGGGTCGACCCGATCAACGAGTCGAGCCCGAGCATCTCCGCGACGGACGCTGGTGCGGCTAACGGCGCTCTCACGGCCTTCGGCCTTCGCCAGAGCAGCACAGGCGGCGCGGCGTTTGCGTTCATCGTCGACGATCTCTCCGTCGGGACGACCTTCGAAGACGCGTGTGGCGCTCCTCCCCCGGTCACCGAGGCTTGCTGCTTCGTCGACGGAACATGCTCGGATCTGACGGTTGACGAGTGTGCGCTTGCGGGCGGCACATCTCAGGGCGCCGGTTCCGACTGCGCGACGACGACCTGCACGGACTTCACAGGCGCCTGCTGCTACCTCGACGGCACCTGCGCGGATGACCTTCTCGAAGCTGACTGCGTCGCCAACGGCGGAGCGTTCCAGGGCGGCGGGAGCGACTGCGCGTCCGCGAACTGCCCGAACTTCTACGGCGCTTGCTGCTTCAACGACGGTTCGTGCGCGGACGGCGCTCTCGAAGCCGATTGCGTCGCGGCCGGCGGAAGCTTCCAGGGTGGCGGCACCGACTGCGGTTCCGCGAACTGCGTGAACCTCCACGGCGCGTGCTGCTTGCCGAACGGCCAGTGCATCGATTCGACGCTCGAAGCCAACTGCGTCGGAGCGGGCGGGACGTTCCAGGGCAACGGCTCACTCTGCGGGAGCGTGAATTGCCCGCAGCCGACCGAGGCCTGCTGCTACACCGATGGCTTCTGCGCCGATATGCTCCCCGCGGATTGTGTCGCGACGGGTGGCGTTCCGCAGGGTCAGGATACCAACTGTGCGAACACCTTCTGCCCGCCGCCGCCGCCTGTGGGCGCGTGCTGCTTGGCTGACGGTTCGTGCTTCGACGGCATCTATGAGAGCGACTGTTCGGCCCAGAATGGCGTGTTCAATCAGGGCCTCCTCTGCCAGGAGGTCAATTGCGTGAACGCGACCGAGCCGAAGACCTGGGGCGGAATCAAGGGCCAGTACCGCTAGTCGCTAGTTAGACCTAGTTAGTCGCATTGCAAGGGGCGGCGCTCTTCACTTGAGCGCCGCCTCGTTTTTTAGGCCGATGCCGGGGCGCCGCACGATATTCCTCGGTCTTTTTCCCCGCGACTGGGGGAACTCCCCCGCGCCCCGCATCCGCACGCGCCGCGCCCCGAACCTGGGTGCACGCCATAAAGCATTATCGAAAAGCTCTTTACGACTTCCGGCCGCGCTGCGTCAAAGTCTCCTCTAGTCGGCACAGGCGTTGCTGTTCTATCATCGGCGTGTCTTATTCGGACATGCCCCCACAGACTCTAGAAAGGAGCCGCACCGTGAAAGCTCTCGGAACGATTTTCCTTGTTGTCGCGCTCGTCGCTCTGACGCTCGCGACTCCGGCTAGCGCGGCCGTTCGGACCGTGCCCGGCACCCATGCCTCCATTCAAGCGGCCCTCGCGGCATCGCAAAGTGGAGACGTCGTTCAAGTCGGCCCTGGTACGTTCAATGAGAACGTCAACCACAAGAATGGTGTAACGCTTCGCGGCTCCGGCATGGGCGTCACAACCATCAACGGTCGCGCGCTGAGTAGCTGCATCTACGTTCCCGGCGACGCGAATAGCTCCACACTCATCGAGGACCTCACCGTCACGAACGGAAAGTCCTCGAACGGCGGCGGCATCAAGACCGGTAGCGAGAACGCTTGCGTGATCCGGAGAGTCGAGTTCCTCGAGAACGTCGCGACGAACAAGGGCGGCGGGCTCTACCTCGACGTCAATTCGGCGACGCTGGTCGAGTACTGCTACTTCATCGGAAATAGCGCCAAGTACGGCGGCGCGATTTACGCGCAAACGTCGTTCTCGAAATTCCAGTTCAACATCATCTACGACAACGTCGCTTCGATTAACGGCGGCGGTCTGTTTGGCGCGCTCGACTGCAGCAAGATCTACAACAACACGATCGACAGCAACACGGCGCCCGGGCTTGGCGCGGGGATCGCGCTGACGATGCCGGCTTCCACGGAGCTTCTCCGCAACATCATTACGAACGGCGAGGCGGGATTCGGGCTTTGGCAATCCGGCGGATCAATCGAGAACAGCTGCAACATCATCTGGGAGAACGCCGCGGGCGAGATGAGCGGCGCGACCGTAACCGATCCGATCACGATCCTCTCGACCGATCCCCTGTTCTGCGATTACCCGTTTCAGAACTTCTATCTTCAAGGACCATCCCCCGGAGCACTCGCCCCGTGCGCGGAGGTCGTCGGCTTCATCGGCGCGTTGCCGGTCGATTGCAATTTCATCGAGCCGACGCAGGCGTGCTGCTATAAGGGCGGCTTCTGCACCGACCTGATCGTTTCGGAGTGCCTCGCGCAAGGCGGTAAGCCGATGGGCCCGGGGACGAGTTGCGCGGAGGAGCCGTGCGAGCAGCCGCCCGTGATCGGTGCGTGCTGCTTCGAAGACGGTAGCTGTTCCGATCTCAACATCGACGAGTGCGATTCCGAAGGCGGAAGCTGGCAGGGCGAGGGTTCGGACTGCAAGAGCGTGGACTGCCCGCAGCCTCCGCCGGTCATCGGCGCATGCTGCTTCATCGATGGCAGCTGCGCGGACCTCGACGTCGACGCGTGCGACGCCGGGGACGGAACATGGCAGGGTGAAGGCTCGAATTGCGCCACCGCGAAATGCCCGCAGCCCCCGCCGCCCACCGGCGCCTGCTGCTTCGGGAACGGTACCTGCGCGGACCTCGACAGCGTTTCCTGCGAAAACGCGGATGGCAACTGGCAGGGCCAAGGCACCAATTGTCAGTCGACTGTTTGCCCGCAATCGCCGCCCCCAATCGGTGCGTGCTGCTACCCGGGTGGCGATTGCAGCGAATCTACGGCGAATGATTGCGCACTCGAAGGCGGAACGTGGCAGGGCGAAGACACGGACTGCAAGTCCGCGAACTGCCCGCCGCCCCCCCCGCCGATTGGTGCGTGCTGCCTTGCGGACTACACATGCCAGATCTTGACGGCGGCCGCGTGCTCTAACGCTGGCGGCTCCTACGCCGGCAACTTTACGAACTGCTCCGTGTGCCCGCCGGCGCCGACAGGTGCGTGCTGCTTTGCTGACTACACATGCCAGATCTTGACGGCGGCCGCGTGTTCTCAGGCTGGCGGCTCTTACGCTGGCGACAACACGGACTGCTCCGCGTGCCCGCAGGAGCCAATGGGTGCGTGCTGCTATGCGGGCTACACATGCGAGATCTTGACGGAATCTGTGTGCTCTGAGGTTGGCGGCTCCTACGCCGGCGACAACACGAACTGCTCCGCCTGCCCGCAGGAGCCGACAGGTGCGTGCTGCTTTGCCGACTACACATGCCAGATCTTGACGGAGAACGCGTGCTCGCAGGCAGGCGGCTCCTACTTCGGCGACGACACGAACTGCTCTATCTGCCCGCAAGAGCCGCCCCCGACCCAGGCGTGCTGCTTCCACGACGGCACCTGCAACGACCTCCTCGTCGAGGATTGTCTGGCGCAAGGCGGCGGCCCGAAGGGCGTCGGAACGGAGTGCTCAACGACCGGCAAGTGCTTCGAACATGGGGCGTGTTGCCTCCCGTCGGGACTCTGCGTGGTTCTCGTCGAGCAGACGTGCTTGCGGATGAAGGGAGAGTTCAAGGGGATCGGTGTCCGTTGCCGCGACGCAAACTGCGGGCAGTCTCGTCCGAGGGGCGCGGTACATCCAAAGGCGACGGCTCCGGCAGCGACGGAACCGACGACCTGGGGCCGACTCAAGGGTATCTATCGATAGACGAGTAACGAACCGAAGACCCGGCGCGCGCCCAACGCGCGCCGGATCGAGCGGCGCACACTTCGCGGACGCGGGTCATGCTAGACTCCCCCGCATGCGAAATGATGCGCCGCTCGTCGTTTTAACCGGTCCGATCGCCAGCGGGAAGTCGACCGTGGGGCGCCTCGCCGTCGGCGACACGTCGCTCGCGTTCTATCCGGAAGACGTCGACTCGCGAGCCGAAGACCGTGCGGTGCTCGCGCGCTACTACGATGCCGTCGCCCGGTACGCTGAGATTCGCGATCCGCTCGCCGCCTCGAACCGCACACTTGTCGAGGCCGCTCGCGAGGCCGTTCACGCGACACAGGTTCATTTCATTACACGGCGCGCGTCGCTCTTGCGCGGCGCGCTCGTCGGCGGCCGCGGCGGCGTCGCGGAGCGGCACCCGCGCGATGACATCGAAATCTTCTCGCGGCGAAATCTCCGCGAAGGGCTCCTAACCGAGGAGCAGTTTGCGTCACTGGAGACGCTGCTCGCCCACGAGATGGCGGATGTCCCCGAGCCTGTGCTTCACGTCTTCCTTCACGCGGAGACCGCGGCCTTGCGCCAGCGCATCCGCCGGCGCGGCCGTGCGCAGGAGGCCGATCTCATCCGCCCCGAGAATCGGTACCTCGAGGAGCTCAACGCGCTCTACGAGGATTGGTTCCGCCGGTGCGAGGGCGAGAAGATCCTGATTCGCACCGACGAGCTGCCGGAAACGGAAATCGCGGCGCGAGTGCGCGCCGCGATTCGTGCGTGTGGGATCGACTAGGCGCCGCCGCGACGAGTCAACGTTCGCGGACGCCGCGCCGGAGCGCTATTTTAGAAGCACGAGCTTTCGGCTCTCGGTCGCAAGAGGTGTTTCGAGCCGCGCGAAGTAAACGCCGGAGCCGACTTCGACACCGCGGTCATCCGTGCCAGTCCAGTACGCCTCGTGTTCTCCGCCGCGGCGCACGCCCGACACAAGCGTGGCGACACGGCGACCCGACAGATCGTAGACCGCGAGATCAACCTTCATCTCGCTCGGGATCGCGAATGCAATCTTCGTGAGCGGATTGAACGGGTTGGGAACGCCAGGCGAGAGCGCCACCTTCAGCGGAAGCCCCTGCCCAAGGCCGACGTCAGTCGCCTCGTTGACCTCGACCCAGATCGGGCTCGACCAGGTCTTGTCGAGGTCGGTCTGCTGCAAGCGGACGAAATAGTAGTACTCGCCGCTGGCCGGCACCGTATCCGTGTACGCGAGGTTCCAACTCAGCGATCCAATCGAACCCGTTTTGATGACCGTTCCGTTGCGATAAAGGTTGTACGTCGAAAGATTGCTCGTGACGGCCGACGCCGCGATCTCGAGATCGATCGCCCGGTCGCTGGAGCCGTAAATCTCGCCCATGACGCGCCCGTCGGCCTTGAAACTGAGCGTGACGCGGTCCGTGACGGGGTTGATTTCGCAGGCGTAGAACCGCCGGTTCGCAAGCGCCTCCATCACCGCGTCCGTCGTGAGTGTTTCCGCGAGGATGCCGGTGAGGTAGATGTCGTTCCCGGAGTTGTTGTTCAGCTGATCGCCCCACTTGCCTTGGTGGTTGTCTTGATTGGCGAGCGCGCCGATATGCCATCCGTTCGCGAGCGCCTGCCGGTACTGCGTCTCGTAATCCGAGGTTCGCTTCCCGTTCCGGACCTCGATCCCTTCGACGACGGCGTCCGCGGAAAAATTAAAAGCGAAATTCTCGAAGATGCTCTCCCCGTTCATCGATATGGGGTGATTGAACCCCGCCGGCTTGTTCGCTGCGATGGCGAACGCGTAGGCGAGATCGAGGTTCTCGAAGGCGGCGCTGCTCGCCACCGTCGGCGCATCCCAAACGTTCATGTGCCCGTAGCCCGTCGCGTTCGCGATGCCAAGTTCCTGCGCCGCGATCGCGACGAATCCCCCGGCCGCGTTGAAGACGTCCGCGGTCGACCGCAGCGACGTGTATTCCGACGCCGTGAGGTAGTGCGAGTGATCCGTGATCGCGAGGATGTCGATGTTCGCCGTGTCGCGCGCGTACGTGTAGGCCTGAAGCACCGTGCCGACACCGTCCGAGAGAATGGTGTGGGAGTGCATGTTGCCCCAGAAGACCTGGTACGTGATTGGCGGATTCGTCGAGCCAAGCGCGGACGGGCTATTCGACACGCCCGACTCGTTCGCTGCCTCGTCACGAGCCTTGATCGCAAAGTAGTAGGTCACGCCTGGATCGAGGCCGACGACGGTCATCGTCTGAGGAGTGCCCGACACGAGCGGGGTCGGAACACCGGCGATGTTCGTCGACGCGCCCCAATTCCCCTCGTCGATCGGCACGGAGTTTCTGCGAATGGTGTAGCTCAACGCTTTGCCGGCGGCCCCGTCATCGCCGGGCGCCGTCCACGAGAGATCGACTTCCCCCTCGTAGGTCCCCGAAACAGCGGCAAGATCCGAGATGGCCGCGGGAGGGAGCGAGTCGGGAATCAGTACATCGAGATCGCCGCGCGGTTCGAGCGCGAATGTCGTGGTGCTCTGCGCGAACATCACGCCGGTGAGAAGCTTGATCAGCGTTCCCGTCGGCGGTTCGGGATAGGTCATGATGTTGTCTACGAGCAGAGTCTCGCCTGGAGCATCGCCGTCCGCTTCGATCACGCGCCAATCCGACGACGCCGTCGTATCGACCGCGAAGACGGTGTCGACGGAGACGAGCACGCCTTCCCAGTCCTCCGCGGTGGGGCTCCCCGACCGAAGGTTGCCGACGGTGAGCATCGCCGCTGCGGGGACGGCGCCGGTCGAATCGATGACCGTCACGAAGCCGCCGAATGCCGTCGAGATGTTGAGCTCGGAGTTGCCTAGCGTCTCGCGATAGAGGCCACCGACGGTGACGCGCGTTCCGGGCCCGAGCGGCGGGGGCGGATTCGAGATGGCGTTGACGTAGATCCCTGAGCGCGCGCCGCCTGCGGGCTCCTCCACCCAGAATCCGGTCGGTCCTTCGGCCGTGACGATGACGGAGTCGCAGGTCACGAACGTGAACGTTGCGAACGCCCCCGTCTGCACCTCGTAGATGGAAGCGTCGTTCGGATCGGCCGCGTAGAGAGCGCCTGTCGGAACCGAGATCACCGCGAGCGCCGTCGCGCCGATCATTGCGCGAAAGAGTGTGTTCAAGATTCTCCTACACGGCGGGGCGTCGTGATCGCTTGACCACGACGCCCTCGGCCGGTCGAGTGACGCTGCCTACTTCAAGAGCACCATCTTGCGCGTTTGATTGAACGTGTCCGCGTCGAGCTTGTAGAAATAGACGCCGCTCGAAACCGAGTTCCCATCCGAATCGCGCCCATCCCAGAACCGAGTGTGTTCGCCTGCCTTGAGCGTTCCATCGACGAGCGTGCGAACAGCGCGCCCGGTGAGGTCGTAGACGACGAGCGATGCGGGCGCATCCTTCGCCAAACCGAACGTGATCTTCGTCATCGGATTGAACGGATTCGGCAGGTTCTGATCGAGGCGCGTACGCACGGGGATGTTGACCGTCCCCGCGTCCACGCCCGTAATGCCGGGAATGCAGATATCGGCCGTCGAGCGCGGCAGAATCTTCTGAACGTTGAAGTCGAAGTACATCGGCCCCTGCACGTAGCAGAGCGTCTGCCCAGGGGAGAGCGTGATCGGCCCATACCCGTCGCGGTCCGAGTCGTTGATGACGAGCGAGTCCCCGCCCGAAATCGCGGCGCCGACCGGCACTTCGAAGAAGCAGACCGTCTCATCGCAGGGATACGTTCCGCGCGAGACGAGCGGCGGGTTCACCCGCACGAGCACGCCTTCGTAATCTTCGCTGATCGCCGTCGCGAGACTCACGACGTTCGGCGTCGGAACCGGCTTCGTACCGACCTTGAGGAAGTAGTCGAGGATCTGAATCTTCGTGCTCCGGAACTGATCGGTCACCAGACCAGCGACGCGGACGGAGTCGCCGCGGGCGGCGTTGATCGCGTTGCCTCCGAGGAAGTTGCGAACCTCAAGACCGCTCCTCGGGCCGCCCCCTGTGTTTTGAACGAAGAAGCGGAATTTGTCGTCGTAGAACTCGTCGCTCGTGGCGGCCGTGACGATTCCCGCGACGCACACCGTATAGCCGGCGACGACGGACGTATCGTTCCCAGCGCCCGCGTTCTTCTGCGTCTGAACGAAGTTGATGTCGCAGACGCCGGCGATGAACTCGTTGGAAGTCGGCGTCATCAGAACGAGGTCCTTGTTGCGAATGTTCTGCATCTGGAGAACCTGCGGCACCGGATTGTTGCGGAAGGCCGCCTGGTTGCCCGTCGTGATGCGAACGAGCGTCGACTCGGCGAGGACCGCCGAGATCAGGCTGAAGTCACCCGACGCGAGCGAGTAGTTCGCGATGTTCGTCGCGGAAGCCGGATTGAGCGGGTAGTCCCACCGAACCTCGAGTGTCGTGTTGCTCGTGACGTATGTGAAATCCGGCGTGGAGGCCGGCAGCGGCCCGGCGAAGACGATGTCCGCGTCGCCGCGCGGCTCGAGCTTGAGCAGCCCGAATGTATTGTCGAAAACGCCTGTCAGAGTCTTCAGGAGCGTGCCGTCCGGCGGCTGCGTGATCGGCATCTTGTCGTCGACGATCGAGCTGTCGGCGAGGCCGACGCAGAGGGAGTCACCATCGGCTTCCTTGATCGACCACTCGCCGTTCGGAAGGTCGCTTTTCACCCGTACGCTGTCGAGTTGAACGAGCACGCCTTCCCACTGCTCGGGAGGAAGTGTGTTCGACGCGACTGCCGCGAGATCGCAAACCGTGAGTTGCTTCGGAGCGGGGACAACCGCACCGACCTTGTGGCGAGTGATCAGGCTGTCGCAACCCGTCCAGAGAAACGAGTCGCGAAGTTCGAGCTCGGATTGCTCGAGGAAGAACTCGATGTAGGCGCCCCGCACCGTGACGGAATCACCGACCGAGACCCAGGGGTTGTTTCCCGTGTAGCAGAAGACGCCCGAGAATGGATCGCCTTGCGTGCCCGGGCCGCCCGACGGGGGATCCTGCACCCAGAAACCGCCCGAGCCGCCGGAGGAACGCACGGCCGTGACGATCACGCCCCGGATCTCGACGGTGACCGTGTCGACCGGGTTGCTAGGATACGAACCGGTCTGGAGGTCGGCGCAGGTCCCGACGAAGTCCGGGCAGGCAGCGTTTGCGCCACCAACGAGGCTGCACAACAGACCCAGACCAAGAAGAACTCCGATAGCCTTTGACATGCTCTTCTCCTCTTCTAGTGGGTGGTCCTCGAAACGTGGCTGGGAGGATCGGGCCGTTGCCCGAACCGTGTTTCAAAGTCTGATTCGTACGGCGGCCAGTATATGCCGCGCGTCGTCAAACTGTCAAGGGAATTGCCTATAAAAGAACGACTTACTGGCTTTTTACAAATCCCGCGCGGTTCGTGGCGTGCGCGGTGCGCGCGCATCCGGGGCGTGGAGCGCGTTGGATCGAGCTGGTGGCCGGGCGCCTAGCGATTTCAGAACGTTACGCGCCGTTTTCGACCAAAGCGAGAATCTTTCGGAACTCCGGGAAGAACCTTGTGTCGTCGTCTTCGCCGCCTGCACTGCGGCCCATGCGCGAATAGGGGAAGCCGAGAAGAACGAAGCGCCCGGCTCCCAACTGCCGCAAGAGCCCCGCCGTACCTTCCGCCGTCAGAGTGTCAGCCTCCGACACGGCGGTACCCGCCGGGATCGTGTAGAGCCGAGTCACCTCGGGCCGCACGGTGAAGATGTCGAAGCTCACGGGCGCAAGAAACCCGCCCGGCAACCGGAGATCTTCGAGGACGGTCGCTCCGGAGACTCCCCCCTCGAACGCGTACGTGGACGGGAGCGCGGGTTGGCGCAGCAGAATTCCGTCGATGCCAGCGACAACCCTGCGGAAGCGATCGTCGCCTCCCGCGAAGAGCGCCTCGGGAATCGTGTCGCCGCGAAGGGTGGTCGGATTGTAGTTAATGACATTGACGCCCATCGCGTAGGTCGACACGAGAACCATCTTGCCGCCGCCGCGGATCCAGTCCGGAAGAAACTCCGCCATCGTCTCGAGGGCGGGCGATCCCATCGAATCACCGATTTGGTCGTACCAGACGATCGTTTCGTACGACTCGAGAAGGCGGCTGGCCTGGTCGCGCGATTGAATCGGGAATCGTTCGAGGTCGAGGATCGAGAAGTCCTGCTGGCGCTCCTGGCGGTAGAACGTGTCGAGGTTCGTCGCGTAGAACAGATCGGCGAATCGCGCGAAGCCGCTGCCGAACGGCGCCGTTCCGCCGCGCGGATCCGTCCGCGTCATGTCGTCGACGAGCAAGACCCGCCCCATCGCGGGGAAGAAATACGCCGAGAAAGAATCGGGCTCGCTGCCGCGTTGCCCGCTATCGACCGCCTGAATGAAGACCGTGCGCTGGCCAGCGCCATCGAAGTCGGCCGGCGAAAGCCCGGTGCTCCGCGCCGTGCCGTCTTCGATCACGAGCGGGTTCGCCTCGTTCCCGTCGAGCCACACAAGGAAACGAGAGATCGTCGCCTCGCCATCGAGATCACGCGCGACCCATTCGAGAGGCAGCGACGGGAAGAGGGAATCGGCGAAAGCGGCGACATTCGTCAGGCTGCACGTGGGCGCCGCGTTGGCGAACGGATGCGTCTGTGACGCCGGCGTGAGATCGGTGGCGCCTCTATCGTCGATGGCGCGGACGGCGAACGTGTACTCCGAGTAACCGCTCGGCGTCGGCAAGGCGAACGTGTCGCGCACGTCGGTGGTGAAGATCCAACTCGTATCGAAGCCGGCCAGAGGAGTACGCGGCGTCCAGCGGTACTCGAAACCGACGACGTCGCCATCGGAATCGGTGCCCCACCATTTCACTTCCTGGATGTAGAGCGTGGTGTCGAGATCGCCGACGAACACGAGGCCCGTCTCGGGCGGCCGGTTGTTCGAAGGCTGGCCGGGATTGTCGGTACACGCGCCGAGCGCGGCGCAGAGCGCGAAGAGCGCGATTCCGAGTGCGCGGTTCGTTCGCGCGCGAACGCAACGTGCCGTCACTTGAGCACCAGGAACTTTCCGGTCGAGAAATCCCCCGTCGCGAGGTCTTCGACCGCGAAGAAGTAGAGCCCGCTTGCGACCGGCTGGTCTTCCTTCGTGAGCAGATCCCACGCCGCCTGTCCGCCCGACAGAACCGGAGGGTCTTCATCGGGCCGGTTCAGGAGGAATGTCCCGTCCGCGGCGTACGTTTCGCCGTTGAAGGAAATCTCGTCGACGAGATCGCCCGAGATCGTGAAGATGCGAATCACGCAGCGCTCGGGCAGATGGCGGAACCAGACCAGTTTCTCGCGCGGCAGCGTGCCGTCCCACGACGCCTGCCCGCGGTAGGGATTCGGGAAGACGACCACGTCGCGCGCAGAGCCTTCGCGAACCGCGTCGGCCCCGGGGATGAAGAGCGTCTTGTTTTGCGGAACGCCGCTTTCGAGCGACGGTAGTCCCTGCGCCGCGTTTCCGAGGTCGTACGATGTCACCGACACCCAGTGGCGGAATCCGTCACGAAGGCCTGGGATCGTCAGCCGGTAGTCGTACTGCTTCCCCGCGATCGTCGTGTCGTGGGCCACGGCGGAGAAGCCGGTATTGAAACCGACGCTGTCGACGATGTCGACGTCGCGCACGATATCGAAGCCGACATTGTCGGAGCTGACGTGTACGCGATAGCCCTGGAAATCGAGTTCCCCGCTTGCGGGGTCGGCCACCGATTCGGGCGCGCGATCCCAGTAGACCGTCACGCCGTTCGGCGACGGATCGACGCGAAGAAGCGGCGACGGCGGCGGCTGTGGGATCACGTAGTTCGCGTCGAACGCGCGCTGCGCCCAACTTGCGTTCAGCTCGAGATCGACCACGTCCTCGCCGCCGAGAAACGCGACCGCGAACGAGAGCGTGTCGCCGGGAAGAAGGATCGAATACGGCCCCGCGCTCATGACCTCGACCGGATCGTTCGTCACGCCGCCGTCGCACGTCGTCACGATGGATTCCGTTGGGTCGTTCTCTCCGTTGGCCATGAGGCGATAGCGTTCCGTGTCCTCGTCGCGCGACTCGTCCGCCGGGAAGAATTCGAACCAGTTAAACGACACCGTCTTTCCCGCGAGAGAATCCGGCCGCGAGCCGAGGAACTTCATCGCGCCGTAAGTCGGAGCGCGCCCGCGATCGAAGCTGCAGTGGCGCTCGCTGAAGAGACGAAGCGAGTCGTCCCACGCGATCACCTTGTTGTCGAAGAGCACCGAGACACTCGGCGGCGGCCACTCCGCGTATTGCCCCTTAAAGTTCGTCGCGAACTCCCCGAACATGCCGAGGTAGATGTTCGTGAGGGCGACGGTGCTGACGTTCTTAACGGTGTAGTTGAGGATGAGAAAATCGTCGACCGGCTTAAACGACCAACCGAGCGTGATCTGACTCACGTCGATACCGAGAGGACACGGATCCTCCGAGTTCGCGTTGTCCGGCCCCGGAAAATCGCGGTACGCCGTGAGGATGTCTTCTTCGGAAATCGCGGTCGGATCGTAGAACGGGCTGTTGATGAGCGACGAGCGTGTCGACAGCGGCAGGCGCGGCAGGAACTCCGTCGTGCGATCGCTCGAGTTCGAGATGTTTTGATCGAGCGAGGCCGTCGAGACAAGCGTTTCGCCGTCGGCCGTCACGGCACCGATCCAGATGCCGCCGCGGATCATGTGCTCGATCTCGGAGCCGTTCGGAAATTCGAACGAGGCCGCGCGGCTGTCGTGATCGTTGCCGACCGATCCGAAGTTCGTGATCGTCATGCCGACGTTGCCGGGGCCAGCGACGCGCACGGAAAAACTGGAGCGCGTGGTGTCGGCGCCTTCGTCGCGGCGATTGTCGTACTCGCACTGGCGCTGCTGCAAGAGCGCGCCGGGAGCCGGGTCCGGCGGTCGTGCGGCGCTCTCGCCGAGAGCCGCGCGCGGCGGCATCGCCGAGAGAAACGCGGCGGCGGCGAATCCGGCGGTCCAGCAAAGCGCGCGCTTCATTCGGTGTCCTCCAGCGTGCTGCGTAGCTCGAACACGAGTATCTCGCCGAGCCCGCGATCGAGAACGTAGACGAGCTGCGTGTTCGCCGTGAGCGCCACGGGCTCGACGGCTTCGCCGGCACCGCCGCCGTTTCCGCCGGCGGCCAGATCGACTCGCTGGTCGAACGCGCCATCTCGATCGAAGCGAAGCACGCGGCCATTCCCCGTATCGGCGATGTAGATCGACCCGGAATCGTCGGCGGCGACATCGAGCGGCGCGTCGAGGCCGGGATCGTCGGTGATCGAAAGCCCGTCGATGAAGAAGATCGGGCTCGACGGCGCGTCGCCATCGACGAGCTGAACCCAGTTCTTGTTGATGTCCGCGTAGATGAGCGCGTCGCCGGAGGTTTGAATTCCGCCGGGTCCGTCGACGAAGCCGGTGCCGGAACCTTCCGTCGCGATCGTCTCGAGAAGCACGCCGTCGACGGAGTACTTCGCGATCGTATTCGAGACGACGACGCTGGTCGTCGTGTCCGCGCCGGTGGGGTCGAGCAGATTGCGATCGAACTGAAACGTGGAATCGATCCACGCGACGAAGACGTTGTTCTCGGCGTCGGCGGCAAGACCGCGCAAGACGATCGTCGAATTCGTCACGCGTTGAATCCCGGCTCCGACGCGGCTCGTGTCATCGACGATCGAGACCCACGCGTCGTCCGAAAACGAATCGAGGTGGCGCAAGCCGTCGGGGCTGTAGCGGCGCACCGCGGGCGGGTCGGCGTCGTCGAGGACGAAGATCGTGTCGCGACGCCCCTCCGCGAGCCTGACGGGGCGGATGAGATCCGGGAGTTCAACGCCCGTCGGCGTCGGGTTCACCTTCGAGCGCTGGTAAATTCGAACGCGCGCGCTATCGGGGGCGCCCGGCCGCGGCTCGGCGACGAAAACTTGTCCCCCGCGCGTCATCAACAAATCCGTTGCTCCCGCGAATCCGCTCCAGCGAAACTTCACGAAGTACGTGTCTTCGCCCGGCGTCACGTTCGAGGGCGTTTGGTTCGGAAGCTCGAATTTCTTGCCGCAGCCTAGCGACGCTACGAGACTCAGCGCGAGGCCGAAAGCGATGACGGCGCTTCGCCCGGCGAATGCGACGCGGCTCATTAGAATTCCACCACGAGCGCGATGCGATCGATTCGACCGAAGCTTTCGCTGTTCGTAAACGCGTAGTCGACCGCGGCGCTCCGCGCGTTGTGCGTCATCTGGAATCCGGCGCCGCCGGAGAACTTCAGCTCGTCGGCGTTCGCGTCGTAGCCGGCGCGCAGAGCGATTCGTTCGCGGAAAAGAACCTCGCCGCCGAGCTTGATTGTTTCCGCGTTGTCGCCTGGGCGATTCATCTCGAGCGAGCCGACGCCGTGAAAATCATCCGAATCGAAGATCGTCGAGGAGAGCCCGATCTTGAACGTCGTCGGCGGCGCGAATCCGATGAAGTCCGCGTCCTGCGTCAGCGTGAAGCCGCCTGACTGATTGACCCGCACGTAGCCCTCGTTCGGCGTGATCTCGGGGCCGAAATTCGTGATCGCCACGGCGAAATTCATGTCGTGAAACCCGATGTGATACATCGTGCCGAGATCGGCGAGCCAGGTGTTGACGACGCCGCCGCCGACCTCCGAGCCGAGGTCCTCGCGCAGGTACTTCACATTGAAGCCGATCGCGAATTTGTCGGTGAAGTACCGCGCGTACCCGGCGCCAATGAGGAGATCGGAGTAAGAGAACGAACGGCCGGTTCCATCCGGTTGGAGTTCGCTCGTTTCGTCGAGTTCCGTCGAGAGGCCGGCGACCTGCACGCCCGCAACGCCGCCCGCGAGGCGCGGCACGGGCGCGATCGCGGCGAGATACTCGATGCTGACATCCGTAAGCCAACTCGTGTGCGAGAAGAGAATCGCGCGCGAGTCCGCGCTCGCAATTCCGGCGGGGTTCCAGTAGAGCGCCGAGGGATCATCCGCGATCGCGATGAACGCCTCACCCATCGAGACCGCCTTCGCGCCGGCGCCGATCTTGAGGAAGTCCCCTGACGATGTGCCGACGCGCTGGCCGCCGAGCGAGGTCTGCGCGTGGGCGCTCGGCGCGACCATCCCCGCAAGCGCGAACGCGCACGCGAGCGCCAGCCCACAACCGGCCGCGTGCGCCGCGCGAAAACCGCGCCGCCCCGCCAGCCTCACCATTCGACACCGATCCCGAACCAAACGGCGCGCGGCGCGCCATACCACGACGGATCTTGGTAGCGAAGGATCTGCGCTTCACGCGCCTCGGCCAAATCGGGCGTGTTGGGCACGGGGTCGACTTGGCCCTGACCGATCGTCGGCACCTTGCCCGTCGATGGATCGACACGCGTCGCGGGGCGCGAGTTGAAGACGTTGCGCGCCTCGAGGCTTGCGCGCAGGCGGCGCCCGCCCGGAATGCGGAAGCCTTTCTCCGCTCGAAGATCGACGCTCGCGTTCAGCGGCGCGTTCTTCGAGAACTTCTTGCCGGTTTCGTTGCCGTCGACGTCCTCGGGAGTGTAGGCGCGGCCCGACCGCACGAGCAGATACGCGTTCAGATTCCAATCGCGCGGCAGTTTGCGTCCGAGAACGCTCGGCACCTTCGCGATATCCATGTCTTCCGCGACGCGATAGTCGGCGCCGATCGTGAACTTGTGCGGCCGGTTCCACCAGAGGAAGCCCTCTTCGAGTCCCAGCTCCGCGAACGATCCCTCCGCCTCCTGGAGAATCTGAGTTTGATTCGGATCGGAGGCCTTGCCCGTCGCAACCGAATACGAGTAACTCGCCGATCCTGACAGCGACGGACTCTTGCGCTTCTTGATTTGAAGCTCGAATCCGCGGCTGCGCGCGAAATCATTGTTGATGTAGATGAAGATCGGACCCTGCCCCGGACGCGTGAAACGCACCGACGTCGGGTAGTCGTAGATGTCCTTGTAGAAGAACGTCGCGTCGCCGGAAAACGTGCGCGAGAACTCGTGACGCAATCCCATCTCGTACTGCACCGCAAGCTCGGGATTGAGGTTCAAGTTACCGACGAGCGGAAAGTCCTCGCTCGAGACGGACGAGATCTTCGAGTAGACATAGAAGTACGACGGCCACTGCAGGAACTGCCCGTAGTTGAGGAACAGGTGCGTATGATCGGTCATCGGGTGCGAGACCGCGATGCGCGGAAGGATCTTCGCCTTGTAGCGGCGACCGCCGAGGAACTGGTGCGACGAATCGAGGTACTCGCGTTCGATCGTCGGGTCGTAGTTCGCGCGGCTCGTGTCGCTCACCGCGTTGTCCGCTTCGTTCCCCGGGAACCAGTAGTCGAGCCGGAAGCCGACGTTCCCGATGAACCCCTCGAAATCGAATTGATTCTGCACGAACATCGCGCCGACGCCCGGATTCACGTCGTAGAGATCGTGGCTCCCACCGAGGTTGTTCGGATCCGACACCCACGGAAACCGAATGTCGATGTACTGCACGTTCTGGAATGAGTTCTCCCAGCCGCTCTTGAGCGTGTGGTGCTTGCCGATCTTGCGCGTGAGATCGAACGCGGTCGTGTAGCTCGAGACGTAGCGGTCGTGCCAGCGCGACGCATCGCCCGAGTCGATGAAGAACGGCTGGTCGCACGGTCCCTCGACACCCTCGCCGCAGTTCGGCAACGCGAAGTCGTCGTCCGGCTCGTAGCCTTCCTCGCCGAACCAGAGCCGCCCGAACACCGACTGCCGCTGGTTGCGCACATAGCGCGAGAAGCGCGCCTGCGTCGACGTGTTGCGCGACCAGAGCCGGTTCCACGCCAGCGAAAAAATCGATGTGTCCTTCGTGTACGTATAGAAGTGATCGAGCCGCTGGCTCCACTCCCACGGGTAGTTCGTATCCTCCGTGACGTCGCGCCGCACGATCGGCGGCTCGTCGAAGCCGTGATCGATCGAGAGACTCTTGTTCATCGTCAGGTTGAGCTTGTCCTTGCTGCCGAGCTTCCAGGTCAGTTTTCCGAAAAGACCCCAATCATTCGAGAGGCGCGGCGACCAGAATTCGGATCCATAGCCGTAGTTGCCGCCCAAGAGCGAGTTCTCGTACTCGGAATAGAGTGTGCGCTCGGGATTGTCGGAATCGTTGCGCGCCGCGTTTTGGTCGCGCGATGCGCGCCCCGGAAGATGCGTGTCCGTGAAGACGCCGTTGAGATTGAGAAAGTACGTCATGCTTCCCGGCGGGTTCCATCCGAGCGACGGCAGTAACTTCTCAGTGATCGGATTGGGTCCCTCGCTGCGCGCGTTGAATTCGTCGCGCGAGAAGTTCTTGTAGATCTGCCCGACGACCGGATAGTGATCGCTCTTCCACTCGGTGTAGTTCTTGTACTCGTCGCTGCCTTCGCGCGTTTTGATGTCGATGACACCCGAGAGTGCGTCGCCGAACTCGGCGTTGTATCCGCCCGTGATGACGTTGATCTCGGAGACGCTCGACGCGTGAAGATCGCCGCCGCCCGACTTCCCGGAGATGAGGTCCTTCACGACGACGCCGTCGATGCGGTACTGCGTTTCGTCGGCGCGGCCGCCGCGGATGTGGATCTCGTCGTCCTCGATCGTGACGCCCGTCTGCTGAACGAGCACATCGCCGACCGTCGTGACGGCCGCACTCGCGATCTCCGCCGCCGTCACCGTGCGCTGCGTCGACGTGACGTCGACCTCGACGAGCGCCTTCTCACCCGTGACCTGGATCTCTTGCGTTTCGACGGCCACGGTCGACTTCATCGCAATGTCGAGTTCGTTGATGCGCCCCGCCTCGATGCGAACCTGATCGATGGTGCGCGACGTGTAGCCCATGTAGCTGGCCTGGACCTGATAGATGCCGAGCGGGATGTTCGGAATGACGTACGAGCCATCCTCGCGCGTCATGGCGCCGAACTTCGTGTTGAGGATGATGACGTTGCCGAACGGCAGAGGCCCGCCGTTGTCCTTGTCCGTCATCACGCCCTTCAGGGACGCGGTGCCCTGCGCGCGAACCGTCCCCGGCGCGGCGAGGCTCGCGGCTATGGCAAGGAGGGCGAAGAGGCGGACGACGATCGGACAGCCGTGTCGTTTCAGAGGCATCCGTGCTTCTCGCGCGATGCGCGCGCCGTGGATGGTTTCGCAAAGGCCCGACGGCGCGCACTCTATCAGAGCGTTTCGCGGCGGCGCAAGCGATTTGAACCCGACCGCGCGGGCGCTGCGATCGCAAGCGCGACGCACCGCGCCGCGCCGTGCGTTGACACTCGCGCGAAACGGGTGCTACCGTGCCTCTATGAAAGCCCTCGAGCGCGAGCTGAAGGAATCGCTCGCCGTGATCGCGAAGAAGCTCGGAGGCAAACCGCGAGCCGGCATCATCCTCGGCTCGGGACTCGGCGGGTTCGTCGAGTCGCTCGATCATCTGAAGACGCTCCCGTACAGCCAGATTCCGCACTTCCCCGCGTCGACGGCGCCGGGTCATGCCGGCCGCCTCTGTCTCGGCTCGGTCGGGCACGTCGGCGGCGTCGATGTCATCGCGATGCAGGGCCGAGTTCATTACTACGAGGGCTATCCGATGGAACGCGTCACGTACCCGGTGCGCATTCTCGCAGGGCTCGGCGTCCGAAGTCTGATCGTGACGAACGCGTCGGGAGGCGCGAACCCTTCGTTTCGTCCCGGCGATCTTGTCGTGCTGCGCGATCAGATCAACTTGATGGGAGCTTCGCCGCTCGTGGGGAGCGCGAGTGCGGCGCACAATGCCGCAAGCCCGCCGCGCGCGGCACACGATGAAACGGGCGCGTCGTTCGCGCGCGACCTCGTCGACATGTCCGAGCCGTACGACGACGAGTACAGCGAGATCGCAATGCGAGCGGGAATGCGGCTCGGGCTCTCGATGCGACGTGGCGTTGCCGGCGCGGTCACGGGGCCGTCGTACGAAACGCCCGCGGAGGTCCGGATGCTGCGCCGGCTCGGCGCGGACACGGTTTCGATGAGCACGATCCCCGAGGTGATCGTCGCGCGCTCGCTCGGCCTGCGCGTCTTGGGGATCGCGTGCGTCACGAACCTCGCCGCGGGACTCTCCCCCACGCCGCTCTCGCACGAAGAGGTTCTCGAAACGACGCGACGCGCCGCAGACGGATTCGGGCGGCTCTTGCGCGCGGTGCTGCCCGAACTCGTCGCGTAGTCTCAGCGCTCCCGCGCGCGCGGCGATCAGGTTCCGCCGCGCTCGAATTGCTATCCGTCGAGTCGAACGAGATAACGCCGCAGCGTGCGCGCGCCACCCAAAGCCTCGACCGAGTCCGCGACGACGCGCGCGGTGATCGTGACGGGCTTTTCGCTACGCGCCGTCGGCGAACAGCCCGGCGGGTAGTCGCCACTGACGTAGATCGCGAAACCGCCGCCCTCGAGAATCCAATCGCTGCGCGTCAGCGGCGGCGAACCGGGGATGACGTCCGCGGGATAGCCTGAGCAGTGACCGGTGACGCGCACGGCCCGGCCGACAAGCGTCGGCGATGCGAGCACGTCCTGGATCGTCGCGTCGGTGATCGCGGCCGAGTCGGCGCCTGTCCCATCGCGCGGCGAATCGGCGCTCGGATCGCGCTCCGCGCCGCGCGAGGCGCACCCGCCGCTCGCCGCCGCGACGCCCGCGAGCAGGAGCGAGATCGCTGCTAGCGCGCGCCACGATTTCGCGCGCTGTGTGTGCGCCGAGAGTGCGCCGCTCATCGCATCACCGGCGCGCGATCGATCGCGCTCTTCGCACCGCGAAGTCCGCGCGCCGCGCCTTCAACGAACGCGGCTTGCGCATCCGCGCGCTGTGCCGCCGACTCCGCGCGCTTTCGCGCGATTTCCTTTTGAGCGCCGCGCGCGACATCAAGCTGCGCGGGCGTTAGCCGCCGAAGCGCGGCGCTCGATGCGAGCGACGCGCCGGGGTCGCTCTTCGCGGCGATCGCGCGCGCGCTGCGCGCTCCCCGCGCCTCGCCGCCAACGTCCGAAAGCGTCGCGGCGAGATGCAGATCCGTGTAAGCGCCCGCCTCGATCTCCTCGGGAGTCGGCGTCGGGTCATCCAGCCATGACGAGAGCAACGAGAGTTCCGGAAAGTCCGGATCGTAGAGCGCCGTAAACTCGCTTGCCTGCCCGTTGCGGTAGATCACGTCGTACAGCGGGCGGAAGTCCAACGGATCTGTGTAGAGGTTCGCGAAGAAAAGATAAGTGCCGGCCTCGATGAAGCGGTTCGTGAAGTAGCCTTCGTAGTAGGTGTCGTCGTCGTAGGAGTCGTTCGTGAGAACCCCGTTCGGCGTCACAGTTCCGACGTAGGGAATAAAGAGATTGCCGTTCGGTTCGAAGACCCAGAGATCGACATCGGCGCCCGCTTCCACGGCTCCCGATTGCCAAACGAGATACATCTCGAATTGAAGCGAGCCTTGGTCAACGTTGGCGCTGCTCGAGCCGCCGAGCAGCCAGTCCGTGAGAAAGAGCGTCCACTCCGTGCCGGCGTAGCGCTGCGCGTACTCCGCGAAACTGCCGGGTCCCATGTCGGCGAGCCGGTCGCTCGCGCCACCGCTCGGCATCAGCACCGTCAGCCCGTTCGCTCCGTCCATGCTCGCCGCGCCGCCGCCGACCGCGCGTCCGTCGCCTGTACGTGCGCGGTTCGCGACGCGAAAACTCCCGGTCGCCTCCGCGATGACCTCGTCGATCTGCGCGTCGATCGTCGGATCCGTCACCTCGGCGCGCAAACGCTGCAAGAAGTCGACGCAGTCTTTGAGTTGCGGGAACTCGAACGCCTGCGCCGAGGCGGCGGCGGTGGCGATCGCCGTCTCAAGCGCGGGGAGATTCGCGCGCAGCGACATCGCGAGCGCGTCGAGTTTCGTCTCGAAAGCGGCGAAGCCCGCGAGATCGTAGGCCGACTTCGTCGTCGACGCCTGATTTCCGATGAACGACGTGTGGAATTCCTCGACAAAAATCTGCGCGACGGTGCGTGCGTCCGCCGTGGGATTCGCCTGGATCGCGTCGATGATCTCGGTGTACGGATTTCCCTCGCCGGGCACAACCTCTTCCGCGAACGCAACGAAATCCGCGAAGCCGTCGATCGTGACGAGCGTTTCGTACGCGCCCATGAGGCACATGTCGAAGTCGATGAAATCGATCGGGCCCGTGCCTTGGAGCGCCGTGCGAAGTTGATCGACCGACATGAGGTCGTTGCCAGCCGTCGTGACATCTTGCAGAAGGCCGGTGTAGCCGCCGCCGTGATTCCAGAGCACGAGCGCGTAGTGTTCGGCCGGGTGGTTGGTCTTCGCCCACTCGACGAAATCGATCAGGTCGTTCGGGTCCGTCATGTTGCGATTGCCGATATCCTCGGCCGCGCCATTCGGACCGCTCACGTTCGGAAGCTGCCCCGCGACTTCGTAGCGAAACGTGTTGAAGTTCGGCCGGTTGATGTCGGCCGCGGTCGCATCGACGAGCGCAAGTTGCTGCGGACTGAACTCCGCCTGAACGACGACCTTCACGCGCGGGTCCGCGCCCGCCGCTTCCATCTCGTCGATGTCGCCGACGCCCGCGAGCGTGAGATTGTTGTCCGCCGCGAGGTAGACCATGATCGTCCAGTTCGGAAGAAGCGATGTCGCCGTCGCGGTGAAGCGGACGGGACTTCCGCTGAGCGCCGCCGCGGTCGCGAGGAGCGTGTTCGCGCCCGCCGTCGCACCGAGCGTCCAGCTTCCGACGCGCGCGATGCCGTTCACGTCCGTCGTGTCGGTCGCGCCGACGACGCTTCCGCCGCCCGATTCGATCGAGAACGTGACGATCGTGCCGCCGATCGCCGCGCCGAATTGATCACGCACGATCACCGCTGGCGCGATCGCAACCGCCGCGTTGACGGCGGCGCTTTGATTGTTGCCCTCCGAGAGCGCGATCGTCGTCGCGACAGGCGCAACCGCGGTCGCGGTCGCGCTGAATAGAACGGGGCTTCCAGCGAGACCGGGGGCCGTCGCCGTGAGCGTGTTCGCACCCGCCGCTGGGCCGAGCGTCCAACTGCCGGCGCGCGCGATGCCGCTCGCGTCGGTCGTGTCGATCGCGCCGGCGACGCTCCCGCCGCCCGTCGCGACCGCGAACGTCACGATCGCGCCCGGGAACGGCGCGCCGAACTGATCGCGCACGATCACCGCCGGCGCGACCGCGACGGGCGTGCCCGACGGGGCGCTTTGATTGTTCCCCGCGGAAAGCGCGATCGTCGTCGCAACAGGCGTCGCCGTCGACGCGGTCGCGATGAAACGGACGGGACTCCCCGTGAGCCCCGCCGACGCCGCGAGCAATGTGTTCGATCCCGCCGCGGTGCCGAGCGTCCAGCTCCCGGCGCGCGCAATGCCGCTCGCGTCCGTCGTGTCGGTCGCGCCGGCAACGCTCCCGCCACCCGTCTCGACCGTGAACGTTACGACCGCCCCCGCGAACGCCGCGCCGTTCTGATCGCGCACGATGACCGCCGGCGCGATCGCGACGGCCGTGCCGATGAGCGCCGTCTGATTGTCGCCGGACGAAATTGCAATCGACGTCGCGACGGGCGTCGGACCCGGTCCCGCCGGACCATCGTCGTCACCGCCGCCACAGCCAATTATCGAGAGGAGGCCAGAAAACACGGCAATCGGAACCGCGCGTCGCAGAATCAACGTCATGATTTCTCCTCGGCTTTGAATTTGAACGGCAGGCGATCTCGCGTCGCGCAGTGCGCGAGCTAGTACATCTTCGTGTCGCGCTTCTGGCCGGTGTAGTCGATGTAGACGGTCTTCCACTCGGTGTAGAAGTCGATCGCCGTGCTCCCCATCTCGCGCTGTCCGACGCCGGTCGATTTCGTTCCGCCGAACGGCAGATGCGCCTCGCCGCCCATCGTCGGCGAGTTGACGTGCGTGATGCCCGTCTCGATCGCGTCGATGAACTTGAAGATGCGATTCGAATCGTGCGAGTAGATCGACGAGCTCAAGCCGTAGCGGCAGTCGTTGGCCGCGGCAAGCGCCTCCTCGAAACTCTTCACGCGGATCACGGAGAGAACGGGGCCGAAGACTTCTTCGTGGGCGATTCGCATCGCGGGCCTTACGTGGTCGTACACGGTCGGCGCGACGAAGTAACCCTTCGCGAACGCGCCGTCCGTCATGCGCGCGCCGCCGCAGAGCGCCTTGAGCCCTTCGCCCTTCGCGACGTCGAGGTAGCTGAGCACCGTGTTCATCTGCGCCTCGTCCACCGACGGGCCCATGTCGATTCCGTCGAGCATCCCGTCGCCGACGCGCAACGCCTTCGCGCGCGCGACGACGCCCTCGACGAATTTGTCCGCGATCGATTCCATCACGATAGCGCGCGAAGTCGCGGTGCACCGCTGTCCGGTGGAACCGAACGCGCCCTGCGCCGTCGCGTCGATCGCGAGCGCGAGGTCCGCGTCCTCGAGAATAACGATCGGATTCTTGCCGCCCATCTCGCACTGAACCTTGCGCCCGCCGCCGGCAGCGCTCACGTAGAGCGCGCCACCGACTTCGTTCGAGCCGGTGAACGACACGGCGCGAATCGCGGGGTTCGTCGTGAACTCGACGCCGACCGTGCTCCCCGAGCCGAGAACCATGTTCAATACGCCGGCCGGAAGCCCCGCCTCTTGCAAGATCTCCGCGAGAATCGTCGCCGTCTCCGGCGTGTTCGACGCGGGCTTCCATACGAGCGTGTTCCCCGCAACGAGCGCCGGGAACGCCTTCCAAACTGGAATCGCGACCGGAAAATTCCACGGCGTGATCAGCGACACGACGCCGAGCGGGACGCGCACCGTGTACGCGAACGTGCTCGGCAACTCCGAACTCGTCGTCTCGCCGTTGAGCCGCCGCCCTTCGCCCGCGATGTACTCCGCCACGTTCAGGGCCTTCTGCACCTCGCCGCGCGACTCGGAGAGAATCTTTCCCTCTTCGCGCGTCAGCGCGCGCGCGAGTTCGTCGGCGCGGCGCTCCATGATCTTCCACGCATCGAAGAGGATGCGCCCGCGCCGCGGCGCCGGCACCGCGCGCCACGCGGGGAGCGCCCGCTCCGCCGCCGTGACTGCCGCGCGCGCCTCTTCGATCGTCGAGTTCGGCGCGTAGCCGATCACGTCGTCCGTGTTCGCCGGATTCCGGTTCGCGACCTTTGCGGTCGCCGTCGACGCGACCCACTTCCCGTCGATCAAGTTCTTGTACGTGCGCACCGCTGTGGCCGCCGTTTCCGCGGGCCGTGTCGTGGCTGACATTGCTCGTCTCCTTTGCTAGTTCAACGTCGCGAACGCATCGCCGAGAATGGCGAGCCCGCGATCGATCTCCTCGGATGTGATGTTGAGCGCCGGCGTGATGCGCAGCACGTTGCCGTAGAAGCCGCCCTTGCCGATCAAGAGCCCGCGCCGGCGCGTCTCCTCGAAAAGGCGCCCGACGTGCGGGGCGGAGGGCGGACGCGCGCCGATCGCGCTCGGCGCCCCCGTCGGCGAAACAATCTCGACGCCGACCATGAGCCCCATCCCGCGCACTTCGCCGACGAACGGGCTCGACTTCGCGATCGCCTCGAGCCCGGCGCGCAGCCGCGCACCCTGCACGCGTGCGTTCTCGAGCAGCCGCTCCTCTTCGATCACCTCGATCGTCGCAAGCGCCGCCGCGCACGAAACCGGATTGCCGCCGAACGTCGAAATCGTCAACCCCTTGAACGCGTCGGCGACGTCGGCGCGCGCGATCGTCGCGCCCATCGGAACTCCGTTTGCGATTCCCTTCGCCGCGGTCATGATCTCAGGCTCGACGCCCCACTGCTCGATGCCGAACCACTTCCCGCCCGTGCGCCCGAAGCCCGTCTGCACTTCGTCCGCGATCACGAGCCCGCCGTACTTGCGCGCGATCCGCGCGATCTCGGGGAAATACTCGGGCGGCGGCGTGACGAAACCGCCCACGCCTTGAATCGGCTCGACGATCACCGCCGCGATCTGCCCCGATGTCTGCGTCTGGATCACCGATTCGAGGTCGCGCGCGCAAAGCGTGTTGCAGTCCGGATACGTCTTCTCGAACGCGCAGCGATAGCAATACGCATTCGCGGAGTGACGAATCTCGGGATCGTGAATCGCGCTCGAGCGCCAGCTTGCGTGCGCGGTGAGCGTCATCGCCATATTCGAGCGGCCGCTGTACGCATGCCGCAGCGCGATGACTTCCTGGCGGCCCGTGAAATGCCGCGCCAGCGTCACGGCGGTTTCGTCCGCCTCGGTCCCCGAGTTCGTGAAATACGATTTCGAAAGCGCACCCGGCGCGATCGACGCGAGCTTCTCGGCGAGCGCGACCATCGGCTCGTTCATATAGAGCGTCGACGTATGCGTGAGCGCGCGAATCTGTTCGCTCACACGCTCGACCACTTTCGGATGGCTGTGCCCCACGCTGACCGTGAGAATCCCGCCGAAGAAATCGAGATAGCGATTGCCGTCAGTGTCCCACACGGAAGCGCCTTCGCCGCGCGCGAGCGCAAGCGGCGACTGGTAGTACGTCGTCACCGATGGAAAGACGAACTGCTTGTGCTTCGCGATGATTTCGCTCGTCGAAAGCGCGGCGCGTGGAGCCCCGGTGCGCGCGCTCATATCTTCACCATCGGATCGTACGTTTCCGGCCGCCGGTCGCGATAGAATTGCCACACCTTTCGCACCTCCGCGATCATGTCGAGGTCGAGGTCCGCCACGAGCACTTCATCTTTGTCGCGGCTTGCTTCCGCGATGATCTTGCCGCGCGGGTTCACGAAGTACGAGCTGCCGTAAAACTCGCCGATCTTCCACGGCTCTTCCCAACCGACGCGGTTGATCGCGCCGACGTAGTAGCCGTTCGCGACCGCGTGCGCGGGCTGCTCCAGCTTCCACAGATACTCGGAGAGCCCCGCAACCGTCGCCGACGGATTGAAGACAACCTCCGCGCCGTTGAGCCCGAGTATCCGCGCGCCTTCCGGGAAATGCCGGTCGTAGCAGATGTAGACACCGACGCGCGCGTACGCCGTCTCGAAGACCGGATAGCCGAGATTCCCCGGCTTGAAGTAGAACTTTTCCCAAAATCCGGGATTGCAGTGCGGAATGTGATTCTTGCGGTACTTGCCGAGATAGCGCCCGTCCGCATCGATCACGGCGGCCGTGTTGTAGTAGACGCCCGTGATCTCCTCCTCGTACACCGGCACGACGATCACCATGCGATGCTGCTTCGCAAGCTCCTGCATAAGCCCGATCGTCGGCCCGCCGGGAACCTTCTCGACGGCCGCGTACCACCGCTCGTCTTGCTCGGCGCAAAAGTAGGGACCGTTGAAGATCTCTTGGAGGCAGAGGATCTGCGTCCCCTTCTTCGCGGCTTCCTCGATGAGGGGGACGTGTTTGTCGACCATCGCGCGCTGGATGTCGGCGATCTCGTGTTCGGTGGGAAGCGCGTTGCGCGCCTGAATGAGCCCGCATCGGACGATTCGCGGCATTGGAGGACTCCTCACGCGGGGCGCTCGGGGCGCGATCCCGGACGGGTTTGCGTATATTGGACGCGCGGCTTCCGAAACCGCACGCGCCGCGTGGCGAGACAGACGTTCAGCCCTGCCGCACGAGAACCGATATCTGTAGTAGCGGGCGCGATCTTCGGCCGCGAACACGATGCCCACCGCGCAACGCGCGCGAGTATCTCGCCCGGAGGAAACGGTGTCAACACAGCACGCGAGAGCGAACTTCGGCGGCGACTTCCCGGTCTATCTCTCGGCTCCGGTCAAGGCATTCAGCGGGAACAAAGAATCGCTCGAAGACGCGACGCTCGCGGGGGTGCTCGCGTTGCTCGACGCCTGCGGCGCCGAGGCGCCGGAACTCGTGCTGCTCGGCTCCGCGCACCCGCTCGAATTCGGCGGCCTCCTCGGAGGGGAACTTGCGTGCCTCCTCGCAAGAGCGCTCCGAGCGCGCGGGATCACGACACCCGTCGAGTTCTACGCGAAACCAGGGTTGTACGTGCGCGACGCTTCGCTCTCGGCCTCGGCGAACGGCGCGGAACTTCTGCACGAAGCCGCGCTTCGCGTCGCGCGCGGCGAACGGCGCTCGATCGGCGTCCTCGCCGTCGAGCAGATGCGTCTGAAGGAACGGGAGGCGCGCACGGAGATTCTGCGAAGCCTCATCCACGAGGAGGAGAAGCGCTGCGGCGCGACGATGCCGTCGCTCGGCGCGCTTCTCGAGTCGTACGCCGTCTCGCGCGTGCGCGGGCTCGACGCCGCGCTGCGGGAACTGATCTACCTCAATCGCGCGAATGCGTGCAACAACCCGCGCGCGCATGTTCGCAAGACGATCCGGCCGAGCGACTACGACGGCGAGCGCAACCCGCTCGTGAGCGATCCGCTCCGGCTTTGGGGTGTTGCGCCGACCTCGTCCGGCTATGCGGGGATTCGCATCGGATGCGAGCGCCCCGGCCCGCGAGCCGTGCGCATCGCCGCCATCGGGCAGGGCCTCGATCGCGTCGCGGTTTCGGCGCGCGACAGTTTTCTTCGATCGCGCGCGACCGCCGCGGCGATGGCGAACCTCCCCGCGTGCTGCGGGATGTCCCCGGCCGAGATTCGCGCGGGCATTCGTTACGCGGAGATTCACGACGCGTTCCCGATCATCGAATACCAGGGGCTCGTCGACACGGGGATCCTCGACGAGGAGGGCGCTGTCGAGGCGATTCTCGCGGGCGTGATCGCTCCGAGCGGGCGCTTGCCGGTCAACCTCTCCGGCGGCGTGATGGGCGGGCATCCGATCGGCGCGACCGGACTCGGGCAGATCGTCGAACTCTATCTTCAGGGGATGAGTCTCGCCGAAACCGGACGCGCGTGGCCAACGCCGCATCTGTCGATCGCGCTCAACGTCGGCGGGCCCGCGACATACAACTGCATCACGCTCTTGCGCGTCATCGACGCGGGCGACGCCGACACGGCCGTTCGACTCGACCTGCCGCGCCGCATCGAACGCGGCGATCTCGACGTCAGCATCGACTGGGGCCGATACACCGAGCCTCACGGCCGGGTCGTCGCTCGTACCCGGCTCTTCTATCCCCCCGCGGGCTATCCAGCGCCTCACGAAATTCTCTTCGTCGAAACGGCGGGCACGCGCCTGTTCGCGATTGGCGACGGCGCCGAGATCGCGGTCGGCGATAGCGTCGCGCTGCATCGCACGAACGGCGCCGTGCACGCGCGCGCCGGCGTGGACGCGGCCCGGCACATTCTTTAAGATCACCGCATCCCGATGACAGACGAGCCTCGTTCGACCCATAGCGGCGGCGCCTCCGGCGCGGCGCGACGCACCGACCCGCGCGGTTTTTCGGAGGAGGCGTTCTTCTTTGGGCCGGCGAGCGCGCCGCTCTACGCGGTCTTGCACGCGCCAGCGCCATCCGCCCGCGCCGCGACGTTCCCGCCGATCGTGCACATCCATTCGTACGGGATCGAGCAGGTCGCGTCGTACCGCATCGAGGTCGAGTTCGCCCGCGCGGCGGCGGCAGCCGGATTTCCGGTGCTGCGGTTCCACATGCGCGGCGCCGGCGACAGTTTCGGCGAGTTCAGCGAGATGACGATCGAAGGGATGGTGAGCGACGTCGTGCTCGCGACGCGTCTCCTCGCGCAGCGCGGGCTCGCCGGCGAGGATCGCGCGCCGATTCTGCTCGGCGTGCGGCTCGGATGCGACATCGCGATTCGCGCCGCGTCGGCGCTCGGCGGCGTGCGCGCACTCATCCTCTGGGAACCCGTCGCCGACCCGCGCGCCTACATCGAGTCGATCCTCCGCTCGCGAATCATCTCGGCGCTCGCGCAGGGGCAGAAGAGCGGCGACACGGTCGCGTCGCTCGTCGAGAGGCTGCATCGCGACGGCGGCGTCGACGTGCTCGGATACCCGGTGCACCGGCGGCTCTACGCGGAGGCGACGCCGCTTGCGATCGGTGCACTCCCCAACGGCGCCCCGCCCGCGCGCGACGCGCTCGTCGTTTCGATCGGCAAACGCCAAAAGCCGACCGCGCGCTGCGCCGAGATCGCGCGGCGCCTCGAGGAAGCGGGCGCGCGCACCGAGATTCGCGAGCTTCGCGAGGAGGCGGCGTGGCAGTTCAACTCGAACCCGTCGTTCGTATCTCCCGCGCTCACACAGCTGACGCTCTCCTGGGTCTTGGGAATCGACGACGCGCGCGGCGCGACCGAGAGCCGGAGCGCGAACGCCGAGGTGACAAAGCGATGATTCGCGAACGCGCCGTCATTCTCGATGTCGCGGGCGAGAGCCTCTTCGCGATCGTGACAGAGCCCGGCGCGGAGGCCGCGCCGGCTCGCGGCCCGCGCGCCGGGGTCGTCTTTCTCACGCGGCCGCGCGCGCACCGGAACCGAATGTGGGTCGACGCAGCGCGAGCAGTCGCCTCGCGCGGCGTCACGGCGATTCGATTCGACTATCACGGCGAGGGCGACTCGACCGGTGCATCGCATTATCTGAATCCGGAGCAACCGTACGGCGCGGACGCGGCGGCGGCGCTGCAACATCTCGTCGACGCGTGCGGCGTCGAGCGCGCCGGCATTCTCGGTTCGTGCTTCGACGGCCGAACCGCGCTCGCGGCGGCAGGCGCCTCGCCGCATTGCGCCGCGCTCGTCTTCATGTCCGCGCCCGCGCTCGACGAAAGCGGCGAGATGGAGCGCCTCGTGCGCGAGCGCGGAGTGGCGCACTATTGGCGCCGGCTTCGGCAGCCCGACGCGTGGCGCGCGCTCGTCTCGCCCGAGCGGCTCGGCATCGCGCTGCGAATCATCAGTACGCGAATCCGCCGGCGCGTCGGCGCGAGCGCGAGCGGCGCAACGGCGACGAACGGCGGCGCGGCGGCGAGCGGGGCCGCCCCCCCCGCCATTCGCCCGAGCCCGGCGTTCGTCCGTGACCTGCGCGCGCTCGTCGCCCGCCGCACGCCAGCGCTCTTCCTTTACGGCAACGCCGACGCGTATTATCCCGGCTTCCAGAGCGTCATCGATCGCGAGCTGCCGCGACTCTCCGCGGAGGAACGCGCGCGATTCGAATTCGTCGTACTCGAGGGCGAGGCGCACGGCTATCTTTCGATCCCGATGCAGAAGAACATCGTCGCCCACGCGACGCAGTGGCTGGAGAAGACTTTGACCTCGGAAGGGAGTCGTTGATGGATTTCTCGCTCGGTCCTGAAGACCTCGATTTTCGTGCGCGCGTGATCAAGTTCGCGCAGAGCGAACTCAACGACAACTTGATCGAGCGCGACCGCGAGAGCGAGTTCTCGCGCGAGTCGTGGAACAAGTGCGCGGCCTTCGGAATCCTCGGCCTGCCGATGCCCGAAGAGTTCGGCGGCATGGGCGCCGGCATCATGACGACGACGGTCGCGATGGAGGCACTCGGCTACGGCTGCAAGGACAGCGGCCTTCTCTTCTCGATGCACGCGCAGATGTGGAGCCTTCAAATGCCACTGCTCCTCTTCGGGAGCGCGGAGCAGAAGCAGAAATACCTTCCGCGGCTCTGCTCCGGCGAAATCATCGGCGTGCACGGCATGACGGAGCCCGACTCCGGTTCCGACGCCTTCTCGCTGAAAACGCGCGCCGTGTTGCGCGGCGACCGCTATGTACTCAACGGCTCGAAGATCTTCATCACGAACGCTCCGATCGCCGACGTGGTTCTCGTCTTCGCGAATGAAGCGCCGGAGAAAGGGATCGGCGGGATCAGCGCGTTTCTCATCGAAAAGGGTACGCCTGGATTCACCGTCAGCCGCCACATCGAGAAGATGGGGCTGCGTACGTCGCCGTTCGGCGAGCTCGCGTTTCAGGACTGCGAGATCCCCGCGGAGAACCGCGTTGGCAAACTCGGCGTCGGCGTCGCACTCTTCAACTCGTCAATGGAATGGGAGCGCGCCGCGATCCTCGGCAGCACGGTTGGCGCGATGGAGCGCACGCTCGAGATCTGCATCCGCTACGCGAAGGAGCGCAAGCAATTCGGAAAGTCGCTCGGCAAGTTCCAAGCCGTCTCGCACAAGATCGCGGAGATGAAGATTCGTCTCGAGACGTGCCGGCTTATTCTCTACAAGGTGGCGTGGGTCAAGCAGCAGGGGAAGAAGGCGCACATGGAGGCGGCGATCGCGAAGGTCTTCATCTCCGAGGCCGCAGTGAAGTCCAACCTCGACGCGATCCAGATTCACGGCGGATACGGATTCACGACCGAGTACGAACTGGAACGCGAGCTGCGCGACTCGATCGGCGGAACGATCTACTCCGGGACGTCGGAAATTCAACGCAACATCATCGCGGCCTGGCTGGGGTTGTAGGCAGCGCCGTGCGCCGGCAGCTCCTCACCGAGATCCTCGCGGAATCGGCGGCGCGATTCCCGGCGCGCGAGGCGGTCGCGCTCGGCGAGCAGCGCGCGACGTACGCGGAGCTGGCGTCCGCGTCGAGCCGCATCGCGCGAGCGCTCGTAAGCGGCGGCGTACGGCGCGGCGCCCGCGTCGCGATCCTCGCGCACAAATCCCCCGACGCCGTCGCGGCGCTCTACGCCGCAATGAAGGCGGGCGGCGTCTACGTGCCGCTCGATCCGTTCGCACCACCGATGCGGCTCGCATTCATCCTGCGCAACTGCGGCGTGCGCGCGCTCGTCACGACGGCCGACATGGCATCCAAGCTCGCGGAGGTATTCGCGGTGGGTGCGGACTCGGCGATACCGGGCGCCGCCATCGAGACGATCGTCGTCGCCGCCGGAGACGCGCGCGACATTGCGGGCGCGGCCCCGTCGGCTCGCGTGATCGCGCCGGACGAATGGACCGCGCTCTCGTCAGAGCCTCCGCCGTGCGAGACCACCGATCGCGACCTTGCCTACATCCTCTACACCTCCGGCTCCACGGGCGAGCCGAAGGGAGTGATGATCACGCATCGCAACGCGCTGACCTTCGTCGAGTGGGCAGCCGAGCGATTCGCGATTCGCGAAACGGATCGCGTCGCGAACCACGCACCATTTCATTTCGATCTCTCGACGTTCGACATCTTTGCCGCGCACGCCGGAGGCGCGTCGACCGTGATCGTGCCGGAGCGCGCCGGAACGTTCCCGATCCAGATTGCGCGCCTCTTCGCATCCGAGCGCCTCACAGTCTGGTACTCGGTTCCGTCCGTGCTCGTCTCGCTCCTCACCAAAACGCGTCTGGCCGAATTCGACATGTCGGCGCTGCGGCTGGTCCTCTACGCCGGCGAGGAATTCCCCGTGAAGTTTCTCCGCGCGCTTCTCGAGGCGCTCCCCCACCCCGAGGTTTTCAATCTCTACGGCCCGACGGAGACGAACGTCTGCACGTATCACGAGGTGAAGCGCGACGCGATCGCCGGCCTCGAGCACGTACCGATCGGCAGAGCAATCGAGGGGATCGAGGTCTTCGCCGTCGACAACGAAGGGCGGCGCATCGAACCTCTCGGCGAGGGCGAACTGCTCGTGCGCGGCGACTGCGTAGCGAAGGGCTATTGGGGGCTGCCAGAGAAGAGCGCAGCGACACTGCGGCAGAATCCCGCGCACAACGACTTCGAGGACCCCGTCTACAAGACCGGCGATCTCGTCCGCATGGGAGAGGATGGTGCGTTTACGTTTATCGCGCGCATCGACACGATGGTGAAGATTCGCGGGTATCGCGTCGAGTTGGGCGAGATCGAGGCGGCGCTCGCGGCGCACCCCGCGGTGAGCGAGGCGTGTGCGCTTGCGATACCCGACGACGCCAGCGGACACCGGCTGAAGGCCATCGTCGTACGGCTGCGGGGCGGCGCGCTCTCCGAGAAGGAGGCGCGCGCATTTTGCGCGGAGCGCATTCCGAGCTACATGCTCCCCGAGGTCATCGAGTTTCGAGCGGAGTTGCCGAAGACATCGACCGGAAAGATCGACAGGCCGCGTCTTGCGCGGGAGTCGCAAGGCGGCGAAGCCAGCAGCTCGGCCGCATCGAGCGCGCTGGGCGAAACGCGCCGCGCCACGTAGCCCCTAAGACTTCGACTCCACGTAGCGGGCCAAGGACGCGATCGTCTCGAAGTTCTCAGGCACGAGTTCGTCGTCCCCGACGGTGATACCGAACGTCTCCTCGAGAAACGTCGTCAGCTTCACGATCTGAATCGAATCGAGGATTCCCTTCTCGAGAAGCGAATCGTCGTCCTTCAGACTCGCGACGAGCGCCGCGTGGTCCAATTCTTCGGCGAAGTATTTGCGAAGCGCATCGCGCGCGTTCATGAGCGTCCTCCATCACGGTTCGAGAGCAAGTTTTCGCACGCTACGTGAGGCGTTTGGGCGTGTCAAGGCGCACGCCGCTCACGCGCGAGGCGTGCGATGTCGACACCGGCGCGCCCGTTCGATACACTGCGCCGATGCTCGATTCCCTGAATGAGAAGACCGCTCCCGCGGGCTCGGCCGATTGGTGGAAGATCGCCGCGATCTCCGCGCAGCTTGCGCTTCTTCTCGTCATCATCCAGCGATTCCAGATCGAGAATGTCGCGTTCCTGATGATGTCCGGCTTGGCGTTCGGCGGCTTCGTCGTGCATGCCGCGCTGCCGATGCGATTGCGAATGCCCGCGTTCGTGGCGCTCTCGCTCGCGACGATCGCGATCATCCTCGGGCCCGTAAACGCGGCGTCGCTCGTCGCGCTCGGCCTCGGCATCATCGCGATTTGCCATCTTCCGATTTCGTTTCGCGCACGCGGAGCGCTTCTGATCGCCGCCTGCGCGCTCTTCGCGGTTCTGCGCGCCGGGTGGATTCCCGCGCCGTGGTCGGCCGCCGTCTGGCCGATCCTCGCCTCGATGTTCATGTTTCGGACGATCGTTTACCTCTACGATCTGCAGCACGACAAGGCGCCCGTCTCATGGTCGCGCTCGCTTTCGTACTTCTTCCTTTTGCCGAACGTCTGCTTCCCGCTCTTCCCCGTCGTCGACTTCAAGACGTTCCGTCGCACCTACTACGACGCCGATGCCGCGGCGATCTATCAGCGCGGCGTGCATTGGATGGCGCGCGGGCTCGTCCATCTCTTGCTCTACCGGCTGGTCTACTACAACTTCACGCTCGATCCGCTCGACGTCGACAGCGCGCGCGGCCTCATGCAATTCCTGCTCACGAATCTCTTCCTGTATCTACGCGTGTCGGGACAGTTCCACTTCATCGTCGGGATGCTTCACCTCTTCGGATTCCATCTTCCGGAGACGAATCACCTCTACTACCTCGCGTCGAGCTTTACGGACTACTGGCGCCGCATCAACATTTACTGGAAAGACTTCATGATTAAGATTTTCTACTACCCGCTTTCATTCTCGATGAAGAAGATGAAGCCGGCCCAGACGATGGTGATCTCGACGATCGCCGTCTTCGCGATCACATGGTTCCTGCATCTCTACCAGTGGTTCTGGCTGCGCGGCGCGCTTCTGCTTTCGCCGCAGGACATCCTCTTCTGGACGATCCTCGCCGTTCTCGTCACGATCAACTCGCTCAACGAAGCGCGGCCCGGAAAAAAGCGGAAGGCGCCCGAGTCGGCGCGCTCGATCGGCGCGCTCCTCGGCGCGTCCGCGCGAATCACCGGAACATTCCTCGCGATCTGCGTTCTCTGGGCGCTCTGGACGAGCGGCTCGCTCGCGGATTGGTTCGCACTGCTCGGCGCCGTGCCGGCGCGCGACCTTCCGGAACTCGCGCTCTACGTCGCGGTCCTGTTCGTCGTCATGACGATCGTGGAGGGCGCGCGACGATCGTTCGCGCCGCGAGCGGCCACGCGCCCCACCGCCGCGCGCGACGCCGCGCTCTTCCCGCGCCGCGCCGCCGTCACCGCGATGGTGCTCCTCGCGCTCGGCGCGATCTCGGCGCGCCCGCTTTTCTCGCGCCTCGGCCCCGAGGCCGCCGAGATCATCGCGTCGCTTCGCGTTTCGCAGCTCAACCATCGCGACCTGGCGATGATGGAACGCGGTTACTACGAAAAACTCTTCGGCGTGAACAGCATGAACTCGCAGCTCTGGGAGGTTTACACGAAGCGTCCCGCGTGGCCGCGCCTCGAAGAGACCGCCGCCTGCCGCAAGACGCGCGGGTTTCTCGAACTCGAGCTCGTGCCGAATGCGCGGATCGAGTTTCACGGCGCGCCGCTCCAAATCAACCGCTGGGCGATGCGCGATCGCGACTACGAGAAATCGAAACCTGA
>JBJXGV010000019.1:0-17194 GCA_046160485.1 bacterium | reverse complement strand
CGCGATGGCGCGCCGCGTGACGGCGCACCGCGCGATCCCGCGCCCAAGCCGCCCGCGGAGTAGCGCGTGACCCCGCCACCCGCGGCGCGCCGCGCGACGCCTCGCGCGATCCGCGAAACGCTTAAGCGCCTCCCGATCGGCCCCGGCGTTTACCTCATGAGGGACGCGGCCGCCGTCATCCTCTACGTCGGCAAGGCGCGCAATCTCCGCAGCCGCGTCCGCTCCTACTTCCACGCCCGCGCCGCGTCGCCGAAGGTCGCCGCGCTCGTCGAACGCGCCGAGTCGATCGAAACGATCGTCACCGGCAACGAGGTCGAGGCGCTTCTGCTCGAGATGAACCTCATCAAGGAGCACCGGCCGCGCTACAACGTCATGCTGCGCGACGACAAGAAATTCCCGTTCCTCAAGATCACGGTGAACGAGCTTTACCCGCGGCTCTTGCATACGCGCAACGTGAAGGCCGACGGCGGGCGCTACTTCGGTCCGTACACCGACGCGAAGGCGATGCGCCGCGCCGAGAGCACGATTCGCACGGTGTTTCCGATTCGCTCCTGCCGCTACACGTTCCCGACGAAGCAAAACGTGCGCGTCTGCCTCGACTACCACCTCAAGAAATGCCCCGGCCCGTGCGAGTCGCTGATCTCGCCAGACGCGTATCGCGAGATGATCAGTGGGGCGATCGCGTTTCTCGAGGGGCGCGGCGACGAGGCGCAGGAACGGCTGCGCGCGGAAATGAACGCGGCGTCGAGCGAGCAACGCTACGAGATGGCGGCGTTCTACCGCGATCAGCTGCGCGCGCTCGAGAAGGTCGCCGAGCGGCAGCGCGTCAGCAGCGAAGGCGGCGAGGATCGCGACTTCTACGCGATCGCGCGGCGCGGCATCGACGCCGTCGTCGCGCTCTTGAAGGTGCGCGGCGGCCGCGTTATCGGGCGCGAGTCGTTCGAGCTGCGCGTCGCTCCCGTAGACGAAGACGCCGAAATACTCGAGTCCGTCGTCAAACGCGTTTACGCGAACGCGACGTTCATTCCTGAGGAGATCTCCGCGCCGCTGCCGATCGACGACGAGGGCGCGATCGCGGCGTGGCTGCGCGCGCGGCGCGGCAGCCGCGTCGAGATTCGCTGCCCGTCGCGCGGCGAGCGTGTCGCGCTTCTCGAACTCGCGCGCAAGAACGCCGAGTCGCTTCTCACCGATCGTGTGTTGCGCAAGACGGGGCGCGGCGCGGAACTCTCGACGGCGCTTCTGGCGCTCCAGCAAGCGCTCGGTCTGTCGCGCTACCCGATGCGCATCGACTGCCTCGACATCTCGCATGTGCAGGGGAGTGATCCGGTCGGCGCGTCCGTGAGCTTCGTCGGCGGCAAACCGTCGAAGGCGCTCTATCGCCGCTACAGGATTCGCGGCGGTTTCGGCAACGACGACTTCGCGTCGATGCGCGAGGTCGTCGAGCGCAAGGCGCGGCGCGCGCGCGAGGGCGGCGACGAGCTACCTGACCTCCTCGTCATCGACGGCGGCAAAGGGCAGCTCTCGAGCGCGCTCGAGTCGCTCGCCGCGGCGGGGGTCTCCGACCTGCCCGTGATCGCGCTCGCCAAGGAGCAAGAGGAAATCTACATGCCGGCGCGGCGCGCCGCGCTTCGACTCCCGCCGTCGCCGCCGCTCAAACTTCTGCAGCGGCTGCGCGACGAAACGCACCGCTTTGCCGTGACCTACCACCGGAAGCGTCGCACGGCGCGAGTGATCGCCACCGAGCTCACCGGTATCCCGGGCGTCGGGCCTGCGATCGCACGGCGCGTACTCGAAGCGTTCGGCTCGGTCGATGGCGCTCGCGCGGCGGGCGCTGAGAAGCTCGCCGCGATACCCGGTGTCGGCCGGCGTGTCGCGGAGCAGATCGCTGCGTCGCTCGCGGGGACGGTGACCGCGCGCGCGGACGCCGTGGCGCCGGCGGACGACGCGATGCGCGCGCCTGACGCCGCGACGCGCGCGCCGGACGACACGTTGCGCACGTCGCGCGATCGCGCAACGCCGGCGAACGAGGGGCCGAGCGCGCCAGACGATCGCGGCGAGGCGCCGAAATGACGCGCACATCGCAGCGGCCTCCGCGGCGAGGAGCTGACGCGACGCGTGCGGCGCGGCGTTCTTCGCCGCGACCTCGCCAGGTCGCGCCGCCCGATCCCGATCCTCGCGGCGCGCTCCTCGCCGAGTCGTTTCTCGTCTCGCTCTCGCTCGAGCACGGTTTCTCGGGAAACACGCTCTCCGCCTACGAACACGATCTGGCGCGCTTTCGCCAGTTCCTCGGAACGCGCGGCGTCACGCTCGAGAAAGCCGCAGCGCGCGACGTCACCGCGTTTCTTCGCACACTCATCGAACTTGGACTCGCGCCGACCTCCGTGAATCGCCACCTCTCCGCGATTCGCAGCCTCTACCGCTATCTCGTGCGCGAAGGGACGCTCGCGGCGAGCCCAGCGGCGGCCGTCGAGCGCGCGGTGACGCCGCGCCGCCTGCCGCGAGCGCTCGCCGTCGACGACGTCGCGCGCCTCGTCTCTGCGCCCGACCGCTCGACGCTCCTCGGCGCGCGCGACGCCGCGCTCCTCGAATTCCTCTACGCGACGGGCGTGCGCGTCACGGAACTCGTGACGTTCCCGCTGTCGGGCCTCTTGCTCGACGAAGGGCTCATCCGCGTCGTCGGGAAAGGACGCAAGGAGCGGATCGTTCCCATCGGCGCGCCGGCGCGCGCGCGCGTCACCTCGTACATCGAAGGCGCGCGCCGCCAACTCGTTCGCGGCGCCGATCCGGGAACGCTCTTCGTGAACAGCCGCGGGGGAGCGCTCTCGCGCATGGGTTTCTGGAAGATCCTTCGCGGCTACGCCACCGCCGCCGGGATCCGCGCGGCCGTTTCGCCGCACGTGCTCCGCCACTCGTTCGCGACGCACCTGCTCGAGGGGGGCGCGAATCTGCGCGACGTCCAAGAAATGCTCGGCCACGCGGACATCACGACGACGCAGGTTTATACGCGCGTCGATAGGACGTATCTCCGCGAGGTGCACCGCTCGTTTCATCCGCGCGGCTAGCGCGCGCGGCGCTTGCGTCTCGGGCGCGCGCTGCGCGGTTGGGCGGTGCCGCGGTCGCGCACCGCGCATTTGGGCCGTGCCGCGGTCGCGCATCGCGCAGCTCGGCCGTGCCGCGCCCACGCCGCGAATGCGCCGCACACACTCGCCTCATGTACCACCATCCCTCGCGCTCCGTTTCGTTGACACTCACAATACCGTGTGCTAGCGTGCGCCCGATTCCACGCCACCGGAGGCCGTCTAGTGTTCGACCAAATAGACCCTTACACGATTCTATCGCGCGCGACCGTGCTCCTCTTCGCGATCGTCGTCCACGAGTGCGCCCACGGCTTCATCGCCGAAAAACTCGGCGATCCGACGGCGCGCCTCGAGGGGCGCATCACGCTCAACCCGATTCCGCACATCGACCTGTTCGGCACGATCATTCTTCCGCTCATGACGATGTTGACGGGGAGCCCGTTCGGTTACGCGAAGCCCGTCCCCGTCACGACGACGAACCTGCGCAACCCGCGATGGGATTCCGTCTGGGTTTCGCTCGCGGGCCCCGCTTCCAATTTCAGTCTCGCTCTCGTCTGTGCCGCCGTGCTCGCGGTCGTTCAGCGCTCCGCGGGCGTGTCGCTCTCCGAGTTTCTCGTTCCGCTCTTGTGGAGCGCGGTCCTCATCAACGTCATCCTTGGCGTCTTCAATCTCATCCCGATTCCGCCGCTCGACGGCTCGTGGATCCTGATGGGCGTACTCCCGCTGAATCTCGCGATTCGCTACTCGCAGATTCGGCCGTACGGCTTCATCATTTTGTTCGCACTGATGTGGACCGGGATGATTTCGCGGATCATGCATTGGCCCGCGACGATGCTCCTCGGAATCTTCCAGTCGATCGCGACGCTTTAGTCAGAGGAGGATGTGATGGCCGAGGAGAGGCGTGATGACGACGAGAGCGGCGTGAGTAAGCCCGCGAGCGCGGTGTCGACCTCCGAAGCGAAGGCGCGCGCGTCGTGGCAGAAGGAGCGCATGGAAGAGGACGAGATCCTCGCTGGCCTGCGCCCGCCCGCGTACAAGGTTCAGTTCGCCGGGTTCGACGGCCCGCTCGACCTTTTGCTCTATCTCATCAAGCGCGACGAGATCGACGTGTTCGACATCCCGATCGCGCGCCTGACGCAGGAATACCTCACGCAGATCCGCATCATGGAGCTGCTCGATCTCGAGGTCGCCGGCGAGTTTCTCGTGATGGCGAGTACGCTCTTGCGCATCAAGGCGAAGATGCTGCTGCCGAAGTCGCCCGAAGCGGAAGCGGCCGAGGAAGACGATCCGCGCGAGGAACTCGTGCAGCGGCTTCTCGAGTACCGCGAGTTCAAACGCGCTTCGGAATCGCTCGCGAACAAAGAGGAGCTGCGGCGGCTTCTCTTCGCGCGCACGCCGCCGCCGGGCGAGAAACGCGTCGAGGAAGAACTCGTTCAGAACGCGACGATCTTCGATCTGGTGCGCGTTTACCGGCAGGTGCTCGAACGCGCGCCGCGCCTCGACACCTTCGAGGTGATTCTCGACGAGATCACGCTCGAGGATAAGATCGCCGAGATCGTCACGCGTCTCGAGTTCGAGGATCGCGTCAGCTTCCGCGACTTGCTCGAGCGCCAACTGCGCCGCCGCGAGATCGTCATCACGTTCATCGCGATTCTCGAACTCGCGCGGCTCGGAAAATTATTCGTCACGCAATCCGCTGCATTCGAACCGATCTGGCTGGAACGGAGGGTCACCGATGTCGCTGCTTAAGAGCGCTGCTGTGGGGGTGGAGGATGGTGTGGGGATGAAGGGGGTCGTGGAGGCGCTTCTCTTTGCATCCGACACACCGCTTGCAGGCGCGCGTATTCGCGAGGTGATCGGCGAGATCACCGACGAAGAGATTCACGAAATCGTCGAGTCGCTTCGCGAGGACTACCGCGAGAGCGGCCGCTCGTTCGATATCTACACGATCGAGGGCGGCTTTCAGGTTTTGTCGCGCCCCGAGTTCGCCGACTGGATCGAGCAGCTCTTCGTCGAGAAGCGCAAGGCGAAGCTGTCGCGCGCCTCGCTCGAGACGCTTGCGATCATCGCGTACAAGCAGCCGATCGTGAAAACCGAAATCGAGATGATCCGCGGCGTCGGCGCCGACGGTGTCATTCGCACTCTGATGGAGCGCAACCTCGTGACGATCACCGGGCGCGCGGAAGGCGTCGGCCGGCCGCTCCTCTACGGCACGACGGCGCAGTTCCTCAATTACTTCGGGCTGGCCGAACTGACCGACCTGCCGAAGATGGAGGAGATTCGCGAAATCCTCCGCGGCGAAGCGAGCGAATCGTCTGCCTAGTGCGCCCGATGATCGCGCGCCGGCGCAACTCCTCCGGCTGAACCGCTACCTCGCGCTCGCGGGTTGGGGAGCGCGGCGGAAATGCGACGAGTTGATCGCGACGGGGCGCGTTTCGGTGAACGGCACTCGCGTCGCCGAGCCGGGCGTGCGCGTCGACACGGCGCGCGATCGCGTCGCCGTCGATGGCGAGGCCGCGCGTCTGCCGAAGCCGATCATGCTCGTCATGCACAAGCCCGCGAGCGTACTCGTCACGCGCGACGACCCTCACGGCCGCCGCACGATTTTCGATATCGTGCAGAGCGCGGGCGAAGGGCTCTTCCCGGTCGGCCGCCTCGATCGCGATTCGGAAGGGCTCTTGCTTCTCACGAATGACGGCGATCTCGCGTTTCGATTGACGCATCCGCGTTTCGGTGTCGAACGGAAGTATCTCGTGACCGTGAAGGGGGACGTGAGCCCGGAGAAGCTGCGGCGTCTCGAGCGCGGCGTCGTGCTCGACGACGGACCGACGGCGCCGGCGCGCGTGCGATTCTCGCGCGGGCTAAAGACCGGAGCCGTGCTCGATTTTTCTCTGCGCGAAGGCCGCAACCGCGAGGTGCGGCGCATGTGCGCAGCGGTGGGATTGTTCGTCACGAAGCTCGTGCGAGTCTCGTATGGGCCGCTGCGCCTCGAGGGGATGCCGCCGGGCGCGTGGCGCAAGCTGCGCAACGACGAGTTAGAAGCCCTCAGAAAGTTCGCGGACGAGGCGGAGGCCGCGGCGGCAGCGGAGCCGCAGCGTCGCCGGCCGCGACCCGGGCCGGGCGCACGGACGCGCAAGCCGGTGCGCCGGCGCCCACGCGGCGCGAGCGACGCGCCGATGCCCCCGCAGACCCCGGCGCAGAAATCCACATGGAGGCGCCCCACGAAAGACGGCCAGAAGCCGGAGTGGAAACGCGGCGCGAAAGACGGCCAGAAGCCCGAATGGAAGCGCAGCACGAAAGATGGCCAGAAGCTTGAATGGAAACGCGGCACGAAGGATGGCCAGAAGCCCGCATGGAAGCGTCCCTCGAAAGCCGGTGAGCAGCCGGAGTGGAAACGCGCGGCGAAGGACGACGAGCAGCCGGCGTGGAAGCGTGGCGCGAAGGACGACGAGCGGCCTGCGTGGAAGCGCGCCGCGAAGGATGGACGCACGCCCGAACGGAAACGCGCGCCGAAGGATGGCGAGAAGCCCGCGTGGAAGCGCCCGTCGAAGGATACGCCGAAGCCGAGGCCGGCGTCGAAAGACGCGCCGAAGTTTGCGCCGCGGCGCTCCGGCGGTGGCGGCCCGCGCCCCGCGGGGCCGCGCACGCGGGGTCGGCGCCCGTGATCATCCTCCTGCGCGACGATGCGACGCGCGAGGAGCGGGCGGCCGTCATCCATCATCTCTCGCAGCTCGGTATGACCGTGCACGAGTCGGACGGGATGGACGGCCGCATTCTCGGCGTCGTCGGCGACGAAGACCGCCTTCGCGATTGCGCGCTCGACTCGTTCCCCGGCGTCGACAAGGTCGTGCCGCTCTCGAAGCCGTACAAACTCGCAAGCCGCGAGTTCCGCCCCGACGGCCATGTCGTCACCGTCGGGCCCGTCGAGTTCGGCGGCAAGAAAATTCCGGTCATCGCGGGTCCGTGTTCGATCGAGAATCGCAAGGACTTCATCGATCTGGCGCGCCGCGTGAAGGCAGCGGGCGCGTCGATCGTGCGCGGCGGCGCGTTCAAGCCGCGAACGTCGCCCTACTCGTTTCAGGGACTCGGGCTCGAGGGGCTCAAGATCCTCGCGGAGACGCGCGAGGCGACGGGGCTGCGCGTTTGCACCGAGGTGATGGACACGCGCGACGTCGAGATGGTCGCGACCTACTCGGACATTCTTCAGGTCGGTGCGCGCAACGTGCAAAACTTCAACCTGCTCAAAGAGGTCGGCAAGGTTCGCAAGCCGGTGCTCCTCAAGCGCGGCCTGATGACGACGCTCACGGAGTTCTTGATGTCCGCCGAGTACATCCTCTCGAATGGAAACTACGAGGTGATTCTCTGCGAGCGCGGTATTCGCGGGTTCGACACGGCGACGCGAAACATGTTCGATCTCACGGCGATTCCGGTGCTGCATGCGTGGACGCACTTGCCGGTCATCGCGGATCCGAGCCACGGCACGGGGAAGTGGCGCTGGGTTGCGCCGATGGCGCGCGCCGCGGTCGCGTGCGGCGCCGACGGGCTCATGATCGAGGTGCACGCCACGCCGGAGACGGCGTACTCCGACGGCGATCAGTCGCTCTTGCCGGAGAAGTTCGCGCTGATGATGGGCGATCTGCGCAAGGTCGCGCGCGCCGTCGGCCGCGCGGTCTAGCGCGCGATGCGGTCGTCGACTCCGAAGCTACGGACACGATCGTGCGAACGATGAGCGCGCGCATTCTCCGAGTCTCCGGCGGCGGCGCGCTGCGCGGCAGCGTGCAGCCAGCAGGCGACAAGTCGCTCACGCATCGCGCGCTCTTGTTCGCGGCGATGGCGCACGGCCGAAGCGTGATCCGCGGCGGCAACGCCGGCGACGACTGCGCGCGAATGCTGCGCGCGCTCCACGCGCTCGGCGTGAGCGTGGATGGGAGCTTGCCGGGCGAGGTCGTCATCGAGGGGCGCGGGACAGCGGCGTGGCGATCACCGGACGACGCGATCGATCTCGGGAATTCGGGAACGGCGATGCGGCTCCTCGCGGGGGCGCTCGCGCCGCTTGCGCAGATCGAAGCAACGCTGACGGGCGACGCGTCGCTGCGATCGCGGCCGATGATGCGTGTTGTCGAGCCGCTGCGCCGAATGGGCGCGCGCATCGACGGCGTCGACGATGGTCGTCTCGCGCCGCTTGCGGTGCGCGGCACTCCGCTGCGCGGCATCCGCTTCCTCTCGCCGGTTCCGTCGGCGCAGGTGAAGTCCGCCGTGCTTCTGGCGGGACTCGGTGCGGACGGGACGACGTCGGTGGTCGAGCCGGTCGCGTCGCGCGATCACACCGAGCGGCTCCTCAAGGCGATGGGCGCGCAGCTCGCGTTCTGCGACGGTCAAGCTCGCCTTACGCCGGGCAAGCCGCTCGCGCCGATCGAGTGGGAGGTGCCGCGCGATCCGTCGGGCGCCGCGTTTTTTCTCGCCGCCGCGTGCGCGTTTCCCGGTTCCGACGTCGTCGCGGAACGCGTCTCGCTCAACGCGACGCGAATCGGCTTCGTGAACGTGCTCGCGCGCATGGGCGCGCGGATCGAGGTGCGCGAAACCGAAACGAGTTTGCGCGAGGCGATCGGCGACATCGCGGCGCACGGCGGATCGCTTCACGGCACGACGATCGCGGCGCGCGAGATCCCGAGCCTCGTCGACGAGGTGCCGATTCTCGCGGCGATCGCGACGCTCGCGGACGGCGAGACGCGCTTCGAAGGCGTGGGCGAGCTGCGCGTGAAGGAATCGGACCGGCTCGCGGGAATCGTCGCGGCGATTCGCGCGTTCGGCGGCGACGCCGCGATCGAGGAATCCGAAAGCAACGCGCGGGATGGCGTGGCGGCCGATGCCGCCGCGCGCGCAGCGAGCGCCGCGCATCCGGCAGGCGGCGACGTTGCGCTCGTCGTGCGCGGCGGTGCGCGCGGCCGTTTGCGCGGCGCACGCATCGAAAGCCGCGGCGATCACCGCATCGCGATGGCGTTCGCGCTCCTCGCGCTCGCCGCGCAGGGCGAATCCGTGATCGACGGCGCCGAGATGATCGAGACCTCTTACCCGGCGTTCGAGAAAACACTCGCGGCGCTTCGAGCGGCGAACGCATGACGGCCGGCGCGCATTCGACGCGGCGCGGAATCGTCGTCGCGATCGACGGCCCGTCCGGCGCGGGAAAATCGACGACGGCGCGCGCGGTCGCGGCTCGGCTCGGCTACGACTTCCTCGACACCGGCGCAATGTACCGCGCGATCACGCACGCGGCGCGGAGCGCGGGCGTCGCGGCCGAGGAGGGCCCCGCGCTCGCCGCGCTCCTCGCGAGCGTCGCGCTCGATGTGCGGCGCGCGCCGGGCGGTACGTGCGTCTTCGTCGACGGTGCCGACGTGAGCGACGCCATCCGGAGCCGCGAGGTCACGAGCGCCGTCTCGTCGTACTCGGCGTTGCGTTCCGTGCGCGAGGCGATGGTCGAGCGGCAGCGGCGTCTCGGCGCCGACGGCGGCGTCGTCGTCGAAGGCCGCGACATCGGCACGGTGGTATTCCCAAACGCGGAGCTGAAGGTGTTCCTCGATGCGTCTCTCGAGGAGCGCGCGCGCCGCCGGCGTGGCGAACTCGAGCGCGCCGGACTCGCGGCGGCGCACTCGGAAGTGGAGACCGACATCGCGCGCCGTGACGCGCTCGACTCATCGCGCGCCGTCAGCCCGCTCGCCGCCGCCGCGGACGCCGTGCATCTCGACACGAGCCACCTCACGTTCGAGCAACAGGTCGATGCGATCGTCGCACTCGCGCGCGAGCGCGGCGCGAGGCCGCTCGCGTGAAGCGCGCGATGCGGTTCTGGTACTGGCTCGCGTGTCTGACGATCGAGTGGCTCAGCCGCATCTTCTGCGGACTACGCGTTACGGGGCGCGAGCACCTGCCCGAGCCGCCCTTCATCGTCGCCGCGAATCACATCTCGCTCTTCGATCCGCCGATTCTCGGCGCCGTCATTCCGTACGAAGGCGCGTTCATGGCGAAGGTCGAACTCTTTCAGAAGCCGATTCTCGCGCCGGTGATTCGATCGCTCAACGCGTTCCCGGTGCGGCGCGGAGCGTTGGATCGCGAAGCGATCGCGCGCGCGCTCGAAACGCTGCGCGCGGGACGAGCGCTCATGCTCTTTCCCGAGGGGACGCGCGACAAGTCGGGCGGGCCGGTGCGCCCCGCGAAACTTGGCGTCGGCCTCTTCGCCGTGAGTTCCGGGCTGCCGGTCGTGCCCGCGTACATCCACGGAACGGATCGCTTTCGCTCGGCGCTTCTGCGGCGCCCGCGTTTCAGCGTGACGTTCGGCCCCGCGTTCATGCCGCCCTCGCCGCCCGAGGGCGATGCCGCCGCGCGCCGCGCTGCGTACGAAGAGGTCGCGAACACGTGGCACGCGAGGGTCACGGCGATGCGTGACGCGACGATCGCAGCGCGCCCGCGTTAGATCGGCTTGCGCGTGAGCGGCCGCGCCCACCGCGCGCCGTCGCTCGTGCGCTAACCCGTCGCGCCGCTCTCGAGTCGCGACGCTTCGCCCCGCGAGACGACGACCGCCGCCGCGAGATCGCCCGTCACGTTGAGTGTCGTGCGACACATGTCGAGGAGCCGGTCGACGCCGAGAATCATCCCGATCCCTTCGGCCGGAACGCCGACGAGCCCGAGGATCATCACGACCACCGGAATCGATCCGGCGGGAACGCCTGCTGTGCCGATGCCGCCGAGGATGCAGACGAAGACGACCAGAAGTTGCTGCGAGAGATCGAGCGAGACGCCATAGAACTGCGCGAGGAAGAGAACCGTCACGCCTTCGAAGAGCGCGGTGCCGTTTTGATTCGCGGTCGAGCCGATCGTCAGCACGAAGCGCGCGACTTGCGGCGGCAGCTTGAGCCGGTGCTCGGCGACTTCGATCGAAGTCGGCAGAGTGGCGTTGCTCGACGCGGTCGAGAACGCGGTGATCATCGCAAGCCGGATGTCGCGAAAGAAACGGCGCGGCGACATGCCGCCGAAGAGCCACACGGAGAGCGAGTAGACGCCGAACTGATGGATCGCCAGGCCGAGCAGCACGACGAGGACGTACGCGCCGAGTTCGCGCAAGAGCCCCGCGCCGAATCGCGCCGTCATCGTGAAGAGAAGCGCCGCGACACCCACCGGCGCTAAGCGAATCACCAGACCGATGAGCCGCATCGTCACGTCATAGATGCCTTCGAGCACTTCGCGCAGCCGTTCCGTCGCGGGCGTGCGCGTCATCGCAAGCCCGATCCCGAAGACGAGCGCGAAGAACATCACCGCGAGCATGTCGCCGCCCGCCATCGCCTTGACGATGTTGTCGGGGACGATGCCGACGACGAACGCCGCGCCGGACGCGGGCGCATCCGCCGCGCGCGTGGGCGCCGCGGCGGCCGTCTGCGCGAGCTTCGCGCGCAACTCCGGATCGAGCCCCGCTCCCGGCCGCAGCACGTTGACGAGCGTCACGCCGATTGCGACCGCGATCACCGAGACGACGATCGTGTACGCAAGCGTCTTCAGGCCGATGCGCGCAAGCGAGCGCAGGTCGCCGAGCCCGACCACGCCGAGCGCAAGCCCGCTGGCCACGAGCGGAATCACGAGCATGAAGAGCAGCCGCAGGAAAATCTTCCCCGCCGGCTCCGTGACGTTGCGCACGAAGGCGTCGAGCGCGGGGGAGCCGCCGAACGCGGCGTTCGCGAGGCTGCCGGCGGCGGCGCCGACGAAGAGCCCGCCGAGAATCATCGTCGAAGGATGGAGTCGCATGGCGCGTCGAGGGCGCATCCTAACACGCCCCCTTTTCCCCCCTTGCCGCATTTCGCGGCGCTCTGTTATATTGGCCCGACTGGTCCCGGGGGGACTCTCTCCGGGACGAATTCATCTCTAAGGAGGCACACGCTCACATGTCAGAGTTCGATAACGCCGAGACGGAGTTCAACTCCGCGACGGCCAGCACACCAACACTTTCCCCTCCCGCACCTCCATCGGCGGCCCGCGCGAACGTGATCTTCGTCAACGCGGACGACGACGCGGAACCCGACGCCGCATCCGGTGAATTCCTCGACCTCGTCGAAGACACACTTCGCGAGATCAAAGAGGGGGAGATCGTTCGCGGCCGCGTTCTGAAGGTCGGCGAATCCGAAGTCCTCGTCGATGTCGGTTTCAAGTCCGAGGGCGTCATCGCTCTCTCCGAGTTCCCCGATCCCTCTTCGATTAAGGAAGGCGACGAGATCGACGTCTTCCTCGAGAAGATGGAGAACCGCGACGGCCTCGTCGTCCTCTCGAAGCAGCGCGCGGATTTCCTTCGCGTGTGGGGACGCATCAAGGAAGGCTACGACGCGGGCGAGATCGTCAAGGGCAAGCTCGTGCGCCGCATCAAGGGCGGAGTCGTCGTCGATCTCTTCGGCGTCGACGCGTTCCTTCCCGGCTCGCAGATCGCGCTGCGTCAGGTGTCCAACCTCGACGAGCTGATCGGCAATACGTACGACTTCAAGATCATCAAGCTCAACAAGCGCCGCCGGAACATCGTCGTTTCGCGCCGCGTCGTTCTCGAAGAAGAGCGCAACCGCCAGAAGGCCTCGCTCATCTCCGAACTGGAGAAGGAGCAGATTCGCGAAGGGGTCGTGAAGAACATCACCGACTTCGGCGCGTTCGTTGACCTCGGCGGCATCGACGGCCTCTTGCACATCACCGACATGTCGTGGGGCCGCGTTGGGCACCCGTCCGAGATCGTGAAGATCGGCGACAAGATCAAGGTGAAGGTGCTCGAGTTCGATCGCGAGAAGGAGCGCATTTCGCTTGGCCTAAAGCAGCTCACGCCGTACCCGTGGGAGCGCGTCGAGTCGAAGTACCCGGTCGGCACGCGCATCAAGGGGAAGGTGGTTTCGATCACCGACTACGGCGCGTTCATCGAGATCGAGAAGGGGATCGAAGGCCTCGTGCACGTCTCCGAGATGTCGTGGACGCGTACCGTGCGCCACCCGTCGAAGATTCTCAATCAAGGCGACATCATCGAAGCGGTCGTGCTCAAGGTCGATCGCGAGAACGAGAAGATTTCGCTCGGACTCAAGCAGACGGAGCCCGATCCGTGGCTTTCGCTCGACCTGACGTATCCGATCGGCAGCCGTGTTTCCGGAAAGGTGCGCAACCTGACGAACTTCGGCGCCTTCGTCGAGCTGGCCGAAGGGATCGACGGGCTCGTCCACATCTCGGACATGTCGTGGACCCGGCGCATCCGCCACGCGAACGAAGTCTTGAAGAAGGGCGACACGGTCGAGGTGATGGTTCTCAATATCGACAAGGAGAACCGCCGCATCAGTCTCGGCCTTAAGCAGGTTCAAGCCGACCCGTGGGAAGGGATCGCGACGCGCTTCCCCGAGGGGATGTACCTCAACGCGAAGGTGCTGCGCGTGATGGACCGCGGCGTCGTTGTCGATCTCGGCGACGATATCGAGGGCTTCATGCCGGCGTCGCAAGTCGGCAACCAGCAGATCAAGAAGCTCGAGGCCTACTTCCGCGAGGGCGATGAGCTGTCGCTGAAGGTCATCAAGGTCGATCCTCAGAACCGGCGGATCGTTCTCTCCGAGAAGGCGTTCCTCACCGATCAGGACAAGTCGGAGGTCGAGGCCTACATGCGGCGTTTCGCCGACCGGCCGACGACGATCGCGGACGCGGTGGGCGACGGGTCGGGCGAGGCGTCCGGCGAAGTCGCGGGCGCGGAAATCGACGCCGCGGAGGACGACGACGAGATCTAGAACCGCGCGGCGGGAATGGGCTTGACGGGAATGGGCGTGCGCGGCACCATCGGCGCACGGTTCTATCCGCGGGGGCTCAACGGTCAATCGGTCGGGCGCTTAGCTCAGCTGGTTAGAGTGCTTGCTTGACATGCAAGAGGTCAGAGGTTCAAGTCCTCTAGCGCCCACCATAATTTCTGGAATGGCACTGATCATCGCAGGATGCAGCCGCCGCCCTGAGGGAGGGGTCCCTCCCTCAGGGTGTTTGTTCGTTTTCTAGGGAAGCAGAGGGCATGGCGACGGAAGGTCTAAAAGATACGCTGGGACGCGCGCTCGATCTGGCGACCCCCGAGGGGCGCGAGATCTACCGCCATTCCACGTCGCACATCATGGCGACCGCGCTCCAGGCGCTCTATCCCGCCACGAAGTTTACGATCGGGCCGCCGACGCGAGAAGGCGAGAAGTTCGGCGGCGTCGGGTTCTACTACGACATCGATCTCGAGCAGAAGCTCACGCCCGAGGACTTCCCGCGGATCGAGAAGAAGATGCGCGGCGTGATCGCGGCGAACTTCCCGTTCGTGCGCGAAGAAATCTCGCGCGACGCGGCGCTCGAGCGCTTCCGCGCGAGCGGGCAGACCTACAAGGTCGAGATCCTCGATTCGATTCCGGCGGGTGACACGCTCACCCTCTACACCGACGGCGATTTCACGGATCTTTGCCGCGGCCCGCACGTCGAGCGCACCGGCGTCATCAAGGCGTTCAAGCTGATGACGATCGCCGGCGCGTATTGGCGCGGCGACGTGAAGAACAAGATGCTGCAGCGGCTCTACGGTGTGGCGTTCGCGACTCAAGAAGAACTCGACGATTACTTGCACAAGCTCGAAGAAGCCGAGCGGCGCGACCACCGCAAGATCGGGCAAGAACTCGAACTCTTCTCGACGTCGGACGACTACGGGCCCGGGCTCATCTTCTGGCATCCGAAGGGCGCGCGGCTGCGCAACACGATCGAGCGGTTCTGGTTCGATGCCCACTTCGAGGGCGGCTACGAGGTCGTCTACACGCCGCACATCGCGAAAGAGAATTTGTGGGAAACGTCGGGGCATCTCGGCTTCTACGCCGACCGCATGTACGCGCCGATGGAGATCGACAAGGTTCAGTACCGGCTCAAGCCGATGAATTGCCCGTTTCACATTCGCATCTACAAACACCGGATTCGCTCGTACCGCGAGCTGCCGCTGCGGTGGGCGGAACTCGGCACGGTGTATCGCTACGAGCAGTCGGGAGAGTTGCACGGCCTTAAGCGCGTCCGCGGTTTTACGCAGGATGACGCTCACCTCTTCTGCGCGCCGGATCAGCTCGAGTCCGAGATCCGCCGCGTTCTCGATTTCGTGCTCTACATTCTCCGCACGTTCGGATTCACCGAGTACGAAATGTACCTCTCGACGCGGCCCGAGCATTCGGTCGGCTCCGACGCGGGCTGGGAGCACGCGACCGCCGCGCTGCGCGGCGCGCTCGCATCGAGCGGCCTTGCGTACTCCGTCGATCCCGGCGAAGGCGTTTTCTACGGCCCGAAGATCGACATCAAGATCAAAGACAACCTCGACCGCGCGTGGCAGTGCTCGACGATCCAGGTCGACTTCAATTTGCCCGAGCGCTTCGACATGACGTTCAAGGGTTCGGACGGCAAGGAACATCGCCCGATCATGATTCATCGCGCGCTCATGGGTTCGATGGAGCGCTTCTTCGGGTGCCTCATCGAGCACTACGCCGGTGCGTTTCCGACGTGGCTTGCGCCTGTGCAGGCGATCGTGCTGCCGGTGACCGAGAAGGATGCCGAGGCGGGGGCGAAGCTCGTCGAGCGCCTCACGGCGAGCGGCATTCGCGCGACGCTCGATGCGGCCGACGAGAAGCTCGGCTTCCGCATCCGCCACGCGCAGACTCAGAAAATTCCCTACATGCTGGTCCTAGGCTCTCGCGAGGCTGAGAGCGGGGCTGTTTCCGTCAGGAGCCGAGATCTCGGAGAATTGGGAAGCCTGCCGGTCGCGGATGTGACCGCCATGATCTCCCGCGAAATCTCCGAACGCGCTCTTCATTCCCTATTCCAGAAGGAGGTGGTCGACCATCAACATTAAAGACGTCCGCGTCAACGAGAGGATCCGCGTACCACAGGTTCGGCTGGTCGGTCCGGATGGAGAACTGATTGGTGTCCTCGCCACACGCGAGGCGTTGACGATGGCCCAAGAGCAGGGCCTGGATCTGGTGGAGGTTGCGGCGAAGTCGCGGCCGCCGGTTTGCCGGGTCATGGACTTCGGAAAGTTCAAGTACGAGCAAAGCAAGAAGACGCGCAAGGCGAAGAAGAAGCAGCACACGATGCAGCTGAAGGAAGTAAAGCTGCGTCCGAAGATCGACGAACATGACTACCAGTTCAAGATGCGACACGCGCGCGAATTTCTCGAGCACCGCGACAAGGTGAAGATCACGCTCACGTATCGCGGGCGCGAGATGGCGCACATCGACATCGGGCGAAAAGTGATGGAAAAGGCGATCGCCGAATTGTCCGACGTCGGAAACGTCGAGCAGCATCCGAAGCTCGAGGACCGAAACATGACGGCCGTGCTCGTGCCGAAACCGCAGATGCATGCGGGCAAGCCGAGAGAGCACGAAGCCGACGACTCAGATGACAGCGAGAATATCGAGAAGTCACTCGCGGCCGACATCGTCATCGAGTAAACGAATAGCGCAAGCGCAAGAAGGGAAGACACACAATGCCAATGGCAAAATCGGGCGTGACTGGAAAGAAGCGCCACAAGAAGGTTCTCGAAAGAGCGAAGGGTTTCCGCGGCGGGCGTTCGAAGCTCTTCAAGGCTTCGAAGGAGGCCGTGCAGCACGCGATTCACTACTCGTATCGCGGGCGCAAGATGAAGAAGCGCGACTTCCGCGGGCTCTGGATTCTGCGCATCTCCGCGGGTGCGAAGCTGAACGGGATCTCGTATAGCCGGTTCATCTCGGGGCTGAAGACCGCGGGCGTGGCGCTGAATCGCAAGGTGCTCGCGCATCTGGCGCTCGAAGAGAAGGAGGCCTTCGCGCGGCTCGTCGAGATCGCGAAGGGCGCTTAGTTGGACGAACGCTTCGCCGCGCTCTCGGCGGAGGCGTTGAGCGCGATTGAAAGCGCGGGCGCGGCGGCCGACGCGGAGGCGTCGCTCGAGGCGGTCCGCGTGCAGTACCTCGGACGGAAGGGGCGGGTGACCGACCTCTTGCGCGGGCTCGCGCAGGCGAGCCCCGAAGAGCGGCGCACGCTCGGCGCGGAGCTCAACGCGCTGCGCGAGGGCGTCGGCGCGGCGCTCGACGCGGCGCAGGCGCGCG
>JBJXGV010000018.1:0-21988 GCA_046160485.1 bacterium | reverse complement strand
GCCACCGCGCGCGCGATCGCCCCCGGCGCGGACGAACGCGTGCGCGACAGCCGCGGCATCGCGATCGCGAGCCCATCGACCGGCGAGTTCACGGGCATCCGCACCGCGCCGATTCGCGTCGAGCCCGGCGCAACGTATCGCGCCGAGGTGTGGCTGCGCACCGACGACCTCGTGCTCCCCGATCCAAGCGTCGGCGCCACGATACTCGCGCTCGGTCTGTCGCTCGGCCCGCACCCCGACGCCGATGCGAACGCGCGCCTCGACGATGTCGCGTATTTCTCGAATCGCGCGGTGATCCTCGAGGAGGTCTCCTCGGCACGCAGCCATGCGGCCACGACGCCGTGGACCCGCGAGTCGATCGTCGTGCGCACGACGCGGCGCATCGATCACATTCTGATCGCGGTCGTGATGCACGGGCCGCAGCGCCCTGGCGCGCGCTCGGGCTCCGCGCGCTTCGACGATCTGCGCGTGTCGCAGGTCGTGATGCCGATCTCCGCGCTCGCGCCGCTCGGCGACCACTTCACGGGAGCGCCGCACACGCTGAAGAAGAAGGCGCGCATCGCGCAGGACGAGGCGATCGCGGCGGCGGGCGCGAGTGCGAGCGCGCGTGCAGGCGCGAGCGAGGGCGCGCCCGCGCGCGGCGACGCGCACGAAGTCGCGCCCGGCGAAGCGCGCAAAACCGAGGTCGCGTGGAACGCGATCGTCGCCGCGGCGCCCGGAAAGCTCATCTTCGATACGCGCATCGACGCGCCGTCGCGGCTTGCGTTCGGCTACGCGATTCCCCCGTCGCTCGCCGCCGAGAGCGGCAGCGTCACCTTCGCGATCGACGTCTCCGCGCGCGGGCGCGAGGAGCGGCTCTTCGAAGCGACGCTGCGCCCGGCTGTCGACGAAAGCGCGCGCGTCTGGCGCGCGGCGAGCGTCGACCTCGCGCGCTTCGCGGGGCAGAACGTCTCGATCGCGCTCATCACCGAGTCCGAGGCGGGCAGCGGCATCGGCGCGGCGTTGTGGGGCGAGCCTGTGATTTTTCCTGCGCCCAAGGCGAGCGACGCCGCCTCGGCGCGCGATGCCGCCGACACCGCGACGCGCGACGCGTCGAGCGGTACGATAGCCAGCGCGCCTCGCAACGTCCTTCTCATCTCCATCGACACGCTGCGCCGCGACCGCCTCGGCTGCTACGGCTCGCCGCGCCGCGTGAGCCCCGAGCTCGATCGCGTCGCGCGCGACGGCACGCTCTTCGAGGCGTGCGTCGCACCGTCGTCGTGGACGCTTCCGTCGCACGTCTCGATGCACACGGGGCTCTCGCCGTCGGTACACCGCGTGACCGGCGACGAAAAACGCCTCGGCGCCTCGCGCCTCACCACCGCCGAGCTTCTGCGCCGCGCCGGCTTCGCGACCGCGGGATTCGTCACGCACTACTACGTCTCGGGCGACTACGGACTCGATCGCGGCTTCGAGAGCTTCACGTATCACCAAGAGCTGCCGGCCGCGGCGATGTGCGAGCGCGCGGGGGATTGGATCGCGGCGCACGACGATCGCCCCTTCTTCTGCTTCGTGCACCTCTTCGATCCGCATTGGGACTACGCGCCGCCCGCGCCGTACGCCGAGGTCGTCGGCGGGCGCGCGGCCCGCGACTACCGCGGCCCCGTCGACGGGCGATTCGATCCGCTGCAACCGTGGATCGACCCGGCGACGAAAATCGCGCCGGCTGATTTCGCGCACGTGCTCGATCTCTACGACGGCGAAATCGCGGCGGTCGACGCCGCACTCGGCCGCCTCTTTGCGCGCCTCGACGAACTCGGTGTTGCCGATCAAACGCTTGTCATCGTCACGAGCGATCACGGCGAGGAGTTTCGCGATCACGGTTCGTTCGGACACGGCCACAGCCTCTACGAGGAGACGGTGCGTGTGCCGCTCATCGTGCGCGCGCCGGGCGCGGCTGCGCGCGTCGTCGGCGCGCGCGCGGCGGCCGCGACGATCGACATCGCGCCGACGATCGTCGCGTGGGCGGGCATCGATAGCGCGAGCGTCGTGATCTGGATCGACGAAGAGACGCGGCAGCGAGAGATGGCGGAGAGCGCCGCGGGCGGCGGCGGCGATGACGCGGCACCGCGCGCGGACGCCGGGGCGGGCGCAATCAGCGGCGGCGCATCGAGCGGCGGAGCGCGCACGACGACGTGGGCGCCGGAGGGACGCAATCTTGTCGGACCCCCCGTCGACGACACGCGCACGCTCCTCTCCGAGACCGAGCGCTTCGGCACGTGGCGCCTCGCGCTGCAAAACGACGGCGCGAAATTCTTCACACCGGGCCACTACGTTTGGTGGAAGGGATTCATCAAGGGCCCGGAGTTCTACGATCTCAACTCCGATCCGGGCGAGGCGCGCAATCTCGTCGGGCTGCCCGCGGGCCGCGCGGCGATTCCGCTCGGTGACCAAGCCGTCTCGGTTTATCTCGCGCGCCACCGCGGCATCGTGCTCGTCTTCCGCGGCGACGGCGGTGCGCACATCGCGCGCGCGCAAATCGCAGGCGCGCGCCTCCTCGAGCCGACCGCCGTCGGCCTCGAACCGACAGACATCGCGCGCCAAACGCCGAACGGCATCGAGGTCGCGCTCGCGCTATCGCCTTCCGACTCGGACATCCTTCTCATTCGCAGCGAGCATCCGGAAACGTTGCGGATGAATTTCGCGTGGGATGAAGCGCGGCCCGCGCCGGGGATCGTGCGCATCGGCACGAACCTCGCGCCCGCCGAGCAGATGCCGATCGAATTTCCGCCGGGACGCGCCGCCGCGCCGCTTCCCGATCCCGAGACGATTCAACTGTGGGACGGACCCGGCGTGTGGATTCTCGTGTCGGAGGAAGAGGCGGGGACGGATTTCGCGCTCGACGAAGAAGAGATCGAACGCCTGCGCGCGCTCGGATACATTCAGTAGCCAAGGCCGATGGGGCGGCCGCCGCGGAATAGGCCGAAAGGCTTCGCGGAATTCGTTGAAGAGAAGATCAAAGGAGGAAACACCATCATGCTTCGACACGTTGCACGGATCGCGAACATTCTCTGCGCCGCGCTCGTCATCGCCGGCGCGGCATCCAACGCGCGCGCGGAGGAAAAGATGAACGCGGCGATCGCCGAGGCGCCGTCGCCCGCCGCGGCGCAGTTCGACAGGATCAAGTCGCTCGCCGGCACCTGGACCGGCACCGCCGGATTCGGCGACGGCGAGGATTCGCCGACCGAGATCACGTATCGCGTCACCGCCGGAGGCAGCACCGTCATCGAGACACTCTTCGGCGGCAGCGAGCACGAGATGATCACGATGTATCACATGAACGGCGGCGAGCTGATGCTGACGCACTACTGCGCCACGGGAAATCAGCCGCGCATGCGCCTCGTGCCGAACGCCGACCCCAACACGCTCGTGTTCGATTTTCTCGACGCGTCGAACATGAAGAGTGCCGACCAGCACATGCACTCGGCGAAGATCACGTTCGTCGATGCGGACCACGTTCGTTCGTCGTGGACGTCGTACGCCGACGGCAAACCGGCCGGCGACGCGAAGTTCGACATCGCGCGAAAGAAGTAGTCGAGGCGTTCGCCGCCGCGGGGGGCGCACGCCAGTCCCACTTGCCGGCGGCGCAGGCAGCCCCGCCGACTCGCTTGAAGTCGGCGAGGTGAAGGTCGATAATGCCCTGCGCGCCGCGCGCTGGGCCCAGAGGTCTTCACGCGCGGCGCGGACATTCTCTTCGCGGAGCGCGCGCGGCCCCGGCAGCCGGCGGCGACGCTCCGGCCTCGAAGAATCGACTTCCACGGACGCGAAGACGGTGCGCCACGCGCGCCGCAGCGTCGCCCAAACCAACGAGGATTCCATGACCACCACTGCTCTCGCGCCCTCCGGCTTGTCAACCAAGGGGAACGTCCTCGCCAACGCACCGACCGCCCGGCTCGTCGAGGAAGCGCTCGCGCGCAAGGAGGGCTTCCTCGCGTCGAACGGCGCGATGGTCGTTCGCACCGGCGCGCGCACCGGACGCAGCCCGAAGGACAAGTTGATCGTCGAGGAGCCCGCGACGAAGGACTCGATTTGGTGGGGCGCGGTCAACGCGCCGTTTCCGAGCGAGAAGTTCGAGCCTCTGCTCGCGCGCGTTCGCGAGCACCTCGCGACGCGCGACCTCTTCACGTTCGACGGCTTCGCGGGCGCCGACACCGGGCTGCGCTTGCCGGTGCGCGTGATCGCCGAGAAGGCGTGGCATGCGCTCTTCGCGCGCACGCTCTTCATCCGGCCGACCGCGGCGGAACTTGCGAGCTTCGCGCCGGGCTTCACGATCATCAACGCGTGCGAATTCGCCGCCGATCCGAAGCGCGACGGCACGAACTCCGACGCGTTCGTCATCGTCTCGCTCGAGAAGAAACTCGTCGTCATCGGCGGCACGCACTACGCCGGCGAGATGAAGAAGTCGATCTTCACGATCCTGAATTACAGGCTGCCCGAGCGCGGCGTTTTCCCGATGCACTGCTCCGCGAACATCGGCGCCTCGGGCGACACGGCGCTCTTCTTCGGGCTCTCGGGCACGGGCAAGACGACGCTCTCCGCCGATCCCGCGCGGCGCCTCATTGGCGACGACGAACACGGCTGGAGCGACACGGGTGTCTTCAACTTCGAGGGCGGCTGCTACGCGAAGTGCATCAAGCTGTCGCGAGAGGCCGAGCCGCAGATCTACAACGCGATTCGTTTCGGTTCGGTGCTCGAGAACGTCGTCGTCGATGCGAACTCGCGCGAGATCGATTACGACGACGGCTCGCTCACGGAGAACACGCGCGCGACGTACCCGGTGGATTACATCGACAACTGCGTCATCCCCGGAGTCGGCGGGCATCCGAAGACGATTCTGTTTCTCACGTGCGACGCGTTCGGCGTGTTGCCGCCGATCTCGCGGCTCTCGACCGACCAGGCGAAGTTTCACTTCATCTCGGGCTACACCGCGAAGGTCGCGGGGACGGAGGCGGGCGTGACGGAGCCGTCCGCGACGTTTTCTACGTGCTTCGGCGCGCCGTTCTTGCCGCGGCATCCGGCGGAGTACGCGAAGCTGCTCGGCGCGAAGCTCGCGAAGCACGGCTCGCGCGTCTTCCTCGTCAACACCGGCTGGAGCGGCGGCGGCCACGGCGTCGGCAAGCGGATGAGCATCAAGCTCACGCGCTCGCTTGTTTCGGCGGCGCTCTCCGGCGCGCTCGACAATGTGGAGATGGTGCAACATCCCGTGTTCGGCGTGTCGTACCCGAAGGCCGCCCCCGGCGTGCCCGACGGGGTCCTCGACCCGCGCAGCACATGGAGCGACAAGGCCGCCTACGACGCGAAGGCCAATCACCTCGCGAAGCTCTTCGTCGAAAACTTCGAGAAGTACAAGAGCGGCGCCGAGGCATCGGTCGCGGCGGCGGCGCCGAAGGTCGCGTAGAGCGGCGCGTGCGACGCGTGATCGCGGTCGCGCTCTTCGCCGCGATCGCGATCACGATGGCCGTCGCGCTCCCGCGCGACGCCTCCGCCGTCTACAACTCGCTCGTCGATGAAAACCGTATGTGGGTCGGCGCGGGTATCACGCAGGGGCTGCGCGACCGCGCGAAACTCGGCGGGCAGTTCGGCTTCGGCTTGACGCACTACTACACGGATCGTTGGGGCGTCGGCCTCGAACTCGACTACAGCTCCGCCAACTCGCCGAGGGACGACATCACGGGCGTTCTGCGCGTCCATCAGTCCGTCGAGTGCGTGTTCAGACGGTTCGCAGACCATCGACCATTTCTCATCGCCAGCCACGGATTCAATCACTGGCTGGAGAGTAAGCCGGCGTTCCTATTTCCGACGATCGAGGAAGCCGGCCTGGGCTACGGCGTTAGCGTCGGGATCGGCACTCACCTCATCCCGGCGTCCGACGCGTATGCCACGCTGCTCGCGCAGTACCACCACACGTTCGGCGTCGACGCATCGCGCCCGATCGTGAGCGTGACGCTCGCGATCGGTTGGTAGCGCAGCGCGCGACTACGTCGAGCGCTCGGCCCACCAATCGCGAAACGCGCGCAAGCGCGGCAGCGACTCGCGATCTTTCACGCGGCCAGTCGCTTCCTTGCTGCGGATGATGTCGTCGAGATGGCAGACCGGGATGCCTTCGACTTCTACGGCACGCGCGGCTGCTTCCGCGAACGTTTCGATCCCGTCCGGCGCTGCGATGAGGTCGAGGTCGAACGGTCCGCTTCGCAATTGAACGAAGTCCTTCCCGCGCTCGATCTCCTCGCGTCGCTGATCATCCAACGGGAATCCCAGCTCGATGAGCGCGGCTACGATCGCGGCTCCGTTCGTCGCGCTTTTCTCGACGAACACATTTGCGTCTTGAGTTGTGTCGGGGTAGCCGAGGATTATGGCTCCGGATTTTCCGATGAAGAGAAAGCGAGCGCCGTGTTTTCGAAACGCACGGGTGATCTCCGCCGCCTGGCGGTACTCAAAGTGTTCGGCCATAGCCCAACCAGCTCGGGAGAGCCGTCTCGCACCAGGCGCGATACTCGGCCATCGTGTCCCACGCGCGGTAGGGCGCGTCGTCGAGGACCGGCTTGTAGGTGCGGATGAACGCGTAGCGCATCCGCTCCTCGAGAGTGCGGCGCGCGGCGGCCTCGAAATCACGGTGCCACTCGCGAAGCATTGCGTCGTCGGTCATGGCGCGTCGTAGACGCCGTCGGTAGCGTCGGCGTCGGTGAAAGGGAGATCGCGGCTGGCGAGAGCGTCGCGTTCGGCGGCGGCGATGTCGGATGTCACGCGCGCTTCGATGCGCGCGAGCGCGGCACGATTCTGCTCGGCGAGCTTCGCGCCCGTGAGCGCGCGGCGCGCGGCGGCGGCGAGCACCCGCGATGAAGCCGCGCGCTTCGTGCCCGCATCCGCGCTTGCGTCGACGACATCGCCGATCGCGCCATCCTCCGCGACGCACGCGCCGAGATCGCGCGTATCGCGCGCGAGCCATTCTTCATACACGCCGACCGGATCGCGCTTCCCCCAGCGCTCGAACTCCTTCTTCGCGACCACGGCGCGCCCTTCGGCTTCGTCGTGCGTCGCGTGGCCGCCCATGCGAAACGTGCGCGCCACGATGAGCGCGGGGCCCTTCCCCTCGCGGCACGCGCGCACCGCGCGCCGCGTGACGAGATAAGTATCGACGACGTTATTGCCGTCGCACGCGTAGCCGGCAACGCCGTACACGGCGGCGAACGCGTCGAGCGGCGCCTTCAGGTGCGTGGCCGCGGGCGTGCCGAGCGCGATCTGGTTGTCCTGCAGCACGACGATGAGCGGCAGGCCGAGCGCGGCGGCGAGGCTCATCCCCTCGTGGAACTCGCCGGTGCGCGACGCGCCGTCGCCGACCCACGTGAGCGCGACCCGCCCCGCGCCCGCGCGCTTCATCGCGAGCGCCATCCCCGCGAGAACCGGCACGAGCGCCGCAACCATGCTGATCGGCGCGATCACGCCCTTGTCGAAGTCGCCGATGTGAAGATCGCGGCCGCGCGAGAGGCTATCGGGCGTCGCGAGGTACGCGCGGAAGCAGTCCGCAAGCGGAATGCCGCGCAGAAACGCAGCGCTCGCGTTGCGGATCATCGGCCCGACGACGTCGCCATCCTCGAGCGGCGCGACGTTGCCGACCGTCACGGCCTCTTCGCCCGTGCCGAGCCACGCCTTCGAGATGACACCTTGCTTCACCCAGCGTTTCAGCGCGATGTCGTGGAGCCGCGCGCGCACGAGGCCGTCGTAGAGCCTCAAGAGAAACGGCGCGGAGAGAGCGGCGGCTTCCTTTGCGTGCGCGGCCGACGCGCCGGGTCGCTCGATCGCCGCGCGAAACGTGCGCAGCGCCGCGGGGTCGAGCTTCCAGTTCGCATATTCCGGCGGATCGAATGCCTTGAAGCGTTTCATGTCGCGAGTCTCGCCGATCCGGGGGCGCTGCGCAACGAGCGTGAAAGCTCCATCGTGAAAACGCGTGCGGCGGTGGATTCACGGCGCGCCGCCATCGAGCGCGCGCCCGTCTCACACCGCCGCCTCGTTCACCAATCGCCGGTCCGCGTCGACCGTTCGAACTACTTCCCCATCGGAATCGCGAGCGGCTCTCCCGTTTCGAGAAGCGTCTTCAGCCCGCTCAGGATCGGGTTCCACCCCGAGCCGACCATCTTGAACGTGTGCGTCTCGCCGTCGAAATCGTCGTGCGTGAGCGCGAGCTTGCAGACGTCGCCCATCTTCGTGATCTCCCACGTGACGCGCGACGGCCGGTCGTCCTTCGCCTTCGGTTCGCGAACGGACGCGAACGTCGTGACGAGTTTGTTCGGTGGATCGATTTCGAGAACCACACCCTCGAGCGCGGGCGCGCCGTCTTGCTGCCGGTGTGTCACCTTCGCGCCCTTCTTCCAGTCGCTCTCCACCGCAGTTCCGTAGAAGTACTGCCGCGTGAACGCTGGGCTCGTGATCGCGTCCCACAGTTTTTGCGGCGTCGTGCGGATGTAGACCTCGTAGACATGCTTTGGGCTTGTCATTTCTTAGTCTCCTTCTTGCGCGCGGAGCGGCGGCGCGGCTTCGCGCCCGACTCCAACTCGCGTTTGAGTGCCCCCAACGCACCGACCCACGGCTCCGCGAATTTACTGATCCACCGATCGTGGATGAGCCGGATCGGAACGGGATTGAGGTAGTGGAGCTTCTCGCGGCCGATCTTCCGCGTCGTCACGAGTCCCGCGTCCTCGAGGATGCGCAGGTGTTTCATGACGCCGAAGCGCGTCATCTCCGGCAGGCTCGCCTGGAGCTGCACGAGCGTCTGTCCGTCGTTCGCGAACAACGCGTCGAGCAACAGCCGCCGGCTCGGATCGCTTAGCGCTCGGAAGACCAGTTCCATGGAGGAGAATATACGTGACTATATGGTCACCTGTCAAGTAGTAGTCGCGACCGCACGAACACCGCATACTGCCTCCCACATCACCCGCCCCGAACCGAGGAGGATTTTCATGCGTCAACGATCGATGCTCGCTTTTGTCTCGTGTCTTGCGATCTGCGCGGCCGCGTGCGCGAAGAACCCAGGGGACGACAAGCCGCACGCGAAGGTCGGACAGGCCGCGCCGAGTTCGCAGACCGCGACTGCGCCGGCCGCCGAAAAGATTGCGCTCACACCCGAGAACTCGTCGATCGGGTTCGTCGGCTCGAAGGTCACCGGCAGCCACACGGGCGGCTTCACCGCCTTCTCCGGAACGGTCGCGCTGGCGCCTTCAGGCATGGCGGCGAGCGGCGTGAGTCTCGACATCGACCTCAATTCGACTTGGAGCGACAGCGAGAAGCTGACCGGCCATCTCAAGTCGCCGGACTTCTTCGACACGGCGACCCACCCGAAGGCGACGTTCGCGTCCACGAAGGTGGAACCCGCCGCGGCGGGCGGACCGAACTACACGGTGACCGGCAATCTCGATCTCCACGGCGTGACGAAGTCGATATCGTTCCCCGCGACGATCGAGGCCACGCCGCAAGAAGTCATCGTCAACGCCGAGTTCGCGATCAATCGGAAGGACTTCAACATCGTCTACCCGGGCAAGCCCGACGATCTGATTCGCGACGAAGTCGTGCTGAAGATCGCGGTGAAGGCGCCGCGCAAGGTGTAGGGCGCGGGGCACGAAGCGCGCGGCGCGGGGCGGGAGGCGCGGCAGTCGTAGCGATCGCGGTGAGCTCCGCGCTCCGCGGGCGAAGTTGCTTTGTTACGCGAGGCGGAAGAGCGCGCGCGCGTTCGCGGTCGTCTCGGCCTCCAGTTCGGCCGCGTCGCGCGCGAGAACTTCCGCCGCCTTCGCGAGGACGAGCCGCACGTACGCGGGCTCGTTGCGCTTGCCGCGATGCGGGGCGGGCGGCAAGTAGGGAGCGTCGGTTTCGAAGACGAGGCGGTCGCGCGGGATCTGGCGAATGTCCTCGGGCGACGTCGACTTCTTATAGGTGAGCGGGCCGCCGAATCCCATGTGAAAGCCGAGGCGCAGGCCGGCTTCGCGATACGTGTCGGGCCCCGAGAAGCAGTGGAGCACACCGCGGATCGTGCCGCCGTTGCGCGCGGCGAAGTCGTCGAGCAGCGCGATGAGATCGTCGTGCGAGTTGCGGTTGTGCAGGATGATCGGCAGGTCGATCGCGCGAGCGAACTCGAGCTGCTGCGTGAGGAATATCTTCTGCGTGTCGGCGGTCGTCGCGTCCCAGTAGTAGTCGAGACCCGCTTCGCCGATCGCGACGACGCGGCCGCCGCGCGACGCGAGATTGGCTTCGGCGAGGCGGCGTACGTCGTCCCAATCGCCGGGCGCGGCCTTCGCGGCTTCGCACGGGTGGATGCCGACCGCGGCGAAGACGCCCGGCTCGCGCTCCGCGAGGGCGACGGCCTCGCGGCTCGACGCGAGGTCGGTGCCCATCGTGAGCATCGCCTCGACGCCCGCGTCGCGCGCGCGTGCGATCACCTCTGCACGATCGGCTGCGAACGCTTCGTCGGTGAGATGGATGTGTGTGTCGAACATGGCGGGCCGGCAGCGCGCGCTACGCGGCGGGCGGCGGCGCCTGCTTCGGGAAGAGCGGCGCGGCGGCGCGGATGCCTGTGTAATTCGGCCGCGCGCGCCACGCGTCCATCGCGTCGCGCCACGTCATCGCGCTCGCTCCCGTCGCCGTCAGATCGCCTTCGAGGTTGAGCGCGCCCCAAATTGCCTGCGCCTTGGCCGGCATGGCCGGCGCGACAAAGAGCGCCGTCACGCGCAGCGTCGAAAGCAAGTCATAGAAGAGTTCGTTGAGCGCATCGCGATTCGCGTCGAGATCCTTCGCCATCTTCCACGGCGCGTGTCTTTCGATCTTTCCATTGGCATCTCGCACGTTTCCCCACAAATACTCGATGGCATTGCCCATTCCAGCCATCCACGCTGCGGTGAAGTGCCCCCACATTTGGTGTGCCGTACCGGGCGGCTTCATATCAGTCCAACCCCCAAGCTGTGCCGCCGAGGCCGACAATTCCCCACCGAGGTACCGCTCGACCATCGACGTGGTGCGTGAGAGGAGGTTGCCGAGGTCGTTCGCGAGGTCGGCGTTGTAGCGCTTCTCGAGTTGCTCCCACGAGAAGTCGCCGTCGCCGCCCCATGTGATCTCGCGCAGGAGAAAGTAGCGCAGCGCGTCGGCGCCGAACTTCTCGACGATCGCCGACGGCTCGATCACATTGCCGAGCGACTTCGACAGCTTCTGCCCGCCGACCGAAATGAACCCGTGCCCGAAGATCGTACGCGGCAACTCGATCCCCGCCGCCATCAGCATCGCGGGCCAAATGATGCAGTGGAAGCGCGTGATGTCCTTTCCGACGACGTGAAGATCCGCGGGCCAACACGCGTCGAAGAGCGCCTTCCCCTCCGCGCTCTCATCCGCGAAACCGGCGGCCGACAGATAGTTGATCAGCGCGTCGAACCACACGTAGACGCGATGCGCCGGATCGATCGGCAGCGGAATTCCCCACGTCGCGTTCGATCGCGACACCGAGATGTTCTCGAGGCCGCCCTTGATGACGTTGATGATCTCGTTCTTGCGCGCGTCGGGTTGAATGAAGTTCGGGTTCGCGTCGATGTGCGCAAGCAGCGGCTCGGCGTACTTACTCAGCCGAAAGAAGTAATTCTCCTCTTCGATCATCTGCGGCTCGGTGGCGTGGGTCGGGCACTTGCCGCCCTTCAGATCCTTCTCCTGATAGAACGCCTCGCACGACACGCAATACAGGCCGCGATAGACATCCTTGAAGATGTCGCCCGCGGCGTGAATGCGCCGGAAGACCTCGGCGACCGCGCGCTTGTGGGGCGGCTCGGTCGTGCGGATGAACGTGTCGTAGCGAATGTCGAGCAGCGCCCATGCTCCCTCGAACGCGCGCGCCATCTCGTCGCAGTACGCCTGCGGCTCGAGGCCGCGCTGTTCGGCGGCGCGCTGCACGTTGAGCGAGTGCTCGTCCGTGCCCATCGCGAAGAACACGTCGTGCGACACCGAGCCATCCGCCGCGCGCCAACCGTGCATGCGATGAAACCGCGCGATCGCATCCGCGGCGATCTTCTCGTACGCGGTGCCGACGTGCGGGCGGGAGTTGACGTAGTCGATCGCCGTCGTGATGTAGTAGCGGCTCTTCTTCGTCACGCTGACCTCTGAGACCTGAGTTGGAATCCGCGAGCGGAACGCCGCGGCGCGCGGAGGGCGCGACTACTCGTGACCGTGCGCCTCGTCCTCGAGCGCCTTGAGCGCGCGCAACGCTTCTTCGTCGACTTCCGCGCTCGCCTCGTGCTCGACCTCGGGCTCCGCGTGCGCGGGCTTCGCGCTCGCCGCGCCGCGCGCGCCGCCGCCGCCCGATCCGCCGCGCCCGCCGCCACCGCCGCCACTACCGCCCCCTCCGCGCGAATCCCTCGCCTTGCGCCCGGGCCGCGCCGCGATCACGAACTCCGCCTTCCACGCGTTGTCGGGAATGAGCGTCTCTTTCGACTCGCTGTCCTTAACGTGAATGCGGCGATTGAAAACGTCGACCTTCGTGACGATGCCGTCGAGCGTGCCGACGCGAACCTGCGCGCCGACGGGCGGCATGCCGCGCAGCACTTCGCGATACTGCTTCACCTCGTACGAAAGGCAGCAGAGCAAACGCCCGCACAACCCCGAGATCTTGTTCGGCGACAGCGAGAGTTGTTGATCGCGCGCCATCTTGAGCGTGATCGGCTGGAACTCCGGAAGCCACGACGAGCAGCAGAGCCGGCGTCCGCACGAGCCGTAGCCGTCGCGGCGCTTCGCTTCGTCGCGCACGCCGATCTGCCGCAGCTCGATGCGCGTGCGAAACTCCGCCGCGAGATCCTTCACGAGTTCGCGAAAGTCGACGCGCCGGTCCGCGGTGAAGAAGAACGTCACCTTCGTCGCATCGAACTGCCACTCGACATCGACAAGTTTCATTTCGAGGCGGCGCGACGCGATGCGCCCGATGCAGAACGTGCGCGCACGCGACTCTTTCTCCGCGTTCTCCCAGTAGATCGCCATGTCTTCGGGGGTCGCGCGGCGGACGATTTCGCCGAGCGTCCGTCCTTCACCGCGCAGCGCGGCGATCATCCCCGTCTCGACGACCTTGCCGCACTCGCGCCCGCGCTCCGCCGCGACGACGCAGTAGTCGCCCATCTCGAGCGGCGCTTCGGGATTGTCGCGGTAGTACTCCTTGCGCGCTCCCTTGAAGCGAACTTCGATGACAGTGGCGGCCGCGGGCTTCACAGACACGAACTACCTCCTCCTCAACCACATGAGGGGATCAACCGGTTTCTTGCGATCGCGAATCTCGAAGTGGAGACGATCTCCAGAGAGAGACCCGGTGCTTCCGACGCGGGCGATCACTTGGCCTTCCGTGACGGCGTCCCCTGGACGAACGAGGATCTCGGAAGCGTGAGCGTAGACAGTATAGAAGCCGTCTGCGTGATTCACAATGATGCAGTTGCCATAGCCGGGGACCGTCGAAACGAACTCGACCGCGCCGCCGCCGACCGCGTGAATCGGCGATCCCGCCTCGGCCTCGATGTCGATTCCGTTGTTGAACGTCGCGGTGCCGAACTCGGGATGAACGTGGCGGCCAAACTTCGCGGCGACATTTCCATCGGTCGGCCACGCGAGCGTGCCGGCGCGGCCCGCGAGCCCGACGGTGGCGGGCGGCGGCAGCGCGCCCTTGGCGGCCTCGACCTCGCGCTTCTCTTCGAACGACGTCACGAGGCGCTGAAGCTGCGTCGCCGACGACTCGAGTTCGGCGATCGCCTCTTCGCGCGAACGCCGCTCGCTGCGAATCTCCGTCAGAACGCGCATGCGCTGCTCGCGGCGGTCGACGAGCCGCGCGCGCTCGATCTCGGACTCGCCCTCGATCTGCGAAATCTCCGCGGCCGTGCGGCGCAACTCCTCCGCGCGCGCCTCGACCTCCTGCTTCTGGCGCACGACGCCGCGATGCAACTCGCGATCGCGCTCGGCAAGAGAGAGGATGAAATCGTAGCGGCGCACGAGATCAACGAACGATCTCGACCCGAGCATGATTTCGTACTCGTGATACTTGCCGAGTTTGTACGCCGCGCGCAGGCGCTCGAGGAAAACTTGCTGGCGGCGCGCGAGCTCCGAGTTCGCCCAATCGAGTTCGGCGCGCGATTCGTGCAAGACACCGAGCACGCGCTCGCGCCGCTTGAGCAGGCTGCGCAGAAGGCGATCCTGAAGATCGATCTCGCGCTCGACGTCGTCGAGCCCGCGAAGGATTCCCGCTTCGCGCCCTTCGAGATCGCTCGCGCGCTCGCGCATCCGCTCGATCTCCTCGCGAATCTGGCGAAGCTCGCGTTCTTCCTCGGCGGAGGCGGCGGGCGATTTTGCGGATGCGTCTCCGCGGCGCTTTGCGGGGCGGCGCGGCGGCAGCGGGGCGGCGGGCGACGCGTTCGCGCTGTCGGGCGCGGTGACCGCGTTCGGCGTCGCGGCGTCGCCGCTTGCGTCGATCTCCTCTCCTGCGTCGGGCGCGGTGCCGGACGTGTCGACGCGCGCCGGCCAGACGCGGAGCGTTTCGGCGCGCACGCGTGTGTGCGTCCCGGAGCGCCGCTGCTCGCTGCCGTCGTTTTGCGCCGACGACCGCGCCACACCGAACGCGCCCAGCAGGTCGAGCACGACGAATCCCGCGATGACCGCCATCGCACGCGAGCGCCGTGCTGCACTCGCCACGCGCACGCGCTTACCCGCCGACATAGCCCAGCGCCTTCAATCGCTCGATCTCCTCGGGGTCGAGGCTGATCGGTATGCGCTGCTTCTCGAGCCGCGACCGGCCGAAGAGCGAAACGCCGCTCGTCTTCTGGTGAAACGGATCGATGTACGCGTGGCCGATCTCGGCCATCTGGAATGACACGTCGCTCCGCACGATTCCCTCGCGTTGATAGATGCGCACCGGAAGCGCGCCCCCCGCGGCACCGCGAACCGCGAGCTGCACACCGACGCGCGCCGACGAGACGCGCACCCAGATCGCCGAACGCTCGCTGCTCGCGCCGCCGCGGAAATTGAGCGTCGTTCCGTCGGGGGCGATCTCGAATTCTGTATCGGCCGCACCGGGCGGATGGCTGACGCCGAGAATCTTGCCGTTCGTCACACTTAACGTGCCCGCAAGGCCCGCGTTCTCCGCTCCCTCCCACACCAAGCAGATCTCCTCGACCTCGCCGGCGGACTCCGCGTGCGTGAAGAGCGCGCTCGCGAGCGAATCGAAGAGCGCGTGCGTCGTCGCGACGGCGCCGCCGCTTGCGTTAGTGCCCGTGCCCGCGCTCGCGATCGCACTCGCGCGCAGATCGCGCTCCTCACCCGGATCGGCCGCCAGATCGTACATCCGCCAGGTGCCGGCGTGAATATCATGAATGAGCTTCGCGTGCGGGAGCCGGACCGCGCGCATGTAGCGCGTCGGCCGCGTCGGCTCGGGATACGCGTCGGCGAACGCGACGCGCGGCGGCCCCGCGAGCGGCGCGCCGTCCGCCGAGAGAAGCGACGCGCCCTCGACACCGGCCGGCGTCTCCATCCCAACGAGCGCGAGGATCGTCGGCATGATGTCGATCTGCCGAACCTGCTCGCGCACGCGCGCGCCTCGCGCCGCGATTCCGGGGCCGTGAAAGATGAGCGGAATTCTCATCACCGGATCGAAGAGAGATTCGTCGTGCGTGTACTGAAGCGGCGGCGCGGCGCCCGGCTGCGCCGCGAGAAGCGCGCGCTCGCCGAGCGTCTCGCCGTGATCGGCGGTCACGACGAGCAGCGTCGACTCGAGCAGCTTTTTCTCGCCGAGCCACCGCACGAATTCCGCGACGCGATCGTCCGTGTAGCGCACTTCGCCGTCGTAGAGATCGGCGAGGCGAGCGTGATCGGCGGGCGTCGGCGCGAGCCGCCCCTCTTGAATCGCCGCGAGTGTCTCATTCGAGCCGTCGATCATCGACGCGCCGCGCGCCGCCGCATCGCCGAACATCGTGTCGTACGGCGCGGCCGGCGTGTAGGGGCGATGCACGTCGTAGCAGTGCAGCAGAAGGAAGAACGGCCGCTCGCGATCAGCCCCCTGCGCCGACTCGATCCACGACTGCCCGAGCAGAAAGACGCTGTCCGCCGGCTCGACCATCTCCGCGCCCTGCTCGAAGCCCTGCTCGAGACCCTGACGCGTGAGGAGGTTTAGGAATACGAACCCCGCGGTGCGATAGCCCGCGTCGCGAAAAACCTCGGCGAGCGTCGTCTCGGTCTCGGGGAGTCGCGCCTCCCATCCGAGCAGCCCGTGGGACGGCACGTGCCGCCCCGTCATGAGCGATGCCATCGCGGGCGGCGTGAAGCAACACTGCGCGATCGCGGTCTCGAAGAGAACGCCGTCAGACGCGAGACGATCGATCGCCGGACTCGTGTCGCGCGCGTGGCCGTAGCACCCGAGCCGATCCGCGCGCAACGCATCGAGAACGATGACGATCACGTTCTCAGGGCGCTGCGAACGCGACTCGCCGCCGCCGCCACAACCGGCGATCGCGACGCAGAGCGCCGTCGCGACCGCCGTCCGAAACGCTCGCCCCATCAACGCGTCTTCAGAATGTCTCGGATCTCGGCGAGGAGAAGCTCCTGCTTCGGCGGCGCCGCGGGCGCGGCCGGCGCGGCCTCTTCCTTCTTCTTCATCGAGTTGAGCGACTTGATCATCATGAACACGGCGAACGCGACGATCACGAAGCTAACGACCTTTGTGATGAACATGCCGTAGTTGATCGTGACGGCTCCCGCCTTCTGCGCGTCGGCGAGCGACGCGTACGGGCCGGCCTGCGCGCCTTCCTTTAGAATCATGAAGAGGTTCGAGAAATCGACGTTGCCGAGGAGAAGTCCGAGCGGCGGCATGAGCACATCAGCGACGAGCGACGAAACGATCGTGCCGAACGCGCCGCCGATGATGATGCCGACCGCCATGTCGACGACGTTGCCGCGCAGCGCGAACTTTTTGAACTCTTCGGGCATGGTTCTCACCCCAGGTTGTAAGTCAGCTGTCATGATAGCAGAGCGGTTCGCCGCACCCGGGATAATATGGCGCCGCATGCTTGCGGTGCCCGGCGTGGCTGCGGGAGGGCAAGGGAGCCGGTGGTATAATCCGCGCCTTTGCCACGGACCACGCGCATGCACACGCTGATTTGCGGCTCGATTGCGTTCGACACCATCATGGTGTTTCCGGGCCGCTTTCAGGAACACATCCTGCCGGAGAAGCTGCACATCCTCAACGTCGCGTTTCTTGTGCCCGACATGCGGCGCGAATTCGGCGGCTGCGCCGGCAACATCGCATATAACCTGCAATTGCTCGGCGGCAAGCCGCTGATCATGGCCGCGGTCGGCGACGATTCCCAGCCGTACGCGCACCGTCTCGAGAAACTGAAACTGTCGCAGCGCCACGTGCGGCAGGTGGCGGGCACGTTCACCGCGCAGGCGTTTATCACCACCGATCTCGACGACAACCAGATCACGGCGTTCCATCCGGGCGCGATGAACCATTCGCACCGCAACCACGTGGGCGACGCCAGGGACGTGTCGCTCGGGATCGTCGCGCCCGACGGCCGCGAGGGCATGCTGCAGCACGCGCGCGAATTTTACGCGGCCGGCATTCCCTTTGTTTTCGACCCCGGTCAGGGTCTGCCGATGTTCAGCGGCGAGGAACTGCTCGAATTCGTGCGCATGGCGGAATATCTGACCGTCAACGACTACGAGGCGCAGTTGTTGCAGGAAAAAACCGGCAGATCGCTCGAGCAATTGGCGCAACTTGTGCGCGCGCTGGTGGTCACTCTGGGGAGCAAGGGGTCGCTTATCTACGCCCAGGGTCAACAGATCGCGATTCCATGCGTTAAGGCGGAGCAGGTGGTCGATCCCACCGGGTGCGGTGATGCCTATCGGGCGGGGTTGCTGTATGCGTTGGCGCAGGGAATGGATTGGGAACTGGCCGGCCGTCTCGCGGCGTTGCTGGGGGCGCTTAAGATCGCCCACCGCGGCGGCCAGAATCATCATTTCACGCGTGACGAGATTGCGACCCGCTTCAGGCAGAACTTCCAGACAACGGTGTGGTGAGCGGAGGCAGATATGCGACGGTTATTGGCAATTACGGCAGTGCTCGCCGCGGCGGCGCTGGCGGCCTGCGCGCCCAGCCAATCGGGCAGCGTTTACACCCGCGACCAGGCACGTCAGGAGCAAAGCGTGCGCATGGGCGTGGTCGAGAGCGTGCGGCAAGTACAGATCGAAGGCACGCGCAGTGGCATCGGGCCCGCAGCCGGCGCGGTGGTCGGCGGCATCGCGGGCAGCACGATAGGTGGTGGCCGGGGCTCCGCGGCGGGCGCGGTACTGGGATCGGTGGCCGGCGGCGTTGCCGGTCAGGCGGCGGAACAGGGCGGCACGCGTAAAGCCGGACTCGAGATCACGGTCCGGCTCGACACTGGCAGCATGGTCGCAATAACCCAGGAAGCGGACGAGGAGTTCAAACCGGGCGAGCGCGTGCGCATATTGTCCGGCGGCGGCGTCTCGCGCGTCACGCACTGAGGGTCAGCCGCTTGACCAGCCTGTAAATCTCCGGTCACTCGCAGACACCGGCGCGAGTCCGCGCGGGCAGCGGAACGAACGATAACTAGCTTTCCGCGGCCGCCTTGCCTGAACATTCGTGCTGGAACAGTTTCCGGTCCGAGAACCTGAGCGCGGTTAATGCGCCGCCCCACACGCAGCCGCTGTCGAGTCCGATCGCATCCGATTGCAGGTACAGACCCAGCGCCGCCCAGTGGCCGAATATCACGCGCGTGCCGCGGCTGCGGCGGCGCGGTGAGCTGAACCAGGGCAGATAGCCTTTGGGCAGGTTGACCGGTTTGCCCTTGTGCCGGAATTCCATTCTGCCGTCGGCGGTGCAGATGCGCATGCGGGTGAATGCGTTGGTGATGACGCGCAGCCGTCCGATACCGGACAGGCCGTCGCTCCAGCGCTCGGGCTTGTTGCCGTACATCCTGCGCAGGAATCCGTCGTGCCTGTCACCCTGCAGCGCGGCCTCGACTTCGCGCGCGAGCTTGAGCGCTTTCGCGATTGACCACTGAGGCAGCAGTCCGGCGTGCACCATCGCGTATCCTCCCTCGGCGTGCATCATTTTGCGATGACGCAGCCAGTGGAGCAGTTCGTCGCGGTCGGATGCGCGCAGGACCGCGTCGAGCGTGTCCGCGCGATGGGGGCGGACGTGACCTGCGGCGACCGTCAACAGGTGCAGGTCGTGGTTGCCGAGCACGGTGATCGCGCGTGTGCCGAGGCCCTTCACGAAGCGCAATACCGCGAGCGAATGCGGGCCGCGGTTGACCAGGTCGCCGACCAGCCACAACCGGTCGCGCGCCGGATCAAAGCGGCATTTGTCGAGCAGCCGCCGCAGCGCGGAATAGCAGCCCTGAATGTCGCCGATCGCATAAGTGGCCATCGTCAGCGAGGTGCGAGGGGTGAGTGGAAAAGCCTGAGGCTTTGCATAATCTAGCGCGGACTCGAAACAATGCCAACCGCGGTACCTAAGAAAGGCGCAGCGGCCGGCGCGCCTGGTGTTTCCAGCTGATCGCTGATCGCTGACAGCTGACCGCCGGGCGGTTACTTTGCGAGACCGATCAGGTAGTCGACCGCAGCCTTGATGTCGGCGTCGGAAACCTGCAGATTGCCGCCTTTGGGCGGCATCGCGCCTTTGCCTTTGAGCGAGCTTGCATACAGTGCGTCCATCCCGGCCTTCAGGCGTGGCGCCCATGCCGCCTTGTCGCCGGTCTTGGGCGCGCCTGCGACTCCGGCCGCGTGGCATGAAATGCAACTTGCCTCGTAAACCGCCTTGCCTTTATTGGTGTCGGTCTTGGCGGGAACGGCGCCCGTTGCGGCAGCGGCAGCCGGAGCCGCGACTGTGGACGCCGCCGGCGCTGCGGCAGCGGGCGCTTTCAGCGCGGGTTCTTTCAGGCTGCCGCCGGATTGGTTGGCCATGTACACGATGGCGCGCGCAAGCTCGGTGTCGCTCAAATCAGGATTGCCGCCGCGTGCCGGCATGCTGCGGATGCCCTTGATCGCGGATTGAGTGAGGCGCGGCAGGCCTTGGCCAATCAGCTTGCCCCATGCCGCCTTGTCGCCGATCTTGGTCGCGTTGAGCGCGCCGCTCACGTGGCACGCACCGCATACGGCCTCGACGATTTCCTTGCCGGTTTTTTCGGCCTTGGGCGTGCTCGGATCGACGACTTCAACCTGGCCGACCGGTTTCAGGCGCTTTGCAATCGCCTCGCCGGATTGTGCGGGATTGTCCTTCCCGGTGTTGAGTCCGCTGGTCACGAGCTGGGACAGCATGACCATCAGGACAATCGGCACCAGAAATGCGAGCACCACCACGATGATCAGTTGCTTTGGCGTCTTGATGGGGGACGAGTGTTCTTCGATGTGGACTTCGCTCATGGAGTTTCCTGCGGCAGTGGCTTTGCAAAGGCGCTCATTATAGCGGCATCGCGGCGCACCGCAAAACGGCGCGGGCGGATCCCCGGAATCTCCGATCTGGTTTCCCGGCTGACCCGGGTGGCCCCGGCGTTCACGCGGTAATCAGGAGCACGCCGCCCCTTGGTCTGCAGAGCCCAATTGGACGGTCCGACCGAAAAAGGCTATGCTTCCCGCCCTGCAGTAGTGACCCGCACACCGCGCCCGTAGCTCAGATGGATAGAGTGTCGGTCTCCGAAGCCGAAGGTCGCCCGTTCGAATCGGGCCGGGCGCGCCAAAGACTTAACGCTAATAGCGGAAACGGCACTGCGCGATTTGCAGCGCGCCGGGATCGATTCGGCGGGCCAGCCGATGCTTACCACTTAAGCGTCGAGTCCGAAAACCTCTCAAGTTGCACTTCCAAGGTTCGGGATCGCCCATTCCACCAAACGGATGGTGCTGAATATCTTCGATCGACGTCTTGATCTTGTCGCGCACGCGAATACCGCTGCGCGACCAGTGGAGAGGCACCCGGCGCCCAGATTATTCTCACCGGATCAGCTTATGCGCCCGGCCGCGGCCTGCGTTCAGATCGCGCAGGGCCATGGCGAGCCGCGTAGCGTTTTTAGGGCTGCACAACGGATAGTCGGTCTCCACATAGCTGTTGAAATCGTCAAGCGCGATTAGCACGGCCGGCTTCGCGCGCCGGCGCGATTAAACGAATTGCGGCAAAAACGCGGATTATTGCCTCATGCGCCGTACTGGGCCCGGAGGGGAGGAATGCTTGCCAGTATCTCCGAGCCTTGCGGTTCCACCGGCGTTTCGGGAGACCTGTCCGGATTCGGGCGCTCTTGCGGGCAAGAGCTGATGCGCTAATGGGCATCAAGCGGGCTGACACAGCCAGCGTAAAACCACATCGAATTCCGTTCGCGCAGCGCAACATCCGGTAGATAAACATTGCCGGACACCACTGGACTGTCCCATTGTCCTAGCCGCCGCGCGGTTACATCATGTGACCAATAGATGTTAGGCCGAGTTCCGAATAAATTGTAAATTTTGCGATCCGCATAAACTCTCAACGGTTTGTTCTCGATTGAAGGCGCATTGTGCAGTCGAATGGCGGTCAGTTTGAAGCCTGATTGCAGTCAACGTGCAGTCAGTTCCTCTTTGTGGCGATAGGTTGCCGGGGTCGCGTCAGAAATTCGTTGCCAGTAGCACTGGAACGTTTGTCAGTTTGGACTGCTCGCCAACGATTGGCACCTGGCACGATTGAATCTTCGTCTTGATGGCTGTCCAATGAAATGGTACTGCGCCAGAGCGCGTATCGGTTGATGCGCGGCCCTGCGCCAGTAGCAGGCGAACGTCGAATGCGCCAGATTTGAGCCCGTCACGCAATTTTCATGGGGTCTGGAACTGGAAAAATTGCGCCAGGAACCAATACTGGCGTGGGTTCCAGCGCATCGTCACTACCGGTACGCCGGTAGTGACGATGCGCGTTGGCGCAGAC
>JBJXGV010000017.1:0-60167 GCA_046160485.1 bacterium | reverse complement strand
GGCCGCGCCGTACCGGCGGCTCGTCGACGTGCTCGACGAACTTCAGTCCGCGAAACTCTCGCGCGTCTGTGCGCTCGTGCTCGAGGGCGCAGAGCGCGACGAGTTGGAGGCGATCCTATGAGCCGCGACAAATCACGCGCGAGCGTTGGACTCGAAGAGCGCGTCGAGGAAATCGCACGGCACGTGCGCGAAAGCGCGGCGGCCGAGTCCGGGGCAGCGGCCCCCGTGTGGAGTTCGCGCCGAAAATCGAAATCGCTGCTCGCGCTTGCGGCCGAGGCGCAGCGTGCGCGGGCGGCGAGCGGCGGTAGCGGAGGCGCGCCGCCCGGGGAACGGCCGTGGATTCGTGGCGCGTTTCGTTCGGAGGGCCCCGGTTCGCCGGGGCGCGGACTCGCCGCGTCGCTCGTCGTGCATGGCGCGATCGGCGCGCTCGCGCTTTCGAGCGCAAGCTTCGGCGTCGGATCCGCGCACGTGCTCACGCGCGCAGCGGCATTCTCGGCGGTCGTCGTCGAGTTGCCGCGCATCGAGCCGGAGAAGCGTGTGCCCGCGCACGTCGTGGCGCCGCCGTCGTCGAAGCGCGAAGCCGCCGCGGCGCTCGGAGAGATCGCCGAGCCGGTGCCGAGCGGGAAGCGCGAACGCAAAGGAAAGGACTCGGTCGACGATGGCCGGCGCGCGGGCGTGCTCGGCATGCTCGGCTCGCTCGACGCGCGCGGTTCGCGCGCGACTGGCGAACGCGGCGCCACGCCCGGGCCGGATCAACAATCGCCCGAACCGTTCGCGGGGATCGCGACGCTTCGCGACTACGACGGCGAGGGGCTTCCGATCGGCGGCGCCGGTGGAACGGGGCTCGGTTCCGGCACGGACGACGGCGATGGCGCAGCGGGCGGCCGCGGATCCGGGCACGCGCGCGGCGTTCTCAACTCGTTCGGCGACGGCAATGGCGATGACGTCGTCCTCGAGCGCCGAGGCGTCGCGAGCGGCGCGCCCGGCGGAACAGGCGCTCTCGGCGGCAGCGGCGAACCCGGTTGCCGCGACGAAGCCGCGATCGCGCGCGCGGTCGAAGCACGCAAAGGTTCGATTCGCCGCTGCTACAACAGCGCGCTGAAGCAGAACCAATCGCTCGCAGGCGAGATCTCCGTGCGTTTCGTCATCGGCGAGTCGGGCTCGATTCGCTCGGCGGAGATCGTCGGGCGTTCGGTCGCCGACGCGGAGATGGAGGCGTGCGTGTTGGGCGAGCTCAAGAAGCTTCAATTCGACGAGTCGCCGGGCTGCGACACCGTCGTGCGCTACACGTTTCACCTCACGCGGAGTCTCTAGCGCGACGTCGGGCGCCCGCGCGTCACCTGCGACAGATCGCTCCTGCGGGTCACCGCACGAGGAACACTTTCCGGGTGAGCGTCGCGCCTCCCTCGCCGACGCGCAGGAAATAGACACCCGGTGCGAGAGCGCCGAGGTCGGCGACGATCTCGTGTCGCCCTGCTGCGAGCGCGCGTCCGTCGAGCAGGGTGATCGCGCGCTCCCCGGAGACCGTGACGAGATCGCCCCGCGGGCTCGCCGCGTGGACGAGGACGAGGTCGAAGCGGAGTGTCGTCGTCGTCGGGCTTGCGAGACGATCGATCCGGATCGCGCCTCCGCGCTCCTGATCTTCGCGCCCGCCGACACCCGTCACCTCCGCCGGCGAGACGGGCAGCGTCTGGATGTAGTCGCCGAGCGTCTGCAACCCCCACGTTCCGCATGGCGGCGGCGACGACGCGTTCGCGCCGTCCGCGGTTCCGTCGAAGAGCGAACTCGGCGGGCCCGCGTCGTACTCCTCGTGCCCGAACCAAATCGCGCCAGGGCCGACCGGCTCGAGCGGCGGATCGATAGGGTAGGCGATGCTCGCTGTCGCACCGGCGCCGAGGAGCGTCGTCGTGACGTCGGCCGACCAGAGGACGCTCCCCGGGAGGCCGCCGGCGTCATCCATCACGAAGACGCGAACGTTTTTCTCGCTCGGCTGCGATCCGTAGTTGAACCAGGCGATCGCCACCGCGTCGATGCGCGACGGCGCCGCGATCTGGCACTGCGTCGCCTCACAACGCCGCTGCGCGAATTCCCAGAGGTAGTACAGAGGTCCTTCCCATGCGGCGCGGCAACTGTCGGCGCCGCCCGTGACGGCGTCGAAGCGCGACGAAAGCTCGGCCACAGAGACCGGCGCGACGCGGCGCGCGTCGGGGGCGGCCGCGTTGGCTTCACGCGCGCCGGCTGGGGGCGTCGAGCGCTCCGCGAAGGCGTGTGAGGAGACGAAGAGCATCGCACCGCATGCGAGCGCGCGTAGGAAAACACCGCTTCGGATCATGGCCCCTCCCTCGAGCCGGCGGCGATTTCCGGTCGGCCGGCACTCGTGAATCTCGGATTTGTCCTAGGCGGGCGCAAGCCGCCGTGCCGTGCCCCGCTCGTCGGAACGGTGGGCAGGGTCACGCTGCCTGCCGGAGCGTTGCGCGCCGTTGACGCTCGCGTCGCGGAGGCCTACCCTTGCAGTGTCTCGGCGGAATCTGCTGAGCCCCCCTCCCAGGGATTAGATCGATCCCCCTCCCGAAATCGATGCTCGTGACCATGCGGCGCGACGCGTTCGTGCCGACGAGCTGCGGGAGGAACGCTATGAACGCGCGCGGGACTGTGTGCCGGCTTGTGCGGCTTTTCGCCGCGATCTGCGCTGTCGCCCTGATCGTGGCGTGGATCGCGCCGGTCGCGTTGCCCGCCGCGGCGAACTCGCGCGCGCGCATCGAAGCGGCCGCGATCCGCGCGATCCCGGCAGGAGAGACGCCTCCGCCGAACGCGCGCCTGTTGCGCGCCCTGCCCTGCGCCGCGCTCTACGAGACGCTGCCGTTCGACGCGGCGGCGCTCGGCGACGATCCGCGGGGCGCGGAGCCCTCGCTCTTCGTGTTGCAGTCGATGCGCGGCCGGCGCGACGACCTCGCGCGCGATCCGAACGCGTGGGGCGCAGCGCGCGGCGTCCGCGTCCTCTGGACCGACGGCACCTACCTTCTCGTCGACGCCCCCGAACCGGCGGTGCTCGACGCGATCACCGCGGAGGGCTATCGCCTCGAGGCGCTCGCCGCGAGCGCGCCCGCGCAAGCGGGGCGCGCACTGCTCGCGCCGCCGCCGAACCCCGCTCCTCGCGCGACCGACTTCGCGCCGGCGGTCGACGAGATCGCCGCGTGCGTCGACGCCGATTCCGTCTATGAAAAACTGGGCGCGCTCAGCGGCGCGGAGTCGACGTTCGTGGGAGGCGGGCCTTACCTCTTCCGCACGCGCCACACGCAATACAACGGCGGCCGAAAGGCCGAGCAGTGGTGCTACGACGCGTTCGCCGGCCTCGGCCTCGCCACGGAATTCGAGAGCGTTCCGGTCGGCTCCACGCAGGCGCGCAACGTGATCGCCACGCTTCCCGGGCGCGTGACGCCGGAGCGAATCTTCATCATCGGCGGGCATCTCGACTCGACGTCGCCGCAGCCCGCGACGCGCGCTCCCGGCGCGGAGGACAACGGGAGCGGCGCGGTCGGCGTGATCGAGGCCGCCCGCGTTCTGCGCAAACGCGAGTTCGCCTCGACCATCAAGTTCATCTGCTTTACGGGCGAGGAGCAGGGGCTCTACGGAAGCACGCGGAACGCGAGCAACGCCGTGGCGCGCGGCGACTCGATCTTCGGCGTCGTGATCATGGACATGATCGGCTGGCGCGGCACGACGTACACAGTGACGATCGAAGGGCAGGTCGCGTGGGACTCGCTCATGACGGTGATGGACGATGCGTGCGCTCGTTACACGCCGCTTGCTACCGAGAAGACCTACTTCTCGTTCGGAAGCGATCACGTGCCCTATCAGGCCCGCGGCTACCCGGCGTTTCTCGCGATCCAAGACGAATACGCCGCGTACCCGTGTTATCACCAAACGTGCGACACGCTCGCGAACATTTCGAAGGAGCAGGCGGCGGACATCATCCGCGCGGGTGTCGCGACGATCGCGCACCTGGCGCAACCCGTCGAGGCGGTCGGCATCGACTCGCCGGTTTCTGCGGCGAGTGCGGGCGCGCTCTTCCTGTGGCCCGCAGTTCCCAACCCGTTCGGGCCGAGCACGATGATTCGTTTCCGCACGTCCGAAAGCGCCGCGGTCCGCATCGATATTTACGACGTCGAGGGCCGCCGCGTGCGGACACTCCACGACGGCGCGTGGACGGCGCCCGGGGTGTACGCCGAACCCTGGGACGGCCTCGACGCCGCGGGGCGACCGGCGGCGAGCGGCGTTTACTTTCTCGAACTCAGCACGGCCGGGGCGTCGCGCGTGCGAAGCGTCGTGCTCATGCGATAGCGGCGCGCGCGGTGCGATCACGCCCTGCGCGAGTGTTACGCGAGAGGAGGATTTCCAATGCGTCGTAGTCCTGTGTGGTTGTTCGGAATGCTCGCGCTCGTCGCGTTCGGCTGCGGCGGCGGCGACGAACCGACCGCTCCCGGCGGCGTCGGCGCGGATCGCATCCTCTGGACATTCGGGAGCGACGCCGGGATCTACTACGGCTCGGGCGCGCTGAGCCTCGACGAACAGACGGCGTACTTCGGAACGTCGAATCCGCGGTTCGGCGTGTTCGAGAACGATCATCATCTCTACGCACTCGACATAGCGACCGGCGCGGTGCGCTGGAAGTTTCCGCTCGGATCGAAGGAGGTGCGCTCGACTCCCGCGGTCGCGCCCGACGGATCGCTCACGTTCGTCGTGCAGGAGCGCGACGCGGCGGGTGCGGTCGTCTTGCGCGACGTTGTCTACCGGCTCGCCGCCGACGGCCGCCTCCAGTGGACGTTCAACATCAATCCGAATCCGCGGGGCATGGACGTCGGGCTGTCGGCGCCGGCGATCGCGCCCGACGGCACGGTGTACGTCGCGGGCGACGCGCTCTACGCGATCGATGCCGCGGGCGCTCTCCAGTGGTCGCGGCTGGGCCCCGCGGTCGAAGATCTTCGCAACTCTCCGGTGATCGCGCCTGACGGGACCGTCTACTTCGTCTTCCACAACGTGCCGCTCACCGCGTTCGACCCCGACGACGGGAGCGTGATCTGGAGCCGCGACCTCGGAGTGAACGACCATGTCGTCGCGTCGCCCGCGATCGGGCCCGATGGGACCATCTACGTGGCGACGAACCCGGGTGTGCTCTACGCGGTCTCTTCCGGGGGCGAGATTCGGTGGACGTTCGACGTCTCGACGATCGGATACCAATGCACGTTTCGCTCGTCGCCTGCGATCGACGCGGACGGCACGATCTACTTCGGCACGAACACGGGGAACCCAGCGTCGAGTTTTCTCGCGCTCGATCCCACGGGGATCGTGAAGTGGCGGTTCGATCCCGAGGACCTTCCGCCCGGCGTGCCCGCCACGCATTTCGACATCTACTCATCGCCCGCGATCGGGGCGGACGGATCGATCTACTTCGGCCAGGAGTTCGGCCGCGTCTACGCCCTCGATCCGGCGCTCGGCGGCGTTCGTTGGATGGTCGAGACGCGATCCGGAATCATCTGGCCGTCGCCCGCGATCACCGCGACCGGCACGCTCCTCATCGCCGATCTCGATGGCCGCGTCTATGCGATCCGCACGGACGGCGGCGGCTTGAAGGCGACGGCGTGGCCCAAGTTTCGGCGCGACGCGCGGAGCAGCGGTTGCGCGATGTGAGTGGCCGCGCGCACGCGCCTCCGCGCCGGGTAATGGGGTGGACTCGCTCGGGTCGCTGCGTTAGATTCGGTGCGCTGTAGATGGACTGACGCGCACACTCTGAACGACGGGGCCGACGCGAATGGAAATCGTTCTCTCGCTCATAGGGGCGATCACCCCGATCCTTTACGCACTCGCAGCGGCCTGTTACGCGCTTCTCTTCGCGCGTGACGAACCGTTCGCGCGCCGCGTCGCCACGCCGCTATTGGTGAGCGCGCTCGCGTTGCACGCGTGCGAACTCGTTGTGCGCGGCGTCGTCCGCGGCCGGATCCCGCTCGCCACGGTCTTCGAAACACTCTCCGCACTCGCGTTTGCGCTCGCCTTCGTCTATCTCTACATCGAGTGGCGCCAGAAGAATCGCATGACGGGCATCTTCGTGATCCTCATCGTGTTTCTGCTCGAGACGGTGTCGTCGGCGTTCATCGACCGCACCGGCCCCACGCCGGAGATTCTGCGCTCGGCGCTCTTCGGCCTGCACGTAATCGCCGCCGTGCTCGGCTACTGCGGATTCGCGATCGCCGCGATCTACGGGATCCTCTTTCTCGCGCTCTATCACGAGCTGAAGTCCCGGCGCTTCTCGATCGTGTACGACCGGCTCCCGCCGCTCGAGGTTCTCGCGCAGATGAACATTCGCGCTCTGTCGGTGGGCTTCTTCTGTCTTTCGTTTGCAATCTCGCTCGGTGCGATTTGGGTGATGCAGCTCGACGACGTGAGGATCCTAGACCCGAAGGTGCTGCTGACGATCCTCGCGTGGGCAATCTTCGGGCTATCGCTTTTCGCGCATTTCTTCCTGCGATGGGGAGGCCCGCGCGTGATCTACATGTCCGTCACGGGGTTCCTCTTCCTCGTGTCGTCGAGTATCGCCGTCAACGTCGTCGGGAAATCATTTCATGTCTTTCGGTAACGGCCAGGGGCTTTCTCTCTCCTGCGTCGGCCTCTCCCATCACACCACGCCGCTCGAGATCCGCGAGGCGCTCGCGCTTTCCGTCGAGGAAACCGCGGGCGCCGTGCGGCGTTTGCGCGACGGTCGTGCCGACGAGGCGCTCGTCCTCTCCACGTGCAACCGGACGGAGTTCTACACTCGCGGCGGCGCCGGTGATCCCGCGCAGCTCGTGCGCGACGTCGTTCTCTCGATGAAGGGCGTCGATCTGGCGAGCCTCGACGGGCTCCTCGTCGTGCGCCGCGCTCCCGATTCGATGCGGCATCTGTTTCGCGTGGCGTGCGGGCTCGAATCGATGGTGCTCGGCGAGCCGCAGATTCTCGGGCAAGTGCGCGACGCGGCACAAATCGCGAACGAAGCCGGGGGCGCGGGGCTCGTTCTCGGGAAGCTCACGGAGATCGCGTTCGCCGTCGCGAAGCGTGCGCGCCACGAAACGGCGATCGGAGAAGGTCCGGTTTCTTTCGCGAGCGCGGGTGTCGAACTCGCGCGCAAAGTGTTCGGCTCGCTCGACGGACGGCGGGCGCTCATCGTCGGCGCGGGCGACGTCGCGCGCCTCGCCGCCGAACACATCCGTTCGGCGGGAGTCGCGGGCATCGTGATCGCCAATCGCAGCGCCGCACGAGGCGCCGCGCTGGCGGCGGACGCGGGCGGTCTGCACGTCGGGCTCGACCGTCTCGCTGAGCATCTCGTGACAGCGGATCTCGTCGTAACGGCGACCTCGTCGCATGAGCCGCTCATTCGGTCGAGCGACGTGCGCGATGCGCTGCGCCAGCGAGGCGGTCGGCGCATCGTCTTTCTCGATCTGTCCGTTCCGCGCAATGTCGAACCGAGCGTCAACGCAATGACCAACGTTTTCGTTCACGACGTCGATGCGCTCCGCACGATCGTCGAGTCCAACCTCGATCGCCGCCGCCGCGAGATCCCGCGCGTCGAGGCGCTCGTCGATGACGCGGTCGAGCGTTTCCTGAAATGGCACAACGCGCTGAGCCTGGCGCCGACGATCGCCGCGTTCCGCGATCACATCGAGCGAATCCGCGAGGCGGAGCACGCCAAGTTCCACGGACGCATTCACGAGGAGGACCGGCGCGCCGTCGAGGCGTTGACGCATGCGATCGTGCAGAAAATTCTTCACGCGCCGACGAGCCGTTTGCGAGAGGGTTCCGAGAATCCGCTCGGTCCGTCGCGCATCGAAGCGATTCGTTACCTCTTCGAACTCGATGATGAATCTTCCTCTTCGCGTCGCGCCGGCGAAACGGCGGGCGCGGGAGATTCAAGCGGCGGTGCAGCCGAGAAAGGGCGCGATGCGGCTCGGGACGCGGGGTAGTCCTCTCGCTCTGGCGCAGGCGCGCGCGGTTGCCGCGCTCCTTGCGGAGCGAGCCGGTACACAGGTCGAGATCGTGACGATTCGCACGAGCGGCGATCGCGACGCCCACGCCTCGCTCGCCGCTACGGGCGACGTCGGATTCTTCACGAAGGAGATCGAGGAATCGCTCCTCCGCGGTGCGATCGATCTCGCCGTCCACTCGATGAAGGATCTTCCGACGACGATGCCCGGCGGACTCGCGATCGGCGCGGTGCCGCTACGCGAGAAGCCGTTCGATGTCCTCGTGACGCGCGACGGCGCGTCGCTCGCGGCCCTCCCCGCCGGCGCACGCGTGGCGACCTCGTCGCCGCGGCGGCGCGCGCAGCTTCTCGCCGCACGGCGCGATCTGGCGATCGTCGAGATTCGCGGGAACGTCGAGACTCGTCTGGGGCGTCTCGACGCGGGAGCGTGCGATGCGATCGTGCTCGCGCAAGCGGGACTCGCGCGGCTCGGCCTCTTGTCGCGCACGGCAGTGCCGCTCTCCACCGACGATTTCGTTCCCGCGCCGGGGCAGGGCGCGATCGCCGTTCAGATTCGCGAGGTCGATGCCGCCACGCGGCGCGCCGTCGCCGCGATCGACGACGCCGACGCGCACGCCGCAACGGACGCGGAGCGAGCGTTTCTCGCCGCGCTCGGGGGCGGCTGCCGCGTACCGATCGGCGCGATGTGCCGGCGCCAGAACGCGGCGATCTCACTAATCGGCTGGATTTCCGATCCTGATGGCGCGACCATCTTGCGCGGCCAACTCGACGGCGACGCCGCTCGCCCCCAAGATCTGGGGCGCGCGTTGGCATCGCAACTTCTCGACCAGGGCGCAGCGCAACTCTTGGCGAACGCGCAGAAGGAGAATTGATGGCGGAGAACGGTATCGTGCTCCTGACACGCGTCCCCTCCGCGGGCGGCCCTCTCTTGGCGGCCGCGGCGCGACTGCGTCACGAACCGCTCGTGATCCCGGTTCTCTCGTTCGGCGAGGGTCGCGACCGCCCGCGTTTTCGCGAACTCCTCTCGAAGGGATCGTGGGATTGGATCGCGATGACGAGCCGGAAGGCGGCCGAAGCGCTCCTCGAAGTGCGCGACGAAGGCGCGCGCCTGCCTCGCGGCGTGAAGATCGCGGTTGTCGGCGAAGGCACGGCCGAGGTATTGCGCCGCGGCGGGATCGCGGTCGATTTGCACGGCGACGAACCGAACGCAAGCTCGCTGGCCGATGCGATCGCGCGCGTGAAGGACGTACGCGCGGTGCTCTTTCTGCGCGGGCGCCGCTCGCGTCGCGAACTGCCGGAGCGTCTTGCTGCCGCGGGTGTCGCGGTCGAGGAACTCGAGGTCTACACGACCGAGGCCGCGGAGTTCGACGCCGCGCCGATCCGGAACGCGCTCGCCGCGGGCCAACTCGCTGCATCCGTCGTGTCGTCGCCCTCCGCCGCCGAAGCGATTCGCGGCGCGCTCGGCGAGGCCGCGTGGGTGAAGTGGCTCGATCTGCCGATCGTGGTTCCGGGCGCCACGACGGCGCGCGCGCTCGAGTCGCTCGGAGCGACGTGCGTGACGATCGCGCGAACTCCGCTCGAGGATGGCGTCGCCGAGGCGCTCTTGGCGCTGCTCTCGCTCGGAGAATCCGCGAAGAGCGCACGCAGCGCGGGCGCTCCGGGAGGGGCGCGATGAGCTTTCCGAAGACGCGGCTTCGCCGCACGCGGCGAACCGACGCGCTCCGCCGCATGGTGCGCGAAACGCGGCTTTCGCGCGACGCGCTCGTCATGCCGCTCTTCGTTCGAGACGGCGAGGGCGCGCCGGAACCGATCGCGTCGATGCCCGGATGTTCGCGGCACACGCTGGCGTCGCTCGCAGTCGAGGCGCGCGCGGTGCGCGACGCGGGTGTGCCCGGCGTCATCCTCTTCGGCATTCCCGCGGTGAAGGACGCGACCGGGAGCGCGGGTTACGCCCCCGACGGCATCGTCGCGCGCGCGATTCGCGCTCTGAAACGCGAGACACCCGAACTCCTCGTGTGGGCCGACGTCTGTCTCTGCGAATACACCGACCACGGTCACTGCGGCGTTATCGACGGCGGCGAAGTCGTCAACGACGCCACGCTTCCGCTTCTCGCGAAGGCGGCCACCGTCTACGCGGATGCCGGCGCGGACATCATCGCCCCGTCCGACATGATGGATGGGCGCGTCGGGGCGATTCGCTCCGCGCTCGATGCCGCGCGGCACGAGAACGTTCCGATCGTTTCCTACGCGGCGAAGTATGCGTCGGCATTCTACGGGCCGTTCCGAGACGCAGCGGGCTCCACGCCGGCGTTCGGCGACCGCCGCGCGTACCAAATGGACCCGGCGAATGTCGAGGAGGCGCTGCGCGAGGTCGCGGCCGACCTCGATGAAGGCGCCGACATCGTGATGGTCAAACCCGCACTCGCGTATCTCGATGTGATTCGCCGCGTGAAGGACCGCTTCGGCGTGCCGGTCGCCGCGTACAACGTGTCCGGCGAGTACGCGATGATCCGCGCCGCGGCCGAGCGCGGCTGGATCGACGAAGAACGCGCGATTCTCGAATCGCTCACGGCGATTCGGCGCGCGGGCGCGGACATTATTCTCACGTACTTTGCGAAGGAGGTCGCGCCGCGCCTTCCTTAGCGCGTGCAGCACAATCGATGGCGAGAGCAGAGACGATGCAGCAAGACGGCGCGCGTGCGAGTGTGACGGCGGGGAGCGAGCGATGAGCGCAAGCCTCGCGCGGAGCCGTGCGCTCTTCGAGCGCGCGCGCGCCATCATGCCGGGGGGAGTCAGTTCTCCCGTGCGCGCGTTTCGTTCCGTCGGGGGCGAGCCGCGATTCATCGATCGCGGCGAAGGCGCCTGGCTCATCGACGTCGACGGCAACCGCTACATCGACTACGTCCTCTCGTGGGGGCCGCTCCTTCTCGGTCACGCGGAACCGAGCGTCGTCTCCGCGGTTGCGCGGCAGCTCGCGAGCGGTACGAGCTATGGCGCGCCGACGGAGGGCGAGATCCTGCTCGTCGAGGCGATCCAGCGCTTCTTTCCGTCGATGGAGATGGTGCGCCTCGTCTGCACGGGCACGGAGGCGACGATGAGCGCGGTGCGGCTGGCGCGCGCCGCCACGGGGCGCGATGCGATCGTGAAGTTCGACGGTTGCTATCACGGGCACGGCGACGTGTTTCTTGTTCGCGCCGGCAGCGGCGCCGCGACGAACGGCGTCCCCGACTCGCCGGGCGTTCCCGCCGCCCTTGCTGCGCTCACGCTGAGCGCGAAGTGGAACGACCGCGAATCGCTCGATGAAGTTTTCCGGGGCCACTCGAACGAAATCGCCGCGGTGATCGTCGAGCCGGTCGTCGGAAACTACGGCGTTCTCCCGCCTCGCCCCGGATTTCTCGAAGCGATTCGCGCCGCGTGCGACCGAAGCGGCGCGCTTCTGATTTTCGACGAGGTGATGACCGGTTTTCGCGTCGCGCCCGGCGGAGCGCAGGAGCGTTACGCGATTCGCCCCGACCTGACGACGCTCGGCAAGGTGATCGGCGGCGGACTGCCGGTCGCCGCGTACGGTGGCAGGCGCGATCTCATGCGCCAGATCTCGCCCGACGGCCCGGTCTACCAGGCCGGCACGCTCTCCGGCAATCCTCTCGCGGTCGCGGCGGGGCTTGCGATGCTGCGGGCGCTCGACGCCGATCGGGAAATCTTCGCGCGTTGCTCATCGGCGACCTCGCGCCTGGCGCGCGGACTCCTCGAGGCGGCCGGCGCTCTCCGCGGCGAGGTGTGCGTCAACGCGGTCGGCTCGATGTTCACGCTCTTCTTCGCGGCCGCGCCGATCGAGACGACCGCGGATCTGGCGCGCGCAAGCCGCGAACGCTATGCGCGCTTCCACGCGGCGCTTCTCGACGGCGGCGTCTATTTCCCGCCGTCGCCGTTCGAGGCGGCGTTCCTCTCCGCGGCCCACGGCGACGCCGAGATCGACGCGACCCTCGCAGCCGCGTCGAGCGCATTCGCGGCGGCGTCGGAGGTGCCCGCGTGAGCGCGCCGCAGAAAGCGCCGAGTTCCGCGCCGCTCTTCGTGCGCGCGCTGCGCCGCGAACCGGTCGCGCGCGCTCCCGTCTGGATCATGCGGCAGGCGGGCCGCTATCTCCCCGAGTATCGCGCGGTACGCGAGAAGCATGGCTTTCTCGAGATGTGCCGCACGCCCGAGATCGCGGCGCTCGTCTCCGCGCAGCCGATCGACCGCTTCGGTCTCGACGCGGCGATCATCTTCAGCGACATTCTGATTCCGCCGCTGGCGATGGGCGCTCGGATCGACTTTCAACCGGGGCCGGTGATCGAGGAACGTATCGACACGCCCGCGGCCGTCGATCGGCTTCATGTCGTCGACGTCGAGACCGAACTCGGTTTCGTTCCCGCGGCGATTCGAATTCTCGGAGAGCGGCTCGGCCCCGCGACGCCGATCATCGGTTTCGCCGGCGCGCCGTTCACGGTGGCTGCGTATCTGATCGAAGGCGGCGGCGCGACATCGTTCGAGCGGACGAAGGCGTTTTTCTATCGCGAACCCGAGGCGGGGCACAGGCTGCTCGACAAACTGGCGCGCGTGACGGCCGCGTACCTCGATGCGCAACGGCGCGCGGGGGCGAGCGCGCTCATGCTGTTCGACACACACGCCTCGTCGCTCGGCCCCGACGACTTCGAATCGCTCGCGGCGGTATACGCCGAGCGCGTCTTCGCGTCGCTCGGCGGCTCCGTGCCGCGCATCTACTTCGCGCCCGGCGCGGCGGCGCGCCTTCCGCGCATGGCGCGCATGAGCGTCGAGGCGCTCGGCGTCGACTACCGCGTGAGCCTCATCGAAGCGCATCGCGCCGCCGGCGACGGCGTGGCGCTGCAGGGCAACCTCGACCCGGCCGTTCTGCTCGCGTCTCGCGAAACAGTGATCGAAAGAACGCGCGCGATGTTGCGCGACGCGCGCGGATGCGCGGGACACGTCGCGAATCTCGGCCACGGCATCACGAAGGAAACGCCGATCGCCAACGTCGAAGCCTTCGTGGCGACGGTGCGCGGGACGGAAACTTTGGCGGGCGCGCTCGGCGGCGAATCGACCGAAGCGGCGTCGCGCACGGGAGAGGCACGATGACCGAAGGCTCGCGCGCGCAGGTGACCGCGGAACTTCTCGCTCGCTACGACCGCCCGGGGCCGCGATACACGTCGTATCCGACGGCCGTCGAATTCAACACGGGCTTCACTCCCGCGCGCTACCTCGAGAAGCTCGACGAGGCCTCGCACCGACCGGAGGAGCCGCTCTCTCTCTACATCCACATTCCGTTCTGCGAAGAGCGCTGCACGTTTTGCGGCTGCAACGTGATCATCACGCAGAAGGCGGGCGTCGCCGACCGCTACCTCGACTCGCTCATCGCCGAGATTCGTCTCGTGGCTTCGCGGCTCGGTCCGCGCCGCCGCGTGATGCAGTACCACTGGGGAGGAGGCACGCCGACCTACCTCTCGCCCGCGCAGATCGAGAGGCTTCACGCAGCGGTCGTCTCCGAGTTCACGATCGATCCCAACGCCGAGGTGGCGATCGAGGTCGACCCGCGCGTGACGTCGCGCGAGCAGATCGATCTGCTCAAGCGCCTCGGGTGGAACCGGCTCTCGATGGGCGTTCAGGATTTCACGCCCGCGGTGCAAGAGGCGGTCAATCGCAACCAAACGCTCGATGAGACGCGCGACATCTTTCTCTATAGCCGCGGCCTCGGATTCGAGTCGATCAACGTCGACCTCATCTACGGGTTGCCGCTCCAAACGGAGGAGAGTTTCGCGCGCTCCGTCGACGCGGTCATTGCGCTCCAGCCCGATCGCGTCGCCTGTTACTCGTTCGCGCTCGTTCCGTGGATCAAATCGAATCAGCGTTCGATCGACGAGTCGTTCCTGCCGGATCGCGAAACGAAGTTCGCTCTCTTCGGAATCGCGCTCGAGCGTTTCCTCGCCGCGGGCTACCACCAGATCGGGATGGATCATTTCGCGCGCGCTCAGGACGAGATGGCGCGCGCCGTTAGCGAGCGGCGCCTGAAGCGCAATTTCATGGGATACACGGTGCTTCCCGCGACCGACATGATCGGGTTCGGCGTTTCGGCGATCGGCGAGGTGCGCGGCGCGTTCGCGCAGAACACGAAGAAGCTCTCGGAGTACTACGCCGCTCTCGCCGCGGGGACGCCCCCCATCGAGCGCGGCTACGAGTTGCAGGGCGACGACGCTCTGCGCCGGGCCGTTATCAGCGAGATCATGTGCAACTTCGCGGTCGAGATGGGCGAGATCGACGCGGCGTTCGGGATTCAGTTCGGCGAGTACTTCGCGACGGAAATCGCGGAGCTGCGTGCGGGTCCCGTCGCCAGCGGGTTCGTGGAGATTGACGATAATCGCGTGCATGTGACGGAACTCGGGCGGCTCTTCGTGCGCAACATCGCGATGCCGTTCGACCGGCACCTCCGCGCGAATCGCGACGAGAAGCAGGTCTTCTCGCGCACGGTCTAAACAGAAACGGCAACAATGAAACGGATTGGAATCGTTGGCGGCGGTATCGCCGGGTTGGCGGCGGCGTTCGAGCTTCTCGACGCGTCGCGCGGCGGCGCGAATGCCGTCGATGTCACCGTCTTCGAGTCCGCCCCGCAACCGGGCGGCAACATTCGCACCGAAGAGATCGACGGCTATCGCGTCGAGTGGGCCGTCAACGGATTCCTCGACAACGCGCCCGATACGCTGGCGCTCGTCGAGCGCCTCGGGCTCTCCGATCGCCTCGTGCGCGCGAACCCGGCCGCCGCGCGCCGGTTCATCTATCGCGGCGGCCGGCTTCACTTCGTTCCAGTCTCGCCGCCCGCGTTCTTCGCGTCGCCTCTTCTCTCGATCGGCGGCCGGCTCCGCGTGCTGGGAGAGCCGTTCGTCCCTGCGCGCCGCGCGGCCGACGGCGACGAATCCGTCTTCGACTTCGCGGCGCGGCGCATTGGCGCGGAAGCCGCGCGCGTGCTCGTCGACGCGATGGTCACCGGAATCTTCGCTGGGAACGCGCGCACGCTTTCGCTCGCGAGCACGTTTCCCAAGATGGCGGAGATGGAGCGCGAGCACGGCGGCCTCGTGAAGGCGATGCTCGCGAAGCGGCGCGCCGCGCGTGCGCGTCCGCGAGGCAGCGCAGGCGGTGGTCCCGCGGGCCCCGGCGGCCATCTCACATCTTTCCTCGACGGGATGGAAGAACTCACGCGCGCGCTCGCGGGGCGACTCGGCGAGCGCCTCGTCGTCGGCGCGGATGTTGAATCGCTCACTGAAAATGCGGCGCATGATGGCGCGGCTTCGCCGGCGCCGCGGTACGCGCTGCGTTTCGCGAGCGGCCAGACGCAGTCGTTCGACGCGGTGCTCCTGGCATGCCCGTCGTGGCGCGCGGCGGAACTCACCGCGCCGCTCGACGCGGATCTCTCGCGCCATCTCGGCGCGATCGCGTCCGCGCCCGTGGCCGTCGTCGCTCTCGGTTACCGCCTCGACGACCTCGGTGCGGCGCCCGACGGATTCGGCTACCTCATTCCGCGCGGCGAAGGGCTGCGGCCGCTCGGCGCTCTCTTCGACTCGAATCTATTCCCGGGCCGCGCTCCGGCCGGGCGCGCGCTGATTCGCGTTCTCGTTGGCGGCGCGCACGAACCGGCGCTCGTTTCGGCGGGCGACACGGAACTCCTCGCGCTCGCGCGCGAGACACTCGCAGCGGCGCCCGGGATCCGCGCCACGCCGGTCTTCACGAGCATCATTCGCCACGCGCGTGGGATTCCGCAGTACACGCTCGGCCACGCCGCCCGCGTCGCGTCGATCGACGACCGCCTCGCCGCGCACCCCGGGCTTTTCGTCTCCGGTAACTCGTACCACGGCGTCTCGGTGAACGCGTGCATCGCGGAGGCGCGGCAGCTCGCGGGGCGCGTCGGGTAGCGTCCCGCCGCCGCCGCAGGGCTTTCCTCTTGACGCCCCCCGAGGCCGCTGCTATCTTACCGTCCGTCGATCTATTGAAATTCAATGGAGTTACGGCCTCTTTCCAATAAGGGATCGGGGCCGTCGCTTTGGTGGGGCATCTCTGGCGCCGGAAGGCCGCGGGCTCGGGCACGCGAGTTCGGCGCCGTCGAACGACCGCGAGAGTGGCGGAACTGGCAGACGCGCGAGACTTAGGATCTCGTGAGGCGACTCGTGGGGGTTCAACTCCCCCCTCTCGCACTATTACCGCGCGCGGCCGCCGCACCACTCGCGCTTCGGGCCGCGAGCCCAGTTGGGGGAATCTTGAAGGTCGCAGTCGAAGAACCGGGCAAGTGGGAGCGCGTCCTCACCGTCGAGGTTCCGGCGGAAGAGGTCGCGCGCGATCTCGAAGCCGTCTATCGCGAACTGGCCGATCGTGTCGCGTTCCCGGGCTTCCGCAAGGGGAAGGCCCCGCGCCACCTGATCCGCGCGCGCTACGGAAAGTCGATCGAAAGCGAGGTTCTCGAGCGTGTCGTTCCGCGCGCCTACCACGAGGCCCTCGAAGAGAATCGCATCCTCGCCCTCTCCGACCCCGAGTTCGAGCAGCTCAACTACACCGAGGACGCGCCGCTGACGTTTCAGGCGCGCGTGAAGATCGGCCCGAGCTTCGCTCCCGCCGGCTACAAAGGGATGAAGCTCAAACTCGTCGTCGCGCCGATCGAAGACGACGCTGTCACGGAGAATGTCGATTCGCTGCGCGAGCGGCACGCCGACTTCGTCCCCGTCGATCGCGAATCCGTCGCGGGCGATCTCGTCGTGGTCGATCTCGTGGCGCTCGGCGATACGGGCGAGCCGCTCGGAGATCCCGTGACCGGCTTTCCGATCCACACAGGCGAGTATGCGGCGTTCGCCGAGTTCGCGACGGCCGTCGTCGGAGCGCGCGCGGGCGAGACGCGTGAGGCAGCGCGCGAGTTCAAGCCGAAGGACGATCCCGAGGGCGCGATCAAGACGGCGCGCTACCGGCTTTCCGTCACGGAGGTGCGCGAGAAGCGCCTTCCCGCCCCCGACGACGACTTCGCGCGGCGCATCCCGAAGAAGAGCGAAGAAGACCCGGAGCGATTCGAAAGCCTCGCCGAACTGACTGACGAAATTCGCCGCCGGCTCGGAATCGTCGAGGAGATGCGCGCGACGGAGAGGATGGCGGACGAGGCGGTCGCCACACTCCTGGCGCAGCACAACATCGAAGTCCCCGATTTTCTCGCCGATCAGTTGCTCGAGGATGTTCAGGTTCGAGACGAAGACGTCGATCCCGTCATTGTGGGCGACCGCGAGGAGAAGACGAAGAAGCTGCGGATCGAGCTTCGGCCGCGGGCCGAGCGGCGCGTGCAGCGAAGCCTTCTCTTGACGGCGATCGCGCGGGAGGAAAAGCTTGGAATCTCGCGCGCCGAGGTCGATCGCGAGATCAGCCGCATCGCCGCGCGCGAGGGCGTCTCGGCGCAAGAGGTCCGCGAGACGCTCGAGAAGCGCGACGCCATCGGCGGCCTGCGCGAGCGTCTCTTGGAGGAGAAAGTCGCGCGCTTCATTCTCGAGCACGCGGAGGTCGAGCGCGAAACACCGAGCCGGCTCATCAAGCCGGGCGATCCGTAGGACCTGGAGTTCGTCAAACCGTTCGTTCGCGGGGAAGTGCGAAAAGGGGAGGATGGAATGGGACTCGTCCCGATCGTTGTCGAACAAAGCGGGCGCGGTGAACGCGCTTATGACATCTACTCGCGTCTGCTCAAGGACAGAATCATCTTCATCGGCTCGCCGATCGATGACCAGGTCGCGAATCTCGCGATCGCGCAGCTTCTCTTCTGCGAGGCCGACGATCCCGATCGCGATATCTACGTCTATCTCAATAGCCCGGGCGGCGTCGTCTCAGCGGGGCTTGCGATCTACGACACGATGCAGTACATCAAGCCGGACGTCGTCACGATCTGCATGGGGCAGGCGGCGAGTATGGCGGCGCTCTTGTTGTGCGCCGGCGCGAAGGGGAAGCGGCACGCGCTCCCGAACTCGCGCGTGATGATCCACCAGCCGCTCGGCGGTTCCGAGGGCCAGGCGACCGACGTCGAGATCTACACGAAGGAACTGCTCGTCATTCGCGAGAAGCTCAACGACATTCTCGTAAAGCACACGGGGCAGCCGATGTCGAAGATCAAGAAAGACACGGATCGCAACTTCTTCATGTCGGCGGACGAGTCGAAGGACTACGGCATCGTCGACGAAGTCATCACGAAGAGGACGTAAGCGGCGCGCCGCGAGAAGGAATCATGTCGGTGAAGAAGCGCATCGGGTCTCCGCAGTCGATCGTCTGCTCCTTCTGCGGGAGGGGACAGCACGAGGTTTCGAAGCTCATTTCCGGCCCTTCGGTCTACATCTGCAACGAGTGCATCAAGCTCTGCAGCGAGATCCTAAAGGAGGAGATGGGCAAGGAGATCACGTACAACGAAGCCGAGGTTCCGAAGCCGACCGAGATTTTCGCGCTGCTCAACGATTACGTGGTCGGGCAAGAGCGCGCGAAGAAGGTCCTCGCGGTCGCGGTCTACAACCACTACCGGCGAATTCAGTTCGACTCGACGTTCGAAGAGGTCGAGCTCGAGAAGTCGAATATCTTGCTGATCGGTCCGACCGGCACGGGCAAGACGCTTCTTGCGCAAACGATGGCGAAGCTTCTGAAGGTGCCGTTCGCGATCGTCGATGCCACGACGCTCACGGAAGCGGGTTACGTCGGTGAAGACGTCGAAAACATTCTCGTGAAGCTGCTCCAGAACGCCGATTTCGATTTGGCGAGCGCGGAGCGCGGGATCGTGTACATCGACGAGATCGACAAGATCGCGCGCAAGTCGGACAACCCGTCGATCACGCGCGACGTCTCGGGCGAAGGCGTGCAGCAGGCGCTCCTCAAGATTCTCGAGGGAACGGTCGCCAACGTCCCGCCGCAGGGCGGGCGAAAGCACCCGCAGCAGAAATACATCGAGATCAACACGAAGAACGTGTTGTTCATCTGCGGCGGCGCGTTCGAAGGGCTCGACAAGATCATCCAGAAGCGGCTCGGCGAGAAGGTGCTCGGATTCAACGCGAAGATCGTCGGCAAGAAAGACCGCCAGGTGGGCGAGGTGCTCGCGACGGTCGAGCCCGAAGACCTCCTGAAGTTCGGATTGATTCCCGAGCTGATCGGACGCCTGCCGTGCCTCTGCTCGCTCGATCATCTCGACGAGAAGGCGCTCATCGAGGTCCTGACCACGCCGAAGAACGCGCTCTGCAAGCAGTATCAAGCGCTCTTCGAACTCGAAGGCGTTTCGCTCGAGTTCACGCCGGACGCGCTCGTCGCGATCGCGGCCGGCGCGGTCAAGCGCGGCGCGGGCGCTCGCGGCTTGCGCGCGATCATCGAAAAGTCGATGTTGGACGTGATGTTCAATCTCCCCTCGCAGCCCGACCTGAAGGGCTGTTGTGTCACAGCGGATGTGATTACCGGCAAGGCCGAACCGATCTTCACGTTCGGCGGCCGGCGCAAGAGACGCGGGGCGGCGCCGAGCCTCTAGTCTCGTTCCGATGGCGCGAAGAGAGGGGGTCGCCGGCATGCCGACGTTCCGCCGTGAAGATGAAATTATCGAAGCGCCCGATCGCCTGCCGCTCCTGCCGCTGCGCGACGTCGTCGTCTTCCCGTACATGATGCTGCCGCTTCTCGTCGGGCGCGCCGGGTCCGTGGCCGCGATCCGCGCCGCGATGGAGAAGGACAAGCTCGTCTTCGCCGTGACGCAGCGGCGCCCCGATGTTTCCGAGCCCGTGCGCCGCGACCTGCATCGCGCCGGCGCGGTCATTCGCATTCATCAACTGCTGCGCCTGCCGGACGACACGCTCAAGATTCTCGCGGAGGGCGTTGGCCGCGCGCGGATGTCCGACGTGCGCGCGAAGGCCGGCTACACGACGGTGCGCATCACGCCGTTCGGCGCCGACCGCCCCAAGAAGAACAACGAGATGAAGGCCGCTATGCGGCAGGTCGCCGCGCAGTTCGAAGAGTACGTGAAGCTCAACCGCAAGCTCCCCGACGAAATCGCGGTGAACGCGTCGAACCTCACGGACCCGGGGCGCCTCGCCGACACGATCGCGGCGCACATGGGTGTCTCCGTCGAAGCGAAGCAGTCGATCTTCGAGGCGGAGACGCTCGCGATGCGCTTCGACATCCTCACGAAACTGCTCGCCGGCGAGATCGAGATTCTCCGGCTCGAGCGGAAGATCGATGGCCAGGTGCGCAGCCAAGTGCAAAAGAACCAGAAGGAGTTCTATCTCAACGAGCAGCTCAAGGCGATTCGGCGCGAACTCGGCCGCGAGGGCGAGGGGAGCGCGGAGGCCGACGATTTGATCGAGAGCGTGCGCAAGGCGCGCATGCCGAAGGAAGCGGAGACGAAGGCGCTCGCCGAGGTCGAGCGTTTGCGGAAGATGGCGCCGCTCTCACCGGAGGCCACGGTTATCCGCAACTACGTCGAGTGTCTCGTGAGCCTGCCGTGGCGTAAGGAGACGACCGATCAGCTCGACGTCGCGCAGGCCGAGATCGTGCTCAACGAAGATCACTACGCGCTCGAGAAGGTGAAGGAGCGCATCCTCGAGTATGTCGCCGTCATCCGCCTCTCGAAGAAGCTCAAGGGGCCGATCCTTTGCTTTGTCGGCCCTCCCGGCGTCGGCAAGACCTCGCTCGGCAAGTCGATCGCGCGCGCGCTCGGCCGCAAGTTCGTGCGCGTCTCGCTCGGCGGCGTGCGCGACGAGGCCGAGATTCGCGGCCACCGCCGCACGTACATCGGATCGATGCCGGGGCGCATCATGCAGGGCCTTCGCAAGGCCGGCGCGCGCAATCCGGTTTTCCTCCTCGACGAAGTCGACAAGATGACGATGGACTATCACGGCGATCCCGCGTCGGCGCTCCTCGAGGTGCTCGATCCCGAGCAGAACAACACGTTCAACGATCACTATCTCGACATCGACTTCGATCTCTCGCAGGTGCTTTTCATCACCACGGCTAACATGCTGCACGCGATTCCGGCGCCGCTGCAGGATCGCATGGAGATCATCCGCCTTCCCGGCTACCTCTTGCCGGAGAAGGTGCAGATCGCGCGGCGATTCCTGATTCCGCAGCAGGCGGAGGCGCACGGGCTCGCGAAGGGGCAGGTCGTCTTCGCGCAGCCGGCGCTGCGCTCGATCATCAGCGAGTACACGCGCGAGGCGGGCGTGCGCAACCTCGAGCGCGAGATCGCGAAGATCATGCGCAAGGTCGCGCGCGAGATCGCGTCGAGGCCGGTCGCGGCGAAGAGCGCCAAGGGTGCGGCGGTGGCCGCCGCCACGATGGCGGGCACGGCGGGCGCAACCGTGATCGCGGATGCGGCCGCGGCAGCGGCGGCATCGGCGATCGCGCCGATTCGCATCACGCAGCGCGCCGTGACGCGCTACCTCGGCGTTCCGAAGTTCTCGAAGCGGCGGCTCGAAGAACAAGACTGGGTCGGCGTCGCGTCGGGGCTCGCGTGGACCGGCGGCGGCGGCGATCTGCTCATGATCGAAGCAACGACCGTGGCGGGGCGCGGGAAGTTGATCCTCACCGGAAGCCTCGGCGACGTGATGCAGGAGTCGGCGCAAGCGGCGCTCACGTACGCGCGCTCGCGCGCTGAGCTGCTCAAACTCGATCGCGATTTCTACCAGAAGCTCGACATTCACATTCACGTCCCCGAGGGCGCGATCCCGAAGGATGGGCCGTCGGCGGGAATCACGATCGCGACGGCGCTCATCTCGGCGCTTACGAATCTCACCGTGCGGCGCGATCTGGCGATGACGGGGGAGATCACGCTCCGCGGAAACGTGCTGCCGATCGGCGGCCTCTCCGAGAAACTCGTCGCCGCGCATCAGGCCGGACACACGGTCGTGTTGCTTCCCGCGGAGAATCGCAAGGACCTCGCCGACATTCCGGCCGAGGTGCGGCGCGGGCTCTCGATCCGCTTCGTCGAGACGATGGATCAAGTGCTCGACCAAGCGCTCGTCGGCGACCGGCGTGCCGAGCTTCCGTTCTTCCGCGATATCTCGTCGCGCGCGAAGGTCGCGCCCGTCGCGGCGTCCGACGCGGATCCCGCGCGGCCCGCCGACACGACGCCGCCCGCCGACGCGCCCGATGCGCCCGAAGCGCCGCCCGACGATCCGGAAGAGCCCGGCGTCGGCGAGCCTGGATACACCCACTAGGCGAAGTGAATCGGAGCACTCAAATTGACGAATGAGCGCGGGAGGCGCGGGAAGTTCGCGCCTCCCGTTTCCGCGCGCGGCGCCCGCCCGCACGCGCGTCCGCACGGGCAGCGCCCACCGGTGCTGACGCCGCGAAAGCGCAGACCCGACGCGGACGCCGAGAGCGAACCTCGCGGCCCCTATTTCGAGATGTCCGTCGTTTCGATCGAGGGCCTTCCGCCCGAGGCCGCGCCCGAGATCGCGCTCGCGGGCCGCTCGAACGTCGGCAAGTCGTCGCTCATCAACTGCGTGGTCGCGCGGCGCGGTCTTGCGAAGACGAGTTCGACGCCCGGCAAGACACAGGCGCTCAACTTCTTCCGCTTCGAGGACGTCCGGCTCGTCGATCTGCCTGGGTACGGCTTCGCGCGCGCGCCCGCCAAGGCGAAGGCGGAGTGGTCGCGCCTCGTCGAGCGCTACGTCGAAACGCGCGGCGCGCTCGCAGCGCTCATCGTGATCGTCGACGCGCGCCATCCTGCTTTTACCGACGATCGCGACATGATAGATTGGGCCCGGCGCCGCGAGATTTCGTTTCTCGTCGTCGCGACGAAGGCGGACAAGCTCAAACGTGGTGCGCTCGCGGCGAACATCGCGCGCCTGCGCGACGAGTTTGGGCTCGGCAACGCGGAGGGCGAGGCAGGCGCCGAACCCGGAACCGAATCCGCGGGCACACCCGATGGAATCATCGCGTTCTCCGCCGAAACCGGAGCCGGTAAACGCGAGGTCCTCTCATACCTGAAGAGGTTCAAACGATGAAGAAGCGACTCTTCACCCCTGGGCCGACCGACATTCCCGACGAAGTTCAGATCGCGATGACGCTGCCGACGATCCATCACCGGCACGAAGAGTTCATCGAGATCTTCAAGGTCGTGCTCGAAGATTTGCGCTACGCGTTCCAGACGAAGAGCGACGTGCTCGTCCTCACGTCGTCGGGAACGGGCGCGCTCGAGTCGGCGGTCGTCAACTGCGTGTCGCGCGGCGATACGCCTCTCGTCATCGAGATGGGGAAGTTCTCCGAACGGTGGACGCACATTCTCAACGCGTACGGCGTGCAGCCCGAGGTCTACAAGGTCGCGTACGGCAAGTCGCCGGACCCGGACCAGGTCGCCGCGATGATGAAGAAGAACAGTTCGATCCGAACGCTCTTCTGCACGCTGTCGGAAACGTCGACAGGCGCGCTGTCGAACGTGCGGGCGCTCGCGCGCGTGGCGCGTGAGCGCGACGCGCTGATCATCGTCGACGGCATCAGCGGGCTCCTCGTGCATCCGCTCGAGATGGACGAGTGGGGGCTCGATGTCGTCCTCACCGGCTCGCAGAAGGCGCTCATGCTCCCGCCGGGCCTCGCGTTCGCGGGTGTCTCGGCGCGCGCGTGGGATCGCATCGCGAAGGCCGATCTGCCGCGCTACTACTTCGACTACCAGAAGGCGCGCAAGACGCAAGCCGACGCGCAGACGCCGTGGACGCCCGCGAACACGATCATCCTCGGGCTCGGCGCGGCGCTGAAGATGGTGCGCGCCGAGGGACTGCACAAGGTTTGGGAGCGCCACGCCCGCATCGCCGACGGAATGCGCGCCGGCGCGCGCGCGCTCGGGCTCGAGATCTTCCCGGACAATCCCGTCAACTCGCTCACCGCGATTCGCGTCCCCGCGGGGATCGAGGGGAAGGCGATCGTGCAGGGCCTGAAGCGCCGCTTCGGCTTTACGATTTCCGGCGGCCAAGGCGAGATGAAAGGGAAGGTCTTCCGCATCGGACATCTCGGCGACTATCACGAGACCGACATCGCCGCGATGCTCTGCGCGCTCGAACTCGTGCTCATCGATCTCGGCCACCCCGCGACTCCGGGCGCCGGCGTTACCGCCGCGCAGGAAGTGTTCGCGCAGGGAGTCGGAGCGCGCACCCCGTGAGAGTGCCTCGCGCGCGCGGAATTCGCCCATGCCCGCCATCGCCGTAGTCGGCGCCCAGTGGGGCGATGAGGGGAAGGGGAAGGTCGTCGACTACCTCGGCCCCGAGGTCGATTGGGCGGTGCGCTACCAGGGCGGCGCCAACGCCGGGCACACGGTCGTCGTCGGCGACACGAAGACCGTTTTACATCTGGTGCCGTCCGCGATTCTGAATCCGCGCGTGCGCTGCGTGATCGCAAGCGGCGTCGTGCTCGATCCGATCGCGTTCCTCGACGAGGTCGCGCTGCTCGAAGCGGCGGGCGTTGCCGTCGCGGGGCGGCTCGTGTTGTCGAACGAGTGCCACCTCGTGCTGCCGCATCATAAGGCGATCGACGTGGCGAGCGAGCGCGCGCTCGGAAGCGGCGCGATCGGAACGACCGGGCGCGGCATCGGGCCGGCGTACACGGATCGCGCGTCGCGCCGCGGCGTGCGCGCGGGCGAGCTGTTGGATCGCGCGCGCTTCGCCTCGCGCATCGCGCACGCTCACGACGAGGGGAACGCGTACCTCGAGCGCTACCTCAACGCGGCGCCGCTGCCCGGCTCGGCGCTCGACGCGCTTCGCGACCTGCCGGAGCGGCTCGCGCCGTTCGTCGCGGACACGGGCGCGCTCGTTCGCGGCGCGCTCGCGCGCGGCGAGAAGGTGCTGCTCGAGGGCGCGCAGGGAACGCTCCTCGATCTCGATCACGGCACGTATCCGTTCGTCACGTCGTCGAACACGACCGCCGCCGCGGCTGCGGTCTCCGCGGGGATCGCACCGTGGGCGATCGGCGACGTGCTCGCGGTGATGAAGGCGTACACGACGCGCGTCGGGAGCGGCCCGTTCCCGTGCGAGCTGTCGGGCGAAGTCGCCGACACGCTCGTGACGCGCGGCGCGGAGTTCGGCGCGACGACGGGGCGCCGCCGCCGCGTCGGCTGGTTCGATGGCCCCGCGGCGCGCTACGCCGCCGATCTGAACGGCGCCACCGCGCTCGCGATCACGAAGCTCGACGTGCTCGATCATCTCGCGCGAGTTCCGGTCTGCGTTGCCTACGATGTGAATGGCACGCGCACGACGGAGTTCCCGCACGACGTCGACAGCCTCGCGGCCGCGAAGCCGGTACTCGAGGAGCTTCCCGGGTGGCAGGAACCGACGAGTGGCGCGCGGACGCTCGACGATCTGCCGCGCCGCGCGCGCGAGTACCTCGACGCGATCGCCGCCGCGGCGGGCGCGCCGCTCGCGCTCGTCTCCGTCGGCTCCGGGCGCGATGCCACTTTCCACGTGCGCGAAACGTTCCGCGCGACGACGCCGGCCGCCGCGCCGCGCACCGCGCAAAGCAAATGACCCGTTAGCTCAGTCGGTAGAGCATTCGCCTTTTAAGCGACAGGTCGCTGGTTCGATCCCAGCACGGGTCAAAAATCATTCGAGGGGAATCGCGGTGGCGGTTCCCCTCTTTGATTTCGTTCGCGCTGGCTTCGCGAAGGCTTCGCGCTCGGCGAGATCCGGCGCCGGTCAGCGCGTGGAGTCGGACGCCACGCTGTCGGGCGGCGCCGGCGTTGGCGCTGGTGGTGGTGCGGGCGTCGGCGCGGGCGCCGCGTCGGGTTTCCCGCCGAGCGCGCCGCCGAGGAGATTGCGCAGCGCCTTCGGATCCTTGAGCGCTTCCTTCGGGTTGGCGAGCGCCTTCTCGTCGATGCCGAGCGCGCGCGCCGCGTCGCCGAGCGCGCCGCCCTTCACGCGCGACGACGCCTTCGCCAGGTCGAGCGACACCTTCGGCCGCGTCGCCGTCCCGCTCAGGAGAATGTCGACGGGTAACTCGCCCTTCTCGTTGACGAGGTAGCGCGCGATGGTGCCGACCTTCGCGACGACGCGATCGGCGAGCGGCTTCGATAGCAGGATGTTCAACGAGTATTCGATCGTGCCGTCGAAACCGGCGGAGCCCGCGAGATTCCACTTCGCGTCGGGCGCGAGGAGTTCGAGGTCGTCGACGCGCACGCGGCCGGCGTCGATGCGGAACTTCGACTTGAGCGTTCGGAACTGAATCTCCTGCATCTCGGGAATACCGAGAAGGCTCGCGATCTCGATGAGCACCGGGTTCGGAACCATGCGCCCGTCGATTGCGAAGCCGTTCCCTTCCGCTTTGAGCTTCGCCTTCGCGGCTTCCGCGGTGAGGCCGGCGCCTTCGAACTTGCCGTCGAGTTTGAGCTTTCCGTAGAGCAGGTTCTTCGCGGGCGTTAGGTGCGAAAGGAAATCGTTCATCTCGAGATCCGTCGCGGCGACGGAGAACGTGTAGCGCGGTTCGCCGCCGGCGAGCGTGACGCGCACGTCGCCGCCGACATTGCCGGTGAACGCGGTCGCGCGCGCACCCGTGATGTCGATCACGCCGTCGGGCGTCACCGCGATCTTCGCCGAGACGTTCGTGAGCGGCACGCGCGGCAGCGTGATGCTCGCGGCCGAGAAAGTCCCGTCGAGGCGGCGGTTCTTCACGGTGAGATCGAGGCGCGCGTTGGCGAGCGGCGATGTCGGCACGCGCACCTCGCCCGCGGTGAGGTTCGCGGTGAGCGTGCGATCGCGCAGCGTCAACTCGCCGCGCGCGCCGCGCAGCGGAATCGCCTGCACGATGAGGCTGTCCGCGCGAATCGTCGCGGTCGCGGTAAGGTCGGGGAGTTCGGGGAGCAAGAGCGGTGCGGCGATCGCCGCGGCTCCGGCGGGCGCGGCGGGCGCGGCCGCGCCACCCGCGATGCGCACGAGCGCGTCGAGATCGAGCAGGCGCGAGGCCACGTCGAGCTTCGCGCGCGGCTTCGCGAGCGGCTCGTCGATCGTCCCCGTCAACTGGAAGTCGGACGCGCCGAGTGTGCCGCGGAGATTCTCGATGCGCGCCGTCGTCCCCGCGAGCGCGATTCGCCCCGTCAGTCCCTCGAACGGCGCCGTCCACCCGGCGGGCTGCACGGAGACGGACGCCAGATCGATGTTCCCGTCGAGCTGCATCGCTTGCGGCGCGCGGAGGGCGCCCGTCGCGCGCACGTCGAGCCGAACATCGCCGCTGAGTTTTTGGAATCGCGTCATGACCGGCCAGCGTCCCACGACGCCGAGCGGGATCCCGCCCGCGACGCGCAGATCGACGCGCGGATCGGCGAGAGGCGCGACGCTTCCCTCGACGCGGAGCGGCGACCCCTCGAACGACGCAACGAGCGAGTCGATCTCGAGTCGCTCGTCGGAGAAGCGCACGTGCCCGCGCATCTGGTCGATCGCGCCGGGAAGGCCGGAGAACGCGACGCGACTCTCTTCGATCGCGACGCTCCCGGACGCCTTCATCGCGCCCGGAGGCCACGTGGGTCCCAAGAGCCGCGCGCTGATCGTGGCGCGCCCGCGCGCGTCGAGCTTCTCCTTCTGCGCGAGCACCGACTCCGGCAAAAGCGAGAGGAGTTGCGCGATCTCGGTATTCTGCGCGTCGATCGTGATGTCGCAAACCGGCGTTCGCGAGAGCTGCGTCACGGTCCCCGACACGCTCGCGGGGAGATCGTTGACGACGACGCTCGCCGTGACGATCGACAACGTTTGGTCCGCGGGAGTGAACGCGAGCGTGTAGTCGCCGCTCACGCGGAAGTCGCCGAGCGCGATCGGACGTGCGGCCGCCGCGCTCGTATCCGCGGAAATGACGGGCAGCACGACCGCCGAACGCGCCGACGCAAAGCTCCCCGTGATGTCGAACTTCTCGAATCGCTGCGCAGCCTCGAGCCCCAGCGAGAGCGAGACGTCGTCGAGCCGCAGCGCGAAGCCTGTCGTGTCCTCGAAGACGATGTGCGCGCCCTCGATGTCGAGGCGCGAGAGCGAGAGCGCCAGCGGAGCGGCCGCCGCGGCGGCGTCGTCGCGCGCGGCGTCGCGCTCCGCGTCGGTCGCAGCGCCCGCGCCGCTTCCGTCCGCCGCGCCGCCCGCCGCGCCGTCGCGCCGCGCCACGAACAGATCGATCGCCGGCCGGTCGATATAAACCTTCGAAACGCGCAGCCGCCGGCGCAACAGATCGCCGAGCTGCACATCGATGCGCGCCTCGGGAATCTCGATCCGCGACGAATCCTCGAAAGCCGGGTTGCCGGCGAGCTTCACGCCCTCCAGACGAATCGCGAACGGGATCCAGCGGATCCCTGCGTCGCGAACCGAGAGCTTCCAGCCGCTGGCGGCCTCGACACGGCGCGCCACCTCCTGGACGATTCTCTGCTTCGGAAGCATAGTGGCCACGATCAACGGCACGAGCAGGGCGACGAGAACGACCGCCCCGCCGAGCACGATCCACGACCGGCGTTTCAACACAGGCGTCAACTCCTCACGACAACGGAAAAGGACAGAGCACTATACATCGGGGCGTCTCGGGTCGCGAGTGCGGGATTTTTCGCTTGAGCAGCATCACGCGAGCCGCTACGCTCGCGCGACTTCTCCCGAGTCCGTTCTGCCGGCCCGCGGCGCCGCCGCGCCGGATTTCCCGGAGCACACGGAGCGATCGATGAACCGGAAAGCGTTCCTTCGCACGTCTATTCTGCTCGCGGCCCTTCTCACCGGCGCCGCGTGCGGCTCGAACGATACGACCATCGCGCCACCCACCGACGGCCGCCCGACGAAGCGCGGCGAGTTCGCGCTCGAACTGACCGGCCTCGGCGACCCGAGTCCCTCGCACTACGAGGCCTGGTTCGTCGTCGGCGGACAACCGCGAAGCGGCGGGAAGTTCCGCGTAAACGCCGCGGGGAAGGTCACGGACCTCGCTGGCCGGGAGGTCACCGACGGCATCCTGCGCGTCAACCCGGCCGACGCGATCAACGGCGCCACCGAGTTTTTCATCTCGCTCGAGCCCGGCGACGACACATCCGCATTGCCCGCGCCGACGCGAATCCTCGGCGGCGCGTTCTCCGGCGCCTCCGCGAACCTCTCCGTTTCGCACCCGCGCGCGCTCGGCGTTTCGTACTCGACCGCCGATGGCAGCTACTTCCTCAACACGCCGACCACCGAGACCGTGAAAGATTTCAATCGGGGGATCGTCTTCACCCTCTCCGACTGCGCCGCGGGAGCGCGCGACGCGAGCGCGACGATCGCGGCGCTTCCGGAGCTGCCGGCCGCCGGCTGGTCGTATGAAGGCTGGGTCACGCGGCCGACGCAAGGCGGCGTGATCGCGTATTCGACCGGGCGATTCTCAGACCTCTGCGACTTCGACTCCGATCGCGCCGGGCAAGGTGCGGGCAGGTTCGGCAGCGACGAGAATGGCGACGGCCTCGGCGACGGCCTCGCGTTTCCCGCGCAGGATTTCGTCGATTCCTCGGGAAGCATTCCGCCGCTCGTGCTCGACGCGGGGGGCTTCAGCGCCGCGGTCTCGCTCGAGCCGGAACCGGACAATTCCGCCGCGCCGTTCTTCCTGACGGTGCTCGATGCGCCGATTCCCGCGGCGTTGAGCGACGTGACGCTCGAGCCCACCGGACTCGCGCCGATCGGCGGCGGCCACTTCGAGATGTGGCACCGCACGCGCGACGGTGTGAATCTCTCGATCGGCAAGTTCCGGCTCGATACCGGCGGCGACATCGTCGATCTCTCCGGCGCGCCGATTACGTCGTTCACCGCCGGGGGCGATCTCTTACTCTCGCTGCGCATCTTTATCACCGTCGAAACCGAGGGCGACTCCGACGCGATTCCGAGCCGCAGCATCATGCTAAGCGGCGCCGTCGCCGACTCGTTCGCGACGCTGAAGCCCGACACCGCGGTAACGAACGCGATTTACGATCTCTCGACGCTCGGCGGCGCGTACTTCCTCAACACGTTCACGACGGCCGATGACACGACGGACTTCGACTCGGGGATCTGGTTCTACAAAGAGAGCCGCAGCGAAGAGATCGGCGATAGCACCACGCTCGCGCTTCCCGTGCTTCGCGACGGATGGGTTTTCGAGGGGTGGGTCGCGCGCATCTCGACGGGCGAGGCGTATTCGACAGGGCGCTTCCTCTCGACCTTCGACTCGGACCACGATTTGGCGGGCGCGACAGCCGGCCCCGACGGCATCGACATCAATCAGGACGGACGCGGCGACGGCCCGCTCTTCCCAGGCCAGGAGTTCGTTCGCGTCTCCGGCGGCATTCCTGGTCTACTCGATCTCGATGGCGGTGATTTCCGCGTGTTCGTCACGATTGAACCGGGCCTCGATAACGACCCGGGGCCGTTCATCCTTCCCGTGATGGAAGACGCGCTCATCGAGCCGCTCGGCGCCTTCGAGACGCAGCCGCTCGCGCAGTTGAACGCGCCGCCGCCGCGCGCGGCCGTGCGGATCTCGCGCGGGCCCGTGACGCGCCCGCTCACGAACCGGGCGTCGGTCTTCCCGGCCGGCCGCGTCACGATCGGGACCAGCGGGTCCTAGACGGGCGGGCCTCTGGCCGCGCGCATCGCATTCCTCGTCGAAGATCTCGCGCGCGATCTTGCGGCCGGCGATCTCGCCGGCATCGCGAGCGATCTCGACCCCGCCACTTTCTCCGCGAGTGTTCTCTTCATGCGCGGCGGCGCGCGCGGCCACGAGGCGCGCGCGCGTGCGTGCCTCGGGGACGCGATCGCACTCCACGGCCCGCTCGAGCGCCCGGCCTTCAACGTCGGCGTGATGCGGCGCGCGCTCCTCGGCCTCGGCGGCGCGAAGCCGGCCGCGCTCGTCGTCGCGGGCGGCGACGCGGCGCTCGATCTGGCGCCGCGGCTTGCGAGCTGGCTCGAGCGGCCGTGCATTTATCTCGCGTTCACCGAGGACGACGCTTTTCCGTGGAAGCGGCGCAAGGCGCTCGATGCGTTTGCGAAAACCGTCGCGCACACGCGACGCATGACGCACCGGCTCGTCGACACGCTGGGGCTGCCCGAGGAGCGCGTCGCGACGATCTACCCCGCGGCCGATCTCGATGCGTACTCGCCGCGGCCGCTGCCGGAGTGGGGGAGCGGCGGTGCGATGAGCGCGGTCGGCGTCGCTAGTGCAACGGGCGCGGCAGGCGCGGACGGCGCGGTGCGGACGAAGGGCGCGACGGCGGAGGCGCCGCTCGTCGGGCTCGCGGGCGCGCCGTCCGACGCGATGGTGGCGTCGCTGCGCGCGGCATGTCCCGGCGTTCGCTTCGGCGCGCCCGGCGCGCGCGCGCCGCTCGTCGATCTCGGCGCGGAGTGGTCGCCGGACGCGGTCGCGCGCATCGCGCTGCTTCTCGTTGTGCCGGGCGCCGACCTGGCGGGCGCGTACGACGCTGTCGTGCGCGCGATGGCCGGTGGGCGCGCAGTCCTCTCCGCGATCCCCGAGGATCGGCTCGATGCGACGCTCATCGACGGTGAGACGGGCGAGCGTGTCGCCGATGCGAGCCCCAGCGCCATCGCGGACGCGCTCACGCGGCTCCTCGCGAGCCGCGACCTGCTCGCGTCGATGGGCAGCGGGGGGCGCCTGCTCGCCGCAGGCAGCTACGACCGCGCGCGCCGCCGCTCCGAATACGACGCGCTCTTGCGTGTCGTCTGCGGAATCCCGTTCCCGCCATCCGCCGGCGCTCGCGGCGCCGACGCGCCCGGCATCCCCATACAATTCCGAGGGTTAACAAAAAGCCAAAAAAATGTTTGACGGCAATACATCCGTATAGCACCATCTGGCGGCCAATTCAGAAAAGGCAGAGGAGGCCGCCCGTGAGAAACCTCACCGAACGACAAGAAGAGATCTACGCGTTCCTCATTGAGTACATCGAGGAGCGCGGATTCCCACCCTCCATTCGCGACATCACGAAGCGCTTCGGGTTCAAATCGCCGAAGGCGGCCGCGGACCATCTCGCGGCGCTCGAGCGGAAGGGCTTCATCAAGCGCGAGCGCGAGCTGTCGCGCGCCATCGAGATTCCTGCGCGCACCGCGGCCGCCGCGCGCGAGCGCGAACGCAACACGGTCGATCTGCCGCTCGTCGGCCGCATCGCCGCTGGCTCGCCGATCCTCGCGGTCGAAAACGTCGACGAAGTCCTCACCCTCGACTCGAGCCTCGTCCACGGCGACGGCACGTTCCTCCTGCGCGTCGTCGGCGACAGCATGATCGACGCGCACATCCAAGAGGGCGATTTCATCGTTGTGAAGCCGCAGGAGAGCGCGATCGCGGGCGAGATCGTCGTCGCGCTCGTCGGCGACGAGGCCACAGTGAAGCGCTTCTTTCCGGAGGAAGATCGCGTCCGCCTTCAGCCGGAGAACCCGCGCCACGCGCCGATCATCGTCGATCCCGCGAGCGAAGAGTTTCGCATCGTCGGCCGCGTCGTCGGCCTCGTCAGGAAGATGCCATGAGCGCCGAGTCGCTCTACCGGCGGCTCTGCCGGTCGCGCGGCCTCGTCGCCGGCGCGCTCGCCGCGCTCTGCCTCGTCGCGTTCCTCGGCAGCGGCACGCCCGACGAAGCCGCCGACTGGGTCTACCGCGGCGGGACGATTCTCACGCTCGAAGGGGAGAAGGGCGGCGCGGTCGAGGCGCTCGCCGTGAAGGGGACGCGCATCGTCTACGCCGGCGACGCCGACGGCCTCGCGCCATGGTGCGGCCCCGCGACGCGCGTCGTCGACCTGGCGGGCGGCACGCTTCTGCCCGGCTTCACGGACGCGCACTTTCATCTGCGCAACTTCGGCACGATCCTGCGCACGCTCAATCTCGTCGGCACGAAGAGCTGGGAGGATGTCGTCATGCGTGTCGGCGAACGCGCGGCGGCGCTCCCTGCTGGCCAATGGATCGTCGGCCGCGGCTGGGATCAGAACGATTGGGACGAGAAGGAATTTCCGACGAGCGCGGCGATCGACGCGGCCGTGCCGGGGCGGCTCGTGTATCTGCGGCGCGTCGACGGGCACGCGGCGCTCGCGAGTCGCGCGGCGCTCGAGCGCGCGGGGATCACCGCCGCGACGCCCGACCCGCCGGGCGGCCGCATCGTGCGCGACGCCGCCGGCGAACCGACCGGCCTTCTCATCGACGCAGCAACGGACGCCGTGAGCAGCATCATCCCCGAGCCCACAGACGCTGAACGCGACAGCATCCTCACTGTCGCGGTGCGCGCGTGCGCTGCCGCGGGGCTCACGGGCGTCCACGACGCGGGGACCGACGTACGCACCCTCGACGCCCTCGCACGCATGGACGCAGCCGGGCGGCTCCCGATTCGCGTCTACTCGTTCGTCGACACGGAGGACCCGGGGTTCCTGCGCGTCGTCGAGGCGGGGCCTCGCGTGCCGCGGTGGAACGAGCGGCTGACCGTGCGCGGCGTGAAGATCCACCTCGACGGCGCGCTCGGAAGCCGCGGCGCCGCGATGGAGACGCCGTACTCCGACGACCCCGCGAACACCGGGCTGCTGCAGCTCGACGACGAGGAGTTCACGCACTTGACGAGCCTCGCGTGGGAGCGCGGGTTTCAGATTGCGACGCACGCGATCGGCGACCGGGCCAACCGGATGACGCTCGATCGATACGAAGCGCTCCTGCGCGGGAGCGCGGAGGGCGCGAGCGTCGACCGGCGCCCGCGCATCGAGCACGCGCAGATTCTCGCGCCGGCGGATATCGCGCGCTTCGGCGCGCTCGGAGTGATTGCATCGATGCAGCCGACGCACGCGACGTCGGACATGCCGTGGGCCGAGGCGCGGGTGGGCGCGGAACGCATACGCGGGGGCTACGCATGGCGGAGTCTGATCGATTCGGGGGCGCGCGTCGCTTTCGGATCCGATTGCCCCGTCGAAAGCCACCGCCCGCTCCTCGGCGTCTACGCGGCGGTGACGCGGCAGGACGCGGGCGGCGAGCCGCGCGGCGGGTGGATGCCGGGCGAGCGCGTCACGCGCCTCGAGGCGCTCGAGGCGTTCACGTCGGGCGCGGCGTACGCGAGCTTCGACGAGGCGCGGCTCGGCACGCTCGCGGTCGGCAAGGAAGCGGACTGCGTGCTGCTCGACGCGAACCCGCTCGAGGTCGACGCGCGCGAGCTTCCGCGCGTGCGCGTGCTCGGCACGTGGGTCGGCGGGCAACTCGTGTTCGCGGAGCGCGGACTCAATCTCGCGCTCGCGACGGTGGAGTGATGGTGCGGGTGCCGGGCGCCGGTGATCGGATGCGGCGGATCGGACGCGCGGACGAAGGCGCGGTGCGCGCGGTCAGCGATGATCGCGCTTGCGGGCCCGCGGGGCGTCTGATAGATTCGCGCCCTGTTTTCGAGCGCACCTGCGCTCGCTTCGCCCGCCGCTCGCGGTGTCCCCATCGTCCAGCCTGGCCTAGGACGCGGCCCTTTCAAGGCTGAAACACGGGTTCGAATCCCGTTGGGGACACCAAATCTCCCCACCGAGTAACGAGGATCTGCCTTCGGAATTACAGCCAGATTTGCCTGGTTACGCAGCCAGAAATATCTGGTGATCAGGGATCGAGATGGCTTGGGTGCATCCCTGTCCCGCCTGCGTTCATACGGATATTAAGGAAGTTAGCTTGGCCTTGTAATTTCCCTAAACTCCCTATAAATGCCGGCCCGGTCCGCGGCGAATCATGCCGGGCGACGCGTGGAAGGACTGACTAGTCGAGCACGACCAGTTTCGCGACCCGCTCGACGCTCGCGGCACCGAGCCGCACGAAGTAGACGCCGGCGGTAGCGAGGCGACCATCGGCGAGCCGGCGATCCCACGCGGCCACGGATCGGCCGCGCTCGTGCGGCCCGCGTGCGAGCGTTGCGACGCGGCGGCCCGACGTGTCGAAGATCGCGAGGTCGACGTCGCCGGCGCGCGGAAGTTCGAACGCGATCTGCGTCGTGGCGGTGACCGGGTTCGGCGATGGCGCGAAGAGGTGCGGCGCGCTCGCCTCGACAACCGGCGCCCCGCCGGGGACGCTCGTCGGATCGAGCGGCACGATACCCGAGAATCCGTCGGCGCGGTCGAGCGTCGCCCCCTGAATCCACAGTTCGGTCGTCGTGCGCGTCCAGTCTCCATTCGACTCGAGCACAGCTTTCTCGAAATCGAGGACGAGATCGAGAAGTCCGTCGCCGGTTTGATCGACGAGTCGCGCCAGGAGTGCGCCGGTGAACGGATGGCGCGCGACGGGAGTGTCGTCACCCTCGGAGTCGCCGAACGTGACCGTGATCGGATCGATGAGGCGCGGGTCGAGGGCGGCAGTCGCCGCGACGAAAACCTGGAGGTACTGACCCGGCCCGGGAGGCGCGGTCATGGCGCATGCGCAAGAAATCGGCGGAACGGTGTAGGTCCACCACGCGACGGCGTGGGTGTCGCCGTTGGCGAGTTTGGCCTCGCCGACAATGTGACCGTTCGCGTTCACGTCGTGCGCCTCGCTCGTGGCGCCGCCGAGCGTGCCGAGACTGCCCATGCTCCCGCCGGACTTCTTCCGAAACGCGCGCTGATCGTTGTTCATCGCGCTCGTCGTCGTCCTACCGACGATCGTCCCGTTGTTGTTGATCGCGTTCGCCCGCGAAGTGGAGCCGGCGATGGTCCCGAGGTCGACGACCGCCTGGCCTGGGCCCGGCCAATACGCGGCGTGTTCGACGCCTCCGGTCGTTACGGATCCCACGATCCTGTTCGAGTCGTTGATGCCGCGCGCGATGCTCGATCCGTTCGCGACCTCCGCGCCGAGGTCTTGCATCCCGCCGTTCGCCGTCCAGTAGAAGCCACGCTGTATCACGTCGCCTGGCAGATAGGACGAGCCGACGACGGCGCCGGATTCGTTGATGTCGGTGGCGAATCCGCCGGTGCCGCCGAGCGTCCCGATGTTCGTCGCCGGGCTATTCCCGTCGTACCAGATGCACGGCTTCAGCGGAGGATCCTCCCACGCCCCGACGACGTCGCCGCTCTCGTTGATTCCGGACGCGTACTCGTCGAATAGGATTCCCGGTGGGCCGTCGAGGCCGACGGCGGGGCCAGGAGGTGTCCAGAGAAACGCGTCGTTGACATAGGTGAAGCCGAACCCGTCGCCGGCGACTTGCCCCGCGTCGTTGATGTCGGTTCCGGCGCGCGTGTTTTCCGAGGGCTCGAGCACGACCATGGGGCCGGGAGGTCTCCAGAGAAACCCGCCGCTTCCGAAGCCGCTCTGTCCCGTAATCTGGCGCGACGCGTTGATCGCGCGGGCCGAGCTATATGTGTGGCCTGGGAGAACTCCGAGATCTTCCTTGACGGTGTATTGCTGACCCGGCCCGGGGAACGCCCGCGCGCTCGTCGCGGCGCAGAGCGCGCCGAGCGCGCCGAGCCCGACGAGTCCGGCGATTGCGGCGACGAACGATCGCATCGTGTGCTCCTCTGCTGGGTACTCGTGGAGAATCAGACTCCTGCGGCTCGGACGCCGCGGAATCAGTGATCGCGCGGACGCCGCATGATGCGCTCGAACGCGGCGCGATAGTCGATCACGGCTCGTGATGCTGTCAAGCCGACTCGCATGCGGCTATACTCGGCGCCTTCGCCGCCACTCGCCTAGGAGAACCACGTGAGCCAACATCGTCACACGGTCGTCGTTTCGCGCAAGAGTCGCAGCACGCCCCAACCGGAATCGCTCATCGCATGAAACCAATCTGCGTAACCGGCATGCCGATGGATTTTGGGCAGACGCACCGCGACGTTGAGAACACGGTGAGTGTCCGCTACGCGGACTCATCGACTCACCGCGGAGAACTTGCCTGCGCATCGCGGCCGCTGAGGCGCTCCTGACCGTTCGGAGGGACCGGCGCTGAGACGATCCGACCTCGCGTGCGCGGGAGTGCTGATCTGCGGCGCTGTTCTCGCGGTCGCGAAGGCGTCGATTGCGCCGATCACGACGGACGAGGCGTGGAGCTTCAACGGGTGGGTGCTCCACGGTCCGAGTTTCATCCTCAGTGACTACAGCCACGTGAACAATCACGTGCTGCACACGCTCTTGGTTTGGCTGTCGACGAGCGCGGCGGGGGAGAGCGAGCTGGTTCTGCGTCTGCCGGCGCTCGCCGGATTCGCGCTCGTCCTCGCGTGTGTGATCGTCCTCGCGCGACTCTTCATCTCGAGCGCGCCGCTCCGGTTCCTGCTCTGCGCGGGTGTGAGCCTGCACCCGTACGCGATCGACTTCGCGGCGTGTTCGCGAGGTTACTCGTTGGCCGCCGGTTTCACCCTGCTCGCCCTCGTGTTGCCGCTGCGAGAGCTTTCGCGGCGGCAGGGGCCCGTCGCGACGGTCGATCGCGCTCTCGGCATCGCACTCGTGCTCGCGTCGCTCTCGATGGGACTTGCGATGGCGGTCGTTCCCGTCGCGGCGACCGCCTGCGTCGCGATGTGTATCGCGCTCGCCATCTTCTTCTCGAAGTTCGGGTGGCGTGTTGCGGTGCGATCGACGGCGCTTCTCGGCGCTCCGGCCGCGTTGGTCGTGATCCTCTTCTACCGCCGCCTCGTCGCGCAGGGCTCCATGGAGGAGAAACTCTGGTTCGGCGCCGACTCGGTGCGAGCGAGCTTGGGCTCGCTGCATCGGCTTCTCGCCTACGTGACCGAGGCGCGCGTGGACGGATTCGGAACGCCTGTGATCGCGTGGCCCGTCGAGTCGTGGCATCGAGGCCTTCTTCCGGACGGGATTCATCAAGCGGTCGCGCACCCGTGGTGGGTCTGGGTGCTCGCTCTCGTGATCGCGGTGACGGCGCTGGCTCCCTGGCTTCGACGAAAACCGCGTGCGCGCGCCGCCGTCGTATCCAACGCGTTGCTCGTCGCGATGGCGATTCACCTCTGCGCCCACTTCGCGCTGGGACTGCGCCTTCCGGAAGGGCGCACATGGCTCATCGTCCTGCCGCTCCTCTGCATCGCGGCGATCGTCGCCATCGACGGGGCGCTCACCGACTGCGGCGCGCGCGCGCGGCGGATCGCATCGGCGTTCGTTCTCGTCGCCGGCGCCGCGTTCCAGACCGTGGCCCTCGACGGGGTCTCGTTCGCCGCGCATCGGGACTGGCCCGACAACGCCGTCGTGCGAGACGCGATCGAAACCGTGCGCGACACTCCGCGACTTGGCGACGGGAAGAGATCGGCCGGCTTTCCGTGGTACCAAGAATCGTGTTGGCTCTACTACAAGCGCCGCCTCGCGTTCGAGGAACTCATCGTGGCGCCGTTCCAGCAGGCGGAGGCGCCGATCTGGACCTACCACGTCACGAATTCACGAATGAGGCTCGACGATGTCAACGGCTTGCTCGCCGGAACGAGAATCGTGAAGAGTTACTCGGAGTTCCAATGCGACCTGCGTGTTCGCGACCGAGCAGGTTCGCGCGCGTTGCGCGACCCGCGAACGAACTGACGGAATTGCGAACGGTCGATTGAAGCCAACGCGGCGCTCTGCTCTAATCGCGTTGCCGATGCGCCCGCGGAGCTTCGACGCGACGGCGGCGGCGATTGGATGGACGCATCGCCCCATTCGCAGGGAGGCAGCTCGACCATGAAACCGATTTGCGTCATAGGCATGCCGATGGATTTCGGGCAGACGCACCGTGGCGTCGATATGGGGCCGTCGGCGCTGCGCGTCGCTGGGCTCAACGAGCGGCTCGAGCGGATCGGCATGGCGGTCGCCGACTTGGGCGACGTGTCGTGCGACATCATGACGACGCAGGAGGTCGCGGAACCGCGGCTGCGATTCCTGCCGGCGGTCGCGGAAGGGTGCCGGCGGCTCGGCGGCGCGGTCGGCGAGGTGGTCGAGCGCGGCGGGTTTCCGCTCGTGCTCGGCGGCGATCACAGCGTCTCGATCGGCACGTTGGCGGGGCTTGCGATCGCGGGCTCGCGGCCTGGGCTGATCTGGTTCGATGCGCACGGCGACTTCAACACGGCCGACACGACGCCGAGCGGCAACATCCACGGCATGGCGCTCGCGGTGAACGTGGGGCGCGGCGACGAGCGGCTCACGTCGATCGGCACGCGCGGGCCGAAGGCGCTCGAGGAGAACACGGTGCTCGTCGGCGTGCGCGACCTCGACCCGGGCGAGCGCGCGAACCTGGCCGCCTCGAACGTGACGGTCTTCACGATGCGGCACATCGACGAGATGGGTATGCGCGCGGTGATGGAGCGGGCGCTTTCGATCGCGTCGCGCGGCGTCGATCGCGTGCATCTGTCGGTCGACGTCGACGTGATCGACCCATTCGAGGCGCCGGGCGTGGGCACGCCGGCGCCGGGCGGGGTCACCTACCGCGAGGCGCACCTCGCGCTCGAGATTCTCGCGGACAGCGGCGCCATTACGTCAATGGAGGTCGTCGAGATCAACCCGACGCTCGACGATCGCAATCGCACGAGCGAACTCGCGGTGGGATTGATCGCGAGCGCGCTGGGGCAGCGCATCCTCTAGCGCGAAAGTCGCGCCGCGCCACTCTTACTTGAACAGCCGCTTCACGCCTCCCCACGAACGATTCTCCGCCGGCGTCGAGCCGCAGTTCGCGATACCGACTTCCAGCACGGTCGCGATCCAGTTCACGCAATCGCCGTCGCCGGTGCAGAGCGTGTTGACCGACGCGGTGTTCGTGGCGCCCGTCACGACCGCCCATCCCGCCGGCTGCGCGTCGCTGTCCCAGCCGATGTTCTCCGCAGCGCCGGGTGTCGCGGGATCGCTCGCGTCGAAGTCGTCGCCGTCGCCGAGCGCCGCGCCGTTCCAAAGCTGATTGTCGTCGGCGGCGGGATACGCGGGGCCGCTCTGGCCATCGCCTCCGATGAAGTAGAGATTCGCGGGGACGCCGGGGCCGTTGATGACGGGGAGCGCGTTGTCGTACTGGTCGCCGCACGCGCGAACGACGTCGTTGCCGTCGATGACGATGATTTCGCGCGCGCGCGTGTCCTCGCTCGCGTAGACGACGACAAGCGACGCGCCCTCCGACTCGGGCGCCACGCCGAGATCGCCCGAATCGTCGAGGCCGGCGACGATGTTCACGCCGGCCGTGACATACGCGGTAACGTCGGCGAAGTACGCGAACGCGAAGGTCTCGGGCCAGCACGGCGACGCGGTGACCGGCAGCGCGATCGGCGTGATGAGCTCGGAGTTCAGCGTCACGCTGTTGATCGGCGTTTCGTCGGCGAGGATGACCCAGTAGAGGCCGGCCCAGACGATGCTGCCCGCGGTCACGCCGGCGGGGAGTTGGATCACGCCGCCGGTGGTCGAGTGGCCGGCGGAGGGCGCGTTGCGCGTCGTGACGCCCGCAACCGCGACGCGCACGCAGAACGAGCCGTCGCTTGCGAAGCGCGTTCGGAGAGTCTGCGAGCCCGGCACCGCGGTGAGCGCGCGTTCCTCCGCGTCGGGCAGGCCGTTCTCGGATGCGCGCGCTGGCGCGCGCTGGGCGAGAGTGGCGCCGAGCGCGAGCGCGGCGGCGATGAACGTGAAGAGTCGTGACCTTGTTCGCATCGTTCCTTCCTTTCGGGGCGTTCGCTTTGCGTGCGCGCGCGGATTGGTCTCGTGTCGAGGCTGGGCCTCGACCACTTATCGGACCGGCCGCGCGGCGTCCTGAGTGCCGGCGCGTGCGTCGAGTGCACGCAGCGAGTCGGCGGCCTCGCGATTGTTGGGACGTGCCGCCAACTCACGTTCGTAGTGCTCGCGCGCCTTCTTCGTGTCGCCGAGCGTAGCGTATGCCTGCGCGAGGCGCAGGTCGATTCCCGGCGGGCGCGCGCCGCGGCGGTACTCGACGAGCAACTCGCGCAGCGCATCGCGCGGCTGGTTGCGCGCCATCGCGATCATGCCGAGCCGCTCGTGCGCGCGCGGCGTGAACGGCTCGATGCGCAGCGCTTCGCGTAGGTGCGGCTCCGCGTCGTCGAGCCGCCCTTCGATGATCGCGATGGTTGCGAGGAGGCTTCGCGCCTCGGAGTTTTGCGGCGACGCGGCGGCTTGGCGATCGAGTTCGGCGCGGAGTTGCGCGCGCAGGGACGCGTCGCCGGCGAGGCGAGGCGCGACCGCGCCGACACGCGCGGCCCCGCCGCCCGCCACGCGGTACGCATCGCGCGCGAGCGCCGCGCACGCGCCATCGCGCCGCACGTACACAGCCGCGACATCGTCTGCGAAGACGAGCGCCCACGACGAGTCGGCATCGACGAAATCGAGGAGCCGATCCCCGGGCGGGACGTAGAGCCGGTTGAGGATCGCGTAGTCGAAGCGGTGCGCGCGATCGAGTTCGCGCCACGCGTCGGAGCTCGTGCTCGCGCGCACGATCAGGTCGCGGTCGCGCGGCGTGCCGGATTGATGAATGTCCATGAACGGCAGGCGATCCTGCGCGGGCCAGAAGCGCCACAACGCGTAGCCGCCGAGATAGAAGGGCGAGAGACACTTGCCGCGCACGTCGTGCGTTTCCACGAAGTCGCACGCGGCGACGGGAAAGTTGCGCCAATCGACGCCGAGCCCGGGGCGGAACTCGCGAATCGGGATCGATGGCGCGAAGAGCGCGGCGCATGCGAGTGCCGCGAGGCCGGTGCGCAGCCACGCGCGTTGCGCGAGAAAGTGCGGCGCGCGCGCCGCGGCGAACAGAGCGACATCGCGCGCAAGAAACGGCGCGGCGACGAGCACGAAGAATCCGAGGAATCGCTGCGTCGAAAGCGCGAGAGGAAGGAAGATCACGAGGAGCGCGATCTCGACGGCGTCGGCACGCCGGCGCATCGCGCGCTCCGCAATCAGAAGCGGCCACGCGAGCACGAGAATCGGCAGGCAACTCCAAACGTTCTCGCTCCAGCGAACGGGTCCGAGTTCGCCGATCGTTTGAAAGATCAGCTCATGCCTCTGGTGCAGCCAGAACTCGAACGGTTGCCATACGAGGCGCCAGCCGTACGGATTTGCGAACGCGGCGGCGAAGGCGGCCGCGGCGATGAAGGCGAGCGGCGCGCGACGCACGTTCGGACTCCGCGCCGCAGCGCGCGGGAGTGTCGCCTCCGCGGGCTTTGCGGTCGATCGCGGCGCCCCGAGCGAATCGCGGGAGCCGCGTCGCGCCGCGAACGCGTCGCCGATCGCGTAGATCGCCGCGACCACGCCGCACAGCGGAAACGAGATGTGCGTGTTCGCCCAAAGACAGCCGAGTGGCACGAGAAGAATCGCGCGTTCGCGCCCGCCGCGGCGGCGGGCTTCGAGGATCGCGATCTCGATCGCGAGGAAGACGGCGGCGAGCGTTTCGGGCCGCACCTGCGCGCGCTCGCGGTAGACGAGCGCGCAGAGCACGAAGGCCACCGCCGGCGCAACGCCGCGAGCGCCCATCGTGCGCGCCGCGCGCGCGAGAATCCCGAACGCCACGAGTGTTGCAATCCAGCGCCACGCGAACAGCCCGCCAACGCCGAGCGTTGCGTAGAACGGCCACAGCACCACGCGAAACAGCCACGACGGCGCGATGTCGGGCGCACCATGCGTGGGCCAACTCCAGAGGTGCGTCATCGGAATCGAGCGCGAGGCCCAAATCTCGCGGCCGACGACGAGGTGCTGCCAGAAATCGCCCTCGTAGAGCGGATACGTTACGGAGAGAAGAACGCACGCAGCGGCGAAGAGAACGGCCGCGTTTTGTGGCGCGGCTGGCGGCGCGGCGGAGTCGCTGGGAGCGTGGGACGTGGCGGAACCGATGGGCCCGTGGGCCGCGGCGGAATCACGCGGCGCGCCGGGGGTGCCGGACGTGCGATCTCCGGCCGAGGCCGGGCCCGTGGAGCGCGCGCGTCGCGTTACGCGCTCACCTCGTCGAGCGCCGCGCGGAGCGCCGGGAAGAGCCCCGCGATTTCACTCGTCGGCAGCGCGCCGACGCTCAATCGGAACCACCCCGACTCCTCGCGCAGCCCGAACGCCTGAAACGGAACGACCGCCACGGCCGCGCGCTCGAGCAAGAAGACGCGAATCTCTTCGTTCGTCGAGAGCAGCTTCCCGCCGGCGCGCTTTCCGATGATGTTCACGCGCGCGGAGAGGTAGATCGCTCCCTGCGGCGCGATGCATTCGACGGGGTAGCCGTCGGCGCGCATCCGCGTGAAGCCTTCGTGAAGCGCCTGCAGCCGTTCTTCGACCGCGGCCTTCATCGGCGTGAGAAACGCGTCCATCGTAGCGCCGTCCCGCAAGAACGTGGCGGTGGCGACCTGTTCGGCGCGCGGTGCCCACGCGCCGATGTGCCCGAGGAGCGAGCTGATCGGCTCGATCGTGTGCTCCGGCCCGACGCACCAGCCGACGCGAATGCCCGTCGCGCAGAACGCTTTCGAGATGCCGTCGACGAAGAGCGTGTACTCGCGCATCCGCGCGTCGATCGCGACCGGCGTTACGTGGCGAACGCCTCCGAATGTCAGCATCCAATAGACCTGATCGTAGAGCAGAACAACGGGCGCCTCGCCGCGCCCTTCGCGCCGCGCGTTCTCGTCGAGAATGAGCGCGACGATTCGCTCGAGTTCCGCCTCTTCGTACGCCGTGCCCGCGGGATTGAGCGGCGAGTTGAGCAAGAGAACGCGCGCGCTCGCGATTCGCGGCCGCAGATCCTCCGCGGTCGGCAGGAAGTTCGACTCGGCGCGCGCGATCACCTCGTCGCGCTTCGCCCCCACAAGCCATGCGTAATGATTGTTGTTCCACGACGGCACCGGGTAGAGAAGCGTTTCGCCGGGGGAGAGGAGCGTGCGGTACACCGCGTAGAGCGCCGGCCGCACGCCGCCCGCGATGACGACGCTCGCGACCGGATAGTCGAGGCCGAGGCGCTCCGCGTAGAACTCCGTCACGGCCTTTCGCAGATCGAGGATTCCGTCCGACGGCGGGTAGTTCGTCTCGCCGCGTTCGAGCGCCGCGACGATGCCGTCCTTCAGCGACTTCGGGATCGGGAACAAGTCGGGCCGGAAGTCGCCGACGGTGAGATTGATGACGCGGTCGCCGCGCGCGATCTTCGCGCGAATTTCAGCGGCGACCTTGAGGATCTCCGAGCCGATTAGGCCGCTTGCCATTTGTGAAAGGAAGACGTTCTGCTGCGTCATGAGGCTCCCTAAAGCGACTGCTTCCGATAGCGAGCGATGAATGGGTTCGTGAGGCGGTGCGCGATCGAGTGCGAAGACTATCAGAGGAGGATGCGGGCGTCACCGTCTTGTTGTCTCTGTGGTAGTCGCGTCACGCGCGAGCGCCGCGCGCGTCGACGCGCGTTCGGACGCGCGTTGCGCATCGCACGTGGGCGCGCCGACACGCGCGAGTGTGCCGCGGCGCACACAACGCGCGCACCGCGCGCGCGGGGCGTGGGGCGCACGGGGCTCTGTTCGATTCCTTGTCACTCGCCACTTCATTGCGACGCGCGCTCCGCCGCGCTCTGGTGCGGCGCGCTCCGATTTGATCAAGGGTCGTCGACCCTCGCGCGATTCGCGCCAGCTTGCATCGTGGTCTGATGCTTGCAGTGCCGGCCCTTCGTGACGTGGAAGCAGGGGGCGGAAACGACGGTGTTGGCGTGCGCGCTCATGGGTTGCTCGACGGATGTGACTCCGCCGACACCTCCCGGAGGCGGGCAGCGCCTCGAATTGAGCGCCGAGCAGTTTGCGTCGGACGTTGAGCCCGTACTCATCGCGAAGGGCTGCGACGTCGGAGGCGATTGCCACGGCGGCGGCATCCGCGGAACCTTCGCTCTCTCGCCCGCGTCGGCGAAAGACGTCGAGTTCGACTTCGAACAAGCGCGACTGCAAGTCAGGCCGACGGAACGAACGGAAAGCCCGCTCCTGACGAAGCCTCTCGCAGAACCGCTCGGCGGCGCGCCGCACAGCTACGAGCCGTTCGCTTCCACCGACGACCCGGACTACCAAGCCATTCTCGGTTGGATCAACGCGGGGGTCTTGCAATGACGGGAGTGATCGCACCGCTGGCGCTCGCGCTTTTCGTCAACGTGCAGCCGGGGCCGTTCGAGTTGTCGGATGGGCCGCGCGCGTTTTGGCGGCATGTCGCGGTGAGTCCCGCGTACGGGCAGATCGGTAAGCAGGATCTCTACGCGCTGCGCGTCGCCTACTACCCGAATTCGTGGTTCGGCTATGAGGCGAGCGCGGGTCACAGCCCCGGCGAGTCGGTGCACGCACTCCTCCACACGCTGACCGCCGTCGCGCGCTATCCGTTCGCGGGCCGATTCCAACCGTACGCGGCCGCCGGCTACGGAATGATTCACGTTTTCCCGGGCGAGTCGCTCAACGCCGACCCGGTGACGAAGAACACGCTCGCATACGGCGGCGGACTCGAGACGTTCGTCCGCGACGACGTCGCGCTGCGCTTCGATCTGCGCGGACGCACGATCTTCGGGCGCACGCCGCTCGAAGACGAAGGCGCGATCTACAACTACTGGGAAGGAACGCTCGGATTTTCGTTCTACCGGGCGCTCGAAAAGTAACTCGGGCCGAGCGTCGCGCGCGTCAGCGCGCACGCCACAACGAGGATGATGCTGTGAGCAAGGGCGGGCGGAGGGCGAGCACGAAGAGGAATGCGATGTGCGGATGGCGCGAAGCGGAGCACGGCCGCGTTCGCGCGGCAGCGGCGGCGGTTCTGCTCGTGTGCATCGCCGCGGGGTGTCGCGAAAGCGCGCCGGACGACTTGATCCAATCGGAGATCACCACCGACGCGCTCGTCTTCGTGAAATCGAGCGGAGGCGAAACGCTCAACCGCAACTGGTCCGAGGGCAACCTCTACAAGCTCTCGCCGGTTTCGCCTGAAGGCATCGTCACGCCGATCACGAACTACGTCGGCGCGAGCGTCTCCGACCCGTGCGTGTCGTTCGACGGACGCCACATTCTCTTCTCGATGCGCCCGCCCGGCGGTTCATGGCGAAACATCTACGAGATCGGCGTCGACGGCGGCGATCTGCGCCAGGTGACGAGCGGCGGCGGACACGACTTCGATCCGCTCTATCTGCCGGACGGCCGCATCATGTTCACGAGTTCGCGCGGCGGCGAGATGGACGAGTACAACCACGCGCCCTCCGAGCATCTTTATCGCTGCAACGCGGACGGCAGCGAGTGCGAGCGCGTCAGCTTCAACCAGAGCGACGACTTCGATCCCGCGCTGCTGCCGGACGGCAAGATCGTCTACACGCGTTGGGAACACTTCGGCACGATGAATCGCTTCCCGCTCTTCTTCACGAATCCCGACGGCTCCGGGACGTTCCACAAGTTCGGACCGCACGGGCGCAACTTCTTCCACGCGCAGCCGACGCCGGACGGACGCATCATCGCGATCGAGTCGACGCGTATCGAAGGCGACGCGGGCCCGATCGCGGTCTTGAAACTCGAGGAAGGTCCCGCCGATCCCGTCGATGAATCCGCGGGCAAACACTGGGACGTCGTGACGCCGGAGATCACGAACGGCGGAACGCCGTGGCCGTACGGCGCGTTCAAGTATCCGTTTCCGCTCGGCGGCAATCGTTACGTCGTCTGCTACACGCTGCCGGCCGCCGAGGAAGACGAGAGCGATTTCGCGCTCTACACGTTCACGCTCGCGCAGGCGGGCGCCGGCACGCCCGAGAATCCGGCGACGTTTACGATCAGCGACCTCTCCTTCCTCTACAACGATCCGAACATGAACGAATACGACGCGCAGCTCATCGCGCCGCGCGAGCGGCCGCCGATTATCCCGAGCGTCGTCAACAAGCAACTCGACTACGGAATCTTCATGGCGCAGGACGTATTCAATCGCGGCACGAACGATGGGCAGGAACGGCCGCGTAAAGGGATCGACGCGATCGATCGGATTGCCGTGATCGTTGGACGCCCGACGAAGGTCGGCGAGATGGGGGACTTCTCCGCGAACGAGTTCGAGAAGCGCGCGCTCCTCGGCTTCGCGCCGGTGTACGCGGACGGATCGTTCCGCATCAAGGTGCCGTCGGATACGCCGATCTCGTTTGCGACGCTCGATGATCTCGACAGGGGCTTCGTCGTGAAGCGAACATGGCTCTACGCGCGCCCCGGCGAGGAATTCGACGATTGCGTCGGCTGCCACGAGGACCGCGCGGCCGGCGGACCGGTCGTCACGAACGCCACACCGATCGCGGCGACGCAAGAGCCCACCGATCTGGTCCTGACGCCGGACGAGTACACGATCATCAACTACAGCGACAACATCGGCCCGATCGTGAAGGCGAAGTGCGAGGGCTGTCATACGCCGACGTACGTCGTGAACTACGAGAAGTTCGCGCCGGACAGCACGATCTCGGTCGTCATCGACACGCTTCCGCCTCCCGGCGATCTCGACCTGACCGACGTTCCCGACACGACCGACATGGGCGGAGGTGCGATCTTCCCGCGAGCCTATGTGAACCTCTCCGGCGAGTCGGAAATGCTCGAGAGTCAGGTCGTGACGCCGGCGTTTCCTCGGCGCTCGGTTCTGATCGACGCGATTCTCGCGGAGGGCGATCGCGCGGGCCAGGACGTTCATCCGCTCGGCGAGAACGCGCTCACGGCAGAGGAGAAGTACCTCTTCTCGATGTGGGTGCTTCTCGGGGCGCAATACCGATGAACGCGCGCCGCGTCACGATCGCAACGCCGCTCCGCGCCGCGCTCGTCGCACTCGTCGCGCTCACCGCGCTGACCGCGGCGGGCTGCGCGACGGTGCTTCCGTTGCAACGCGAGCACCTCGCGGATCCGATCATGTCGTTCGATCAGGACGCGCGCTCCGACTTCCGAAATCTGCACTGGATCGAAGCGCGCGAGGGTTCGACGGGAGGCGCCGGCGGCGCCGGCGGGGGCTGCGCATGCAACTAAGCGCGTCGTCCACCGCGCGCGGCGTCGCCGCCGTTGCGCTCCTTTCGCTTGCGCGGTCCGCCGCAGCCGCGCCGCCCGTGTACGAAGAGCGGAAGCTCAGCTATCTCTTCCACTACTTCGCCGACTCGGACAAGGTGCACGTCTCGTCGCATTACAGCGACGCGCTGATGCGGCCGAGCGAGGGAACGGAGCTTGCGCTTCAGTGGGGCAACCAGACGGTCGTCATCCCAGGGATCGCCGCGCCGCCCGGAAGCTCGGAGGCGCTCGACGCGATCACGTCGGCAAGCCGTCCGGTGTCGAGCCGCTTCGGCGCGTACGACAGCTTCACGAAATCGCGCAACCAACTCGACGCGGAGCTGCGCGGCGCCGGATGCAAAGCGGGCTACTACGTCTCGAAGGAGAGCGATTACCTCGCTCAACAAGTTCGCGGCGTCGCGAGCCGCGATTTCATGGATCGCGCGCTCAACCTCGCGGCCGGCTCGAGTTATAGCTGGGACCGCATCACGCCGCTGCAGGACGACGACACCGCGGGCGGCGACGACTGGAAGCGCACGTGGCACGGCGACCTCGTCGCGACGCACGCTCTCACGCCGACGACGCTCGTGCGCGCGGGCGTCGAGCTCAATGCGGTCAACGGGCTTCAGCACAATCCGTATCGCAACATCCTCGCGGGGGAAACGCGTGTCGCCGAGCGGCATCCCGACACGCGCCTCCGCCGCGATCTCTACGTGCGCCTCAACCAGTACCTGACGAATCGATCGAGCGTCAAACTTTCGTACATCCTCTACGCGGACGACTGGGGACTGCGCTCGCAAACGGCCGGCGTCGAACTCAATCAGTACATCACGGGGAACGTCGTCGCCGGATATCGCTACCGCTTCTACGACCAGGGGAGCGCGGATTTCTATCGCGAGGAGTACGCGTCGTCGAACGGCGTCGACGGCTTCCTCTCCGCCGACTACCGGCTTTCTGATTTCGAGGCGCACCTTTTCGGCGGCGATGTCGAGTGGCGGCTCGGCAACGCGCTCCGCGAGGCGTTCGGCGGCTCTGCGCTTCTTGATGGCGTCGCACTGACGATGCGATACGAACGCTATTTCAACACGCACAATTTCTCCGCGAACATTCTCGAGAGTGGATTGGAGTGGGCCTTCTGAAATGACCGGGACAGCCGCGAGAGGCTACGGGGTTGCGGGGTCGCGGCGGGGATCGAAGCAGTTCAATGGTTGGGGCAAACGACGCGCGCGGGGTCGCGCGAGGAGAGGCGTGATGTGGCGGTCCATCGTACTGGCTATCGCAACGAATCTGACGTTGGCTGAAGGTGCGCTCGGAAAGGCGTTCGAATTCGCGCCGATCCTTCCGGACAACGGCGTCGAGCGGCTCGATCAGAGTGTCACGCGCGCGCAACTGGACCGCGATCTCCTCTCCGCACCGGCGGCGACGGTGATACTCAGCGACGTCGATCTGTACGATCGCTTTCCGTACATCGAGTCGCGCGCGTTTCAGGTCGTCTCGGATCCGGCGTGGAACCGCCTCGTATACGGAGCGGTCGGCAAGGGCGTGCGCGCCTTCGACGGCGTCGGCACGAGCTTCGGTCCGTTGCGCGGACCGCGCGGGCTCGCCTCCGACGAGCGCGGTCGCGTCTACGTCGCGGACACCGAGAACGGGCGCGTCCTCGTCTTCGCGACGCCGCGCGAGTTCGACACGATGGAACTCGTGCCACTCTTCGCGATCGAAGGATTCAGCCGCCCGACCGATGTCGCGTACTCCGATGGCGGCACGCCGTTCGAGTTCGGCGATGAGCGGCTCTACGTGGTCGATGCGGGGCGGCATTCGCTCCATGCGTACGCTCTCGACGACGGCGCCGCGCGGGGCGTCGCGGCGATCGGCGGCCTCGGCAGCGGCGCCGGTCGATTCGCCGGGCCGATCGCGGTTGCCGTCGGACGCGATGCGGGGGTGAACACCGCCGACGTCTACGTGACCGACGCGCACAACCGGCGCATCGTGCACTTGCGCGACGGGCGTAATGCGTTTGCGTGGACGAGCGAAGCGCCGATCGACGACGACATGCCTGCGGCGATCGAGACCGATCATTGGGGGAACGTCTACGTCGCGGAGTGCGGCCGCGGCTGCGTCGAGAAGTTCAATCCGAGCCTCGAATCGGTCGTCGAGTTGCGCGACGGCATCGGTACGCCGCGCGACTTTCACGTGGCGTTCGCGAACATCCGCGATCACCGGACGGGCTCCGTGACGCGCCGCGGCGACGGTAAGGCCGTGCTGCTCGAGCCGTGGTCGCAGACGAGCGGCATGCGCCTCGTCAACCTCGGCGTCGATTTGACGGACGTCTCCGTCGCCGATGCTTCCGGGCTCGCGGTGGAATTTACACTCGCGGATCGCGCGGACGTCACCGTCGAGATGATCGGTTTCGCGGACGAACCCGCGAGCATCTCCGCGACGCTCGACGCGGGGCGCCACTCGATTCCGCTCGGCGCGGGCGCTCTCGCGGCGGCTCCGGGCGCGCAGGTTCGCGTCGCGGCGCAGTCGGCGTACGAAGGCGGCGGCCGCGTGGTGCGCGAAATCGCGCTCTCGGGTTCGAATGGCGCCGGCGCCGGCGCATCGCAGCGTCTGCACGTCTCGCCCAACCCGTTCGTCGCGTCTGCGTCCGTCGCGTTCGCGCTTACGAATCTCGACGCTCCGCGCTTCGACGTGTCGGTTTACGACGTGTCGGGCCGCCGCGTCCGCACGCTCGCTACGGGCGAGACGATCGCGGGGCGTCGATCCGTTGTCTGGGACGGTCGCGATGAACGCGGAGAAGCCGCCGCGACCGGGCTTTATCTTTTCCGCCTTCAGTCCGGCGGCCTCGAGGTCGTTACGAAGGGCGTGCTGCTCCGTTAGAGCAGGGTGGTGCGGTGGGAGGGTGAACGGATGAGTGCACTCGCGCGACTTGCGATTCGCCGCGCGGCGCCCGCGGGCGCCGCTGCGGCGTTTCTCGTGCTCTGCGGATGCCTCACGGAGCCGCCTCTGGAAGACGCGTGGACGAAAGTGGAAATCGTCTCGGTCACGCCGTCGACCGCCGACGGGCTCGCGTTCGATTCGACTTCGACCATCACGGTCCGCGCGCGCATCACCTACCGCGAGATCGTCACAGGCTCCGTGATCGCCGAGCTGCGCTCCGTGTCGCTCGCGGAACTCGGCGACGCGCCGCTCGAGAGCATGAATCCGCGCCTCGAGTCCGCGCAGCGCATCGACCGCATTCTCTCCAACTCCGTCGCGCTCGGAACGGGGGTTCGCCTCGTCACGGGCTTCGATCATCTGATTCAGGACGTCGTCCTGATCTTCGAGACGGGCGGCGCGCCGGCGGATTCGGCCGCGCCCGATTCGCTCGACCCTGGCGGAACGCCGGGCGCGGACGACGCACTCATCATCGTTGCCTACATGGGCGACGCCGAGGAAGAGGAGATGGAGAACGGCGAGGAAGTGCTCGTCATCGACCCGTTCCTCACGACGGAGCGGCGCATTCTCTCGGCGGGATTCGATCTGCGGAGGGCGCCGTGATGCGGCGATTCGCGCGGCGCGTCTCGGTCTTCGTCGCAGCAGCGATCGTCGGAATGCCGGCCGCGCGCGCCGGCGCCGTGGATATCGCGATCGCTCCCGTCGTCGGCGCGACGCGTTTCGATTCCTCGCGCGAGCGATACGGTTGGCTTTCGGAAACGCGGCCGTTGATCGGTGCGGAGGCGACCGTGCGGCAGCTTGGTTGGGGCGCGGGGCTTCGCGCCGGACGCACATCCGTGAATCAATCGAGCGCGCTCCTCGGTACGTCGCTCGACACACGTGTTCACCTCTGGTCGGTCGACGCATTCGCGGAAGTGCCACTCGTGTCGATCGGAGTGGTGAGCCTCGGGGCGCTCGGCAGCGTCGGTCAGATCTTCGCGAGCTACTCGCCGGACCGCGCGCTCATCGCGGCGGACGGCCCCGGCGGCGCGGTCGAGGTGCGCTACGAAAACTGGAACGAGTGGTCGGCAAGCGGCGGCCTCGCGTTGCGCACGGCGCTGACGCGCGCGGTCGCGTCGTCGCTCGCCATCGAACGCCGCGTCTTCCGCATCGACACCGCACATCGCCAAGGCGACGCGATCGTCGAGAGCCGCGAAACGTTCGGCGGTTGGGTCGCGCGCATAGGCCTCTCGTGGAGGGTGAACCTCGTATGAATGCCGACGGCGTGAGTCGTTCGATCTTCCCGGTGTGGCGCGCGTGGAAGTCGGCGTGCGGCGTGTGCGCCATCCTCGTCGCCTTCGCCGCGGTCGCGCCGGCCGCGGAGAGTCCCGCTCCCGTTTCCGCGCTTGCCGTCGCGGGCGACGCCGGAGCGCGGAGCGACGAATCACCGGCGCGTGACGCCGTCGGCGGCGGCGTGCCGGAGGTGAAGGTGCTTCTCTCGAGCGGCGAGCCGAACATCGTTCGCCGCGGCCCAGGCGCTACGTTCGCAATTGTCAGCGTCGTCCCCGCGGGCGCTGCGTTTCCCGTTATCGCGAAGCGCGACGATTGGTACAACATCCGGCTCTCGGACATCTCTACCGGCTGGGTCCATGCGTCGCTCTGCTACGAGTACGAAGACCTTTCCGGCCTCGAGTTCCGCGCGAACCCGCGCCTGTTTTCGCGGCGCGGACGATTCACCGTGAGCGGAGGAGTCGGCGGCTACGCGTTCGATCAGAAATCGAACTCGCTGACGCTCGGCGCGAAGCTCGGTTACTACCTCTTCGACCGCGTGCTCTTCGAGGGCGGCCTCGGATGGACGCGCGTCAATCGCCCCGAGGAAATCGTCGAATCGCTCTTCGGGCTGCGCCTGGAAGCGGAGAAGTTCGACATGGCTTCCTACGAGATGGATCTCGGCTTCGAGATTCTGCCGGGCCGCCAAATCGCGCCGTTTCTCATCGGCGGCATCGGCTCGAGCCTCTTCGACGGGCGCTCGGAGTCGAGCGTGAACTACGGCGGCGGCGCGATGATCTTCGTGAGGAAGAGCCTCGCGCTGCGATGGGACCTGCGCAACTACCGCTTTCGCTCAGGCGCGGGCAGCGCGCGCCGCACCAACAACAACATCAGCGTCACGATCGGCACGAGTCTTCTTCTTTAGCGGCGCCGTCGCGCGGGAGGTATACGCACTTGGGCAGAGAGCGTGACAACGTTTTTGCGAACCGGCTCGGATTGCTCGTCGGCAGCGCGGCCGTGCTCGTGGGCTTTGCGCTCGTCGCGACAGCGCGCGCGGAAGACGCGACCGGTGCCGGCGCGCGCGCCGCGCTCGATCTGGCGGAGTCGGCGGCGACCGCGTGGGCCGAGGACGCGCAGCTCGTCTACGTCGAGAGCGACGAACCGCTCGCGTCGACGGGCGAGTGCGCGCGCTGGGGGTATCTCTTCTTCTCGAAAGCGCTCGGACGCGGCCGCGCCTACTCCATCGAAGGCGATGACATCGAGGTCGCCGAAGACTTTCCGTTCGAGTTCGACGCGCCGCCTCTTCCGCGCGAGTGGATCGACAGCGCGGACGCGGTGCGCAACGCGGCCCAGAGCGGTGGCGCGGACGCAGGCGACCACGCGGCCGCGGCGCCGCACCTGGCGTCGATGTTTCTCGTGCGAGGCGTGCTGAACACGGAAGACCCCGACGCCGCGACGTGGGGGCTCGTGTACGAAGCCGGGACGGCGCCGAAACAGATCGTGGTCATGGATGCGCGCACGGGGAAGTTCGTGCGTCGCTGGCGCGGTTAGGAGAGGACGCGATGAGAGACGAAGCGGCGATGCGATCGAGGCGGCGCGGTGCGCGGCGCCCATGGGTGGCCGCGGCGATCGGCGTTTTGCTCGGCGGTATGTTCGCTGACGGGACGTCTTCTGCCGGCGATGCGATCGACGGCGCGAACGTCCGCGTCGAACACTCGCCCGAGAAGCCGACGAAGAAACCGAATCTCGAATTCCTCAAGACGAACCGCGACTTCTTCCGCGGACAACTCGACGCGCTGCGCCAAATCGCCGGCAAGGGCGTGGACGGGGGCGCGCGCCTCATCGACCCGCGCACGCTTCGCTACCAGGAGATGCTCGACGAGATCGCGCGCGAGCGAGCGGCTGTCAGCGGCACGACGGATCGGTTTCTGCGCGCCGAACTCCTCGCTGCGATCGAGGAACTCGCGATGCTCGACGCGGAGGTCGCCGGCATCGAGAGCACGCTCACGCGCGCGGAAGACCGGCTCGCGGAGGTCGCGCGCGACGTCGAGTCGGATCAGCGCGCCGAAATCCTGATCGTCTTGTCTTGCGAGGAAGGCGCGGAGCCGCCGGTCGAACTCGAGCTTCGCGAGGATGGCGAGCTGCGCGCGCGCATCGTCTTCGTGGAGGTCGAGCGCGAAGCCCTGCGGCGCGGCGGCATCGCGGAGATCCACCGGCATCTTGCGGAGCCGCGGCCGCACGCCGTCGACGCTCGTTGCGTCGGCGCTGCGCCGGCGGAGACGTCGGCCTGCGCGATCACGGTGACGCCGGAGCGCGACCAGCTCACGATAGTCGAAATGACGCTGGCGCGTGCGGCCGAGCCGAGCGCGTCGCCGCGCCTCGAGGCGCGCGCGTGGGCGCGATGAGATGGGGGCCACCATCCCGGCGAGCGCGGCATTCTCGAACGCGCGCGATCGCCGTCGCGGTATCGGCCGCGCTTCTCGCCGAGTTTGGCGGTGCGCCGCACGCGCGCGCGCTTGGTGTCGGCGGTGCGCCGGTGCGCCCGAACGGCTCCGAGTCCATGGCAGCATCGAGCGGCGTCGCGCCTCGACCCGCGTTGAGTCCGTCGGCCGCATGGGCTGATCTGCAGCTGCGCCGAGCCGCGTTCGCTTGGCGGTGCGGCGACGTTTCCGCGGCCGTCGAGCTTCTCGAGGACATCCCGTTCGACACGCTCCTGGCGTCTCCGCCCGCGTTCGAGGACGCCGAGCGCGCGATCGCGCTTCTCGGGCTCGGCTACCTACGTCTCGGCGCGCTCGACGACGCGAGCGCACTGAGCGAGCGCGTGCGTCACGCGAAGCCCGCATCGCCAGCGGCGGGCGCGATCGCGCGCCTGACGCTGGCCGCCAGCCTGGGCACGCCAGAGTTTCTCAGCGAGACGGATCGTTATCGCGACGCGCTCGGCCGCGAACTCGAAGGCGACGGCAAAGGCGATGGCGCGGGCGAGCGGAGAGGCGATGCTGCGCCGGGTGCGCTGATTGCGCGCTACGGGCTCGCGCTCGCGGCGGAGTCGCGCGGGGAGAGCGCGGACGCCGCGTGGCGCGAGATCGCCGCGTCGCGCGATCTGTCGCCGCTCGCGCGCGACCTCGCGGCCGCCGCGGCGATTCGTGTCGCCGCCCTCGAGGCCGCGCTCGATCGAGGAACCCATAGTCAGCCGCCGCCCGCGGATTCCATCGAGGCGATTCTTGCGCGTGTCGATTCGACGAGTCTCTTCGCGCCGTGCGCGCGTCTGATCCTCGGATCGCGTCTCATCGAGAACGGCCAGGTTGCGGAAGGCCGTGATCTCCTCGAGCGAAACCTCGTGCGGAACGTGGACGCGCAAACCCAGCGTGCCTCCGCTCGCCGGCTCGCCGCGCTTGCGCTCGAAGAAGGGCGCTGGGCGGACGCGGACTCGGCGTTTCGCGATGTTGCGCTGCGCTGGGAATCGGACGAGGCGGCGATCCAGCGCATCGCGGCGGAGTGCGTCGCGGATCCGTCCCTCGACCCTTGGGGCGCGGAGCCGCTCGCAACGACGGTTCTCGTGTTCGACGGCGCGCCGTTCCATTCGCTCGCGCGCGAGCAAGAAGTCTCGGCGATCGATCTTCGGACGCGGTTCGAGGTCGCGATGCCGAGCGGGGCGGAATATCTGCGGCGCGGCGACGCGCTCGCCGATGCGCAGGCGTTTCCGCCCCTGAGTCCGGAGGCGCTGATTGCGCGCGCGCAGGCCGCGGACGATCTGCGCGCATCGCAGGTCGCGAGCAGCAAGTCGATGCAACGCCTCGCTGCGGCAGAGGCGCACGCCGCTCGCTTAAGCGATCACTTCCTGCGCGGGAGGCGAGACGTGGATGCGTCGGCGGAGGCGATCGACGCCGCGTCGAGGGCGCTGGCCGCGCTCGATCTGCGCGCGGAGGCCGCGCTCTTGCGAGTCGAAGCTCTCTGCGGGGCGCTCGAAGCGGAGTGCGTTGCGCGCGCCGGAGAAATCGATCGCCGCGCCGAGCGCGCGACAGCGATCGGAGCCGGTCTCGCGTACGCGCACGCCGGCCAACGCGCGTGGGCAGGCGGGAGCTCCGCGCGGACCGAAATCGATCTGGCGGACTCGCTGCTTCGGGAGGAGGCGCACCTCGCGGGCGACGAACGCACGGCCGCGAGCGCGATCGCAGCGAACACGACCGGTTGGTTCGCCGAGTCGTTCCGAACGCTCTGGGCGCCGGCGTTGCGCCGCGAGATCGCGGCCCTCGCCTCGCGCGCCGGCGGCGCGATCGCGTCCAGCGCGGCGCTTCGCGCTCTCATCGACGAGCGCTTCGCGGCGATCGGAAGCGACGCCATGCTCGTCGCATTGCGGGCGGACGCGAGTGCGTGCAGCCTCGCGGCCGCGAATGAGGCAGACGTTACGGCTCGCGTCGTTGGGGAAACCGCGCGTGTCGCGCTGGCGTCGGCAGCAATCGAGATCGCGCGCGAAGGCGAGGGGATCGCCTACGGGCGCGCGGTGGCCGCGAGTGAGTTCGGCTTCGAGGTCGCGCGCGCGGCGGCGGACCCGTCGCGGCCCGAGGCGCGCGCGCACGCGGACGCGCTCGACGCGGACGCGCGGGCACGCTTCCGCGAGTTCCTCTGGCGCTACCCCGACTCTCCGGCGCGTGACGACGCGCGATTCCGTCTCGCGGAACGCCTCGCGGAGTCGCGTACGCCGCAGGACCGAGGCGAGGCGCTCCAAATCTACGCGGCCCTCGACGACGACGCGTGGGATTTCCCGCGGCGTGACGCCGTCCTCTTCAACATGGGTGTACTCTTGTCGGAGGAGGGCGACTCCGGGTCGTCGCGGTACTTCCGCAATCTCGTTGCCGACTTTCCGCGCTCGCGGTACTGCCAAGAGGCGTACTTGCGTCTCGGCGATGACGCGTTCGCCGCGAGCGATCTTTCCGGCGCGGCGGAGTCGTACGCGCGCGCGGTCGATGGCGACTCGCGCGAACGCGCCGCGATCGCGCTCTACAAGCTCGGATGGACGCGCTTCCGCGAAGAGCGCTTCCGCGACGCGGCGCTCGCGTTCCGCGACCTTCTCGATCTCTATGCGGGCGACGCGGCCCCGGCGCTTGCGGATCTGCGCGCCGAGTCGGAGGAGTATCTCGTCACCGCGCTCGCGCGCGCGGGCGGCGGCCGTGTCTTCGCCGACATCTTCCATCCCGTTGGCGCGCGTCACGGCGAAGAGCAGACGCTTTCGCGGCTTTCCGAAACGCTCGCGCGCTTTAGCCAGTTCTCCGCCGCTTGTGCCGCCGACTCGATCTGGCTCGCGCGATACCCGGAGAGTCCCGGCGCACTCGACGCGGCGGCGCATTGGATCGAGACGCTGGAGCTTGCCAACCGCGCCTCCGACGCGCGCCGCGTGCGCCTTGCGGCCGCGGAGCGATTCGCGCCATCCGGCGCGTGGTGCAGCGCGAACGCGTCCGATTCGCTGCGCGATGCCGCCGCCAGTTTCGCGATCGCGATGTGCGAGGACGTCGCGCGTTATCACCACCGACAGGCCGCCTCGTCGAGCGACCGCGACGCATGGCGCGAGGCGCTGCGGATCGACGAATTCCTCGTCGCGACGTGGCCGGACGCGGTTGCGGTCCCGCCGGCGCGGCTCAACGCGGCGATGGCCGCGTCGAGCCTGGGCGAATTCGCGCGCGCTCTCGAGCACGCGGAGGCGGCGGCGCGCTCCGGCTCCGCGGCCATCGCGGAAGAAGCGGCGTGGCGGGTCGTCGGGATCCGCGATCAGTGGTACGAGTCGTCTCGGTCGGAACAACTTTCCGCGCGCGCTTCCGCCGGCGACGCCGTGCTCGCGACGGCGGGCGAATTGTCGAGGGCGACCGTTCGCGGCGATAGCGTGCTCGCGCTAGCGTGCATCGACGCGGCCGAGGCGTACGCGGCCCGGCGCGGCGGCGAGGCGCGCGCGCGCGACGCGCTCTGGCGCGCCGCCGACATCGCGCTCGTTCACGTTTGGAACGCGCGCGCGGCGGCGCTCCTCGAATCGTTTCTCGCGTTCGGCGCGTCGGATGCGCGCACGCCGCTCGGCGCGCGCCTTCGCGCCCGCGCGCTCTTCGAGGCGGAGCGTTTCGACGAGGCCGCGCGCGCGTATCAGGAGGCGCTCGTCCTCGCACAGGCAGAACCCGAGTCGATCCGCGCCGAACTCGGTCCCATGATCCCGCGCGCGGAGTTTCTGCAGATCGATGCCTCGCAGCGCAAGGGCGAGATCGCGCCCGACGAGGCCGCTCGCCGCTTCGTCGAGTTCGCGCGGAACTGGCCCGCGTGTGTCGAGGCCGATCGCGCGCTCTACCAGGCAGGGCTGCTCTTCGACGCGGCGTCCGATCCCGCGAGCGCTGTCGCGGCGTGGAGCGATTTGAGCGTGCGTTATCCCGCGAGCGAGCTCGTGCAAGACGCGCGGCTTGCGTCGGCGGCGGCGCTCGAGCGCGCGGGCGATGCGCGCGCGGCTTCCGCGGCGCTCGCCAGCTTCGCGCTGAGCGATCGCGAGAGCCCAGACGCGCGCGGGGCTCTTCGCAGGGCCGGCGCGCTTCTCGCTGCGGCGCGCGACACGATTTCCGCCGATTCGCTCGACGACGTATATCTGGCGACGTTCCCGGACGACGAAGGGGCCGTGTTCGAGATCCGCGGCGCGCGCGCGTACCGCGAGCTGCGGCTTGCGAGCGCAACGCTCTCCGTCTCCGCGATCCTTCGCGGCGACGCGAGCGCGAACGGCGGTTCCTCCGCGCTGGGCGCGTATCTGGCGCTCGCTGCTGAAAAGCCCGATCGCGCAGACCGCGAGCTCCTCGCGCGAACGGCGTATCTCATCGCCGAGGAAGCTCGCGAGGCGTGCGCGGCCGTGCGCCTCACGCAGCCGATCGCGGCGTCGGTCGGAATCAAGAAGGCGCTCCTGGCACGCGCGCTCGAGACCTACCGCGAATGTGCCGCGCACGCGGCGCCGCCGTGGGATCGCGCCGCGGCGTATCGCATCGGCGGGCTCCTCGTCGAGTTCGGCGACGCCCTGCAAGCAAGCGAGCGGCCGGCCGGACTCAGCGACGATGCGCGCGTGTCGTACGAGGAAATGCTCGAGAAACAGAGCGCGGAATTCTACGAACGCGGCGAGCAAGCCTGGGCCGATCTACTCGAACGTGTCACGGAGGAGGATGGCGATGAAGGGCAATGGATCGAAGAGACGCGGTGCGCTTTGGAAGACCGCGATGTGCGCGTTGGCGATCGCGCTGCCGCTGCCGGCGGCGGGCGCTGGGGAGAAAACCGAGCGAACGCTCGATGAAATCACGATCGAGGGCGAGGTGCCGCTTCCGCAGGTGCTCTTCGTCTCGCCAATGGAGCGTGCGCGTCTCGACGGCGTGCTGTCATCGCTGCTTGCGCCGTCGTGGCGCGATGTCGCGAATCGCGCGCAGCTTCCCGTCGCGCTCTGCATCGCGCGGCCCATTGAATTCTCTCTGCTCGATCCGGTCGGACTCGGCGCGCTCCCAGCAGGGAACGCCGCGAAGGTATCGCGCCCTGATTCGTCGCACCCTTGAGTTTTTCATTTCCGATTTTGTCTTTCATGCCGCTCGCGTAAACGGGAGAGGAGACCCACGATCATGAGTCCGACATTTTTCATGGTGCTGCTGTCGTGTTCGGTGGCGGCGGGGTTCGGGATTTATCAGTTCGCGTTGCCGGAGTACATCAAGATGGGCGGGTTGCTCGTGCCGGTGCTCATCTCGCTGTCGATCGTGGCGGTGTCGCTGATCGTCGAGCGGCTTTTGACGCTGCGGCGCCTGCAAGGCGGGCGCAACGTGCGCGCGTTCGCGGAGGACTTGAACGAGAGTCTGCGCGCGGGGAACGTGCCGCGCGGGATCGAGGTCTGCCGGCGCCAGGGCGGCGCGCTCGCGAACGTGGTCGGCGCGGGTCTCGAGCGCTTCCACGACACGGGAACGCGCGCGGGCTCGCCCGATCACCGCATGGCCGAGACGCGGCGCGCGATCCAGGAAGCGAACGCGCTCGAGATGCCGGTGCTCGAACGCAATCTGATCGCGCTCTCCACGATCGCGTCGATCGCAACGATGATCGGCCTGCTCGGCACCGTGATCGGGATGATCCGTTCGTTCCGCGCGATGGCGACCGTCGGCGCGCCGGATGCGATTG
>JBJXGV010000016.1:0-13378 GCA_046160485.1 bacterium | reverse complement strand
GCTGGTCAGCATCTTGAGCGTCGCCGCGCTGGTCGGCGCGGCGGTTTTTGCCGCGACGACCTTCTGCGCCGGGACATCGACGGATGCCTTCGACGGCCTCTACCGCGCCGATAGCTTCGGCAGCTTTGCCAAGATATTGATCTACATCGCCGCCGCCATATCGCTGGTCATTGCCCCTCCCGCGCTCGAAAAAATGGGCGCGATGCGCGCCGAATATCCGGTGCTGGTCATCCTCGCTGCGACCGGCATGGGGATCATGGTATCCGCAACCGACCTGATCACGCTCTATATCGGCCTCGAACTCAACAGCCTCGCCGCCTATGTGCTCGCGAGTTTCGCGCGCAACGATGAACGCTCGGTCGAGGCGGGGCTCAAATATTTCGTGCTCGGCGCGCTGGCGAGCGGCATCCTGCTCTACGGGATGAGCTTGGTCTACGGCTTCACCGGCACGACGGCGTTCGAGGGGATCGCGCGCGCATTTGGCGCGGGGCTGTCGATGGGGCAGCTGTTCGGGTTGGTGTTCGTGTTTGCCGGGCTTGCGTTCAAGATGGCGGCGGTGCCGTTCCACATGTGGACGCCCGACGTGTACGAGGGCGCCCCGACGCCGGTGACCGCGTTCATGGCGACCGCGGTGAAGGCGGCCGCGTTCGGCGCGCTCCTGCGCTTCGTGTGGGCCGCGGCCGGCGCCCCGGGCCTTCCTGATCTCACGCCGACGCTCTCGGTGCTCGCGATCATCACGATGACCGTCGGCAATCTCGGCGCGCTCACGCAGCCGAACGTCAAACGTATGCTCGCGTTCTCGTCGATCGCTCACGCGGGCTACCTGCTCGTCGGCGTCGCCGCGATCGCGGCCGCGCGGCGAGCGGGCGGGCTCGGCGACGCCGCGCCCATCCTCTACTACCTGCTCGCCTACGCGGTCACGAACCTCGCCGCGTTCGGCGTCGTGATCGCGCTCGGCAACCAGCGGGAGGCCAGCACGGAGGAACGCACGCGCATCGACTCGTACGCCGGTGCCGCGCGGCGGAACCCGGCGATCGCCCTCGTGATGGCTGTGGCAATGCTCTCTCTGGCCGGCGTGCCGCCGACCGCGGGCTTCCTCGGGAAGTACATGCTCTTTCGCGAGGCCGTCGCGCAAGGGCTCACGCCGCTCGTCGTCTGGGGCGTCCTCAACAGCGCTTTGTCTCTCTATTACTACTTGGGACTCATCGTCGTGATGTACATGAAGCCCGAACGCGAGCCGGTCGCCATCGTGCGCGGCTTCGCGCTCCGCACCGTGCTCGTGCTCCTCGCGCTGGCCGTCCTCTGGGGAGGGATTGCGCCCGCCGGCTCTCTTCCGGGCCTTCCCGACCTCGTCCGCTGGGCGGAAACCTCGATCGCTTCCCGCTAGACCCGCCCGAAGCGGCCCCCATACGCAACGCCGTTTCAGCGCGCGCGCGGCAATTCTGAACACTCGCCCGTAATAGCCAATTTCGCAACGCGTTACGCGAACAGAATCTGATTGCCGCAACGCGAAACGCGCAATCGAGCGTCCTCACCTACAAAGCATTGCAAAAATAAACGTTACGAATCCGTGACAATCCCGTGACGTGACGCGGCGCAGCGACGCGCGCGAGCACGAGCATTTTTTTATTCTTTAATTCACAATGCTTTACGAGACATTCTGAAGCGAGCACAATTTTTTCTTTGACACCCCTAAATGCCGGGTTTAACGTCCGCGCCCGGTAGAACATATTGGGGAACAGGCGGACCCCGGCTCCCAACATCTTGTGGTAGCTGATCTTAGTTTTGCCGTTGTTCCCGGACCGCGGGCCACGATCGACAACCAGGTTTCGACATCCGCCCGGGTCTTCCCCTATCTGTTCTCCCTCAAGCAAAAATCGGATTTCCATAGATTTGCAAGGGCACAATCCGGATGGGAGGGGAGTTTTTATGCGAGGGAACGAAGCCTCGGGCGGGCGGATCGACGGACCTGTTGCATCACCAGCGTCGCGGGGTTCCGCGAGCAAGGGTCTGGCGATCGGCCGGCGCTTCACGAAGGCCGGCGCGCATCCGTACGATCTCTTGGAGTGGGAGCGTCGGGACGCGACGATCGGCAACGAGAAGGGCGAGATCATCTTTCAGCAGCGGGACGTCGAGTTCCCGACGTTCTGGTCGCAGATGGCGACCAATGTCGCGGTCTCGAAGTACTTCCACGGTCCGCTCGGCTCGCCCGAGCGCGAGCGCAGCCTGCGTACCGTGATCTCGCGCGTCGTCGACACGATCACCGAGTGGGGAACGCGCGGCGGTTATTTCGCGACCCGCGACGATAGCGACGCCTTCCACGACGAGCTTTGCCATCTCCTGGTCCACCAGATGGCCGCGTTCAACAGCCCGGTCTGGTTCAACGTCGGGCTCGAAGCGAAGCCTCAGTGCTCCGCCTGCTTCATCAACTCCGTCGCCGACAACATGGAGTCGATCCTCACCCTCGCGAAGGTCGAGGGGATGCTCTTCAAGTGGGGCTCGGGCACCGGCACCAACCTTTCGACGATCCGTTCCTCGCGCGAGCGCCTCTCGTCCGGCGGCACGTCTTCGGGACCGGTTTCGTTCATGAAGGGTTACGACGCGTTCGCCGGCGTCATCAAGTCGGGCGGCAAGACGCGCCGCGCCGCGAAGATGACGATCCTCAACATCGATCACCCGGACGTCGTCGAGTTCATCAACTGCAAGGCCGAGGAAGAGAAGAAGGCGTGGACGCTGATCAACGCCGGCTACGACGGCTCGATCACGGGCGAGGCGTACTCGAGCGTCTTCTTCCAGAACTCGAACACGTCGGTGCGCGTGACGGACGAGTTCATGCAGGCGGTCGTCGCCGACGAAGATTGGCAGACGCGCTCGATCACGACCGGCCAGGTCGTCAACACGCTGCGCGCGCGCGACGTGATGCGCATGATCGCCGAGAGCGCGCACATCTGCGGCGATCCCGGCATGCAGTTCGACACGACCGTCAACGCGTGGCACACCTCGTCGAACACGGGGCGCATCAACGCGTCGAACCCGTGCGTCACGGGCGATACGCTCGTGGCGACGACGGAAGGGTGGCGGCGCATCGACTCGCTCGTCGGCAAGACGGCGCGCGTCATCGGCCTCGACGGCCAGCCGCACCACGTCACGCAGATCTTCCCCACCGGCGTGAAGCCCGTTCTTCGGCTCCGCACGCGGTCGGGATTCCAGCTTCGCCTCACCGAAGATCACAAGGTGTGGACGCTCGACCGGGGCGATGTCGCCGCAAAGGATCTGAAGGCGGGCGATAAGCTCGAGCTGCAGGGACCGGGGTTCGGGCGCACGATGCTCAGCGAAGCGTTCGCGACGGCGGCGGGTGTCGCGGTCGGCGATGGCTGCCTGTCGCGCTCGCGCCACGGCCAGCGCACGCAGGAAATCATCACGCTCACGATGGCGGCGAACGAAGCGGGCGTGCTCGAAGCGATCGCCTCGTGCGTGAACGAAGAAAAGCGCGAGCGCCGGGCCGTCGGCGCGGTCGGGCGCGGCGACGACGTCGCGGTCTCGGTCGGACAGACGGGCGCGCGTCTCGCGTTCTCATCGCAGCCGGTCGTCGACATCTTCACCGAGTTCGCGGTTCTCGATGCGGGCAGCCTCGGCAAGCGCTTCACTGACGCCGTGTACGACCTCGATCGCCGCTCGGTCGCCGCGCTTCTGCGCGGGCTCTTCACCGCCGACGGCACCGTCGCGAACTATGGCGACAAGTCGCAGTACGTCAGCCTCGATTCGTGTGCGGTCGACCTGCTCCGCCAGGTGCAGCTCCTTCTCTTGGGCTTCGGAATCAAGTCGAAGCTCTACGAGAACCGGCGCGCGGAAGGGACCGCGCTCACCGTGATGCCCGATGGCCGCGGCGGCGCGCGCGAGTACCCGGTCGTGCAGATGCACAGCCTGCGCATCAGCCGCTCGTCGCGCGTGATCTTCGAGCGCGAGATCGGCTTCCACGCCGCGAGCCCGAAGGCAGACGCGCTGCGCGAGCTCAACGAATCCGTCGGCGTCTATCGCGATGAAATGTCCGACGAGGTCGAGTCGATCGAACTGTTGGGCGAAGAGGCCGTCTTCGATCTCACCGAGGACGCCACGCACCACTTCGTCGCGAACGGCCTCATGGTCCACAACTGCTCCGAGTACATGTTCCTCGACGACTCGGCGTGCAATCTCTCGTCGCTCAATCTCATGAAGTTCCGCACCGAGACGGCCGACTTCGATGTCGATTCGTTCCGGCACGCGTGCGGCATCATGATCACGGCGCAGGAGATCCTCGTCGGCAACGCGTCGTACCCGACGCCGGCGATCGCGGAGAACAGCCACGACTACCGCCCGCTCGGCCTCGGTTACGCGAACCTGGGCGCGCTCCTCATGGCGAACGGGCTCCCGTACGACTCGGACAAGGGACGCGCGTACGCGGCGGCGATCACGGCGATCATGACGGGCGCGGGATACAAGCAGTCCGCCGAGATCGCGCGGCAGATCGGGCCGTTCCCCGGCTACCACCGCAATCGCGAGCCGATGCTCGCGGTCATGCAGAAGCACGCCGACGCGGTGAAGGCGATCGATCGCGCGCACGCGCCGTGCGGTCTCGTCGACGCGGCCGAGGAGACGTGGGCGGAGTGCCTCTCGCTCGGCGCCCGCTTCGGCTACCGCAACGCGCAGGCGACGGTGCTCGCGCCCACCGGCACGATCGGCTTCATGATGGACTGCGATACGACGGGCATCGAGCCGGACATCGCGCTCGTGAAGTACAAGAAGCTCGTCGGCGGCGGCCTGCTCAAGATCGTCAACGGCACGGTGCCCGAGGCGCTCCGCAAGCTCGGCTACAGCCCGAACCAGATCACCGAGATCATCGACTACATCGACTCGCACGAAACGATCGAAGGCGCGCCGGGACTTCACGAAGATCACGTCGCGGTGTTCGACTGCGCCTTCAAGCCGATTCACGGCGTGCGCACCATTCACTACATGGGCCACGTGCAGATGATGGCGGTCGTGCAGCCGTTCATCTCGGGCGCGATCTCGAAGACGGTGAACTTGCCGACCGACGCAACGCCGAAGGAGATCGAAGAGGCGTACATGGCGGCGTGGCGGCTCGGGCTGAAGGCGATCGCGGTCTACCGTGACGGCTCGAAGCGCACGCAGCCGCTCTCGACGGCGTCGCCGACCGAGGTCGTGCAGGACGAGGTGCGCGCAGCCGTGGCCGCGCGCCCCGCGCGCCGCCGTCTCCCCGACGAGCGCACCGCGATCACGCACAAGTTCTCGATCGGCGGCCACGAGGGCTACATCACCGTCGGCATGTACGAAGACGGCACGCCCGGCGAGGTCTTCATCACGATGTCGAAGGAAGGCAGCGTCGTGAGCGGGCTCATGGACGGCTTCGCGACCGCGGTGTCGATGGCGCTCCAGTACGGCGTGCCGCTCGAGGTGCTCTGCACGAAGTTTTCCCACATGCGCTTCGAGCCGTCGGGCTTTACGAACAACAAAGAGGTGCCGATCGCGAAGTCGGTACTCGATTACATCTTCCGTTGGCTCTCGCTCAAGTTCCTCGCGGATAAGAATGCGGCGGGGAGCCGGGTTATCACGGCGGATGATGGGGTCGACGGGTCCGAGGTCGAGCGGCGCGTGGCGGTGACGTCGGCGGCGGCGCCGGCAACGGCTCCGCGCGCGGCGGTGGCCGACGCCGGGAAGGGCGGCGGCAATGGCGGCGCAAGCAACGGCGAACGCGGCGGCAACGGCGGGCATCACGCCGCGCCGGCGCAGACAGCGGCCCCAGCGACGGGCCGTCACGACATCTGGGCCGAGACGGATCGTGAGCCGGCACGGGCGTCCGACACAGCCACCGCCACCGCGCCGACGGCCGGATGGCTGGCGAGCGACATTCTCCTCAGCGTCGACGTCGGCCCGAGTAGTTCGTCGCGCCTGGCGACTGCGGAGCGTGTCCTCTCGTTCAACGCCGTCCTGACCGACATCGAGGCGCGCGAGAAGCAAACGTTCCAGCGCCAAGCCGACGCGCCCGCGTGCCAGGAGTGCGGCTCGATCATGGTCCGCAACGGCGCGTGCTACAAATGCCCGAACTGCGGATCGGTTTTCGGCTGCTCGTGATCGCCGGCCGAGTCGGGCGCGCGGCGCGACGATCGTGAAGATCTACACCAAGACCGGGGACCGGGGAGTCACAGGACTCCTCGGTCCTCTTCGCGTTCCGAAGAGTCACCCGAGGATCGCGGCGTATGGCGAGATCGACGAGCTGAACGCGGTGATCGGGGTGGTGCGGGCGGAGTTTGCGCGCTCGCCCATTTGGCCGGACACCGAGCCCGCAGGGGCGAAGGCGCGCGGCCCGCGACGGCACTCGTTCGCCACCGCGCTCGACGAGCTGCTCGCGCGGATTCAGTCGGATTTGTTCGTCGTCGGCGCGCAGCTCGCGACGCAGCCGGGCGTGCGCGCGTCGGTGGCGCCGATCGGCCGCGCGCACATCACGCGCCTCGAGCGCGTCATCGATGCGACGACCGCAAGCCTCGCGCCGCTCTCGAGCTTCATCCTCCCCGGCGGCACGCCGCTCGGGGCGCACTTCCACCTCGCGCGCACCGTCTGCCGTCGCGCCGAACGCGCGATCGTCGCGCTTGCCGCCGACGAGCCGGTCGCGCCGAACGTCATTGTCTACGTCAATCGGCTCTCGGATCTCTTGTTCGTGCTAGCCCGCGGCGCGAACGCGGCGGCCGGCGTCGCTGACATCCCGTGGAGTCCGGCGATGCGCCGGTAGAACTTGACCCGTTATCTCGTGAGGTGCTGTCGCCTCTCGTTTCGGCGACGGTTGAACGCCGCAATGCGTTGCCGACCCATCCCACCTCGCTGTCCGTCCGCGCAATACCAATCGGCTCCGCCGTTGTTCCACCGCATTCCTGGACTCCAATCGTCGCAGGGTAGCTGATTTGCAAAGCCATACTGCTCAATACTGGTTCATTGAACTCGCGTTGGCTGCGCATGCCAAGTCCCTCGCGCAGCTGGAGTCGCAGATGGATGAGTTCCAGCCGTTTCCGATCGCGGCATTCCAGCACGAACGGCAGCGACTGTGGGACCAAATGCGTCCTCTCAATCCTGAAATGTCCGACGAAGACTTGGCGAACTTCGTCGATGGGCAGATATCCAGCTGTCGGTCGGAGAAGATGCAGTCTCTCGACGGGTTTCTCGAATCGTTCGCCGTCGAAGTAATCGAGATCACCGTAGTAGCGCATGCGTTGGTGGAGGCCACAATCAACGCAGCGCTAGCGCTTGGGCTTGCTCACGTAGGGAAGGGTGACCTCTTTCCGTTACTCGAGCGAGCCGACGTAAGGCACAAGTGGACTCTGGGCCCTCAGTCCTTCCTGCCGGCCTACGTTTTTCCAACGTCTGGAGCGCTCTACGAAGGGCTGTCGCGTCTATGTCGGCGCAGGAACTCCTATCTTCACTCAAAGATCACATTGCGTGACGCGACCGACAAAGTGCTCCTTGAGGGATCGAAGGATCAGGGAATATCGATCGACCAAGCGGAGAGAGTCTTGATGCATCGCTTCCTATCGCTGCCCTGCGAGCTTCATCAGCACCTTCTTGATCAGATTGAGGACCGGTCACTACGCTTTCATCTCGAACACATCCTCAAGGGGACGAGCCGACGCACGCCATAGAGGCTCCTACTGATTACAGCGAGTAATCGACGCCAGGCCGATCGGTGGCCAGACCGCTGTCGAACATCAAGCGCTGGCGAACGCGATCGGATTCGTGCAGAGGATCACGGCGCTTGTGACCTCGCGCATTTCGCAGCGCGTGCGTACCGGGCGGCGCCGGCGCGTCCAACCAGATCTCGGCGACGCCGTCGCCCCGCGCGGGCGGAATCGGGCGGCTGCGCACACGTCGCACGACGGGGATCGCAACCCACGACGACTCAGCGCCGCGCAGCGTCAGCCAACACTTGTGCCGGTCATTCTTGCGATCACCCTCGACGACCGCGCCCGTCGTGTGTCCGTCGCTCGTCGTGAGCGTCGCGTCACTACCGAGGAGTGTGGGATCGCCGAAGGCGATCTCGCCGGCGTGAAGGTCCGCAAGCAAGTCCGCGCGACTCGGCGAGTGCTCAAGTCCACGTGAGGAAGTTGTTGCTGTGAATGTCGCCGCGGAACGCAACTTGCTCACACCCTACGCCATGCCGTCGCGCGCGGGCTGACGACGACCGCGAAGAAAGTCCGGGAGATCCACGAAGCATGAAAACTGAACTCGTCCGAACACTCATGACCAACTTCGAGGCCCACGCTCAGCAGACCGAGGGCGGCGTGGAATATTGGCTTGCCCGCGATCTGCAGCACCTCCTCGGCTATGAGGAGTGGCGCAATTTCAACGCTGCGATTTCCAAGGCAAGAACCGCCTGCGAAGGCTCCGGCCACCACGTTGCCGACCATTTTGTTGACGTCAACAAAATGGTCGACCTCGGTTCCGGCAGTCAACGCGAGATCGACGACATCATGCTCACGCGCTACGCGTGTTACCTGATCGCCCAGAACGGCGACCCGCGGAAGCAGGAAATCGCCTTCGCGCAGACCTACTTCGCGGTACAAACGCGTCGCGCGGAGCTTATCGAGCAGCGTCTACTCGAAGCCGAGCGCGTCTCGGCCCGAAGGAAACTCAGCCTTACGGAGAAGGAACTTTCCGAAGTCATCTTCGAGCAGACCGGCGGGAGTGAAAGCTTCGCCCTCATCCGCAGCAAGGGCGACCTCGCGCTCTTCGGCAAAAGCACGCTGGCCATGAAAGCCCACTGGAAGGTGCCGAACAATCGCCCCCTGGCCGACTTTGCTCCGACGATCGTTCTCAAGGCCAAGGACTTCGCGACCGAGATCACGATCTTCAACGCTCGCGAGCACGACATGACGAACGAAGCCGCGATTTCGAGCGAACACGTAGCGAACAACGAGGCCGTGAGAGCCACGCTGCTTGAACGTGGCATTCGTCCCGAGACGCTCCCCGCCGTGGAGGATGTGAAGCGAGTCGAACGGCGCCTGGCCTCGGAAGAAAAGAAGGCGCTCAAGAAACCGGATGGCCTCGGCAACTCTGCGGAGGAGTAAACGCACTGGAACTCGAAGCCTTCAACGAGCGGCGGAACGTGAACCGCGACGGCCACGACGTCCGAACCCGCAGCCCCCTACCGCCCCGGCGCGTCCTTCAGCGGATCCCCGAAGATCGACTTCCCCGCGAGGGCGTGCGCGGCGCCGTAGATCAGAATCCCGACCAAAAGCGCCATGGGCACGAGCGCGCGGTTCGCATACCACGAGGAGAGGTCCAGCGTGGCAACGGCCGCCCCCAGGACAATGGTGACAAACGCTCCGGTCGCGCCCGCCAGCAGGCCGAAGCGCATCACCAGAAAAATCCCGCCCCCATAGAAGATCAGCGCGTTGAGGCCGACGACCAACCAGCCCTCGGTGGCAGCGCCGGCGAACACCATGGACCCGGCGCGGAGGAGAGCAGCGATGAGCACCGCCGGCCAGGTCCGCTGCAGCAGAAGACGCAGCACGAGGACGAGGACGAGGATATTGAGGGAGTCGAGCACGCACACCGAGCCGCCATACGCCAGGCCGAAGCCGGTGTTCGCGAGGCTCGCGACCGACGCGAGCATGCTACTCGAGACCAACGGGCTGACCGTGCCGGACCCGAAGCGCACCGCGGCGAAGTGCACCACGGCGCTTGCGGCCATCATCACGATGCCGGCGACGCCGCCGATCAGGAGATCGCGGCCCACGAGAGGGTCGCGCGGTCTGCCCGAGACCAGGCGTGCCCACGAGACGAGCAACCGCGGCCAAAGCCGCCGGACGTACGGCTCCAGCGCGACGTAGGCGAACCACATGACGACCGCGTGCATCAGCGAGTGCCCGAACGCGAAGCCGTTCATCCAATCCATACCCACGCTGAGCAGGCCGTCCTCGGAAAGGCGCGTGGTGAACGCGGACTCGAGGATGTTCATCACGAACACGAACACCGCGATGCGCGTGGCCCCTTTTCGGTCCCCGCGCCCGAGCCTGAGATTCCGGGTGGCAAAGTAGACGCTGGCCGCTCCCGACAGAAGCGTGAACAGCAGAAAGTCGCTCCAGTGCAGAGCGGTTACGGGCTCCTCGGCGCTTAGTTCCAACGGGGCCGTCGACGCGCCCCAATCGTGGACCACCGTAAAGTAAACGAGGCGGCCGCGCGACGCGCCGGCTTGTAACGTCACGGCCTCCGCGTTCGCCCACGGCAGTGGCCCGGTCCACGCGGCCGAACTGTCGCAAGTCGCGGGGATGGGGCGCACAAGCGCCGCCGGCGCGAAGGTGGCGGGATCCAACCCCGCGGCCTCGAACAACACATTCCAGTCGAGCGTTCGGGCCGGTGCGGCGAGCAGCGTGTCCGACGGAAACGATTCCAACCCGACGAGGCGGCCCTCCGGATCCAGGAGCACCCGGGCCTGGCCCGTCGCGAGCAGCGGCGGGTCGTTCACGTAGACGACTTCGCTGTGGATGCTGCTCGCCTGAAGCGACCGCGGACTCCAGCGGCGCCAGAAGTAGATCGCACTCCGGCCATCCGCGCGCTTCTCCTTGTTCTCGCGAAGGTGTTCGAGGTGTGCGTAGTTCCGATCGAATCCCTCCGCGGTGTGGCCTGGCAACTCGTCGAAACTGCCCGTCTTCTCGAGGATGTCCGTCGCGCGGACGGAGAGGATCTGTGTCGGCTGCGTCAGCTCTCGGAAGCCCGGGCTCAGGACGCCGGCCCAGATCGCGATGCCGATCAACCCGCCAGCGACGCACGCCATCGCGGCCAACGGTGAGAGACTTCCGCGATCGGCCGCGTTGGCGACGAGCTCGGGCGACGGCGTCTCGCCCGCGGCCATGGCCGCTGCGAGCGGATCCCCGCCCGGCAATCCACCCAGCACCGCGTAGGCGGAGGGCGGCCGCAGCTCGGGGTCCTTCTCGAGGCAGCGCAGGACGACGCGCTCGACCGCCGGGTCCAGGTCTCGAACCAGCGAGGACGGCGTCGTGACCGACCCCGACTCGTGCATCTGCTTCAGCTCGGCGATATTCGTCGAGGAGAACACGCGCTTGCCGGTGAAGATTTCGTAGAGCACGAGGCCGAGCGCGTACAGATCGCTGCGCACGGAGACGCGCCCGCCCGCGAGCTGCTCCGGCGCCATGTACGCGGGCGTCCCGACGACGCCGACCTCGCGCGCCAACTCATCGGCAAGCCCGGCCAGCCCGAAGTCCGTGATGCGCACGCGGCCGCGGCCGTCGATCATGATGTTCGCGGGCTTCAGATCGCGATGGAGCATTCCGGACTCGTGCGCCGCCGCGAGCCCGAGGCAAATCTGCCGCGCAATCTCCATGGCCTTCTCGGAGGATGGCCGGCCCAATCGGCGCAGCACGGACGCGAGGTCTTCGCCGTCGATGTACTCCATCGAGAGGAAGACGTGGCCGTCCGCCTCGCCGATGTCGTACACGCGACAAACATTGGGATGCGCGATCTGCCGCGCGACCCGCACCTCGCCGCGGAAGCGCGACAACTCCTCGGCGCTCCGCGCAAGCGATTCCGGCAGGAACTTCAGCGCGACGGACTGCCCCAGTTCCAGGTCATCCGCGCGATACACCTCGCCCATGCCGCCGCGGCCGAGCAGTGCGACCACGCGGTATCGGCTGCCGAGCTTCGTGCCGGACTCGAAGCGAGCGCTCGGGCCGCCCGACTCCGCGCGAACGGTTTCCTGGGCGGAAGTCTTCGTCAGGTCCGAGGCAGATCGACTAGGCGCCGCGGGCACGACAGGCGCACCGCAGGCCTGGCAGAAGCGGCTGTCCTCGGGGAGTGCGTGTGCGCACTGCGAGCAAAACGGCATTTTGGCAACCTATCACGTGTTGCTGCGCTATGAGAACCAACTTTGCGTGTCAGCGAGAACAGCGCGTTCGGCGTACGGCGCTCGCTTCGCCGGGAAACTCGCTGACGAACGCGATCGGGTTCGTGCAGAGGATCACGGCGCCGGCGGCGTCGCGGACTTCGCAGCGTACGTGCGTGCCGGGTGGTGTCGGCGCGTCGAATTGGATCTCGGCGACGCCGTCGCGCGGCGCGAGCGGGATCGGGCGGCCGCGCACACCGCGGACGACGGGGATCGCGTTCCAACTCGGATCGGCGCCGCGCAGCGTCAGCCGAAACTCGTGGCGGTCATTCTCGCGCGCGCCCTCGACGATCGCGCCCATCGTGTGGCCATCGGACGTCGTGAACATCGCGTCGCCGGCGAAGAGCGCGGGATTGCCGAACGCGATCTCGCCGGCGCGCAGGCCCGCGAGTAAATCATCGCGACTCGGCGAGCGCGCCCAGATCCACGTGAGGAAGTTATTGCCGTCGCGCCAGCCCAGCGTGTTGTCGTGCGAGTCGCTCACGCCGTTTCCGGGGATGAGAATGCCCGCACACCAGAGCGAGTCCCAGAGCGCGAGGAAGTGATCGATCGAGAGCCCGCGCGCGGGGTAGCCGATCTCGATGAGGTCGGCGCCGTGGCAGCGGGTCGCGATCATCTCGGCGAGCACCGGCGCGAAGCGCTCCTCTGCGGAGCCGCGGACGTCGGACTCTTCGTCGGCGGTGCCGAAGACGTGGTTGATCGACGCGAGGCCGCCCGCGGCGTGCGCGAACGCGACCGCGCCGGCCGCGTCGAAGCCGTTCGGGTGCTGCTCGAAATCGGGAAGAGCGAGCGCGGGGCCGAAGTAGTTCACGTGCGCGCCGTAAGAGATCTCGACGCCGACGAGTTGCGAGATGGAGTCGGCGGCGACCGGAGTCGGCGCGGCGGAATCGGCGAGATGCGGCGCGCTCGCGACGCGATCCGACTTCGCCGCAACGAGCGCGTCTCCGACAAACGCCGCCTCCCACGCGAACAGTGAATCGCCGCGAATCTCCTCCTCGATCGCGAAGTCGTCGATCGTGATCGTCGCGCGCGCGCCGTCGCGCGTTTCGAGGCCGACCTCGATCTCGCGAAGCGAATTGTCGGCGCCACCTAGGCCGAGCCGCTCGGCCTCGCGCGTGATGTCGAGGCGCAGCTCGACCCACTCGCCGGCCGGCGCCGCGATCGGCACCTCGACGACGCGCAGCGAATCGGCGGACCAGCGCGCGGCGCGCGACTCTGCATCGCCCACGACAAAGTTGATGACGCCCTGTTGATTGTCGGGCGGCTGCTGCGACAGCGTGCACGAGATGAGCGCGCGCGCGCCGGCGGCGGGCATCTCGTCGACGAAGAGCGCGAGGCGAAGCGTGACGCGCGCCGCGAGCGGAAAGCGCGCGCGGTCGCGATCGGCGCTGAACGCGCGGGAGAACGCGCGCGGCTCGGGCCCCGGCGCCGCGG
>JBJXGV010000015.1:0-108749 GCA_046160485.1 bacterium | reverse complement strand
CCTTGCATTCGCCGTCGCGGAAGCAGCACGCGCCCTTCGGCTGCGGGCAGTCCGTGTGGGCGCAGTCGGAGAAGTCACCGTAGTACTTGCCGCCGGCGGCTTCGCAGCGCTCTTCGATCACGGAGACGCACTCGCCGCTCGGGAGGCAGCAAGCGCCTTCCGGCTGCGGGCAGACGGCGTGGCTGCAGAGCTTGTCGTCGCCGTAGTACTCGCCGAGGCGCTCGAGACACTCCGACTTCGTGATCTCCTCGCAGGATCCATCGCGGAAGCAGCACGCGCCCTTCGGCTGCGGACAGTCCGTGTGGGCGCAGTCGGTAAACTCGCCCTTGAACTTTCCGCCGGCGGCCTCGCAACGACCGCGAGTCAGGTCGTCGCACTCGCCGTTTTCGAAGCAGCAGGCGCCTTCCGGTTGCGGGCAATCGGTGTGGCTGCAGAGCGAAAAGTCTTCGTTGTACCGTCCGCCCTTTTCGTCGCAAGCCTCCTTCGTGAGTTCCTCGCACGAACCGTCGCGGAAGCAGCAGGCGCCCTCCGGCTGCGCGCAGTCGGCGTGGCTGCACAGCGTGCCGTCGCCGTAGTACTCGCCGCGCTTCTCCTCGCAGTCCTGCTTCGTCAGTTCTTCGCACGATCCGTCACGGAAGCAGCACGCACCCTTCGGGTCTTCGCATTCGACGTGGCTGCAGAGCGAGCCGTCGCCGTAGTACTTGCCGCCATCGTGCTCGCAGCGTTCCTTCGAGATCTCCGCGCACTCGCCGTTTTCGAAACAGCACGCGCCGTCTTGCTCGCAGTCATGCGTGTCGCAGTTCGTGCCTTCGCCGCCGGCCTTGCCGCCGCGGCGATCGCAGACACTCGGGACGACCTGGACACAACTCCCGTCGGCGAGGCAGCACGCCTGAGTGTAGTCCTCGCATGCCGCCGAGGCGCAGGTGACGCCGTTGCCCTGGTATCTGCCGCCCTCGTTGTCGCATTCGTTCGCGGAAATGAACTTGCATTCGCCGTCAGGGAAGCAGCAGGCGCCGTCCGTCACGCACGGCTGTTCCGCGCAGGTCGTTCCGGCGCCCTGGAACACGCCGCCCTTCTGTTCGCATTCGGCCTCGGTGAACTCTTTGCAGAGGTCACCGTGGCAGCATGCGCCCTTCGGCGGATCGCAGGGATGGAACGCACAGGAGCTCCCTGCGACAAACGTTCCGTCGAGTTTTTCGCACTCCTCAGAGTCGGTGTCTTTGCACTCGCCGTCGCGAAGGCAGCACGCACCGTTCCCATCGGGACCAGGGTCGCCGGCGGAGGCTTTGTCGATCGCGATCGCGAAGAGCGCGAAGGCCAGAAAAAGCGGAAGGAACAGGGGGCTTAGCTGACGCAATAGACATCGTTTCATCGCGATCTTCCTCCGTTCGGCGGGCACGGGGCGCACCAGCCTGTTAAGTGACGATCTGTCGTGCTGAGTTCCGACATGCGTGTTTGGTGACTTCCGGATTGAGCACTTCCACCACGAACCAAACACGAGAAAGAGGGGGCGGACGGTCCTCAAGGAACTCAGAGGACTCCGTCACTGACTCGCTTCTATTCATCAGATTTTGAGACGGGTCATAAAGAACGCAATAGATAATCGCAGATGCCGTCTCAGAGTAGCAAGGAAAAACTTTTTGAGAACGCACGGTCCCAGGCAGAAATACGGCGATTGATTGACATCCTTCGCGACCTCGAACTCCGCGTGACACGGCGATCCGTTCGCGGGAACCGCTCCGCGTGATTGACTTTGCCGGGCGCGCCGCGTTACCCTGGCCGCGATTTGCAGCACAAGAGCTTAGAGATGCGCCGCGCGAGCCTGCCGTCGACTCTTCGCGAGTCGAGCCGGACCCTCGTGGAGGCCTACCAATCGGGCGACCGCTACGCGCTCGCGCGCCTTGTCACCCTCGTGGAGGACAGGCACCCGGACTCCGAAGCGATTCTCGACTATCTCTTTAGCGGCGCGGGCGTGGCGTTTCGCGTCGGCGTTACGGGACCACCCGGCGCGGGTAAGAGTACGCTCGTCGCAGGGCTCGTGCGCGCGCTGCGCGGCGCCGGAAATCGCGTCGGCGTCGTAGCGGTCGATCCGTCGAGCCCGTTCAGCCACGGCGCGCTGTTGGGGGACCGCATCCGCCTGAAGGATTTGTCGGGGGATCCGGGGCTTTACGTGCGCAGCATGGCAACCCGCGGTTCGCTCGGTGGGCTTTCGCGAACGACGCGCGAGGTCTGCGATCTCATCGACGCGTTCGGCATGGACCGGATCCTGATCGAGACGGTCGGCGTCGGTCAGTCGGAGCTCGATATCGTCAGTGCCGCGGACACGGTTGTGGTCGTTCTCGTACCCGAGTCGGGCGACGAGATTCAAGCGATGAAGGCGGGGCTTATGGAGATCGGCGACATCTTCGTCGTGAACAAGTCGGACCGCGACGGAGCGGACCGGATGATTCATCATCTCGAGGAGATGCTCGGCGGGCATCCGGGGCGCGACGGCTGGGCGCCGCGGGTCGTGCGGTGCGTCGCGCGCGACGCAACCGGGATCGATGCGCTCCACTCGACGCTCGAGGAGCACCGCGCGCATCTGGTCTCGGGCGCGTGGCTCGCGGAGAAACGGCGCGCGGGCCTGCGCCGCGAAGTCGAGGATCGCGTTCTCGAGCGTGTGGGCGCGAGCGCCCTCGCCGAACCGCGAATCGTGCTCCACATGAACGACGGCCTCGATCGCGTTCTGAAACGCGAGGAGTCGCCCTATCACCTGGCGCGCATTCTGGCCGGCGAGATCGCCGGCCTAGCGCGAGCCGAGATTGCGAAAGACCGAACCGACGACGGCAAGAGGGAGAATCGATGAATCCGGTCAACACCGCGGCCAAGACGAAGAGCGATCCTCCCGCGAAAGCCGCGATCCCCGCTGCGACACCCGACCCCGCGACGTCGACGCTCTCGGGGATTCCGCTCCGCCCGGTCTATGGGCCGGCCACCGCGCCCGATACTGGTCTTGCGGCGCGGCTCGGCGAACCGGGCGAATACCCGTACACGCGCGGCATCCACGCCTCGATGTACCGCGGCCGTCTCTGGACGATGCGGCAGTTCGCGGGTTTCGGCACCGCCGCCGACACGAACGCGCGCTTCCGATATCTGCTCGAGCAGGGGCAGACCGGGCTTTCAACGGCATTCGACATGCCGACGCTCATGGGACTCGACGCCGACGATCCGCGCTCGCTCGGCGAGGTCGGCCGCGAGGGTGTTTCGATCTCGACCATGGCCGATATGGAGCGCCTCTTCGAAGGCATCCCGATGGGCGATGTCTCCACGTCGATGACGATCAACGGCCCGGCCGCGATGATCCTCGCGTTCTTCGTCGTAACGGCCGAGAGGCAAGGCACCGACGTCGCACGCCTGCGCGGAACGCTGCAGAACGACATCCTCAAGGAGTACATCGCGCAGAAGGAGTGGATCTATCCGCCGCGGCCGAGCATGCGGATCATCACGGACATGATGGGTTGGTGTTCGAAGGCGATGCCGGAGTGGAATACGATCTCGATCTCGGGCTATCACATTCGCGAGGCGGGTTCGACGGCGGTTCAGGAGCTTGCGTTCACTCTCGCCGACGGCTTTGCGTACGTCGAGGCGGGGCTCGCCGCGGGACTCGACATCGACGACTTCGCGCCGCGCCTTTCGTTCTTCTGGAATTCGCACCTCGAGTTCTTCGAGGAGATCGCGAAGTACCGCGCCGCACGCCGCATCTGGGCGACCGACATGCGCGAGAAGTACGGCGCGAAGAACGAACGCTCGCTGCTCATGCGTTTTCACACGCAGACCGCGGGCGTTTCGCTCACCGCGCAGCAGGCCGAGGTGAACATCGTGCGGACGGCGTTTCAGGCGCTCGCCGCGGTGCTCGGCGGAACGCAGTCGCTCCACACGAACTCGATGGACGAGGCGCTCTGCCTGCCGACGGAGAAGGCCGTGCGGATCGCGCTCCGCACGCAGCAGGTGATCGCGCACGAGACGGGCACCGCGAAGGTCGCCGACCCGCTCGGCGGCTCGTACTTCATCGAAAAGCTCACGGACGAAATGGAGGCCGGCGCGCGCGACTACTTCCGGCGCATCGACGAACTCGGCGGCGTGATTCCCGCGATCGAGCAGGGTTTCTTCCAGCGCGAGATCGGCGACGCCGCGCTGCGCTACCAGCGCGAGGTCGAGCGCGGCCAGCGTATCGTCGTCGGCGTGAACAAGTATCTCGAGGGAAACGAAGAGGAGATTCCGCTCCTGACGATCGATGCGAAGGTCGAGGACGAGCAGAAGGAGTGCATCGCACGCGTGCGGCAGTCGCGCGACGGCGCGGCGGTGACGCGCTCGCTCGAACGGCTCGAGCAAGGGGCGCGCGGCACGGACAACTTGATGCCGCTCCTCGTCGATTGCGCGCGCGCGAACGCTACGCTCGGCGAGATGAGCGGCGCGCTCAAGAAGGTTTTCGGCGAATACCGCGAGACACCGTTCTTCTAGGCAGACGATTTCTAGGGGAGGCGCATGGAAAAGAAAATCCGAGTCCTCGCGGGGAAGGTCGGCCTCGACGGGCACGACCGCGGCGTGAAGGTCGTCGCGAGCGCGCTCCGCGACGCGGGGATGGAAGTCATCTACACGGGGCTTCACCAGACGCCCGAGCAGGTTGTCGAGGCGGCGCTCGACGAGGATGTCGAGGTCGTCGCGCTTTCGATCTTGTCGGGGGCGCACATGACGCTCTTTCCGAAGGTGCTCGACTTGCTGCGCGCGAAGGGCGCGGATCACATGTTGCTCACGGGCGGCGGCATCATCCCGAAAGACGACATGGCGAAGCTCGAGGCCCTCGGCGTCGGCAAACTTTTCGGGCCCGGCACGTCGACCGAGGATATCGCGGCGTACATCGTGGCCGAGGTCGCGGCGCGGCGCGCGCGCGCGGCGCGATGACGATGGTCGAGACGGCGCGCGGTTCGGTGACTCGATGAACAAACTCGTCACCGCCGAAAGCGTGATCGCGCGCGTTCGCGACGGCGCTTCGATCATGATGGGAGGCTTCGGCCTCTGCGGGATTCCCGAGAATCTCATCAAGCTGCTTGCGCAGTCGGGCGTGAAGAACCTCACCGTGATGAGCAACAACGCGGGCGTCGCCGACTACGGGATCGGACTTCTTCTTCAAAACATGCAGGTGCGGAAAATGATCGGCACCTACATCGGCGAGAACGATCTGCTCGAGCGGCTCATTCTCGAGAAGAAGATCGAGATCGAACTCAATCCGCAGGGAACGCTGGCCGAGCGGATTCGCGCGGGTGGCGCCGGCATCGCCGGGTTCTTCACGCCGACCGGCGTCGGCACCGTGATCGCCGATGGGAAGGAGACGCGCACGTTCGACGGGCGCGAGTACGTGCTCGAGCGCGGGCTGCGCGCGGACTTCGCGTTCATCAAGGCGTGGAAAGGCGACGCGATGGGGAATCTCATTTATCGCCGCACGACGCGGAATTTCAATCCGGTCATGGCAACCGCCGCGGATTTCGTCGTTGCGGAAGTCGAGGAAATCGTCGGCGTCGGCGAACTCGCGCCGGATGCGATCGTAACACCGGGCATCTACGTCGACGCGATTTTCCAGGGCGCGCTCTATGAGAAGCGCATCGAGAAACGGGTGTACAGATAACGTGGCAGCGGACGCGAAAGCGATGTCGAAGAAGGAACTGATCGCGCGGCGCATTGCGAAAGAGTTGCGCGACGGCTACACGGTCAACCTCGGGATCGGAATCCCGACGATGGTGGCCAATTATGTCCCGCCGGGGATGACGATCATTCTGCACTCCGAAAACGGAATGCTCGGCATCGGTCCCTACCCGCGCCAAGGCGAAGAAGATCCCGATCTGATCAACGCGGGGAAGGAAACCGTCACCGAAATCGCGGGGAGTTCGTACTTCGCGTCGGACGAGTCGTTCGCGATGATTCGCGGCGGCCACGTCGATCTGGCGATTCTCGGCGCGATGGAGGTCTCGCGCGACGGCGACATCGCGAACTGGATGATCCCCGGAAAGATGGTGAAGGGAATGGGCGGTGCGATGGATCTCGTTGCCGGATCGCGGCGCGTCATCGCCGCAATGATGCACACCGCTCCCGACGGCACACCGAAAATTCTCGACGCATGCACGCTCCCGCTCACCGGGCGCCGCGCGGTCTCGATGATCGTCTCCGATCTCGCGGTCCTCAGAATCGAAAAATCCGGCGTTTACCTTCGCGAGGTCGCCCCCGGCGTCAGCGCGGACGAAGTCATCGCCAAAACAGGAACGCGTCTCATCGTGGACGGCGTCCGCGAGATGAGCCTATGAGCACCGACGAAACATCGCCCTACCTCTCCGACGAGCACCACATGTTCCGCGCGATGGTGCGCGATTTCGCCGAGAAAGAGATTGCGCCCCACGCGGCGCACATCGACGAAACGCAAGAGTTCCCCATGGAGACGATCAAGAAGATGGGGAAGCTCGGGCTCATGGGGATTCCGTTCCCCGAAGAGCTCGGCGGCGCGGGGATGGATTCGCTCGCGTACACGATCGCCGTCGAGGAGATCTCGCGAGTGTGCGCGTCGACGGGGATCACGCTCGCGGCGCACGTGTCGCTCGGCACGTATCCGATTTATCTCTTCGGCACCGACGCACAGAAGAAGAAATACATCCCGCCGATGACGCGCGGCGAGGCGATCGGTTCGTTCGGGCTCACGGAACCCGATGCCGGCTCCGACGCGGGCGGAACGAAAACGACCGCGGTGAAAAACGGTTCCCACTACGTCCTCAACGGCACGAAGATCTACGTGACGAGCGGCCGCTACGCGAACACGCTCTGCGTGTCGGCGCGCACGACGGAAGGGCGTTCGACGAAGGGGATCAGCTCGTTCATCGTCGAAACGAAAACGCCCGGATTCAAAGTCGGTACGAAGGAGAACAAGCTCGGCATTCGCGGCAGCGACACGTCGGTCGTTTTCTTCGAGGATTGCAAGGTGCCGGCGGAGAACCTTCTCGGCGCGGAGAACGAGGGGTTCCAAGTTTTCATGAAGGCGCTCGAGGGCGGGCGCATTTCGATCGGTGCGATGGCGCTCGGAATCGCGCAGGGCGCGTACGAGAAGGCGCTCGCGTATTCGAAGGAGCGCGTGCAGTTCGGCCAGGCGATCTCGAAGTTTCAGGCCGTGCAGTTCATGCTCGTCGACATGGCGACGCAGATCGAAGCGGCGCGGCATCTCGTCTACCACGCGGCGTGGCGGAAGGACCGCGGACTTCCGATCATCAAGGAGTCGTCGATGGCGAAGCTTCACGCCTCCGAAACGGCGATGGCGGTCACGACGAAAGCGATTCAGGTGCACGGCGGCGCCGGCTACTGCAAGGAGTTCCACGTCGAGCGTTACTTCCGCGACGCGAAGATCACGGAGATCGGCGAAGGGACATCGGAGATTCAGCGGCTCGTGATTGCGCGCGAGCTGCTCAAGGAGACACGCTAGATTCGGATTGAGGCGCTGACGGGTCGCCGCGCGCCGGGAGGGCGGATTCGATGTTGAACGATCGTGATGCCTACATTGTGAGTGCCGCGCGCACTCCGATCGGCGAGTTCCAAAAATCGCTCGCGGGATTCTCGGCCACCGATCTCGGCGCGATCGCGGTGCGCGAGGCGATCGCGCGCGCGAAGGTCGACGCCGAGACGATCGACGAAGTGATTCTCGGCAACGTGGTGGGCGCGGGGCTTGGACAGGCGCCAGCGCGACAGGCCGCGATTCGCGGCGGTGTGCCCGGCACGGCCGGCTGCATGACGATCAACAAGGTCTGCGGATCGGGGCTTAAGTCGGTGATGCTCGCCGCTCAGGCGATTCGCGCGGGCGACGCCGACGCGATCGTCGCGGGCGGCATGGAGAGCATGTCGAACGCGCCGTACCTGCTCCCAGGCGCGCGCACCGGCTATCGCATGGGCAACGGCCAGATGGTCGACTCGATGATTCACGACGGTCTCTGGGATTCGTTCGGTTCGGTGCACATGGGAAGCTACGCCGAGTTGACGGCGCGGCGGTCGAAGATCTCGCGCGAAGAGCAGGACCAGTTCGCGCTCGAGTCGCACCAGAAGGCGGCGCGCGCGCAGAAGGACGGGAAGTTTCGCGCGGAAACCGTCGCCGTCGAGATCCCGGGAAAGAAGGGCGAGAAGACGCTCTACGAAAATGACGAGCGCGTGCGCACCGACGCGTCGCTCGATGGGATGGCGAAGCTGCGCCCCGCGTTCGAGAAAGATGGCAGCGTGACCGCGGGGAACGCACCGGGGCTCAACGACGGCGCCGCGGCGCTCGTGATTCTCTCCGGCGCGCGCGCGAAGCAGATCGGCGCGAAGCCGCTCGCGCGCGTCGCCTCGTACGCGACGGGCGGCGGCCCGCCCGAAGAGGTTTTCTACGCACCGATCGTCGCCGTCAAAAAGTTGATGGCGCGCGGCAACTGGAAGATCGGCGACTTCGATCTCATCGAGGCGAACGAGGCGTTCGCCGTGCAGGCGCTCGCGGACGGCAAGGAACTCGGCTGGGATTGGTCGCGCGTCAACGTCAACGGCGGCGCGGTCGCGCTCGGCCACCCGATCGGCGCAAGCGGCGCGCGCATCCTGACGACGCTCATCTACGCGCTCCACGATCGCAAGAAGACGCTCGGGCTCGCGACGCTCTGCCTGGGCGGCGGTAACGCGGTCGCGCTCGCCGTCGAGGCGATGTGATGTCCGCGAGAACCGTAGCGGTCATCGGCGGCGGAACGATGGGGTCCGGCATCGCGCAAACCTTCGCGCAGGGTGGCTACGAGACGCTCCTCATCGACGTCGAGCAGCGCTTCGTCGACCGCGCGCTCGGCGGCATCGAGAAAAGCCTCGCGAAGTTCGTGGAGAAGGGGAAGATCTCCGCGGCCGACAAGGACGCGACGCTCGCGCGGCTCCGCGGCGGGACCGACCTCGACGCGACCGGCACTGCGTTGCTCGTCGTCGAAGCCGTCCCCGAGATTCCCGATCTGAAGAAGAAGACGTTTCAGCGCGTGGGCGCGGTCGCGTCGCCCACCGCGATTCTCGCGACCAACACGTCGTCGATTCCGATCACCGAACTCGCCACCGTCGTGCCCGATCCGTCGCGTTTCATCGGCATGCACTTCATGAATCCCGTGCCGCTCATGGCGCTCGTCGAGATCATTCGCGGCATGGCGACGTCCGACGACACGACGAACCGCGTCGTCGAGATGGCCAAGGGGCTCGGCAAGACTCCCGTCGTCGTGCGCGACTTTCCCGGCTTCGTTTCGAACCGCGTGCTCTTGCCGATGATCAACGAGGCGGTCTTCGCGCTCATGGAAGGCGTCGCGACGCGCGAGTCGATCGACACGGTGATGAAGCTCGGAATGAACCATCCGATGGGGCCGCTCGCGCTCGCCGATTTGATCGGCCTCGACGTGTGTCTCGACATTCTCGTCGTCTTGCACGAAGGCTTCGGCGATTCGAAGTACCGTCCGTGTCCGCTGCTGCGCCAAATGGTGCAAGCCGGCTGGCTCGGCCGGAAGAGCGGCCGCGGCTTCTACGAATACGCGTGACGCGATCCGATCGTCTCGCCCAATTGCACTTCTCCTCCCAGAGAATAGGAATCGAGCATGCAGTTTGATCTGACCGACGAGCAGAAAATGGTGCGCGATACGGTGCGGCAGTTCGCCGAGGAGCGGCTGCGGCCGACGGCGCACGCGCGCGACAAAGAGCAGCGCCCCGCGATCGACGAGGTGAAGGCGTTCGCGCAGATGGGATTCCTCGGCATGACGATTCCCGAGGAGTACGGCGGCGCGCCGCTCGACGACATCTCCGAGGCGATCGTGATCGAGGAGCTGTCACGCTGCGACGCGTCGGTCGGAGTGCTCGTTGCGGTGCATTGCGGGCTCTGCTCGAAGACGATCACCATCTGGGGAAGCGACCACCTGAAGAAGAAGTACCTGCCGCGCCTGGCGAGCGGCGAGTGGATCGGCGCGTACTCGCTTTCCGAGCCCAACTCGGGCAGCGACGCGGCGGCGCTCACGTGCAAGGCCGAGAAGAAGGGCGACAAGTACATCCTCAACGGCCGCAAGAATTGGGTCACCAACGGTTCGGTCGCGGATCTCTACGTGCTGATGGCGCGCACCGATCAGAACGCGCCGAAATCGAAGGGGATCAGCGCCTTTCTCGTCGAGAAGAGCTTCCCGGGTTTCCGCGTCGGCAAGAAGGAAGACAAGCTCGGCATTCGATCGTCCGACACCGTCGAGATCGAACTCGAGAACTGCGAAGTGCCCGCGGAGAATCTTCTATCGAGCGAAGGCAACGGCATGAAGGTCGCGTTCAACGCGCTCGACATCTCGCGAATCGGAATCGCCGCGCAGGCGGTGGGTATCGCGCAGGGTGCGCTCGATTTCGCGCTGCAGTACTCCAAGGAGCGCGAGGCGTTCGGGCAAAAGATCAAAGATCTGCAGACGATCGGAAACTACCTCGCCGACATGCACACGCGCACCGACGCGGCGCGGCTCCTCACGTATCGCGCGGCGTTTCTCAAGGGGAAGGGCGTGCGGCACACGACGGAGTCGTCGATGGCGAAGCTCTTCGCGGGCGACACCGCGGTATGGGTTGCCGATCGCGCCGTGCAGATCCTCGGCGGCTACGGCTACGTGACTGAGTTTCCCGTGGAGCGCGCGTATCGCGACGCGAAGATCACGCAGATCTACGAGGGGACGAACGAGATTCAGCGGCTCGTCATCGCGCGGAATCTCTAGGTCGAATGGAGTGGAACTCTTTGGCTCGTCCTACGGCAGACTGACTCGATGATTCCGAGCGCGCACTACGCCCGCCGCCGCCGCCAACTTCTCGATCGGCTCGCGCGACCCGCGATTCTCTTCGCGGGCGGCGAGCGGCCGCGCAACTATCCGGCGAACGTGCTCGCTTATCGCGCCGACAGTTCGTTCCTCTTCTTCTTCGGGAGCGCGGAACCGGATGCGGCGGCGCTCTTCGATCCTGGCGACGGCAGCGTCACGCTCTTCCTGCCGGAGCGCACGGCGGAGAACGCGCTGTGGAGCGGGCCGGTGCCGGGGTTCGACCAGGCGCGCGCAGAATTCGCGGTCGATCGCGTCGCCGCCGCGGAGACGTTGCGCGACGAGGTTGCGCGCGCGGTGGGCTCGCGCGGGGTCGACGCGCTCGCCGTCGCCGACTCGCGCACGACGCGTCTCGCGCGCGAGGTGAGCGGCCTCGACCTCGTGTTCGACGATCCCGCGCGCGTCGGCCCCGCGCCGCTCATCGACGCGATCGCGGCGCTGCGCCGTGTGAAGGAGCCCGCCGAACTCGACGAGATCCGCCGCGCCGCCGCCGTGACGCGCGACGCGTACAACGAGATCATCGCCGCAACGCGCGTCGGCGTGACCGAGCGCGAACTCGCCGCGCGAATGCACGCGACCTTCGAGCGCGGCGGCGGCGTCGCCGCGTACGGCACGATCCTCTCCGTTCGCGGCGAGACGCTACACAATCCACGGCACGACGGCGTTCTCGAGGATGGCGATCTCTTGCTCGTCGACGCCGGGGCGGAGCTTGCGTCTGGTTACGGCGCGGACCTAACGCGCACGTGGCCGGCAAACGGGCGCTTCACTCCGGAGCAGGCCTCGATCTACGATGTCGTCCTCGCGTCGCAAGCGGCGGCGATCGCCGCGCTCGCGCCCGGTGTGGCGTACCGCGATGTGCACCTCGCGGCCGCGCGCGTCATCGCGGCCGGGCTGGCGGAGATCGGGCTCTTGCGCGTGAGCGCGGACGACGCACTCGAATCCGGCGCGTACGCCGCGTTCTTCCCGCACGGCGTCGGCCACATGCTCGGCGTCGATACGCACGATCTGCGCATCTTCGGCGACCGCATTCTTTATGCCGCAGGCCGCGCGCGCAGCGAGCGCTTCGGCGAGAACATGCTCCGCTTCGACCTCGATCTCGAGCCGGGCATGGTCGTCACGATCGAGCCCGGCATCTACTTCGTCCCCGCGATCCTGCGCGGCGCCGAGTTCCGCGAACGCTTCGGCTCCCAAGTAAACTGGGAACTCGCGGAGCGCTACCTCGCGGCCAACGACGGCCGCGGATTCGGCGGCATCCGCGTCGAAGACAACCTGCTCGTCACTGCGGCCGGATCCGAAACGCTCACGGCCGGCATCCCCAAGGACCGCGCCGCTCTCCAGGCCGCTATCGGAACATCCCCTTAATTCTGCCCCACGTTGTCGGCTCGACCGCGGTGATGCACGGCGCGCTCGTATCGAGAATCAGCCAGTAGAGGAAGTTGTCGAACGTGCCGTCGGCGCCTCGCCATGGGATGCACGCCGATCCGTTGATGCCGTAGTAGTACGAGCGGCCTGGGGCGTTCGGGTCGCACGTTGCGGTGAACGGGCCGTCGGTCGCGAACGACGGCGACGAGCCGCCATCGTGCACGGTGCGGACGATGATGTCGTTGACGCCGCACGGCATGCTCACCGAGAAATCCGAACAATTCCAACGCAGCGCTGGGTCGAGGTTGAGATCCGAGCCGAGGTTCACGTTTGGGCACCCGTCGCCTTCGAAGTCGACGTCGACGAAGACATCCACCGTCTGGTTGTAGTTGGGGCAGACGTTGCGGAAGTACGTGATCACGCGCTTGATGTCGTTGTCGCCATTGACGGCGGGTTGGCTCCCGCCGCCGAAGCGCACGCCGACACCTTCGCCGGCCTCGAGCGCTGAGTAGATCCAGATGTACCCAGAGCAGACGTTGTACCAGCGATAGTTTGCGGCGTTGCCATTGGTGCTCGCGGGAAGCGCGCAAGGCGTCGCGGCTTTGTTCCGCATCGGACCGGCGCCCGCCGATTCCTTCATGGGAACTGGCCCGGTGGCGCCCGGATTCGGCGGCGGGCACAGCGGCGAGGGGACGCAGATGTTTGGCGTCGTGCATCGCGTGTTGTCGCCGCGATAGGTGCCGCCGACACTCTCGCAATCGAGTTGGGTGAGTACGCCGATGCACTCGTTGGCCACGCAGCACGCGCCGGTAGCCGGCGGCGGCGGCGGGCACGAGTCCGTCGCGCAAGACGTGCCGTCGCCGAGGTAGATTCCGCCCGCGGCGGCGCACTGCGATTCCGTGCGCGCCTGACACGACACCGGCGAGTAGAGGCAGCACGCACCCATCGCCGGAGGCGGTAGCGTCTGCCAACACGAACCCGACTGGTTATCGAAGAGCCGGAACGCCGGGCCGCTCCCAAGTTGACTGAACACGTAGAACGGGTTGTCGGCATCGATGATCGGCGTCACGCAGCACGCGACCGGCGCGTCGAGCCGGACGCTCACGCGTCCGATGCGATCGATGCCGAGCTCGTTGTAGCCGCTGCCGCCGAACCCGATGCCCGATGGATGCGAGAAGTCATCGATCGGAAAGTTCGAGCCGCCGCTGATGAGATACTGCGCGCTCTCGAAGCTCATGCATGACGCCGGCCATTCGACGTATGCCAGGTAGTTCGTCCACTGGAACCCCTGCGAATCGATCCACAAATCCATCGTGACGACGTTGCCCTGTACTTCGACGAACGGCGCGCCCAAGTCGGGGAGGCCATCGAGATTCGCGTCGGTCCAGATGCGCGTACCCGTGCACGCGCCTCCTCCGCAGACGGACCCGTCGCCGAGAAAGACCCCGCCCGCCGCGGCGCATTGCTCTTCCGTGTTGTTGGGCACGCAGCCGAAGTTGGGTATGCAACACGCGCCGGGCTGCGGGCAATCCGCTGTCGCGCACAAGACACCCTCGCCTTGAAACACGCCGCCGAACGATGTGCACACGATCACAGTTTGAACATCGCACGCGCCGTTCGGGTAGCAGCATGCACCGACGTCCGGAAGCGGGTTGGCCTGCCAGCACGATCCCGACGCGTCGTTGAAGAGACGATAGCCGGAGGGATTGCCGAGTTGGCTGAATGTGTAGAACGGATTCTCGACGTCGATGATCGGCGTGACGCAACACGCGAGGGGGGCGTCGAGCCGGACGCGCACGCGTCCGATGCGATCGATCCCCACCTCATCGAATCCGCTTCCGCCGAACCCGATCGCCGACGGGTTCGAGAAATCATCGATCGGGAAGTTCGTGCCGCCGGTGATCAGGTACTGCGCGCTGTCGTAGGTCATGCAGCCTGGAGGCCACTCGACGTACACCAAGTAGTTCGACCATCGGAAACCTTGCGAATCGATCCAGAGATCCATGGCGACGACGTCGCCCTGGCCAGCCGTGATCGGTGGCCCGGCATCGGGGAGCCCATCGGCGTTCGCATCGGTCCAGATGCGCGCGCTTCCGCAGACGCTCGTCCCGCACGTCTCGCCGTCGCCGAGATACACGCCGCCGGCGGCGCTGCATTGCTCCGCCGAGTAGTCGTCCGCGCATTCCGCCGTCGGAAGGCAGCACGCGCCGGAGGGAGGACTGCAATCCACGAGCGCGCAGCTCGTGCCGGTGCCGCGATATTCGCCGCCAGCAGCACTGCACTCGGCGGATGTCAGCGTCTGACACGACGCATCCGCAAAGCAGCAGGCCCCTATTGGCTGCGGGCACGAAACCGTCGAGCAATCCGTGGCGTCGCCTTGGTACGCGCCCCCGCCCGATGCGCATTCCGCCGCACTCATTGGGCCCGCGCAAGCCCCGCTTGGGTAGCAGCACGCGCCCACGGGCCCAGCACACATCACCGTCGCGCAGTCGCTGCCGTTGCCCTGGTACGTCCCGCCGAGTGACGCGCACTGATTCGCGGTGACTGGGCTCACGCATGCCCCGTTCGTCAGGCAGCACGCGCCGACGAGCGGTTCCGGACAGATGACGGTCGCGCAGAGCACACCATCGCCCTGATAGACGCCGCCGTTCGCGGCGCACTGTGCGGCCGACATCTGTTCCGCGCACACACCCGTCGGTAGACAACACGCGCCGCGGGGAGGAGGACAGCCGGCGGTTGCGCAGTTCGTGAAGTTGCCGCGATAGTCGCCGCCGGAAGCCGAGCATTCGGCCGACGTGAGGATCTGGCACGACCCGTTGGCGAAACAACACGCGCCGGTGGGCTGCGGACATGAGGTCGTCGCGCACACTGTCTGGTCACCCTGATAGCTGCCACCGCTCGCGGCGCATTCGGCTGCGGTGACGTTGTCCGTGCACGCAGTATTGGGCGCGCAGCACGCGCCGCGCGCCGCCGGCGGAGGGCAACTCACCGCGGCACACGTCGACCCCTGGCCTTGCGGTTCGCCTCCCGCGAGGGCGCACGCCTCGGGAGTCAGTAGTGCGCAACTGCCATTCGCGAGGCAACACGCCTGCGGAGTGGACGTGACCGTCCAGCATGAATTCGGATTTGACGTGAAGAGAAAGTAGTCCGACTTCGTACCGAGCTGGCTGAACACGTAATAGGGATTGTACGGATCGATGACCGGTGTCACGCAGCACACGCCTGCCGTGAGGGCGCGTACGTTGATGGTCGCGATCGCGTCGACGCCCTGGTGGCTGTACGTGAATCCGCCGAAGCCGACGCCGGATGGATGCGAGAACGTATCGATCGGGAAGTTGGTGCCGTCCGCGATGATGTACTGGCCGCTGACGTACGTGAGGCATCCCGGTGTCCATTCGGCGTAGACGAGGAAGTTCGACCACGCATAGCCTTGGGAGTCGATCCAGAGGTCGACGCTGACCACGTCGCCCGTGGCGACGACGAGCGTACCTGGCGCATCGGGAAGACCATCGCCGTTCGCGTCGGTCCAGATCGCTCCCGCTTGGATCCCGCTGGGGCCGACGAACAACGCGGCGAGTGCAAACGCGACCGCCACGAGTGCGTGCGCGCGGGGGCTCATCGGTACATCCCTTTAATTCTGCCCCACGTTGTCGGCTCGACCGCGTTCACGCACGGCGCGCTCTCATCGAGAATCAGCCAGTAGAGGAAGTTGTCGAACGTGCCGTCGGGGCCTCGCCATGGATTGCACGCCGATCCGTTGACTCCGTAGTAGTACGAGCGGCCTGGTGCGTTCGGGTCGCACGTTGCGCTGAACGCGCCGTCGGTCGCGAACGCGGGGGAGAATCCTCCATCATGGACTGTGCGTACGATGACGAATCTGTCTCCGCAGGGGATGCTCGTGTTGAAGTCGGAGCAATTCCATCGCAGTCCCGGATCGACGTTGAGGTCACTCGCAATGTTGTAGTCGGGGCAGCCGTCCTCATTCGCGTCGGTGTCGACGAACACATCCACGGTTTGGTTGTAGTTCATGCAGACGTTGCGGAAGTACGTGATCGTGCGCTTGACGTCGGTGTCTCCGTTGACTCCTGGCTGCTCGGCGCCACCGAATGAAACGCCGACGCCTTCGCCCTGGGCGAGCCCCGTGTAGATCCAGATGTAGCCGGAGCAGACGTTGTACCAACGATAGTTCGCCGAGGTGCCGTTCGTGTTGGCCGCGAGAGCGCAGGGGTTCGCTTGCGCGGAGGATTGGCTCGCAATCCCGGCGAATTCGCGCAGCGGGAACGCGCTCGGGACGCCCGGCGTCCCCGCGCCCGCGCACCCAGGCGGCAGCGCGCAGACGAGAGGCGTGGCGCACGTGGTGCCATCGCCGCGGTAGGAGCCGCCGATGCTTTGGCAATCCGCGCGGGTCAATTCGCCGACGCACGAGTCCGCCACGCAGCACGCCCCGATGGGCTGTGGGCAATTCACGTTCGCGCACGCCGTATCGTTACCCTGATAGGCGCCGCCAATCGCCGCGCACTCAGATGCGGTAATGGGGCCCGTGCACTGGCCGCTTGGCAAGCAACACGCGCCAGTGGGGGGCTGGGGGCAGTCGACGTTGGCGCAAACCGTGTTATCGCCCTGATAGACACCGCCGCTTGCGGCGCACTGCACTGACGTCCGCGACTCGAGGCACGCTCCGCTCGGTAGACAGCACGCTCCGCTCGGGAGTGGGCAGTTGGCGGTCGCGCAGCTTGTGAAGTCGCCGCGATAGTCGCCGCCGGCTGCCGCGCACGCTGCCGCGTCGACGAACTGGCACGATCCGTCGACGAAGCAACACGCGCCGCGCGGCTGCGGGCAGGACACCATCGAGCAGTCCGTGTCGTTGCCCTGGTAGACGCCGCCAAGCGCTGCGCATTCGGCCGCGGTGACGTTGTCCGCGCACGCAGCATCAGGCGCGCAGCACGCGCCGCGAGGCGTCGGTTGGTCGCAGACGACGTTGGCGCATGTCGTGCCGACGCCTTGCGGCGCGCCGCCCGCCGCGGTGCACTCCTCCGGCATGACAAACGAACAGCTCCCGTCGGCAAAGCAACAGGCCTGCGGCGTCGAACTGACAGTCCAGCACGAGATCGGGTTCGACGTGAAGAGGAAGTACTCCGATTCGGTACCGAGTTGGCTGAAGGTGGAGTACGGATTGTACGGATCGATGATCGGCATCACGCAGCACACGCCCGCCGTGAGGGCGCGCACGTTGAAGGTCGCGATCGCGTCGACGCCCTGGTGGTTGTACGCGAATCCGCCGAAGCCAACGCCGTAGGGATGCGAGAACGAATCGATCGGGAAGTTCGTGCCATCCGCAATGATGTACTCGCCGCTGACGTACGAGAAGCATCCTGGTGTCCACTCGGCATAGACGAGGAAGTTCGACCACGCGAAGCTCTGCGAGTCGATCCAGAGGTCGACGCTCACCACGTCGCCCGCGGCGACGAGGAGCGTGCCTGGCCCATCGGGGAGACCATCGTCGTTCGCGTCGGTCCAGATGGCACCAGCGAACGCGAGCGGTGCGTGAAGCGCGATGATGAGTAGCGTCGCGAGCGCGGTGCGCGAGAGCGAGTGGCGCGTCATAGTGCGCCGGGCGGATGCGGAGAAAATAGGCCGGTGAAATCGAGCGGATCGCGCGCTCATGGAACGCCTCCTTGCAGGCTAGGGGAGGGGCGTTGCAAAACGATGCTAGCACGCGCGGGTCGCCGGTCACAACGCGCGAATCGTTTGCACGCGTTGGGGAGCTCCGGGCGAGCGCGACGCCGCACCTGACGTACAGCCGCGCGGGCGTAGATCTAGCGAGCGAATTTAGTGCGCGGCGACGCCGAGCACGCGCTCACCGCCGGCGCGGGTGTACGCGGCCGCGGCGGCTTCGCGCCCCGCCCGCGCGACGCCAAGTAACGCCGCATAGTCGCTGTGCGCGCGTACGCTCGCCAGCCACGGGTCTTGCTCGAACGCGGTCACCGCGTAGAACCCGCCCTCGATCGCGCGGCGCAGGCCGATCATCGCCATCTCCGGCGATCCGACGCGCGAGAGATTGCGAACGGCCTCGTAAATCGCCTCGGAGTCGCGCAGCTTGGAGGCGAACGTCGCGGCCGCGGCCGTCTCGCACGCCGCGCGGTCGCCGCGAATCGCCGCGGCCGTGGTTTGGACGAGCGAGCGCGTCACGGCGGACATCTCGACCTTCTCCCAGCTCGCGTAGATTTCGAGCGCCTCCTCGCCGCGGCCGAGCATGGCCAGACACAGCGCCTTGATGTCCGGATCGTCGTACTGCTGAAGCGCGCGTTCCCAATCCCCTTTCAGCGCGTGCGTGTACGAAACGCTCGTCATCACCGTGGGATCGATGCGGCGCGCGCGGCGGTCGGCCTCGATCGACGCGTCGAGGAGGCCCGAAAAGCGGCACGCCGGAACGAGCCCCGCGAAGAGATTCGCGTCGTTGGGTCGCGACTGCGCGCGCTCGAGGAGCCGCACCATCGCCGCCGGCGCCTGGCCCAACTCCTCGATCTCGAAATACGTGTAGAGATTGTGCGCGATCGGCAGGTCGGGGTTGAGCTCGAGCGCGCGGCGAAACGCCTGCGCCGCCAGCGCGCGGTTTTCGTCGACGTCGCCGCTCGCGTACTTCGCGATGACGCGATAGACGCGTCCGAGGCGCGCCCACGCCGGCGCGTAGTTGGGATCCTCCGCGAGGCACGAGCGATACAGGTCGCGCGCGACCGGCAGCTCCTCGGTCTTTTGGCCGATCTGATTCGCGCGGAGGTAGAACTCGTACGCGCGCGCGCTGGCCGGAACATCGTGCTCGAGCGCGATCCGCTCGCGCGCGGAGAGCGGAAGCGCGAGCGATTCGACGATCTGTCGCGTGAGCTGATCCTGAAGCTGAAACAGATCCTGGAGCGGAAGCTGCACGGCGCCCGACCAAAGGACCGTTCCCGCCGGTGTCTCGACGAGCTGCGCGCTGACGCGGACTTGGTCGCCGACGCGCATGAGCGTCCCGAGGAGCGCGGCGTCGACCTCGGTCTCCGACGCGAGCGCGCGCAGTTCCGGCTGCGCGCCCGCGAATCGCGTTGCCGCCGCGCTCGAGCGCACGACGAGCGAATCGAGCCCCGAGAGCGACGACGTGATCGCGTCGGGAACGCTGTACGCGAGGAAATCGGTCTCGGGATCCGCGCGCAGGACGCGGAATGGGAGCGCGATGAGGCGCGTCATCGGCCGCACGCGCGCGGCGGGCGCGCTCGGCGTGTCGGAGAGCGCGACGCGCAGCTCTTGCGCCATCGCGTCGGCGCTCGCGTAGCGGTCCTCGGGGCGCTTCTCGAGCGCGCGATGGATCACGCGATCGACGGCGGCGGCGGCGCTCCCGCCGACGAGCGCCGGCGGATGCTCGTGCGAGATGGCGCGGCAGATTTCGAGAATGCTCGCGCCGCCGAATGCCGGCCGCCCGGCGAGCATCTCGAAGAGGATCGCGCCGAGAGCGAAGATGTCCGCGGGGCCGCGCGCCGGCTCTCCCGACCATAGCTCCGGCGCCATGTAGCGCGGCGTGCCGATGAGCACTCCCGTCGCGGTGAGGTTGATCGCGGTCGACCCGTCCGTCGACGCGCCGTGTGCCGCAACCGCGGGGCGCGCCAAACCGAAATCGAGGAGCTTCACCCCGTGCGGCGTGAGAAAAATATTCGACGGCTTCAGGTCGCGGTGGACCAGACCGCGTTTTCCGAGCGCGTCGAGCGCGGCGAGGACGCCGAGCGCGACGTGAACAGCGTCGGTCAGCGGAAGAGCGCCCGCGGCGATCCGCGCGGAGAGCGGCTCGCCTTCGAGCAGCTCCATCGCGATGAAGAGTTCGCCCTCCGCGTCGCCGACCTCGTAGATCTGGCAGACGTTCGGGTGGTTGACGCTCGCGGCCGCGCGCGCCTCGCGCCACAGCCGCTCGCGCGCGGTCGTGTCCGTCGACGCGGCGGCGATCGTCTTGATCGCGATACGCCGGTCGAGCCGCTCGTCGTGCGCCGCGTAGACGACGCCCATCCCGCCCTGGCCGAGCTTTTCGAGAATTCGATAGTGTTGAATGCGCTGCATCGCGGGGCATTCTAGCACTCCGTCATGGAGAAGTCGTTTCACGCACGCCGCGGCCGCGGTAAATTGGCCGTCATGCGCCGGCTGGCTCCCTTCGCGATTCTCGTCGCGGTCATCGTGCTCGTCTTCGGGCGCGGCGTCCGTCACGAATTCGTCGATTGGGACGACGGTCCGAACATCTTCGAGAATCCTGGCCTGAATCCGGTGACGCCCTCGAGTGTCGCGGCATTTTGGAGCGCGCCGTACGCGAAGTTGTACGCGCCGCTCACGTACACGGCGTGGAGCGCGATCGCCGCGTTCGCGCCACGTGACGCAGTGCGCGGCCGGCTTGACGCGTCGCTCTTTCATCTCGCGAATCTCGCACTCCACGCGATCGCAGCCTGCCTCGTGTTCGTTCTGTTGCGCGCGATCGTGCGCGTGGATCTGGCGGCGATGTGCGGCGCGATCGTCTTCGCGCTCCACCCCGTTCAGGTCGAAGCCGTCGCGTGGGCCACGGGGCTGAAGGATCTTCTGAGCGGAGTCTTCGCGTTGACGGCGATCGCGCTCTACCTGCATGCATCCGCCGAGCGGAGCGACGATCCGAATCGTTTCGGCGGCCCGAGCCGCGCTATGACTGGTCTCGCTCTCGCAACGATCGCCTTCTTCCTCGCGCTCCTCGCGAAGCCGAGCGCCACGGTCGTACCGATTCTTACGTGGCTCCTCGAACGCGGCCGCGGCGACGCGCGAACGCGCCGGGTGGCGCCGATTCTTGTTGCATGGTGCGCGATCGCCGTCGTCTGGGCGATCGTCACGATGCGTGCGCAACCGGGCGGCTCGCTCGCCGCCGGCTCTCCGCTTTGGCACAGACCGCTCATCGCGTGCGACGCGATCGCGTTCTACCTCGGCAAACTCGCGTGGCCGGCCGCGCTCGCGGCCGATTACGGGCGCACGCCCAAGCGCGTTGTCGCGGAGGGATTGTTCGTCGCGCCGTGCGTCGCCCTCATCGCACTCGTGGCCGCGGCGTGGTTGTCGCGTCGCCGCACGCGGCAGTTCTTCGCGGCGATCGCGTTGTTCGCCGCCGCGCTGCTTCCCGTGCTTGGATTGATTCCGTTCGGGTTCCAGGAATACTCGACGGTCGCGGATCGCTATCTCTACCTTGCGATGCTTGGGCCCGCGATGGCGGTCGCGTTCGTTGCGGCGCGCGCGAACCCGCGAGCCGTCGTTGTCTCGACTATCGTGCTCGCATGCGTGCTCGGAGTTCGAAGCGCGCGGCAGGTGGGCGTGTGGCGCGACACGCGCACCCTCTTCGAGCATGCGCTGGGGGTAAACCCGCGGAGCTGGGTCGCGAACACAGGGCTGGGCGTCGTCGCCGCGCGCGACGGGCGCGACGCCGACGCCGCGCGGTTCTATTCCGACGCGATCCGCGCCAACCCCGACTACGCCGACGCGCACTACAATCTCGGTCTTGTCGCGGGCAAAGGCGGCGATGGAGCCGAGGCGAAGCGGCTCTTCTCGGAGGCGATTCGGCTTCGCGCGGATTTCGCGGACGCGCACAACGCGCTCGGCGTGATTCTCGCGCGCGAGGGTCGCATCGACGACGCCGCGAGCGCCTACGAGGCCGCTCTCGCATCGAAGCCGCGCTTCGGCGCCGCACACGCGAACCTCGGAGCGCTCCTCGCGAAGGCGGGGCGCTACGACGAGGCGCTCGACCACTTGCGCGCGGCGATCCGCCTGCAGCCCGGGGACGCGCGCGCGCGCAACAACGCGGGCGGCGTGCTCGCGCGATTGGGGCGGACGCGCGAGGCCGCGGAGGAGTTTCGCGCCGCGGCGTCGGCGGATCCGGATTCGTGGGAGGCGCACAAGAATCTCGCGACCGCGCTCGCGTCGCTCGGCGACGCAGCAGGCGCACGGGCGAGCTACGAGACGGCGCGGCGGCTTCGTCCCTCGTTGCCACCGGAAGGTCCGCAAGCCGCCGGAGCGCCATAAAGTGGAATCGGCGCCGCGAGATTCGGGCACGCCACGCCTGACGATCGAGCAGATCGCTGGGCTCGGAGTTCTCGCCATCTACGCGGTCGCGTGGAGCAACTCGTCCGGTTTGCATTGGGGCGTTCACGCGGGTGCGTTTCTTCCCGCGACGCTCCGCGCGGCGCTCATCGCCGCCGCTGCGGTGACGATCGTTGCGGCGCCGCGCGTCGCGCGCATCTTCGAGAGCGTGCCGCGCACGCGCGTCGCGATCGCCTACGGACTCGCGGCGCTCGCGGCAACTCTCTGGTGGCTCCGCGAGCGGCTCTACTTCCTCGGCGACGCGAAGGCGATGCTCGTCTTCTACGAGACGCGGCGCGTCGGTACCGACGGTCACGCGTACCTCACTACGGCGATCAACTACAACCTTGCGCGCGCGGCCGACAGCCTCTTTCGTATCGCGCCCAACGATCTCGTCGCGGCGACGAGTGTGCTGGCCGGGGTCGCTTACGTGGTCATCGTGTTTCGCGTCACTCGCGTGCGGGAACCGATGCGGGAACCGAGCGCATCCGCATCCGGCGACCTCGCGGACGTTGCCCGCGCGGGGGAGGTGTGGATGAGCCGCGCGCTTCTGCTGACGTGCGGCGCCGCGGCGCTCTTCGCGGGATACGTCGAAAACTACGCGTTCGTCGTTCCGGCAATCCTCGTCTACTGCGCATTCGGAGCGGACTGCGCGAGCGCGCGCCGGCCTCTTGCGCTCGCGTTCGCAGCGCTTCTCGCGGCGATGGGTTTTCACTTCGTCGCATTCACACTGATACCGTCGTTCGCGTACCTCGCGTTGAGTGACTGGCGCCGATCGCGCGACAGCGGCCGCGCTCGCCGGGCCGCATGGCTCGGCGCGCTGATGACTCTTGCCCTAGTCGCGGTCGCCGTGTTCCTCATCAGGCTTGCGCGCGATCCAGGATTGAGCGGCGGCGATCTCGGGCGACACCTTCTCGTTCTGCCGGGGGAGGCGTACTACCGCGCATTCGCGTTTTTGTCGCCGAGGCACCTTCTCGAAATCGCGAACGCGCTCCTACTCTTGCTCCCTGCGGGAATCGCGCTGATCGTCGCTGCGCTCTGTACGCGGCGCGGGCGCGGCGCGCTCTCGGAGCACCGAACGGTGTTTCTGGCGATCGCCGCGGCGGGCGCGCTCGCATTCCTCTTCGTGTTCAACGCAGAGATCGGCGTCGCGCGCGATTGGGATCTCTTCGCCTTCGCGGCGATTCCGCTCGCGCTTCTGGCCGCGCTCCTCGCGTCGCGCGCCGCGTCCGGCGCGCTCGCGGGGTCGCCGGCGCGCTCGCTGCGCGCCATCGCGGTCATCGTCGCCGCCGTGCAGATGCCGAACTTGCTCGCGTTCGTTCTCGTCAACCGTGATGCCGCCGCGGGGATCGCGCGCGCTCGCGCGATCATCGCCAACGAGTCGGTGCTCTCGCCGCACGCGCTCGGGTACGGCGCGGCGTTCATGGCGCCGCTGCTCGGCAAACTCGGACGATGGGGCGAGGCGCTTCCCTATTTCGAGTTGGTGACGCGCTGCCGTCCCGACGAGGCGGGCGGCCATCTCGGACTCGCGGGCGCATACTTCGCGCTCGGGCGCGGCGACGAGGGCGCGGCGGCGGCGCGGCGCGCGCTCGCGATCGACGCACGCGAATGGCGCGCCCTTGCGCTAATCGCGAATCACGAGGCGCGGCGCGGCCGCTTCGACGAGGCCATTCGCGTCTTCGAGGGGAGCCTCGCGATTCAGCCCGGCGACGCGAAGACGCTCGGCGACTACGCGGTGACGCTCGCGATGGCGGGCCGCGGCGCGCAGGCGCTCGACCCGCTCACGGCGGCGCTGGGACGCGATCCCTCTCGCGTCGATGTTCGGATGGGTCTCGCGCGAACTCTCGCCATCGTCGGGCGCCGCGATGAGGCGAGATCCGTCATCGCGCCGCTTCTCGATCACCCGCAGGCCGGGCCCGCGGCGCGGCAGTTCGCCGCCCAGCTCGCCGCGCAATGACGCTGACTTGGCGCGCGCGTGAAGATCCGCGTTGACGCGATTCACAGCGCGGATTTAGCATTGCCGCCACATCATTTGCTTGACCTCGGCCCCAACCCCATCCAGGAGGTCACTATGTTGAAACGCACCGCCCCACCGTTCCGCCGCACACTCTTCCCGGTCGCCGCCGCGGCGATCTTCGCGATGCTGCTCTGGTCGGGCTGCGCGAACGACAACGGCGGCAATCCCGCCGACCCCTCGGGGCCTGAACTCGAGAATGATCTCGCGCGGTTCTCACCGTCGAATCCGCGTATTCAACAAGTCATGGCGATCCAGGAGATTCACACTCCCGAGTTGATGGAGAGCCCGCTGATCGTCGGAACCGCGACGGGCCTCACCGAAAAGGGCGAGCCCGCGATTCTCGTCTTCGCGCAGGAAGAACTCGTTACCGGAATGGTGCCGACGTCGCTCGACGGCGTGCCGGTGGTCGTGCAGGTCACGGGCAAGCTGATCGCGCGCAAGAGCGGCGGCGGCGGCGTGAACCATCGCACGATTCAGACGCCTCCGATCCAGCTCGGCACGTCGGGCGGCTGGCGCTACGACCTCGCGAACGGCTTCTGCTGCGGCGGAACCCTCGGGTCGCTGGTGCAGATAGGCGGCTCCCAGTACATCCTGAGCAATTGGCACGTTCTCTACTCGGACATCGTTTCGGGCGGCAACGGTCGCGTCGCGACCGCGGGCGATCCTGTGATTCAGCCGGCGCTCATCGACGTCGGCTGCAACGCGGCGTCGTCGCAAAACGTCGCGACTCTCGTCGCGTCGGGCGGCAGTCTTCCGAGCGCCAACATCGACGCTGGCATCGCGCAGGTCACGTCGGGAATGGTTTCTTCGACGGGCGCGATTCTCGAGGTCGGCACGATCTCGGCGACGACGCAGGCAGCGGCAATCGGACAGCTCGTCAAGAAGAGCGGCCGGACGACGGGTCTCTCGCGAGCTACCGTGACCGGGATCAACGGCACTGTGACTATCGGCTACGAGAACGAGTGCGCCGGCGGATCCGCGTTCAACAAGACGTTCACCGGGCAGATCATCACGTCGAATCGCCGTTGCGCGTTTCTCGACGGCGGCGACTCGGGTTCGCTCATGGTGCAGGACGTCGCGACGAACCCGCGCGCGGTCGGTCTGCTTTTCGCGGGAAGCGTCTCGTGCAACACCTCTGCGATCGCGATCGCGAACCCGATCAACAGCGTGCTGAGCCACTACGGCGCGACGATGGTGGGCAACTAGCAGTAGCGGCAGGCTGGTCCGCGCACGCTTCGTAGCGCGCGAGCCAAACTCGTAGCAACGCCCGCGTCTCTTCGGAGGCGCGGGCGTTTGTGTTTACACGAGCGGCGTGTGACGCGCCGGCGCGTCTACCAGCTCACGCCGAGCAGACTCTCGGACGCGTGCAGCGATCGCCGCGCGGCGAGATTGACGCGCTCCGCGAGCAGGTCGACCGAGTTGAGATCGTCGGTAAAGGGCTGAGCGCCCTTGGTGTCGGGCTCGAATCGATTGTTCCACGCGTGGTTCTTCTGGACGGCGCACCAGTGATTGTAGGGCTCGGGGAGATACGCGTACGGCCGCTCCAAGCGGTCCTCGGGAAACTCGAGCGCGCGCTGCGAGGCGAGCAGGATGAGGTTGCCGAGCGCGTCGGGCGGCTCCGACGTCGGTAGCGCCGACACGTTCGCGAAGACGCGGCGCAGCGTGCTCGTGAACCGCGCGACGATCGGATCGCGCCATCCGACCGCTTCGATGTTGATCGCGAGGATTCCGCCGGGCTCGAGGCGCGACGCGATCAGCGCGAACGCCTCTTCCGTGACGAGATGAAACGGAATCGAGCTGCTGCCGAATGCGTCGAGAATCACGGCGTCGTAGCGCGTCGCGTTCGTGTCGAGGAATCGCCGCCCGTCCGCTTCGTAGACGGTCGCGTCGGCGCGCTCGAGGCCGAACTGCTCGCGCGCGATGCGCGCGACGGCCGGATCGATCTCCACCGCGTCGACCCTCCATCCCGAAGCCGAGAAGTTCTTCGCGATCGAGCCGCCGCCGAGACCAACGAGGAGCATGCGGCCCGGTTCATCGAAGAAGAGCTGGACGATGTTCGTGACGGGCACGTACGCGAAATAGGTCTCCCACGATTCGGGCGCGACGACGGTGTGAATGCCGCCGTCGATGAGAAGGAAGCGCTTCTCGTCGTCGTCGATGACTCGAATCTCCGCGTACGCGCTCTCGGTCTGACTCACCACGACGCTGCCGGCGCCGGCTCGCGAAGACGAAAACGTGTGGCCCGTGTTGAGCACGAGGCCCGCCGCGGCGATGAGGAGCGCGATGAGTGCCGCCGCGCTTGTGCGCGCGCGCCGTTCGGCGCGATCCGCGAGCCACGCGATCGCCGCCCCCGCGAGGAGAAACGCGCCGATCATCTGCGTGAGGCGCGCGACGCCGACGGTCGGAATCAGCCAAAAGCCCGTCGCGAGCGCGGAGATCACGCTCGCGAGCGTCGAGATCGCGAAGAGGTCTCCCGCCGTCCGGCCGACGCGCTCGACGCTTTCGGTTTTGATGCGGATCACGAACGGGCTGACCATGCCGAGGAGCGTGAGCGGCGGGGCGAAGAGGACAAACGCCGCGACGAGCACCGCGGCGCGCAGGCCGAACGGTTCGGCGATCGCAAGCAGCGGGCGGCGAATCCACGGGATGAGGAGGAGCCACACGCCTGCGCCCGCGAGGAACGCGCCGAGGTGCGCGATCCTCGCGCCGCGATCCGCGCAGCGGCCGCCGATCCAGTACCCGGCGGAGAGCGCGACGAGCGTCACCGTGATGAGCGCGGACCAGAGGAACAGGCTCACGCCGTAGAACGGCCCGAGGATGCGCGTGCCGAGGATCTCGATGGCGAGAACGGACGCGCCCGAGATGAAGACAATGGCGTTGAGAGGGAGGTGTCTCATGCTCGTGGCGAGCATTAGGCGCTGTGCAAGATCGCGAAGTCAAGACGATCTGCGACGCGGCGCGGCAGCGTTTCGTTCGCGCGCCGCCGCTCATTCGCGCCGCCGCGCGCGTGTGCTACGATGCCGCGCATGGAGCAGGAATTCATTCGCGTCCGCGGCGCCGCGGAGCACAATCTCAAATCGATCAACGTCGACATCCCGCGCAAGAAACTCGTCGTCATTACGGGGCTCTCGGGCTCGGGTAAGTCGACGCTCGCGTTCGACACGATCTACGCGGAGGGGCAGCGGCGCTACGTCGAGTCGCTGTCGTCGTACGCGCGGCAGTTTCTCGGGCAGATGGAGAAGCCAAACGTCGAGTCGATCGACGGGCTCTCGCCGGCGATCTCGATCGAGCAGCGCCACGCGACGAAGAACCCGCGGTCGACCGTCGCGACCGTCACCGAGATCTACGACTACCTGCGGCTTCTCTTTGCGCGCGTCGGCACGCCGTACTGCTGGAATTGCGGGCGGCGCATCGCCAGCCAAACCGTCGAGCAGATGGTCGATCGCATCCTCGGCCTGCCCGCCGGAACGCGCATTCAGCTTCTTGCGCCGATCGTGCGCGGCAAGAAGGGGGAGCACAAGGCGCTTCTCGAGAAGGCGCGCGGGCAAGGCTTCGTGCGCGTGCGCGTCAACGGCACGGTGCGCAATCTCGAAGACGAGATCGATCTGCCGAAGACAAAGAAGCACGACATCGAGATTGTCGTCGACCGCTTGAAGGTCGATCGCGACGCGAAGGCGCGGCTCGCCGATTCGCTCGCGACGGCGCTCGCGGCGGGCGAGGGGCTCGTGATCATCGAGCCGGACGCGAGCGCGGGCGAGCCATTCGTCATGAGCGAGAAGGCCGCGTGCCCGCACTGCGGCACCGCGTACGGCGAGATCGCGCCTCGCACGTTCTCGTTCAACTCGCCCTACGGCGCGTGCCCCGGCTGCGACGGCCTCGGCACGAAGATGGAAGTCGATCCCGCGCTCGTCGTGCCGAACAAGAATCTCTCGATCGGCGAAGGGGCGATCGTGCCGATCGGCGTGCCGCGCGGCAACTGGGGCGCGGGGATGATTCGCAGCGTCGCGTCGCAGCACAAGTTCAGCCTCACGACGCCGTGGAAGGATCTGCCGAAGCCGGTGCGCGAACTTTTGCTGCGCGGCTCCGGCGACGAAGAGATTCTCTTTCGCTACCAGGGGAAGAAGGGGCGCGGCGAATTCCGCGTGAAGTACGAAGGGACGATTCCGAATCTCGAGCGGCGCTACCGTGAGTCGGCGTCCGAGTCGATCCGCCAGTGGATCGAAGGCTTCATGTCGCAGAAGCCGTGCGCGGATTGCGGCGGCGCGCGGCTCAAGAAGGAAGCGCTCTCGGTGCGCGTCGGCGAGCGCACGATCTCCGCGATCACGCGGCTCTCGGTGCACGAGGCGCGCGCGTTCTTCGCGACGCTCACGTTTTCGGAACGCGATCAGCAGATCGCGGGCGAGATTTTGAAGGAGATTCACGAGCGGCTCAAGTTTCTCGACGATGTCGGGCTGACGTACCTCACGCTCGAGCGGAGCGCGGGGACGCTGTCAGGCGGCGAGGCGCAGCGCATTCGCCTTGCCACGCAAATCGGCTCGGGGCTGACGGGCGTTCTCTACGTGCTCGACGAACCGTCGATCGGACTTCATCCGCGCGACAACGATCGGCTGCTCGTGACGCTCAATCGCCTGCGCGATCTCGGCAATACGGTGCTCGTCGTCGAGCACGATCGCGAAACAATGGAGGCGGCGGATCACCTGATCGATCTCGGGCCGGGCGCGGGCGTGCACGGCGGGCATCTCGTCGCTGCGGGCACGCCGGAGGAGGTGCGCAACACGCCCGGCTCGATCACCGGCGAGTACCTGAGCGGCGCGCGCGAGATCGCGCTCCCCGCCGCGCGGCGCGAGGGGAGCGGCAAGGAACTTGTGGTCCTCGGCGCGCGCGAGAACAACTTGAAGTCGATCGACGCGCACATCCCGCTCGGCAAACTCGTCTGCGTGACGGGCGTTTCGGGCTCGGGCAAGTCGACACTCGTGAACGACATCTTGCACACCGCGCTCGCGAAGCATTTCTACGGCGCGAAGGCGCGCCCCGGCGAGCACAAGAAAATCGGCGGCCTCGAGTATCTCGACAAGGTCGTCGCGGTCGACCAGTCGCCGATCGGTCGCACGCCGCGCTCGAATCCCGCGACGTACACCGGTGTCTTCACGCCGATCCGCGATCTCTTCGCGCAGCTTCCCGAGTCGAAGGTGCGCGGCTACATGCCGGGGCGCTTCTCGTTCAACGTGCGCGGCGGCCGCTGCGAGGCGTGCGAGGGCGACGGCACGATCCGCATCGAGATGCACTTCCTCCCCGACGTCTACGTGAAGTGCGAGGTCTGCAAGGGCCGCCGCTACAATCGCGAGACGCTCGACATTCACTTCAAGGGGAAGTCGATCGCGGACGTGCTCGAGATGACGGTCGAAGAGGCGATGGAGTACGCGAAGAACATCCCGCAGATCCACAACAAACTGCGCACGCTCTACGACGTCGGCCTCGGCTACATCCACCTCGGCCAGTCGGCGACGACGCTCTCCGGCGGCGAGGCACAGCGCGTCAAACTCTCGACCGAGCTGTCGCGCCGCTCGACCGGCCGCACGCTCTACATCCTCGACGAGCCGACGACCGGCCTCCACTTCGAAGATGTGCGCATGCTGCTCGACGTTCTCAATCGCCTCGCCGACGGCGGCAACACAGTGCTCGTGATCGAGCACAATATTGACGTCATTAAATGCGCGGATTGGATTCTCGACCTCGGGCCGGAGGGTGGCGATGCGGGCGGGCGGATCGTCGCGGCGGGAACGCCGGAGGATGTCGTCGCGTGCGCCGAATCGCACACGGGTCGCGCGCTCGCGCCGGTGCTGCGCACGCATCGTGCCGCGCGCGTCACGCGCGCACGCGAACTCTCGCACGCGTGATCCGCGTCGAGCGCGTCATACTCCTTGACGCGCCGCGAGAGGCTCGTTACCGTGCAGGCGTGTTTGCGCCCGGATCGCGCAATTCGTCGCCGCGGCGCTCGCTTCCATCGACAGAGCCAGTCATCGATCTTCGAACTCCGCGCGGAGAGGCATGTCTGAAACGACACTGATGCGCACGTCGCTCTACGAACGCCACGCGGCGCTCGGCGGAAAGCTCGTGCCGTTCGCGGGGTGGGAGATGCCGCTGCAGTACGCGGGGATCATCGCCGAGCACGAGGCGGTGCGCCGCGCGGCCGGCCTCTTCGACGTCTCGCACATGGGGGAGTTCGTCGTGCGCGGCGCTGGCGCGGTCGCGTTCGTCGATCGCATGACGACCAACTCGGTCGCGTCGCTTCCCGTCGGCGGCATCCAATACAGCGTGATGCTGCGCAAGAACGGCGGCGTCATCGACGATCTCCTCGTCTACCGCCGCGCCGACGATGTCCTCCTCGTCGTGAACGCGTCGAATCGCGAGAAGGATTTCGCGTGGCTCGCGGAGCACGCGCCGAAGGATGTCGAACTCACCGATCGCAGTATGGAATACGCGCTCATCGCGCTTCAGGGGCCGCGCTCCGTCGACGTGATGACCGCCGCGGGCGGCGGCGCGTTCGACGCGCTGCGTTACTACACAGGCGCCGCGGGCTCGCTCCACGATCACGAGGTCTACGTTTCGCGCACCGGCTACACGGGCGAAGACGGCTTCGAAATTCTCGTCGGCTGGAAGCACGCGAAGTGCATCTGGGATCTACTGCTCGACAAGGGCGCGCCGCACGGCATCGCGCCCGCCGGCCTCGGCGCGCGCGACTCGCTGCGCCTTGAGATGCGATTCTGCCTCTACGGAAACGACATCGACGAGAAGACGAATCCGCTCGAAGCGGGGCTCGGCTGGGTCGTGAAGCTCGACAAGGGCGACTTCATGGGGCGCGACGCGCTCGTCGCGGTCAAGGCGGCGGGCATGCCTCGGCGACTCGTCGGCTTCGTCTCGGAGGGACGCGAGATTCCGCGTCACGGCTATCCGATCGTCGAGAACGGACGCGGCGTCGGCGCCGTCACGAGCGGCGGCTTCGGCCCCGCGGTCGGCAAGGGGATCGGCATGGGCTACGTCCCTCCGCATCTGGCGTCGCCCGGAACGCATATCACCGTCGATTGCCGCGGGAAGCAGGGCGCTATGCAGATTGTTAAGGGCCCGTTCTACGACAAGGGCTCTCACAAATAACTCGGGCTGAAGGGGAGCGAATGACTCCGGAAGATCGCAAGTACACGAAGGAACACGAGTGGATCAAGGTCGACGGCAAGGTCGGCGTGATCGGCATCACGCAGTTCGCGCAGGGCGAACTCGGCGACATCGTCTTTCTCGATTTGCCGCGCGTCGGAACGAAGGCGGAGCGCGAGAAGCCGTTCGGCAGCGTCGAGGCGGTCAAGACCGTGAGCGATCTCTACGCTCCCGTCTCGGGAACGATCGTCGCGGTCAACGACGCGCTCGTCTCGGAGCCCGACCTCGTCAACAAGGATCCGTACGGCAAGGGTTGGATGGTGAAGATCGAGATGACCGACGCGGCGGAGGCGAATTCACTTCTCTCGGCGCAGGACTACCAACAACTCATCGGCGTTCACTAGCGGTTCGCGCGTTTGCGAACCTTCGTCCTTCATCCCATCTGACCAGCGGATCTCATGGCCTACATACCGACGACTGACGACGACCGCCGCGCGATGCTCGCGCGCATCGGCGTGCCCGACATCGAAGCGCTGCTCGGCGATCTTCCCTCGGAGGCGCGCGTGCGCGGGCTCCTCGATATTCCGGCGCCGCTCTCCGAGATGGAACTCGCGCGTGAAATGGCGGCGCGTGCGTCCGAGAACCGCACCGTTGCGCAGACGGCGTCGTTCCTCGGCGGCGGCGCGTACGATCACTTCATTCCGGCGGCCGCGCGCTCGCTTCTGTCGCGCTCCGAGTTCTTCACCACCTACACGCCGTATCAGCCCGAGGTCTCGCAAGGGCTCTTGCAATCGATCTACGAGTTTCAAAGTCTGATCGCGAAGCTCACGGGAATGGATGTCGCGAACGCTTCGCTCTACGACGGCGCGACGGCGCTCGCCGAGGCGGTCTTCATGGCGCACGCGGTGACGGGGCGGCCGGAGATCGTGATCGCGCGGAGCGTGAATCCGAACTGGCGCGACGTCGTGCGCACGCAGACCGCGCGTTCGGGCGTCGTCGTGCGCGAGGTCGCGTTCGCGGACGGCGGCACGCTCGATCGCGCGGCGCTCGCGAAGGCGCTCAACGACAAGACCGCGGCCGTCGTCTTCGCGTCGCCCAACTTCTTCGGCGCGCTCGAGGCGGGCGATGAGATCGTTCGCGCCGCGCACGACGCGGGCGCGCTCGCGATTCAGTGTTTCTACCCGACGTCGCTTGCGATGCTCGCGACGCCGGGTGAGTGGGGCGTCGACATCGCGGTCGGCGAGGGGCAGCCGCTCGGCATTCCGCTTTCGTACGGCGGGCCGTACGTCGGGCTCTTCTGCGCGCGGCAGGCGCACGTGCGCCGCATGCCGGGGCGCCTCATCGGGCGCACGGTCGATTCGCAAGGGCGCCGCGCGTTCGTCATGACGCTGCAGACGCGCGAGCAACACATCCGCCGCGCGAACGCGACCTCGAATGTCTGCACGAACCAAGCGCTCTGCGCGCTCGCGGCCACAGTGTACGTCGCGCTCCTCGGGCCGCGCGGGTTGCGCGACATCGCCGAGACGTCGTTCGCTCGCGCGCACACGCTTCTCGCGCGACTCGAAGCGACGGGCGTCGCGCGCCGTCCGAGCCGCGCGCCATTCTGGAATGAGTTCGTCATCGACATCGACGCGAAGGTTTGGAATCGCGGCGCGCTCGCGCATCTGCACTCGAAGGGAATCTTCCCGGGCATTCCGCTCGGCGCGCTCTATCCGGAAATGCCGAACGCGCTCCTCGTCGCGACGACGGAGACGACGACGGAGCGCGCAATCAACCTCTACGCGGACACACTTGCCGCGTTCGCGAAGGGAGCGTAACGATGCTGCGCCGCGTTCCGATCCGCGATCCGAAGACTGGCGAAGAGGTTCTCGAGCCGCTGCTCTTCGAACTCGGCAAGCCCAATCGCAATGGCGGGTTCATTCCGCCAGCGGCGAGCGAAGCGTCCGCTGCGGACCTCCCCGCGTCCGCGCGCCGGAAGTCGGCGCTCGCGCTGCCCGAGCTTTCCGAGGTCGAGGTGATCCGCCACTTCACGCGCCTCTCGACGATGAACCACAACCTCGACCGCGATCTCTATCCGCTCGGCTCGTGCACGATGAAGCACAACCCGCGCGTCAACGAAGAGACGGCGGCGCTGCCGGGTTTCGCGGCGATTCATCCATGGCAGCCCGACGAAACGGTGCAAGGCGCGCTCGCGGTTCTTGTTCATCTCGAACGCATTCTCGCGGCGCTTACCGGAATGGATCGCTTCACGATTCAGCCTCCTGCGGGCGCGGCCGGCGAGTTCACCGGGATCGCGGCGGTGCTCGCGTATCACCACGCGCGCGGCGAGGACCGCCGCCGCAAGGTGATCGTTCCCGACTCCGCGCACGGAACGAACCCCGCGAGTGTCGCGCGCCTCGGCGCGGTGCCGATCGAGATCAAGACCGGCGAACAGGGAATCATCGATCCCGCGGTGATCGAGGCAGTCGTCGACGACGAAACGGCGGCACTCATGCTCACGGTGCCGTCGACGCTCGGAATCTTCGAGCGCCACATCCTCAAGATCGCCCAGATCGCGCACGCGCGCGGCGCGCAGCTCTACCTCGACGGCGCGAACATGAACGCGCTCATGGGACTCGTGCGGCCGGCGGATCTCGGGTTCGACGTGATGCACATCAATCTCCACAAGACGTGTTCGACGCCGCACGGCGGCGGTGGGCCGGGCGCGGGTCCCGTCGGAGTGCGCGCGCACCTCGCGCCGTTTCTGCCGGGGCCGCATCTCGTCAACGAAGACGGCGCGTACCGATGGGAGAGCGTCGGCGACACGAGCGTCGGCCGCATGCACGGCTTCCACGGCAACTTCGGAATTCTCGTGCGTGCGTATGCGTTCTTGCGGCGCCACGGCGCGTCGGGTCTGCGCGCGGTGAGCGAGACGGCGATCCTCAACGCGAACTACCTTCAGGCGCTGCTCAAGGATCACTACGATCTCCCGCAAGACCGGCCGTGCCAGCACGAGTTCGTGCTCTCGGCGAAGAATTTGCGCGACGCGGGTGTCAAGACGACCGATGTCGCGAAGCGCCTCCTCGACTACGGTTTCTATGCGCCGACCGTTTATTTCCCGATGATCGTTCCCGAGGCGCTCATGATCGAGCCGACCGAAACCGAGACGAAGGAGACGCTCGACCGGTTCGCGGAAACGATGATCGCGATCGCGCGCGAGGCGCGCGAGAATCCCGACAATCTGCGGGGCGCGCCGCATCTGACGCCCGTGTCGCGCGTCGACGAGGCGAAAGCGGCGCGCGATCTCGACCTCGTCTGGCGGGGCTAGGCGGACGCAAGCGCACCGCACCACGCGAGCCCGAGCGGAGGCACGATCCTGAACACGAACGAGCCGCCTCTCCCGAGTCGATTCCCCAGTCGATGCCTCATCGCGCTGGAGGGTCGCGGCGCTGCGCACATGGGCTGGGACGCCGCGCTCTTCGAAATCGCCGAAAACGAACCCGTCGGCGCCGTCCTTCGCCTCTATAGCTGGTCTCCGCCGGCGATTTCGCTCGGGCGATTCCAAGATGTAGCGCGAGCGGTCGACGCGGAGCGTGCTGCGGCCGCGGGCGTGGAGATCGTGCGGCGGCCGACGGGAGGGCGCGCGGTTCTCCACGACGCGGACCTCACGTACGCGCTCGTCGCGCGGCACGATGACCCCGTGTTCGGCGGATCGCGTTTCGCGAGCCAGCGCGTCATCGGCGAGGCGCTCGCGCTCGCCCTCGCGATTCTCGGAGTGAAAGCCGATCTCGCGACCGGTGACGGCGGTCGAGGTGGTGGCGCGAATTTGCGCGGCGACGGCGCTCACAATTCCGCGCTCGCGACGGACGCGCGCCGAACGGCGCCGCCCTGTTTCTCGAGCGCCGCGCGCGAAGAGATTGGCGTCGGCGGCCGCAAACTCCTCGGGAGCGCGCGCCGCGAGGGACGCAGCGCGTTCCTCCAGCACGGTTCGCTGCCGATCGTCACGGGTCCCGCCGCGATCGCGCGGTTCCTCCCAGGCGACGACGCAGCGCGCGCCGCCGCGGGTGCTCGCCTCGCTGCTCACGCGACATCTCTCAGAGCAGCCGGAGCCCGCACGATCACGATGGACGCGGCGTGCGACGCGATGCGTCGCGCGTTCGAGGAGCGCGCGCGACGCGAGTTTCGCATCGCCCCGCCGGCGCCCCGCGAGTGCGCGCTCGCCGAACGCCTCGCGCCCGAGTTCGCCGTCACGCCGGTCGAGTGCGCCGCGCCCTCCGCGAGCGCGCGTTGAGCGCAGCCGGCCCGATCCTCCGCGTCGAGAATCTCGCCGTTAGCTTCGGCGCGGACGATGGGGGCGCTCGCGCGCGCGCCGTCGACGGAGTTTCGATCGATGTGGCCGCCGGCGAAACGGTCTGCGTCGTGGGCGAATCGGGTTGCGGCAAGACCGTCACCGCGCTGGCGATTCTGCGGCTCTTGGCGCGCAACGCGCGCGTCGACTCGGGGCGCATCCTCTGGCGCGGCGACGATCTGCTCGAGTTCGCGCCCGCGAAACTTCGCTCCGTCCGCGGGCGCGAGATCGCGATGATCTTCCAGGAGCCGATGTCGTCGCTCAATCCGGTGATGCGCATCGGCGACCAGATCGAGGAAGCGATCCGAGTGCACGAATCGGTGACGCGGCACGCGGCGGGGGAGCGCACCGTCGAACTGCTCGGCTACGTCGGGATTCCGAGTCCGGAGCAGCGGGCGCGCGAGTATCCGCACCAACTCTCCGGCGGAATGCGGCAGCGCGTGATGATCGCGATGGCGCTTTCATGCCGCCCCGCGCTCCTCATCGCCGACGAGCCGACGACCGCGCTCGACGTCACGATTCAGGCGGGAATCCTCGATCTGCTCAAACGCCTTCAGTCGGAAACCGGAATGGCGATTCTCCTCATCACGCACAACATGGGCGTGGTCGCCGAGATGGCGCGGCGCGTCTATGTGATGTACGCGGGGCAGGTCGTCGAGGAGGCGCCGGTGGCGTCGATCTTCGAGCACGCACTCCATCCGTACACGGCGGCGCTTCTCGAAGCGCTCCCGCGCATCGATGCGAAGGGGGAGCGGTTGCGCGCGATTCCCGGCGCGGTCCCCGATCCGCGCGCGCATCCTGCCGGATGCCGCTTCCATCCGCGCTGCGCGATCGCCGCGCCGGAATGCGCGCTTTCGATCCCGCCGCTCGAGACGAAAGCCGCCGCGCAGCGCGCGCGCTGCATCAAGGTCGCCGGAGTGCCCGCGTGAACGCCGCGCCGCTCGTGCGTGTCGAGAATCTCGTGAAGCACTTTCCGATTCGCGGCGGCGTCTTCTCGCGAGTGACGGGCCACGTTCGCGCCGTCGACGGCGTGAGCTTCTCGGTGCGCGCCGGCGAAACGCTCGGCCTCGTCGGCGAGTCCGGCTCGGGCAAATCGACCACAGGCCGCGTCATGCTCCGCCTCGTGCCGGCGACGTCGGGGAGCGTCTTCTTCGACGACCGCGACGTATTCGCGCTCGACTCCCGCTCGCTCCGCGCGCTGCGCCGCGAGATGCAAATCGTCTTTCAGGATCCGTACTCGTCTTTGAATCCGCGCATGACTGTCGGCGAAGCGATCGCCGAGCCGATCCTCGTTCATCGCCTCGCCGGCCGCCGCGAGACGGGCGACCGCGTGGCCGACCTCCTCACGCGCGTCGGTCTTGCGCCCGACCACGCGCGCCGCTATCCGCACGAGTTCTCCGGCGGCCAGCGCCAGCGCGTCGGCATCGCACGAGCGCTCGCACTCGGGCCGCGCTTCATCATCTGCGATGAGCCCGTTTCCGCGCTCGACGTTTCGATCCAGGCGCAGATTCTCAATTTGCTCGCCGATCTGCAGCGCGATCTCGGCCTGACGTACCTCTTCGTCGCGCACGACCTCGCCGTGGTGCGCCACATATCCACGCGCGTTGCGGTCATGTACCTCGGAAGGATCGTCGAAGAGGCGCCGACCGAGGCGATCTTCGAGGCGCCGCTTCATCCGTACACGCGGGCGCTTCTCGCGTCCGTTCCGATACCGGACCCGAACGCGCGCCGCGAGCGCGTCGTACTCTCGGGCGACGCACCGAGCGCCGCGGCGCCGCCTCCCGGCTGTCCGTTTCATCCGCGCTGCCCCGACGCGATCCCGGAGTGCAAGCTCGACGTCCCAGCGCTCCGCGAGGTTCGTTCCAGCCACACCGTCGCCTGCATTCGCGCCGAGTAGCCACTCCACTCTGTCGTCGCCATCGCCACGACGCGCGTAATCGGAACCGCGCGCCGCGCGGTCTGAATTCGGAAGAGCGCACCGCGAAATAAGTGCGAAAAAACTAGCACGGAACACTAGGCAGTCGGATGCAGCGTGCGTAGAGTCGCGCGCGTTGAGCACGCTGGCCGTCGCGCCGGATCGCACTCCCAGTGCGGTTCGGTCCCCGGACGCCCGCCTGCGCCGCTCGCACGAGCTGGAGGAGGGTGCGTGATCATGGCTTCCTGTCGCCTCGCCAAACCGCCTGTTCTCAATCGGGTTCATTCGTCCGTCTCGCCGCTTCGTGCGCTCTCGCGGCCCCGAACCATCGTCGTAGCGCTTGCGTTTCTCGTCCTGTTGCCGCGCGCCGGCGCCGCGGTCACGACTCCCGCGAACGACACCGCGCCGCTCGCGCACTCGGCGCCCACGGGTTCCGGCGCCATCGAGGGCCTCGTCAAGGACGCGAAAACCGGCGAACCGCTTGCCTATGTCAACGTCGCGTTACGCGACACGAAACTCGGGACGATGTCGAAGGTCGATGGCTCATTCGAGATCGCGGGCATCGCGCCCGGGCATTATGTCATCCATGTTTCGCTACTCGGGTACACCGCGGTTTCGCAGGAAGTGATCGCGGGGCCGAGAGGGCGAACACGGACTCTGATCGTCCTCACCGACACCGACGTCGCGGTGCTCGAGCCGATTCAGGTGACGGATCGCAACGATCGTGTCGACGTCGAGTCATCGACGAGCGAGACGAGGATGGATGCGCGCACCGACTTTAAGCAGCGCGCGATCAATTCGATCGAGGAGCTGCTCGCGAAGCAGAGCGGCGTGATCATGCATGACGGGCAGCTTCACGTTCGCGGCGGCCGCCCCGGCGATACGAAGAAACTCGTCGACGGACTTCCGGCAACAGATCCCTTCGTCGGGAGCAATTCGCTTCAAGTCGCGTTCTCATCGCTCTCCGAGATCAGCTTGCTCAGCGGCGCATTCGATGCCGAGTTCGGCGAAGCGCAGTCAGGCATCATCAATATGACAACCGCCGAGGGAGGCCAGCGATACTCCGGTCTCGTGAAATTCATGACGGATGACTTCGGCGCGCCCGACAAGACGTACTACAACTCGGACGACCTTGTCGTCGGCATGGGCGGTCCGTTGCTCGGCAAATCGCTGCGCTACTACGCGTCGGGAGAGGCGAGCTTTACCGACACTTACCTGCCGCTCGACCGCCCGCGGCCTAAGCGCGACATCCTCGGAGTCACCTTCGCGGACCGCCAGAACAATCGTTATCGCGGACAGGGCAAACTGTCCTATCTCGTCGGCGGACGCTCCGACAAGAAGCTCACGCTCGAAGCTCTCCTCAGCCGCGACGAGACACAACCGTACCTTCATCATTTCAGCCGCGCCGGCTTCTGGTCGCAGCAAGAGGGCCACTGGTGGTTCGAGCCGCTCGACACGACGTACGCGTTCTTTCGCGGTGCCGATCATATCCCCGACGTCACGACGCGGACGGGCACCTACAACTGGGTGTGGAACCAATCCCTCTCAACGCACTCGTTCTATTCGATGCGCGGCTCGTATTTCACGACGAACGATCGGCGTACCGTCGGCGGCAAGAGCCCGTCCGAGTACGACTCGTTCAATTCGGTGGAAGACGTCGACCCCGCGAACCTTTTCTTCGCCGTCTCGGGCGACTATCCGCAGTGGATGGACTACACGACGAAGCAGTGGACGACGAAGGGCGACCTGACGAGCCAGGTCAACGCCACGAACAAACTGAAGGCCGGCTACCAGCTTCAGTACTACGACCTCAACATGTGGAACGCCTTCTTCCCATCGGTGGACGAGCCCACTGGGATCTTCCGCGACGACTATCATGTCAACGCTTGGGGCGGTTCGATCTACATGCAAGACCGCTTGCGCCATGAGGGAATGGTGATCAACTGCGGCGTGCGCTTCGATTGGTTCGATCCGGGTGCGCGCGCGACGCGCATCGGTAATGCGACGCGCGCGGCGCTCTTCGACGCCCCCGCCGACGTCTCGTTCGAGAATCGAATACGCAAGCAGCTCTCGCCGCGCGTCGGTATGGCGTACCCAATTTCCGATCGCGACGTATTGCACTTCCACTATGGGCGTTTTTTCCAGCTTCCGACGCTCGACAAGCTGTACGGCGGCCTCGGACAGCCGCAGGAGCGAGTGATCGGCGCCGTCGGAAACGTCTTCATCGAGCCGGAGAAGACCATTGCGTACGAACTCGGCATCGATCACGAGATCACGGACGCGCTCGCACTCGATGCGACGATTTTCTACAAGGATATTTTCGGGCTCATCGGAACGGCGAATCCGACTCAGGGCGCGCTCGCCGCGGTGGGTGCCCAGCCGCCGCTTCAGTTCGTGAATAGAGACTACGGCTCGGTGCGCGGTTTCGAGTTCAAACTCGATCGGCCGCTGACGAATCGGTTCGGGGGGAGCGTCGTCTACACGTTCGCGCGCGCCGCCGGCGTTTCGTCCGACATCAATCAGGGTCTTCTCGTCGGAATCGGGAGGCAGGAAGAGCCTCCGATCCGCGAGCAGCCGCTCGACTGGAATCGCACTCACGCCATGAGCGCGAACCTCCTTATTTCGGATCCGGGTGTATGGGTCATTTCGACCGACTGGACATACCTGAGCGGGGCGCCTTTCACGCCGCATCGATTCAATGAACGACGCACGGATCCGAACCTGATCAACTCGATGCGGCTCCCACCGACGAACCAGGTGGACGTCCGCGCAAACAAGCTCTACTCGATGTACGGGCAAGAATTTCGGCTCTTCGCCGAGGGGAGCAATGTTCTCGACCGTAAGAACATCCGGAATCTCGATCCTGATTTCTGGCCGACGAACGATCCTCTATACGAGGTCTACTTCACGGAGTCGGGCGGTGTCGGAGGGGCTTACAGCCTTTCCTCGGTAAGCGCCTCGGGCGGACACGAGCTCTTCCCGCTCGGAGATCCGCGTGTCTACGACCCGGGACGCAGCATCAAAGCGGGGCTGATGTTCGATTGGTGACGGAGCGTGCTCTGTCGCGAGGCTTCTTCCAGGTGGTTTCGATGCGCTCAACTCGAAATTGCGCTTGTCATTCGGGGGCGGGTGTGCTAAAAATTTCTCATGCTTCGCGCGCACGATTCCGATCTCTTGGAGAAGGGGCGAATTCGTACGCGAACACTCGCGGGCGCGCCCGCGCGGGAAGCCCGGTGAAACGATGGTCGCACGCCGAGAAGATCGACTTGACATCTCTTGACGTGCCCGCCATAGTGGCCGGGAAGTTCTCGAAGCCACGCGACTTGCGGGTCGATCGCCTCCCCCGAGACGAGCCCGTAAGAGAGCAGTTCGCGACCGAGGAAATTTCTTGAGGGGGGTTCCAAAACAGATGCCGCGTCCATCTCTCGTTTGTCGGACGAGTCGCGCTTCGATCGCATCCGTCGCCGCGCTTCTCGTCGCCGCATTCCTGCTTCTGCCGCACGCCGCGCTCGCCGCGGGAACGATCGCCGGCACCGTGAAAGACTCGAAGACCGGCGAGCCGATCGCGTTCGCGAACGTCCTGCTGAAGGGGACCACGCAGGGCGCGAACACGAAGGTCGATGGAACGTTCCAGATCGACGGCGTCGCGCCGGGAACCCAGATTCTCGAAATCAAGATCATCGGCTACGAGACGAAGACTCAGACGCTGACCGTTGCAGACGGGGGCAAGGCGCAAGCGACGATCGTCCTCAACGAGGTCGACGTCGCCGTCCTCGACGCAATCGAAGTAAAGGGAAGCAAAGAGAAGATCGACGTCGAGTCATCGTCTAGCAGCACGAAGATCGACACGAAGTACCAGTTCAAGCATCGCGCGATCAACACGGTTCAGGACGCGCTCTCGAAAGAGGCAGGCGTCGTCAATCAGGACGGACAGCTCCACGTGCGCGGCGGCCGCGCGAACGAGACGAAGTATCTCGTCGACGGCCTTCCCGTTTCCGATCCGTTCGTCGGCACCAACTCGCTTCAGGTTTCGTTCGCCGCGCTCTCCGAGGTGAACCTTCTCTCAGGCGGGTTCGACGCCGAGTACGGCGAGGCCCAGTCCGGCATCGTGAACCTCGCGACGGCCGAGGGTGGAACGAAATTCTCCGGGCTCGTGAAATTCATGACGGACGACTTCGGCGCTCCCGACAAGACCTACTACAACACCGACAACATCGTGCTCGGTATGGGCGGCCCGCTCATGGGGAACGACCTTCGCTGGTACCTTTCCGGCGAGGGCGTCTTCAGCGACACGTATCTGCCGCTCGATCGGCCGAAGCCGAAGCGCGAGGTTCTCGGGGTCACGCTCTCGGATCGCCAGAACAACCGCTACCAGTATCAGGGGAAGCTTTCGTACCTGATCGGGGGCCGTGCGGACAAGAAGATCACCGCAGAGGGTCTCTACAGCCGCGACGAATTCCAGAGCTACTTCCACGCGTTCAGCCGCGTCGGGTATTGGTCCCAAGAAGAGTCCCAGTGGTGGTTCGAACCGCTCGATAGCACCTACACGTTCTATCGCGGCCCGGAACACTTGCCGAACGTCGAGAGCCGCAACCGCACGTTCAAGTCGGTCTGGACGCACTCGATCTCGCCGCTCACGTTCTACTCGGTGCGCGCGTCGCTCTACCGGACGAATCAGAGCCTCATCGTCGGCGGCAAGCAGCCGTTCGAGTACGACTCGTTCAATCGTGTCGAGGACATCGATCCCTCGAACGACTACTTCGCGGTCTCGGGCGACTACCCGCAGTGGCAGAATTACACGACGAAGCGCTGGACCGGAAAGAGCGACCTCACGAGCCAGGTCACGTCGATCCACAAGCTCAAGACCGGCCTTCAGCTCGACTACTACGATCTCAACATGTTCGACGCGATCTTCCCGTCGGCCGACGAACCCGACGGATTCTTCCACGACATCTACCAGGTCTACGCGTGGGGCGGCTCCGCGTACGTTCAGGACCGTCTCAAGTACGAAGGCATGATCGTCAACGCGGGACTCCGGTACGACTGGTTCGATCCCGGGGTTCGCGCGACGCGCATCGGCAACGCGGGCCTCGCGAGCCGGTTCTTCGCCCCGGGGGACGTTTCTTTCGCGGAGCGCGTGAAGACGCAGATTTCACCGCGCATCGGCATGGCGTACCCGATCACCGACCGCGATGTGCTGCACTTTCACTACGGTCGTTTCTTCCAGCTCCCGAACCTCGAGTTTCTCTATAGCTATCTCGGCCAGCCGATCGACCAAGCGAACACGGTTGTTGGAAACGTGTTCCTCGAGCCCGAGAACACGATCTCGTACGAGCTCGGCGTCGATCACCAGCTCAGCGACAATCTCACGATCGACGTGACGGTCTTCTTCAAGGACATCTACGGCCTGATCGGCACATCCGAGCAGACGCAGGGATCGAACTCGGCGGCGGGCGCGCAAGCGGCGACGTCGTACGTCAACAAAGACTACGGCTCTGTGCGCGGTCTCGAGTTCAAGATCGACCGGCCGCTGACGAACAAGCTCGGCGCCACTCTCGTCTACACACTCTCGCGCGCCGCGGGCGTTTCGTCCGACGTGAATCAGGGATATCTCATCGGTCTCGGCCGCCAAGACCGCGAGCCGATTCGCGAGCAGCCGCTCGACTGGGACCGCACGCACTCGCTGACCGCGAACCTGATTCTTTCGGACCCCGGTGTGTGGGAGGTTTCGACCGACTGGACGTACCTGACGGGCGCGCCGTTCACGCCGCAGCGCTTCAACGAGCGGCGAACGAACGCGGACGTCATCAACTCGCTTCGAATCGCGCCGACGAGCCAAGTCGACGTGCGCGCGAACAAGCTCTATACGATCTACGGTCGCGAGTTCCGGCTCTTCGCCGACGGCTCGAACATCCTCGATCGCGGGAATATCCGGTCTCTGGAACCAGGGTTCTGGCCGACGAACGATCCGTTGTATGCGGTTTACTACACCGAGTCCGGCGGGCTCGGCGGTGCATACAGTCTTTCGTCGGTCAGCGCGACCGCGGAGCACGAGCTCGTCCCGCTTGGCGATCCGCGCGTCTACGATCCCGGCCGCAGCGTGAAGGTCGGCGTCTTGGTGGATTGGTAGTCATGTCCTGGTTCACGTCCCCGACCGCGCACGCTCGTCGCGTCTCCTCGTCGTCGCGCACGTCGCGATTCGCGCGGCGCGCGCTGACGGCCGCTGTGCTCGCGGGGCTTGGTTCCGTTATCGGAATCGCCGCGGCCGACGCGCGGCCCAATCCCAAACAGCTCTCAGACGGGCGCTTGAACCCGTCCGACCCGGAGTTCGGCACCGCGTCGCGCATCCTCGACTTCGGCCGCCACTTTCACAACGTCGGCCAGCTGAATCTCACCATTTCCAACTGGGGTGTTCTCGGCGATCTCGACCAGACCCCGCTTCCCGGCGGGCAGTGGCCGCCCGGCAGCGACTGCGAGTATCTCTGGAGCGGCGGACTTTGGGTCGGCGGTCTCTTCGATCACTGCGAGCCGATCATCAACTACCCGAACCTCGATCCGGACTTTGCGATCTACTGCGAAGACGACAGCACGATGATTCAGATCACCGACACGCTGGTGACCACGGCCCAGTACGACTTCGAGTTCTGGCCCGATCTTTTCACGCCCGAGGAAATGGTCTACGAGACGTTCGAGGGGCGCCCAGGCGGCATCCGCGGGCAAGACGACGACGGCGACGGCTGGATCGACGAAGACCTTCTCAACGGACGCAACGACGATCCGTTTAACGACGGCCGCATCGACGAAGACTACGCGGCGATCTCGCAGCAGATGTTCACGAGCGTCTACCGCGACACCGCGCGTTTCTTCAACGAGCGGATCCGCGACCCAAGCAAGCGGCACACGCCGATCGGCCTCGAGGTCGTCCAAGAGAGCTATCAGTACACCGCGCCCGCGTTCGACGATTTCGTCGGGCTCGAGTTCCGTATCCGGAACTTCGGGCTTCGCACGATTCGCCAGGTGTTCGTCGGGTTCTTCGTCGACTCCGACGTCGGCTGCGGCGCAAGCCGCGGCGATGTCGCGCGTAACCTCGACGACCGCGCCGGCTACGTCTCCATCGACACCGTGCTCACCATACCCGGGGCCCCCTCGGAGACGCTCAACATCAACGTCGGCTACATGCGCGACGAACCCGGCGGCGAGGACGAGATCAGCGGCGGGGCGGACGGTTGGTTCGGCTCGATGTTCCTCGGCCACTCCGTCGACTCGACAGGATTCACGGCACCCGACCAGGTTCGCATTCACGCGTACAAATCGTGGTCGAACGGCGAAGAGGATCCCGACTTCGATGGCGAGGCGTATAACCTTTTGACGGGGCTCCGTCCCGGCCCGTTCGATCAGGTGATCGACGTTGGGTCTCAGCGGCCGGATGACTGGCGCCAGCTACTCTCCGCCGGACCGTTCTTCCAGGAACCTTCCACGCCGTTCGCTCCCGACTGCACGATCGTATTCCAGAGCGCATTCGCTATCGGACTCGATCAAATAGGCCTTATCGGAAACGCCATTTCAGCGCAGCGGATTTTCAACCGGCCGGTGTCGGATGACATCCTGGGCCTGCTCGGGAACGCCACGTACTCGCAGTCGGTCGCGGAGCAGTTGAAGCATTGGTCGGGCGCGTCGGCGCCGCCGCCGCCGGCTCAGCGGCTGATCCCGGGTGATCACCGCACCACCATCGAGTGGGACAACTTCTCGGAACGCGTGCGCGACGTCCTCACCGGAAAGGACGACTTTGCGGGCTACCAGATATGGAAGGCTGTCGGCTGGCGGCGCGAGTCGGCGATCCCGCGCGAAGAGCAGTGGTTCATCATCGCGGATATCTCGAAGGAAGAGCTCGCGCGCTTCGACACGGGGCTCGGCGGCGTCGGCAAGTATCGTTTTATCGACACCGAAGTGAAGAACGGCTTCCCGTACTGGTACGCGGTCACCGCGTACGATTCGGGCGACGAGGCGTTCGGAATTCCGCCGATCTACGGCAAGTTCTCGCAAGCGGCCGCGCTCGTCTATCCGAAGTGGGGTCCCGTAAACTCGCTCGAGGACGATCTGATCGTGCCGAACGAGTCCGCGCCTGGCATGGTGTCCTCGACGGGGCCGTTCATGACGCTCGACAACGTGCACGTCGCGCCGAATCCCTACAAGGAACGCGCCGACTGGGACCTCGAGGGCGGCACCGGCGATCCGACCGGCCGCCGCATCTACTTCCTAAACCTGCCCGAGCGCGCGACGATTCGCATTTTCTCGCTCACGGGCGATCTGCTCCAGACGCTCGAGCACCGATGGGCGTCGTCGAACGCGGACCCGACGAATCCGGACGCGGGGACGTTCTGGAACCTTGTGACCCGGAACAACCAAGAAGTTACGAGCGGCATTTACATCTATCAGATAGACTCCGATGTCGGAACCAAGATCGGGAAATTCGCGATCATCAAATAGGCCCCGCGCGGGCTGGAGGATGACACCTTGAAGCGCGTCCTATCCACTGTGCTGTTGCTCCTGTGGGCGTCGAACGCGTGCGCCGGTCAGATCTTCGAAAAGGTCGGGACGGTCGGTGCGCAGTTTCTAAAGATCGGAGTCGGTGCTCGCGCCGCCGCAATGGGCGAGGCGTTCGTTCCGATTGCCGACGACGCGAGCGCGCTCTTCTGGAATCCGGCCGGAATCTCGTGGATCGACCAGAACCAGATCTCGATCAATCACGCCTCGTGGCCGGCGGATATCGGTCACGAGTTCGTGGGCTCGGTCTTCACGTACGGCAGCATTCCGGGCACGTTCGGCATCTCGGCGAACGTCCTCCAGATGAAGCCGATGAATGTCACAACGGCATTCAAGCCGAACGGTACCGGCGACACGTTCGACGCCGGCGACCTCGCGCTCAACTTCACCTACGCGCGGTTCCTCACGAACAAGTTCTCGTTCGGCGGAACGCTGCGGTGGATCCATCTCGGTATCGAGGAGGAGTTCGCCGAAGGCGTCGCGGTCGACTTCGGAACCCTCTACGACACGGGTTTCCGCAGCATCAAGATCGGTATGACGATCAATAACCTCGGACCCAACGTGAAGTTCATCGAGCAGGACTTCGCGCTTCCCACGATTTTCAAGGTGGGGCTCTCGATGCCGGCGTTCGAGAACGAGTTTCACCGGCTTTTGTCGGCGGCCGAGTTCAATCACCCGTCCGACACGGCCGAGAGGGCGAACCTCGGCATGGAGTACTCGTATCTCGGGCTGCCCCAGAATTTCGAGCTCGCCTTGCGCGGCGGGTATATGCTGAATCGCGACGAAGAATCGTTCGCCGGCGGCTTCGGCGTGCGCTTCCCAACCAGCAGGACCTCGGCGGCTCGGGTGGACTATGCATTCGTCGAACTTGGAAAGCTCGGGGAGTCTCACAAGGTTTCCCTCGTTCTCATTCTGTAACGCGGAACCTCGCATCTCCGCCGCAGCACCGACGCGCGGTCCTCGTCACACCCTCGCGGAACCCGCGCCAGACGCGACATCCGTTTATCCTGCGACCGTCTCACGCGCAGGCGGCGTTGGTATCGCCGCGTTTGCGCTGACTCTGGCTGTCGTCTGCCTGGCCCAGTCCGCGTTCGCCGACGCAGTGCGCCCCCCGGCGACGAGCCGCGGCGACGTCCATTTCATCGTCGATGCCGCGGGTTTCGCGACCGACGACTCGACGACCCGGCAAGAGGTGTACATCCAGATTCCGAGCCCGGAACTCGAGTTCAACGCGTCGGGCGACGCGCTCATCGCGCGCATCGAAGTCGAGTTCACGTTTTCGGACACGGCGACCGGTGCGGTCGTTCTGGAGAAAACGATGACCGCCGATCTGCCCGCTGCGACGGAGGCCGAGACTCACGATCGCGCGGAGGTCCATGTCCTCGCCTCCGAGTTCTTCCTGTCGCCGGGGTACTACGTGCTCGACGTTCGGCTCAAAGACCTCCAGAAACGCAGAAGCGTCATCCCGCTCCTTTTCCTTCGTCGCAACGCATCCGGGAGGGCGACCCTCGCGCTGAACGTCACGGCCTTCGCCGATTCCCGCTTTCACGTCTCGGACCTCGAGTTCGCGCGCGAGATCTCGGACACCGCCGGAACCGGGGAGGACAATCCCTTCCAGAAAGGCCGGCTCTCCGTCGTGCCGTGTCCGGAGCGTCTCTACGGCCTGTTGATCCCGGATCTTTCGGTCTACTTCGAGATCTACGATCCGCGCGGAGCGGGCGAACACGGCGAGGGCGCCGCGTTGTCGTGCGAGATCCGGAACGACGACGGGGCAACCGTGCTCTCGCGCCGCGAAGACCTGATGCTCCAGGAGGGCAATCGCTGGGCGAAGAGTCTCGCATTCGACCTCTCGCAACTTCCCGCCGGGCGCTACACGACGCAAGTGCGGATCGACAAGCTCGAAACCGGCGAGACGGTGAAGGCCGCCGGCGAATTCGACGTCGTGTGGAGCCTCTTCTCGTGGAACAAGGACCTCGACGAGTTGCTCCAGGAGATGTCGTCGATCGCATCTACGTCGGAGCGCGATCGCCTCAAAGAGCTTACGACCGGTGAGCGCGAAATCTTCCTCGACCAGTTTTGGAAACGGCTCGATCCGACGCCGGAGACGCCGCGCAACGAAGCGCTCGAGGAGCACTATCAGCGCATCCGGGTCGCCGACCGCGTCTTTCGCGGGCGTGTTCGCGGCAGCCGCAGCGACCGCGGCCGGATCTTCGTGAAGTTCGGCCAGCCCGATGAGATCAACACCGGGTTCGCCACCGACGAGTTCATCGGCGACCTGCCGTTCTTGCGCCGCAACCAGTTCGACTTCGACAAGGAAGGTCGCGCGAAGGGAGGGATCAACTACGAAAACAAGGCGTACGAAACGTGGTCCTACGATCAGCGCGGCAAGACCCTCGGTCTGGCCGATCACGGCGGCACGGGTCTCGGATTGCGGTTCGTCTTCGTCGATCTCTCCGGCTACGGCGACTACCGTCTCGTCCACAGCAGCGAGAACGTTCAATAGCCTCCGAAAGAGAGGACAAACGCCATGACCGATGCAACACACGTCCCCGGCGTGTTGCGGTCCCTTGCGGGTGTCGTCGCCGCGCCGGCGCGTACATTCGAGAACCTCAAAGCGAGGCCGCGCGCGCTCCGTGCGCTCCTCGTCGTCGGCGCCGCGATGCTCGTCCTCTCGTTTCTCCTCCTGAAGAACCCGTTCACGGGCGCACCCGGGCCGATGCTTCTCGATATTTTCGCGAGTTTCGACGCCTCCGAAATGCCGATGGAACAGCGCGCGACGGTCGAGAAGGTCATGTCGGGCCCCGTCGGCTACGCGAGCGCCGCGATCGTCCCGATCGCCGTCGTCGTTTCGGCGCTTCTGGTCGCGCTCGTCTTCACCGGCGAAAACTATCTCCTCTCGAACACGAATGAGTTTCGGCGCGTCCTAGCGGTAGTGGCGCACACGTCGGTCGTCGACCTCGTCGAATTCCTCTTCAAGGCGCCGCTCTACTTCGCCAAGGGGAGCTTGAAGGTCTATTCGAGCCTCGCTATTCTGCTGCCCGAAGACGCGGCCGACACGCGACTCTTCCGTCTGCTCGATGCGTTCGACGCCTTCGCGATCTGGAAGCTCGTTCTCCTGACGATCGGTCTTGCGATCGTGACGTCTCGGCCGCGGGCGCAGGCGGCGCTGCTTGTCTGTGGGCCGTGGCTCGCGTGGGTTGCGGCGACCGTCGCACTGCACGACGTCTTCGCGGGGATCAGCGACCACGGTTAGCCGCCGCGCGACGCTTGCGACACTCGCGAAACCGGCGAAACCGAGGCGGGGCGCTCCGCGTATGATGGGCAATCCGGAAATCGAACACTACCCAGAGCCGGGAGCGACCAGCCCGGCTCGAGCAATGCGGCACGTTCCGCGTAAGGAGTCGAGAGAATGACGATTGGCCGTCCTGCGATGATGGTTTGCGCGCTCGCCGCGGCGCTTTTCGGCGCGTCCGCCGCGCACGGGGCCGACGAGCCGGCCGCCTCGGCCGGCAAGCGCGCGTGGAGTCTCTCCGATTGCGTCAATTCCGCGCTCGATTCGAATCGCGGGCTGATGGCGGCGGCGCAGGGGATCGAGCGCGCCGGCGGCGCGTATCAGCAAGCGCGCTCGGCGGTGCTGCCGCAGGTGTCCGCGTCGGCGCAGGCGTTTCGCAGCCGAACCGGCGAGCGAAGCCAGCTCGTCGGCGGCGAGCTGATCCCGTTCGGCGAGAACCGCTATGACGAAGTGAACGCATCGCTCTCGGCACGTCAGTCGGTGATCGACGTCGCGAGCTGGAAGGCGATCTCGAGCGCGCGCGCGAACGAGTCGGCAGCGGAGTACGCCTATCGAACAAGCCAAGAGGAATTGGTGCTCCTGGTTCAGCAGAGCTACTACAACTACCTCAAGGCGACCCGTTTGCTCGAGGTCGCCGAAGAGAACGTGAAGGTCGGCGAAGAGCAGCTCAAGCTTGCTGAGAAGAGGCTCGAGGTGGGCGCGGGTGTTAGTGCCGACGTATTGAAGGCTCGCGCGCAGACCGCGACCGATCGGCTCGCGGTCATCGACGCGAAGAAGAACGTCGACATCGCTCGGCAGACGCTGTGTCACGTGACGGGATTGCCGCTCGACGCGGGGGTCGTCGTCGAGGATGTCCAACTCGATCAGGTGGCTGCCTCGCCGCCCCAGATTGATGTCGACGCGACGCTCGCCGACCTTCCCGATCTCGACAATCAGCGCCGTGCCGTCGAGGCAGCGCGCCACACGGCGGGCGCCGCGAAGGCCGCGATGCTCCCGACGGTCGGAGTTCAGTTCAACTACCAGCGCCAACTGCGCGGGATCAATACGTCGGAGATCACGACCAACGCGGGAGCGGTCATCGAGGAAGAGAGCAAGACCGATCCGTACGGAAGCTGGTTCGCCGCGGCCCAAGTGGATCTGCCTCTCTTTACGGGGGGCAATACCCGCGGCCGGATCAATCAGGCGCGCGCGAATCTTCGCGCCTCGGAGGAGAATCTCGCCGAGGCGGAGCGCGCCGCGCGTCTCGAGATCGAAACGGCCAAGCGCAATGTCGAAGCCGCCGCGGAGGCGATCAGCGTCAGCCGCGAAGGAACCGCCGCCGCGGAAGAGGACAATCGCCTCTCGCAGGGCTTCTACACTCACGGTCTCGTACCGATTCTCAATCTCGTCGAATCGCAGGCGGCTCTCGTGGAGGCGAAGACGAACGCCGTGAACGCGATCTACGACTACTGGATTGCGCTCGCGTCTCTCGATCGCGCGATGGGTCGCGGTTTGGCGAGGTTCTCGAAGTGAGTGCCCCATCGGGGGCGGCCGCCACGGCGGCGGAAAGCGGCGCGCGCGGCGGCCGCGCGGCCAACGGGCGCGTCATCGACATCGTCGACGTGAAGAAAATCTATCCGATGGGCGACACCGAGGTGCGCGCTCTCAACGGCGTCACGCTTGCGGTCGAAGCCAACGAGTACATGGCGATCATGGGCCCGAGCGGCTCGGGCAAGTCGACGCTCATGAACATCATCGGATGTCTCGACACGCCGAGCGCGGGCAGTTATCGTCTGCGCGGTCTGGCGGTCTCCGAGATGAAGGACGACGAGTTGGCGCGCATTCGCAATCAGGAAATCGGATTCGTGTTTCAAACATTCAACCTGCTTCCGCGCATGGATGCGTTTCACAACGTCGAGTTGCCGCTCATTTACCGAGGGATGAGCGAGTCGGAGCGGCGCGAGCGGGTGATGCGTGCGATGACGTCGGTCGGCTTGGCGGACCGGATGCACCACCGCCCGAACGAACTCTCGGGCGGCCAGCGGCAGCGTGTCGCGGTGGCGCGCGCGCTCGTGAGCGACCCGGCGATCATTCTCGCGGACGAGCCGACGGGAAACCTCGACTCGACGACGGGAAAGGAGATCATGGCGCTCTTCGCGGAGATTCACGCGCGCGGAAACACGGTGATCATCGTCACGCACGAAGAGACGATCGCGCGGCAGACTCACCGCATCGTTCGCATTTGCGACGGGATGATCGAACGGGACGAGGCGACGCACTGATCGCGGCATGACGCGCCCGCGCCCCATGAACCGAGAACGCCGAGCCGGCGGGTCCGTCGCTTTGGCGTTCTTTCTTTTCGCCGCCGCGCTCCTCCCCGCGTGTGGCGGGGGAATCGACGGCGGCAATGGCGGCGGCGAAACTCCGATCCGGTTCGCGCTCGACGCCGACCCCGCAACGCTCGACCCCGCGCTCTCCGTCGATCTGCATTCCGGCCGCATCATTCCTCTCGTCGCGCTCGGGCTGCTTCGCTTCGATCGCCAGCTTCATCTCGCGCCTGCGCTCGCGGAGTCGTGGCAGAGCACGGACGGCGGGCGTACACACACGTTTCAGTTGCGGCGCGGCGCGTCGTTCTCCGACGGGACGCCGCTCACGTCCGCCGCGGTGAAGGCGTCGTTCGAGCGTGTGCTCGATCCGAAAACGCGATCGCCGCGCGAGTGGCTTTTTAAACGCATCGCGGGGGCCGAGGCGTTTCAGCAAGGCGCCGCCGCCGATGTCGCGGGGATCACGACGCCGTCGGAGCACGAACTGGTGATTCGCCTCGAGGAACCGTTCGCGCCGTTTCTCTCGTTTCTGGCGATGCCTCAGGCTGCGGTTCTCGCGCCGCCGCTCGCGGCGCCGGGCGCAAACCCGGGTGAGTCGCTCGCGGGGATCGGGCCGTGGACGCTCGAAGAGTGGCGCCACGACGACAAGGTCACGCTGCGAGCGAATCGCGCGTTCTGGGCGCCGCCGGCGCTCGATCGTATCGACGCGCGCATCATCCCGACCCCCGCGATGCAGATGTTCGATTTCGAAGCCGCGCGCCTCGACATCGTGCAGGTTCCCGAAGCGGATCTCGCGCGCGTGCGGGCCGCGCCTCCCGCGGGTGCGCGCCTCATGACGCGACCGGAACTGGCGGTCTACTACATCGGGCTCTCGAATGATTTCGAGCCGTTCCGCGACGCGCGCGTCCGGCGCGCGATGAACCTCGCGGTCAACGTCGCCGCGCTCTTCGAGGCCGTCGGCGGCGCGGGCGTGCTCGCACACGGCGCGATTCCGCCCGGGCTCCCGGGGCACGACGCCGCGCGGGCGCCGTTCGCCTTCGCGCCCGATTCGGCGCGCGCGCTCCTGCGCGAAGCCGGCTACGCGAATGGTTTCGAGTTTACGATTCTCACGCGCGAAGGTTCGCGTTACGGGCGCTCGCTTCTGGGCGTGCAATCCGACCTCGCCGCCGTCGGGGTAAAGGCGTCGATTGCGAGCCGCGAGTGGACGACGCTCAAGCAGACGATCGACAACGGCCAAGCCGACGCGTTTCTCGCCGATTGGTACGCCGACTATCCGGACGGCGAAAACTTTCTCTTCCCGCTGTTTCACTCGCGCAACATCGGAGGCGGCGGGAATCGCGCGCGCTACCGGAATGCCGCCGTCGACTCGCTCATCGAGGCCGCGCAGTCGGAGATGGATTCCGCGCGCCGCGAGTCGCTCTACCGCGACATCGACGCACGCGTCTTCGACGACGCGCCGTGGATCTTCCTCTGGCACCCGGCGACGACGTTTCTTGTCTCGGATCGCCTCACCGGATATTCGCTCCACCCGCTCTTCTACGGCGAAGACTACACGGGGATTTCGCGGAGCGCGCCATGAGCGCGTACGTGATTCGCCGGCTCCTCTCGGCGATCCCGCTCCTGATCGGCGTTTCGATCCTCACGTTCCTCCTGCTGCGAGTCATTCCGGGCGACCCGATCCTCGCGATGATGGGGGAGCGCTACGACCCGGAGACGGCGGCCGCTTTTCGGCGCGATCTCGGACTCGATCAGCCGTGGCCCGCGCAACTCCTCCGCTACTTCGGCGATTTGGCGCGCGGCGACCTCGGCGAGTCGCTCACCCTTTCGCGGCGTAGCGTCACTGAACTCATCCTCGAGCGATTTCCGCATACGTTGATGCTCGCGGCGGGCGCGATCGCCATCGCCGTCGCGTGCGGCGTGGCTCTCGGCGCGCTCGCGGCGTGGCGTCCGCGCTCCATAATCGACCGCTTCGTGACGGCGGCTTCACTGATCGGCGTCTCGGTACCCGTTTTCACGACTGGGCTTTTCCTCGCGTTTCTCTTCGGAGTGATGTGGCGCGTTCTTCCGCCGTCGGGAAGCGACGGCTTCGATCCGCGTTTTCTCGTGCTGCCGGCGCTTGCGCTTTCGACGCCCTCGACGGCGCTCATCGCGCGCATCACGCGTGCGAGCCTTCTTGATGTCGCCGCGAAGGACTACGTGCGGACCGCGCGCGCGAAAGGCGCCGCCCAGACACGTGTCTTCCTGCACCACCTTCTCCGCAACGCGGCGCTTCCGATCATCACCGTCGTCGGCACCGACTTCGGCAGCTACCTCGGCGGTTCCGTCCTGACCGAGAGCGTCTTCGCGTGGCCTGGCGTCGGACGCCTCACGCTCGAGGCGATCGCGAAGCGCGACTTCCCGCTCATCCAGGGAATCGTCCTCTTCATGGCAGCGGTGTTCATCCTCGTCAATCTCGCGGTCGATTGCCTCTATGCGGCGCTCAATCCTCGAGTGGAGACGCAGTGAAGCGCCTTTTTCGCGATCCGGTGTTCATCGCCGGCGCATTTCTCGTCGCGTGCGCTGCGTTCGCCGCGGTCTTCGCCCCCGTGCTGACGTCGTGGGACCCCATCGCTGTCGACATCGGCCGCGAGCATCCGCTTCCACCCGGCGGCGAGCACCTGCTCGGCACGGACGACGTCGGGCGCGATGTCTTCGCGCGCATTCTCTACGGCGCGCGTCTCTCGCTCGCGGTCGGCCTCTCCGCGCGCCTTCTCTCCACGGCGATCGGCGTCGGTCTCGGGCTCGCCGCGGGTTTCTTTCGCGGTCTTACGGAAACGATCGTGATGCGCGCTACCGACCTGCTGCTCGCCTTCCCGTCGCTCTTGCTGCTCATCGCTGTCGCGGCTGCGTTCGGCGGAAGCCTCGCGGCCGTCTTCCTGACGATCGGACTCGCCGGTTGGGGAGGGATGGCGCGGCTCGTGCGCGCGCAGGTCCTCACGATTCGCGAGGAGGAATACGTGATGGCCGCGCGCGCAGCCGGCGTTCCGGACGCGCGCCTCGTGCTGCGCCACATCCTGCCGAACTGTTCTGGGCCGATCATCGCGTCGTTTACCGTCGGTGTCGCGAGCGCGATTCTCGCGGAGGCGTCGCTCTCGTTTCTCGGGCTCGGCGCCCAGGAGCCGTCGCCGTCGTGGGGGAACATGGCGCATCTCGGGACGCTTCGGCTTCTCTCGGCCCCCTGGCTCGCGCTGGCCCCCGCGAGCGCGATCGCGATCGTCGTGCTCGGCTGGAATTTCGTCGGTGATGCGCTCGAAAGCGCGCTCGCGCCCGGCGCGGCGCGGGTGTCGGGATGACGGCGCGCACTCCGCGGGGCGCCGCGCGCCGCGACGGCCGCACGCCGGATGCGATCGCCATCGGCGATCTCTACGTGACGCGCGAAGCCGCCGCCGACTGGAGGCGTTCGCCGCGGCACTCCGCCGAACTCGTCTCGCAATCGATTCTCGGCGAGGTCGTTCGCGCGTTGCGCAAACGGGAGGATTGGATCTTCGTCGAAGCGCTGAATGGGTATCGCGGGTGGGTTCGGTCGTGGGCGCTGGCGTCGCTGGCGGCGGAGCCCGACGCGGCTCGTTTCCTCGAGGGCCCGCACGCGCGCGTGACCGCCGCGTACGCGCCGCTTCTCGCAGCGCCCTCGGCGCGCGCGCGCCGTATCTGCGAGGCCGGATTTCTCGCGCGCCTTCCGTACCTCGGCCAGCGTGGCGCGTACTTCTGCGTGCTCTTGCCCGGGCGCGGCCCCGCTTGGGTTGCACGCGCGGCGGCCGAACTCCCGCGGCGAACGGCGCGCGCCATACCGCCCGCGAGGCTCATCGCGATGAGCGCACGGCTCGCCGGCGCACCGTACGTGTGGGGCGGCACGAGCAGCCGCGGCTACGACTGCTCGGGTCTGGTGATGCGCCTCTTCGAGTGGGCGGGCGTGCAGCTACCGCGCGACGCACGCGACCAGGCATCGCGCGGCTACGATTTCGCGAAGCCTTCGCTCGCGGCTCCGGGCGATCTGCTCTTCTTCGGCGCGCGCGGCCGCGCTGTATCGCACGTGGCGATCGCACTCGGCGGCGGCTCGATCCTTCATGCGTCGCGTTCGTCCGTGCGCATCGAGTCTCTGCGCGAACGCGCCGATCTCCCGCGAATCTTCCGCGGCGGCCAACGGTATCCCGCGCCGCCCTCATCGTCCTCGCGCACGCGCGATCGCGCACTCCGCGGCCGCGCGTCTTGACACTCGCGAAACGGGGCTCGATACTGATGCCTTCTTCGAGGGGGATCCCGCTCTGAAACGTCTCTACAAGTCGACGAAAGAGAGAAAGCTCTCGGGTATCTGCGGCGGTGTCGGCGAATATCTCGGCATCGATCCCACGGTCGTGCGCGTTCTCTGGCTCTTCTCCGCGTTTCTCGGCGGCATCGGCGTCATCGCTTACATTGCGGCCATCCTCATCATTCCGCGCAATCCCGACGACGCGACGGGACCGCTCGGCGAACATGTCGATGAAAATCGCCTGCTGCTCCTCGGCCTGATCCTCGCCGCGTTCGGAATCCTCTTGTTCTTCTACAACCTCGGCTGGCTCTTCCCGATCGGACTCTGGGGGCTTCTTGCGGCCGCCGGGAATCTCGCGTTCCCGATCCTCTTCGTGCTGATCGGATTCGTGCTGATCGTGGCTTCGAAAAAGGGACGCGAGGCGGGCGAGACTTCGCTTCGCGAGCGGCGGCTCGTGCGGCCGCCGTCGGGCCGCATGGTCAGCGGCGTCTGCTCCGGACTCGGGTATTTCTTCGACACCGATCCGAGCCTCGTCCGGCTGTTGTGGGTCGTCGGGAGCCTGCTCTCGCTCGGAGCGGGGGTTCTGCTCTATCTCATCATGCTGATCGTGATGCCGCTCGGCGACGAACCGCAGCCCGCGCGCGAAGCACGGCCGGCGCCGGTGCCCGCCCCACCGCTCTCGACCAGCCAGCAGTAGCCCCGGGCGCTCCTCCAAAAAATCAGATTGACCGGCCGGGGTTGTTCCCCTAACGTGGCGAAAGTTCGTGGCTTAAAGCGTTGGTCTCGCGGCCGCGCGAACACGGGGCGTGTTACTTGTCGGTCTCTTTCTGCCCCCAATGCTTGGTCTCAATGTCTTTCAGAATCTTGTCGATCGATTCCTTGGCCTTGGTTTCGTAGCTGGGCTCAAAGAGCACCTTTTGAATTCTCCCGTTCTTATCCTTCTTCGCGTAGCGAAGCGACTTGAGCACCTCGAGCGGCGTCAGGATGTCCTTCGACACTCGCACCTCGATCGTGTCCCCGTCGCTGTTCGTGTCGGGGCTGTTGTACGGGTTCATGCCGACCGCCCAGCCATGAGCGAGCATCCCGCACAACGCGATCTTGAGGCGATTCCATCCCTCCTCGGAGGAGATGTCGATAGCGCCCTGCAGCCGCTCCAGAAGCCCGTCGACGACCGGCGCCATCTTCGCGACGATCTGCGGGTCGAGGCGCATTTTCGTCAAATTGAGAAACATTTGCGAGATGACTTCTTTGGTGTCCGACATTCGTTTCTCCTCGCCAGATAAACAGGAGGGCTCCGCTATTTCTCGATTCCGCGCTCTCGTGATCGATCGGTCGGGCTTCTTGCTCCTGCGTCGCCAACTTCTATCGGCATGGGGCCGCTCAAGCTTGAGATTTTCAGCCGGATACGGCGCCGGACGGCGCATCGTCGCGGCGCTTTTGGCGTTTTCCATACTGGCGCAGCCGGCCGCGGCGTTCGCGGGCGATGACGAAGTCCGGCTGACGAACATCGAGGTCGCCGAGGAGGCGATCCGTGGAGCCGTTCGCGAGGCGCTCAACACGCTTCCTGCGCCGCAAGGCGATGTGCGCCTCTTCCCGCTCGGCACGAGCGATGTCAACGGTCTCGTCGAGTCGATCCTCGTGGAAGAACTCGCGGCGCGCGGATACCCGGTCGAGGTGGCCACGCCCGCGGAGGCCGCGGCGCTCGGCACGGCCGATGCCGCTGCGGACGCCGCCGAGTCCGCGGCGCCGAACGAGCAGGACGACGAGGCGGAAGACGAAGAAGGTTCGCCCGCGGGCGGGTCCGGAGCTCAGCAGCCGGCGGGGCTCCTCGCGCAGCTTCGCGCCGCGCAGGACTCGATGGCCGCGGCCGAGGGTGACACCGAGGCGGGCAGACCAGCCGCAGGCGCCTCGCGCCTCGGGGGCACCGTCACGTCGGAAGCCGACGTCACGGTCGGCCGTTCGCTCTTCTCGTATCGCGTTACCGACTTTTCGTTCCGCTACGCGGACATCTACCGGAAATTCCTCGTTGGCCCGCGGCGCATTCGCCGGCTCGCGAAGATCGATCTCCACCTCCGCCTCTGCGAGGACGGAGGCCGCCGCGTTGTCTGGTCGGAAAACGTCGCGCACTCCGTGTCCGACGTGATTCCGCACGGCGCCGCCTACCTTCTCGAGAGCACCGCATTCGCGTTCGCGAGGCCCGAGCGGACACCGGGGGTTTTCGCGCGCATGTACGAGCCGCTGATCGTCGGCGGCATCGTCGGGGGGCTCGTGTTCCTCTTCTACTCGAATCAGAGTGGCGATTAGGCGCCGCGGCGAACGGAGCCCGCGCGGGTCGCAAGCCGCTGCGGCCGCGTTCGTCTTGCTCATCGCGGGGACGGCGTCGTGCGGCGGACAAGCCGACTTCGTGCGGCTTACGCGCGACGAACAGCTCGTCGCCGCGCGGCGCGATCTCGCCGAGCGCGAGTGGTCGCGCGCCGCGACGCGCTTCCAAACGCTCTCCGGCCTCCTCGACGGAACGCCGCTCTACGCCGAGGTGAAGTACGGGCTCGGCAAGTCTTACACGGGGCTCGGCGACTACCCGGCCGCGGAACGCGAACTCAACACGGTGATTCGAGAGTATCCCGACTCGGAGTGGGCGGACGATGCACTCTTCACGCTCGCCGAGGCGCTGTGGGATCAGTCGAAGCCGTCGCAGCTCGATCAAACCGTCACGAACCAGACGATCGAGAAACTTCGGGAGTTCATCAATCGCTACCCGGAGAGCGATCGCATGACGGATGCGCAAGCGCTTCTCGCGAAGGCGCGCGGGAGGCTCGCGCAGAAGGAGTACGACAACGGCGCGCTCTACCTGCGGCTCGGGGACACGATTGCGGCGCGCGCGTACTTCGCGAGCGTGCTGCAAGAGTACGCGGACACCGAATGGGCGGCGGCGGCGCAGTTCGGCATGGCGGAGGCCGACCGCAAGGACGGCAAGCTCGACGCCGCGGCCGATGGCTACCGCGCCGTCGCGAGCACGTGGCCGTCGAGCGAACTTGCGCGCCGCAGCGAAGAGCGGCTGCGCGAACTCGAGACGAAGAAGGCAGGTTCGTGATGGCCGCGCGCGTCGGTATCTTCGGCGGGTCGTTTAATCCGATTCACGCGGGGCACTTGATGCAAGCCGACGAAGCCCGCGGCGAGCTCTCGCTCGATCGCGTGATTTTCGTTCCGGCGAACGCTCCGCCGCACAAAGACGCGGCGGGCCTCCTCGACGGCGAGGAGCGCTTCCGGCTCGTGGAGCTTGCCGTCGCGGGCGATCCCGGTTTCGAGGCGTCGCGCGTCGATATCGATCGCGAGCCGCCGTCGTACACGGTCGACACGATTCGCATCGTGCGCGACTCGCTCTCGCCGGGAACCGAACTGTTTTTCTTGATGGGCGCCGACAGCCTCATCGATCTTCCGAACTGGCGAGCGCCGGAGGAGATCGTGCGGCTCGCGCGTCTGGTTGTTTTTCCGCGGCCCGGGTACGAGCCGGCCGCGAGTCCGTTTGCGTCGCGCGCCGAGATCGTTTTCCTCGCCGGCCCGCGCGTTTCGATTTCGTCCGAGGAGATCCGCGCCCGGATTCGCGGCGGGGGGCCCTACCGCTACTGGGTACCCGACGCGGTATGGCGCCGGATCGAGGAGTGCGCGTTCTATCAGAGCGCCCCCGATCGCACACGACACATTTGACGTACACGCCAGGGAGAGTCCAGTGCACACAGAAATCATCGCCAACGCCACGCCGCACGAGACGCGGATCGCGATCCTCGAGGAACACGTGCTCGTCGAGTTTCTCATCGATCGAGACGATCAGGAGCGGATCGCCGGCAACATCTACAAAGGAACGGTGAGCGCCGTTCTTCCGGGAATGCAGGCCGCGTTCGTCGACATTGGTCTCGAGAAGTCGGCATTCCTTCACGTCTCCGACATCGTCGGCAGCGACGACGAGTTCGCGGATGATCTCGACATGGATTCGGGGGAGCGCGAGGAGCCGTCACGCGATCGCCGCCCCGACAAGAACGCGAACATCGACGACTTGATCACGAAGGGCCAGGAGATCGTCGTGCAGATCACGAAGGAAGCGATCGGCACGAAGGGCCCGCGCGTCACGACGCAGATTTCGCTTCCGGGCCGATTCATCGTGCTGATGCCGAAATCGCAGAGTGTCGGCGTGTCGCGCAAGATCGAGGACCGCGCCGAGCGCCAGCGCCTCAAGACGATTTTCAACGAGAAGACCGGCGGCGACGTCGGCATCATCGTGCGCACCGCGGCGGAGGGGAAGGACGCGAATCTTCTCCGCAACGATTTGAAATTTCTGATGCAGCTCTGGACCAAGGTCGAGAAGGCGGACCAGAAGGCGAGCGCGCCGGCGCTCTTGCATCGCGAGCTCGACCTGACGACGCGTCTGATCCGCGATCTCTTCACCGACGAGGTCGACCGTCTCGTCATCGATTCCAAGACGCATCACAAGGAGATCGTGACGTATCTGAAGTCGATGGCGCCCGAGCTTGTCGACCGCATCAAGCTCTACAAAGAGAGCACGCCGATCTTCGATTCCTACGATATCGAAAGCGAGATCGAGAAGACGCTTCATCGCAAGGTGTGGCTGAAGAAGGGCGGCTTCATCGTGATCGATCACACGGAGGCGCTCGTGGCGATCGACGTCAACACCGGGCGATTCGTCGGCGGCGGCGGCTCGAGCCAGGAAGATACGATCTTCCAGACGAACATGGAGGCGGTGCGCGAGATCGCGCGGCAGCTTCGCCTTCGCGACATCGGCGGCATCATCGTGCTCGACTTCATCGACATGGAAAAGGAGTCGAACCGGCTGAAGGTCGTCGAACTCTTGCGCAATGCGCTCAAGCGCGATCGCTCGCGCACGAAGGCGCTGCGCGTGAGCGAACTCGGTCTCGTCGAGATGACGCGCCAGCGTGTGCGTCCCGGGCTTCTTCAGTTCTTCTCGGACCCCTGCGCGCACTGCCACGGGACGGGGAAGGTGCTCTCGCACGCGTCGATGACGAACAAGATCGACCGCGTTGTGCGCCGCGTCGGCGCGTACATGAACGAGAAGAAGGTTCGTCTGCTGGTCAATCCGGAGGTCGAGGCGTATTGCCAGACGACGGCGCGTTCGCGCATGAAGGATCTCGCGAAGGATATGCGGCTTGAAATCGTCTTCGAGCCGATGCCCGAGTTCTTGCGCGACGAGCTTCGCGTCATCTCCGGCCGCACCGGCGAGGACATCACGGAGCAAGCCACATAGAGGATTCGGCCGCCAACAAGTTCGTTGACACGTACGCGGCGGCCGTGCTAAAAGTCCCAGGTTCGGGTTTTCGTAAATTCGTTCCAAGCTGGAGGTGAGTGCGTGTACGCGATTATCGAGTCAGGGGGGCACCAGTTCCGCGCCGAGACCGGCGCTGTGCTCTCCGTCCCCAAGATCGAAGCCGAGGTCGGCGCCACTGTCGTGCTCGACCCGGTGCTCCTCTTCTCGTCCGGAAGCGACATCGTCGTCGGCACTCCGAATGTTTCCGGGGTCACCGTGCGCGCCGAGATCGTGGCTCACGGCAAGGACGACAAGGTCTACACGTTCAAGATGAAGAAGCGGAAGAACTCCCGGCGGATTCGCGGCCACCGCCAGGACTTTACGAAGGTGCGCATCACGGAGATCGCGGCGGCTTAGCGCCCGGTCGGTGCAAGGAGGTCGAGGTTGGCTCATAAAAAAGGAGTCGGCAGCTCACGAAACGGGCGCGACTCAAATGCGCAGCGACTCGGTGTGAAGGCGTACGGCGGGGAATGGGTCAGCGCCGGAAGCATCATCGTTCGCCAGCGCGGAACGCGAATCATGCCGGGCACGAACGTCGGCATCGGGAAAGACGACACGCTCTTCGCGCTTAAGGACGGACACGTCAAGTTTGCCCGTCGTGGCCGCGACAAGAGAGAAGTGAGCGTCATCGCCGCTTGAAGAGGCGAGACACCCTCGGCCGGCGCTTTGAGGGAAAGGTCTCTTCGTCGGCGGGTTTCGATTCGACACATCTAAACACGTAGCGAAAGCGGAAGAGCGATCTTCCGTTTTTTCGTTTTGCCACGAAAGGAGGAGGGATGAGCAAGGTCAGTATCGTGGGGGCGGGGAACGTCGGAGCGACCGCCGCGCTCTACATCGCGCAGGGCGAGTACGCCGACGTGACGCTCGTCGACATTGTGGACGGGATGCCGCAGGGGAAGGCGCTCGACTTGCGGCAGGCGACGCCGCTCGAGACGGCCGATTGCGCGCTGTCGGGCTCGAACGATTTCGCGGCGCTCGCCGGCTCGGACGTTGTCGTCGTGACGTCGGGATTCCCGCGCAAGCCGGGGATGAGCCGCGACGATTTGCTCGCGAAGAACGCCGAGATCGTCGGCTCCGTCGCCGCGAACATCAAGAAGTACGCGCCGGACTCGATCGTCGTGATGGTTTCGAATCCGCTCGACGTGATGGCGTACCACGCGATGAAGGTGACCGGATTTCCGCCCTCTCGCGTCGTCGGCATGGCCGGCGTCCTCGACTCGGCGCGCTTCTGCACGTTCCTCGCGATGGAGATTGGCGTTTCCGCGAGCGATGTGATGGCGATGGTTCTCGGCGGGCACGGCGACTCGATGGTGCCGCTGACGCGCTACGCGAATGTCGCGGGTGTTCCGGTGAGCGAGCTTCTCTCGAAAGAGGCGCTCGATCGCATCGTCGACCGCACGCGCAACGGCGGCGCCGAAATCGTTGCCCTCCTCAAAGCGGGAAGCGCGTACTACGCGCCGGGCAAGTCGGTCGCGCGGATGGTCGAGGCGATCCTCAAGGACAAGAAGCGCCTCGTGCCGGCGGCGGCCTACCTGACGGGGCAATACGGTTTGAGCGGGATTTTCGTCGGCGTTCCGGTTGTCCTCGGGCGCGGCGGCGTGGAGAGAATCGTGGAGTTGTCGCTGCTTCCCGAGGAGCGCGCGGCGCTCGAACGCTCGGCGGCGGACGTCCGCGCGACGATCGCGAAGCTTCCGCCGGCGTGACGCACGCGGGCGAGCGGCCGCGCGACGGCGCCGGGCGGCGTGTGCTGGGAGTGATCCCGGCGCGCATCGCGTCGCAGCGCCTTCCGCGCAAGCCGCTCGCGCCGCTCGGAGGCCGGCCGCTCGTGCAATGGGTTTACGAGGCCGCGTCGCGCGCGCGCGGACTCGATGAGCTGGTGGTCGCAACGGATGACGAATCGATCGCGTCGGCCGTCGCCGGATTCGGCGGGACGCCCGTCATGACGCGACACGATCACGCAAGCGGCACCGATCGCGTGGCCGAGGTCGCTCGGGGCCGCGACTGGGCGCAGGTGATCGTCAACGTGCAGGGAGATGAGCCGCTCTTGCCGCCGGAGTACATCGACGCGGGAATCGCGGCGCTCGCCGAGGATGGCGTGCGCATGGCGACGCTCGTGACGCCCGTGCGTGACGCGGGCGAGCTCGCCGATCCCGGAGTCGCGAAGGTCGTCGCCGATCGGAACGGCAACGCGCTCTATTTCTCGCGCTCGCCGATCCCGTTCGTGCGCGACCGCGCGCGCGCGGCCGGCGCGACGGTGGCGATGCGGCACATCGGAATCTATTTTTTCGAGCGCTCCGCGCTCTTCGAGTTTGTCGAGCACGCTCCATCGCCGCTCGAGGAGGCCGAAGGCCTCGAGCAGTTGCGCGCGCTCGAGAACGGCATCGCCATCCGCCTCGTCCGCGTTCCCGCGGCGACGCCGCACGTCGACACGGCGGAAGATCTCGAACGGGTCGAGCGCATCGTGAGCCCAACGCAGGGGGGGTGACATGGTTCGATATGTGTTCGTAACGGGTGGAGTGGTGTCATCCCTCGGAAAAGGGATCGCCGCGGCGTCCCTGGGCCGCCTTCTGAAAGAGCGCGGTCTTGTGGTCACGATGCAGAAGTTCGATCCCTACATCAACGTCGACCCGGGCACGATGAATCCGTTTCAGCATGGCGAGGTCTTCGTCACGAACGACGGCGCGGAAACGGATCTCGATCTCGGGCACTACGAGCGCTTTCTCGACACCGACCTTACGCGCGCGTCGAGCGTGTCGGCGGGGCAGATCTACCACGAGGTGATTCAGCGCGAACGGCGCGGCGACTACCTCGGCGCGACGATCCAGGTGATTCCGCACATCACGGACGAGATCAAGTCCCGGATCACGGGGCTCGGGCGTTCGACGGGCGCCGACATCGTTATCTGCGAGATCGGCGGCACGGTCGGCGACATCGAGAGCCTCCCGTTTCTCGAGGCGATTCGACAACTGCGCCTCGAACTCGGTCGCGAACGGACGCTCTTTATTCATCTCACGCTCGTGCCGTACATCAATGCCGCGCACGAACTGAAAACGAAGCCGACGCAGCATAGCGTCCGCTCGCTTCTCGAAATCGGAATCCAGCCCGACATCCTCGTCTGCCGCACGGAGAAGCCGCTCTCGGCGGGGATTCGCGAGAAGATCGCGCTCTTTACGAACGTGTCGCGCGAGTCGGTCATCGAGGCGCGCGACGTCACGTCGATTTACGAGGTGCCGCTCGTGCTGCATCGCGGCGGGCTCGACCGGCTCGTCGCCGACGCGTTCTCGCTCGACGGCCCGGACCCGGACCTTGCGTCGTGGCGCGATCTCGTCGACCGCGCGCTTCATCCGCAAGGAAGCGTGAAGATCGCGCTCTGCGGGAAGTACACGCACCTCGTCGACGCGTACAAGAGCGTGGTCGAGGCGCTGCGCCACGCAGGGATCGAAAACAATCTCGGCGTCGAGATCGTGTGGGTCGAGTCCGAGCAGCTCGAGGATCCGGAGCGGCGGCGTGTGCTCGAGACGGTCGATGGAATCCTCGTGCCCGGCGGGTTCGGCGGTCGCGGCATCGAGGGGAAGGTGCGCGCGATTCAGTACGCCCGCGAGAACAGCGTTCCGTTCCTCGGTCTTTGCCTCGGGATGCAGTGCGCCGTGATCGAGTTCGCGCGGAATGTCTGCGGACTCGACGCGGCCAACTCGAGCGAGTTCGACCCGGAGACGGCGCACCCGGTCATCCACCTCCTGCCGGAGCAGCGCGGCGTTGTCGGCATGGGAGCGACGATGCGTTTGGGCTCGCAACCGTGCCGCCTTGCGGAGGGATCGCGCGCGCGCGACATCTACCGCGCCACCGAGATCGCCGAACGGCACCGTCATCGCTACGAGTTCAACAACGACTTCGCCGCGATGTTCGAATCGAAAGGGATGAATCTCTCGGGCCGCGAGCCCGCGAAGAACCTCGTCGAGATCGTCGAAATCCCGGCGCACCCGTGGTTCGTCGCGTGTCAGTTTCATCCGGAGCTGGCTTCGCGGCCGAATCGCGCGCACCCGCTCTTTCGCGAGTTCGTGCGCGCGGCGGCGGCGCGTTCGCGACCGGAGCCGAATGGTCGCGATGCGCGCGATGCAAGTGTGCGCGAGCCGGAGCGCGCGAGCGCGATCGTGTCGCAGGAGAGCTGATGAACGGCGCGAGCAAAGTGGTTCGCATCGGCGCGGGCGCGCGCGAGGCGCGGCTCGGAGGCGGAGGACCGCTGGCGCTCATCGCGGGCCCCTGCGTGATCGAGGGGCAGGAGCTTGCGCTCGAGGTGGCGTTCGCGCTCAAGGAGATTGCCGCGCGGCTCGGAATGCCGTTCGTCTACAAGTCGTCGTACACGAAGGACAATCGCTCGTCGGTCGACTACTACCAGGGGCCCGGCCTCGCGAAGGGGCTCGATATCCTCGCGCGCGTTCGCGACGACGCGGGCGTCGCGGTCCTCTCCGATGTGCACGGCGCTGCCGAGGCCGCGCCCGCCGCGAGCGTGCTCGACGTGCTTCAAATCCCCGCGTACCTCTCGCAACAGACTTCGCTCGCGCTCGCGTGCGGCGAAACCGGCAAGCCGGTCAACGTGAAGAAGGGGCAGTTCATCGCTCCGGAAGACATGGCGAAGGTCGCCGCGAAGATCGCGAGCACGGGAAACGACGCGATCTCTCTGACGGAGCGCGGCTCGACGTTCGGGTACCGGCAGCTCGTCGTCGACATGCGTTCCCTGGCGATTCTCGCGCGCACGGGGTACCCCGTCGTGTTCGACGCGACGCACGCCGTGCGGATCTACGGCCGTCCGAGCGCGGATCCCACGGGAGGCGAGCCGGAGTTCATTCCCCTTCTTGCGCGCGCGGCCGTTGCCGCGGGATGCGACGCGATTTTTCTCGAAGCGCATCCGGATCCCGCGAACGCGCGGTGCGATGCGTCGAGCCAGATGGCGCTCTCGAAGGTCGAGGGGCTCCTCGCGACGCTCGTGGCGATCGACGCGGCGCGGCGCGGACGCGATCGAGTGCCCGCGTGAGCGCTCGCTCGAGTCAAACTCCGTCGGCGCCTGCCTCGCCGAGCGCTGCATCCGCGGAGTCGTCGCACGCCGCGCGCGCGCGCGAGGTGTTCGACGTCGAAGGCCGCGCGCTCGCGTCCGTCGCCTCACGCATCGATGCGTCGTTCGACGCCGCGGTCGCGCAGCTTTCGCGCTCCGTCGCAAGCGGCGGCAAGATCCTCGTCACCGGCATAGGGAAGTCGGGGCTCATCGGCAAGAAGATCGCGTCGACGCTGAGTTCGACCGGCGCGACGGCGCTCTTTCTTCATCCGGTGGAGGCGCTGCACGGCGATCTCGGCATCGTTCGCGCGGAGGACGTCGTCATCGCGATCTCGAAGAGCGGCGCGTCCGAAGAACTCGCGGCGCTCATACCGACGTTCAAGCGGCTCGGCACGCCGATCATCGCGATGACGGGCAATGCCGACTCGCCGCTCGCGCGTTGGGCCGACGTGCTGCTCGACCTGCGCGTACCCGAGGAAGCCTGCGGATACGACATGATTCCGACTTCGTCGACGACCGCCACACTCGTCATGGGTGACGCGCTCGCCGTCGCACTCTTCGACGCCCGCCGCCTCAACCCCTCCGACTTCGCCGAGAATCATCCGGGCGGCGTCCTCGGCCGCCGGCTCGTCCTGAAGGTAAGCGACGTCATGCATCGCCCTCCCGATCTGCCTCTCATCTCCGACGCCGCGACGCTCGAAGAGGCGCTACTCGAGATTCTCGAGAAGCGGCTCGGCGTCACGGTCGTCGCCGACGCGACCGGACGACTCTCCGGCATCCTCACCGACGGCGATTTGAAGCGCATCCTGCTGCGCCGCGACGAAGGCGACATCCTGCGGCTTCCCGTGCGTGAGCTGATGTCGCGCTCGCCGCGGACGATCGATCGCGACGATCTCGTCGCGCGCGCGCTCAAGAAGATGGAGGAAGGCCCGACGAAGCGGATAACCTGCCTAGTCGTTGTCGACAAAGACGGTAAACCGGAAGGCCTGATCCATCTCTACGATTGCCTCCGAGCCGGTGTCAGCTAGGTCGTTGCTGGCACAGCGATTGCTTGACAGCTTTCCTCGCCTCGCCTAGTGTGTCGGCGGGAGTTCAGGCCGCGCGCCGCGAGGGTGCGCCGGACCAGGACGAGGGAGAGATGGGCGAGCGCGCCGACACAGCGACCCTTCGCACAGCCGACTTGCCGACACTCGCGCCGTGTTTCTGGCGCGCCGCGCGTCGAAGCGCCGGACATCACCTCCTGTTCCCGCTGCTGCAACCCTGGCTCGCTGCCGCCGAGTATCTGCCGCGTCGCGCGAGCGAATCGATCTGGAGCGGCATCGGCTCCGCCGCCGCTGCGCTCGTCCCCGGCGCATACGCGCGCGCGTCGTCGAACATTCGCTGCGTATTCGGAGCCGATCTTCATTCGGACGCGGTGCGCGCGATGGCCGTCCACTCTCTCGACGCGTTCGCGCGAAATAGCGCCGACGTGCCGCGTCTGCGGCGCCTCTCGCGTTCGCGCCTGCTCGATCTCGTCGAGATCCGTGGGCTCGAAAAACTCGAGCGCGCTCTTGCCGCCCGACGCGGAGTCGTCGGGATCGCGCCGCACATGGGGAATTGGGAAGTCCTCGCGTGTTATCTCTCCGCTCGCGGTGTTCGGGTCTCGGCCGTCGCGGCGGCGCTCTGCGATCCGCGGCTGGGGCGATACCTCGCCGATGTGCGCGCGCGCTGGGGCGTGGCGACGATCGTCAAGGATCAGCCGCGCGCAAGCCGCGATGCGATCGCGGTGCTGCGTCGCGGTGAGATGCTCGGCACGCTCATGGATCTCCACACTCGCGGCGACGCGATTCGCGTTCCGTTTCTCGGCCGGCCCAGCCGCGTCCCCGCGGGCCCGGTGCGGCTTGCGCTTCGCACCGGCGCGGCGCTCGTCCCGATGTGGATCGTGCGCGGCTCCGCCGGCCGCTACTCGGCGGAGGTTCTCGACCCGATCGACCTCGGCGCCTCCGGGTCGCGCGAGGCGGACGTCGAGCGCGGCGTCCGTCGTGCCGCGGCGGTGCTGTCCGAAATCATTCTTGCGCGGCCTGCGGAATGGCTCTGGATGCACAATCGATGGCCTGCCGACGTGGAGAGCGCATGATCGCGTCACTTTCGACGTCTCCGACGGTACGCCGGCGCGCGTTCGCGCGATGCGCGCCGCTCGTGTGTGTCGTCGCGGCGTTTGCGTCGTCGTGCTCCACGCGTCAAACGCCGGAGGCGGAAAACGCGGACGAGATCGTCGTCGCGCAACCGGACCAAGTCTCGCGCGGGTTCGCGCTCACGCAGACGGATCGCGGTCGCTTGCAGTGGGAATTGCGCGCGGTCAGCGGCGAGATCTACGAGGGCGGTGATCTCATCGACCTGACGGATCTAGCGGTCGATTTCTACGACTCGACGGCGACGAAGGAGGGCACGCTCTCCGGCCGGCGCGGCAAGGTACACCGCAAAGAAAACGTGATGGAAGTCGAAGGCAACGTGGTTCTCGTGAGTGCCGATGGATCGAAGCTCACCACGAGCCGGCTCGTTTGGTCGAACAAGGACAATCGAATCACGACGGATGCGTACGTCGAGATCGAGCGGAAGCGGAGCAAGCTCTCTGGATACGGCTTGGTCGCGACGCCCGATCTGACGACCGCCGAGGTGCAGCGCGAGGTCCGGCTCGAAGGCGAGCGCGGGGAGGACTGAGAACCGCGTGGTGAGCGCGTGTTAGAGGTCCGTCAGCTTGCGAAGCACTACAAGCGGCGCGAGGTCGTCAGCGATGTCAGCTTTCAGGTCGCGCGCGGCGACATCGTAGGACTGCTCGGCCCGAACGGCGCCGGAAAAACGACGACGTTCAACATGATCGTCGGAATCGTGCAGCCGGATGCCGGGCGAATTTTCATCAACGGAAAAGACGTCACGGATCTACCGATGTTTCGGCGCGCGCGGCTCGGCATCGGGTACCTGCCGCAGGAGCCGTCGATATTTCGGCGGCTGACCGTGCGAGAAAACCTTATGGCGATTCTCGAAACTTTGCCGATTAGTAGAATGGAGCGGGAGAAACGGATGGAGGCGCTCTTGGAGGAGTTCGGCGTCGATCATGTCGCGGGCGAGAAGGGCTACACGCTCTCCGGCGGCGAGAGGCGGCGCGTCGAGATTTCTCGCGCCCTCGTCACCGAGCCTTCGCTCCTTCTGTTGGACGAACCTTTCGCCGGAATCGACCCGATCGCCGTGCAGGACATTCAGGAGATGGTGACGCGGCTCCGCGATCGCGGGCTCGGAATTCTCATCACGGATCACAATGTTCGCGAAACCCTATCGATTACCGATCGGGCTTATATCATGTTCGAGGGGAGAGTTCTTCTTTCGGGGACGGCGCGCGATCTCGCGGAAAATCCCGAGGCGCGCGAGATCTACTTGGGCGATCGCTTCCGCTTGTAGGAACGTGGCGCGAAGGAGGTTTTCGAGCGAATGGAAATGAAGGCGCATCTCCAGCTCAAGATGTCGCAGAAGCTGGTGATGACACCGCGGCTGCAGCAGGCGCTGCGGCTTCTGCAGATGCCCGCGCTCGAGCTTCAGCAAGTGCTCAAGCAAGAGCTTCTGCAAAATCCGCTTCTTGAAGAAGTCGAAGAGCTGACCGAGGAGCCGACCGCGGAAGAAGAAGCGGAGGCCGAATCGAAGCTCGAGCCGGACGACATTTCGGCGGCGCAGAAAGAAAAACAAGAAGAGGAAAAAGAAAGCGACGACGGGATCGACTGGGACGAGTTCTTCCACGACTCGTACGAGCACGGCCACAATTTCAACGAGCGGCCGTCGGACGATTTCTACGAGAAGGTGCCGATCTCCTCGGAGTCGTTCTACGAGAGCCTGCTCTCGCAATACCGCATGGTGACGACGGACGAGGAGTTGACGCGGATCGGGGAGTACCTCATCGGTAACCTCGATGAGTCGGGTTTCCTCGCGCTGCCGGTCGAGGATATCGCGCGCGACCTCGAGGTCGAACCCGCGCGGGTCGAAGAGGCGCTCAAGATCTTGCAGGGGCTCGAGCCGCCCGGAATCGCGGCGCGTGACATTCGCGAGTGTTTGCTCCTGCAAATCCGCGCGCGCGGGATGGCGGGCTCGCTCGTCGAATCGATCGTGTCGGATCACCTCGAGGACTTGATCAAGCGCCGGCCGCTCGAGATCGCGCGGAAGCTCAAGATCACGCCCGCGGACGTGCAAGCGGCCACGGAAATCATCGGGACGCTCAATCCGAAGCCCGGCCACGCGCTCGCGGTGAGCGACGCGCGCTACATCACGCCAGACGTGATCGTCGAGCGCGTCGAGGACGAGTTCGTCGTCTTTCTCAACGACCGGAACGTGCCGCGGCTTCGCATCAACGCGTCGTATAGCAAGTTCCTCAACAATGGACGCGAGCCGGCATCCGGCGAGCGCCAGTTCATCAAGGAAAAGCTCGACTCGGCGAAGTGGCTGATCCGGACGATCGAGCAGCGCCGGCGCACGATCATCAAGGTGATGGAGTGCATCGTGCGGACGCAGTGGGAGTTTTTCGAGCGCGGAACGAAGTTCCTCAAGCCGCTCACGCTGCAGCAAGTGGCCGAGCAGATCGGCATGCACGAGTCGACGGTCAGCCGCGTCACGACAAGCAAGTACGTGCAGACGCCGCACGGCGTCTTCGAGCTGAAACACTTCTTCTCGAGCGGGTTGCACACGGACGGAGGCGAAGACGTCTCGAGCAAGAACGTGAAGATGCAAATCGAAGATCTCGTGCGGAACGAGGATTCGCACAGCCCGATGAGCGACCAGCGAATCGTCGAGATCTTGAACAAGAGCGGGCTGAACATCGCCCGCCGAACCGTCGCGAAGTACCGGGAACAGCTTCAAATTCTTCCAGCGCGAATGCGAAAGAAATTCTAAAGGGGGAGACCATGCAGATAAAAACGACCGCGCGGCATTTCGAGATGACGCCTGGCTTGAAGGAACACGTCGAGGATCGGCTCGCGCGTTTGACCAAGTATTCGCAACCGATTCTCGAGGCGCACGTCGTTCTGAGCGTCGAGAAGTACCGGCACACGGCGGAGATCACGCTGCACGGCAACGGCACGAACTTCGCCGGCAACGCGCAGGCCGACGACATGTACGCCGCGGTGGACGAGGTCTGTTCCAAACTCGAGACGCAGGTCAAGCGCCACAAGGAGAAGCGCACGGAGCGTAAGACGCGAAAGACCCGCGCGGCTCAGCTTCGCATTCTCAACGCATCGAGCGTCGGACAAGGCGACGACGAACACGACGTCATCACGAGCGAGAGCGTTGCGATCCGGACCATGTCCGTCGACGAGGCGATTCTCGAGATGGAGTCGTCGAAGAATGCGTTCGTGATGTTCGAGAACGCGGAAAACGATCGAATGACGGTGGTCTACCGGCGGCCCGATGGCCATTTTGGCGTGATCGAACCGGCCTGATGCGCGGCATTCAGGTCGAGAAGCTCCTCGAGGAGAAAGGGACCGAGTTCGAACTCGAGCGGCTTTCGCAGTGCTCTCACGGCATCACCTCGATCACCGTAAGCGACGTCAATCGCCCCGGGCTCTGTCTAGCCGGCTTCACTCAGAATTTCCTCTATGAGCGAATCCAGATTCTTGGCGAAACGGAGCACCTCTTCCTCAGCACGCTCTCCGAGGAGAAATCCCAGGAGGCGCTCTCGCGCCTGTTGAAGTACGACCTTCCGGTCGTGATCTTCACGAAGTCGTTGCCGGTGCCGCCGTACTTTCTGCGTCTTGCGGACGAGCGCCACATTCCTGTCTTGCGCACGCCGCTTTCGACCACGCCCTTCATTCATCGGCTCACGTCGTACCTCGACGACGAGTTCGCGCCGCAGACGACGATTCACGGTTCGATCGTCGATGTCTACGGCGTCGGCATGTTGATCACGGGGTCGAGCGGCATCGGCAAGAGCGAGTGCGCGCTCGATCTCGTCGAGCGAGGGCATCGCCTCGTCGCCGACGACATGGTGATCGTAACGCGCACGCAGAAGGGTTTCCTCATCGGCACCGCGAACGAACACCTGAAATACCACATGGAGATTCGCGGGATCGGTATCATCGACGTCCGGCGCATGTTCGGTATCCGCGCGATTCGCCCGCGCAAGAAGATCGAGTTGGCGATCGAGCTGCGCGAATGGGAGGCCGGAGTTCAGTACGATCGACTCGGCCTCGAGGAGACGTATCGCAGTATCCTGGGCGTGAAGATTCCCGTCGTGACGGTGCCGATCAATCCCGGGAAGAACATCACCGTCATCGCCGAGGTCGTCGCGCTCAATCAGCTTTTGAAGGAGCAGGGGATTCACGCCGCGGCCGAACTGAACAAGCGGCTCGTCGACGCGATGCGGCCGGCCGCCGCGGTTTCGAAGCGAAGCGACATGCTCCGGCCCTCCGATGGGCTCGACTGATACGAGTCTTCTCGCGGGACACGTCCCGCGAGACAAAAAAGGGGAACGCGTCTGCCCGAGCGAACGATCGTCGTCGTCAATAAGGTCGGCGTTCACGCTCGTCCTTCGTCGCAGATCGCGCAAACGGCATCGCGATTCGTCTCGGAGGTCACGATCCGGAACGGTCCGCACGAAGCGAACGCGAAGAGCATTATGGGGCTGATGGGGCTTGCGGCGTCGTGCGGCACGGAGCTTGTGCTCGTCGCGGAAGGCGCCGATGCCGATGCCGCCCTCGATGCAATCGAAGATCTCTTTCTCTCCGGGTTCGGAGAGGACTAACGGCGGGAGACGATGGCCCAGGCGGCGCGAAGTCGAATGGTTACCCCGCGCGGGAAACCGAAACGCGGCGAGATAAAACTCGACGGGATCGCCGTCTCTCCTGGAATCGCCATCGGGCGCGTCTTCCTTCTCGAAGGCGGCGACGTGACGATCGTGCCGCGGCAGATCGAGCCGTCGGACGCTAAGGGCGAGGTCGCGCGCCTGCTCGACGCGATCGGCAAAGCCGGGGCGGACCTCGCGACGTTGCGCGAGTCGGCTGCGCACACCCTCGGCGACGAACTCGCGCGGATCCTCGACGCGCACATGATGATGCTCGACGACAGACTCGTCATCGAGCAGACCATCGCGAAGATCGAGCGCGAGGGGATGAGCGCGGAGAGCGCGTACAACGCCGTCGTGGGAGACGCGGCCGCGCTTCTGCTCGAGAAGGACGACGAGTATATCCGCGACCGCGCCGTCGACTTTCGCGACGTCTGCCGCCGCGTTCTCCGCATTCTCCTTGGGCTGCCTGGCGCACGCGCGTCGAATCTCAAATCGAACTCCATCGTCGTGGCCCGCGAGATCACGGCCTCGGACGCGATCGGCCTTCCGCACAACAAAGTCGCGGCGTTCGTCTGCGACGCGGGCGGGAAAACGTCGCACACGGCAATTCTCGCGCGATCGCTCGGGATTCCGGCCGTTGCGGGCGTGCCGGGCGCGTGCGATGTGTTCGAAGCGCAGGACCTCGTCATCGTCGACGGAATTCACGGGACGGTCGTCTCGCGGCCGACCGAAGCGACGCTGCGCAAATACAAGAAGGACGAACGCGAGTACGACAGGCTCGAGAAAGAGCTGACGGCGATTTCGACGCTACCCGCCGTCACGCGGGATCATCACGCGTTCGAGCTCACCGCGAACATCGATCTACCGGGCGAGGTGCCGGTCGCGATCGCGAAGGGCGCGCGCGGAATCGGCCTGTATCGCACCGAGTTCCTCTACTTGCTCAAGGGCACACCCCCCTCCGAAGAGGAGCAGTTTCAGATCTACCGCGACGCGGCGGAACGTGTTGCCCCCGACGACGTGATCTTTCGCACGCTCGATCTCGGCGCCGACAAGCTCCTGCCTGGCGTCGACCGCCGCGAGGCGAACCCGTTTCTCGGCCTTCGCGGAATTCGCTACTCGCTCGAGGAACGCGATCTGTTCGTCACGCAACTCCGAGCGATCTTGCGCGCGAGCACGAGGCGCAACGTGAAGATCATGTTTCCGATGATTCACAGCCTCGAGGAGATCGCGGAGGCGAAAGCGGTTCTGCGCGAGGTGCAAGCGGCCCTAACGCGCGACGGCCACGCGTTCGACGAGCGCATGGAGATCGGCATCATGGTCGAGACGCCGTCCGTCACCATCATGGCCGAGGCGTTCGCGGCGGAGGTCGATTTCTTCTCGATCGGAACGAACGACTTGATTCAATACACGCTCGCGATCGACCGCGGGAACGACCGCGTCGCGCATCTCTACGAGCCGTTTCATCCCGCGATACTCCGCTCGCTTCACCGCATCGTCGAGGCGGCGCGCGAGGCGCGCATTTGGGTCGGCGTCTGCGGCGAGATGGCCAGCGACCCGCTCGCGCTCCTCTTCCTTGTCGGCATCGGCATCGATGAAATCTCGACGTCCCCGTTCATGGTGCCGCACACGAAGAACGTGATTCGCTCGGTGAACTTCGAGGACCTGCGGCTCCTCTCCCGCGCGCTTCTGAAGATGCGCACGGCCGAAGAGTCGCGCGCGTACGTCAACGAGTTCGTCCGGCGCAAGCTTTCCGGTTTGAAAGCGTATCTCTAGCAGGCCGCGGGCGCGCAATTGCGCGGTTGAGGCGCCGCGAGCGTACTGCTAGACTCGCACCTTTGCCGCACCCGCAGATCCAGATCGATCGCTCGAAAGGAGTCCCGCGAACACGTGAAGGTCGTTATTCCCGTCGCCGGCGTCGGCACGCGCCTGCGCCCGCAGACGCACACGATCCCGAAGGCGCTTCTGACGGTCGCCGGCAAGCCGATCCTGGGCCACATTCTCGACGATGTGATCCCGTTCGGCCCGAGCGAAGTCGTCCTCGTGGTCGGCTACATGGGCGAACGCGTGGTCGAGTACATGAAGCGGGACTACCCGGCGCTGCCGGTTCGGTACGTCCACCAGGAAGATCGCAAAGGGCTCGGCCATGCGATTTGGCTCACGCGCGAAGCGCTCGATCCCGGTCAACCCGTGCTTGTCATCCTCGGCGATACGATCTTCCAAGCCGATCTTGCGCGCGTGGTGCGTGACGGCGGCTCTTCGCTCGGCGTCATGGAGGTCGCGGATCCTCGCCGCTTCGGCATCGTCATTCTCAAGGACGGTGTCGCCTCGCGGCTCGTCGAGAAGCCCGATGTTCCCGAATCGAATCTCGCGCTGACGGGCGTCTACTATTTCAAAGACGCCGGCCTTCTCTCGCAGTGCCTCGAACTCTTGATGCAGCGCGGGATCACGACGAAGGGGGAGTACCAGCTCACCGACGCGCTCCAGTTGATGATCGAGCGCGGCGAGAAGATGAGCACCTTTACGCTGACGGGGTGGTTCGACTGCGGCAAACCCGAGACGCTCCTCGAGACGAACCGGTTTCTGCTCGAAGGGCGCCCGGCGCACGCGCCGATCGAAGGCGCGACGATCATCGCGCCCGTTGCGATCGACTCACGCGCCGTCGTGGAGCGCTCCGTCATCGGCCCCCACGTCACGATCGCCGCGGGGGCAATCGTACGCGACAGCGTTGTGAAGAACAGCATCGTTGGAAGAAACGCCACGGTCGAGCGCAGTTTGCTCGACGCCAGCCTCGTCGGCGAGAACGCCGTCGTCCGCGGGGCATTTCACGGACTCAACGTCGGCGACGATTCGGTCGTCGCCCTCGCTTAACAGCGGGCGCTTCATTCGCATGAGGAGAGTTTCATGAAAGAACGTCACCTGATCACATCGGAGTCGGTCACCGAGGGACATCCCGACAAGGTCGCCGATCAAATCTCCGACGCTATTCTCGATTCCATTCTCGCCGGCGATCCGCGAGCGCGCGTTGCGTGCGAGACGTTCGTAACGACGGGGCTCGTCCTCGTCGGCGGCGAGATCACGACGCGCACTTACGTCGACGTCCCGAAGGTCGTGCGCGAAACGGTGAAGGAAATCGGCTACACCGATGCGGCGATGGGATTCGACTACGAGACGTGCGCGGTGCTGACGTCGATCGACGAGCAGTCGGCCGACATCGCGCTCGGCGTCGATCGCGACGGCGCGGGCGACCAGGGCCTCATGTTCGGCTACGCGAGCGACGAGACCGCCGAGCTCATGCCGATGCCGATCCTCCTCGCGCACCAAATCTGCAAGCGCCTCTCCGATCTGCGGCGCGCGGGCAAGCTCAAGTTTCTCCGCCCGGACGGAAAATCGCAGATCACGATCGAATACGAGAACGGCAAGCCGGTCGCGCTCAACACGGTGGTGGTTTCGACGCAGCACACACCCGATATCGCGCACGCCGACCTGCGCGAGGCGGTCATCGAAGAGGTCGTCAAGCCGCTCATACCGAAGTCGCTCGAGATTTCGCCGAAGATCACGTACCACATCAATCCGACGGGGCGCTTCGTTCGCGGTGGACCGCAGGGCGACACGGGCCTGACCGGCCGCAAGATTATCGTCGATACCTACGGCGGCGTCGGGCACCACGGCGGCGGCGCGTTCTCCGGCAAGGATCCCACGAAGGTCGACCGTTCGGCTTCGTACATGGCGCGTTACGTCGCGAAGAATCTCGTCGCGGCCGGGCTCGCCTCGCGCTGCGAGGTGGCGCTCTCGTACGCGATCGGGCATCCCGATCCGACGTCGATTTCCGTCGAGACGTTCGGCACGAGCAAGCATTCGGAAACGGATCTCGTGAAGCTCGTGCGCGAGAACTTTCCTCTGACGCCGCGCGGCATCATCGAGCACCTCGATCTGCGCCGGCCGATCTACAAGAAGACGGCGGCGTTCGGGCACTTCGGACGGCTCGACCCCGATTTCACGTGGGAGAAGACCGACCGCGTGGCGAACCTGTCGCGCGGCAAGTAATTCAACGCATCCTCGAGATCGAGCGCACGCGAGTGCGATTCTGAAAGGACGGATCGGTATGGGACACGACGTGACGAACCTGGGCCTCGCGAAAGAGGGCCGGCAGAAAATCGAGTGGGCTGATCGCGACATGCCCGTGCTGACGCAGATTCGCGCGCGCTTCGAAAAAGAGAAGCCGCTTCGCGGGTCGCGCATCGCGGCGTGCCTTCACGTCACGAGCGAAACGGCGAACCTCGCGCGCACGCTCGCGGCAGGCGGCGCGGAGGTTTCACTCTGCGCGTCGAACCCGCTCTCGACGCAGGACGACACGGCCGCGTCGCTCGTCGCCGACTACGGTGTGCAGGTCTTCGCGCGGCGTGGCATCGACAAAGAGGGCTACTACAAACACATCGACCAGTCGCTCGAGATCCGGCCGACCGTGACGATGGACGACGGCGCGGACCTGGTTTCGGCGCTTCACTCGGGTCGCGAGGATCTCCTCGCTCACATCGTCGGCGGCACCGAAGAGACGACAACGGGCGTGATTCGCTTGCGCGCGATGGCTGCGAAGGGCGTGTTGCGCTACCCGATCATCGCGGTGAACGACGCGCAGACGAAACACTTCTTCGATAACCGCTACGGCACGGGGCAGAGCACGATCGACGGGATTCTCCGCGCCACGAATACGCTGCTTGCGGGGAAGAACTTCGTCGTCGTCGGCTACGGTTGGTGCGGGCGCGGCGTCGCGTCGCGTGCGCGCGGAATGGGCGCCAACGTCATCGTCGTCGAGATCGATCCGTTGCGCGCGCTCGAAGCGGTGATGGATGGCTACCGTGTGATGCCGATCGCGCAGGCCGCGGCCGAGGGCGAGGTCTTCGTCACGCTCACCGGCAACATCCACGTGATTCGCGAAGAGCACTACGGCGTCATGCGCGAGGGCGCGATTCTTTGCAACAGCGGCCATTTCAACGTCGAGATCGATCTCGATTCGCTCGCGCGGATCGCGAAGTCGACCAAGGTCGCGCGGCACGAAGTACAGGAATTCGAGCTTGCGAACGGACGCCGCATCTTCGTCATCGCCGAGGGACGCCTCGTCAACCTCGCCGCCGCGGCTGGACATCCCGCAAGCGTGATGGACATGAGCTTCGCCAACCAAGCGCTCTCCGTGGAGCACATGCTCAAGGAAGCGAAGAACCTCGAGAAGAAGGTGTATGTGGTTCCGCCGGTGATCGACAAGGAAGTCGCGCGCCTGAAGCTCGAGGCGATGGGCATCGGTGTCGACACGCTCACCGCGGAGCAGGTGCACTACCTCGCGTCGTGGGAGATGGGGACCTAGCGCCTAAGAACGGCCGCGCGCGAGCATCACCGCGGCGAGCGCGCCGAAGAGAGCGTTGCCGAGCCAGGCCGCCGGGAGCGCGGGAATCGAATCGTTCGCGCCGAGCGACTCGCCGACGCGGATCGTCGAGTAGTAGACGAACGCGATGCCGATCGAGACGGCGAACGCGACCGCAAGCCCGCTGCGGCGGCGGCGCGCGGCGAGCTGGCTGCCGAGTAGAATCAGAACCAGGTTCGCGAAGGGGAACGAGATCTTCATGTGCATCTCGACTTCCTCCTTCGTGGCGGCGCCGCCGCTCGCGCGCGCTTTTCGTACGTAGCGGCGAAGCTCGGCGTGGCTCATCTCGTCCGGGTCCTTCGCGGGCTTCGCGAAATCCTCGGGCGTCTCGATGAGCCCGTCGATGCTGCGCGCGGCGAACGGCTCCGCCTCTTCGCGATCGTCGCGGAATCGCCGCAGAAAGCCGTCGCGAAACTCCCAGCGCCCGCCGACCCACGCGGCCTCCCTCGCGTCGAGCCGCTCGACGAGCGTGTTCTCCGCAAACGTCTCGATCACGACATCGCGCATCGTCTGCTGCCGCGCGTCGTACCGGCCGATCAGGTAGTAGCGGCCCCCCTCGCCGAGATAGTTCACGTTCGTTCGCGTTTGCGGCGGGTCGAGCGGCTCGCGCCGGATCTCGCCCTTCCAGACGCGCTCCAGTTGTTCATTGGCGCGCGGCACGAGCGTCTCTCCGGCGGCGAACGCCAGCCCGCACACGATGCAACCCGCGACGTAGACCGGAAAGAGGATCCTGTTCTGCGAAAGCCCCGCGTTTTGTAGCGGCAGGAGTTCGTTACGCCGCGTCAGATTCCCGATGCCGAAGAGGCAGCCGAGAAGCATCGCCACGGGAAGAACGAGCGTCACGATCTGCGGCGTTTTGTACGCGCTGTACTTCAGCACGCTCGAGACGGACGCATCGCTATCGACGTACGTGTCGATCTTCTCGAAGAGATCGACGACGAGGAAAATCACGATGAATGCGACGAGCGCGAGAAGAAGCGCCGAAGCGAACGAAACCGCGAGGTGCCGGTCGTGAATGCGCATCACGTCCGCCGCGGCGCGCGCGTGCGCGCCAACCCGAGGATGAGCCAGCCTCCGCAGAGGGCGAGCAGAACATTCGCGGCCCACATCGCCGCGATGGGCGAGAGGAACCCGCGGTCCGCGAGCTCCTCGCCCCCGACTAAGAACAAGTAGTAAATCAGGAAGAAGCCGAGAGAGAGTCCCGCGCTCACGCCGATCCCGCCGCGGCCGACCCGGATTCCGAGCGGCGCGCCGATCAGGATGAAGATCGCGCAAGCGAACGGAATTGCGAGCTTCTTCTGGATCTCGACCTCGAAGCGGGCGCGCTCTCGTCCCTTCGTCTCGACCTGCCGCCGCCACCGGTCGAGCTGCGCGGTGAGGTTCGCGATCTCGCGGCGGCCAGTGTCGCTCGGCATGCGCGGCGCCGCGATCGAGTCGGGAGCACCCGGCGCCGCGCGCGCGGCCGCGGCGAGCCCCACGAGCTGGCGCGCGCTGGTCGCGACCGCGGTCGCCGCCGATTCGCGCGTCTCGCCGACATCCTTCCCGATCGTTTCGATCCGCTCCCGCATCTCCGCGATCGACATCTCGCGGTCGCCCTTGTGCTTCCCTTGGCTCCGCACGAGTTCCGATCCGATACCGCGCATGTTGATCTGATGATGCTCGAAGAGGAGCCGGCTGTAGTGGCTTGGGTCGTTGTCGTCGATCCGGTGAATCTCGCCGTCTTCGAGATAGAGGCTAAGCGTATTGCCGTCCGGCGAAACTTCCATGCGGCCGTCGCGCGCGTGAATCGTCTCGAACTCGCGGCCGTTCTTCGTGCGATTGATCGTGACGTCCTCCATGCGCGACGTCTTCTCGTCGAGTTTTCGCACGTGAATCGTGTGGTCCGCAATGTTGACGAATCGCCCCTCGCGGATCGCAATCGCCGGCTTCTTCCGATGGATGTCGAGAAAGAGCGTCGCGAGCCTGTGGTTGGTTCGCGGCAGAATCCGGTCGTTGTAGAAGAGCAGCGCGCCCGTCAGGAAGAGCGACGCCAGGAGCGCGGGGGCGACGATCTGCACGTAGGAGAGGCCGCTCGCCTTCATCGCCGTGATCTCGTGGTCTTGCGCGAGCCGCCCGTATGTCATCAGCGTCGCGACGAGTACGGCCATCGGAATCGAGAGCGCGAGCATCCAGCCGAGCGACAAAACAAACACCTCGAGCACGACCGGAAGCGCGACACCCTTGCCGAGGAAGAGATCGATGTAATCGATGATCATGTCCATCACCAGGACGAACGTGATCACGAACGCACCGAAGAGGAACGGCCCGATGTGTTCGCGAATTATGTAGGCCGGCAACGTGCGGAGCATCGCGACAGTATGCCGCCGAGCGCCGTGGTGCGCGAGCAAATCAGTGCGTCGGGCGGCGCCGTGTATCTCGAGGAGGACAGGAGTGTCCATCAGCGGGGACAAAACAGGGCGCGACGTCCTCGCCGCGCCGGCCAAACGCCGGGCGCGGCTCTCGCGAGATCAAGGCCGGGAGCTTGCATCTGGCGCGTTCTCAACTCGGGGGTGGCGGGCTCGCCGCGCCTGGCATAGGCATTGCCTTCCCACCGCTTGATGCGTCTTATGGCAGGTCGAAACATTTCCCCTGAACTCAGGAGGGGACGCCTGTCACGCCCTGATCCTCCCCGATCCGGAAATACCGCAACGCTCCGTTCGCGCACCATCGGCGTTCTCGCGACCCTTGCGCTCCTCTTCGCCGGGGCTGTGGCAGCGCATGCGGCGCCCGGGCTCGCGCTCCCGTCGGCGTCGGGGCGCGGCGGCGACTCGATACTGCGGCCCGCGCGCTTCTACTCGCTCACGTCCGACACGACGCAGCTCACGCTGCTCGTGCCTCCTCTGCCCAAGGAGATCGAGCGTTACGAGTACGATTTCGAGACCGGGCTGATTCGGAAGACGATCGCATACCGCCGCGTTTCGCTCGCGCCCGGCGAGGTCTACACGCCAAAGGAGTGGATCGCGAAGGTCGCCTCCCGTTCGCTCGTCGATACGCGCCGGCGCGCCGCCATCGATGCCTTGAAGCGCCAGAGCGCCGCACGCCAAGGCGACCTGACGAAATTCGAAATCCCGGTGAAGTTTCCCAAGGCGGTGAGCAGCCTCATCGGGCAGGGCGTCAACATCAACGTGTCGGGCCGCGAATCGATTTCGTTTTCGGGCGAATCGAACATTCCGATCAAGCGCCGCGACAACGAAATCGGCGGGCCGCGCGCGTTCCCCGATCTCGACATGCGCCAGCAGCTCCAAATCAATCTCGACGGCCAGATCGGCGACAAGATCAACGTGCAGGTGCAACACGACAGCGAAAGCCAAACGCCGCTCTCGAACCGCATCAAGCTCGACTACAAAGGCTACGAAGACGAGATCGTGCAGAAGATCGAGATCGGCAATACGACGCTTTCGCTGCCGGGCAATCAGTACGTGTCGTTCGGCGGGCGCCAGCAGGGGCTCTTCGGTGCGAAGGTCGAGGGGAAGGCGGGCAAGCTCGACTTCACCGCGATCGTGTCGAAGCAGGAAGGCCGCACGGATCGCGAATCGTTCGTCGGGCAATCGAGCGAGCGCACGCAACTGATCTCGGACTACAGCTACGAGAAGAACCGTATCTTCTGCATCACGGGCGACGGCGGGCGGCGCATCTACGAGCCGGTCGATTCGATTCACGTGTATCTCGACGATCGCAACGAAACGAACGATCTCGAGGCGGGCGTTGTCGTGGCGCAGGCGTTTCTCGATGGCAACCCGTCGCGCCCGGGAGTGGTCGGAAAGTACGAAGAGCTTATTCGCGGGCTCGATTACACCCTCAGCGACAACCTCGGCATTCTCACGATGAATCGCCCGGTCCCCGACAACCACGCGCTCGCCGTTTACTACGTGACGCGCGCGGGAAGGCGCGTCGGCCTGCGGCCCGCGAACCCGGCCCCCGCGGGCCCCGATTCAACCGTGCTCAAGCTGATTCGCCCGCTGAACCCGTCGCCGGGTTCCGCCGACACGAGCGCCACAGAGACGATCTTGCGGGAGACGTGGGCGCTTCAACTTCGCAACGTCTACGACATGCATGCGACCGGCATTCAGACCGAAGGATTTCGCATGCGAATCTTGAAGCGGCTCCCAGGACAGGTGGACATCGACCTGCAGGGCTCGAGGACCTTCCTCGGCGTGCTCGGCCTCGACAATCTCGGTATCGGAGGCGCGTCCGAACCCGATGATCGCGTCGACGAGCGCCACCAAAACTGCCGGCAAAATCTACCTTGGACGGACATCGTTCTCGTCGACTATGTCTCGGGACTCATCTTCTTCCCGGGCGAGCAGCCGTTCGACCCGGTCCCCGGACAAGAGATCGTCGACTGCCGCGACGACGTTTCGCTCGAAGAGCGCAACAGCGGGATCTACGACAAACGTTACGTCGACTTGAAAAGCACCGACCAGAAGTACGTCATCGAGGTGACGTATCGGAGCGCGGGTTCGTCGACGCTCTCGCTCGGCAAGTCGAACATCCTCGAGGGGAGCGAGGTCGTGCGCATGGGCGACCAAGTTCTTCAACGCGGCGAGGACTACATCATCACGTACGAGATCGGGTTGATCGAGTTCAAGAACGAGGACGCGAAGAAACCCGACGCGCGGATTTCGGTCGACTTCGAGTACGCGCCGTTTCTCGCGCAGCAGCAGAAGAGTCTCTTCGGGCTGGCCGGGACGTACGAGTTTTCTCCGAAGGCGCAGTTGTCGTCGATCTGGCTTTTCGAGAGCAGCAAGACACCGTACAAGCGGCCCCGCCTCGGGCAGGAGCCGTCGCGCGCGCTCGTCGGCGGGCTCGCGGGGCAGTGGCGTTCCGAGGCGTCGTACTTGACGGACTTCACTGAGAAGATCCCGTTCATCGAGGTCGCGCGCGGGTCGAACATCGCGGTCTCCGGCGAGGTCGCGACGAACATTCCGAACCCCAACACGCGCGACAACATCTACATCGACGACATGGAGGGCACCGAGGAGAGCTCAAACCTCGGCAACGGGCGGCGGCAGTGGACGTACATGAGTTTGCCGCGCGATCCCGCTTCGAATGGGCTGCTCGCGTTCGAGGATCGGTTCCGCCGCATCGAGTGGTACAACCCCGAGGAGCGCGCGCGCCGCAGCGATCTGAATCCGACGCTCGACGACAACGAAGGCGATCAGTTTCTTACCGTGCTCGAGCTCGCGATGAAGCGCGGATCGCTCAACAACCCTGGCGAGGCGAGCCCGAATTCGTGGGGCGGCATCATGCGCCACATCTCGGACACGGGCGCCGACTATTCGCGGCGAAAGTTCATCGAGATCTGGATCAACGGTCCCGAGGACGGCCGACTCCACTTCGATCTCGGGGTGCTCTCCGAAGACGCGATGTGGCAGAACGACGTGAAGCCAAACGGCGCTCTCGACACGGAAGACCGGAACCGGGACGGGCGGCTCGATGACACCGGCGCCGATGACCCGAGCAACGACGAGGACACGGGACTCGACACGCTGTTCAATCGATTCGAGGTTTGCGAGCTGGGCGATCCCGACTGCAACACAGCCGATCCGACCGGCGACAACTGGGACTACAACGACGACGAAGACCAGAAGAACAACTACTCGCAGATCAACGGCACCGAAGACAACGGATTCCTCGATACGGAAGATCTCGACGGCGACGGCGATGTGATCCGGCCCGACCAGGAGAGTTTCTTTCGCTATAGCGTCGATCTCGACACGACGGTGCGGCCCCCGGAAGCGCGCGGCAAGCCCGGCACGGGGTGGCGGCTCTACCGCATCCCGATTCGCGACAAAGAAGGCGAGCCGACGTACGGAACTCCGAGGCTCGACAACGGAATCAAGACCGCGCGACTCTGGTTCTCCGGAATCGACTCGGACAGCGTGACGTTCCAGCTTGCGTCGATCGAAGTTGTCGGAAATCGCTGGCTCGAGGGGCCGTTGCTTTCCGGAGAGCAAAGCGATTCGAGCCGCGTGGTGCCTGGCTACGGTCTGATCGCGGACTCGCTGTCGACGAACGTCGGTGAGTTCACGATTCGCACGATCGACAACAAGACGGGCGAGGATTACCAGTCGCCGCCGATCGATCTTCGCGAATCGCGCGGCGTCGTCGAGCAAGAGCAGTCGCTTGTTCTCGATTTCAAGGGTCTCGCGCCGGGTCACAGCGGCTACGCGCTGAAGGATTTGTTCCAGGACGAGAACTACTCGCGATACGCGGCGCTCAACTTCTGGTACCAGACGCGGCAGGAGATGGGCGGCGATCCGTGGCTCTTCGTGCGCTTCGGTTTCGACAGCCTCAACTTCTACGAGTACCGGACGCCGCTTGTCAGCGGGATCGGCTGGCAGGAGGTGAAGCTCGATCTGGCCGACTTGACGCGCGTCAAACTCACCGCGGGGCTCGATGGCACGACCGCGGATTCCGTGACGCTCTACCGGCCCGACCGGCCGCAGCCGTACGTCTTCTCGCCCGTAGCCGGCGGCGAAGTCGCCGCGATCGGCTCGCCCACACTCACACGCGTCGGCGTGATCGAGTTCGGTGTGATGAACCGCGACACGACATCTCTCGGCGCGACGACCGGCGAGGTTTGGGTCAACGAACTGCGCCTCATCAACGTGCTGAAGGATCCGGGCCTTGCGGCGCGTATCGGAATCTCGGCGGATTTCGCCGACTTCGCCGGGCTCAACGTCAACTTCAGCCGCGTCGACGACAACTTTCACAGCCTCGGCGGCACACGCACGGGCAATGTGAACACCGACGTGCGCTTCGGAGGCAGCGTCGCGCTCCACAAGTTCGTCGAGAACTCCGGGCTTTCGCTGCCATTCAACTGGAGCTGGTCGAAGAACAAGTCGCTGCCCGAACTCAAGTCGGGGTCCGACATCGTTCTCGACGACCGCAACGCCGAGCGGAGCGAAACACGCGACCTCAACGGTAGCGTGTCGATTAGCCGCTCGAAGAAGTCGAAGAACGCGCTCATGTACCACACGATCGACGCGATGAACTTCAACCTGAGCGGCAACGTGCGTAACTCATTCTCGCCGACGAAGGTCGATACGTCGGATGCGTACCGGATGGGTTTCGGCTACGCGTTTCGGCCGCGCTCGGCGAAGACCTACCGCGTGTATCGATCCCTCAGCGTCGCGTATTTTCCGACGAGCATCGGATTTTCGGCGGCGAAGGACGAGTCGCGAACGACGACGACCGACACGCGAGTTCTCGCGCAGGCATTGACGGCGGCGGATTCCGCGCGCGCGACGCGCGATGTCGATTCGCGGCGATCCTCGAGTTCGTTCTCCGTCGACGGGAGCCCGCTCACCACGAGCGGCATCACGACGAGTTATAGCTTCGTCTCGTCGAGAGACCACGCGCGCGGCGACGAGATCGGATTCCTCCCCGGCGTCAACTGGGGGCTCGAGGTCGGCCGCTCGCAGACGGCGAGCGCGAAGTACGTCCCGTCACTGCCGAAGGTGCTTCAGTGGATCGCGCCGAACCTGACATACGACACGAAGTACAACGAGGTGATCCCGTTCGAACTCGAGCGCTCGATCGTGACCGCGACCGGCGACTCCACGCGCATTCGTCCGAAGAATGTGAATAGCGAAAACCGCACGGCGCTCAACCTCACGATCAGCACGACGCGGCTCTTCGGCGCCGCGCCGCCGCGGCGCGCCGAGGGGACGGCGGATTCGACGGGCGGTCCCGGCGTGATGTCGTCGGCGCTGAGTTCGGCGCGCGCGTTCGGGCGGCGGCTGCAGGATGTGCGTGGCACGTTCTCGATCACGCGCGGTTCGGCGTTCGACCGCGTTCTCGAGCGCCCTGGCCTCGCGTACCAACTCGGTCTCAACGACGAAATCGACCCGGAGACGCTCGATCGCGTTCCGGGCCGCGAAGACCGGTTCGACCGGAAGCGCGATCTGACCGGGAGGTTCTCGAGCGGAGTTTCGATCGTGCCGGGAGTCGGCGTCACGGCGGACTACAGCTACACGCGGTCGCATCAGGAACGCTCGCGCAATACTCAAGAGCGCCGCGCGGTGACGTGGCCGCGCTTGAATCTGAACTGGGGAAACGTTGAGCGGATCAAGTTGGTGCAGCGCTATGTCGAGTCCGCGAGCCTCAACACGGCCTACCAAATCTCGAACGAAGAAGCGGGGGCGTCGCTCGACACACCCGATCGCAAGACGACGCGCAAGGAGTGGGCGCCTCTCTTCGCGATCGCCGCGACATTCCCCAACACGCTGCGCGCCAACCTCACGGGCAATCGTTCCACGTCGATCTCCGAGAGCTTTCTAGGCGCGAGCACGCGCGCCGAGGGTTCGCAGTCGAGTTACCGGCTTGGGTTCGAGTATCGCGTTCAGACCGCGCGAAAGGTGTCGATGCCGATCCTCGGACGCGGCGAACCGACGGCGTTCACGAGCGAGCTGACGATGGGGCTCGATTTCAATCTCCAGAGCGACAAAGACATCGTGAAGGGGCGCGGCGAGATCGGCGACAACGTGCAATCGAACACGCGCACCTGGAACATCACGCCGAAGGCGAACTACACGTTCTCCAAGAACGTGACCGGCAGCATGGACGCGCGCTACGGCCAGACGAACAACCGCAAGAACGAATCGCTCAGCCGCCGTACGATCGGCGTGAGCGTCTCGGCGGCGCTGAAGTTCTAGAGAGGCTCGCGTGCCGCGCGCGAGCGAGGCGTCGTCCGTTGCGGGACGCTTGCTCGTGCTACCGCACTCGCCGCGCTCGGGGAGCCTCGGTGGCCGCCCTCGATTGCGCGGGGCGATCGCCGGATACGGAACTAGGCGGCCACCACTCCACGCCCGCCACGAACGACGCCTCGCTCGCGCTTCGGGTGCGTTCCTGCGCGAATCCTGCGTCGATAGGGAGCGTGCGAGGTATCGCCTGTCAGGGCCGTCGCGAAAGCGTTGCGCTGGTTGCGTCGTATTCGGGCGCCGGCGCTCATCGCAGCGCTTGAGCGCCGGAGTGAGCGAGTTGCGTAGCACGAGCGAACGTCCCAGACAGGCGATACCTCGCACGCGACCGCCGCGCGACACGATCTCTGGACGCCCCACGCAGTGCCGGAGCGACCGCGTCGCAAAGTCGGGGTGAGCAATTGTCTTGACAGGCCTCCGGAGCCGTTGCTACTTTACCCGCGGCCCTACAGGCGAAGTTCCTGGGGGCATTCTTTTTCGAAGGAGGCGTTTCTCATTCTCTCGCTCCAGGCCGATCTCGAGGCGTGGGCCGAACCGATCGTTTCGTCTCTCGGCTACACGCTGGTCGAAGTCGAGGTCCTGGGGTCGAGGCGGCGCTCTCTCATCCGCTTCTATATCGATTCGCCTGCCGGCATTACCGTGGACGACTGTGCACGGGTGAGCCGTGAGATCGGCGACCTGATCGAGGCCGAAGAGAAGGTTCCCGGAAGTTACGTCCTGGAGGTCTCGTCTCCAGGCGCGACACGTCCCCTCAAAAGAGAACGCGACTACCAACTTTTCCTTGGCCGCAGCGTGAAGGTCGCGTTCCGGGCTCCGTTCGAAGGCCGGACGGAGGTGACGGGAACGCTCGCCGCTTTCGAGGAAGGGCTCGTACACGTCGAGACGGCGGAAGGGCGGCTCATCTTTCCCATGAGCGCCGTCCGCGCCGCGCAGCTCGAGTTGTAACCATGGCGCCACGCGAAAGATCGATTCGGACGCCGGAGGAACGGAAATGAACTACGAGGTGGTGGAGGCTCTCGGGCAAATCGCTCGCGAGAAAAACGTCGACAAGAAACTCGTCATCGAGACGCTCGAGGCGGGGCTTCAGTCCGCGGCCAAGAAGAAGTACGGCGCCACCGCCAACTTCGTAGTCGAGGTCGATGAGAAGTCGGGCAAGCTCGCCGTCTTCCAAATCCGCAAGGTCGTCCCCGCGGTTCTCGACTCGGCAGCGGAGATTTCGCTCGCCGATGCCGTCGCGATCGACCCCGATGCGAAGCTCGACGACGAGATGCGGCTCGAGCGCCCGTTCGCCGAGTTCGGCCGCAACGCGATCATGGCCGCGAAGCAGGTCGTCGTGCAGCGCGTGCGCGAGGCCGAGCGCGAGCAGGTCTACGCCGATTTCCAGGGCCGTGTCGGCGACATCATCACCGGCACCGTGCAGCAGGTCGATCGCGGCAACTACTTCGTCAATCTCGGGCGCACCGAAGCGCTCCTGCCGATCCGCGAGCAGATCAGCCGCGAGCGTTATCGCCAAGGCGAGACGCTCCGCGCCGTGCTCCTCGATGTGCAGAAGAACACGAAGGGCCCGCAGGTGATTTTGTCGCGCACGCATCCTCTCTTCCTGCAGAAGTTGTTCGAGATCGAAGTGCCCGAAATCAAAGAGAAGATCGTCGAGATCAAGGCGATTTCGCGCGAGCCGGGTCTGCGCTCGAAGATCGCGGTCGTGTCGCACGAAGAGAAGGTCGATCCGGTCGGCGCGTGCGTCGGCATGAAGGGATCGCGCGTGCAGGCGGTCGTGCGCGAGCTCAACGGCGAGCGAATCGACATCGTTCCGTGGGCGAGCGACGCGAAGGTCTTCGTCGGCCGCGCGCTTGCGCCCGCGAAGATCCAATCGATCGAACTCAACGAAGCCGAGAAAACGATGACCGTCACGGTCGCCGACGACCAGCTCTCGCTTGCGATCGGTAAGAAGGGGCAGAACGCGCGCCTTGCGGCCAAGCTCGTCGGATGGAAGATTGATCTGGTCTGCGAGTCCGACCGCAAAAAGCAGCACGAACAACAGGAGATGCTGGTTTCGATCGACGAGTTGCCCGGCGTCGGGGAGAAGCTCGCGAAGAATCTCGTCTCGGAGGGCGTCGAGACGATCCAGGATCTGGCGAAGATGACGTTGGAGCAACTTGTCGCGATCCCCGGGATCGGCGAGAAGACGGCGGAGAAGCTGCTCGAGACCGCGAGGAATTTCCTCGCCGCGCTTCGCACCGAACTCGACCGCAAGGGCTACGACGCCGAAGACGATTCGGACGAAGACGAGGAGAGCGACGAAGACGAAACGCGCTCGCCGGATGACGAGGTTGTAACGGACGAGATGGTCGCGGAGGCGTCGCGCCGGCGCGCGGAGGCGGAATCAGGCGGGGCGATCGACGCGGTTCCCTCCGACGCCGCGGAAGGGGAGAAAAACGCCGAGTAGGACGTGCGTCGGCTGCGGCCGGGTTCGCGAGAAGGGCGAGCTGCTTCGAATCACGATCAGCGGCAATGCGGCGCGGGTCGATCCGAAGGGGAGGCTTCCGGGACGCGGGCTCTACATCTGCCGCGACGAAGCGTGTGTTGCCGTGGCCGAGAAGCGCCGCGGGTTCTCGCGCTGGATCGCCGCCGATGAGGCGGCGCGGCTCTTCGCGGCCGTTCGCGAGTTGCTCGGCGGCGAGCGTGTCGGCGGCGACGCAAAGCTCTTCGCGCTCGTGGGTCTGGCGCGCCGCGCGGGTTTCGTCGAGGTCGGCTTGCGCAACGTTCTCGATGCGCTCGCGCGCGGCGAGGGCGGCGTGGTGGTGATGGCGCGCGATATTTCGCAGCGCGGCGGATTGTCCGTCACGCGGGCGGCGCACGAACACGATGTGCCGCAGGTCGTCGTGGGAACGCGCGTTCTCTTGGGCGTCGCGCTCGGCGCCGGCGAAACGGTCGCGGCGCTCGTGCTCGATCCGAACGCCGCTCTCGGAATCTTGCGCGCCGCGGCGCCGAACGCGAACGCGGGCGCCATTGACACCTCCGGCTCGTCCGAGCCGGGGACAGTTCTCGATAGGGGGTGAAGCGTCTTGCAGAGGAAGCGCGTCTATCAGGTTTCTAAAGAGTTCAATATTTCGAGCGAAGCCCTCATCGAGATGCTGCACGCCGATGGCATCGAGGCGAAGAGCCACATGAGCGCCGTCGACGACGAGGTCGTCGAGAAGATTCGCAAGAAATTCGAGGCGGAAAAGGTCGCCGTCAAGGAAGAGGAGGCGCGCAAGCACAAGATTCAGGAAGAGACGCGCAAGGTCGTTCCGGCGCCTCATGTGCGGCCGCCCGCGCCGAGCGGCCCGCGGCCCAGCCTCCAAGCGCGCGTCGTCCACAAGAAGAAGAAGCGGATCGACGAGAAGGCCGTGCTCGAGAACGTCAAGAAGACCCTCGCCGACCTCGAGCTCGGCAAGAAGAAGAAGCGCAAGAAGAGAATTCGCGCCACCGGCGAGGTCGCCGAGGAGAATCCGCATCTTCTGCGCGTCGCCGAGTTCATCGCCGTGGCTGAGCTGGCCGCACTCATGGACGTCAGCCCGAGCCAGGTGATCGCGAAGGCGATGGGCCTTGGCCTGATGGTCACGATCAATCAGCGCCTCGAGAAGGACACGGTTGTTCTTCTCGCCGACGAGTTCGGCTTCCAGGTCGAATTCCTCGCCGACGCCGGCGAAGATATTCTCGACGACGAGGACGAGGGAGAAGAGTCAGAGAACGACGTCGCGGACACGACACAAGAACCGCGCGCGCCGATCGTCACGGTCATGGGGCACGTCGACCACGGCAAGACGACGCTCCTCGACACGATTCGCAAATCGAGTGTCGTTGCGGGCGAGGTCGGCGGCATCACACAGCACATCGGCGCATACGAAGTCGTCCACGGCGGACGGCCGATCACGTTTCTCGATACGCCGGGTCACGAGGCGTTCAGCGCGATGCGTGCGCGCGGCGCTCAGCTCACCGATATCGTCGTGCTCGTCGTCGCGGCCGACGATCGCGTCATGCCGCAGACGGTCGAGGCGATCGACCACGCGAAGGCCGCCGGGGTTCCGATCATCGCGGCGATCAACAAGGTCGACCTTCCGGGTGTCGATACGGCGCGCGTGAAGCAAGAGTTGGCGGGGCACGGCCTGACTCCCGAAGAGTGGGGCGGCAAGACGATCACGTGCGAGATTTCGGCGAAAACAGGGCGCGGCATCGAGCAGCTCCTCGAGATGATTCTGCTCCAGGCCGAGGTGCTCGAACTCACTGCCGACCCGCTGCGAGCGGGGAAGGGGATCGTCGTCGAGGCGCGGCGCGATCCGGGACGCGGCGCCATCGCCACCGTCCTCGTGCAAACCGGCACGCTTCGCGTCGGCGATCCCTTCGTGACGGGGCAACACGCCGGCCGCATTCGCGCGATGTTCGACGAGCGCGGCAAGCCGATCAAGACGGCGCCGCCCTCCACGCCGGCCGAAATCACGGGCCTGCCGGGCGTTCCGCAAGCGGGAGACTCGTTCGTCATCATGAAGGACGAGAAGGAGGCGCGCGCGGTGGCGCAGCGCCGCCAGCAACTCTCGCGCGAGCAGCAGTTCCGCATGCAGAAGGGACGCATTTCACTCACCGACGTCTACTCGCGCATCAAGGAAGGCGAAGTCAAGCGACTCAACCTGATCATCAAGGGCGACGTCGACGGCTCCGTCGAGGCGCTCGCCGATTCTCTCGAAAAGCTTTCGACCGACGAAGTGAAGGTCCAGGTGATTCGACGCGGCGTCGGCTCGATCGCCGAATCGGACATCCTTCTTGCGGCTGCGTCCGACGCGGTCGTCATCGGCTTCCACACGAAGGCCGAGGGGCGCGCGGCCGAGTTGGCGCGCGAAGAAAAAGTCGACGTCCGCTACTACCAGATCATCTACGAGGCGGTCGAGGACGTCAGAGCGGCGCTCGAGGGGTTGCTCGAGCCCGAGTCTCACGAGACGGTCAGCGGCACGGCCGAAGTGCGCAAGATCTTCCGCACGCCGAAGGCCGGCGTCATCGCCGGCTGCTACGTGCAATCCGGCACCGTCACGCGCAACGCGCGCGCGCGCCTCATGCGCGACGGACTGCTCGTTCACGAAGGGAAGCTCGCGTCGCTGAAGCGATTCAAAGACGACGCGCGCGAGGTGGTGGCGGGGTACGAGTGCGGCATCGGCATCGAAGGCTGGAACGACATTCGCGAGGGTGACTCCATCGAGATCGTCACCGTTGAGGAAGTCGCGCGGCGGCTGTAGGGATGTCGTCGATGGTCGTCGCTACCGTTCGGGCCGAGGTTCACCTCCCCGAGGCGAACTCGCTGAAGGCGAAGCGATCCGTCATCACGGGGCTCAAGGCTCGGCTGCGCGCCAAATTCAATATCTCGGTCGCAGAGGTCGATCACCTCGATCTCTGGCAGCGGTGCGCCATCGGCGTTGCGCTCGTCACGAACGATCGCCGCTTCGCCGACGAGGTTCTCTCGAAGGTCGTTTCGCTCATCGCGTCCGAGCCGCGGCTCGAACTCCTCGACTACCACATCGATCTCGGCTGAGGCGCGATGCAGTTCAAGCGAGCCGAACGCGTCGCGGTGCTGATTCGCGAAGAGGTCTCGAAGATCATCCAGTTCGAGATCTCTGATCCGCGAATCGGTTTCGTCACCGTGACCGCCGTCGATCTCTCGGACGATCTGCTCAACGCGAAAATCTACTGCGGCATCTTGGGCGACACGGCCGCGGTGCGCGCGAGCCTCGCGGCGCTCATCGAGTCGGCGTGGTTCATCCGCAAAGAACTGGCGGGGCGCATCAAGATGCGGCGCGCTCCCGAGATCAGCTTCCACCTCGACGAGCGCGCGGAGAAGGCGGCCCGCATCGACACGCTCCTGCGCAAGATCCACAGCGGCGACGTCGCGGAGGAGACGTCCGACGATGTCGCGACCGGCCGCAGGCGGCGGCCCCGGAAGAGCACGCGCCGATGACCGTGCCGAGCGGACTTTTCATCGCGGACAAACCCGCGGGGCCGACGTCGCACGACCTCGTGCTCGCCGTGCGCCGCCGCATTCGCGGCGCCCGCGTCGGGCACGCCGGAACGCTCGACCCCGCCGCAACGGGAGTCCTGCTTCTTCTCCTCGGCAAGGCGACGAAACTCGCCGAGACGCTCATGGACGAAACGAAAGAGTACGAGGCGACGATTCGCTTGGGGCGCCAGACCGACAGCGGCGACGCCGCGGGGGCGGTGACGCGCGAGTACGACGGCGCGCTCCCGGACGCGGCCGCGATCCGCGCGATCCTGTCGCGATTCGTCGGCGCGATCGAGCAGGTGCCCCCGATGGTGTCGGCGCTGAAGATCGGCGGCCGGCGGCTCTACGAACTTGCGCGCGAGGGCAAGATCGTGCCGCGCGTCGCGCGGCCGGTGCGCGTCGACCGGCTCGACCTCCTCGAGTGGACGCCGCCTCTTGCGCGCGTCCGCGTCGTCTGCGGGCGCGGGACGTACGTGCGCGTGCTCGCGGAGGATATCGGCGACGCTCTGGGCGTCGGCGGCACGCTCGATGCGCTTCGCCGCACACGTGTCGGTCCGTACCGCATCGAGAACGCCCTCTCGCAACACGATTTCGCCGAGTCGCTCGCGATGGGGACTTGGAGCCGCCACCTGATTTCGATGGGCGAGGCGCTCGCGCACCTTCCGAGCGTTGTCGTCAGCGACGACCAGCGCCCGCGCCTCCTCCATGGCCAGCCGACGCCCGGCGCCGAGATCATCTCGTTTCCGGATGGGCTCGCGCCGGGAGCGAAGCTTCGCATCCTCGACACGAGCGGCCGCCTCCTGGCGACGGCTCGCGCCGCGCTCGGCGCGGAGCGTCCCGGCGCGCCGCTGTTGCGCGATGACATCCCCTTCGAGATCGAACGCGTGCTCGCGGATCCCGAAGAGGTCGCATCGTGAGGGTTGTCGAGATCGCGAGCGTGAGCGACGCGCAGGGCGCGGAGCTCGGCCGCGTCGCGCTGACGATCGGCAGTTTCGACGGCGTCCACCTCGGCCACCGCGCGATCCTCGACCGGCTCGCCCGGGCGGCGCGCGAGCACGATGCGGAGCGCGCGGTCATCACGTTCGACCCCCACCCGCGCGAATTCTTCAAGCCCGAGTCGGCGCCGCCGCTTCTGACGACGCTCGACGAGCGCGCCCGGCTCCTCTCCGAGGCCGGAATCGGCGCCCTCGTGCGTCTTCGGTTCGACGCCGAAACCGCCGATACTTCAGCAGAGGATTTTGTTTCGCGGGTGCTTCTTTCCATGGGCGAGATCGTGGCGATCGTCGTCGGCTACGATTTCCGATTCGGCAAGGGGCGCTCTGGCGACGCGGCGCTCTTGGCGCGACTCGGAGCGCGGCATGGCTTCGAGTTCGCGGAAGTCGAGGCGGCCGCGGTCGGGGAGACAGTCGTGAAGAGCACGGCGATTCGCGAAGCGGTGGCGTCCGGAGATCTCGACCGGGCGCGCGCGCTTCTCGGACGTCCGTACTTCATGAGCGGCGAAGTCGTGCACGGCGCCGGACGCGGGCGCGAGATCGGATTCTCGACGGCGAACGTCGCGCTCTCGCAATCGCGCAAGCTCCTTCCGCCGGATGGCGTGTACGCGGTTCGGGTGACGCGCGAGTCGTCCGCGGCGGCGCCGTCGTCTCCGGGCGTCGCCAATCTCGGAAAGCGCCCGACGTTCGGCGGCGGCGCGCGGCTCTTGGAAGCGCACCTCTTGGACGGTGGGCGCGACCTCTACGGCGAGCGCATCGTCGTCGAGTTCATCGCGCGCCTTCGCGAGGAGCGCGCGTTCGAGAGCCAGTCGGCGCTCGCGGCGCAGATCGGCGAGGATGTCGTCCGCGCGCGCACGATTCTCGGGGCGTGAGGCGCCGCGGCGCGGCGCGGTAGGCCGCGCGGGCCGGCGGAAACAGAAGCCGGGCTTGCGCGGGGAAACGTTGCTTGTTGACACGCGAGGGGTTGTGATAGATTCCGCCCAGTTCCTTTCATGAGGGCGGCTGAATTGGCGGCTGCTGGAAAGGTGTAAAGCATTAAGGAGGAAGTAGAATGCCACTTGCGAGAGAACAGAAAGCCGAGATCATCGAGCACTACCGCACTCACGACAGCGACTCCGGATCTCCGGAAGTCCAAGTCGCGCTCCTGACGCATCGCATCAACTACCTGACGGAGCACTTCAAGGTCCACAAGAAGGACCACCATTCACGGCGAGGCCTCCTACGATTGGTCGGCCGCCGCCGTCGCCTGCTCGACTACCTCAAGGCGAATCACATCGAAAGGTATCGCGCGATCGTGAAGGATCTAGGACTCCGTAAGTAGCCGCGCGGACCGCACACGAAGGGAGTATTTCAAACACAATGTCTCACAGAGTTCAGGGCGAGATCGGCGGGCGTACGCTCACGATCGAGACCGGAGTGATTGCACGCCAGGCGCAGGGCGCCGTCACGGTGCGTTACGGCGACACCGTGGTGCTCGTCACGGTGTGTGCGACGAAGGAGCCGATCAATCGCGATTTCCTTCCGCTCACCGTCGAGTACCGTGAAAAGTCGTACGCCGCGGGAAAGATTCCCGGCGGCTATTTCAAGCGAGAGGGACGGCCGACGGAGAAGGAAATTCTCTCCTGCCGCATCATCGACCGTTCGATTCGGCCCCTCTTCCCGAAGGGCTACCGCCACGAGATCCAGCTCATCGCGACGATTCTCTCCGCGGATCAGGAAAATTATCCGAACGTGCTCGCGCTGATCGGCGCGTCCGCGGCGCTCAACATCTCGCCGATACCGTTCGCCAAGGTGATCGCGGGAGTTCGCGTGGGGCGCATCGAGGGCGAGTACCGGATCAACCCGACGACGCCGCAGCTGGCCGAGAGCGACGTCGACATGATCATCGCGATGTCGCGCGACTCGATCCTCATGGTCGAGGGCGGCGCGAAGGAAGTCGATGAGGCCGGGATGGTCGGCGGGCTGAAGTTCGGGCACGCGGAAGGTCAGACGATCATCGGGATGATCGAGGAGCTCAAGAAGATGGCCGGCGTCGAGAAGTGGCCGTACGCGGCGCCCGAGAAGAACGTGGAGTTGGAGTCCGCAGTGACGCAGATCGCGATGGGGCGTATCTCCGAAGCGAACCGGATCGTCGAGAAGGCCGCGCGCAAGTCGCTCTACGCGGCGATCGAGACCGAGACGTCGGCGGCGCTCTCCGAGCGCTTCCCCGAGTCGGAGGGGGCGATCCACAACGCGATTCACGACGCGTCGCGCGGCGACATGCGCAAGATGGTGATCGCCACGGGCAAGCGCATCGACGGACGCAACACGGACGAGATTCGCAAGATCGAGTGCACCGTGGGCGTGCTTCCGCGCACGCACGGCTCGGCGGTCTTCACGCGCGGCGAGACGCAGTCGCTGACGGTCGTCACGCTCGGCACCGCGATCGATGAGCAGCGCGTCGACGACCTCGACGGCGATTACACGAAGTCGTACATGCTCCACTACAATGTCCCGCCGTTCTCGGTCGGCGAGGTGCGCGCGATGCGCGGCACGTCGCGCCGCGAGACGGGGCACGGGGCGCTCGCGGAGAGGTCGATCGAGCCGGTGATTCCGCCGGACGACGTCTTCCCCTACACGGTGCGCATCGTTTCGGACATTCTCGAGTCTAACGGGTCGTCGTCGATGGCGACGATCTGCGCGGGCTCGCTTGCTCTCATGGATGCGGGCGTGCCGATCAAGACCGCGGTCGCGGGCATCGCGATGGGCCTGATTCTCGAGCCGACGGGCGTGGCGGTTCTCTCCGACATCCTCGGCGACGAGGATCATCTCGGCGACATGGACTTCAAGGTCGCGGGCACCGAGCAGGGAATCACCGGCTTCCAGATGGACATCAAGATCGACGGCGTCACGTTCGAGATCATGGAGCGCGCACTCGGCCAGGCACGCGCGGGGCGGCTTCACATATTGGGCGTCATGGGCCGCTCGCTCTCGCGCCACCGCGAGGACCTCTCGACGTACGCGCCGCGCATCATCGCGATTCGTATCGATCCCGAGAAGATTCGCGAGATCATCGGACCAGGCGGCAAGATGATCCGCAAGATCACCGAGGAGTCGGGCGCCGTGATCGACGTCGAAAACGACGGCACGATCCGGATCGCCTCCGTCGGCGAAGAGTCGGCGAAGAAGGCGCTCGGCATGATCAAGAACCTCGTAACGGATCCCGAGATCGGCACGGTCTACAAGGGAACGGTGCGGCGCATCGTCAACTTCGGTGCGTTCGTCGAGATCCTTCCGGGCCGCGACGGACTCGTTCACATCTCCGAGCTCGATGATCACCGTGTCGCGAAGGTCGAGGACGTTCTCGCCGAGGGCGACGAGATCATGGTGAAGATCATCGGGATCGACAAAGAAGGAAAGATCCGGCTTTCGCGCAAGGCGGCGATGGCCGAGACCGCTTCGTAGCGGGCGGCGCGGCGAATCGAATGCGCCGCGACGCGTCGAAGAAATCGGGGGCGCCTCAAGCGCCCCCTTTTCACATCCCCTGGCGGTGACGGCGATGCATCAGGCGATCCATCAACACGATCTCGACAACGGCATGCGCCTCGTGATGGAGCGCATTCCGGGGGCGCTCTCCGTGTCGCTCGGCATTTGGATCGAGGCCGGCGCGCGGCACGAGTCGCGCGACGAGATGGGAATCTCCCACTTCACCGAGCACCTTCTGTTCAAGGGGACGAAGCGGCGCTCGGCGCGCGAGATTGCGCTCGCGCTCGAGTCGGTCGGCGGCTATCTCGACGCGTACACGGGGCGCGAACACACGTGTTACTACGCGCATTTCCTGCCCGAGCATTTGCCGCGCGCGCTCGACGTTCTCTCCGACATGCTGCGCAATCCGCTCTTTCGCGCCGATCACGTGGAGCGCGAGCGCGAGGTCGTCCTCGACGAGATCAAGACGTTCGAGGATACGCCGGACGAATTGATTCACGATTTGTTCGCGTCGGAGTTGTGGAGAGGGCGGCCGCTCGGGCATCAGATTCTCGGGACGCCGCGCTCGGTGCGCGAGTTCCGGCCGGCGCGCGTGCGCGGCTATTTCGAGCGGCGCTACACGGCGGACCGGATGATCGTCGCGCTTGCGGGGGCGATCGAGCCGCGCGCGGCGCGCGCGCTCGTCGAGCGGAGGCTGCGCGTGGCGATTTCGCGCGAGGCGCGTGCATCGCGCGCGGCGCATTCGGCGGCGGCGCCCGAAGCGCGCCGATCGTCCGCGCGCGATGGCCGGGCGCGCCGCGCGTCCGCCGCCGCTTTGCCGGCTGCCGCCCGCCTCGGCGGGCTTGTTTCGCCCAATGTCCCACGCACGCGCGTGCTGAAACGCCGCCTCTCTCAGGAGTACATCTGCGTCGGCGGCGAGGGGGTGCCGGTCGGTAGCCGCGATCGGCTCGCGGTCGTGCTCCTCGCATCGATCCTCGGCGGGGGAATGTCGTCGCGACTCTTTCAGCGTGTTCGCGAGGAGCGCGGTCTCGCGTATTCCGTCTACACGTACACCGATTCGTACGCGGACTCGGGGATTTTCTGCACGTCCGCCGCGACCGTGCCGGCGCGCGCACCCGCGGTCGTGCGCCTGATCGCCAGCGAGTATCGCCGGCTTTTGCGCCACGGCATCAGCGCGCGCGAACTCCTCGATGCAAAACGCCAGCTCCGCGGCGAGATCATCTTCTCGCTCGAGAGCGTGTCGAGCCGCATGCGCATGCTCGCGGCGCCGCTTCTCTACGGTTTGCCGCACCGATCGGTCGACGAGGTGCTCACGGAGATCGATCGCGCGCGCCGCGACGACGTGATGCGTGTGGCCCAGCGCCTACTCGCGCCCGCGCATCAGACGCTCGTGGCGATGGGGCCGTCACCCGCGCGGTCGCTCGCGTCGCTAGTCGGAGAGTAGCCCCGCGACACGGGAATCGCGGCGGCTCGACGTTCGAGCACTAGCTGGGTCCTGTATCCCAGATCCTCACCGTTCCATCCATCGCCGTCGACGTGAGCATCGCATCGTCGCGGCCGAATCGAAGCGACGTGATCGCCGAGACGTGGGCATGCAGGCGCATCACCTCGCGGCCCGAGGCGGCTTCGTAGATACGGATGAGCGCGTCCGAGCCGCCGACGGCGATGCGCGTCCCGTCGCGGCTCCACGCCACGGCGTGCATCCGACTCGCCTGCGTTCCGAGCGACATGAGCAGCTTCCTCGTCGCGGCGTCCCACACGTTCACGGCGCCCGTCCGCGAAGCTGCCGCGAGTCGTTCTCCGGCGGAATCGAAGGCGATGTCGAGGATCTCCGCGTCGCTTGCGTGAATGACGGCAGCCGATCGCCCCGAACCGGCATCCCAGAATCGCATCGTGCCATCGGCACCAGCGCTGACGAGAACGTCGCCGGCGGGAGAGAACTCGACATCGTGGACCGCGCCCTCGTGTCCTTCGATGACGCCGAATTCCGAGAATTCGGGAATGCGCCAGAGCTTGATCTTCGAATCGCCAGATGCGGTCGCGGCCGTGCTGTCGCGGGGGTTCAACGCCATTCCCAGAATCGGACCCTCGTGAGCATGGACGAGACGAGAAGCGGTCGTGTCGGACGCGCCGAAGACGAGAATCTCACCCAAGTCATTTCCTACAGCCAAGACGGATCCGTCCGGAGAGAAGAGCGCGCAGCGCGCCGGAGCGCTCGAGACGAAGTCCCTCACGGCGTCGCCGGAGCGGCTCCACACGCGAAAGTAGTTGGCGTTGGAGATGCCCGCGAATTTCTTCTCTTCCGGATCCCACACCGCATCGTGAACCTGCGGGATCAGCCAGTCGGTGGCGATCCGCAGTGTGCGGACGTCCGCCGTGCTCCACGTCCAAGACTTCACGGTCCCGCCCCAGTCTCCGGAGACCAGATGCGAGCCATCCGGGTGCGCGGCGAGCGCGGACGCTTTCGTCAAGTGACCTCGCAGCTGGCCAGCCACTGCGCCGGTGTCGCCGCGCCAACGCAGGAGCCGATTGTCACCGGCCGCTGTCGCGACGTATCCGTTCGAGTCGAAAGCGATGGCGCTTACGGTGGCATCATGCCCGCGGAACGTGTGCACGAGCGTGCCGCGCGCAACGTCCCATACGTTCACCGTTCGATCCATCGACGCTGTAACCAACAGCGATGCGTCGGGATTGAATGCGAGGCGATAGACACGCTGCGACTGCGGGGGGAGATCCCGAAGTTTCGCGAGACTGCGCGCATCGTAGAGTGTGACGCTTCCGTCGCCGCCTCCCGTTGCGAGGAGCTTTCCGTCGGGGGAGTAGGCCGGGAACGCGAGAGCGATGTGCGCCTTCCAGTCCGCGACGAGCGCGGCGTCCGGGAGGCTCCATACTCGAACGCTGCCGTCGAAGAAACCGCACGCCAAGCGCGAGCCATCGGGACTGACGGCCACGAACGCCCACGAAGGCCCTCCAGAGAGAAATTCGGTCGTTGCGCCATTCGATGCATCGACAAGGAGAACGCGCCCGGTGTTCAGCCCGACCGCGATCTGCTCCGTACCCGGCACGGGCGCGAACGACTCCACCTCGGACGCGAAGGGTCCGAAAGTTCGAATGCGCTCTCCCGACATCCCCTTCCAGATGACGAGCGTGCTGTCGATCGAGGAGGTGATCAGGCGCTCGCCATCGGGGAGAGCGGCGATCTGCGTGATTCCCTTGTCGTGCGCTCGAAAGCTCTCGAAGCTCCGGTCGATCCGCGCGCGAAGGTGTCGCCACTCCCAGGCGCGCAGGTTTGCTGGCGCGGCTTCCAGGTAGGACGCGGCCTCCTCGGTCTGATCGGCGCGGATCGCCGCTTCCGCCGCGGCCAGCGATGCGACGTACGCCTGCCACTCCGCTTCGCGTTGCGCAGACGTGGCGTGACGGTAGGCGTTGAGAGTCGTCACGTGCGCCGCGATGACGATCGCGACCACGGCACACGCCGTGACGACGAGGGCCTTGTTGCGCGCCACGAATTTTCTCATGCGATAGCCGGCCGTGTCGGGGCGCGCGAGCACCGGAAGGCCCGAGAGACGCCGGCGAATGTCGGCGGCGAACTCCTCGACGGTGCCGTAGCGCCTGGCCGGATCTTTGTGCAGCGCCTTGAGCAGGATCACATCGATGTCGCCATCGAGCGGCCTGGCGCCAGGCGCGTCGGCGCGGCGACTCGGGCGAACGGGCTCCTCCGTTGCGATCGCGCGTACGATCTGCGTGTGCGACTTCGAGTCGAGGTCGTAGGGGTGGTGTCCCGTCAAAAGCTCGTAGAGCACCAACCCCAAGCCGTAAATGTCCGTTGCCGTGGTGATGCGCCCGCCGAGTACTTGTTCGGGGCTCGCGTAGCGGGGCGTGAACGGAAGGCGCGTCGTCGTCAGATCGTCGCGCACTGGCGCGCCGGCGGGATCGAGCACCTTCGCGATTCCGAAGTCGAGAAGCTTCACGCGACCCGAACGATCCACGAGGATGTTGCCCGGCTTTAGATCGCGATGGATGACGAGGTTTTGGTGCGCGTAGAGCACCGCGTCGCAGACATCGAGGAACAGTGTGAGGCGCTTCTCGACCTCAAGGCCGCGCTCATCGCAGTAGCTCGTAATGGGCACGCCGTCGACGTACTCCATCACGAGGTACGGAAGCTCGCCGCTCGTCGATCCGCCGTCGATGAGGCGCGCAATGCCCGGATGCTCGAGATCCGCGAGCACCTGCCGCTCCTGCCGGAACCGCTGAATCGCTTCCGATCCCCAGAGGCTCGGATGGATCAGCTTGATCGCGACGTGCTTGTGATAGGCATCGTCCACGCGCTCGGCAAGGTACACCGCGCCCATGCCGCCGGTCGCGAGCTGACGCTCGATTCGATACGAGCCGAACAGCGTGCCGGCAGCGGCGCCTCCGAGTAGCTCGCTGAGGAGAGTTCCCGACGAGGTCATCTCGGGCGGATGTTGGAGGAAGCCCGGCGCGCGCTCGGTATGCGCGCGAAGCAGCGACTCGACCTCGTCGCGAAGCGCCGCGTTGCCGGGGCACGCGCGATCGAGATAGGCGCTGCGCTCCGGGGGCGGCAGCTCGAGCGCCGCGGAGAAGAGATCGGCTGCGTTCTCTAGGAGGCTATCCGCTGCGCGCGCGAGGTCGTCCGGTGGGTGCTCCGGGGTCTCACGCGTAGGGCGCATCGGTCGCGATCTCTCGATAGAGCCACGCCTGCGCGAACTCCCAGTTGCGTGAAACCGTTCGCGCCGAGAACCCCATCACGCTCGCGCACTCCTCGTTCGTGAGCCCGCCGAAGAAGCGCATCTCGACGACGCGAGCCGCCTCCGGATGCGCAAGAGCGAGCTTCTCGAGCCCGCGCTCCAGCGTGAGGAGCATGGCATCGGCCGACTCCGTTCCGACGACGAGCGCCTCATCAAAGGAGACTCGAACTTGGTCGCCTCCGCGCTTATGGCTCCCGCGCCGCCGGGCGTGGTCGACCAGGATGTTCCTCATGGCACGGCTGGCCACGGCGAGGAAGTGCGCCCGGTTCTGCCACTCGCAGCGCGTGTGATCGACCAGGCGGAGATAAGCCTCGTGGACCAGCTCGGTCGCCCGTAGCGTGTGATCGCTCCGCTCGCCGCGCATCAGTCGCGCCGCGGCCCCCCGAAGATCGTCGTAAACGACCGCGAGCAGCCGATCGGAGGCTCGTGCCGACCCGCTGCTCGCGTCCAGCAACAGCGCAGTCGTGTCCAAAAACTCGGGATGTGATTCGCCGGATGTCATAGCTGCGGCGGATGATAACACGTTCGTGAACTTCGAGTGGCTGCCGAGTGCTTGGACCGCGATTCGACGAAGCCCGCGCTCACTGAATGGCCGTCCTCGATAAAAAGTTGGCAAGAAGCGGCGGGCGAATTCGCTTACTCCAGGTGCAGGATCACATGGAGGACTCGGCTCACTCAGGAGATCACGATGCGCACGGCTCCCCGCCTGTCTCCACGGATGTTCACGCTCGTTCTGGTCACGGCCTTCGAGGCTAACGCGCTTCATCGCGGGATCGAGAGCACCGCTGGAGGGCGCGCAGCTCGGTAATCTGCAAGAACCCACTCACCAGTTACATCGCATCGGAAAAGGAGACCTAGCATGAAGCACGAGATGAAGTCGGGAACCCCGAAGATTCTGAGGCTCCTAATACTCGCGGTGGCGTCCTTGCTCGTGGTGGTTCCCAGCGCCGGACGCGCGGCCGACATTACGTGGACGGGCGGCGGCGGCGATGCGGAGTGGGGAAACCCGCTCAACTGGAACGGGGGCGCCGGGCCGGTGCCGGGTGCGACCGACATCGCCTACATCACGGCCGACGGCGCGGCCGTCAACCGGGAGGTGGACGACCTCGTAGTCGGCGGGATCGTTCTGGGTGGCAATAGCGGTACGGCGATTCTGTTCCTGGATGGGGGGCCGCCCGCAAGTGTAGGAGACTTCCTGATCCTGACGTTGAACGGCGACTTGACCGTGAACGAGTTCGGCGAGATCCATATGTTCGGAACCAGGATCGAAGGGTCGGGAAGTGTCATGCTTGGCGGAGAGCTCGTGTGCAACTACCTGTGCTTCATCGACACGCCGCTCTTCACGACTCCGACTGCCCACATGAAGATGATCGGGGTATTGGGCGCAGACTCGGTACTCCGGGTAGCGAACGGATTCGTCAATCGCGGGACGATCACGCTGAACAGCATCCATCCGCAGTACACTGCACGGCTGCAGGTTGCCAACGGAACGCTGGTGAATGACTCAACGGGTCTGATCGAGGTACCGGTGGGCGTCGCATTCAATCGGGTGCTGAACGCGGAACTCGACAATCAGGGAACGTTCCGAGTCGAGATGCCGTTGGACTGGAATTGCCTTTTCGTTCCTAACCACCAGAACAGCGGTCTGATCGAAGTCAACGGGGCGGTACTCCTGCTCAGCAACTCGAACCCTACCTCGACCTTCACCAACACCGGGACGGTGGCGGTGAGCAGCGGTGGTACTTGCCGCGTCAGCGGGTCGCGCTTGTTCCATAATGCAGGTCAGATCACCGGCGGTGGAACTCTGTCGCTGGAGGGCGGAACCTCGGCGTTCATCAACGCTCCGCTCGAGATCCGCGAGCTTGCGGCGAGTTTTTCGTCGATCAACCTCACGAGCGACCTCAATACAGCGGTCACCGGCCTGACGCTTTATGCCTCCTCGCTCAACGGCCCGGTCACGGCGACGAATGCTCCGGGCCAGACGGTGACCGCGACGGGAGACGCCGTCATCAACACGGCGTGGCACAATGAGGGCACGCTGGTTGCGGGCGCGAGCGGTTGTCGAATCAACGGACAGATCACGACCTCCGCGACCTCGCGAATCCGGGTGGAAGGGAGCGCCTCCCAGGGCCAGGGCGGCCTGACGTGCCTGAACGGTTTCACGAATCTGGGCGCAATGGAGTTCGGGAGCGTGGGCACCGGCGGCGCGGACAGGAGATTCACTGTGACCAATGGCACACTCGTGAACGGTCCGGGTGCGACGATCGAGGTGCAGGTCGGCACCGGCGGCAATCTGTATTTCACCGCGGAGCTCAACAATCAGGGATTGCTGACCGTGCTCGCCTACATGGAAATGAGCAAGGCTTCCGCGCAGCACGTGAATTCCGGCGAGATCAACGTCACCGGCGGCAACTTCTATATCGACCACCGCCAATCCAGCCAAACCCCGACCTTCAGAAATCTTGGAATGATCACCGTGGCGACCGGCAGGACGCTTCGCTCGGCGAGCCCGAACGGCGTCGGCGTGTTCGTCAATGCGGTCGGCGGCAGGCTCCTCGGCCAGGGGACCTACATCTACGACCTGCCGATGGTAAACGAGGGGACAGTCTCGCCGGGCGCGTCTCCTGGAATCTGCTCGATGACGGGGAGCGTCGTGTTCTCCGGCGGAACACTCGACATCGAGGTCGGCGGCCCGACGGTCGGCACGGAGTACGACCGCCTCGCCGTGACCGGCAGCGTCACCCTCGACGGCACGCTGCGGGTCACCTTCCTCGACGGCTTCTGCACGCAGCCAGGAGAGGTGTTCCGGGTCGTGACCTCGGGGTCCTGCGCCGGGACATTCGATGCGGTCGAGATCCTGGGCACGGGAAACGCGGTGCTGGATCTTCAGTACGACGCCACCGGCCTCTCACTTTCGACCGTGTCGGACCTGTTGACCGTAGGCGCGAGCGCGGGATCGGGCGGCAGCATCAGCCCGAGCGGACCGATCCCGATCTCCTGCGGCTCCGACCTGGCGTTCAGCATCACTCCCGCCTCAGGGTTCGGGGTGGCCGATGTCCTCGTGGACGGTAGTTCCGCTGGGCAGATCACCAGCCACACCTTCCTGGACGTGACCGAGAACCACACCATCGCCGCCAGCTTCGTCGACGTTGCCCCGCCGACCGCTCAGGTTCTGGCACCAAATGGAGGCGAGACGCTGCACTGGGGCGAGATTGCCGTGATCAACTGGAACGCCGCCGACAACGCGGCGGTCGACTCCGTGGAGGTGGACTACTCGCTGAACGGGCCCGGCGGTCCATGGGTGAACGTGCTGCGGTCGGATGGGTCACTCGATTCCGTCGACTGGCTGGTGCCGCCTGACCCGTGCACCGTGGCCGCGACCGTCACCGCGATGGTTCGCGTCACCGCCTATGATGCGGCAGGGAATTCTGGATCGGACCTGAGCGATGCCGTGTTCACGATCCAGTGCACCGCCACCGGCATCCCCGATCCCCTTCCGACGACCGTGTTGTTGCCCCTGTCGTTGCAGATCCCCAATCCCAGCCGTGCGGGGTCGGTGCCGATCCGGCTCTCCCTTCCGGTCGCCGCCGACGCCACGCTCGAAATCGTGGATGTGACGGGCCGGCGGATCTGGTCGACACAGTTCCACGGCGCGCCGGGCCGGCACGAGCTGACCTGGAACGGGCGCGGTGAGACCTCGACGCCGGCGCAAGGAATCTACTTCGCGAGGCTGCTCACTCCTCTCGGAAACCGGCACGTCCGGTTTGTTGTGCTCCAGTGACGGTTGGCAACCAATCGACGCCCGAGCCGATACGGTTCGGGCGTTCCACCTCCCGCGAAAACAAAGGTGGCAAGGATCCGCGTCGGACTGCGCTTACCACAAGTGCAGGATCACCAGGACCAATCGGCTCACTTAGGAGGTCACGATGCGCACGGCTCCCCGTCTCTCGTCACGGATGTTCACATTCGTTCTGATCGCGGTCTTAACGGCCCCGCAGGTGTTGCGAGCCTCGATCGAGGCGCACGCCCAGTCCTTCTTCGTCAACGAGCGCGCGGGCACGGCGACAAACACCCAGGGGTCATTCTCCTCGCTTGTCCTGGATGCACAAGGGACGCCGCACGTGAGCTACAACGACGGAACTGTGGGTAACCTCGAGTATGGGAGACGACAGGGGGGGGCCTGGACGTTCGAGACAGCGGACGGCTCGGCGGCCGTCGTAGGCCAGCACACCTCGATGTTTGTGAGTGCCAGCGGGCTCGTCCGCATCAGCTACTACGATGCCACGAACGGCGACCTAAAACTTGCGACGAAATCTGCGAGCTCTTGGTCCGCTTTCACGCTCGACGGCTCGAGCGGCGATGTCGGCCAGCACACTTCGATTGGCGAAAAGTTAGGTTCTTACCACGTGAGTTACTACGACGTCACAAACGGCGATCTCAAATACGCCGACTTCAACGGCGTCCAAATCGCGGCTTCTATCGACAATGTTGGCCAGTACAGTTCACTCGCTTTAGATGCCCAAAATTTCGCGCACATCGCCTGTCTGGACGCCTCGAACGAGAACCTCGTGTATCTGCGACGCGTTCAATTCGCTTGGCTTCGCGAGGCGGCGGACGCGTCGGCGCAAGCTGTAGGCTACTACAGCTCGCTTGTCCTGGACGCCCAGGGGAACCCGCACGTGAGCTACCACAACAATTCGACCTTAGACCTCCAATACGCCCGGAAGTCGGGAGGGGCGTGGATCATCGAGATCGCGGACGGGTCGGCGAACAACACGGGCCATTACTGCTCACTCGAACTCGATGCGCAGGGGAATCCGTGTATCAGTCATCTCAACCTAACAACCAACGACCTCCTGTATACCCGAAAGTCGGGAGGTGTCTGGACGACCGTGACGGCGGACGGGTCCGCCAACAGCGTTGGCCACTACAGCTCGCTCGACCTAGACGCCCATGGGAACCCGCACGTGAGCTATCTGGACAACACGACCGGCGATCTTATGTACGCGAACGCAGCGGTGCGCGTCGTGGCGCCGAACACTGGAGTGACATGGGCTGTCGGCAGCATGCAGAACATCGCGTGGGCTGGCGTCGGGCCGGTGGACATCCTCGTCTCCGCTGATGGGGGGAGCACATTCGAACGCCGTGAAACCGGCGTCACCACCAGTCCGTGGGCGTTCCGGGTTCCGCATGTGCCCACACGGTTCGCGAAGATTCGGATCGAGCGTGCGAGTCCCCTCTCCGCTTCGGAATCGGAGGCGTTCTTCACGATCGATGGGACGATAGCGCTCGCGAAGTTCGAGGCGAATCGGGATGCCATGAGTGATGCCACGCGGCTCACATGGGAGACCAGCCCGGGTCCGGAAGCAGACATTCGATATCGCGTCGAGCGCGCGAGCAGCGACGCAGGCGCGTTCGCGTCGCTGCACTCAGATCTCCTCGATCGCGGGGAGTTCGTCGATATCGCGCCTGCGGCTGGCGCGCGGTACCGTCTCGTCGCGGTCAACGGTCTCGGCGACGACTACGTACTCGGTGAAACGTCCGTGGCTTCGGATCTGGCGGAGGGCCGTCGCCTCGCTGTCTCGCCGAACCCTGCTCCGGGTGGCAATGCAGGCATTACGTTCCGCGTGCCCTACGACCCGGACAACGGCGCGTCGGGCGCGGCGATCGATTTGTCGGTCTACGACGTTAGCGGGCGGCGCGTGCGGGCGCTTGCTTCAGGCGTCTACGCGGCGGGCGTGCGAACACTGCAGTGGGATGGCCAGGACGATGCAGGCCGCTCCGTTGCGGCCGGGTTGTATTTCTTGCGGCTCTCGTCGCCGGCGCGGATCGAAGCGACAGAGCGCGTCGTCGTCGTGCGCTAGTACCATCACATCCAGTTGGTCGCGTTACCGGAAGAGTGCGTTGGTCGGAGGGGAGTGTCTCCGGTCGAGGGCAGGTCCAGAGCGTGCCCGCACGGGGCTGTCATGCGCGCGTTTTTCG
>JBJXGV010000014.1:0-66843 GCA_046160485.1 bacterium | reverse complement strand
CGGGGGGATAGAGGTAAATCCAGGTGTCCATCGAACCGCTCGTGGTGACGGCGTCGATGAGGACGCGGTCGTTGATCGTGCCGGTGAAGGTGAACGCATCGATGTCGGACGCGCCGCTCATGGTGCCCGTCTTCACGTCGCTCGAGACGATGGCGCCGCCGTCCGGATCGCCGCCGCTCGTGTACGGACCAACCGTGAGATTCACGAAGGTGAGGTTGTACGCGCCCGGATCGTTGACGCCGACGTCCGTGATCTCGATGGTGTAGGTCCCCGTCGACAGCATCTGCCACTCGAGGCGGTCGGCGGACGTCGAGGCCACCGACGCGCCGCCGGGAGCCTTGAGGTTGATGTTCGTGTTCACCGCGCCGCTCGTCGTGACGGCAGAAATCAACACGCGCTGCCCCGACGTTCCCGAGAAGGTCCACGATTCCAGAAACGACGGTCCGGCGAGGCTCCCCGCGACGGTCGAGCCCGAGGTGATTGGTCCGCCGGCGAGCGCGGGACGCGCGCTCACGACGAGCGCGAGAACCATCAGAAACATGACGTTGCGTACGAGGCGCATGGCGTGAATTCCTCCAAAAGGAGCGGTTGATGTGCGTTGAGTCGGGCCGAGGGGTCCGCCGAGCGAGGTCGGCCGCTTCGATTGGATAACGCCGCGCGAGGCGACGAGCGCACACACGAACTTCATGAGGCGCCTGTTAATATCCCCGGGGATCTCACTTCGACCGGAAAGGAATCCGCCGTCATCAAAGAAGAGAAGGCGAGAGGTGACGCGCTCGGGCGCCGCGATCCGTGGGTCGGACAACTCCGCGCCCGCTTTGTGGAAGTAGCGAGCCGCCGCGTTCGGGAGGGAATGGTCGAGGATGTCGTGCACGATGCGCTCGCGATTGTGTTCGAGAAGACGGGCGCGCCGGCCGAAGCGGCGCACGCGAACGAGCCGCCCGCGCTGCCGTGGTGCTTTCAGGTGTTACGCAACGTGATCGGCAATCTCTATCAGAAGGAGCGGACGCGGGCGCGCGCGTCGAACCCGGAGAGCGAGATGCACGCGCGCCTTCACGAGTTCAGCGGCCGCGCGCTCGAACCGACGCCGATGGAATCGCTCGAACGGCGCGAGCGGTCGCGGCTCTTGCGCGAGGCGATCGACACGTTGGCCGCCGAGGACGATTTCTGCGGGAAGCATTTCCGCGAGCTGCTTCACGGCTCGGACTCGGATGCGTCGCGCTCGGCGGCGGCGGGCTCAAACGCCGCGACGTCGACGTTTCACGTGCGGCTCTTTCGCTGCCGCAAGAAGCTCAAGGCGATCTTGATGAAGCGGGGATACCTGCCGTGAGCGACGAGTCGAACGTGCTCTCGCCGCGAGATGAAGAGCGGCTCGCTGCGTATCTCAACGGTCGCATCGGTGCGGACGAGCGCGCGGAGTTCGAGCGCGAGATCCTCGCCCGGCCGGAGTTGGCCGAGGCGGTCTACGAAGGTGTCGCGATCGGCGCGATGTTCGAGGAGGCGCGCGCCGAAGTCGCGGATGTCGTGCCGATCGGCGCCGCGCGCGAGGCGGCGCCACGGCGCGAGGGCGCGCGCGGCCCGGTGCGCTGGGCGCGGCTTGCGCTCCCGATCGCCGCGGCCCTCGCGCTCGCGATCCTCACGCCGCGCGTGCTGCGCGAACTCGATCGCGGCGGCGACTCAACGCCGGAGCGTTACCGATTGCGTTCGAGTGCGGGCGCGCCGCGATCCACGGCGTCGGGGCCCGACGGCCAACGATGTCTTACGCCGCGCGGCGAACTCACCGCGCCTCCCACAGTGTTCGTTTGGACGCGCGAGCCCGCAGCCGCCAGCTACCGGCTCCTGATCCTCGACGTCGCAAACGGGATTCTCGCTTCGCGCGTCACCGCCGACACGATGTTCGAGTTCGCCGCTGACGATGTCGCGTGGGAACGCGATCGGGTGTCGGCGTGGCGCGTCGTGCCGCTCGATGCGCGCGGCGGCGAGCTCGCGCCGTCGGAGATCGCGCCGATCCGTGTCGTACCGCGTGGCGCCACTCCCCCTAGCGCCAATCCCCAGCCGCGATGAAGCTCCCCCACAGAAACGGGTAGGTCGGCTCCCCGCGCTCGCGAAGTTCGTGCAACGACGCCAGACTCGCGGCGCGAACCGCCTCCGCCGTCGACGCGCCGCGCTCCAGCCGTGCGCGATAGAGTTCCGTCATCCATCGACGCGTGGATTCGTCGTCGACCGGCCAGAGGCTCATAAGAGTCGTGCGCGCGCCGGCGATTTGGAACGCACGCCGCAATCCGAACACGCCTTCGCTCGCGACGATTCCACCGAGCCCCGTTTCGCATCCCGAAAGCACGACCCACTCGGTACCCGACAGATCGAGGGCTGCGATTTCCTCCGCGGTGACGATGCCGTCATCGTCGTCGGGCGCGGCCTCATCGCGCCGGTTCGCACCGGCAAGGGCGAAGCCGGAGAGCAAGAGGGGGTTCCAGCCGGATCGCGCGCTGTCGCTCTCGGCGCATCCCGCGCCGAGGAAGAATCCATGCGTGGCGATGTGCAGCGCTCGTTTTCCGGGCGCGCTGCGTTTGAATGCTGCCTCGTGCGCGCCGCGGTCCACGAGACGCGTAATCTCTGCGTCGTCGGTGCCCCCGCGTTCGCGGCCCGCTTCGGCGCGGCGCTCGTCGCGCCAGATCTTCGCGACGGTGTTCGCTTCGCGTTCCGTCTCGGGGAGCGGCTCGAATCGCAGCGACGCGAAATCGCCGCAATCGGCGCGCGGCCCGCGAAAGAGCGAGCCGATCGCGGAGACCGCGGCATCGACGCGCTCGGCGAGCTTCTCTTGCGCCGCGGAAAGGGCGGCCGTGAACGCGCGCGCGTCGAAGTCCGGGCCGCCGATGGCGAGGAGTCCGCGTCCCGGAGCGACTTCGTGGCCGGGCGCGAGCGCGTCCCGCTCCGTCGAGAAGTAGTGAATCGTCGGGCCCGCCTCCATGAGATAGGCCTCCGTTCCGACTGGCAGCGCGGCGAAACTCACGAGATGAATGGAGCCGTCGGGAACGATGCACACCATCGCGGCGTCGTGAACCGATTGCGCGACCGGATCCCAGATGAGAGCGCGGAGCGCGGCGCCGGCTTCGCGGATCGCGTTCGCGGTCGCGAGCGCGTCGCGCGGCTCCGCGTACGCGCTCGCGAGTACCGCGCCGTTCCATCGTGCGACCGCGGAATCGATCTCCGCGGCGCTACCGATCGGGAAGACGCCGGGATCGCGCTCGCCAGCGCGCAAGACGAACGCGAGATACGCCTCGCGGTCTTCCGCGTTCGCGGCTTCTCTCTCGCGCGCCGGCGTGAAGCGGCAGTACGCGACGAGCGCGGTTGCGTGCGGGAGCGCGGCCGCAACGTCGTCGAGCGTCGCGTCGTCGTGCGCCAGTTCATTGCGAAACGCCGCGCTTCTGGCCGCGAGCGCGCGCTCCGCCGCGTCTCGCTCCGCGTGCGCATCGGCGCGGAGCCTCTCGTGCGTCGCGGGCGAAAGCGCGCCGGCTTCGCGCACGGCGAGGTTCGCGACGCGCTGGCGTGCGTTCGCAACGTGCGCGGCGGACGCCGCGATCTCCGGGTCGCCCGCGTCGTTGAGGACGCGATGGCGCGCCGCCATCTCGTTGAGAATGAGGCCGCGCGAGCGAAGCGCGCGATCCCAGGCGCGCCGAGGACGTCCGCCGCTGGCGTCCGCGGCAGCGAGGCCGAGCGCGATGTCGAGGCCCGACGCGCGCACCGCTTCGAATCGTAGCGCCGCCTCCTCGGGGAGCGCGCGCGCCGTGTGCTGCAGGTGCGCGGCCGCGATCTCTTCCGCGCGCACCGCGGACTCGAAGGCTTCGTCGCGCCGATCGATCGCGACGAGCGCGCGCGCGCGGTTCGCCAACGTCATCGCCAGCGACGGATGCGATGTCCCATAGCTGGTTTCCTCGATCGCCGCGGCGCGGTCGAGCAGTGCGACGGCGTGTTCGAATCGCCCGGCATCGGCCTGCGTGTTTCCGAGCGCGCGCAGCGTCGCGGCGATCTCGGGGTGGTCGCGTCCCTGCGTCGCTTCGCGGATCGCGAGCGCGCGCTCGCAGGCCGCGCGCGCGCCCTCGAGATTCTTCTGCTCGCGCAGCACCTCCGCGATGGCCTCCAAACTCGTCGCGACCTCCGTGTGATTCGCGCCGAGCGCGCGTTCGCGAATCGCCAGCGCGCGCTCGAGGAATTCGCGCGCCGCGCCGCGGCGGCCCGCCAGCCGCGCGTTTTGTCCGCGCCCGCTGAGCGCCGCGGCGACCCACGAGTGTTCGGCGCCGAACGTCTTCTCCCAATCCGCGGAAGCCCGCGCGTAGCGCGCGTCGGCCGCTTCGTAGTTCCCAAGGCTCGATTCGAGTGTCGCGAGCGCGAGCACGTCGGCGACCGTTTGCGGGTGGCCGGCCCCGAGGTTTTTCTCGTCGAGTTCCAGCGCGCGGTCGAGATAGGGCCGCGCCCCGGCGTAGTCGCCCATGAGTTGAAGGAGCTGTCCGACGCTGATCAAACCGATCGAGACGCTCGGACCCTCGGCGCCCTCGATCGTTTCGTAGATCGCGAGGCTTCGTTTGTAGTGCGCGAGCGCGCCGGCGTAGTCGCCCGTCATGCGGAGCGTGTGCCCGAGATTGTTGAGATACATTGCGGCGCCCGCGCTCTCGGGGCCGCCGACGTTCGTTTGTATCGCGAGAGCGCGCTCGCCCGCGGCGCGCGCGCCGTCGAAATCCTCGATGCCTTGGAGGACCTTCGCGAGATTGAAGAGCGTGCTTGCGACGCGCGGGCTCTCGGGGCCTTCGGCGCGCTCGAAGATCGCGGCGGCGCGCTCGAGCGCCCCGCGCGCGCTCGCGAATTCCTCCGCCTTCGTAAGAAGCATCCCGTACGCGTTGAGCGTCGCCGCGAGCGCGATGTCGTCCGCACCGAGAGTTTGCTCCTGGATGGCGGCGGTGCGTTCATACAGCGGTCGCGCCGCGGCGTAGTCGCCGGACACTTGGCAGATCGTCGCGAGGTTGAAGAGGCTGCGCGCGAGCGCCGCGGAGTCGGAGGGCGCACCGCCGGGGCTACCGGGCCCGCCCGCGCCGCGCTCGCGGATGCGCACCGCACGTTCACCGAGCGCGCGCGCCTCCGGGTCGCGGACTTTGCGCGCGCGCCAGAGCGCTTCGACGAGCACGTCGAGTACGTCCGCCGCGGCGCGCGATTCCGCACCGGTGGCGGCCTCGGCTTCGGCGAGGAGCACGCGACAGAGCGTCTCCGCACCCGCGAAGTCCCGCGCGGCGAGTCGCGTCGTCGCGTCCGCGAGCGACGGCGCCGCCGCGGTGTCAGGCGACGCGCCGTTCGATTCGCGCGCGAGCGCGCCTTCCATCGCAAGCGCCGCCGCATTGATCGGCGCTCCGAGAGTCAGTGCCAAAACCGCCAGAACGACCCGATACCGCCGGCTCATAATCGCTCGATGGTATCGCAGCTCCCCATGATCCGTCATCGTCGCCGGCCAGAATTCGCGGGGCGAGGTGAAAGACGCGGCGCCCTCCACAAACAGATTTCGCGTTCCAGGGCAACTTCGAGTTCGCCGGCCCCGCTGCCGGCGGAGGAATCGGACCACACTCGCGGACGCGCCCGAGTCGGGCGCAGGAGGGTCACGCGCATGACGTTTCGCATCTTCATCACGCCGTTGTTGGGTTGGGCCGCGGCTTTCCTCGGCATGTTGCTCACCGTGTCGACGGCTGCCGCACAGCTCACGTTCACCGAGTCGGACTTCGACGCGGGGAGCTTCACCGAGGAACTGGTGCAGGGTGGATCGGGCGGCGGGTCGATCGTCGCGCAACTCTCCGGCGACGGAAACCCATCTCCGGCGCTGACTGTGCGGCACGACCTTCCCGCAGGCGCGCCGGCCGGCGGCTTTTGCGCGTCGTGGGTCTGGACGTTTTTCAAGATGGCAGGCGCGGTCGTCGACCCGGCGGCGGAGGGCGTGATCGTTACACTCGACTTCTCGATCGACAGCGCCCCTCTCGCGGGGAGCAATCCCGTGCAGAGCGAACGGCCGATGGTGCGACAGAACGATCGACTCTACGTCGCCGGATTCGCTCTGACCTCCGCAGCCGGGGGTTGGTCCACGCACACCGAGTTGGGGCTCGCCGAGTCGAGCTTCTTCGAAGTCGTCAATCAGCCGCCGTGCGAGTTCTGGGATGAATCGAGTCATCCGGATTTCTCGGCGCAGGGAGCGCCGATCGAGCTGGGTTTCGCGAGGGGCAACTCCACTTCGGTGGGCGGAAACGTCTTACCGTCGTCCGCAGAAGTCGGCGCGGACAATTGGTCGATGACCGTTCACTTCGTCGAAGGCACCGCGGTTCCCTCTCCGCTTTCTCCTAGTGACCCGAGCCTCGCGATTCGACCGAACCCGTGCCGGGGCACGACGGTGCTTTCCTTCGAATCATCGCGCGCGCAAACAGTGCGCTTCGAGCTGTTCGACGTGGCCGGTCGCAGCGTCGGGCGTCTCGCGCCGGTGAGTGCGGAGACGGGAAGTCAGAGCATCACGTCGGATTGGAACGCCGGGCCGCACGGCCCGCTCCCGGCGGGCGTCTACTTCCTGCGCGGCGACGGGCCCGAATTCTCGGCGGCCCGAAGAATGGTCGTCATCCGTTGACCGCCGCGCCACGATCGCGGCGCGGGGTGCGCGCAAGCCCGCGCGTTTAGCTCGACGCGGCGCCGCGCCGCACCAAACGCCCCGAGGTGTGTTCGGGAAACGGCGGCGTCGCTCGCAGCGGCTCCCACGCCGGGCTGTGGAAGTCTGCCCCGTCGAGCGCATCTTCGAGCTTTCGAAGTGAGGCAAAACGCGCGCCCGGCCGGAGCCTGATCGCTCCAGCCGGGCGCGTTGTTTTCGTCGCCGCCCTGGGCGCGGCGTGAAGTCCTTCGCGGCCCGGGGCCCGCGTTCGCGGTGACCGGGCCCGCATCCGCACCCGCTATCGGATGCGCACGACCTTCTGTTTCTTCACCTCGCCGCCCGTTTGAAGCTGCACGTAGTAGATGCCGCTCGCGACGCGCGATCCGTTGCTGTCGATGCCGTCCCACACGGCGGGATGCGCGCCGGGCCGCAGCGTCTCGTCGACGAGCGTGCGCACAAGCGATCCGGTGACGTCGTAGATCCGAAGTTGCACCGGCCCTTCTTGCGCGACGCGGAAGTCGAGGCGCGTCGAGTTGAGGAACGGGCTCGGCGACGCCGGGAAGAGCGTCGTGCGGAACGCCTCCGCCGGCTCGAGGTCACCGCCGGGAACATCCGTTGCGAACGAAGTCCCGGTCACGGTCAGCGTGTAGTTCCCGGTTTGATCCTGCAGGTTGTCCTCGATCACGATCGTGTACGTTCCGGTCGCGCTCAGGGCCTGGACGACGTTGTCGGTCGTCGTCGAGAGTAGCGCGCCGCCGCCACCTGGAGGATAAAGCGAGATCTGCGTGTTCATCGGGCCCGACGTGACGGCCGCGGTGATGTTCGCGGTTTGCCCGCTCGTGCCGAAGAACGTGTAGCCGTCGAAGTCCGACGCCGCCAGCGCCGAACCGTTCATCGGTCCCGCGATGACGGGGCCGCCGTCGGTTTCCGGCGTGCCGCCGCTCATCGGGCCGGCGCTGACGTTGAGGAACGACATGTTGTAGCCGCCGGCGGTGTTGTTGCCGTTGTCCTCGATGACGATCGTGTGCAACCCGGTCGACGTGAGCTGGAACTCGGCGCGGTCCCCAGCGAACGAGGTGACGACGGCACCGCCGCCGCTTGGCGGATAGAGATAGATCCAAGTGTCGAGCGAGCCGCTCGTCGTCACCGCGCTAATGAGCACGCGGTTCCCAATGGAACCCACGAATTGGTACCCATCGAAGTCAGCGACGCCGCTCATCGTTCCGCTCTTGATGTCATTCGACGTGATGACGCCGCCGTCGGCGTCGTTCGCATCCTTCAGCGGACCCTGAGTGATGTTGACGAATGAGATGGTGTACGTGCCGGCGTCGTTGTTGAGGTTGTCCTCGATGACGAGGGTATGGGTGCCGGAGGTCGTGAGCTGGACGTCGAATCGGTCGGTGGAAGTGGAGGCGAGCGCCCCGCCGCCGCCCGCGGGGTAGACGGAGATTTGCGTGTTGTGCGTGCCGGCGCCGGTCGCGACGCCCGCGACGACGATACGATCTCCCGCCGTCCCCTCGAACGTGAATCCATCGAAGTCGACGCCCTGGTTGAACTGTCCGGTCTTGATCTCGTTGGAGACGATCACGCCGCCGTCGATGTCGCTGCCGTTGGTGAACGGCCCGCTCGTGACGTTGAGGAACGACATGCTGTAGCCGCCGGGCGTGTTGTTGAGGTTGTCCTCGATGACGATCGTGTACGTGCCGGTGGCGGTGAGCTGGATCTCGGCGCGGTCGGCGGCGAAGGAGTTGATGACGGCGCCGCCACCGCCGGGGGGATAGAGGTAGATCCACGTGTCGAGCGAGCCGCTGGTGGTGACGGCGTCTATGAGGACACGGTCGCCGCTCGTACCGGAGAACGTGTACGCATCGAAGTCCGCCACGCCGCTCATCGTGCCGGTCTTCACGTCGCTCGAAACGATCGCGCCGCCGTCGGGATCGCTGCCGTCGGCATACGGCCCTGCGGTGAGGTTGACGAATGAGATGGTGTACGTGCCGACGTCGTTGTTGAGGTTGTCCTCGATGACGAGTGTGTAGGTGCCGGAGGTCGTGAGCTGGACGTCGAATCGGTCGGTGGCGGTGAAGGTGAGCGCCGCGCCGCCGCCCGCGGGGTAGACGGAGATCTGCGTGTTGTGCGTGCCGGCGCCGGTCGCGACGCCGCCGACGACGATGCGCTGCCCGGTCGTGCCGGAGAACGTGTACGCGTCGAAGTCGACCCCCTGGTTGAACTGTCCGGTCTTGATCTCGTTGGAGGCGATCGCCCCGCCGTCGATGTCGCTGCCGTTGGTGAACGGCCCGCTCGTGACGTTGAGGAACGACATGCTGTAGCCGCCGGGCGTGTTGTTGAGGTTGTCCTCGATGACGATCGTGTACGTGCCGGTGGCAGTGAGCTGGATCTCGGCGCGGTCGGCGGCGAAGGAGTTGATGACGGCGCCGGCGCCGGCGGGGGGATAGAGGTAGATCCACGTGTCGAGCGAGCCGCTGGTGGTGACGGCGTCTATGAGGACACGGTCGCCGCTCGTACCGGAGAACGTGTACGCATCGAAGTCCGCCACGACCATCGTGCCGGTCTTCACGTCGCTCGAGACGATCGCTCCGCCGTCAGGATCTCCGGCACTCGTGAGCGGCCCTGCGGTGAGGTCGACGAAGCAGAGGTTGTAGGTTCCCGCGTCGTTGAGGCCGACGTCCGAGATATCGATCGTGAAGGTTCCCGTGGCCGCGAGCAGGAGTTCGCCCCGGTCGGTCGAAGACGAGAGGATGGTCACGCCGCTCGGATTCTTGACGACGATGTTCGTGTTCACCGCGCCGCTCGTAGTCGCAGCCGCGAGGAGAACGCGGTCTCCGGTCGTCCCGGTGAACGTCCACGATTCTGTGAAGGTCGGGCCGGCCAGGGTGCCCGCGAGGGTTTCGCCCGAGACGATCGGTCCGGCGGCGAGGGCCGGACGAACGGCCGCGCCGATAGCGATAGCGAGAGCGAGCAGGAGGAGAATCTTACGCGCAGAATGCATGATGGAACTCCTTCCAAATGAACGGTTGATGGTCGCGGAGTCGGGATCAGGAGTGCGCCGGCCGAGGCCGGCCTCTTCAACAGTGATAACTATGCGGTCGCGCAAGAACGCACACGCGAACTTCGCGAGCGCGCCCCGGAGTACTGACGGGGCCTTTCTTCGGCCGGAAGCAAAGTCGCCGCGATGGAAACGGGAGGGGAATCAGGGTGGCCGTTTCGCCGCAATCGAAACGGGAGGGGAATCAGGAGGGCCGTTCGGCCAACGCGGCGAGACAATAGCACAGTTCCCGCGCTCGCCTCGTGGGTATTCCGCGCCGCCGCGTTCGGGAGGGACTGGTCGAGGGCGTGGTTTGCGGTGCGCTGGCGATCGTGTTCGTGAAAGCGTTGAGCGGCGCTTAGCGCTCCCGGCGCGGCCTCAGGAAGTCGAGCGCCGCGACCTCGCCGGCGATGCAGCGCCCCTGCGTGATGCCAGCCTCGATCGCGGGCCGGAAGTGGATGCCGCCGTAGAGCCGCGAGATCGCGGCCTCGCTCGCCGCTGCGTCGAACGACGCGAAGGAGTGCGCCGGCAATCCGCGCGCGTCGTGCGTGTGATCGACGAACGCGTAGCTCGCGCCGAAGAGTTCCTCCATCACGCCGAACGCGGCGCCCGACTGCACCGAATGCCCCGAGGTGTGTTCGGGAAACGGCGGCGTCGCGAGCAGCGGCGCCCACGCCGTGTCGATGTGTTGGTTGATGTAAGTGATAGGGCGCAGAAGATTGAACTGATATTTCGCGCTCCAGCACGAGATGAACGCGTCGGCGACGGCGATGCCGACCTTCGCGTACGCCTCGGCCGCCGTCGCAAGCGACGCGTTCTCCATCACGAGCACTTGCGTGAGGATCGATATCGAATGCCCGGGCGGCGTCGGGGTGGTGCCGGCGTCATCCGACCAGAAGCGCGCGATCGCCTCCTCCTCCGCAGTGATGTTATTCACCGCCGCGTAGACCTCGATTGCCTCCGCGAAGCACTGCGAGTTCGTGTCCGTCGAGAACGCGGTCGGCGCCGCGGGCTCGCACACGACGTTGGGGTTCCCGCCCGCGGCGAGGACGAACGGCCGGTTCGCGCCCCAGTACGGTTGCAGCGCCGGCAGCGGCGGCAGGCCTCCTGGGCGCGGCGTCGGCTCCCAAAGGCCCGGGCCGACCGGCGGCACATAACTCGCGGGGAAGTTGCGCAGATACCCTTCGTGCCCGCCGTCGGAGAGCGACCAAATGAAGATCGCGTCCGCGATGACGCGCCCGCGCGTGGTCGAGCGCTCGAACGTCGCTTCGGAAACTCCTGCGGGCCGCGGGTCGGAGAACTGCGCTTCGAGATTCGTGATCGCCTCGAGGTTCGCGACCGTCGCCGTAGGGTAGAGATGGCGCGCCATGCTTGCGAGAACGCTGTTGGCGACCGTCGGCCAATCGTAGTCGGAGCCGGCCTCGGGCTCGGGGAGCGAATTGAGGTCGTTGAGCTGCCCCGCGAGCGTCTGGTGCCCGGGCATTCCTGGAACGAGCGCTTCGTAGAGCGCCACGCCCGCGTAGCCGAACGCACGCGACGCGACAGGCGGCGTGAACCCGGCGGTCTGCTTCGTGAGCGTGAGGTAGAGATCGAACCACGCGCGCGGCACTTCCGACGACGAAGCGCCGGCTGGTGGAAAGACGTCGGGCGAAACGGGATCGTTGTCTCCGCAACCGGCCAAGAGTGCGACGAGCACCACACCGCATCCGATCCAGCTTTTCATGCCGCGCATGAGGCGACCTCCGTTCCGCGATGGAGAGGACGATCGACGGCGCGCGCCGGACGGCGCATCACCGCAAGCGCGCGCGAACGCGAGCGATCGACATCCGGCCCGGACGCCGCGCCATCCGCATATTTCACTTCGCGTGGACGCCGCGCCACTCCCACGGCGCGCGTTTCGCTCGCCGCGTCACTCCGGCGGCGCGCGAGTCCTCGCTACCGCGCCACGCCGTCGTGGGGTACTCTCCGGCGCGATGTCCCTCACCCCCGGCACGCGCCTCGGCCCCTATGAAATTCTCGCGCCACTCGGCGCCGGCGGCATGGGCGAGGTCTACCGCGCGCGCGACACGGCGCTCGACCGCGAGGTCGCGATCAAGCTTCTTCCGGACGCGTTCGCGCACGACGCGGAGCGGCTCGCGCGCTTCGAGCGCGAGGCGAAGATGCTCGCGTCGCTGAATCACCCGAACATCGCCGGGATCTACGGTCTGAGCGAACACGGCGGGACGCGCTTTCTCGCGATGGAACTTGTTCCTGGCGAAACGCTCGGCGATCGAATCGCGCGCGGCGCGATCCCGCTCGATGAGGCGCGGCGCATCGCGCTCGCGATCGCGGAGGCGCTCGAGGCCGCGCACGACGCCGGCATCGGGCACCGCGACCTCAAGCCCGCCAACGTGCAGCTCGCGCCCGACGGCAAGGTGAAGGTGCTCGACTTCGGCCTCGCGAAGATCGTCGAGTCGGCGCACGCGGTGAGCGGCGGCTCGGCGCTCAATCTCTCGAACTCGCCGACGCTCACGTCGCCGGCGACGATGGCCGGCGTGATCCTCGGCACCGCCGCGTACATGAGCCCGGAGCAGGCGCGCGGAACGCCCGTCGATCGCCGCGCCGATATCTGGGCGTTCGGATGCGTCGTTTACGAAATGCTGACCGCGCGCCGCGCGTTCGAGGGCGACACCGTCTCCGACACGCTCGCGTCGGTCCTGAAGAGCGAGCCCGCGTGGAAGCTGCTCGACGCGCGCGCGCCGCGGTCCGTCGCCACCGTGGTGGAGCGATGCTTGCGGAAGGACCCGCGCCGCCGCGCGCAGTCGATCGGCGACGTGCGGATCGCGCTCGAGGACGCGACGCTCGACGACGCCGGCGCGGCGGTCGCCGGCACGGCGGCGTCGTCGTCGCAGGCTCGCGCGACGAAAGGCGGCCGCGCGACGCGCCTCGTCCCCTGGCTGGTCGCCGGCGCGTGCGCCATCGCGCTCGCCGCGACCCTCTCGATGCCGCCTCGCGCGGAGCGCTCGAACGCGGAGCGGCTGCGCCTCTCGGTGAACCTCCTCGACGCCGAGGACCTGACGCAGGAGCTTGCGCCCGCCGCGGTGCTCTCGCCGGACGGAGCGACGATCGCTTTCGTCGCTGGATTCGGGCAAGGACAACACCTCTTCCTGCGCCGGCTCGACAGCTTCGACGCGCGCCGTGTCGAAGGCCTCGAAGGCGTTCGCAGCCCCTTCTTCTCACCGGACGGCGCGTGGATCGGCATCTTCACGCGCGAGGCGCTCTACAAGGTGCCCGCGGGCGGCGGTTCGCCGGTGCGAATCTGCGACGTGCGCGAGCCGCGCGGCGCCACGTGGTCAGACGACGGCTCGATCGTCATCGCGCCGCATACGGAGACGGGGCTGCATCGCGTGCCCGTCGATGGCGGCGAGCTCACGCCGATCACCACGCTCGCGACGGCGACGAACGAGCGCACCCACCGCTGGCCATTCGCGCTTCCCGGCGGCGCCATCCTTTTCATGGCGCAGCGTCGCGGCGAGACATACGACGAGGCCGACATCGACGTCTGGGTTCCAAAATCGGGCGAAGTGAAGACGCTCGTCCGCGGCGGCTCCGCGCCGCGATGGTCGCCGACCGGACACCTGCTCTACGTCCGGCACGGAGATCTCCTCGCCGCGCCGTTCGATCTCGACCGGCTCGAAGTGACTGGTCCCGGCGTCGCCGTCGTCGAGGGCGTGCTCGCGTACACGGGAGACCAGACTTCCGGCGACGGGAGCGCGGAGTACTGGGTGAGCGGCAACGGCCGGCTCTTGTACCGCGCGAACACGGAAGCCGATCGCGCGAACGTCAGCCGCATCGTTTTGGTCGATCGCCGCGGCAACGTCCAGCGAACGATCTCGGAGCCCGAGGGTTTCTCGTGCCCGCGCGTGTCGCCCGACGGCAAGCGTCTCGCCGTCTGCGTCTCCGTCGATGCCACGACACCGCCGAACTTGTGGATCTACGATCTCGAGCGCGGAACGCCGACGCGCCTGACGTTCGACAGACGGTCGGTGACGAACATCGTTTGGACGCCGGACGGCCGGGACGTCCTGCACACGGCCGAGCCTTCGTCGGTCGTCGCGCGCCGCGCCGATGGCATCGGCGGCGAGCATCTGCTCTTCGAGTACGGCGACGACTACACGTGGCCTATCTCGTTCTCCCCCGATGGACGCACGCTCGCGCTGCATAGCCTTTCGAAAACGACCAATTGGGACATCCTGCTCGCGCCTGTCTCGCGCGACGCGGGCGGGAAGATGAAGTTGGGCGCGTTCGTGCCGTTCGCGAACACGGCGGCGATCGAGTGGACTCCGGATATTTCCCCTGACGGCGCGTGGGTCGCATACGTCTCCACGGAGTCGGGCCGCAACGAGGTTTACGTGCAAAGCATCACGCCCGGCGTCGCGAAGTGGCAGGTGTCGTGGGATGGCGGCAACTACCCGCGGTGGGCGCGATCGGGAAGCGAGATCCTGTTTCAGAACGGGGGCGCGATGTTGTCGGCGCGCGTCGAGCGCTTGGAGAGCGGCCTTCGCATCGAGAAGCCGGTCGAGTTGTTCCGCGGCGAGTTCGTCGACGTCACGCCGTTTCCCGGCTACGACGTCACCGCCGACGGCGAGGGGTTCATTCTCTTCCAGGCCGATGACGCCGCGGGCATCGACCGCACGCACGTGACGCTCGTCACGAATTGGTTCGACGAACTGAATCGACTCGCGCCAGGCGGCGAGCCGGTCGAGGTGAACTGATGGCTCGACGCCGATGCCGCGAGCGGTTGCGCGCGTCGACCGCAGGTGTCAAGAAAATCCCCAACAACATGTGGATTTACCGGTAGAATCCGCAGCGCCATGTTTTATCGCAGAGTTCTCCGAGCACGCCTCGGCGCCAATGTCTCTCGCAACAAGATTCGTTTGCTGTTCGGGGCGCGCCAAACCGGTAAGACCGCGCTCTTGAAGCGAACGATCCAGGGCGCCGCGGTGGCCGTCTTCGACCTCGGGCAAACAAGCGAGCGCCGGCGCTATGAAACGGACCCCGCGCAGTTCGCGCGCGAACTGCGAGCCCTACCCGCGAAGACGCGAACGGTGGTCGTCGACGAAATCCAGAAAGTGCCCGCGCTCTTGGACGAAATTCAGAGCCTCTACGATGAGCGGCCGACACGCTTTCAGTTCTTTCTGACGGGAAGTTCCGCGCGCAAGCTCCGGCAACATTCCGCAAACTTGTTGCCTGGACGCAGCCATGTCTTTCATCTGGCGCCTGTGTGCCGCTGGGAGGTGGAGGGATCGCCGCGGACCGTGTGGCCGGGCGCGGAGCCGCGCTCATCGTTGCGCGGCCCGCGCGACGAGGATCGAGCATTTCCGGATCAACGCCTCGAGCGGATGCTGCGATTCGGGAATCTCCCCGGCATTCGCACCGAGGCGGAATTGAAGGCAGCCGCATCACTCTCGGCGTACGTCGAGGTTTATCTCGAGGAGGAGATTCGGCGTGAGGCGCTTGCGCGGGACCTCGGCGCGTTCGCCGTGTTCCTCAAACTCGCAGCGATCGAGTCGGGCCAGCAGGTCAACCTCGCGAAGCTCTCGAAGGAGACAGGAATCGGAGCGACAACGCTCAAGAATTACTACGACGTTCTCGCGGACACGTTCACGGGATTCTGGCTACGGCCGTACACTCGGCGCGGGCGGAAACGACTGCTGACGACGCCGCGGTTCTATTTCTTCGATGTCGGCGCACGCAACGCGGCCGCGGGGTTGCCGATGGAGCGCGGAATGCTAGCTACGGAAGGTCCGCGTCTCTTCGAGCAATGGGTCGGACTCGAGCTTCTGTACCGCGCGAACTATCTCGCGGCCGGACACAGCGTGAGTTTCTGGCGGTCCGCATCCGGAGCCGAAGTGGATTTCATCTGGCAGAGCCCGCGTGAGGATGTCCCGATCGAAGTGAAGTGGACCGCGCGTCCTGCGCCGAGCGATGCGCGGCACGTCGAAACGTTTCTCGACGAGTACCCGCGCCGCGCCCGCCGCGGACTCGTGGTATGCCGTTGCGATCGACCGCAGCAGCTGACAAGGCGCGTCGTCGCCGTACCGTGGGAGGCGTTCTAAGCGTGGCGCTCGATCCCGGAGCACGGCTCGGCCCATACGAAATTCTCGCGCCACTCGGCGCGGGCGGCATGGGCGAGGTCTATCGCGCCCGCGATACGCGCCTCGGCCGCGACGTCGCGATCAAGGTGCTGCCCGAGCATCTCTCGGCACAGCCCGATGTGCGCGCACGCTTCGAGCGCGAAGCGCGCGCAATCTCCGCGCTCAACCATCCGAACATCTGCGTGCTGCACGACGTCGGATGCGAAGGCGACACCGACTACATCGTCCTGGAGTTGGTCGACGGCGAAACGCTGGCCGTGCGTCTGGAGCGCGGCGCGCTGCCGCTGGCCGAGGCGCTTCGCGCCGGCGCGCAGATCGCCGATGCGCTCGCGCGCGCGCACCGCGCGGGGATCGTGCATCGCGATCTGAAACCGGGAAACGTCATGCTCACGAAGACCGGTGCGAAGCTGATGGACTTTGGGCTGGCGCGCGTGAATGCCGCCGCCGCGCCGGGCGCGCAGGGCGACATGACGATCGCGGACCTGTCGCGCTCGCCGACGATGACGAGTCCTCTCACCGCGGCGGGGGCCATCGTCGGGACGTTTCAGTACATGGCGCCCGAGCAACTCGAAGGCGGGGAGCCCGACGTGCGTAGCGACATCTGGGCGCTCGGAGCGACGCTCTACGAAATGATGACCGGCGCGAAGGCGTTTCGCGGCAAGACGCAGGCTTCGCTGATTTCATCGATCATGAAGGACGAGCCGCGCCCGATCGTCGAGGCCGCGCCGCTCGCGCCGCCGGCGCTCGACCGGCTCGTCGCTCGATGCCTCGCCAAGGATCCGGACGACCGGTGGCAGAGCGTCGCGGATGTCGCGAGCGAGCTGCGATGGCTGGCGAACGCGGGCGCTGACGCGAGCACCTCCGTCGCGTCCGCGCACGCGAACACGCCTCCGCTCACGGGCGCGCGCTCGCGCGCTGCGTGGCGCGTCGCCGCGGCGGGCTGGTTCGTCGCCCTCGCCGCTCTCGCGTGGACGCTGCTACGCCCCGCCCCGAGGCCGGTGGAGCGGCCATTCTATGCTGCCATCCCCGCATCGGCCGACGCGCGACCCGCTGGGGTCGTCAACGGCCCGATCGCGCTCTCACCTGACGGGGGGCGCCTGGCCAGCGCGGTCCGCTCAGGCGGCAACGTCGTCGTCTCGATCTACGATTTTGCCACGGGGAGGAGCGCGCACCTCGAGAGCACGAAGGGCGCGGGCTTTCCGTTCTGGTCGGCCGACGGCCGCTGGATCGCGTTCTTCGCCGACGAGAAGCTCAAGAAGGTCCCGGCGAGCGGCGGTCCCGCGCAGACTCTCGCCGATGCACACGCAGGCCGTGGCGGATCGTGGAACGCGGCCGGCACGATCATCTTCGCGCCCGACATTCGCGGACCGCTCATGAAGATCTCCGAGAACGGGGGCGACCCGACGCCGATCACGCAGCCCGCCGAGGAGGAGATCACGCATCGCAATCCGACGTTCTTGCCCGATGGCGAGCACTTTTTCTTCATCGAGCGCAAGAGCCGGAGCGAAGGCGTGGGGCGGCTGATGCTGGGCTCGCTCGATGGCGACGCGCCGCGCGAGATTCTCGATCGCGCCTCGAATGCGTACTGCGCGGACGGATACCTGTTCTTCGTTCGCGAGCGCAGCCTGCTCGCACAGCGGTTCGATCCGCGAAGTCTTGCGCTCGAGGGCGCCATCACGCCGATTGCCGAGAACCTCTCCTACTATAACCCGCGCGACGTCGGCGATTTCTCCGTGTCGATGGAGGGGACGATCGCGTATCGATGCAGGGTTGTCGTCGAGTCTGCGCCGGCGATCCTCGGTCGTGACGGGCGGCTCATCGAGATGGCCGGGCCTTCGGCGCGATACTCGTTTCTGGTCGCGAACCGGGATATGAAACGCATCGCGTTCACACTCCCGGAGCCGGGAGGACAGCGGTTCGATGTCTGGGTGCTTGACGTCGCGACGAAGCAAATGCAGCGCGCCACGTTCACGAATACGCCGTCGTACATTCAGTCCGTCTTCTCCCCCGACGCGACGCGGCTCGCGGTCTCCAGCGGGAATGTCGCCTCCGCAGGGAGGGCCGCGAGTTTGCTCTGGATTCAGCCCGTATCGGGCGCGCGCAACGTCGAGACCCTTCTCGAAACGAGCGATTTTAGCGCGGACGACTGGTCGCCCGACGGAAGCGCCCTTCTAGGCCGCATGCAGAACACGGAGACCGGCCACGACGTCTTCTATCTGCGTCTCGACAATCCGCGACGCGAGCTGCGAAGCCTCGTTGCGACCGGCGCCGACGAGATTTCCCCGCGGTTCTCGCCGAACGGACAATGGGTGCTCTACCTCTCCGCAGAGTCGGGCCGCACCGAGGCGTACGTCACCGACTTTCCGAACGCGGCAGGAAAGTGGCAGATCTCGCACGACGGCGCTACCGAGGCGATATGGAGCACGAACGGGCGCGAGATCTACTACCGCCACTCCGCCGATAGCCTCATGGCGGTGCCGGTCGTCTCGGAGAGCGCAGTGCTCGAGATCGGTACGCCCGTCTTGCTCGGAGTCGCCACCGAGCGCGTTGACGAGGTCCTCGCGTCCGACGGCGAGCGTTTTCTCGCACTCCTGAGCGACTCGGACGTCGAGTCTCCGCCGGCGTACGTGATCCGCAATTGGGCTGCGACGCTCGACCCGGCGCGACGCGCGAACTGATTCGCGCGTCGGGCGGTGCTGCCGTGCCGGTGACGCCTCGCGACTCGAAGGCGGACGCGCCAAGTCGGATGCGATAAACTGCGCGCCGTGCCTCTTTCCCCCGGAACACATCTCGGCCCCTACGAGGTTCTCGCGCCCATCGGCGCGGGCGGCATGGGCGAGGTGTACCGCGCGCGTGACACGCGTCTCGGCCGCGACGTCGCGGTGAAGGTGATGCCGCCGCAATTTTCGACGTCGGCGGAACTGCGCGCGCGGTTCGAACTCGAGGCGCGCGCCGCGTCGGCGCTCTCCCATCCGAACATCTGCGTGATCTACGACATCGGCCGCGACGGCGACACCGACTACATCGTGATGGAGCTGATCACGGGGACGACGCTTGGCGAGTTGATCTCGAGCGAGAGTCTGTTGCTGCCGCGCCTGCTCGAGATCGCGATCCAACTCGCGGACGCGCTCTCCGCCGCGCACGAAGCGGGAATCACGCACCGCGATCTGAAGCCGGCGAACGTGATGATCACGACGCAGGGGCGCGTGAAGGTGCTCGACTTCGGTCTCGCGAAGATCGCCGCCGACGCGGATGCGCCGATGACGAGCCAGATGCCGACGCAGCCGGTGACGCAGCAGGGGAGCGTGCTCGGCACGGCGCCGTACATGTCGCCCGAGCAAGCGAAGGGAAAGCCACTCGACCATCGCACCGACATCTTCTCGCTCGGCACGATTCTCTACGAGATGTCGACGGGGCGGCGGCCGTTCGAAGGGGAGTCGTCGGTCGAACTGGCGTCTGCGATTTTGCGCGACACGCCGACGCCGGTCAGCGAGGTGAACCCGGCGATGCCGCGGCATCTCGGGCGCATCATCCGGCATTGCCTCGAGAAGGAGCCGCGCGAGCGATTCCAAACGGCGCTCGACGTCAAATACGAACTTGCCGAGCTGAAGAAGGAAGTCGAGTCGGGCGAGCACGCGGTTGCGCGCACGCGTCCGAGTACGGGCGGCGGGGCGGGGTCGAGTACGCATCCGAGCGCGGGCGCAAGCGTGAGTGCGGACACGAGCCCGGGCACGAGCGCGAGCGCGGGCGCGGGCGGAGCGTACGGCGCGCCATCGAATGCGGAGAGCGCCGCGCGCGCGCCGTCGAGCGTGGCCGCGGCGCCCGTGCCGCCGCCGTCGGGGCTCGCGCATGACGCACGGCCGGCGCCCGCATCGAGTGCGCCGCCGCAGCCGCCTTCATCGAGCGCGACGCGTGCAGGAGCCGCGCCGCGGCCGCGTTGGCTCGTTCCCGCCGCGATCGGACTCGTCGTCGTGGCGCTCGCCGCCGCCGCCGCGATGAAGTTCGGTGCGCGCGGCGGCGAACAGCGTGCAGCAAGCGGCTCCACTTCGGCGCCTCCCTCCGCAACACACGCGCCGGATCGCAAGATGATCGTCGTCCTCCCGTTCGAGAATCTCGGCGCCGCCGAAGACGCGTACTTCGCGGCCGGCATGACCGAGGAATTCACGAGCCGCCTCGCGCGCGTGAGCGGCCTCGGCGTCATCTCGCGCACGAGCGCCGTGAATTACGACCGCGCCGCGAAGACGATGAAGCAAATCGGCGACGACCTCGGTGTCGAATTCGTGCTCGAGGGAACGGTGCGGTGGGAGAAGCGCGGCGACGGCACGAGCCGCGTGCGCGTCACGCCGCAGCTCATCCGCGTCGCCGACGACACGCACATCTGGAGCGACACGTTCGACCGCGAGATCGACGACCTCTTCAGCGTGCAGTCCGAGATCGCGACGAACGTGGTGCGCAGCCTCGGCGTCACGCTCCTCGAGCCGGAGCGCGACGCACTCGACTCGCGCCCCACGCAGAACCTCGAGGCGTACCAGGCCTACGTGCGCGGCAAGGAGCACGAGCGCGAAAACTCACCGGAAAGCATCCGGCTCAACATCAAGATGTTCGAACGCGCCGTCGAGCTCGACTCGACGTTTGCGCTCGCGTGGGCGGGGCTCTCGCGAGCGCACTCGAAGATTTACCATTTCGGGTTGGACCGCACGGCGACGCAGATCAAGCTGGCGCGCGCCGCGAACGATCGCGCGCTCGCGCTGTCGCCGGGATTGGCCGAGGCCGAGATCGCGGAGGGGTACTACCACTACTGGATCCATCGCGATTTTCCGGCCGCGCTCGCGGCGTTCGCACGAGCCGAGAAGCTCTTGCCCAACGACGCCGAGGTTCTGCAAGGCATCGCGTTCACGCAGCGCCGCCAAGGGCGTTTCGAGGAGGCGATCGAGAAACTCAAGAAGGCGCTCGAGCTGAGCCCGAACGACGATACGATTCTCGGCCACCTCGGCGAGAGCTACATCTATCTCAATCGATCGGACGAGGGGGAGCCGTACGTCGACCGCGCCCTCGCGCTGCGGCCCGACGGGATCTACCCGTACGTGTGGAAGGCGCGAATCCTGATCAGCCGCGGGGAGCTGGATGCGGCGCGCGCGCTCCTGGAGAGTGCGCCGACGAACACGGATGCGGGCGTTGCGCTCCTCATGCTCCGCGTCGATCTCTTTCAGCGGCGGCTCGACCGCGCGCGCGCGACGCTCGCCGCGTTCCCTGGCGAAGTCTTCGAAGACCAGTGGAATTTTCTTCCGAAGGAGATGCTTCAGGGCATCGTGGTATCGCTCTCGGACGATCCGAACGAGGGGCGGCGTCTTTTCGAGGCGTCGCGCGCCCGGCTCGAGCGTGAGCTGGCGCTCCGGCCCGACGATCACCGCCTTCACAGCGCGCTCGGCACAACGCTCGCGCGGCTCGGCGAGAAGGAAGCGGCGATCCGCGAAGGAAGACGCGGCGTCGAACTGTTCCCGGTTTCGACCGACGCGATGATCGGACCCGCGCGGCTTATGGATCTCGCCGGCATCTACGCGCTCACGGGCGAGACACAGCTCGCACTCGCGCAACTCGAAGAGCTCGCGCAGTTGCCCACCGAGACAATGTTCGCGCTGCGGCTCGACCCGCGCTGGGAATCGCTCCGCGGCGAGCCGCGCTTCCAGCGGCTCCTCGAGAAACTTCCGAGCTAGCGTTCTCGATCGGATCTCTCGTAATGTTTGGGTACCGGGTATCGCAAGCGGCGAGGAGGCGAGATGCACTCACGACAAGAAATCATGAGTTGGATTACGCTGAGTGAACACGATATCAGAGCACTTGGCCTGCGGCGCCTCGCACTGTTCGGCTCTGCCGCGCGCGGCGAATCGACCGAGAAGAGCGATCTGGATTTTCTCGTCGGATTCGAGAGGAAATCGTTCGACTCGTACATGGGACTCAAAGAACTCCTGGAGCAGATGTTCTCCTGCCATGTTGATCTCGTGCTAGCCGATTCCATCAAACCAAGATTGCGTCCCATCATCCTCTCCGAAGCCGTCCATGCCCCGGGATTCTAGGGTCTACCTTGAGGACATTCTCGATGCGATCGTGAGGATTCGCCGTTACGTCGGTGCAGAGCCTTTTGAGACGTTCGCGAGCGATGAGCGCACCGTCGATGCTGATGTCGTCACGAACAAGCTTCCGGCCTTGGAAGCCCGCGTTCGGGACATGTTGAAGCGCTAGCGCCGTGCAAGACGACGACCTCGATCCGACGCTTGGCATAACGCAGGCGGGCGCCGCGGATCGCGCGAGCGGCGGCGCGCCCACGCCCGCGTCGCGCGTCGACCGCGTCGGGCCGTATCGCATCCTCAAGCAGATCGGCAGCGGCGGCATGGGCGAGGTCTACCTCGCCGAGCAGACGGAGCCGATCCGCCGCGAGGTCGCGCTCAAGATCATCCGGCAGGGGATGGACTCGCGCGACGTCGTGGCGCGCTTCGAGGCGGAGCGGCAGGCGCTCGCGCTCATGAACCACCCGCACATCGCGCGCGTCTTCGACGCGGGCACGACGCCGCAGGGCCAGCCGTACTTCGTCATGGAGTACGTCGACGGCCTCCCGATTACGGAGTTCTGCGACAAGAATCGTCTCACGCTGCGAGAGCGGCTCGAACTCTTCATCGGTGTCTGCGAGGGCGTTCAACACGCGCATCAGAAGGCGATCATCCATCGCGATCTGAAGCCGTCGAACATTATCGTGACCGCGGGAGCGCCGCCGACACCGAAGATCATCGACTTCGGCATTGCGAAGGCGACGGCGCAGCCGCTCACGGAACAGACGATGCTCACGGCGCTCGGGCAAATCATCGGCACGCCCGACTACATGAGCCCCGAGCAGGCGGAGCTGACGACCGACGACATCGACACGCGAGCGGACATCTACTCGCTCGGCGTCGTGCTCTACGAATTGCTTGTCGGCGCGCGCCCGTTCGATCCGGCGGAGTTTCGCAAGGCGGGCTTCGAGGGAATGCTGCGGCAGATTCGCGAGGTGGAGCCGCCGCGGCCGAGCACGCGGCTCGTGACGCTCGCGGGCAACTCCGCGGTCGCCGCGCACAATCGCGGCGTCGAGGCGCCGCGCCACAAGAGCGCGCTCCGCGGCGATCTCGATTGGATCACGATGAAGGCGCTCGAGAAGGATCGCTCGCGGCGCTACGAGACGGCGAATGGTCTGGCGATGGACATTCGTCGCTACCTCAACGACGAGTCGGTGCTCGCGTCGCCGCCGAGCGCGACGTACCGCTTGCAGAAGATGGCGCGCCGGCATCGCGCTGCGTTCATCGCGCTCGGCGCGATTGTCGTCGTGCTCGCGGCCGCGACGGTCGTGAGCACGTCGGCGTTTCTGCGCGCGACGCGCGAGTCGGAGCGCGCGCGAAAAGAGGCGGCGCGCGCGTCGCAGACAGCGAGCTTTCTGACGAGCATGCTGCAAGGCGCGGGCCCGTCCGCTGCGATGGGGCGCGACACGCAGATGCTGCGGGAGATTCTCGACCGCACGAACGAGCGCGTCGGCACCGCGCTCGCCGATCAGCCCGAGGTCGAAGCCGAGATGCGCGCGGTTTTATCGGACACGTACCGCGACATCGGTGAGTTCGACGCGTCGCGGACGCAGGCCGAACGCGCTGTTGCGATACTGGAGGCCGCGCGCGGCGAGCGCGACTCGACGACACTCGCGGCGAAGTCGCGCCTCGGAATCGTGGCGGGCCGCGGCGGTCGCTTCGACGAGGCCGAATCGCTCCTCACGCTCGTCGGCGCGGAACAGAGCGATCTCTTGGGCGCGGAGCATACGGATGTCCTCCTCACGCGCAACGCGCTCGCCGATGTCTACTCGTATCAGATGCGGTCCGCCGAAGCGGAGTCCCTGCTTCGAATCAACGTCCCGCTCCTGCGCCGCGCGCTCGGCGAGTCGAACCTGCTCGTTCAACAGGCGACGAACAGTCTCGCCGTCGCGTACGCGGACAATGGTCGCTACGCGGAATCGGAGTCGCTCTACACGACGATCATCGCGGTTGTCGAACGCGACCTCGGGCCCGACTTCCCCGGATTGCTCTCCACGAAGATGGGCCTAGGCTGGCTCTACCGTCAGCAGGATCGCTTCGAGGAGGCGGCGCGCTGGACGGAAGTCGCGCTCGAAGGGCTGCGCCGCGTAATGGGGAACGATCACGCCGAAACCCTCGTTGCGATGAACAATCTCGCGGTGATCTACAAAAACATGGGCCGGCTCGACGAAGCGGAGCCGCTCTTCATCGAGAACGTGGAGACGGGGAAGCGAATCATGGGCGAGGAGCACCCGGAGACCGTCGCCGGGATGGTGAACCTCGCGAGTTTCTACTTGGCGCGCGGGCGGATGCGGGAAGCGGAGGATCTCTCCGCGCGCTGCATCGAGATCTTCGAGCGCGTGATGCCGCCCGACTACTTCGGCACGGCCGTCGCGCGCAGCATTCGCGGCGAGTGCCGCGCCCGCCGCGGCGTACTCGCCGGCGCCGAATCGGATCTCCTCGCCGCGTATGCGGTCTTCGAAAGCCAAGCGGGCGGGACATCGAAGCGCGCGATCGATGTGCGCGCGATCCTCGCCGATATCTACTCGCGCACCGGCCGGCCCGACGAGGCCGCGAAGTGGCGCGCGGCTCCCGCCGCGACAGAGTAAGACGGATCGAGTCATCGCCTCGCGATCAACGAGATCGATGATCGTCGCACCCGCGTGGGCTTCGACTGCACTCCCTGACGGATGCCGCTGAACCCCGGAACGAAAGTCGGCCCGTACGAGATTTTCGCGCCGCGCTAGTCGCGCGCCGGCCGCTTGCGCCGCGCGCTCGCGCCGCCGCCGCGTCGCATGAGCCTCAGATACTCGCGGTCCCACGCGGCCGGCACGCTCTCGCGCGCCGAGTAGGGCCCCGGCACATGGCGCCGTGAGCCGACACCCAATTGGCTGCGCTCGACGATGTCCCAATCTTGCCGGTTGGTGACATCCCAGAATGCGATCGCGTCCTGGATGTTGGAGTTCGCGTTCGCGAGCGTGTCGGGATGGAAGAGCCACTCCGACTCGACGAGCGTCCGATCCGGCGCGACCGGCTGGATCAGGTAGAAGTTCACGTAGTCTGGGTGGAGGCTGAGCAGGAGATTGGGCAGGAGCGAGTAGTAGTACGCGCGGCGGCGATCGGCGTTCGGCGCATCCGCGTTCACGAGCACGCCGCACGCGCGCCCGGAGAGCGTGGCGCTCTCGTTCGGCGGCGTGATTTCCATGTAGCCGCCGAGGAACGGGCCTTCCGTCAGATCGTTCGCGCCGCTCTGATACGGAAGCACCGCGTTGAGCTCGGGGTGAATCATCGGGCAGTGGAGGCATTCGGAATAATTCTGGAAGACGAGCTTCCAATTCGCGCGAACGTCGTAGACGACGCTGTGGCCGACGGCCAAGTGGGCAACGCCGAATCGTGCGAGTCGATCGGCGACAGGCGCCCACGCGCGCGCGAACGCCGGCGGCTTCGGCGCGATGTTGACGAAGAGGAAGCCTTCACACTCTTCGATTGCGGCGGCGTGGAGCGGGAAGTCGCGCTTGTCGAATCCGCCCGCGTCGGCCATGTGCGGCGCTCCGACGAGCCGGCCGTCCGTGGCGTAGGTCCACGCGTGGTACGGACACTGGATCGTTTCGGAGAAATGCCCCGCCTCTTCGCGGCAGAGGCGCGTGCCGCGGTGCCGGCAGACGTTGAAGAGTGCGCGCAGCACGCCCTGCGAGTCGCGCAGAATGATGAGCGACTCGCCCGCGATCGTGCGGAGGAAGTAATCGCCGGGCTTGGCGAGCCGCGACGCGCGTCCTACGCAATGCCACTGTCGCGCGAAGATCCGCTCGCCCTCGTCGGCGAGAATGCTCGCGGATGTGTAGTACTTGCCGGGTAGCGTCCGGGAGCCTTTGCGAAACGTCGTTGCCGTCGGTCGGAACTCGGACATGGTTTACCTCTTCGCGCGATCGCCGATCATTTGCTTCGCCGCGAGCCAGCCGGGACCGCCGAGAACTCCGGGCCCCGGGTGCGCGCCCGCGCCGCCGAGGTAGAGGCCGTCGACCGGCATCGCGTAGCGTCCCGATCCCGCGACCGGCCGCATGAAAAGGATCTGATCGAGCGCGAGTTCGCCGTGCGTGACGGCGCCCTCCTTGAGTCCGTAGCGCGATTCGATGTCGAGCGGCGAGAGCGCGACGCGCGTCGCGACGCGCGATGCGAAACCCGGCATTGCCGCGTCGATCGTCGAGGTGACGCTGCTCGCGAGCGCATCGCGCCGCGCGGCATCCCACGCTGCGTCGCCGCGCAGTCGATAGGGCGCGTACTGCGCGCGCGCCACGACGACGTGCTTCCCGGCGGGCGCAAGGCCGGCCCATCGCAGGCTCGGCGCCGTCACCTCGACGTGCGGCCGCTCCGAAATCGTTCCGTACTTCGCGGCGTCGGCGGCGCGCTCGAGCGCCAGGAGGTTCGGCGTGAGCGTCACGACGCCCGCGAGCGCGGCGTCGCCCGGCGCCGGCGGAAGCGATTCCATCGCGTACATCACAATCGCCGCGCACCCGCGATACCGGATGTTGCGCACCGCGTGGAGGAATTCGGGATCGAGCCACACGGGATCGACGAGATCGAGAAGCGAGTGCGACGGATCGGCGGTGGAGAGGACGCGCGGCGCGGCGATCTCTTCGCCGCTTGCGAGCGCCACGCCGCAAACGGCGTCGTCGCGGACGAGGATGCGCGCGACGGTCGCGTTCGTGCGGATCGTCGCGCCGCCGCGCCGCGCGGCTGCTTCGAGCGCGCGGAGCGGCGCGTCGGGTCCGGCGCGCCACCAGCCGCGGCCGCGCACGCTTCCCGCTGCCGCGCCGACGAGGTGATGCAACATCACGAAGCCCGTCCCGCCCGAGCGCGGTCCCTGCTGGTGGTTCTGCACGCCGCCGCTGCCGATCGCCCCCTTCAGCGGCGCGCTCTCGAACCAATCGTCGAGCAGATCGGCGGCGGAGATCGGAAGCGAGCGGAAGAGATCCGTCATGCCGTCGCGGCCGAGGCCGCGCAGCTTCACGCCGAGCCCGAGCAGTTGCATCAGCTCGCCGGGCGCGGTCGCGCCGACGTCGGGAGGGCGCACCTGATAGAGCGCCTCGAGGAAGCCGGCGAGTTGGCGCAGGCGCGCGACGAACGCGGGCCAGCGCGCGGCGTCGCGCTCCGAGTGCGCGCGGATCGCGTCGGATGCGCGCGCGGCGTCGCCCGCCAGCGACAGGAACCCGCCCGCCTCGAGCGCGACCGTTACAGGCAACTCGGCCTCCGCGCGTTCGAGCCCGGCGCCGCCGAGTCCGAGATCGCGCGCGACGTCCGGCGGCAGCCACCCCGCGTCGTCGAACGCGAGCGGCACGGCGCGGAACCCCGGCGCGAACTCCTCGACGCCGCCGTGACCGCCCGCCGCGCCGCCGCGCTCCAGCACGAGCACGCGCATCCCCGCGCGCGCGAGCGTCGCCGCCGCGGCGAGACCGTTCGTCCCGGCGCCGATAACGATCGCGTCGAATGATCCCGCGGCCGTCATCGCGCTTCGCTCCCGCGCAAGATCTCGAGCGCCGCAAGCCGCCCCGATGCGCCCATGATCCCGCCGCCCGGATGCGTGCCCGAGCCGCATTGCCAGTAGCCGCGAACCGGCGTGCGAAACTTCGCCCACGCCGGCGCGGGCCGCAGGAAGAAGAGCTGCTGAAGCGCAAGCTCGCCGGCGAAGATGTTCCCCTCCGAGAGCCCCGTCATGCGTTCGATGTCGAGAGGCGTGAGCACCTGACGGTGCAGAATGAGCGACTTGATGTTCGGCGCGAAGCGCGCGAGCGTGTCGACGACCGCGTCGCCGAACGCTTCGCGCTTCGCGTCGGTCCATCCGCCGTTGACGTGGTAGGGCGCGTACTGCACGAAGATGCTCATCACGTGTTTGCCCGGCGGCGCCATCCCCGGATCGATCATCGATGGAATCACGATGTCCATGTACGGATTCCTCGAGAACTCGCCGTACTTCGCGTCGTCGTATGCGCGCTCGAGGTAGTCGACGCTCGGGCTGATCGAGATCGCGCCGCGCAGGTGCCGCCCCTCGCCGGGGAGGCACGTGAGGCTGGGGAGCCCCGAGAGCGCGAGGTTCACCTTGCCGGACGATCCGCGGAATCGATAGCGCTCGATCGCGGTGACCAAATCACCAGGGAGCGTTTTCGGCTCCACCAACTCGAGAAACGTCCGCCGCGGATCGAGGCTCGACACGACGACGGGCGCGGTGATCTCGTCGCCGTTCGAGAGCGCGACGCCGGTGGCGCGTCCGTCGCGCGTCAACACGCGCGCGACGCCCGCGTCGGTGCGCACCTCCGCGCCGAGCGCGCGCGCCGCGTTCGCGATCGCGTCGCTGATGCCGCCGGTGCCGCCCTTCTGGAAACCCCACGCGCGAAACGCGCCGTCGATCTCGCCCATGTAGTGATGAAGCAGGACGTACGCAGTGCCGGGCGAGCGCGGCCCGAGAAACGTGCCGATGATGCCGCTCGCCGACTTCGTCGCCTTCAAGCCGCCGAACTCGAACCACTCGTCGAGATAGTCGGCGCTCGACATCGTCATCAACTTGTGGAGCGCGTGAAAGCGCTCCGCGCCGAGAGACTGGAAGTGGCGTCCGAGTTGGAGGAGGCCCTTCAAGTCCGACGGCGCGAGCGACGAGGGATCGGGCGGAATCATGCCGAGGATCGGTTTGACCGCCATCGCCATGTGGTGCATCAGCCGGCCGAAGACCGCCATCGCGTCGGCGTCGCGCGGCGAGTGGCGGCACAACTCGCGGCGCGCTTCGTCGGGATCGGGCCAGCCGGCAAGATAGTCGCCGTTCTCGAGCGGCGTCACCGTGCTCTCGAGCGGCAGAATCTGAAGTCCGTGTCGCGGCAGATCGAGATCGCGAATGATCTCGGGCCGCAGGAGGCTGACGACGTACGAGAAGACGGAGAACTTGAAGCCGGGGAAGACCTCCTCGGTGACGGCGGCACCGCCGACGAGCGGGCGGCGTTCGAGCACGAGCGTCTTGCGTCCGGCACGCGCCAGGTACGCGGCGGTGACGAGGCCGTTGTGCCCGCCGCCGATGATGATCGCGTCGTAGTGCGCCCCGCTCACGTGCGCTTCCGCTCCGGGTCGAAGAAGGGGAGCTTGCGGACGGCGGCCGCGGCGCGCTTGCGCTCGTGCTCGACCGTCACCTCGATCTCGACGCGCGTCCCCGGCGCGAAGTGCGGCGCGCGGACGTGCGCGAGCGCGAGCGACTTCTTGAGAATCGGCGACCAGCATCCGCTCGTCGCGTAGCCGATCTGCGCGCCTTCGCGATAGAGGGGCGTGCTCGTGCGCCACGCGATCGACGAAATCTGCGGCGGCAATCCGCGCGCCGCGTAGAGCCGTTCGAGCGACTCCCATTCGATCTCGATGCCGACGAAGTTCCACGCGAAGCCGCGCGCCTTCTCCGCACGCAGTGCACGCCGCCCGTTGTACGGCCCCTTCTCGAGACTCACCGTCCAGCCGAGGTTGATTTCAAACGGCGACGACTTGCGAGCCTCGATCAGCGCGTGATGCGACGCGTAGTAGTCGACGTCCATCATCACGAGCCCCGCTTCGATGCGCGCGACGTCCATCGCCCAGATTCCCGCGGGGACGATGCCGTACGGCTTCCCCGCGTCGAGGAGCGCGTCCCACACCTCGAGCGCGCGCGGCGCGTCGACCCAGATCTCGAATCCGAGATCGCCGGTGTAGCCGGTGCGCGAGACCGTCACCGGCACGCCGCGCAGCGTCGTCTGCACGAGCCGGAAGTATTTGAGTCCGTCGTTGCTCAGGTTCGCGGCGCAGAGTTGCGAGAGGATCGCGCGCGCGAGCGGCCCCTGCAGCGAAAGCGCGGCGGTTCGCTCCGAGACGTCGTCGATCGTCACGTTCATCCCGGCCGCGTTCAACCAGAGCCAGCGGAGCGACGAGTCCGCGCTCGTGAGCCGGTACGCCTCCTCGCCGAGCCGGCTGATCGTGCCGTCGTCGACGACCTTCCCGTGCGCGTCGCACCACGGCGTGTAGAGCACCTGCCCGACGCGGCACTTCGTCACGTCGCGCGTCACCATGCGGTCGAGAAGGCGCGTCGCGTCCGGACCCGTGATCATGTACTTGTAGAGCGGCGAGACGTCGATCAGCGCAGCGGAGTTGCGGATCGCGGCGTACTCGCGGTCGGGATGCGGATCGTACGCGCTCGCGATTTGGTAGCCGGCCCAGCGCCGCCACGTCTGCGCGCGAACGAGCGGCGCCGTGCGTTCGTGAAACGGTGTGGTGCGAAGCGCGCTCGTGGACATGGGAGGCGGAGTGTATCCGCGTGGGGGCGCGGTCGCAAGCCTCGCGGCTTCGCGTGAAGGATCGCGTGCGGGATCGCGCTGGGCACTCCGCGCTTCTCTCGAGCGCTGCGGCGCGGTAATCTCCGTCGGTGCCGCTCATCCCCGGGAGCAAACTCGGCCCCTACGAAATCCTCGCGCCGCTTGGCGCGGGCGGCATGGGCGAGGTCTATCGCGCGAAGGACACGCGGCTCGGTCGCGACGTCGCGATCAAGGTGTTGCCCGAGCATCTCTCGACGGAGCCCGAGGTGCGCGCGCGCTTCGAGCGCGAAGCGAAGACGATCTCGTCGCTCAACCACCCGCACATCTGCACGCTGTTCGATGTCGGGCGCGAGGGCGAGACGGATTTCCTCGTGATGGAACTCGTCGAAGGGGAGACGCTCGCGGCGCGGCTCGAACGCGGCGCGCTTCCGACGAGTGAGGTGCTGCGCCTCGGCGCGCAGATCGCCGACGCGCTCGACCGCGCGCACCGCGCCGGCATCGTGCATCGCGATCTGAAGCCTGCGAACGTGATGCTCACGAAGAGCGGCGCGAAGCTCATGGACTTCGGACTCGCGCGCGCCGCGGGACTCTCCGGCGCGGGCGGCGGGACGAGCGTCACACTCGCTGCGCTTTCGCAGTCGCCGACGATGTCGCGCCCGCTCACGGTGGCCGGCTCGATCGTCGGCACGTTCCAATACATGTCGCCGGAGCAGCTCGAAGGTCGCGACGCCGACGCGCGCGGCGACATTTGGGCGCTCGGCTGCGTCCTCTACGAAATGGCGACCGGGCATCGCGCGTTCGAGGGGACGAGCCAGGCGTCGCTCATCACCGCGATCATGAGCGCGCAGCCCGCGCCGGTCTCGCAGCTGGTGCCAACAAATCCGCCCGCGCTCGACCGGCTGGTGCAGGCGTGCCTCATGAAGGAATCCGCGGAGCGCATTCAGAGCGCGCACGACGTGAAGCTGCAGCTCTCGTGGCTCGCCGAAGGTGGATCGCAGACGAACGTGCCGGCGCCGGGAGTCGCGCTGCCGGCGAAAGCGTCGCGCGGCCGCGAACGAATCGCGTGGGCCGTCGCGGCCGTGGCGTTCCTCATCGCGGCTGCCACGCCCTTCCTCGCGAAGCACCCCGCGCCGATTGCCCCCGCGGTTCACGCCGCGCTGCAACCGCCGCCCGGAGTCCTCTTCTCATCGAGCACCGACACGCCGCTTCCGCTTGCGATCTCGCCCGACGGCTCCGTCATCGCGTTCTGCGCGCGCAGCGGCGAAGGCCCAGACCTTCTCTGGGTGCGCTCGCTCGACAAGCTCGACGCGCACTCTCTCGCCGGTACCGAAGGCGCCGAGGGCCCGTTTTTCTCGCCCGACGGCCGGTCGCTCGGATTTTTCGCGGACGGCAAGCTCAAGCGTGTCGACGTCGCCGGCGGCCCGGTCATCTCGCTCGCGGATCAGATCGATGCGCGCGGCGGCACGTGGAATCAAGACGGCGTCATTCTCTTCGGGCGCGGTACAACCGGCCCGGTCTCGATGATCGCCGCCGATGGAGGCGTCGAGACGCACGCCACCGTTCTCGACTCGGCGAACGGTGAAGTGACGCATCGCTACCCCCACTTCTTGCCGGATGGCCGGCACTTTCTCTATCTTGCGCGCCGCGCCGGCGCGGGTGCGGGCACGAGTCCGATCATCTACGCGGGCGAACTCGGCTCGCGCGAACGCAAACGGGTCCTCGAAGTCGCGTCGAACGTCGCATTCGCATCGGGTCATCTCATCTACGTGCGCGAGACGGTGCTTGTCGCGCAGCCGTTCGACCTCGGTTCGCTGAAGGTGACGGGATCCGCGGCGCCGCTCGTCGACGAGGTGCGCATGGACGGGCGATACAGCCGCGGCGTCTTCGCGTTGTCGCAGAACGGCGTTCTCGTCTGCATGACCGGGAACAACCAGACGCGCACGCAGCTCCGCTGGCTCGATCGCGCCGGAAGGCCGACCGGCGACGTCGGCGAGCCCGCGGACTACACGTACGGCGGTGTGCCCAGCGTCTCGCCCGATGGAGAGAGCGCAGTTCTCCCGATCCACAACCCCGATCGCGGCAGCTCGGATGTTTGGCTCGTGGAACTCGGGAGCGGCCGCCGCCGGAAGCTCACCGTCGACACGAGCGATCACCCCGCCGCGTGCTGGTTGCCGGATGGGAGGTCGGTCATCATCGGCACCAATGCACGGGGCGACGCCGGCATAGACATCGTGTCGATCGAAGGGACGAGCTCGCGCCGAATTCTGTCGAGCCCAGGCGAATACCCGTGGCCGCGCTCGGCGCACGGCGACCGTCTTCTCTACGAGCCCACTGCCGGCGCCGGCGTCAACGAGGACATGGGCATTCATACGATCTCGCTCTCCGGAAGCGGAACGTCTGAGCCGTTCGCGGTCACGAGCGGCGATGCGACTCGCCCTCAGTGGTCTCCGGACGGTAGATGGGTCGCCTACGAATCGAACGAGACGGGGAAGTCCGAGATCTTCGTTGCGACGTTCCCGCAGCCGGGTGGCCGCTGGCAGGTATCGCAGGGCGGAGGCACGGAGGCGTGCTGGAGCCGTGACGGGCGCGAGCTGTTCTACTTCGATCCGGAAAACTACCTGATCAGCGTAGTGGTCGATCACTCGACGAGCGGTTTCCAGCCTGGCGCATCGAAAAAGCTATTCCAGTTCCACGGCTCCGGCGCGAAAAATCGCTACGACGTCGCGCCGGATGGCGACCGATTCCTCGTCACCGCTCCGCTCGAAAAGGATCTCGCATCGCCGGTCACGCTCATCACCGATTGGCCGCGCAAGATGCTCAACCACTAAACCGCGAGTCGACGAGTTCGCTCGTCGACTGCGAAGGCGATCGCATTGCCGCTGACATCGGGAACCAAGCTCGGCCCCTACGAAATCGTCGCGCCGCTCGGTGCGGGCGGAATGGGCGAGGTGTATCGCGCGCGCGACACGCGGCTCGGGCGCGATGTGGCGATCAAGGTATTGCCCGCGCATCTCTCGGCCGATGCCGACCTGCGCTCGCGCTTCGCGCGCGAAGCGCGATCCATTTCGCAGCTCAATCATCCGCACATCTGCACGCTCTACGATGTCGGGCAACATGACGGCGTCGACTTCCTTGTGCTGGAGTTGCTCGATGGCGAGTCTCTGCGGTCGCGGCTCGCCGCGGGCCCGTTCTCGATCGCGAACGCGGCTGAGTTCGCCGCGCAGATCGTGGCAGGACTTGCCGCGGCTCACGACAAGGGAATCGTGCATCGCGATCTGAAGCCGGAGAACATTATTATCACGCGCGACGGCGCGCTGAAGATTCTCGACTTCGGATTGGCGAAGCAGACAAGCCCGATCGCCGGTGGGACGGATTCGGCGAGCGCCGAGACGACGCCGATCGACGCAACGATGCCGGGCGCGATCTTCGGCACCGTCGGTTACATGTCTCCGGAGCAGGTGCGCGGCTTGCCGGCGGACGCGCGCTCCGATCTCTTCGCGTTCGGCGCCATTCTCTACGAGATGCTCTCGGGGCGGCGCGCGTTCGCGGGCGCATCGAGCGCGGAGGTGCTCAGCGCGACGCTGCGCGATGAACCGCGCGCGCTCGCAACGCTCGACGCGCGGATACCCGCGGAACTCGAACGGATCGTCGGGAGATGTCTCGAGAAAGATCCCGCGAAGCGGCCTGAGTCCGCGAAAGCGCTCGCGCACGATCTGCGGAGAATGGCGGCGGCGCCGGCTGACTCAAACGCGTCATCGCGGGGAGCACACCGGCGCTCGAGTTCGCTGTGGCTCGCGGCGGTCGTCGCCGCCGCGGCGATTGCGTTCATCGTGGCGGATGCTGGAGGCATTCGTTCGCGACTCTTCGAGAGCGCCCCGCCACGAAAGATTGTCTCGCTTGCCGTTCTTCCGCTCTCGAATCTCTCCGGGAATTCCGACGACGACTACTTCGCTGACGGCGTGACCGAAGAACTACGGGCGGATCTCGCGGGCATCGTCGGCCTTCGCGTCGCCTCGCGATCGGCGGCGGCGCGGCACGCGGGTTCGACGCAACCCGTCGAGGAGATCGCGCGCAAACTCGGCGTCGACGCGCTCGTGCGGGGAAGCGTCGCGCGCACGGGCGATCGTGTGAGCGTCGACGCCGCGCTCCTGGACGGCGCCAGTGGCCGGCGCCTCTGGAGCGAGCGCTTCGAGCGAGATGCGCGCGACGTTCCTTCGCTGCACGGTCAGATCGCCGGGACGATCGCGCGCAAGATCCGTCTCGACGTGAGCGCGGAGGAGCGAAAGCGGCTGGCCACGGCTCGCGTTGTCGATCCCGTCGCGCACGAGGCGTACCTGAGAGGTCGCTTCTATTGGAACAAGCGCGACAAGGACGCACTCAAGAAGGGACTCGATCAGTTCGCTCGCGCGGTCGATCTCGATCCCGACTACGCTGCGGCCTACGCGGGGCTCGCGGATTCGTACGTGATTCTCGGCGTCTACAACTTCATGCCGCCGAAGGAAGCGTTTCCCGCCGCGAAGGCGGCCGCGGCCAAAGCGCTCGAACTCGACGAGACGCTCGCCGAGGCGCACGCATCGCTCGGCGACGCGCACCTTCACTTCGACAGAGATTGGGAGGCGTGCAAGCGGGAGCACGAACGCGCCCTCGAACTCGACGCGAGTTACGTGACGGCGCACCACTGGTACGGCGAGTACTTCATCGTCATGAACCGGCCGGACGATGCGCTCGCCGAAATGCGAGAAGCCGTCCGCCTCGACCCGTTCTCGCTTGTGAGCAACAGCCAACTCGCGTGGGCACTCAACATGGCGCGGCGATACGACGAGGCGATCGAGGTTGCGCGCAAGACGCTCGAACTCGACTCGACTTGGGTCGCCGCGAGCTTGCATCTCGCGTTCGCGCTCGAGCAAACCGGAAAGCTCGACGAGGCTGTCGGCATCCTCGAGAATGCGGCCGCTCGTTCGACGGACAGCCGGTGCGCGGCGCTGCTCGGCCGCGCACTCGCGTGCGCCGGTCGAACCGCGCAAGCGAAAGAGATTCTCGCCAGCCTCTTCGAGCGCGCGAAACTCACGTATGTCTCGCCCTACGACTTCGCGCAGATCTACGTCGGCCTCGGGGACACGGAACGTGCGCTGGAGTGGCTCGGCAAGGCGCTCGAAGACCGCGCGGGCCTCGTGCCCTTCCTCGGCGTCGACCCGGCGTTCGACCCGCTCCGGTCCGATCCCCGCTTCGCCGAGATCCTCAGCCGCGCGGGCCTCGCTTCGTGACGTTCGGCGCGGCATCCGCTCGCGCTCGCCGCCGCTCCCAAAACGCTCGGAAGTTCGCCGCCGCCCACTCTTCTTCAAGGCAATTGAGCGCTTCGATCGAGCGGTGTTTGTAGACGCCGGGCGGGAAGTGTGGACTCGTCGTGCGTTGCCCGAACTCCCACACAGCGGCGATCGCGCGATAAAGAGCGCTGTCGCCTGGCGTCAGCCAGAGTGGCGGAATCGATTCGCCGTCGCGGATTCGTCGAACCGGCGTCATTCCTCCTCGATCCCGAACCGCTCGCGGAGTGCCTGCGCGTCCGCGCGGTCCTGCATTCGAACGGTTCCCTTCTTCATTCGATACAAGGTTCGCGGCGTGACAACGGTGACGTTGATGTCGTCGAACGGCACGCGCTCCGTCTCGAGGTCGTGAAACTCGAACGCTTCGCCGAGGCGTGTGAGGATGTCGAGATGAAACGCGCCCTCGGGCGGCACATACTGCACCGCCGGATAATCACCGAGCAGATCGGCCGCCGTGATCTCGTCGATGCTCGAGTCAGCGAAGACCGATCGAAGCGCGGCTTTCAATCGATCGACGTTCTCGGCCGTCGGTTCGATGAAGAGATCGAGATCCTTCGTGAAACGCGCGAGGCCGAGCAGGTTGAGGGCGGCCGCGCCGCAGATCGCGTAGCGAACGCGCTCGCGCTCCAGCGCGTCGAGCACTCGTTTTGCGAGCTGAAAGTCCATGCGCTCCTTTGTTGGATCGGCGACCGCGCGCGGTGATCGCGAGACGACGCGACGCGTCCATTCTACGGTTTGACTCGCGCGATGAACAGCATCGCTTCTTGAACACAGTCGCGTGAGGCCTGATGGCGATCATAGGCGCGGCAGCGGACGGGATGGGCGAGGCTTACCGGCCGTACGTTCGTACGCACACAGCGGATTTCACGGCAAACCGCTCCCCTCAGCCGCGCGACTCAAGCCCTTTAGCCGGTTGCCGATAACCTCGCATCGGCAGTGTTCTCTACCCCGGGGGAAATCGCCATGTCAAAGCCGCACGTTAGGAAGGGCTCGTCCCGATCGCTCGATCCCGTCGTTGCCGCGCGCGAACTCTCCGAGGCCGTCGCAGATCCCGAGGCGTCGCTCGTCGTCTTCTATTGCTCGCCGATGTACGACCTTCACGCCCTCGGCCGTGAGATCGCATCGCGCTTTCGCGGCATCCAAGTCGTTGGCTGCACAACGGCCGGCGAGATCACGCCGGCCGGCTACCTGCAAGGGTCCCTCACGGGCGTGAGCATCGGCGGGCCAGGGCTGCGCGCGGCCTCCGGTCGCATCGGATCGCTCGCCGATTTCAAGTTCGCGCGCGGCGCCGCACTTGGCGAATCGCTCCTAAACGAACTCTCGCGAACGGGAGCGGTACCTACCGGCAAGACCGCGTTCGGCTTCCTGCTCGTGGACGGACTTTCGATGCAGGAAGAGGCTCTCGTCAGCTCGCTCTACCGCAGCCTCGGCGACATCCCGCTCTTCGGCGGCTCGGCGGGCGACGGCACTCGTTTTCAGCAGACGTACATCTACCACGACGGGGCGTTCCACGCGGACAGCGCGGTCTTCACCGTCGTGGAGACGGACTACCCGTTCCTCGTCTTCAAGACGCAGCACTTCGTTTCCGGTGCGGAGAAGATGGTCGTGACGGAGGCGAACCCGAGCCAGCGCGTCGTGACGGAGATCAACGGCGAGCCGGCGGGCCGGGAGTACGCACGAATGGTCGGCCTCGAAGTCGACAAACTCACTCCGATGATTTTCTCCGCGCACCCCGTCGTCGTGACGATCGGAGGCGAAACGTACGTGCGCTCGATCCAGAAGGTGAACGAGGACGAGAGCCTCACGTTTTTTTGCGCGATCGAGAAGGGCATCGTGCTGACGGTCGCGCGCGGCGTCGACCTCGTCGAGAACCTCGAAGAGGCGTTTCAGTCGGTTCGCGAGCAGATCGGCCCGCCGCAACTGATCCTCGGCTGCGACTGCATTCTGCGGAACCTCGAGGCCGACCAGCGCGGATTGCTCGACAAGATCGGCGCCCTCATGCAAGCGAACAACGTGATCGGGTTCGCGACCTACGGCGAGCAGTACAACGCCATGCACGTGAACCAGACGTTCACGGGGGTCGCAATCGGGGGTGCGTGACGTGGATGAACGGCGCCAGGCCGAGCTCGAGCGAGAACTCGCGCGCCTGACGAAGATCAACGGCGTGCTGATGGAGCGCGTCGAGCGCAACATGGACATCCAGGGCAACGACGCCTTCTCGCTCTTTCAAGCCGCGATCGTGCTCGAGAGCAAGGTCCGCGAGCGCACCGCGGAGCTCGAGCAAGCGATGAGCGATCTGAAGCGCTCGAATCAGCAACTCACGACGGCGAAAGAGGCGGCGGATTCCGCCAATCGCGCGAAGTCCGAGTTCCTCGCGAACATGTCCCACGAAATCAGAACGCCGATGAACGGAGTGCTCGGCATGACCGAGCTCCTCCTCGGGATGTCGCTCACGGAGCAGCAGGCGCGGCTCGCGAACACCGTACAGCGTTCCGCGCGGTCGCTGCTTGCGATCATCAACGACATTCTCGACTTCTCGAAGATCGAGGCCGGGAAGCTCGAGCTCGAATGTATCGAATTCGACCCGCGCGAAGTCGTCGAGGACACGATCGAGTTACTGGCGCCGCGCGCTCGCGCAAAGGGCCTCGAACTCGTCGGGCAGTTCTCCTACGCGATCGAACCGCGGCTTCGGGGCGACCCCGGCCGGCTCCGCCAGATTCTGACGAACCTCATCGCGAACGCCGTGAAGTTCACTTCGCAGGGACACGTCCTCGTGCGCGCGGAAGTCGTCCTGAGCCAGAACGATTTTACGCTCCTCCGCTTCGAGGTGACCGACACGGGAATCGGCATCGCGCCCGGCGTCGAGGGGAAGCTGTTTCGATCGTTTTCGCAGGCGGACGGATCGATGAGCCGGAAGTACGGAGGCACCGGTCTGGGGCTTGCGATCGCGAAGCAGCTCGCACTGCTCATGGGCGGCGAGATCGGCATCGATCCGGTCGTCGACGGCGGATCGCAGTTCTGGTTCACCGCTCGGTTCGCGCGCGCGACGCGCGCGGCGACACCTCCACTCGTGCTTGCCGGAGCCGGCAAGTCCGTGCTCGTCGTCGATCCCCACCCGCTCGCGCGGAGGGTTCTCGCCGAGCAGCTCTCGGAGCTGGGCGCGCGCGTCGCCGTGGCGGACTCGGCGGCAGCGGCGCTCTCGCATCTGGACCAGGCCGCGGCGTCGGGCTCGAAGTTCGACATCGCGATGGTGGCGAGCCCGCTTCCGGGAGAGGGAACGGTGGTGCGCGAAGCGATCGCGCAGGGCGCGCACGTCGTGGCGATGGCGGACGTCGATACACCGGACCGCTCGCACGATCTCGGCTGCGTCTGGATCCAGGCGCCGGTGCGTTGTTCACAACTGATCGGTGTACTGAGTGGACCGCAGCATGGGATGCACGCGTCGTCGGCGGGGGAGCGGTCGCAGCCCCTCATCCTTGATGGGGGAGACGGGCTCGGCCCGCGGGTGCTCGTAGCGGAAGACAATTCAATCAACCAGGACGTCGCGCGCGAAATGCTCGAACAAACCGGGTGTCGCGTCGAGATCGTCTCCGATGGTCGTAGCTGCGTCGAGGCGCTCGACCGCGAGGTGTTCGACCTCGTCCTAATGGATTGCCAGATGCCCGAGATGGATGGGTTCGAGGCGACGCGGGAAGCGCGGCGGCGCGAGAAGAGCGTCGGGCGCGCACGCGTTCCGATCGTCGCGCTCACCGCGAACGCGCTCTCCGGCGACCGCGAGCGCTGCCTTGCCTCGGGAATGGACGATTTTCTCAGCAAGCCCTTCTCGCGCGACGAACTCCGACTCGTCATCGCGCGATGGACGAACATCGCGCCCGCCGCCGGCCGCGAGTCCGAACCGGCAGGCGCGCCCGCTGCTCCGCAATCGGAGATGGGGACTGCGCTCGATCCGGCCGCGCTCGGGCGGCTCTTCGCAATGCGCCGCCCCGGACGTGAGGACATTGTCGCACGCGTCATTCGTCTCTACCTGACGGAGAGTACGGCTCAAGTCGCCGCGCTGAAGGCAGCCGCGGCGGACCACGACTGGAACACCGCCTCGGGCGTCGCGCATTCGCTCCGGTCGACGACCGCAAGCGTCGGAGCGATCGCCCTGTCGCACGAGTTTGCTCGAATCGAGTCCGCGGCTCGCCGGCGAAGCGACGACATCCACGAGGCGCTCCCGGCGGTGTGCCTCGCACATGAGCGTGTCTGCGAGGAACTCGCGCGCGTACTCGACACGGCCGTCCGCGAGGTTGCGCCGCAGTGAGCGCCGAAGCTTCTCGCGATCGCGCCGTCATACTCGTCGCCGACGACGATGCGGTGACGCGAATGTTGGCGGAGGAAGCGCTTGAAGCCTGCGGCTTCACGGTCCTCGTCGCCGAGGATGGCGAGGCCGCGCTCCGAATCATCGAGGAACACGCGCCCGACGTGGTGCTTCTCGATGTGGTCATGCCGCGCCTCGACGGATACGCCGCGTGCGTCGCCGTGCGAGCCTCCGCGAATCGCGCCGAGACGCCGATCGTCATGATGACCGCGCTCGACGACGACGAATCGATCGAGCGCGCGTTTCACGCCGGCGCCACGGACTTCGTTGCGAAGCCGGTGAACTACGCGCTGCTGGCGCACCGGCTCCCTTATATTCTCCGCGCCACGCGCGCCGTCGCGGTCTCCAAGAACAGCGAACGTGCGGCCGAGGCCGCGAGCCGCGCGAGCTCGACCTTTCTGGCGAACATGAGCCACGAGATTCGCACGCCGATGAACGGCATCCTCGGGTTGACCGAACTGATGCTGGGCGAACCTCTCTCCGGCTCGCAGCGCGCCTACGCAGAGGACATTCGCAAGAGCGCGGTGAGCTTGCTTCGCGTGCTGAACGACATTCTCGATTGGTCGAAGATCGAGGCAGGCCGCATGACGATCGCGCCGGCGCCGACCTCCATTCGCGCGGTCCTCAACGATGCGGTTCATCTGCTGCGCCATGGCGCGAACGAGAAGGGATTGGACCTCGAAGCGCGCTGCGCCCCCGACGTGCCGGACCGCCTGATGTTGGACGGCGGCCGACTTGGCCAAGTCCTTCTCAATCTGATCGGGAACGCGATCAAGTTCACCGAGCACGGCCGCGTCGACGTGAGCGTCACGGCCGGCGCAAGAACCGAATCCACCGTCGCGCTCGAGTTCCGGGTCAAGGACACCGGCCCCGGAATTCCTCTCGCCGCGCAGGGCGCGTTGTTTCAGAGCTTCTCACAGGTGGACGCCTCGGCACGACGGAGCTTCGGTGGTACCGGGCTCGGGCTTGCGATCTCCAAGCAGATCGTGGAACTCATGCACGGCAACGTCGAGCTGGTGAGTCGCCCCGGATCGGGATCCACGTTCACGGTGCGATTGGAGGCGGAAGTCTGCACGGATCAAGATGCGGACGCGGGCGTTCCGGAGGTGCCGGTCGAGTTCTCGTGCACGGGTTGCAGAGTGCTCGTGGCCGAAGACAATGTCGTCAATCAGAAAGTGGCCGCTGGAATTCTCAAGCGACTCGGCTGCGTAGTGGAACTCGCATCGAACGGAACGGACGCCCTCATGCTCGCCAGAGCCAACGACTACGATTTCGTCCTGATGGACTGTCAGATGCCCGGGCTCGACGGCTTTCAAGCGACGCGGGAGCTGCGCGCCGATTCCGGGCCGCGGTCGCGCGTGGCGATCATCGCGCTGACCGCAAGCGCGATGCCAGGCGATCGGGAACGGTGCATCGACGCCGGCATGGATGGATTTCTCACGAAGCCCGTCCGGTCGCAAGACATTCAGGTCGAACTCGACATCGCGATTCGTGCCGCTCGTGCGCGCGAGGAACGAGCCTGCGCGGCGGCGAAGCCATCGTAGCAGGGGCTTGATGATCGGCGCGTGATCACGTTCGCGCCCGGCGCGCGTTTCGAACACACTCCGCGATGATGAAGTTGATCGTCTCGCGAGGATGCTTGGCGATGATGCTCGCACGCCGCGGTGTGTCTCGATTACACTCGCCGCCCGATGCTGCTCGCCTCCGGAACCAAGCTCGGCCCTTACGAGATTCTCGCGCCGCTCGGCGCGGGCGGCATGGGCGAGGTCTACCGCGCGCGCGACACGCGGCTCGGCCGCGACGTCGCGGTGAAGGTGCTGCCGGAGCATCTCTCGGCGGAGCCCGAGGTGCGCGCGCGCTTCGAGCGCGAGGCGAAAACGATCTCGAGCCTCAATCATCCGCACATCTGCACGCTGCACGACGTCGGTCGCGAAGGCGCTACCGACTACCTGGTGATGGAACTCATCGAAGGGGAGACGCTCGCGGATCGCCTCGCGAAGGGCGCGCTCGCTCTGGAGCAGGTGCTCAAGCTGGGCTCGGAGATCGCCGACGCGCTCGATCGCGCGCACCGCGCCGGCATCGTGCATCGCGATCTGAAGCCCGCGAACGTGATGCTCACGAAGAGTGGCGCGAAGCTGATGGACTTCGGGCTCGCTCGCGCGACGGGCATGGCGGGCGCGGGGAGCGGCACGAGCGTCACGATCGCGGCGCTCTCGCAATCGCCGACGATGAGCCAGCCGCTGACGGCCGAGGGGACGATCGTCGGCACGTTCGTCTACATGGCGCCGGAGCAGCTCGAGGGCCGCGACGCCGACGCGCGCACCGACCTGTGGGCGCTCGGCTGCGTGCTCTACGAGATGGCGACGGGCAAGCGTGCGTTCGGCGGCAAGAGCCAGGCCTCGCTCATCTCGTCGATCATGACCGCGGAGCCGCCGCCGATCTCGACGATCGCGCCGATGAGCCCGCCCGCGCTCGATCGCCTCGTGCGCGCGAGCCTGGCGAAGGATCCCGACGAGCGAATCCAAACCGCGCACGACGTGAAGCTCCAGCTCGAGTGGATTCGCGAGGCGGGGTCCGCGGCCGGCGTCGCCGCGCCCGTGGCGGCGAAGCGGAAGAGCCGCGAGCGCATCGCGTGGGCGCTCGCGGCGGTGAGCCTCGCCGCGGCGATCGCTGCGGTTTCGCTCCTCGCTGTTCGCGCGCGGCCGCGCGCGCTCGATCCGATTCTGACGGATATCCTGCCGCCCGTAGGAACGAATCTCGACCAATACTGGTCCGGGGTCGGTCTCTCGCCGGACGGGCGCACGGTCGCCTTCCTCGCCGCGGACTCCGCCGGCTGGTCGATCTGGGTGCGGCCCCTGGGCTCCGAAGCGGCACGGGTTCTGCCGGACACGCGGGTCGTTGCCGCCGCGCCCATGTTCTGGTCCGCCGACAGCCGCGCGGTGGGCTACTTCTCCACCGATAGAAAGCTCAGGAAGATATCGATCGACGGCGGGACACCATCGACGCTCTGCGACGCGGGGGTCGGACGCGGCGGGACGTGGAACCGCGACGGTGTGATCGTCTTCGCGCCCGCTCCCGAGGGACCGCTCGTCCGCGTCTCGGCGGGCGGCGGCGAGGTGACGCCGGCCACGGCGCTCGACTCCACGCGGCACGAAACGTCTCACCGATTCCCGTGGTTTCTTCCCGATGGCGATCACTTTCTCTTCGTCGCGCTTCCGCCGGGGCCGAAGGGTTGGGACACGTACGTCGGCTCGTTGCGGTCGAAGACGGTGAAGCACGTTCTGACGGCCGGTTCCGCTGCGGTCTACGCTGAGCCCGGCTACCTCCTGTTCGCGCGCGAAAGCCAGATCATGGCGCAGCCGTTCGACGTGCAGCGCCTCACGCTTTCCGGTGATGCCGTCGCGATCGGCAGCGCGCCCGAATTGTCCGACACGGACGCCGAGCCGGTCGCGTCGCCCTCGAGGAACGGCCGCTTCGTCGTTCTTCGGAACGAGTCCCCCCCGACTCAACTGAAGTGGCTCGACCGCACCGGCGCGGCGCAAGAGCCGCTCGCCCTTCCCGCGGGTCGATGGGGAGTGCGGCGATTCTCTCCGGACGAACGGCGCGTGGCCGCCATGAACGGAACCGACCTCTGGATCATCGACCTCGAGCGCTCGATGCCGACGCGGTTCGCACCGACGATGTCGACCGAGGCGACCATCGCATGGTCCCCGGATGGCCGGCAGATGGCGTTCGTGTCGAAGCAGAGCGGCCGCTCGGAGATTTACGTCGGAAGTGCGGACGGCGGGGGCGAGCCGGAGTTGGTGCCCACGACCGACGCGCAGTTCAAGTATGTCAACGATTGGTCGCCTGACGGAGAGTTCGTCGTCTTCCACACCACCACGGCATCGATGGGCAACGACCTCTGGCTTCTCCCGATGCGCGGCGAGCGCAAGCCAGCGCCCTATCTTCAGACGCCGTTCCATGAGGCGCGTGCCCGCGTGTCGCCCGATGGACGGTGGCTTGCCTACATGTCGAACGAATCCGGCGGGACCGACGTCTACGTTCAGTCGTTTCCGAACCCGGGAAAAAAGGTGCGCGTTTCGCGCGATGGCGGCTTATTCCCGCGCTGGACTCGCGGCGGGAAGGAACTGATCTACAATCGCGGCGGGACGCTGATGTCGGTGCCGATCGAGGCGGGCGACGAGTTCCGCCCCGGCGTTCCACGCCCGCTCGTCACGCTTTCGACTGGAATCACGGGCTTGGCCATGAGCGCGGATGGTGAGCGGATCTTGGTGAGCGAGGCCGCCGCCGCACCGCACCGCACGATCCGACTTTTCTCGGACTGGGCCGCGGCGCTGCCGCGCTGACGTTCTCCGCCGACACGCGCCTCGCTGTCTTGCGCGCGCTCGCGCCATGTTCGCGAGCCTGATGGCTCGGTTTCTGCTGCGATATCGGGACCATGAAACACTCCGCACTCATCCCTGCCGAGCGCATCGAGCAGAAAATTCTCCTCTTTCGCGGCGAGAAGGTCTTGCTCGATTCCGACCTCGCCGAACTCTACGGCGTGGAGACCAAAGTTCTCACGCGCCAGGTGCGAAGAAACATCGAGCGCTTTCCCGAAGACTTCATGTTTCAGCTTACCGCGGAGGAGTTTGCGATCTTGAGGCGCCATTTTGGCGCCTCAAGATTCTGGGGCGGCCGCCGTTACCGGCCCTACGTCTTCACGGAGCAAGGTGTCGCCATGTTGTCCAGCGTGCTCACGAGCAAGCGCGCGGTACTCGTCAACCTCGCGATCATGCGGACGTTCGTGAAGCTCCGGCAGCTCCTGGCGACACACGCTGACTTGGCGCAGAAACTCGCCGAACTGGAAGGCAAGTAAGATCGGCAGTTCAAGGTCGTGTTCGACGCGATCCGAGGTAGACCTGATATCTGCTCGACGAAGATGCATCTCGCGAGAGCGGCCGACTCGTCATTCGCTTCGCCAAGCGCGAGGCGCGCAAGGACGGCTCGATTGGCGTGCTGCGGTCGCTCGTTCTAAGAGACAGCGACCTGGAGACGGCGTGCGATCCGCCGCACAACCGTCACCCTCTCCGTCACCTGATCACCGTTCGCCGAGGATAGACGGAGGTTCATCGAACGATCGTCAATCGCTCCGTGGCATTCGCGACGCCGTTCCCCGTGAGGCGAGCGAAGTACGTGCCGGCCGCGACGGAAACGCCGGACTCGTCTCGACCGTCCCACTCGGCTGTCTGGACGCCGACTTGGAATCGCCCGGACGCCACCGAGCGAACGCGGCGACCGCTCACGTCGAAGACCGCGAGCTCGATCGCTCGATCGTCAGGCACGCGGTAGACGATGTGAATGAGACCAGACCCCGGATTCGGATACGCGACGACATCCCGGTCGGCCGCCAGACTGGGCGTCCCGCGCGTCTCGCCGAGCGGCGAGCGTCCGTCGCCAGCGATGGGTGCTTCACCCACCCCGGTCGGCAGGGACTGGGTCACGTGCAGGATGCGATCGAACTCGCCTCCCTGGGACATGTAGAGGTCGCCGGCGGAATCGAAGGTCACCATGATGCCTGTGGATCCGGTCCCCGAGAGAATTCGGGTTTCAGCCTTGGTGACCGGGTCGACGGCGAGGAGCAGGTCGGTCCGCTCGACGATGACGCCCTCGAACTCGGATCCGGAGGGACCAATCGAATGGACCGCGCCGGTGGTGAACGCCGCATCGACGAGCGTGCCATCGGTGTCGTATCGCCGGACGATCCCGCCCGCGGAGACGTAGATGTCGACTCCGTCGATCGCGATTCTCGGGATACCCGGAGCCGGAGGCAGAAACTGGCTCCAGCTCACGCCGTTCCACACGCAGACGGTCAACTCGCTGCCGTTGGTTACATAGAGTCGCCCGAGCGAGTCCTCGGCAATCGTGTGGATGTTCCCCAGACACCCGCCGGAGGCAATCTGGCTCGGTACGCCGCAGCCCACCGGCACCCCCACGACCTGGCCAGTCATCGTGCCAAAGATCCATCCCCCGACGAGGAGCGTGCCCGGGCTGGAGATCAATCCGTTCCGGTCGACATACACGGCGTCGGGGTCGGCAACCGTAGCGCAGCTGTCGATCGACGAGTCGATCGGGCTCACCACCCAGACGACCGTCGCCACGTCCGGCGGCCCTGGGTTGTTGAGGTTGCCGACAAACAGGTTGTCGGTCGCGTCGAAGGAAATGACCCCCGGGTCCGTGGGAAATGTGGCGTAGATCGAGACGGCACCGCCGGTCTCCACGGTCGGGAGCTGTGCGGCGGCGATGGGGCAAAACACCAGCGTGGTGAGGACCACCGTTGCCGAGCATAAACTGCGCATTGAGAACCTCCAGTGGCGACTAGGGTGACGCGTTCCCGCGGATCGCTCTACTACCTAATTTGATAACGATGGGGCAGGCGCCAATCGCACAGCACTGCAGGTTGGGCGGAGCTACGTCGGCGCATCTTCGAGGTCGACCCCCTTCGCTGCCCGCGCTGCGGCGCCGAGACGCGCATCGCGTCCTTTATCCTCGATCCCGCCGTCATCGCCGCCATCCTCCGCCACCTGCGGTTTCTCGAGCCGTGATTGAAACTCGGGTGCCACGTTCCGGCGGTCCGCTATAATCCCGGCATCAGACTCCGCGTGACTCGCTTACCCACAGGAGACGATATGCGACGAATTTTCGGGCGCTTCATGCTCGCGGCCGCGGGCGCGTTCTTCCTCGTAACGGCGCCTGCGACCCCCCGCGCACAGACCACAACGCAAACGCTCAACACGGAGGCCATGTTGGGGCTGAAGAAGTACAAGACCGTCCCGCTGACGACCGACCTGACCGTGCTCAGCGAGAAGGAGCGCCAGATGATCCCGCTCCTCATCGAAGCCGCGCGCGCGATGGACGAGATCTTCTGGCAAGAGGTATCGAGCATCGGCGACAGCGTGCTCAGCGCGTCCTCGGACCACTCGACACGGCGCTACATCGAGATCAATTACGGGCCGTGGGATCGACTGGATGGGAACAAGCCGTTCGTCGACAACGTCGGCCCGAAGCCCGCAGGCGCGAACTTCTATCCACGCGATATGACGAAGGAGGAGATGGAAAAGGCGGTCGCCGCGGGCGGCGCTCGCGCCGATGCGCTCAAGAGCCTCTACACGCTCGTGCGGCGCGACGCGTCGGGCGCGCTCGAGCCGGTTCCGTATCACGTCGCGTTCCGCGAGCCGGTGACGCGCGCGGCCGCGCTCCTGCGCGAGGCCGCGGCTCTCGCCGAGGACGCGGGCCTGAAGCGCTATCTGGAGCTGCGCGCCGAGGCTCTCCTGACCGACGAGTATCGCGAGAGCGACCGCGCGTGGCTCGACATGAAGACGAACGGCATCGACGTCGTCATCGGCCCGATCGAAACGTACGAGGACGAGATGTTCGGCTACAAGGCGTCGCACGAGGCGTTCGTGCTCGTGAAGGATCGCGAGTGGAGCCAGCGTCTCGAGCGCTACGCGGCGCTCCTGCCCGATCTCCAACGCGGGCTGCCCGTCGACGCGGCGTACAAGAAGGAGTCGCCCGGCACCGACTCCGATCTCAACGCGTACGACGCGATCTACTACGCCGGCGATGCGAACGCCGGCGCGAAGACGATCGCGATCAATTTGCCGAACGACGAGACGGTGCAGCTCGAGAAGGGGACGCGGCGGCTTCAGCTCAAGAACGCGATGCGCGCCAAGTTCGACGCGATCATGTTGCCGATCGCCGAGCAACTCATCGATCCGTCGCAGAGCGCGCACGTCACGTTCGACGCGTTCTTCGGCAACACGATGTTCCACGAGGTGGCGCACGGCCTCGGTATCAAGAACACGATCAACGGGCGGGGGCTCGTGCGCGAGGCGCTGAAGGAACGGGCCGGCGCGATCGAAGAGGGGAAAGCGGACATCCTCGGGCTGTACATGGTCGATCGGCTCACGGCGCGCGGAGAGATGGAGGGCGCCGCGAACGTGATGGACAACTACGTCACGTTCATGACGGGGATCTTCCGCTCGATCCGCTTCGGCGCGTCGAGCGCGCACGCGCGCGCGAACGTGGCGTGCTTCAACTTCTTCGAGGAGAACGGCGCGTTCCAGCGCGACGCGGCGAGCGGGCGCTACCGTGTCGACCCCGAGAAGATGCGCGCGGCGATCGACGCGCTCTCGGCCAAGATCCTCGTCATGCAGGGCGACGGCGACTACGACGCCGTGACGCGCTACCTCACCGAGATGGGCGCGATCGACGCCACGCTCGAAGGCGATCTCGCGCGCCTCGCGGGCGCCGGCATCCCTGTCGACATCGTGTTCGAGCAAGGGACGGCTGTTCTCGGACTCGCGCCATGATAGCGGGCGCTCCCTCACCTCGCGGTGGCGGGATCTGGTCTGCGCAGTCGCGCCGAATCGCGCGCGGGGCGTCGACCTTGGCGCTCGTGTGCTCGATGCTCTCGTGCGGCGACAACATCGCCGAAATCGACCGCTTCCCGATTCCCAAGAGCATCGAGAAGGTCGCGGGGGACGAGCAGGTCGGCGCCATCGGCGCGCCTCTGCCCATTTCCGTCTCCGTTCGCGTGCTCTCGGACTTCGGCACACCGTTCTCCATGGACGTGCCCTTCTCCGTCGCCACGGGCGGCGGCCGCGTGTCCGACTCGACGGTCTACGCGAACAACAATGGCATCGCGTCGGTCATTTGGACGCTCGGCGAATCTCCCGGAGAGAACACCGTCGTCGTGGATGTCGATCTCGACGGCGCGCCGCTCACGTTTACTGCGACGGCCGTGCCCGTGACGGATCGGCTGCGGATCACGACGCAGCCGCCCGCGATCGTGCCGAACGACGCGCGGCTCATACCGAATCCCGTGATCCAGCTCGAGGACAGTGCCGGCGTCCCGCTCACGCGAAGCGGCGTCGTCGTGACCGCGAGCATCGCTTCCGGCCCGCCGGGGGAGCTTACGAGCGTGAGGGTGGTCGAAACGATCGGAGGCGCGGCGACGTTCTCCGATCTGCGTATTACGGGGACGCCGGGCGAGTACCGCATTCGATTCACCGCGCCCGGATTCGAAGACGTCACGAGCGCATCGATCCTTGTCGAGACGACGCTCACGATGAGGCCTCTGCCCGACCTCGGGACGCGCGTCTACTTCGGTCATCAGGGCGGACTCTATCCGGGCGGGGCGAACGAGCCGCCGAGCGAGCACGCGGCGGAGGGCGCGGCGCGCGCTCAAGCGATCGCGCCGCTCGACACGTCGGGCGCGCCGGCCACCGAGGGCAAGATCGTGCTTATGTCCGTGGGCATGTCGAACACGACCCAGGAGTGGTGCACGATGCAGCCGCCGGCGCCCTGCAATGCGTGGAGCTTCACCGGCATGGCCGCCGCGCTCGGAAACAGGCGCGAGGAGCTCGTGATCGCGAACGGCGCAAAACCCACGGAGGTCGCCCTCAACTGGGACGAGCCGACGGATGCGAACTACCCGCGCGTGCGCGACGATGTGCTCGCGCCACGCGGCCTCACGGAGCGGCAAGTGCAGATCGTGTGGCTGAAGACCGGCAATCGCCAGCCGACGGTCGGCCTCGCCGCCAGCAGCGTCGCGTCGGATGCGCACGAACTCGCCCGCTCGATCGGCCGCATCCTTCGCTCGCTGAAGATCCGATACCCGAATCTTCAGATGGTCTTCGTCTCGAGCCGCATCTATGGCGGCTACGCGTCGATCCCGCTCAATCCGGAGCCGTACGCTTTCGAGAGCGGCTTCGCGGTGAAGTGGGTGATCGGCGCACAGGTCGAGCAGATGGCGGCCGGTGGCGTGCTCGCGGATTCGCTGGCGGGCGATCTGAACTACGAGACGGTCGCGCCGTGGGTGGCGTGGGGGCCGTACCTCTGGGCGGACGGCGAGAACGCGAGCGGCGATGGCCTCACGTGGGTGCGCGGCGATTTCGAGAGCGACGGCACGCATCCCGCGCAGCCGGGCGAGCAGAAAGTCGCTGAGAGGCTGATCGCGTTCTTCACGACCTCGCCGTTCGCCACGCCGTGGTTCCTAAGCGGATCGAACTGATCGAGCGCTCGCGAAGGACGGGCTGCGCAGGCGCATCTCGACGAAATCGCCGCTGGGCTTCGTCGCGCATCGACAGGCGTCGGTGAAACCCGGGAGGTTCAGGACGCGTATGGCAGTCGACTCAGGCCCATTCGGCGCCTCCACGCTGTCCCACATCTCTCCAGGGAGACCGTCATGACATATGCCAGTAACGCCCGTCTCGCCGGCACCGCCTATGTTCTTTACATCGCCACCGGCATCGGCAGCATGGCGGTCCCCGCCCAAATCCGGCCCGTGCTCGGCACGGTCATGGCGTTCTGTGCGTTGGCGCTGGGCGCCACGTTGTACGCGATCACGCGGCACGTCGATCGCGACCTGGCGCTCTTCGCCATGCTCTGCCGCGTGATCGAAGCCGGCTCCAGCACCGGCACCGCCGAGATCTACTTCGCGACAGGCAGCACGATATTCTGCTGGCTATTGCTGAAAGGCCGGACGATCCCCGTCTGGCTCTCCTCGCTCGGATTGTTGTCCTCCGGCGGACTCGTCGTCCAGTTATTGGCGTTGAAGATCGCTGGAACCACCACGAACTGGTCGTCGCCCATTACATGGGCGATCTGGTTCCCTCTCTTGGTATTCGAGCTTTGGTTCGCCGCCGTGTTGCTCGCCAATCGCCTCACGCCACCGCCACCACCTGCATGAAGCGTGTCCGGTATTCTCGCGAACGTCTTGCGTGTCGCCCGAACTTTCGATAGGAGGAATTGCGATGGAGAGTGGCCCAGGCACGGGCGCGCTGCACACCAGCCCGCGCCGATTCGCGCGGATCGCCGGCGTCTTCTACCTGCTGGTCTTCGTCTTCGGCATTGCCGCGCTGAAAACCGAGGGCGACACACGCCTCACCGCCAATCTTAGTGCCGCCGCCGTGTACTACGTGGTGACGGTGATGCTGTACCTGCTCTACAAGCCGGTGAGTCCGAGGGGATCGCTCGTGACCGCGCTGTTCAGCTTCGTCGCACTTACCATCGGAGTGCTCAAAGATCTCGGTGTCGTGCAATTCCCCCTCAACACGCTGGTGTTATTCGGCGCGTACTGCATCGGCCTGGGGTGGCTCACCTTGAAATCCACCTTCCTCCCGAGGGCGATCGGTGTGCTGCTGATCGTCGCGGGACTCGGCTGGCTCACGTACATCTCTCCGCCACTCGGGAAACGGCTCGGCGCGCTGGCGATGGCGCCGGGGATGATCGGCGAAGGAGTGCTCACGATCTGGCTCCTGGCCGCGGGCGTCGATCCCGAGCGGTGGCGTGCGCAGTCGGTTCGAAGCAAGGCATGACGAAACACGCGGGGGAGCCGAACGGGGTGCATTCCGTCTCCCCAGAGCTGCATAACACCGGCGAGCAACGGACGGCGCGATGCGCCACCGCTGATGCCGGGCGTCAGCCGCAATTCGAGAATCCCGCCGGAAATCGGTACCACGTAATCGAGTGCAATGGCCCAGCAGCCAGTTAAGATGTCGCCGCAGCACTACGCGAGGCTCTGCGGCGTTCTCTATCTGTACATCATCGTGGCGGGGATGTTCGCCGAACTCTTCGTCAGATCGAGGCTCATCGTGCCGACCGACGCCGCCGCGACCGCCACGAACATCATGGCCAAGGAGTCCGTGTTCCGCCTTGGATTCTCAGGCGAGCTGTTGCATCTCGCATTCGATGTCGTGGTCGCGGTCATCCTGTACGCGCTGTTAAGACCGGTCGACCGAAACATTGCACTGCTGGCGGCGTTCATGAGGTTCGCCTGCGACATTGTCCTCGCGATCGCCAGCCTGAGCCATTTCGCGGCGCTGAAGTTCTTCGACGACGCGGGATACTTGAAATCCTTCACGCCGGACCAGCTCGATGCGCTTGGGCTGCTTGCGCTCAAGCTCCATGGCGATGGCTACGCCATCAGCCTCGTGTTCTTCGGTTTCGCGTGCCTCTCGCTCGGGTACCTGATCTTCAGATCGGGCTTTCTTCCGCGGGTCCTCGGCGCGATGATGGCGATCGCGGGCGTTTGCTACTTGATCAGCAGCTTCTCGCACTTCTTGGCCCCGGCGTTCTCCGCCACGCTGTTCCCGGGGCTCTTCTTGCCCATCTTCATCGCGGAGCTCTCGCTCGCCCTGTGGCTGACCGTGAAGGGCGTGAATGTGGCGAAGTGGGAAGAGAAGGCGATCATCTCGGCGCACTGAAGGCGAACACGGCGATCCAACCGACGGGCCTCACGCCGTGGGCGTAGCCCCCGGCTGAGCGCCACGTGACACGGACAGACTCCAGAAAGGGGGCGCTCGGGATGACGAGGGGGAATCGAGGACTGGCGCTCGCGCTCCTATGGGTGCTCTTCGCGGCGAGCGTTTCCGCCCAGGAGAAGATGACTGAGCGCACGCTGAAGCTGAGTGCTGGCGCGACGCCGCCCCAAGCAACGCTAGCCGACATGGCATGGTTGGCCGGCCGTTGGGTCGGCGCGGCTCTTGGCGGCGAGGCCGAGGAGATCTGGAGCCCGCCCGAAGCGGGTTCGATGATGGGGATGTATCGGCTGGTACGCGACGGCAAGCCGGTCTTCTATGAGTTCCAGACGCTCGTCGAGGAAAACGGCAGCCTGATGCTTCGGCTGAAGCACTTCAACCGCGACCTGACCGGATGGGAGGAAAAGGAGCAGACCGTCGAGTTCCCGCACGTGGCTCTCGGGGAGGGGATCGTCCAGTTCGAAGGCTTGTCATTCCACCGCGAAGGCGAAGCCAAACTGACTGTGTACGTCGCGATCGAGGGGAACGAAGGGGCCGTACATGAAGAGGCGTTTCCCGATACTCGAGCACTCCCAGAAGCGGAGTCAGGAGGAGAACAGAAGATGCGGCTCGGCAACTTTTCCGTCAGTCTCGCAGTCAAGGACATCTCCGCATCGCGCGCGTTCTACGAGAAGCTCGGCTTTCGCGTCGTCATGGGCGAGCAGACGCAGAACTGGTTGATCCTCCAAAACGACACGAGCACCATCGGGCTCTTCCAAGGGATGTTCAGCAAGAACGTCATGACGTTCAACCCAGGTTGGGACAGGAGCGGCGACACGTTGCCCGACTTCGACGATGTCCGCGAGATTCAGCGAACGCTCAAGAGCCAGGGCATCACGATGACGACCGAAGCCGACGAGACGACGTCAGGCCCCGCGAGCCTAACGCTCGTCGATCCCGATGGAAACCAGATCCTCGTGGACCAGCATGTGCCCAGCCCTGGGAAGTGAAACTCGACTGCTCGCGGCCTGACGCTGCGAAGCGGCGGACGTCGCGCGGTGCGCAGCAGCGGCCGCGTCAGGCGCGCGGGACGCGGCGAATCCGCGGCGGTTCGCGCCCATGCCACGCACGATCTCACAGCGCGTTCGGGCATGGCCGTCCGGCCTCGAGGTCGGACACGTTCCGCAACGTGGTGGTGGCGATCGCGTCGAGCGCCTCGCGCGTGAGAAACGCCTGGTGGGCCGTCACGAGCACGTTGGGAAACGTCATGAGCCTCGCGAAGACATCGTCGGTGATGACCTCCGCGGAGCGGTCCTCGAAGAACAGCTCGGCTTCCTCCTCGTAGACATCGAGGGCCAGGGCGCCGACGTGGCGTGACTTGAGCGCCTCGATAACGGCGACAGTGTCGATCAGCGCGCCGCGGCCGGTGTTGACGATCATCACCCCCGGCTTCATCCGGGCCATCGTCTCGGCTCGCACTAGGTGGCGCGTCTCGGGCGTCAGGGGACAATTCAAGCTGATCAGATCGCTGGCGTTCCAAATCGTCTCGAGGTCGCAGTATTTGACGCCGAGTTGTTGCAGGCCGGCATCCGGGTGGATGTCGTGCGCGAGCACGCGGCACCGGAAGTGCCAGAGGAGGCGAGCCACGAGCGCACCGATCCTGCCGGTGCCGACTACGCCGGCTGTCTTCCCGGCCAGATCGAACCCGACCAATCCATCGAGCGAGAAGTTGCCGTCACGCACCCGGTTGTACGCCCGGTGAATGCGTCGGTTGAGCGCCAGGATGAGCGCGATGGTGTGCTCGGCGACCGCGTTGGGCGAGTACGCGGGCACTCGCACGACGGCGATGCCGAGACGCGCGGCTTCCGCGAGATCGAGGTTGTTATAGCCGGCGCAGCGAAGCGCGACGCAGCGAACACCGCGGTCGGCCAGCTTCGCGAGCACGCGGGCGTCCGCGATGTCGTTCACGAACAGGCAAACGGCCGGAAAGCCCTCTGCGAGCGGAGCGGCTCGCCCACGCATCCGATCCTCGAAGAACTCGAGTTCGTGATCGAAAGACGCGTTTGCGGCCGTGAAGCTGGCGATATCGTAGGGCTTGGCGCTGAACAGAGCGATCTTCATAGGGCGACCTTCATAGGTGTGCTGCAAGATGACGGGACGGGAAGTGCAAACGACGATATCCGCGAAGCGAGCCTTCCTCTGACAGACCAGACCGTGGCGAGCGCCATTCCAATCTGGTGATGGAACAGCTGTCGCTGACGCCCCACGGCTTCAACTTGTCACATGGCGAGGCAAGGCACAACGCACAATCGGGGCGGCGCCGCGCCACGCAGCTACGACAGTTCAAGGTCGAACTCCGGCGGGCCGACCGTGACGATGCCGAGGTGCCCGTCCACCGTGACCACGTCGCCATCGCGAAGCTGCTCCACCGCGCGTGCGATGCCGTTGACGCAGGGGATCCCCAATTCACGGGCGATGATGGCCCCATGAATCAGCATGCCGCCGCGCCGCTCGACGACCGCGGCCGCGAGCGGCACCAGGTGGGTCATCATCGGCTGGATGGCGTCGCACACGAGCACGTTGCCGGCGCGGAATCTTCCGATGTCCACGCTGGCCGTAACGTGGCAGACCCTGCCGCTCGCCAGACCCGGCGAGGCCGGCTGACCGATGAGCTGTCGGGGAGTCTCCTGCGAGGGCGATTCGACCTTGGCGTCTTCTGGAGTGGCGGCAGGCAGGTCGAGTTCCGAGCCTGGTTCGCTAAGCGCGGCGGCGATGGCGCGCACCATGTCGTCGCCGCGCCGCGGCTCCCAGGTGAGCCGACCGTCCGCTCGCAGTCGGTCGAGCGCCATCGCGACGGCGCGATTCAACTGGCTCTCCACGCGGCTGAGTAGGAGGTTGTCATCGTCGCGCAGGCGCCAGCTGACCCTGCCGATTCGCAGCACCTCGACCGCTTCGTCGCGGCGCGCCGCGCCGACGGCGTCATACAATCGTTTCTCCAGGTCGGCGCGGCTGGCGTCCGGACCGGGCTCCGCAGGACGCGCATCGCGCGGGGCGACGTCAGCAAGCTCCAGCAGCGTGTGCAGCATCAAATCGGGGCGATCCAGCAGCCGCTCGGCGCCGTACATGACGTCCATGAACTCGGACGCCATCGCATCCAGCGCGTCGACGAACCCGGCGCCGCCCGGACACTCGCGCAACGGTTCCACCGTCTGCCGCCACGTCTTCGCATCGGCCCCGGCCAGTGCGCCGCGGGCGTTGGAGACGGCGAGTCTCAGATCGGCGTTCCCCCGCAGCGCTGCTGCGAGATCGGCCATGGCCTGGTTGCGCCGCGTGGCGAGCATCTCCTCCGACTTCAGCAGTCCGACGAACTCGTAGGGGTCGTCCGGACGCACGGCATCGGTGTAGTACTGCGCGAGCTGCCGGACACCGTGTGCCAGCGGAATGAACTCGTCCCAGTAGATGGTCTTCCACCGGCGCAGCGCGTCGGAGCGCTCGAGCAGGGCCGCGGCCAGTTCGGCGTCGGTGCACACCGCGAGATCGGTCGCCGCGAAACGCGCGCCTTCTGATTCCAGAGCGGGAATCAGCTCGTCGGAGACGCGTGCGGCGAGCACCGAGAGACGACGCAGATTGGGTCGCAGCGTCAAGTACCAGCCGCGCTCGTCTTCGGTGTCGGGCGGCGTGCTCGTGATGGGCCGGGCCTGGAGGAGCACCGTGTCCGGCGCTCGACCGGTCCATTCGACATCGGGCGGCCACGCGAACAGCGTCTCGATGCGGCGAAGCGCGCCGAGCAACTGTTTCAGATCCCGCGTGCCCAGCAGCGGTTTCTCCTCGTCCGTTCCGCGGCGCCCTGCCCGCCACTCGACCAACTCGCCCGAGGTTCGCGTCAGAATCCAGCGATCCGGGTCCACCGAGCCGTCGACCAAGAGCGCGCACGGGCCCGGCACGGCCTCGATCACAGCACGGTCGGCGTCCGGACTGCGCGGGTCGCGGCCGAAGGCCACGCCCGAGCGATCCGACAGTTCCACGGCCTGAACGAGCACCGCCATCCGGCTGAGATTCGGGTCGAGCGACAGCTCGCGCCGATAGAGGAGCGCCGCATCCGACCACAGCGAGGCCCAGACGGTTCGCACCGCGTCGAGGACGGCGCATTCGCCTTTCACTCCGACGATCGACTCGTGCAGCCCGGCGAAGGACCGCTGCTTCGAGTCTTCCCCGGGCGCTGACGAACGAACAGCCACGGCGTCATCGCCGATGTGGTCCGCCAGGGCCCGGCGGATCTGTTCGCCGACGGAATCCGGGACGGGAGCTCGCAGGAACGCGGATCGTATCCTCAGCGCGGCGTCCCACAGTTCCTCCCACCGCATCGCTTCCAGAGGCTTGCGGCCCAGCTCCATCGCCACGTGCGCGCTGAGGCCGGATTCGGCGATGAACTGCTCGTACGCCGTGGTCGTGATGCAGAATCCTCGGGGGACCTTAAATCCCGCCTGGATGAGCGAGCCGAGGCTGGCCGCCTTGCCGCCAACCATCCGGTCTCCCGCGCCAGCCGCCTCGGCGAGAGGGATTATGCAGGACGGTTGGGCACCCACTGCCGGACCTCCTGAAAGCGGGTGACGTGGAAGTAGCGAACGATGTCGATTCGGAAGAGCGCGCACGACGCAGAACGGACGAACGTGTTGAGGTAGGAGTGCCGGTCGGTGAGCAGGCGGGACCAGCGCTCGAATTCGGACCCCGCCGGCACTTCGTGCGCGCGGCCGGTCGCCGTCACGCCTTCGACGTCCATGAGTTCGCCGGGGAGCGCCGACCGGTTGTCGACGACGAGCGCCACGTGGACGCACTCCGAGAGCAGGTGGTACTTCCTGGTGGCCCTCTGCGTGGCGAAGACCGCTGAAGCGAGGTCACTGGTCATGGCGTACGCCACCAGCGACCCGTAAGGTTGCCCCTGGCCTTGCGTGCACAGCACGCCGTAGAGCTGGCTGTCGACCAGCCGCCTGATGACGCTGTCGAGGTCCTCGCCCGAACCAGGATCCGGGACGGGCTCGCCCGCGATTTCGTCCGGAACACGCATCTGTCTCTCCCTCGCCCTCTGTGGCTCGTGCCGAACCGCGTGCAATGCCTCGTGTGCGGCCCTCAGCGGCGAGGCGGACGAATCGCCGTCGGCGCGATGGCCCGACGCATCAAGCCTTCGTGATCGAGGGATGCCATCGGTCGCTCATGTTAGCAGAAGGCGACGGGTCGCTCGATCATCCAGGTGAGCCTTCGGCGAAGCTCGTGCTGACGCGCCGCCTCGTCAAATCGAAAGCCGGATTCACGAGCAATCTCCTACTCTCGAGTGACACGATGGCCTGGCGCGCGCCGCGGCGGCGACAGGATGTACATCGAGATCTTCTTCCGCGGGGCACACGGTCGCGCGGTCTCGCCGAGCCTCCCGCAGTTCGCGTCATCGCATCGCGTTGCGGCGGGGCCACGGATCGCGCCCACGCGCGCGAACCGGCACGGCCGATGCTGATTCGCGCTCGGCCCCCCGAACGTTTTTGCAACCGCCAGAAGCTGGAGCGCGGCCACGGTATCAATCGCGCGATCCATCCGAGGAGGAATCGATGAAACGAATCGCAGTGATCGGTACGGCGCTGATCTGCATCGCGGCCATCGCGCGCGCGGACGTCCCCAGCTATCGCGTTGATTTCCTCGGCGCCGGCTGGACGGGAACGGGAATCAACGAGCGCGGCGACGTCTGCGGCAGCGTTTCGCCCGACGGGACGGCGCTCCGCGCCGGAGTCTCGCGCAACGGCCAGCCGTTCGAGTACCTGCCCCTGCCGGCGGGGATGCAGACATCTCGCGCGCACGACATCAACGACGCGGGCGTCATCGTCGGAGCGGTGTGCGCGAACCAGTACGTCATCACGCAGCCGACCGCCGCGGTGTGGCGGCCCGTCGCCGGCGGGTACGAGGTCGACGTGTTGAGCGGGCTCCCCGGCGATCCGTACAGCTCCGCGTCCGCGATCAACAACGTCGGCGACATCGTCGGTGCGTCGGGATTCTGGGGATGGAATCTCTCCAACGGCGTGCACTTCACGCCGCAGGGGCCGGTCGCCCTCGCGTCGGGAATGCTCGGCGTGGATGTGAACGATGAGCGCGTCGTCGTAACGGGCAACCGCCTTCTCGATCTCGACACCGGTGTCATCACGACGATTCCGCTGCCGGCCGGCAACTGGCAGGGCGTCGTCTCGAGCGCGATCAACAACGCGAGCGAGATCTGCGGCTACGTCTCGGGCTATTCGAGCTGCAGCATCTTTCCCGTGCGTTGCCGGGAGGTCGTGGGCTGGGAGTTTCTGGGCGGATGCGCGCCGACGGCGGCGAGCGCGACGGCGATGAACGATCGCGGTGACGCGCTCTCGTACTACTACACGACGACATCCGGCGTGACCTTCGTCGACGAGGGATACTTCATGCTCGGAAGCCTGATCGCGCCGGGCGAAGGCGAGTACTACGTCCAGTACGGCGGCGCAAACGGCATCAATAATTCGCGGCAGATCGTCGCGGGGGCGCGGCAGGGATTCTCGGGGCCCATCGGCGCGATCTTGATGACGCCGCTCGCGCCGACCGGAATCGACGAGCCGCCGGTGATGCCGGAGCCGGTCGTCCGGGTCGTGCCGAATCCCTCGTTCGGCGTCGTGCGGCTCGAAGGGGTGAGCGTCGAGTTGTCGGATGCGAAGTGGGGCGTGTTCGATGTGTCCGGGCGGTTGCGCGCGCGCTTCGCCGGCCCGACATGGGACGGTGTCGCGGACTCGGGCGAGCGCGTTTCGGCGGGCGTCTACTTCGCCCGTCCGCTCGGAGGGAGGTCCGAGCCGGTCGTTCGGTTGATTCGGCGATAGCGCGCGCGCCGAGCTTCGACTCTCGCGCGTAAGGGAAAGCCGCCGCGGCACGGAGTGCGTGTGTCGCGGCGGCGTCGTTTCGCTCTGCGCCGCACGCCGGGCGCGGGCGAGTCGGCGACAGCGATTGCCGCCGCCGCTTCAGCAACATCGTCCGTCTTCCGATAATCGGTGTACACCCACGCCAATCCGCCTACCTTCCGAAAGGGAACGAACGAGTGCGAGCAGCCGAGCCGGCACACGAACGCGAGCGCCTCGAGACGCTGCGCAGATACAGGATTCTCGATACGCCGAAGGAGATGAGCTATGACGACCTCACGCTCCTGGCATCCGAGATTTGCGGCACGCCGATCGCGGCGATCAGCCTCGTCGATGAAGATCGCCAGTGGTTCAAGTCGATCCTCGGGCTCGAAGTGCAGCAAACCTCGCGCGACGTGGCGTTCTGCGCGCACGCCATCCGGACGCAGGACGAGCAGCTCATCGTCGAAGACGCGACGCTCGATGCGCGCTTCGCCGACAACGCTTTGGTGACGGGGCAACCCGGGATTCGCTTCTACGCGGGGACACCGCTCGTCATGGCGGATGGCAACGCGATCGGCACGCTCTGCGTCATCGATAAGATCCCGCGCACGATCACCGACGAGCAGCGGCGCGCCCTCGGTGTTCTGGGCCGCCAAGTCGTCGCGCAGCTCGAGCTTCGCCGCAACCTGATTCTCATGGAGCGGAGCGTGCGGGCGCTTGCGCGCACCGAGTCGGATCTGCGGCGCACTCAGCGGGAGCAGCTCGAGCTGAAGGATCAATTCGTCTCGCACGTGTCGCACGAGCTTCGTTCGCCCCTGACGCCGATCTACCAGTTCGTCACGATCCTGCTCGACGAGATCGGCGGGCCTCTCACGAAGGAGCAGCGGGAGTATCTCGGCATCGTGCTTCGCAACACCGACCAGCTGCGCCAGATGATCGGCGACCTTGTCGACTTGACGCGCACGCAGGCGGGCAAGCTCACGGTGGATCGCCGCAGAATCCGGGTCGAGGAGATCGCCGCGGATCTCGTGCGCTCCCTCGGCGTGACGGCGAAGGCGAACAGCCTGACGCTCTCGTCGGAGGTCTCGGCGGACCTTCCAGAAGTCGTCGGCGACGCGACACGGGTGCGGCAGATCCTCAGCAATCTCATCGAAAATGCCATCAAGTTCACGCCGGAGGGCGGATCGATCACCGTGCAGGTCTGCGTGCGGCCCGAGGAGCCTGGGGCGGTCCGTGTCACGGTGAGCGACACGGGCTGCGGCCTTTTCGCGACGGACTGCCGCCGCGTCTTCGAGCAGCACTACCAGGCCAAATGCGAGACGCAGAGGAGCCGGAACGGGCTCGGGCTCGGGCTCTATATCGCCAAGGAACTCGTGCAGCGCCAGGACGGGCGCATCTGGGTCGAAAGCGAGAAGGGCAAGGGAAGCCGGTTCTCCTTCACCCTGCCGGTGTTCGCGCTCGAGTCTCTCCTGACGCCGCTGTTGACGGCGGAGAACCTCGCGCACGGCACCTACGCGGTCATCACGGTCGACCTCGTTCCGGCCGGCTCCGCGACACCGGCCGCCGACCCGAAGCCGGCGATGGACGCCGCGTGGGAGGCCGTGAGCGTGTCGGTGCACCCGGCGATGGACGTTCTCCTTCCGCGACTCGGCAACGCCGAGCGCGGGGAGACATTCGTGATCATCGCGATGGCCAACGAGGATGGAGTCAATCGGATCGTTCGACGCATCGAGAACCGGCTATCGCGCTGTGAACTCTTGCGAGGCGCCGGGTACGAGGCGCGCGTCGCGCCGAGCATCCTGACACTGCCGGGATCATCGAGCGCTGCGAATCGGGACGGGGTGGCGGCGGAAATCGTCCGAACGCTGGACGGCCACGTTGATGAACTGTGTCGCGAAGGGGCTGTGTGACATGAGTGCGAGAACGATTGTAATCGTCGACGACGATCGAGATCAGCAGGCGGGGTTGCGCGTCCGGCTCGGCGCCTGCGGGTACCGGGTCGTCGGCGCGAGCGATGCAATGCAGGCGATCTCAGTGGTCCGCACGGAGAAGCCGGACCTCGTTCTGCTCGATATCGGGCTTCCGGGAGGCGACGGCCACACGGTGTTTCAGCGGCTGCGCAGCATGACTCCGACGGCGTGTATTCCGGTCATCGTGCTGAGCGCGGCGGAGCCGTCGGTGCACCGGGACCGGATGATGCAGGCCGGTGCCGCCGCCTACTTCCAGAAGCCGGCCGACAACGCCGAACTCCTGGCTGCGATCCGCGAGGCGCTCGGCGACGCGGCGCCGCAGGCGAGCGCCGCCCCGGCGGCGACCCGGGGCGCGTAACGCCGGCGGCTGGCGCCGGGCACCACGCAGCCCGGACGCGAAACCGCGCTCTACCGAACGACCGTCCGGCCGGGCGTTCACATGACGCGCGCGCCCGGCGCCCGCCAAAGTGAACGGACTATCGTGCTTTCAGCGCGCGATCTCGAACACGAGACCGCCGGGGAGCGCGGCCGCGAGTCGGAAGTCCCGCAAATCCTTCGATTCGACGAGGGACCTCACGTAGTCACCGTACGATCCGCTGAACACTTCGGCGGATCTGGCGCGGAGGAGGACGAGCCATCGCGCGCCCTGCTCACGGTGGAGACGCTCGACGTCCGAGCGCTCCAGTTCGTCCACGCGATAGGGCCTTCGAACGAGTGATATCACGCGCCGATTCGGGAGGGCGTACGCGAGGTCATGGGCCTCCGTAGCGATGATCGCGTCCTCGGCCGGAGCGTGCGCCTCGATCCATTCCGGCACTCCGCCCAGGTCGATCGCCGGCCGCGGAAGCCGCGAATCGTCGAGTGCCTGCGCCAGATTCCCCGCCGAGTACCAAAGGACGAACCCGACGAGAATCGGCGGAACGATTCGTTGCCAGCGAGCGCCCCCGTTCGTCGATGCGGGCCTGCGGAAAACAGCCGCGAGGAGGATGAGCAGGAATGGATACGCGGGAAGAAGATGCCGGCTGGGCCATGAATTGAGATAGACGAACGTGCGAACCCAGGCGACCCACGCGAGGTAGACGAAGGGAAACGTCGCGACGATGGCGAACGCCGCCTGCGTTGCGGCGGAGCGCGTGGCCGCGCCGCACGGCGGGGATCGTCGTCGCCACGCCAGCAAGGCCGCAACGGCGAGAAGCGCGGCACCGAGAGGTGCGGAAATCCAAACTGGCGCCGAAAGCCCAGGTGCGGCGATGACGACGTCGTCCGCGACGTGCGCCGCGCACGAAAGAATGTTGTTCAGAACGGTGTCGCCGCCGGGAGCGTACTTCGCGGGCCCTCGGCCGGCGATGAGGGCGAAGATCGCCGGGAGGCTCGTCGCGAGCGCACCGGCGCCCCATGCGATGAGCGCGCGCCGCGCCGCGCCGCGTTCGCCGGCGTCGCGGCGAAAGACACCTTGCACCGCGAAGACCCCGAGGACCCCGAGGGCGGTGATGCCGGCATATCGCAGGCCCAGGAGCGAACCGGACAGGAGTCCCGCACAGAAGGCGCGCCGCGGCGAGCCCGGGTACGGGTGCGGGTCACCCCCGGTGCCAACAAGAATCGCAGCGAAGAGAGCGGACAAGAAGAGCGGCTCCGTCAACGCGAGGGTTCCGATCTCGGCCATTGGGTAGGAGATCGCATAGAGAAGGGCGAGCAGCGCGGCGGCAGCCGGGAAGATCCGCCGCGCGAGGAGGACGAAAAGCGCGACCGACATCGCCGATCCGACAGACGAGAGGAGGATCGGCGCAATCTGCGCGGGGACGCCGGCGAGGAGCAGCAACGCAATCAGCAGCGGGTATCCCGGCGGATGCGTCGTGAACGGGGCGAGGCCCTCTCCGCCGAAGCGAAGTGGGATGACGTGCGTGACGAACCCGTGGCCCGCGGCGATACTCCGCGCCGCGTCGATGTAGGCCATCGAGTCGGTCACGAGCGCCGTGTCTGCGCGCCACGTAATCCATACCATCGACGCGTGAAGGAGCAACGCAGCGGCGATGACCCATCCGATGCTTCGGCGACTCCGCACGGGAGCGGCTGATTCCGTCGATCCCCCGAGAGTTCGTGACGGCATCAGTGCGAGAGCCGCCGCGCCCGAGGATGGCCGCTCGCTGTGGGCGCGATCATCGTACGCATGGATCAGAAGATCGTCGCACTCGACGGACGTCGTCAACGACTTTGGGGCACCCGAGATGGGGCGTGACGGCTGCGGATCGCAAACCCGTTCATGTCGAATATTCCATCCGCGCCCGCTCGCGGCCGGCGCGTGCGGTCGAAGACCTATCGCAGTATGAGCAGCTTTCCCGCCGCGGGTGTGTGGTCACGCATCGCGCCCGCGACACGTACGAAGTAGTTCCCCGTGCCGACGGCGCGCCCGTCGCTGTCGCGTCCGTCCCAGGCGAATCGAACGTCGGCGCTCGCCGCGGCGCTCGCGCTTAAACGCCGAACGACGCGCCCCGACGTATCGGCGATCAACGCCTCGACGATGCCAATCGGCCGCGCTTCCCGCGGCGACGCGAATGCGCCGTCGCCGTCGACACGAATCACAACGCTGCCGTCGCGCGACGGGTTCGGCGCGATCACGAGGCGCGCCGCGCGGCTCCGCGCGTCGGCGCGCTCGACACCGGTCGTCGATGGGGGATGCGCGTACAACACGTCTGCCGCGGTTCCGTCGCCGAAGACGATGTGCGGGCGGCCGTCCGAGTCGAGCACGAGCACATTCGTGTATCCCACGGAGTTCGTGGTATCGAGGACGACTTCTTCGATCCAGGCGCCGGCTTCACGCCGCGCATAGTGAAGATCTCCGCTGAAGCCGGGGGCATAGGTCATGTGCGGCTCGTCCTGCGCGTCGAGCGCGAGCGAGAGAGTACTGAAGCCGAACACTCCGTTCGTGACGGCCGTTTCGATGCTCCACGCGCCGCCCGTGCGCCTCGCGTAACGAATGCCGCTCGCGGCCGTGTACGCGACGCACGCGTTGCCGTTCGCATCGATCTCGATCGGCGACCAGATGCCGCCGCCCGGGTCGAGCGTCTCGATCGTCCACGCGCCGCCCGTGCGCCGCGCGTACCGCAGCACTCCGCCCGGCCCGTTGTACGTGACGTGCGCGTCATCGTTCGCGTCGAGCGCGAGCGCGCTTCCCGACACGCCGATATCGTTGACGAACTCGACCGTCTCGGTGATCCAACCCGCCCCGACGCGGCGGTGGTAGCGAATCATGTACGTGAGGCCGCCCACGAAGTCGGTGAAATGCGGCAGGTCCTGCGAGTCGAGCCGCATCGAGATGTAGAGGCCCGATTGCTCCGCGACTTGCGGCACCTCGGCGATCCACGCGCCGCCGCTCTTGCGGACATACAACGGCGACTGGAGGTTGATCAACTGGTAGACGATTCGCGGATTGCTCGCGGCGTCGAGCCGCATCGATGGGTACGCGCCCTCGGCGAAGAACCCGAAGTCGATTCGCTCGTACGCCCACGATCCGTTCGTCTTGCGCGCGTAGCGGGCGCCCTCGGAGTCGTACGCGTACGCAACGTGCGGCGTGCCGTCGGAGCCGAGCGCGAACGCCAACTGGCTCGAGATCGAGACCGAATCGCCGTCGACGCGCTCGATCTCGAACGCGACGGCGACCGCGCTGCGCGGCGCGGCGAGCGCGAGAAAGACGGCCGCGCTGACGGCCGCGAGGACCGTGTGCGCGACGCGGGAAGCGATCGGATGTCGAGCGATGTTCAAGCGAAGCAAGTCGCGCATTGTGTCCTCCGAGAGCGGTGTGATCGTGAATGTGCACCCGTCTACAGAGTACAGCCGCAAAATCGCCGCCCAACCCGCCACACGAAAACGCCGACGGGAGCGCCGGGTCGGTCTCCGCGGCGTGCGCGGATCGCCTTGAACCGCCCCGCTTCGCCGTGCTACTTTCCGCTCTCGCTCGGAGAGATGCCAGAGCGGTCGAATGGGGCGGTCTCGAAAACCGCTGTGCCGGCAACGGTACCGGGGGTTCGAATCCCTCTCTCTCCGCCAGTTTTTGACTCCCCGCGCCGGGGAGACTTGGGTTAGGATCGGCCCATTCGGGAGAGATGCGAGAGCGGCCGAATCGGCGTGACTGGAAATCACGTAGGGGGCAACTCCTCGAGGGTTCGAATCCCTCTCTCTCCGCCATTGCATTCGGCTTCGGAAGCGCGGGCGCGCCGCGCGGCACGAACAGCGCGCACGATTCATGTGGGGATGTAGCTCAGCTGGGAGAGCGCCTCGTTCGCAACGAGGAGGCCAGCGGTTCGATCCCGCTCATCTCCACCAAAATGGGAGCGGGCCGTCCGATTCGGGCGGCCCGCAGTCCCGATCTGCCGAGCGCGAACATCGGCACGATTGTTCGTTCGTAAGTCATCGCCAGTTTGTCGCAATGAGTGGGGCTCAAAGGCTTGGTCGGGTCCTGCGCGACGTGAGTTTGTGAACCCCGTCAGGACCGGAAGGTAGCAGCGGTAAGCAAAGCCTCGCGGGCGCCGTAGGGGTGCTTGATCGGTACCGGGCCCCTTTTCTTTTCGTTCGGCCCGAAAGGACGCCACGTGGAGTATCTCGTTCTCGCCCGGCGGTACCGGCCACAAACGTTCGATGAACTCGTCGGGCAGGATCACGTCGCGCGCACGCTGACGAACGCGATCACGCAGGGGCGGCTGGCGCACGCGTACCTCTTCACGGGGCCGCGCGGCGTCGGCAAGACATCGACCGCGCGCATTCTCGCCAAGTCGCTCAACTGCGAGAAGGGGCCGACGCCCGCACCATGCGGGACGTGCGGCTACTGCACCGACATCGCGGCGGGGCGCTCGCTCGACGTCGTCGAAGTCGACGGCGCGTCGAATCGCGGCATCGACGAGATCCGCGACCTGCGCGAGAACGCGCGCTACGCCGCGTCGCCCGGCAAGAAGCGCATCTACATCGTCGACGAAGTCCACATGCTCACGAACGAGGCGTGGAACGCGCTCCTCAAGATTCTCGAGGAGCCGCCGCCGCACGTTGTCTTCGTCTTCGCGACGACGCAGCCCTCGAAGGTGCTTGCGACGATTCTCTCGCGCTGCCAGCGGTTCGATTTTCGGCGCATTCCGACGGAGGCGATCGTCGGACGCTTGCGCGAGATCGGCGCGAAGGAAGAGTTCGCGCTCCAGGACGATGTCTACTACCTCATCGCGCGGCGCGCCGACGGCGGGCTTCGCGACGCGGAGAGTTTGCTCGACCAGGTGATCTCGTTCGCGGGGAAGGGCGCAAGCCGCGCGCAGGCCGAAGAGGTGCTCGGCGTCGTCGGCAGCGATCTCTACTTCGAGCTGACGCGCGCGATCGCGGAGAAGAATGCAGCGGCGGCGGCGGCGAACCTCGCGACGGCGATCGACGGCGGCGCTGATCTCGTCGAGATCGCCGCGGGGATGCTCGATCATCTTCGCTCGCTCTTCATCGTGTCGGCGGGGGAGTCACCGGGAGAGATTCTCGACGCGTCGCCCGAGATGGTGGCGCGGTTGCGCGAGCAGACGAAGGCGTTCGCGGGTGCGGATGTGTTGCGGCTCGCGCGCATCCTCGCGGCGGCCGAGCGCGAGATGCGGCGCAGCGCGCACCCGCGCGTGCTGCTCGAACTCGCGTTCTTCGAGATGGTCGCGCTCGACGCGTCGGTGGATCTCGGCGATTTGCTGAGCCGGCTCGATGCGGCGGGCGTTCGCGGCGCGGCCGGAGGCGCGGGCGCGGCGCCGCGCGTGCGCCCCGCGTCGTCGGC
>JBJXGV010000013.1:0-75688 GCA_046160485.1 bacterium | reverse complement strand
GTGGATCGTCGCCGCGATCGCCCTCCTCGCCGCGGTGGGCCTCGCGCTCGTCGTGCGCCCGGCCGGCCGCGGCGCGGGCGGTGCGCAAGGCACAGCGAACGCGCGCACGGTCAGCGCCGCGATCACGCCGCCGACGACATCCTCCGAATTCGTGCTCGGCGGTCCGTTCGCGGGCTCGCTCGCGCTGTCACCGGACGGGTCGATGCTCGTCTACAGCGCCGCCGACTCGGGCGGCGAGGCGCTTCTCTGGATCCAGGATCTTCGCGACGGCTCGAAGCGTTCGATTGCGGGCACGCAGTGGGCGATGTACCCATTCTGGTCCCCCGATGGAAAGAACATCGGCTTTCGGTCGAACAACAAGCTGCAGATCATGTCGATCGACGGCGGCGCCATCGTTGCGTTGTGCGACGCGGATGAAATGCGCGGCGCAAGCTGGGGCGTCGACGGCACCATCCTCTTCACGCCCGGGTGGCGGGATCCGATCTACCGCGTCGCCGCTACGGGCGGCGTGCCGCAGGCCGTCACTGTGCTCGACTCCGCGCGGGGGGAAACAACCCACCGCCTCCCGCATGTTCTTCCCGACGGCAAACATTTCCTCTACCTCGTCGGCGTGCACGGGACCGATCTGACGAGCGGCGAGAACGCGATCTACATCGGGTCGCTCGCCGGCGAACCGCCGCGACTCCTCTTGCGCACGCGCGCGCAGGCGATCCTCGCCGACGGACACATTCTCTTCCTGCGCGGGCGCGATCTCGTCGCGCAACGATTCGATCTGAAGTCGCTCTCGCTTTCGGGCGATCCGATCGTGCTCGCGAAAGGCGTTTGCATGGAGAAGGGTTTCTTCCAGGGCGTCTTCACGGCATCGGCGAACGGTGGCGTGCTCGCGTACGTGCTCGGCGAGGACTACTCCCCGTCGGCGCTCGTCTGGTTCGATCGCGAAGGACGAGAACTGTCGAGGCTGGGCGGGCCGGACGACCACTACGAAATCGAATTCTCTCCCGACGACCGCTCGGTCCTCTTGAGCATCGGCGACCCGAGCGACATCTGGATTGAAGATCTCGAGCGCCACGCGCGCAGACGACTCACACAGGGAAAGATGTCCGAGGGGGGCGCGCGCTGGACGCCGGACGGAAACGCGTTCGTCTACATCAGCGATGAGAGTGGTCTGAATGACTTGTTCCGCATGTCGATCGACTCCGGCGAGCCGCCGGCACGCGTGTTCGACGCGGAGGACGGGCTGTACCCGCAGGCCTGTACGCGGGACGGGGAGTCGGTCATCGTGACGCGGCGCGACGGGAGTGGCGACGGCCCCGGCCAATCCGACCTCTGGTCGATCCCGCTACGCGGCGAGCGCGCGCCCGCGCGGCTCTTCGATACGGACGCGGACGAGTACGCGGCGGAGATCTCGGATGACGGCCGCTGGCTCGCGTACGCGTCGATGAATCGCGGAGAAGAGGCTGTGTTCGTCGCGCGGCTGGGCGGAAGCGAGGAGCGCTGGCAGGTGTCGGTCGGCCAGGGTGCGGCGCCGCGGTGGCGCGCCGACGGGCGCGAGTTGTACTACGTCACCGAACGCGACGTGATGGCGGTCGCGATCGAGACGGAACCTCGGTTCCGCGCCGGAACGCCGCGCAAGCTTTTCTCGACGGCGGTGCGCTGGGCGCCACTCCCCTTCTACGACGTGACGCGTGACGGCCAGCGATTCCTCGTCAACATGGACATCACCAGCAAAGAGCCGGTACGGCTGGTCGTCGGCTGGCCAGAAGCGGCGAACGACTAGTCCGCCGAGATCGTCCCGACTGTCGCGCGGCTCGGCTTGCCGCGTCCGGGCCATTGTGCGCCTGTATCAAAATTCCTAGTTTCGCTACACCACTTCGCGCACTTGAGCCCCCGACTCAATCCCTCCCAGGGCGCGGTGACAGGCGGTCCGTATGCCGCCTGACGCGTAGGCCATTACATCCAGCGGGTCCAGTTCGGGTCGGCCGCTGTCTGCCGCCGACCGCGGGCATCCTCGCGCCGCAAGACGCGTCGCGAAGCGGGCCCCTGCGTCGTCGGCACTCAATGGGGAGGGATCGATCATGAAGAAGCAGAACGCAGGCGGCCTCGCTCGGGCGATCCGAATCGTCGTCGGGGTCGCGCTCGCGGCCGCGGCCGCGCCGGCAGCCGCCCAGCCCCCCGAAGAGACATGGCGCTACTACCGCCCCGGGAACACCGGCATCCAGGGCGACTACTGCGACGCGATCTGGCTCGACGACAACGGCGATCCCTGGATCGGCGGCTACGACGCCTCCTTCGAAGAGGGCGGCGTCTCGAAGTTCGTCCAGGCGGAGAACCGCTGGATCAACATCTCCAACATCGACTACCCGGTGATCGGGCATCCCAATCTCACCGGGACGACACGCGTGAGCGACTTCGTCGAGGACGCGCAGGGCCGGCTCTGGATGTCGACCTGGCGCAGCGTTCTGCGCTTCGACCCCGCTGTGGGCCCATCGTCTCTCGTGAACTTCGCGTCGGCCAGCCCGGCGATCGCCAACGGCGGCTGCCGCGATCTCGAGATCTCGCCCGATGGGAAGATCTGGTTCGCGCTCCTCGGATTCGGAGGCAGCTCCGGGGGTATCGTGCGCCACACGCCGGGGACGACCGACTGGCACTACTGGACCGGCGGGAATCCGCCGCAGGGAGGCAACAACTGGCCGATCCTCGTCTGGAACGTTTATGCGGTCGAGGTCCAGCCCAAGCCGGGCGGCGGTTACATCGTTTGGGGCGACGCGGACAACGGCGCGTCGGTCGTCGCATTCGATTCGGACACCAACCTCTGGACTTACTACGAATTCTCGTTCACTCCGGGCAGCATGCTCGGCATGCCGGGCCGCGAGAACCTCGACGATTCCGGCAATCTCTGGATGACGCGGTTCGTGCAATTCAACGGCGGCACGGCGGTCTACTCGCTCGACTACCGTCGCTCGGACGGCACCTGGGTCACGCCCGCCCAGCCGCCGATCCCCGGCGGCAATCCCTCGATCTGGGCGTTCCGCGCCTTCGGAGACCGCGAGGCGCTGCTGGCCGACGGCAACGGGCGGATCTGGCGCTTCAACGGGACGTCGTGGCTGGACCTCGGCATTTGGCGCGCCGGCGGCTACACGTATGACCTCGAGATCGACGCGGCTGGCACTGTCTGGGCGAGCGGAACCGGAGGCGCCGCGCGACGCGATGCGGGAACGGGAGTGTGGCAACGCTACCGCGTGACGAACACGAGCCAGTACGATTCGTTCAATACCGATCTCGCCCTCGATCCCGCGACCGGCCGCGTCTGGGCCTGCGCGAATGCGGGCCCGGGATACGGCGGCGCGACGATGTTCGACGGCGAGCGCTGGACCGGATTCAACAACTACACCTACGGGCTCGGCGTACCGTGGCCCTTCCCGACCGACAACAGCCAGGCCGTGGGATTCCGTCCCTCGAACGGGAACGTGTCGGTGAACCCGACCTATGGCGGCATCCACCAATGGAACGGCGCGAACTGGACCAACCTCAACGGGATGAGCGAGAGCCGCGGACTCGTCGAGGACTCCAATGGCCGTCTCTGGTCTCTCGGCAACTACTTCGAGCTGCGCTACCACAACGGATTGAACTGGGTCTCGGTGCCGAACAACGGGACGTGGGGGAACAACATCCAGATGGATCCGGATCGTGCGGGAACCGTTTGGGTGAGCACATACGCCGAGGTGATCCGGACCGACGGCGCGTATCGATTCTCGCGCGACTACACGCAGTTTCCCGAGCTGGACACGCAGAGCGACATCTTCGGCACGGTCGCCGCGGGGCCGGACGGGATCGCGTGGCTCGGCTCGACGCAAGGCGTGTTCAAGCTCGACGCCAGCACGGGCTCCTACGAGTACTTCGAGGATCTGGGCGGGATCTCGTGTATTGGGGCGAGCCCGTGGGCCGTCACGCCCGACGGGCGCGTCTGGTTCGGGATGTTCGATCCCGGCGGATGGGGCGGCGGTCCCAACGGCCTCTGCTGGTTCGACGGAGTGAACTCGGGCTACTATCCGGCCCCGGTCAACGGCGAGCCGCAGTGGGGCGGCCTTCCGCACGCCCAGATCCGCGAACTGCAGGTCCGCGAGATCCCCGGCGCGTACGAACTCTGGATGGTCTGCGCAAGCCGCGGCATCGCGGTCCTGACCATCCCGTTCCAGAATCCTGTCGCCGTCGATGAAGGACTCGCCGCGCCGAGTCTCGCGCTCCTTCAGAACTCGCCGAACCCGTTCCGATCGTCGACCACGCTCCACTTCAGCCTGCCGCGACCGCAGGAGGCGCAGGTCTCCGTGTTCGACGTGTCGGGGCGGCTCGTGCGCACGCTCGTCGATCGACGATTGGCCGGCGGCGAACATCAAATGACGTGGGACGGAACCGATCAGAGCGGTCGCGCCGTCACGAGCGGCACGTACTTCTACAAGCTGATAACGCCGGAGCGCAACCTCACGCGCAAGATGAGCGTCATTCGCTGACGCAGAACACCAACGAGGAGACGAAACATCATGCGAACATGGGTTGCTTCAAGCGTTGTGCTGTTGCTGGTGCTCACAAGCGCCACCCTCGCCCGTGCGACGGGCGAGTCGTGGCGATACTACCGCCCGGGAAACACCGGCATCCAGGGCGACTACAACGAGGCGATCTTCATCGATGCGGACGGCGATCCATGGATCGGAGGATACAACCCAACCGCCGAAGAGGGCGGCGTCGCCAAATTCATTCAGGCTGAAAACCGCTGGATCAACGTCTCCAACATCGACTACCCGGTGATCGGGAGTGCGAACGATGTTGGTGTCAGCCGGGTAACGGACATGGTGGCAGACCAGCAGGGGAACCTCTGGATGGGCACATGGCGCGGGGCGCTGCGGATGAACCTCGCGGCCGGGCCAAGCTCGCTCGTGCGGTTCGGCCCCGGAAACTCCGCCCTGCCGGGTGGACTGACGCGAGACATCGCGCTCGCGCCGGATGGATCGATCTGGATCTCCGCGGAGTCGACGATCTGGGCGGGCGGCGGCTTGACTCGGTACAACCCGGCGACCAAACAGTGGACCCATATGAATGGACGCGGTGGCAGCAGAATCGCCGCCCAACCCAAGCCTGGCGGTGGCTACTACATATGGAGCGACCTCGAAGGTTACGACGGGATGGAGCGGTGGGATAGCGTCACGAACACCTGGACGACCTACTCGTTCGGCGAGGGCCAGCCGGCGTCGTTGCAGTCGCAGGACGCGGCGGATGAGGCCGGAAACGTCTGGATGACCAGGTGGTTCGGCAATCAAGGCGAAGAGATACTGGATTGCATTCGGCCGAACGGTACGTGGGTCACTCCGCCCCTGCCGCCACGGCATCCGCAAGTCCCATACGCTGCGGTCCGCGCGTTCGGAAATATGCAAGCGCTCCTGGTGGACGGCTACGCGGACCTTTACCGCTTCGACGGCACGGCGTGGATCAATTTGGGACCAGAACCGGCCAGCGGATTCATCACTGGCCCTGATATCGATGCGGCTGGCAACATTTGGTTGAGCGGTACGTTTACCGGGGGAGTGTTCCGGCGCGATGCCGAGACCGGCGTCTGGCAGCGCTACCGCGTCACCAACACGAGCCAGTTCGACCTCTTCAACAATGACGTGGCGATCGACCCGCAGACTGGCGACGTGTACGCCTGCGCCAACGCGGGTCCAGCCATTGGCGGCATGGTCAAGTTCGACGGGACGCGCTGGACTGGGTTCGTCAACCAGGATGGCTACGGCTTGACCGAGCCCTGGCCGTGGCCCGGAGCGCCTCAAAGCGAGGCGGTCTACGTGCGCCCCTCCAATGGCCGCGTCGTCGCCAACCCGATCAACCAGTTCACGCACGAATTCGACGGAACGTCGTGGACCCAGCTCCCCGGCGGACAGGATCAGATGCGGCAGTACGTCGAGGACTCACTCGGCCGCCTCTGGGGCATCGGTCATTATGGTGGCCTGTGGATCTTCGAGGGCGATGGGATACTTGTTGGCGGTGGTGGCGCTTCTCTCCAGAGCGACCCGGATCGTCCTGGAACCATCTGGTGCGCGAGCGGGGCGGAGATTCTGCGCACCGATGGAACGTCGAGCTTCACTTTCTCGATGGACGACGTGCCCGAACTCGGGTTCTACCAGTTCCAGGGTCTGGCGGTCGATCACAACGACATCTGCTGGGTTGGAGCGACAGACGGAACGAGCGGCGCGCTGATCCGGATCGATGCGAACACGGGCACACATGAGATTTGGCAAAGCAGCGACGCCGATTGGCCATTCCCAACGCCAATTGTCACTCCTGGCAGGGTGACGCCCGACGGTCGGGTATGGATGGTGTACAACACGGATTGGCCGTTTATCAACGCCGGACTCCTCTGGTGGGACGGAACACAGGTTGGGCTCTTCCCTGCGCCGCCGAATGGAGAGTGGCAATGGGGCGGGATGCCGCACTACATCGTGCTCGACATGGAGGTCAACATCATACCGGAGGGATACGAGCTGTGGATGAGCTGCGCAAGCCGCGGCATCGCGGTGTTGACCATCCCGTTCCAGAATCCTGTCGCCGTCGATGAAGGACTCGCCGCGCCGAGCCTCGCGCTCCTGCAGAACTCGCCGAACCCGTTCCGATCGTCGACCACGCTCCACTTCAGCCTGCCGCGACCGCAGGAGGCGCAGGTCTCCGTGTTCGACGTGTCGGGGCGGCTCGTGCGCACGCTCGTCGATCGAAGATTGGCCGGCGGCGAACACCAAATGACTTGGGACGGAACTGATCAGAGCGGTCGCGCCGTCACGAGCGGCACGTACTTCTACAAGCTGATAACGCCGGAGCGCAATCTCACGCGCAAGATGAGCGTCATTCGCTGAGAAGGACGCCGACGAGGAGGTCGGACATCGTGTAGGCATGGGTGATGACAAGCGTCGCGCGCGCGTTGGTGCTCGCAAGCGCCGGCGTCGCGCGCGCGGAGGGCGAGACGCGGCGCTCGTATCGAGGAGCGCGACGGCGCGGCCTGTGATGAGCGGCAGCGCGGCTCGAGCGCGAAGTCGCGGTCGGGCCCGTGATCGACGCCGCGCTCGGCGCGCAAACCGTCGAGTTCCGATTCGCGGCCGAGATCGTCATGTCGGTGCCGTGCGCCGCGTCGTCGCGCGACGAATGCGGCGCCGGCCGTCGATCTCATCGCGGCGCTTTCATCGCACGACCACGAGACGCCGCGAAGCGACCTCCGCGCCGCTCACGGCGGAACGAACGAAGTAGACGCCGGCAGGGACGCGAGCGCCGCGATCGTCGAGCCCATCCCACGCGACCTCGCGCACGCCGGGCGCCAGCCGCCCCGACGCCAGCATGCGCACGCGCCGGCCCGCGACGTCGTATATCGCGACCTCCGCCGCGAAGAGGTCCGTGCCGACGCGATAGCTAACGCGAGCCTCGCCGCGCGGCGCGGGATTCGGCGACACGGAGAGAAGCGCGTCGCGCGCGAGCGCCGGTTCGATATCGATCGCGGTCTGGCCAAGCGCGTACTCCTCGCCGAGGCCATTGATCGCGACCAGCCGGTAGCGCACGGCCGAGGCCGAGCCGCCCGCCAGGCTCGCCGCGTCGACTTCCGCGTCGAGGTACTCGTCCGCGTCGAGCGGCTCGCGATGGATCGCGGCAAACGCGGGCGACGAGGCGTCGCCGCCCATCGCGCGCTCGAGACGATACCGGATCTGCGCGTCTCGCCCGGGCGTCGTCTCCCAACTCACATGAACCGGTGGCGAAGCCGATGCCGCGCCATCGATGAATCCGCCGTTCGATGCCGACGCGCGCGGCCAACCCTTGGCGCTCGCGGTCGCGCCGTCGCCGGCGGCGACGCGCGCGACGAACTTGTTGAGCGCAATGGACGCGTCGATCGTGAAGAACGAGTCCATGTACGCCTCGGTGTACGGCGAGGGCCGGATGATTTTGATCGACGCGAAACGCGTCGGCGTGTGCGGGACGCGTAGCGTCATTCCCGGATCGCGCGCCTCGTTGCGGATCTGCGTGAACGTGTTCCCGCCGTCGAGGGAGATATACACGTCGGAGTTGTCGATCGGCAGCCCGCCGGTGACCGACCACGTGATCGCCTGCTCGCTTCCGACCGCCCAGGTGACGCCCAGTTGCGGCGAGATGATCTGCACACTCGGGATATACGCGTATCTGAGGTCGTTGGTCGTCGCGTCCTGGTAGGTCACGTGTGGATGGCCGGCAGCATCGAGCGCGAGCGACGCGTGGGCTCCGGCGTCGTTTGCGGAACCGTCGAGCGTCTCGATCGTCCACACGTCCCCCAACTTTCGTGCGTACTTGAGATCATCCGTCGTCGCGTCGTAGTAGCCCACGTGAGGATTGCCCCCCGCGTCGAGCGCGATCGACGAGGACTGCCCCACCTGGTTCGCCGAACCGTCCGCCGTCTCGCGCGTCCAGACGCCGGAGGATTTCCGCGCGTACTTAAGATCGGTCGTTGTGCCATCGAAATAGCTCACGTGCGGGTTGCCCGATGCGTCGAGCGCCAACGACGAATACGTTCCGACTAAATTCGCCGAAGCATCCGCCGTTTCGAGAATCCAAACGCCGCCGGACTTGCGCGCGTACTTGAGATCGACTCCCGTCGCCGAGTAGTAGCTGACGTGCGGGTTACCCGCCGCGTCGAGCGCCAGCGACGAGTAGAGGCCGACGAAGCTCGCTGAACCGTCCACCGTTTCGATCGTCCATGTACCTCCGGTCTTCCTCGCATACTTGAGGTCATCCGGCGTGTTGTCTTGATAACTCACGTGAGGGTTTCCAGACGCGTCGAGCGCCAACGACGTATACACACCGACAAAGTTCGCCGACGCGTCGGCCGTCTCGACCGTCCAAGTGCCCGCGGTTTTCCGCGCGTACTTGAGCGCGCCGTCCGTCGCGTCCTGGTAGCTGATGTGCGGATTCCCCGCTGCGTCGAGCGCGAGCGACGTGTACCAGCCGACGCTGTTCGCCGAGCCGTCCGCCGTTTCGATCGTCCACACGCCACCGGATTTGCGTGCGTATCTCAAATCTACGCTCGTGTTGTCGAGGTAACTCACGTGCGGGTTTCCCGCCGCATCGAGCGCGAGCGAGTTGTAGAGGCCGACCACGTTCGCCGAGGCATCCGCGGCCTCGAGCACGAGCGTCTGCGCGGACGCGCGCACGGAGAGCGCTGCGCACGTGGCGATGAGTACGAGCGTGATGGTGAGGTGGCATCTCTTCACGGTACGGCCCTCCTGAAATTCTGAGACGACGACTGCGCCAGCCGCGTGCATCCGGCGACGTCTAGCGAATGTGGATCGCGCGTGTGATGCGTGTCGCTGCGCGGGCGCCGGCGCTCACGTCGAGCTTGCCGAAGTAGACGCCGCTCGCGAGTGCGCGCGGCGCGCGGCCGGAGGCGGCGCCGCCACCCGCGCCGCTCGCGCCGCTCGCGCCCGAGAGATCCGCGAGCGCGAGCCGCCGGCGCCCGGCGCTCGCGTTGGCGTCGCGCCAGTGCGCGACCTCGCGCCCCGTCACGTCGTAGACGGTGAGCTGCGCGTCCGCCGCGAACGGAAGCGAGAGCGAAAACGCCGCGCCGCCGGCGTGCGTGAACACGCCGCCGAACTCGAGGCCGGCCCACGTCGCGTCGCTCGCGCCGCCCGGCGACGCATCGTCCATCGGCGGATCGCCGACGGCCGTGGCGACGCACGGATCGATGCGCGCGAACGCATACGAGACGTCGTCGCCGGCGAGCGGTTCTTGGTGCCCGACGGCGATCGTTCCGTCCGCGAATTGTGCGAGCGCGTAAGCGCCGAACCCGCCGGGCCCGAGCCCCGCGCCGATGGCGCGGACCTCGACACCGTCCCATCGCGCGACATCTTCGACGGTAACGCCACCGGCTGCCGAGAAGCGGCCCGCGAAGTAGAGGTCGCTCTCGACGGACAAGAGCGCCTTGACGTCGGTTGCGTTGACGACCCGCGTCCACGCCGCGCCGTCCCAGCGATAGATGCCGTTCGAGTGCGCGGCGTGGAGCGCGCCGTCGTGGATTTCGAAGTCGTAGACCGTGGCGCCTCCGGAGACGGAGAAGCCCGCGCCCATCGGGCTGAATTCCGTTCCGTTCCAGCGCGCCACGCCGCTCGCCGCGACTCCACCCGCGTTCGAGAAGCGCCCCCCGAGGATCAGGTCGCCTTCGAACGAGCCGAGCGCGTTGATGACATGGTCGACGCCGATGAGGCTGTCGGCCAGCGGCGACCAACTCGCGCCATCCCATCGCGCGATTCGGTTCATCAACGTCGAGTTCATCGACGTGAAGCTCCCGGCGACGAAGAGATCGCCGCCGTGCGAGTGGAGCGCGTTGAACCAGTTCCCGCTCAGAATGATGCCGATCGAGTTCCACGCGGCGCCGTCCCAGTACGACACGTGCGAACGGCTCGGTGAGGAGTCGAAGTCGTACCACGCTGCGTGGATCGCGCCGTTGTGAAGAGCAAGCGCGTTGACCGCGGAGCCCGTGCTGCCCTGGTCGTTTCCTTCGCCGAGACCCGCGCCGAATGCCGACCAGCCGGACGGCGTCCGCAGCGCGATGTCGTTCGCGTCGACCGCGTCCCCGACCGATGTGAATCGCCCTCCGACGACGACGCCGTCGCCGTACGGCAGGAGTGCGTGCACAGCGGTGAAGCCCCCGCTCCCGCCGATTCCGCCCGAGAGCGCGCGCCACTCCGCGCCGTCCCAGCGAGCGACGTGCAGCATCGACTGCGAGCCGGAATAGTCGAAGTCGCCGCCCGCGAAGATCGAGCCCGCGTACTCGGCGAGCGCGTAGACGTCCGCGGCGGAGCCGTTTTCGAGCCCAACGCCGAGCGGCGCCCAACCACTTCCGGGCGTCCAGCGCGCGACGCTCTCGGCGGGGTTGCTCGTCCCGCCGCCGACGTAGCTGAAGCGGCCGCCGACAATCAACTCGCCGCCGAGCGGAAGGAGCGATCCGACCGCGAAGGCGCCGCCCTCGAACTCGAGCCACGTCGTCCCGTTCCAGTACGCGAGGTCGTCGATGCCGGACGCCGTCGAGAAGCTGCCGCCCGCGACGAGGCGCGCCGGGTCGGGGCCAGCGCCATCCATGTCGAATGTCGTGAGGGCGTAGACATTCGAGCTGATGAGACCGCCGCCGAACGCGGACCACGCCGCGCCGTCCCAGCGCGCGACGCGATGAACCGTGTCGCCGCCCGCGGTGACGAAGAGTCCTCCGACGGCGAGGTCGCCCTCGAACTCAGTAAGCGCGCGACCCGTGCTCGAGATTCCCGGCCCGAGCGGTGACCACGCCGCGCCGTCCCACTGCGCGATGTTCGCCGCGGGGACGCCGCCCGCCGTGTTGAATCCCCCGGTTGCGATGAGTTTGCCGTCGTGGACGAAGAGGTCCCACACGCCGTTCGCGCCGCCCGAGATTCCCGTGCCGAGCGCCGACCACTGCGAACCGTCCCACGCGGCGACGTCCTTCGCGCTGACGCCATCGACCTCGGAGAATCCTCCGCCGACGATGAGTTTCCCGTCGTAAACCGTCAGCGCCGAGACCCGCGCGCCGTTCACCTCGCCGATGATCGAGAACGTGGAGCCGTCCCAGCGGACCACCGCGGAATTGACCTCGTTGGATATGCGCTCGTTGCCGGCGTAGTCGATCGTTCCGCCCATGTAGAGCGCCGGGCCGTTTCCGTCGTCGTAGACGGCAAAGTCGGAGACCTCGTTCGGGTAGGTTGGCCCGGCGCCGGGGGCGCCCTCGCCGGGGAGCCAGGTCGGCTCGCAGGTCTGCGCGAGGGCGACACGCGGCACGATCGCAAGCAACAGCGCGGCGACGAGCGCGGCCGCGAAAGGGATCCGGTGCGCGGCACGAGTCATGGCGTCGTGCCCGACTCGCGGTAGAGACTTCCGAATGTTATCGCTCATGAGATTCCCCGCCTTTTTGTGCGATGTGGTTTGCGCTGCACGTGACGCGTGGCGTCGTGTGCGTCCCGAACGCTGTTCGCCGTGGTCGGCGCCTTCACAGCACTACGCGAGAAAACGAGGCGACAGCCTTCATGCCGCCCGTCGCGCCCGTATGAGGCGCGGCGGCGCGGCCGGCCCGCGGTGATCGCCGAACGCGCGCTCGCGGCGCCCGACGACGGCGGCGACGGCTTGCGTTATCATCGAGACTCCTCGATCGGAATGCGGCGACCGTTTCGCGCCGCGCGGCACGGCACCGGGGACCTCCAGATGACAGCATCGAGCGATGTGACGCAGATACTGAAGGACGCAAGCGGCGGAAACCGCGACGCGCTCGACCGGCTTCTGCCGCTCGTGTACGACGAACTGCGCCGCCTCGCGCAGCGCCACCTCGACGACGAGCGCGGCGACCACACGCTGCAAGCGACCGCGCTCGTGCACGAGGCGTACCTGCGGCTCGTCGACCAGAAACGCGTCGAGTGGCAGAACCGCGCGCACTTCTTCGCGGTCGCGTCGCAGGCGATTCGGCGCATCCTGATCGACCATGCTCGCGCGCGCGCCGCGGCGCGGCGCGGCGGCGGCGGCGAGAAGTTGCCGATCGAAGCGGCGCTCGACATCGCGCCAGAGCAAACTCCCGCCGAACTCGTCGCGCTCGACGACGCGCTCACGCGTTTCGCGTCCGACGAGCCGGAGAAGGCGCGGATCGTCGAGATGCGATTCTTCGGCGGTCTGACGAACGAGGAGGTGGCCGCGGTGACCGGCACGAGCCTCTCGACCGTCGAGCGGCAATGGCGATTCGCGCGCGCGTGGCTCTTCCGCGAGTTGCGCGGCGCCGAGGCGGGATGACGCATGGGCGCGCGCGACGAGAGCGGTAACCCGTCTGAAGCGCGCGGTGGTAGCGAACGCCGCGATTGCCGTGATCGCGCCGACTTGATCGAGGCGCTCTTCTCGCGCGCCGTCGACCTTCCGAACGAGGCGCGCACCGCGTTCCTCGCCTCCGAGTGCGCTGGCGACACGCGCCTCGCGGCCGAGGTCGCATCGCTCCTCGCCGCGGACGATAGCGCGCGCGGCTTCCTCGACACACCGGCACTGGCGGCGCCTCTCGCGAGTGCGGCGACGCCGCACGCTGATAGCGCGACCGACACGCACGCGCCCGCCGCCGCCCGCGCGAGCCACGTCCCGGACGATCTCGCCGGCGCACAGATCGGCCCGTATCGCATCCTACGCCGCATTGGCGCCGGCGGCATGAGCAGCGTCTACCTCGCCGAGCGCGACGACGCCGAGCACGGCTTCCGCATGCAGGTCGCGCTCAAAGTCATCAAGCGCGGCCTCGACACCGACGAAATCCTTCGGCGTTTCATCACCGAGCGGCGGCTCCTCGCCGGGCTCGTCCATCCGAACATCGCGCGGCTCATCGACGGCGGCGCTACGGACGATGGCCGCCCGTACATCGCCATGGAGTACGTCGACGGAACGCCGATCGATCGCTACTGCGACGCGCGCGGGCTGTCGGTGCGCGAGCGCCTCGCGCTGTTTCGCGGCGTCTGCGCCGCGGTCGCGCACGCGCACCGCTCGCTCGTCGTCCACCGCGATCTGAAACCGAGCAACATCTTCGTAACGCGCGACGGCGTGCCGAAGCTGCTCGACTTCGGCATCGCGAAGGTGCTCGAGGCGGAGATTGGTGACGGAGACGCAAGCGGCGAGCGCGTCGTCGCAACGGTGACGGCGCTGCGGATGATGACGCCGCGCTACGCGAGCCCGGAGCAGATTCGCGGCGAGCCGACGACGACGGCGACCGACGTCTATTCGCTCGGCGTGGTTCTCTACGAACTGCTCGCGGGGCGCTCGCCGTTTCCGAGCGACACGTCGCTCTCCGATCTCGAGCGAATGATCTGCGACACGCCTCCCGCGCGGCCGAGCACGGTCGTTCGCGGCGCGGCGGCGGCTGGGGCGGCGAGCGCGAGCACGAGCGCGCCGGCGGGCGCGCCGGATCGAGCCGCGCCGACCGGCGATTCGCCGCGGCGCCGCTCGCGCGCACTCTCCGGCGATCTCGACATGATCGTGCTGATGGCGATGCGCAAGGAGCCCGAGCGCCGCTACGGGTCGGTCGACCAACTCGACGACGACATTCGCCGCCATCTCGAAGGGTTGCCGGTGATGGCGCGTCCCGACACCGTGCGATACCGGACCGCGAAGTTCGTGCGCCGGAATCCGGCGCCCGTCGCGGCGGGCGCTCTCGTCGTCGTCCTGCTCTCCGCTTTCGGTGTCGCCATGTCGGTGCAACTCGGGCGCACGCGCGCCGAGCGCGACCGCGCCAACGTCGAAGCGGAAACCGCGCGCTCCACCGCCGAGTTCCTCGAGGGGCTGTTTCGTGTTTCCGATCCGAGCGAAGCGCGCGGGCAGAGCGTCACGGCGCGCGAGATCCTCGAGCGCGGCGCGCAGCGCGTCGAGAAGGATCTGGCCGAGCAGCCGCTCGTGCAGGCGCGGCTCCTGCGCTCGATCGGCGGCGTCTACGCGAACCTCGGCCTCTACGGTGACGCGCAACCGATCCTCGAGCGCGCCGTCGACATCCACCGCACGACGCCCGGCGCCGAGGAGACGGAGGTCGCCTCGTCGCTCGACCGTCTCGCGAATCTGTACCGGCGCACGGGAGACACGAAGGGATCGCTCGCGCTCGCCGGGGAGGCGCTCGCGATTCGCGAACGCGTCTTCGGGGCGGAACACATTGACGTTGCGAGCAGCCTGAACAACGTTGCGCTTCTGCGCACGCGCGTCGGAGACCTGGATGGCGCCACCGCGCTCCTCTCGCGCGCGATCGCGATCCGCGAGCGCGCGCTGGGCTCGGAGCATTCCGATCTTGCGGCGCCGCTCTTCAGCCTCGCGAACATCCACATGGAGCGGGACGGTTTCGGCGCCGCACGACCGCTGTTCGAGCGGACGCTACGTATCTGGGAGGCGTCGCTCGGACCGGAACATCCGCAAGTGGCGGCGGCGCTCAGCAGCCTCTCGCAAATCGCGAGCGAGGAGGACCGCCATGCGGCCGCGGACTCGCTGGCGCGGCGCGCGCTCGCGATCCGCACGAAGGTCTATGGCGCCGAACACGACATGGTCGGCGGCGACCTGTCGAACCTCGCGCTCGTGCGACTGCGCGCGGGAGACGCGCGCGGCGCGCTCGAGCCGGCGGAGCAGGCCGTCGGGATCATCGAACGCGCGCTCGGGAGCGCGCACGTCACCGCCGCCTACGCGCACCTCACGCTCGCGGAGGCGCTAGCGGCTGCCGGCGAGAACCCGCGCGCGGCCGCGAGCTACGAGCGCGTCATCGCGATTCTCGACACGGAGGCGAACCGGAAAGACGAGTCGCTCGAGAAAGCGCTGCGGGAGTACGCCGCGATGTTGCGCTCGGGGAGTGGCGCGACGGACGCGGCCCGGCAAGCACGCGCGGCGACCGTCGAGGCGCGGCTCGCCGAGATTCGCTGATCTTCCGCAGTTCGCTACCGATCTCCATCCGCCGAGCGATCGTGCGCGCCTCGCGAGCGACGGTCGGCCGCGGCGCTCTAATGCACGCGACCCCGCGGCCGCATCGAGCGGCGCGGGGTCGCGGTTCTTTCAGGGCGCTGGGCCGTGCGGCCGAGAGTCGCCGAGTCGAGGTGCGCGGCGATGCGACTCCCGAACCTAAGGCGCGCGACGCGTCTTCTTCGCCTTTCTGAAAGCGGCCAGCCGGGCGATGTCGCGACGAGCGCCTACCCATCGACCCCGATCATCGAACCATTTCACGTCGCGTCTCGCGGATTGCGTGACGCCGTGCGCCAGCGCCTAGCGTTCAAACCAGCGCGGCGTCGAGGTGTCGTCGGTCGGGCACTCCTTGAAATCCCACGTGCCGCAAACTTCTTCCTCGACGGTCGTGCCTTCGATTGCATAGCCGCACCACGTCTTGTTCCTGTTCACGAAGAAGACAAATCCCGAGATCCCCGACTCCGCGCCGGGAGCAAGGAGACTTCCGCTGAACACGGAACCGTTCCGCGTCGCTGCTCCATAGAGAAGGAACTCGCCGAGAGACGACCCCTCCGACAAACCCAGCGCCAACACGCGGATGTCGTTCGAGAGGCTGCCCACGAAACCTGGGAAGGAATCGCCCGACTTGTCGTCGTAGAAGCAGACCGCGTGGCCGTCGATTCCCGCGGGCATGCTACCGGAGCCAGCCGCGATGGCGTTCGATGCGGGCGCGAGGCAAGCTGCCAGCGCGACTGCGAGCCAAATCATTCGATTCCAGTTCATACTACCCTCCTTCTTGAGGTGAAACTGAGGTGCCGCCTCGACGGCGGGGCTTGCACGTCACCAGATGGTGCTGGCCGCGTGCCGGAATGAGCGCCCCGGGTGGCTCACGTCATTCGCGAGCGGCGTGCCGCTCGGGTCGCGACGGACGGCAATCGTACGGGGCGGCCATTCGTTGTGCAACCCGTGTCGTGTGACCCGAGTTGCCCACACGCGGCTCGGCGAAACACGCGCTCGATGCGGTTGCGTTCTCGCATTCGTCGTGCGTTCGAACGCGTCGCGTGGCTGCGCGCCCGCGGGCGATTGGTTAGAGCAATTTCTGAACGACAGACCAAAAGGCTCGGATGAACGCCTCGACGAGCGATTGTGCGAGGCGCTCGGGCGCGTGGCGCGCGAGGCCGCGCGCGAAGGGCGAGGCGGCGCACGCGAGGAGCGCGCGGTCGGGGACGCGGCGGGCGCGCTGAATCGCGCCCCGGTCGCGCGCGATCGCCGGGAGCGAGCGGACGCACTCGCCCAGCGCCTGCCACCACGCGCCGAGCCAGCCGCGCGCGAGGGCGCCGGCGAGCTGCGCGAGTTCGAACACCGCGAGCGCCGGCGCGAGCACGATGAGGGTGCGGAGCGCGTAGTTTCGCAGGAGCACACGCCACCGGTTACGCATGAGGGCAACAACGCGCGCGCGCGCATACACGCCCGAGCGCCGCAGCGAGAGGCCGCGCGTGCCGCGCCCGTGCATCGCGCGCGCGCGCGGGACCGCCAGCAGCGCACTCCCCGCAAGCCGCACACGCAATCCGAAGTCGTGATCCTCGAGGTAAATCCCGAATGCCGCATCGAAGGGGTCCGCGGTGTTCAGCGCTGCGACCGCCGCGCGTGGCGCGCGCGGCGCGAGCGATTCGGCCCGCGCGCCAGCGCCGGTTCGCGGCTCAGCGAAGCCGAGAGCGTCGAATCGGCGCCTGTCGACCATCATGCAGCACGACACGATCGAGCCGATCTCGCGAGTCGCGTCGCCGATCTGCGCGAGCGGTTGCTCGGCGTTGTCGAGCGTCATGAGCCCGAGGACGTGCGCGCCGGCGCCATCGTACTGCACCGTGTCCGGTGCATCGGCGCGCACCACGCACGGCATCGCCGCCACCGCGCGCGGGTTCGCGTCGAGCGCCGCCGCGAGCGCGTCGACGCATCCGGACGCAAGACTCAGATCGTTGTCGAGGAAGAGGACTGTGTCGTGCGCCGCAAGTCGCCACGCGATGTTGCGCGCCGCGGCGGGTCCGGCGCGCGCCGTCTGCCGCACGACGTGCACGAACGGAAAGCCGCGCTCGACAATCTCCACGCTGCGATCGTTCGACGCGTCATCGACGAGGATGACGTCGTCACCCGCGAGAGTCGTCCCGGATTCTGCCGCGTCCGCGCCCGCCTCGCCCGACGCTCGCGCCCCACGCTCTCGCACCGTCTCGCGCACGGCCGTCAGCGTCGCGGCCAGAACATCCTCGCCGTTGAAGTTGACGATGCAGAACGAGACAGGCTTGGCCGGCACGCGCGCCATTGTACTGCACTCGCACGAACGGCGGTCGTGCTGCGCGCGTCGCGCCTGCTACGCCGCGCCAGGCTGCGTTACTTGATCGGCGGCCCCCACATCTGATGCGTGATTCGCCACGTCCCATCCGGACGCTTTCGTAGGAGCGTGAGATTGGGGCTCCGCACCGTCGCCTCCTGGTGGGTCTCGTCCTTGTCGTACGTCCAACTGACTGTCGAGATTCCGCGGGTGAACGCGTACGCTTCGGCGCCGCCGATTTCTTCGATTGCCCACTCGAACGCCGTGATCTTCGTGGTGGACCCGTCCTGCGGCCACCAATGATCGCGGATCGCGCTCGCTCCCGAGATCGGCAGTTTTCCCGGCGGCAAGATTGTCGCCGTGCTGTCAAAGGTCGCCAGAACGCCAGCGACGTCGTCGCGCAGCCACGCTGCAACATATTCGTTCTCGACGGCTCGAATGGCCGTCGAGTCCGCGGCGGTGAGTGCCGCGGCAGCCGAGTGCCCCGCCGCAACGACGAAGAGCGCGAGTAGAAACCGGACCATCACGATAGCTGGCACGTGTCTCTCCTTCCTCGATGAATCGGTCGTGTGATGCGTGGCGGAAATCACTGACGGGCCGACGCCTAGCGCACGTATCGCGCTGCGCGTTCCACGTCTTCTGCCGAGGCGAGGAACCTCGGTCGTGCGTGTGCCTATTCGAGCGCGTTCGCGCCGCCGACGATCTCGGCGAGTTCCTGCGTAATCTGCGCCTGGCGCGCGCGATTGTACTGACGCGAGAGGATCGTCATGATGTCGTCCGCGTTGTCGGTTGCGTTCTTCATCGCGACGCGGCGCGCGGCCTGCTCGCTCGCGGCCATCTCGAGCATCGCGCGGTAGATTCCGTTCTTCACGAAGAGCGGCAAGAGCGCGTCGAGAATGACTTCGGGCGACGGCTCGAGGATGAACTCGGCGTTCGACGCCAATCCCCCGCTCGCCGCGACCATCTTCTCGATCATGCTGCCGAGCGGGAGGATCACCTCGACCGTCGGCGGCTGCGACACGAGCGAGCGGAACGCGGGGTACACAAGCCGCAGCTCGTCGATCTCGCCCGCGGTGAACGCCGCGATCATTTCGTCGCCGAGTCGCTCCGCGATACGGTAGTCCGGCTTGTCCGTCAGCTCGATGCTCGTCGACTTCATCGCGAACTTCGCGTAGCGAAACGCCGCGATCCCCTTCTTGCCGAAGGCGTGCAGATCGACCTTCGTGTTCGATTCTTCGAGGCCCGCGACGAGCTGCTTCGTAGCGCGGATGACGTTCGCGTTGAGCGCGCCCGCGAGGCCGCGGTTCGACGTGAGCGACACGACGGCCACGCGCGACACCGTTTCGCGCGCCGCAAGAAGCGGAAAGCGCGAGCCCGACGACGCGGCGATCGCGGCGATGTCGAGCGACGCAAGAATCTCCGCGAGCTTCCGCGTAAACGGCCGCGCCGCCGTCACACGCTCCTGCGTCTTCTTCATCTTCGACGTCGCGACGAGCTCCATCGTCTTCGTGATCTGCTTGGTCTTCCCAAGCGCGCGGAGCCGCCGCTTAAACTCGCGTGCCTTTGCCATTCGCTAGATGCCCCCTCGCGAGTCGGTGTTCGATCCCGGCCGCTCCGTGCTCGACTCCGGTTCTTCGGGGAGATCGCGCAGAGCTTCTGGCGCGAGATCGGCCCCGTTGGGCCATACGACGGTACCGCACGTCGGGTCGACCGTGACCCGGGCGAAGTAGAGCGGGTCGAGGAGCGGTTCGAACACGGGGCCCGTCAGTAGCGGCTTCAGATTCACTCGCTTCGTGACTCCATCATCGAATTCGACGACGAGTGAATGCGGTCCACAGGCTTTCGCGCCTCGGATGTGGAGCACCATCGGGCTCATAGCGCGCTAGTCCGCGGGGCGCTCGCCGTCAAGCTCTGCCAGTCCCCGCATCGAAGACTCGAGCGCGGGGGCGCGTTACCGGCCGCCCGGGTCGTCGATCGCAGGCCGCCGCATGAAAACGAGATAAATGCCGCGCAGCGCATTAAGAGCGGCCGTCGCGATCGTCGAGCGAGCCGAGTTGCGTCAGCACGAGGCGAGCGACCCGGGCGGCCGGTAACGCGCCCCCGCGCGCCGCTTCTCGCCGCAACCCCCACGCCTACGCCTTCCACGATTTCTTGAACTCGCCGATCGCGGCGACGAGCGCCTCGTCGATTTCCTTCGGCAGATCCTTCACGTCGGCGATCTTCTTCAGGAGGTCGGCCTTGCTCGAGCGCATGAACGCGAGGAAGTCGCGCTCGAACGCGCGCACGTTCGCGACCGGCACGTCGTCGAGGAAGCCGCGCGTTCCCGCGAAGATGATCGCGATCTGCTCCTCGGTCGGCATCGGCTGGTACTGCGGCTGCTTGAGAATCTCGACGAGCCGGATGCCGCGGTCGAGCTGCGCTTGCGTCGCCTTGTCGAGGTCGGTGCCGAGCTGCGCGAACGCCTCGAGCTCGCGGAACTGCGCGAGGTCGAGCCGCAACCCGCCGGCGATCTTCTTCATCGCCTTCGTCTGCGCGTTGCCGCCGACGCGCGACACCGAGATGCCGACGTGCACGGCGGGCCGCACCCCCGCAAAGAAGAGATCCGGGATGAGATAAATCTGCCCGTCGGTGATCGAGATGACGTTCGTCGGGATGTACGCCGACACGTCGCCCGCCTGCGTCTCGATGATCGGAAGCGCGGTGAGCGAGCCGCCGCCGAGCGCGTCGTTGAGCTTGACCGAGCGCTCGAGCAAGCGCGAGTGCAGATAGAAAACGTCTCCGGGGTACGCCTCGCGTCCAGGCGGGCGCTTGAGCAGAAGCGCGAGCTGCCGGTACGCGGCGGCCTGCTTCGAGAGGTCGTCGTAAATGACGAGCGTGTCCTTGTTCTTCGAGTACATGAAGTACTCGGCCATCGCGCAGCCTGCGTACGCCGCGATGTACTGCATCGGCGCCGGGTCGTTCGCGGCCGCCATCACGACGATCGTGTAGGCCATCGCGCCGTTTTTCTCGAGCCGGTCGACGACGCTCGCGACGGTCGAAGCCTTCTGTCCAATCGCGATGTACACGCAGATAACGCCGGAGTTCTTCTGGTTGATGATCGCGTCGACGGCGATGGCGGTCTTGCCCGTTCCGCGGTCGCCGATGATCAGTTCGCGCTGTCCACGCCCGATCGGAATCATCGAGTCGATCGCCTTGATGCCGGTCTGCAGCGGCACCTTCACGGGCTGGCGCTCGACGACGCCCGGCGCTTTGAACTCGAGCGGGCGCGTCGCGGTGCTCTTCACCGGGCCCTTGTTGTCGAGCGGTTGTCCGAGCGGATTCACGACGCGCCCGATCATCACCTCGCCGACCGGCACCTCGATGACGCGGCCCGTGCGCCGGACTTCATCGCCTTCCTTGATGTGTTTGTAGTCGCCGAGGATGACGGCGCCGATCGAATCTTCCTCGAGGTTCAGCGCGATGCCGAAGACGTTCTTGCCGAAATCGAGCATCTCGCCGGAGAGGGCGGAGCGGAGGCCGTGAACGCGGGCGATACCGTCGCCCAACTCGAGGACCGTGCCGACCTCGTCGACGACGAGCGCCTGCTGAAATCCCTCGATCTGCTTCTTGATGACGGATGCGATCTCGTCCGGACGCAATTTCGTGCTCATCGACTCGACACCTTTCGCTTCAACTCACCAATCGATTCAGAGATCGTGATGTGTGCGTTGCGCTCGACCTCGTTGGATTCAATCTGTTCCGTGTGCGCTGCGCGTTTTGCGCTTCGCATTGCGTGCCTCGCGTCTCGCGAATCGCGTATCGCGTCTCGCTCGCTAGTGCGCCGTTTTCAGCTCCGCCTCCGACTGCATCGTCTTCGCCAGGCGCGCGAGTCCGGTACGCAGGCTGCCGTCGATCACCATGTCGCCCACGCGCGCAACCGCGCCGCCGAGGAGCGACGGATCGACGCTCGTCTCGAGGATCACGCGGTCGCCCGTCTTCGCGGCGATCGCCTTCGCGATGGCGTCGGCTTGTGCCGCGTCGAGCGGCCCGGCCGTCGCGATCGCGACGCGCCGCTGGCGGCGGTCGAAGTCGACGTGCGCACGAAACGCGTCCGCGATCTGCGGAAGCGCACGCTGCCGCCCGCGCGTGAGCAGCACGAGTAGAAGGTTCAGCACATGTTTGCCGACCTTCCCCTCGAAGGTGCCGCGCAGCATCTGGCTCGCCTCTTCGCGCGTGAGCTTCGGCGACGAATAGAGCGTCGCGAAGTTCGCGTTGTCGTGGAGCGCGGCCTCGACGCCTTCGAGGTCGACGAGCATCTCGTCGACTGCGTTGGTCTGCTTCGCGATCGCGAAGAGCGCGTCGGCGTAGACGCGTCCCACGGCGCCGCCCGGCCCGCCCCCGATCATGCGGAACCCCGTGCCGCGCGCGCATCGTTCGTCGCGTTCGCGCTCGCGCCCGTGTTCGCCGTCGCGTTCGCGCTCGCTCGAATCACGAAATTTCCTTCTTCGCGACGTCCGTCAAGAACTGTTCGACGAGGCGGCGGTTGTCGTCCGTGTTGACAGAGCGCCCGAGAAGCCGCGACGCCGCTTGGATCGAGAGGTCGACCGCTTCCTTGCGCACCGCCGCGATCGCGCGCTCCTCTTCGAGCGCGATCTCGCGCCGCGCGCGCTCGATCTGCGCGTCGGCCTTCGCTTGCGCCTCTTGGAAGATCGCGTTCGCGCGCGCCTCGGCATCCAGCGTCGCCTTCTCGCGCGTCGCGGTTGCGTCGGCCGCCGCTTGCGCGAGCAGCGTCTTGTTTTCGGCGATCACCCGTTCCGCGTCGATCTTGGCTTGATCCGCCGCGAGCACCGCGCTCTTGATCGCCGCCTCGCGCTTGTCGAGCCCGGCGACGATCGGCCCCCATGCCGTCTTCTTGAGCAGGAGGATGAGTATCACGAACGAGACGATCGTCCAGATGACGAGTCCCGGGTTGATCGAGAGAATGCCGTCCACGCTGCGCCTACGCCGCCTTGCTCGCGAGCAGAATGCAGATAACGAGCGCGAAGAGGCTAACGCCTTCGATAAGCGCCGCCGCGATGATCATCGCGCCGCGGATGTTGCCGGACGCCTCGGGCTGGCGAGCCATGCTTTCGAGCGCTGCCGCGGCGAGCTTGCCGATGCCGTAACCCGCGCCGCAGACCGTGATGGCCGCACCAAGACCGGCGGCGAGATGTGCGAAGCTCATTGTCTTCGAAATCCTCCTTTCAAGGGTTGCCCAGCCGGCGCCGCCAGCCCGCGCGCCGTGCCGCTTTCGCGACACGCGCCGCGCGCGCTAGTGCTCCGGATGAGCGCATGCGTTCACGAACAGAATCGAAAGAAACGTGAAGATGTACGCCTGAAGAAACGCGACGAGAAGCTCGAGCATGTACACGAAGAGGACGAAGCCGAGCACCGCCGGCGCGATGAAGATCGATTTGAAGAAGAAGAGAAGCCCGAAGAGCGAGAGGATGACGACGTGGCCGGCCGTCATGTTCGCAAAGAGTCGGATCGTCAGCGCGAACGGCTTCGTCAGCATCCCGAGGATTTCGACCGGGAGCATGATCGGGTAGAGCCAGAGCGGAATGCCCGGAGGCACGATGTTTTTCGCGTAGCCGACGAGCCCCTGCTCGCGGATGCCCGAGACCTGCATGACGATGAACGTCATGAGCGCAAGCGCCGCCGTGACCGCGATGTTTCCGGTAGCCGTGTGCATGAACGGCACGAGCCCAAGGAGATTCATGAAGAGGATGAAGAAGAAGACCGTGAGGAAGTACGGCGTGAACTTCGGGCCGAGGTGATGGCCCATGATTTCTTCGACCATGTCCTTCTTCACGAAGACGACGAGCGACTCGAAGAAGTTTTGGAAGCGGCCCGTCGGCACGAGGCTGCGGCTTTTGCGCGCAAGCGTTCCGAAGATGGCGAGGTTCAGCGCGCACGCGATCCAGATCATGATCACGAGTTTCGTGATCGACATGTCGACCGAGACCGCGCCGATCTGCACGGGCGCGATCGGAAAAACGACTTCGTCGTTGAGGTGGTGAAAGAGGTGCGTGAAGACGTCACCTTCGTCGTGCGCGCCGTGGGCATCGGTTCCGTGCGCGTCGCCCGCGTGATCAGCCGATGCGCCGTGCGTGTCGGCACCGTGGGCGTCGTGAGCGCCGGCCGCGTGATCGGCTGTTGCGCCGTGCGTGTCGGCTGCGTGCGCGTCGGTCGCGTGTGTCTCGGCGGCGTGGCCCGCAGCCGGATCTTTGGCGAGCGCCGCGCCGTACCACACGAGCGTCGCCGCGACCGCAACCGCCGCGCACGCGATCGACGCGAGGCCCTTCGGCGGATTCTTGGTCGCCGGCGCGGACGCGCGCGCCTTGTCGAGGTCGCGCACGACGCAGTACACCTCGAAGCCGGCGAGCGGGAAGAACGCGACGAGAATCGTGTAGAGCGTGGAGTTGAAACCGAGGTCGGGAATCGCGTAGGCAGCAAGGAGCGCGAGACCGATTACAAGAAAGCGGCCGAGCATGCCGCCGACAAAGGCTTCGAGGAACTGTCTATCGCCGCGGCGCCCGCCCCACATCATCAGGAAGTAGCTGCCGATGACGTTCGCCGCGGAGACGACGACGCCGAACACGAGCCCACCGCCGACCGGCCCGTTGAGATACCGCGCGAACGCGATCGAAAGCACCGCGTACACGGCGGCGCCGATCGCGACAATGCCAATCAAAAATCGATTTGAGGCGCTCACGGGGATGGTGGCTTCTTGTCCGATTCGCGGATTACGGAGCGGTACAAATGAAGGAACCCGCCGATTCCCCCGATAAAGGCTCCGATGAGAGAAAAGATGGGGAGCGTGCCCAGTCGTTTATCGAGTGCATAACCAAGACCGAAAAACAGAAGCGCCGAAAGCGCGAACGTCATGCCGAGCCCCACGTACCTGTAGGCGCTGACGTCCTCGTTGGTGGCGCCCCCGCGAAGCTTTCGCAAAACGCGCGTAATTCGCTTTCGCGGTTCTTCTTCGGGCGTTTCGCCCATGACTCACAAACTCGGGCATTCTAGGGAACGGCCGCGGCGGATTCAACAGAAAATTCGCGCGCGGCGCTCCCTCGAATTCCTGGCTAGAGACGCTGCCCCGCGGTCGGCGATCCTGCCATCGCGCCCGTCGACGACGGTGATGACGTGGGTGATGTCGCGGGCCGCGCCACGTTCGTTGCGCTCGATCCGCTCTTCATGTCGCCCGACTTCTGCGACTTCGAGCCCATCTTGCAGCTCCCTTCGAACACGACACCTTCTTCGATGACGAGGCTCGGCGTCACGACTTCGCCGAACATTTCGCAGCCGCCGTGGAGTTCGACCTTCACCGACGCGTGGATGTTTCCCTCGAAGTGGCCGCCGATTACCGCGCGCTTGACGATCGCGTCGCCGTTGACGACACCCTCCTTGCCGACGACGAGCGTGTCGCCGCTTTCGATCGTGCCGTCAAATCGTCCGTCGACGCGAATGCTTCCCTCGGCTTTTATCGTTCCCGTCATAACGGAGCCGCGCCCCATGATCGAGTTGAGCTTCTGGTCCACCGATTCCGCGGCGGGCCGCGGTGCGGGCGCCGGCGCCGGGGACGGCGTGGTCGGCGTATTCGTCGTCTTCTCTTGCTTGTTGAACATGGCCACCTCCGAGGTTCATCAACAACGTTTATGGGTTGTCGCGCACGGGGTCCTTAATCGTCGAGCGATCGTTCTCGGTCTAAAGCGCTCAAGCGCGCCGTTTCTTCATCGTTGCGTCATCGGTTGCCCGCGAGCGCGTCGCTCTCGGGCGGCAGCAATTCGCGCGGATCGATGACGACGCGGCGCAGGCGCACCTCAAAATGCAAGTGCGGCGCCGTGCTGCGCCCAGTGCTGCCGACCGTTGCGATCTGCTGTCCGCGCACAACGCGATCGCCGCGCGAGACGAAGAGGCTTGCATTGTGTCCGTAGAAAGTTCGCAGTCCGTCGGCGTGTTCGATTGAAACCAGGCGACCATACTGCGAATCGGTTCCCGCTACAACGACATCCCCGTCGGCGGCGGCGAGGACCGGCGTTCCGGTCGGCGCGACGATGTCGAGGCCGGTGTGGAGGGCGTCGCCGGCGCGCGCCTCGCCGAACTCCGACGACACCCAGCCTTCGATCGGCCACGCGAGCTGCGCGCTCTGGGCGATGCTCGCCAACTGGTCGATGGTGAGCCGCGCGACCGGGTCCGCCTCCGCGACGATCGCGCGCTCGCCCGGCGAAAGCGGCGCGTCGACCGCGGCGCCGTCCGCGGCGCGGCCCGTGCTGTTGGCGGCGCCAGCACCACCGCCACCGCCACCGCTGTTCGCGGCAGTCGCGGCGCTGGCCGCGAGAGCGTCGCCTGTGTTTGCGCTCCCGGGTTGCGCCGCGAGCCCGAGCCACTCGCGCATCTCGGCGTCCATCGCGCGCATCGTCTCGAGTTCGTTCTCGACCTCGGCGAGTTGCTTAATCGTCGCTTCGAGTTCCGCGTTGCGCGCGGTGACACGCTCGAGTTCGCGCGACGCGCGCTTCAGTTCCGAAAAACGCACGAAGAAGAACCCTGTCAGCGCAATCGCGAAAAAGATGCTTATACCCGCGGCGGCGAGACGCCAACCGGCGAGCGTCCATCGGCGCGGCGCGGCGCCGGGCCGCTCCGAATCGCCGAGCTGAATCGAAATGGCGCGTCGCGTCACGAGCAGACCACACTGACGACGCGCGCGTCGCCGTGATCGTCCCCCAGCGCGTGAAGCGCGCGCGGCGAGGGCGGCACCCAGAGGAGCCGCGCCGATTGCGCGCCGAGGGAGATGAGCGTCTGCGGCTCGGGCTCGCCGCGCCGCGCGCGTGCGCGCGCGCCGATCGACGACGCATCGAGCAGCCCCGCGCGCTCATCCGCGCACAGCGACCACCGCTCCTGGCGACGCGCAAGCCGCGGTTGCGGGACCCGCCGCCAAACCACCGCGCCGTACCGTTTCATCAAGCGCGGAAGCGAATACTCCAGCAGGCATTCGAAGCGCCGCGCCCGCCCGCTCGCGAGGAACCGATCGAGGTCGTCGCGAAATCCATCCTCGAAATGCTTGACGGACTTGCCGTGATAGTGGAAATGGCCAGGGAAGCGCCTGAGATCCCCGTCAAACTTGTCGCTAATGTGATGAAGTTCGTGGAAGACGACGCTGAGTCGTCGCGCTGCGTCGAGCGTGAAGAAGCGCGGGATGTAGAAGAAGAGCGCGTACAGAATATCTCGGCCGTCGACCTCGACGCGCGGCAGGTACCACGCAACGCGCCGCCCCGATTGCACGCTCGCGCCCCCCTCGAACCGAAGCGGGAATATCGAAGCGTACTTCCCGAAGCGGCTCCGATTGCGGGTCGCCGCGCCCGAAATCACGAGGCGAGACGGATCGACGTGCGCGAACCCGGGGCACTCGGCAACGATCTCGCACACCAGGCGCTCGATCTGAGTCGTGAGGTCGAACCCCTCCGACGGCGCGGCTTCGAGAAGCGGGAGGGCGAGCTGCGCGGATCGCGTCATCGACTACCGCTGCTCGCGCAAAAGAAGCTCGAGAAGCCGCTCGAGTTCATCGTTCGAATAGAACTCGATCTCGATGCGCCCGCCTTTTCCGACGCGGCGGATCTGCGTTCGCGTGCCGAGCGCCGTCTGGAGCCGCTCGTTTAAGTCACGCAGGCCCGAGTCCTCTCGGCGCACGAGCGACCGTTTCATGCGCGAGCGCCGCGCCGGCGAGGCCGCGGCGAGAAGCGCTTCGAGCGCGCGAACGGAAAGCCCCTCCCGCGCGATCCGGTCGCACCACGCAGTCTGGGCGCCCTCTTCCGAGAGCCCGGCGAGCGCGCGAGCGTGTCCCGCGCTGATTTCGCCGGACGAAACCGCGCTTCGCACGCGCTCCGGCAACTTCAGCAGTCGCAGCGTGTTCGTAACGGACGTGCGCTCTTTTCCGAGACGCGCGGCGAGTTGCTGATGCGTGTAGCTGTAGTCGAGGATGAGCTGATCGAGCGCCATCGCAAGCTCGATCTCGTCGAGGTCCTCGCGTTGGATATTTTCGATCAGCGCGAGTTCGAGCAAGTCGCGGTCTGGGATGTCGCGAACGACCGCCGGAACCGTGGCGAGACCGAGGTGGCGCGCTGCGCGACAGCGCCGTTCGCCGGCGATGATCTGGAATCCGCCGTCTGCGACGCGCCGAAGAACCACCGGCTGCAGTACGCCGCGCTCCCGGATCGACTCCGCAAGTTCGCGAATCTTGTCCTCGGGAATCGTCTTTCGCGGCTGGTAAGGATTCGGCGTGATCGACGCGAGCGCAACATCGACGACGCGCTCCCCGCCCTCGGCGCTCGTATCCCCGACGTTATCCGAGAGAAGGGCTCCCAGCCCCCTCCCGAGTACGCGCTTGGTCATTCTCGATCACCTCCTTCGCCAGTTTCAGGTAGCTCTTCGATCCGATGGATGAAACGTCGTACATGAGCACGGGCTTCCCGAAGCTCGGCGCCTCGGATAAGCGTACGTTTCGCGGAATCACTGTCTCGTAGACCTTCTCGGGGAAGTAACGCCGGGCCTCGCTCGCAACCTGCTTCGAAAGGTTGAGGCGCCCGTCGTACATCGTGAGGAGCACGCCTTCGATGCCGAGCTCGGGATTGAGCTTCTTCTGCACGAGCCGCACGGTATTGAGGAGCTGCGTCAATCCCTCGAGCGCGTAGTACTCGCACTGGATCGGTATCAAGACCGCGTCCGCTGCGACGAGCGCGTTGACCGTCAGCAGCCCGAGAGATGGTGGACAGTCGATGAGCACGAACTCGTAATCGTTTTTGATCGCGCGGACGGCGTCGCGAAGACGGAGTTCGCGGGCCTCTTCGTTGACGAGCTCGATCTCCGCGCCGACGAGGGAGCGTCCGGACGGGACGAAGTCGAGGAATTCCATCTCGGAGCGCCGCCGAACATTGTCCATCGACAGGCCCTGAATGAGGACCTCGTAGACGCTCGGCTGTCCCGGGTCGAGGCGAGCGCCGATTCCGCTCCCCGCGTTAGCCTGCGGATCGAGATCGACGAGAAGTGTCTTCTTCTCCGCGACGGCAAGGCTCGCCGAGAGATTGACGGCTGTCGTCGTCTTTCCGACGCCGCCCTTCTGGTTCGCGATCGCTATGACCCGTCCCACCACACCCCCGATTGTTCCACGTGGAACATTCTCGCGGCGTCGCCGAGCTTGCTGGTGCGCGAACGGCTGCGTCAGAACCGCCGCAGCGCAGGTTCCGGAGCGGCGCGCTCGTCTTCGATCGGCCGCCGCAACCGTGCCGCCGCTACTGAGTGCGACGACGGAAAATCAAAGTGGCCCTATGTATAAGGCCGCCCTCCGGCGATGTCAACGATTCCCCGCGGCGCTCGGCCAGAATGAGGCCGCTACTTTGAAGCGCGCCTGCCGCCGCCGCGAGATCCTCGTCGGCTCGAGATCCCTTCGGGGCGATCAGCACGCCATCCGGGCGCAAGAGCGGCGCCGCGAGAGGGAGGAGCTCGGCAAGCGGGCCGACGGCGCGCGCGACCACGCAGTCGAAGCGAAGCGCGGGCTGACCGACGCTCTCGTCCGCGAGGTCCACGGTGCTGCCGAAGACGTGAATGCCCGCGAGCCCCAGGCGGTGCACGGCGAATCGAAGGAAGACCTGCTTGCGCCGCCGCCGCTCGAGCAGGACGACGGTTGCGTCGGGCCGCATGATCTTGAGCACGAGACCCGGGAGCCCGCCGCCCGAGCCGATGTCGAGAATCGCGGCCGATTGCGGAGGAACCCACCGAAGCAGCTGAACCGATTCCACGAAGTGTCTGTCGCGGATTCGCCGGACGTCGGCCGGGGAGATGAGCGAGTAGCGCGGATTCGATGAAACGAGCAGGTCGTGATATTGCTGGAGTTTGCGGCCTTGGTCAGCGGAGAGCGCCTCGCCGAGCGCGGTAAGGGCTTCGCGTACGGGGTGTAGCTCGTCATTCTCAGTCATCGACTAACACTCGGTGGTTTCTCGACGCTGGCCTGCTTCGGGCGCGGCGAGTCGGACGCATCGGTTGCGCGCCGGGGGATGAGTACTGATCGCCGCGCGGCCGGCCACCACACGCACGTTGTGCGCTGCGGGGTTCGCGTCGGGTGCGCGTCGCCACGCACTCGCGCGACGTCCCGAATGGCGCCGCGCCGTGTTCGGGGAGCGCGCCACTCGGTGCGGGGCGCCTTAGCGCGCCCCAGCTCGCGCCCGCCGCCCCGGACGACTCCGCGCTCCGGAAACACGCTCGCGCTGCGGCCGCGGCGCCTCCTCGCTCTCGGACTGCTGGCGCCCCTTGTAGCCGGCGATGTCGATACTGACGGTCGGGCGATTGTCGCGCCCTCGCGTGAGGATTCGATTCGCGATGTGCTCGAGCGCGGCGAGCGTCTGTCCGTGCCGGCCGATCAGCAGGCCATCCGAGTCGGCGGTCTCGACGACAACGCGCCTCTGCCCGCCGCCGCCTTCGGCATGCACGCGGGCGTTGATCTGCATCGTCTTGAGGATCCCTTCGACAACTTCGCGCACTCGGTCGACGTCCGACGCGTCGCTCGGCTCCGCACCACGCACCCGCTTCGACACGCGAACCTTCACCTCCGGCGCGCCTAAGAGCCCGAAGAACTTCGCCTTCCGCTCCTCGAGGACGACGACATTCGCGTCGGCCTCGCGAATTCCGAGCTTCGCGATCGCCTTTGCCACCGCCTCGTCGCGGGTCCTGCCGCTTACCTCAACCATCGTGTTCTCCTTGAATCGCCATCAGGATTTCGCGCCGGCGAAGGTCGTCGCCGCTGCGATATCGTGGATTACTTTCACTATCGAGGAGGGCCCCGCGCCCGGCGCCGCCGTGTGGATTGATGTTCCGCTTTGCCTGTGTTCGTTGGTGGTGGTCTGCGGTGGGGCGGGTAATCGAATCCCGCCGGTGGTTTCGTTGTTCAGCGCGCCGCCGACGCCGCGAGCGTGACGGCGGTCGCGCGATCCTTCCGGTCAATAAGGTACTGCTGCATGATTGTCAACAGAGTATTAACCAACCAGTACAGAACAAGCCCCGATGGGAAGTTGAAGAAGATCACCGTCATGAATATCGGCATCATGTAGAGCAGCATCTTCTGCTTCGGATCCACGGTTGTCATCTTCGTTTGGTAGAACGTCGCGACGCCCATCACGATCGGGAGCGCACAGACTTGGCTTCCGAGGAACGGGATCGTGAACGGCAAATGGAATAACGCATCCGGCGCGGAGAGATCGTCGATCCAAAGAAAGAACGGCGCGCCGCGAAGCTCGATCGTGCGATTCAGCACGTTGTAGAGCGCCATGAATACCGGCATCTGCAAGAGCATCGGCAAGCAGCCCGCCATCGGATTGATGCCGTTTTTCTTATAGAGCGCCATCGTGGCCTCGTTCATTCGCTTGGGATCGTTGTTGTATTTCTTCCGCAGTTCCTCCAGCTCGCCCTGCACCTTCTTCATGTCCTTCATCGACTTGATGCTCTGGTGCGTGAGGCGGTAGAACGCAAGCTTCGCGGCGATCGAAATCAGAATGATCGCGATCCCGTAATTCGGAATGAGCCGGTAAAGGAGCTTGAGGCCCTTCAGAAGTAGCTGCGAGATCGGCTGAATGATCGACCAGCCGTAGTCGATCGCTTCGCCGAGATGGAGCGGCGACTTCTCGAGGAACGCGATTTCCTGCGGGCCGGCATAGACTCGAATTGAACTGTTCGACGCGCCCGTGGCCGCGCCCGGCGCACCCGCGATCACCGGTACCTTCATCGTGAGCGCGAGCCGCTTCTTCTGCTCGATGGGCCGGATCGCGAGTTCGACGCCGGGCACGTCCGCCACTCCGAGTCCGATCAGAAAATATTTGTTCGTCAGCGTCGCCCACTCCATCTTGCCGGTGAGCGCCAGCGGCTCGTTCTCTTTCATCCCCGCGAGCTTCTTGCGCTGTAGCCGCTCCTTGTCCCGAATCGCGCCGGCGACGAACGTGAGGTCTTGCTCTTGGTTCTTCTCGGTGAGCGAGATACCCGACCCGAGATCGATGGTGTACGCGTACACGGGGAGCGCGTCGGGCGTGCGATCGATCGCGACGTCGAGCTGCCAGTCGTACGTGCCCGCCTTCAGTGCGAAGCGCTTGGTGATGCGTAGGCCCGGCTGCGGTTCGCCGGAGAACGCGACGGCGCCTTCCTCGCCCGGCCGCAGCGTGAGATTCGTGCGATCCACCACGAAGACGAACTCGTCGAGCGGGAGCTCTCCGTCGCGCGTGTGAAGCGTGAGACCGAACGCACCGGCCGTGTTCTCGGGGATGAGATCGACAACGCCGCCGCGATGCGACGGGAATCCTAAGAGCGCATAGCTCGAGATTCGAGCGCCGCGCGTGGAAAGCTTCGCCTTGAAGAGATCGGTCTCGATCGCGACATCCTGATCGACGGCCTCGCTCGCTGCGGGCGCGAGCGCCCCTGCGCCTAGGCGCGACGAGTCGCCAGGCGCTGCCATGCCCGCGGCCGCGCGAAGGCAATCGGCGCGCGCTGCCTCGCCGGGCGGCGCGGCGATCTCGGCGCCGCCGCCAGCCGCCGCGCGAGCCAGCAGCGAGTCCTGCGCCGCGAGCCGCGCCTGCCGCATCTTCTGTTCCTGCGGTGCGAGCACGAAAATCTGCCAGAGAACGACGATGAGCGACGAGAGAACGACCGCGTAAATGGTGCGCTTATCCATGTGCTCCACGAATCCGTTGGGAGTAGGTAGTAAGAGTGGGCTTCATTTGCCGATCGAAGTCGCGCGCTCTCGAAAGTGCGCTGCGAGCCGGTGTTTCACGGGACAGGATCCAAGCCGCAAGGAACGCCCGGCCGGCAGCGCCAGAGGCGGCGTAGTCCGAGCGCTGCGCCTCGACGCAGACCGTGGCGCGCGATCGCTTCGAGCGAGTACTGGGAACACGACGGCTCGAAACGGCACGCAGGGCGCAACACGGGAGAGATGACAACTTGGTACACGCGAATCAGGAAAATCGCGAGCGCGCTCGGGGAGAAACTCGAGAGCCTCTGGGACGACACGATCTCTCCTAAGCGAGGAGGCCATGCGTGTCGAGGAGCATCGCGAGCTCCTTCGCCACGTCGTGGGTGTTTGCGTGCGCTGCGCTCGCCTTCGCCGCGAGGAGGATGCGCACGGGCTGGTCGTCGCGCAATCGCGTTCGCAAGCTTCGCAGCGCCTCTCGAATGACACGCCGCGCGCGGTTTCTCCGCGCGGCGATCCCGACACGCCGGTTAGCAATCACACCAAACTGGTACGCGTCAGCTGGTTCGACGTAGAGGGTGACGAACGATCCGCGGCTTCTTTGGCCGCGGCCGCGAAGTGAGCGAATGTCGTCCGCCTTGTTGAGGCGCTCTCGCCGGAGAATGCGACCGCCACTATCGACGGTCACAGGCAGCCGCCGCTAAACGCTAAGGCGCTTGCGGCCCTTGGCGCGTCGGCGCGAGAGAACAGCGCGCCCCTGCTTCGTGGACATCCGCTTGCGAAAGCCGTGCGTATTCTTGCGGCTACGCCGGGAAGGCTGGTATGTGCGCTTCACGATCGATCTCCTTGAGGTGTGACGAGAGCGGACGAAGCTGCGATGCGCAGTGCTCCGGCGCGTGGCTAACGACGGACGGCAACAATGACGCGTGCCGTCGGAAAACAACCGGCGGATTCTATCGGGGCATGCAATGTGTGTCAACAAAATGAATTCGCCAGGCTCGCGCAGCAGTGCCGAGTCGCGGCCCACGCACGGCTCCGCCGCGAATCGATCGCGTCGTCGTAGAACCCCGCGTCGCGCCGACGTCGCGCTGTTTACGAAGAGAAACGACGAAGTCTGTGTCGTGAAACGAGCGCCCGATTGCCGCGCCGCACTCTGTAAATTTTTCTTTCGCGTCGAGTAGAAAAACCTTGCTACCGAAAGACCGGATCGCTACGATGCGCCTCCCCAAAACGGGGGGTGTGGATGTGGATAACTGTCCCCTTATCAACATTTTCGGGTGACCAGTGCTTGCAACTCTCGATTCGTCGGCGCATTGTCCACCGCTCGCTGTGGATAAGGCTCCTTGTGTGTAACGAGAACGCGCTCCAAGTCTTTTATTTCTATCGCTTTCTAACACTCCTGTGTTGTGCGTCTAGCATCTCGGGTTCCAGTGGCATCAGAGCGCGACGACTCGACATATGTAGTCCATCAGCCACCTTTCCACCACCCCGAGGTGATATGTGGACAACATGTTGACAACAGTTCCCACGCCGGACGCCGCCTCGGCGCCGGAGCACTCCGAAATTTGGCGTCTGGCGCTGTCGGCTCTCCAGGGCTCGTTACCTAAAGGCGCTTACGACGCCTGGTTCGCGCACGCGCGAGCCATCTCGTGCGACGAAACCCGCTTCACAATCGAAGTTGCGAGCTCGTTCACCCAGGAGTGGCTCCGCGACCGGTACCGGGTGCTGATCGAACAGACGCTGGCGCAAGTGACGGGGCGCCCTCTCGCCGTCGACATCCGAATCGCGTCCGAGGCTGCGGTGCGCTCCGTGCCGCCGGTCATGGTAACGGCTGACCCCACCGACCCACGGATCGCAGAGACTCTCGCGCTCCGCCGCGAGGCGACCGCCGACATGCTCGCTCCCGCGCCGGCGTCGCGCGTTCAACTCAATCCGCGCTATACCTTCGACACGTTTGTCGTCGGCGGCTCTAACGAATTCGCGCACGCTGCGTGCAAGGCGATCAGCGAGCGCCCCGGCACGTCGTACAACCCTCTGTTCATTTATGGCGGCGTCGGCCTCGGAAAGACACACCTCGTTCAGGCGATTGGACACGCGGTTCTCGCGAAGAACCCTCGCACTCGCGTCTTCTACATGTCCGCCGAGGCGTGGATGAACGAGATGGTTTCCGCGATCCAGCACGGCACGACACTCCAATTCAAAGAGAAATTTCGAAACGCCGACTTCCTCCTTATCGACGACATTCCGTTTCTGTCCGGCAAGGAGAGCACGCAACAGGAGTTGTTCCACACGTTCAACGTGCTGATCGACGCGCGCAAACAGATCGTACTCACGAGCGACCGGCCGGCGAACGAGATCGCCGACCTCGAAGAGCGGCTCGTGTCGCGCTTCCAGGCCGGCCTCGTGGCGGATATTCAATCGCCAGACCTCGAGATGCGTTTGGCGATCTTGCGGAAGCGGAGCGTTTCTGAGGGAATCGCGCTCGACGACGATGTCACGCTTCTTATCGCCGACAGCGTCAAAAGCAACGTACGGGAGCTCGAAGGGTCGCTCGTCCGCCTCCTCGCGTATGCCTCCCTCACGGGGCGCGACATCACGATCGACCTCGCGCGCCAGGTGTTGAAGGACTACTTGTCCGCGCCGTCACGAAAAACCACGGTCGAGCAGATCCAGAATGCGACGATCGGGTTCTTCTCGCTCCCGGACGATGCGATGCGATCAAGACGCAGAACGGCGGCACTCGCGCATCCGCGCCAAATCGCGATGTACCTTGCGCGAGAGATGACGGGCCTATCGCTCGCGGAAATCGGACGCAAGTTCGGCGGGCGCGATCACACGACGGTCCTTCACGCTTGCGAGAAGATACGCGGCGATCTGTCTCGCGATCCAACGATGAGCGATGCGATCACACGCATTCGCTCCCGAATCGAAAAGTAGCGCGCGTTCGTCAAACCTAGGTGCGCTGTCTGAAACGCTGTGTCTCTCTCTGCTTGTTTTTCGCTGTGGAAAACTGTGAGGAAAACCTGTGTGGCGCTGCGGGACAAGCCTGCGCAACTTCCTCGAGAAATAATTCATCCACGCGTTATGCAGATTTCTCAACACGTCGCACACAGATCTAAACTCGGCAAGCGGCGCGCGCGCTTCGAGCAACGAACTTTTCCCCACTCCACACAGGCCCTACTGCAGCTACTAGATATTATTAAATAGGAAGTATTAGAAAGAAGATCTCCGCGCGTGTTCTTCCTTGCTGGAGAGTGTGCGGGGCTCCTATACTGAGCCTCTCCTCGACGGGCTATATCTTTCCTCTCTCGCGCGGCGTTTGCCGGGAGGTCTTTCGAATGATCTTAACGGTGGATCAGGGCGCTCTAGCGCGCGGCCTCGAAACTGTCCGATCCGTAGTTCCTCAGAAATCCACGCTTCCTATTCTTGCGAATATTCTGCTTCGTGCCGAAGGGTCGGTTCTCTCTCTGGCGGTGACAGACCTCGATACAACGGTCGTCACGCGTATCGAAGCCGATGTCAAAGAGCCCGGCGGAGTCACCGTTCACGCGCGGCGATTCGGAGATCTCGTAAAAGACCTATCGCGCGATCCAGTTACCCTCGAAGTCAAAAACGCGATCGTTCACCTGACCTGTGCGAAGACGCGCGCCCGTTTTCCCGGAACGAGTGTGGATGAGTTTCCCAAGCTCCCCGAGATCGCCGCGGGCAGCGACTTCGAAATAGACAGCGCGCGATTCCGCCGAGCGGTCAAGAAGACATCCTTCTGCGTTTCCCGCGACGAAACACGCCCGGTACTGACCGGGTTGCTCTGGCGATTCACGAAGAGCGAAACGATCGTCGTCGGCACCGACGGTTACCGCCTCGCGCGAACAGGTTGGAAAAGCGTCGGCATCAAAGCCTCTCACGACCTTTTGCTTTCGCCGCGGCCTCTCGGACATGTCGCAGGTCTTCTGCGCGACGACGACCAGCCGGTCAAGGTCGTATTCGACGACAACCACGCGCTCTTCCAGTTTGGCGGTACCGACGTTTACACGCGCCTTATCGAAGGGACGTTCCCGAAGTACGAGCAAGTGATCCCGAAGGAGAGTCCGAAGCGAGTGGTCGTTGAACGCGAGGCGATCATGACTGCAGTCCGCCGCGCCTCACACGTCTCCGACACACTCTCGCGCCAACTTCAGCTCTCGCTCTCCTCCGGCCGAATGACCGTGAAAGCCGAGAGCGCCGAGGAAGGCGAAGTTCGCGATGAAATCGCTGTCGAGTACGACGGCGAGTCGCTCGACATCGGTTTCAACGGCGCATTTCTCATGGAGATCCTCAAGGCGATGGATGGCGAGCGCGTCGTGTTCCGGCTCGCAAGCCCGGTTACCGCGGGGCTCGTCGAGCCCGAAGGCGAAACAGACGGCGAGAGCCATCTCTGCCTCCTGATGCCGCTGCGGTTGACCGAGGGATAGTCCGCGCCGCGCGAACCTGGAGCGTCGCTCGGGGAACGCGCGCGGACGGGTTGAATGCGGGGGGCCGCCTGAGCGATGCGCCTCGATGCGCTCTCCCTGACAGGGTTTCGCAACTACGCGCAGTTCGCCGCGAATTGGGGCGCCGCGGGTGCCCTGCTCTGGGGCGAGAACGGCGCCGGCAAATCGAATCTGCTCGAAGCGATTCATCTGCTGGCGGTGGGGCGGTCGCATCGCACGCTCAACGATCGCGAGATCGTGGCGATCGGGCAGTCAGCGCTGACGGTACGTGGCGAAGGCGAGAGCGAGCGCGAGGGGCGCGTCGACGTCGAGATCCACGTGCGTATCGGAGGTACGAAGCGCGCGATCGTAAACGGCAAGGAAGAGGGGCGGCTCTCGGCGATCGTCGGGCGGCTCGGCGCGGTGATGGTCGCGCCCGAAGACATGGAAGTCACGCGCGGTGCACCCGAGCGGCGGCGGCGGTTTCTCGATCAGCTTCTCTGCCAGATTCGGCCGGCGCACATCACGGCGCTTCAAGCCTACGGGCGTGCGCTGAAGCAGCGGAACCAGGCTCTGCGCGAGGAGCGCGAGGGGCGGGCGCCCGCCGGGTTCGCGGAAGCGTGGAACGCGCCGCTGTGCGAGTGGGGAACGAAGGTCCGGGAACACCGCGCGGTGCTCGTCGCGCGCCTCGCGCGCCTGGCGCACGACCTCTTCGGCCAGGTGAGCGCGCGCGCCGGCGAACTTGTCGTCGAGTACCCGGCAGCCGCGGACGACATGCCGGCGGCACTCGCGCGTGTCGCCGCGGGCGAGGCACGCAGGGGAATGACGCTGACGGGGCCGCATCGCGATGACCTCGTCATCGAACTCGACGGGAAGGACGTCCGGTCGTTTGGCTCGCGAGGACAGCAGCGCGCCGCGACGTTCTCGCTGAAGATGGCTTCGGCGGTTTTGTTTCGCGAGGAGCGCGGCGAGCCGCCGATTCTCCTGCTCGACGACATCTTCGCGGAACTCGACAAGGGCCGCGCGGACCGCTTGGCCGCGCTTCTTCACGGCGGCGGGTTCGGCGGGCAGGTCTTCGCGACGGCAACGACGGCGTCCGAGTTGATGAGTCGATTCGCGGGCGTTCCGGCGTACCGCGTGTTTGGCGGCGCGATCGAGGAGGGGGCGTGAGCGGGGAGATCAGCGGCGAAGGGGCGGGGGAGCGCGCGTCGCGCCCGCGCGGCTCAGGGATCGTGCGCGCGACTCCGAGGCATCGCGCCGGCCCCGCGGAGAGCGTCGGCCAAGTGATGCCGCGCCTCCTGCGGCGGCTTAAACTCGACGGGCGCATCCGCGAGAACATGGGTGTCCTCGGTTGGCGCGAGGCGGTCGGCGAAACGGTCGCACGACGAACAGAGACACTCGCGATTCGGCGCGGTACACTGTGGGTCGCCGTGGAAAGCTCCGTCTGGCTCAACGAGCTTTCCGCTCGGCGCAAGGAAATCCTCGACAAGTTGGCCGCTCACGCTGGGCACGGAACGATTCGCGACGTGCGCTTCGTCATGAAGGGTTCGGCGGCCGCCGAAGACGCGAAGAACGGCTCGACCAACGACTCATTGCGGAGCGACTCAGAGGGAGACTATGGCGAAGAAAAAGGGTAACGGGGATTCGTCGGACACAACGCCGATCGCGCTCATCAACGGCGGGACCGACGAAGGGGCAGGGGCGCCTTCGGACTATCAGGCGGAAAGCATCACGGTTCTCAAAGGGCTCGAAGCGGTTCGCAAGCGGCCCGCGATGTACATCGGCTCCACGGGCTCGCGCGGGCTACACCACCTCGTCTACGAAGTCGTCGACAACGCTATCGACGAAGCGCTCGCCGGCTTCTGCGACAGAATCGAAATCACACTCGGCAAGGATCAATCGATCACCGTCGTCGACAACGGGCGCGGCATCCCGGTCGGCATGCACAAAGAGCAGAACAAGCCGGCGCTCGAAGTCGTCATGACGATGCTTCACGCGGGCGGCAAGTTCGACGGCAAGTCGTACAAGGTCTCGGGCGGGCTGCACGGCGTCGGCGTGTCGGTGGTGAACGCGCTCTCTGAGTGGCTCGAGGTCGAGGTGTCGCGCGAAGGCTTCGTGTGGCACCAGCGCTACGAGCGCGGCGAGACCGCGACGGCGCTTAAGAAACTCGGGCCTGCGAAGGGCACCGGCACAAAGGTGACGTTCCTCGCGGACGACCAAATCTTCGAAGAGATCGAGTACCACTTCGACACGCTCGCCGCGCGCATCCGCGAGTTGGCGTACCTCAACAAGGGCATCACGATCGTCTTCAGGGACGACAACTCGGGCCGCACCGAGACGTATCACTTCAAGGGCGGCATCTCGCAGTTCGTCGAATACCTCAACGAGGCGAAAGAGGCGATCTTCAAGCCGCCGGTTTACTTCGGAAAAGAGCGCGACGGCATCGCGGTCGAGATCGCGATGCAGTGGAACGACACGTACGTCGAGAACATTTTCTCGTACGCGAACAACATCAACACGATCGAGGGCGGCACACACCTCTCGGGATTCAAGACAGCGCTGACGCGCACGCTCAACAACTACGCGGCGAAAAACAATCTCTTCAAGAACGACAAGTACACGCTGCAGGGCGAGGACACGCGCGAAGGGCTCACCGCGGTGATTTCGGTGAAGCTCATGCAGCCGCAGTTCGAAGGGCAGACGAAGACGAAGCTCGGCAACAGCGAGGTGCGCGGCATCGTCGAGAGCCTCGTGGGCGAGGCGCTCGCCGAGTACGTCGAAGAGCACCCGAGCGTCGCGAAGAAGATTCTCGAGAAGTGCGTGACGGCGGCGCGGGCGCGCGACGCCGCGCGCAAAGCGAAGGAACTGACGCGGCGCAAGAGCGCGCTCGACAGCGGAAACCTGCCGGGCAAGCTCGCCGACTGTTCGCTCACCGAGCCGGATCTGTGCGAGATCTACATCGTCGAGGGCGAGTCGGCCGGCGGGAGCGCAAAACAGGGCCGCGACCGGCGCTTCCAGGCGATCCTGCCGATCAAGGGAAAGATTCTCAACGTCGAGAAGGCGCGGCTCGACAAGATGCTCGGCAACGAAGAGATTCGCACGCTCATCACCGCGATCGGCACCGGGATCGGCTCGGACGTCGCGGCCGAGGGCGAAGAGGTCGAGTTCGACATCAAGAAGGCGCGCTACGGCAAGATCATCATCATGACCGATGCCGACATCGACGGCGCGCACATCCGCACGCTGCTCCTCACGTTTTTCTACCGGCACATGAAGCCGCTCATCGAGGCCGGCAAGATGTACATCGCGCAGCCGCCGCTCTACCGCCTCAAGAAAGGCAAAGTCGAGCGCTACGCCTTCAACGACAAAGAGAAGGACCGCATCTTGAAAGAGATGGGGGGCGGCAACGGTGGCGCCAGCGAGAAGGGCGAAGGCGCTGCGGCGAGCACGACGACGAGCGGCCGCTCCGGCGGCGTGATGCTCCAGCGCTACAAAGGTCTCGGCGAAATGAACCCCGACCAGCTCTGGAAAACCACGATGGATCCCGAGACGCGCACGATCCTCCAGGTCGACATCGACGACGCAGCCGAGGCCGACCGCATTTTCTCGGTCCTCATGGGCGAGAAGGTCGAGCCGCGCCGAAAGTTCATCGAGGACAACGCGGCGAGCGTGCGAAACCTCGACGTGTAGGTGACGACGCTGCGGCGCGAGCGAGGGGTGTGATGGAGCGGCGCAGCATCGAGGCAATTGTTCGCGCGCTTACCGCTGCGAACGCGCGCTACCTGATCGTCGGCGGGCTCGCGGTTGTGGCGCACGGGCATCTGCGATTCACCGCTGACGTCGATCTCGTCCTCGATCTCGATGAGGCGAACTTGTTGCGCGCGACGGGCGCGTTCGCGACGCTGGGCTATCGGCCGCGCGCGCCCGTCGACCTGCGCGAATTCTGTTCGGCGGAACGCCGCACCGAATGGGCGCGCGACAAAGGCATGACGGTCTTCTCGCTCAATAGCGATCAACACCCCGCGACAGAAATCGACGTCTTCGTCGAAGCGCCATTCGATTTCGCTGCGGCGTACCGCGTGGCGGCTCGGAAGGAAATCGCGCCGGGGCTCATGGCAACGTTCGTTGGGCTCGACGATTTGATTGGTCTTAAGGAACGCGCTGCCCGGCCGCAGGACCTAGAGGACGTCGCGCGGCTTCGTGAGCGCGGCGCCGGAGCGTAGCGCAGTGGCTGAGGACGCGATTGGCGCGCACGGCGTGACGCCGAGCGACGAGCGCATCTGGGAGCGCGGCTGGGATGGCCACGAGCGCGCGCAGCGCGAGCGGATGGCGCGGCTCCCGCTCTGGGAGAAGATCGCGTGGCTCGAAGAGGCGCAGCGCGTGGCGCGCGCGCTCGGTGCGCGCCACGCGCCCGCCGCCGATGCCCCAGACGGCCGCGCGAGCGAATGAAATGCGAGCGCATCGCGCGGCACAGCTCTCTCTGCAGCCGAATTTGGTTCCTGGAAATCTGAGCGGCTACCGCTCAGTTTTCTAGGAGCCGGCGACGCCGTCGAGGAACGCGCGCGAAGGCCGAGGTCGGAGACGCTCGCGAGCGCGCGGCGCCGCGCGGCGCTACTCCCAGTCGTAGTTCGTGCGCCAGGCGTCGCTCTCGACGCCGATCGTTCCGCCGAGGAGCGCGCCGGCCGCCGCCGCCGCGCCGCCGACGTACCACGATGTGCGCTCGTCCCACATGTTCGTAGTCATCGCGAGCGCGCCGAGCCAGAGGCCGAGCGACGCGCCGCCGCCGAATCCCTTCAGCGCGCAGTCGGCGCGCGACAGCTCGACGCGCGGAACCCCGCGGGAGCCAACGATCCAGTTCGTGCGATAAAGGTTCAAAGACGGCGTGGCGGTGAGAACGTCTGGCGGGTGTTGGCGCTCCGCGAGGCTCGGCAGAGAGCGCAGCGAGAGGCGTGCGCCGTCGCCATGCGCGGTGTTCGTCGGGGGAGCGAAGCGCGGCGCGATGCCGGGTACGCTCGCGCGGAAGCGAACGTCCATCTCCGACGCGAAGCCGCTCAACGCGAGAGCCGCGACGAGGCTCGGCACGACAACAGACAGGACCATTCGGCGAGTTCTTCGAATCACGGCGGCGCTTTCTCTCCCGCGAGTGGTGGTTCCCGCGCAAACCCATCGCGAGGATACCCCACGCGCGGAAATTCGAGAACACGGGCCCGCGCGGGCGAGTAAGATCGGCGCGATGAAAGACGCGCACGGCATTCTCCAGAATTGTGCGGCCGCACAACGGCGATCGCGCGTCCTGCGAATCGTCTTCATCGCGACGGCGCTTGCGGCGATGCTCGTGTGCAGCGCAAGCACCGCGACGGACCTCGCCTTCGCGCAGGCCACGCCGCGCACCGCCGACATCCTCGTCCCGTTCGATGCCGACCGCGGCCTCATCTGGCTGGGCCCGGAGGAGGCGCGCGCGCTGGAACTCGCGTCGCCGCGCGGAAACATCGTCGACGTGCGCATCTTCGCGGCGCGGCCCGCGAGTTCGGCGCCCGCGGACTCAGCGCTCGTGATGGAGATCGTGTGGCTCGAGGGCGCGGAGTTCGTGCGCGAGCGGCGCGCGATCACGCGCGGGGATCTCGCGTCGATGCGCGCGCGCGTCGCCGCCGCGGCCGCCGCCAGCGCCGCGCTCGGCGCGCCGGACGCGCCCGCGACGCCACCAATTCCCTCCGCGCGGCCCGCTGTCCCGCCGCGACTCGCAGCCGGAGCGCATCCTCCAACGCCGCCGCCACCTCCGCCGGGCGGCCTCGATCCGAGCGTCGCCGCGGACACTCGCGATGCGCCCGCCCGCCTCAGCGCCGGCCGCGCATCGCTCCTCACCGGCTCCGCGATCCTCTCGCTCGGCTTCTATAGCTGGGTCGTCCCCGTCGCGCTCAACCTCGACGCGCGCGCTGCCGTCGGCACCGGCATGCTCAGCGCCGCGTCCGGGTATTTCGTGCCGCTCCTCCTCACCGGGCGCGAGAACGTCACGACGGGCATGTCGAACCTCGCGTTCTACGGCGGCACGCGCGGCATCGTACACGGCCTCGCGATTCACGACTGGATCGCCGGCGAGGACGCCGACTATTTCTACGACGACCTCGGCCTTCCAGCGCTCGACTACGACGACAACGGCGACGACTCGCGCTTCGGCGCGACGGCCATCGGCAGCGTGTGCGAAGGCGTCGCCGGATATTTCTGGGCGCGGCAGGCCGGGCTCGACGCCGGACGCACGCAAACGATCGCGGTGGCGGGCGACTTCGGCATCCTCTGGGGCCTCGGCGCCGCGGAACTGCTCGACGACGATGTCGACGATGAGCGGCGTCTGCGTGGCGCAGCGATCACACTCGCGTCCGCGGCGACGCTCGCGGGCGGCGCGCTCGTCGCTGAGCGCCGCGACTACAGCTGGGGCGATGCCGAGGTTGTCCGCACCACGGGTCTTGTCGCCGCGGGGCTCGCCGCCGCGACCTACGACCTCGCGGACGGCGACGACGATGACGGCGGCCGCGACGCAGCCGACCCGTTTGTGACCGCCGCGATGGCCGCGAGCCTCGCCGGTATCGTGGTCGGCGACCGCCTCGTCGCGGACGCCGAGTTCTCGGCGGGCCAGGCGCTTCTGGCGGATCTCGGCACGCTCGCGGGCGGCGCGCTCGGACTCGCCGCCGCCTACCTCGTCACGCGCGACACCGACGACAGCGCGCCTTTCACGCTCGGCGCGGCTCTCGGCGGCGTCGGCGGTTTCGCGCTCACATACCGCCTCACGCGCCCCGACGCCGTGCGCCGCGCGCCGCCGAGTCACCGCTAGCCGCCCGGCGCGGGAACGACGCGTGCGCGTGCGCGTGCGCGAGCCGCGTCCCTGCGATAAGCTGCACAACGCACGCGCGTCGTCTTCCCCCGAGCGGCGTGCTCCCACTGAAGGAGATACCAGATGCGACTCAGTCGAGCCGCGGTTCTCGCCGGCGCACTTTGCGGCGCGACCACGATCGGTTGCGCGAGCGCCGCGCCCGAGCTCTCACGCGCGCCGGCATCCTCCGTCACGCGCGCCCCGCGGCTCGTCGAGCGCGTGCGCGAATTCCTCGCCCTGCGCGCCGAGGGCCGCGTCGACAGCGCGCGCACGTTTCTCGCGAGCGACGCGCGCATCTGGTACGAGTCGCGCGCCGGCGCCGGCTCGCCGTGGACACTCTCCGGGGGCGCGTGGCACACGTGGGACACGTTCTTCCGCGGAACGCGCGACTATCGCGGCTGGCGCCAGACCGGACGCGAGGTGTCCGTCGTCGCCGTCGAGCAGAACGACTTCTATCGCCTCATCGACAGGCCGCCATCGCCCGTGAGCCTGACATGGTCATTCGATGAGGACGCGAAACTCACGGGGTTTCTCGTGAAGTCGATGCGCAAGCAGAGCGCGCCCGACCGCCTCGACGAGTTCGCGGCGTGGGCGCGCTCGAACATCCCCGACGAACTCGCCTATCTGATGCCCGACGGCGAGATCGCGCCGGACGGCGACCGGCCCGGCCGCTGGAAGACGGCGCTGATCGCCTGGCGCGCGGCGGCGGGGCTGCCGCCGCGCGAGTAAACGCGCCTCTCCCGCTTCGAGGCCATTCCACTCTTCGATTTTCACGCAGCGCGCGTATTTCCCGCCGGGCACCGTCACCGATTCGTCTTCGTCCCCAGAGGCCCGCTTGCCGCCGCCACGCCCTCGCACCACATTTGAGCCGAGGGGGTGATTTCAATGAAGCGACTCGATGGACTCGATTGGCTCGCCGCGAAGCAAATGGGCCGGCGCGACCTGGAGCAACGCGCGCTCGACGCTGCGGCGCACGGTCCCGATGGCGGCGCGATCCTCACGATTTCGCGCGACTACTACTGCGGTGGCGAATCGCTCGCGAAGGATCTCGCGCTCCGTCTCGGGTGGCGCGTCTATGACAAGGAGATCGTGGAGAAGATCGCCGCGGATCGCAGCGTCGAGACGGAGAACATCAAGTGCCTCGACGAGCGGGCGTACAACTTCCTCCAGGAGTGGTGCAACGAGGTTTTCCTTCCCGGCTACACGGGACAGGCCGCGTTCATGCGCGGACTCGTCCACGTGGTCATGAGCATCGTGCGAGACGGGAACGCGGTCGTGATGGGGCGCGGCGCGAACTTTCTCGTGCCGGAATCGAAGCGGCTCGCCGTCCGGCTCACCGCGCCGCGCGCCTGGCGCGTCGAGAACTACCGGCGCCTCGTCGGGGCGGGCGCACGGGAGGCGACCCACGCCATCGAGCAGGAAGACACTCGGCGCGCCGAGTTCGTGAGGCGTCACTTCGGGCGCGACCCGTACGACCCGCTTCACTACGACGTGGTGATCAACACGGAGGCGATGTCGAGCGACGCGGTGCAGCGGATGATCATCACCGGATTGGCCGCGCGCTTCGGCCCGCGGATCGTCGCCGCCCGCGCGTAGCGGGCGCCGGACCTCTCGCATTCGAATGCGGCGAAACGCCGCTTGTGTCGCGCGCGGCGTGCCGGTTGTGCGCGACCACAACGACCGACCCGCCGCCCGCCGCCTGCGGACTCCGTGGCGCGCGGCGGCGGGTCTGCCGCCGCGCGAGTCGGCCCGCGCCGGGTTACGGCGCGATCAGTTCGACAAGCTCGACCCGCTCGTCGACGCCCACGTGCGTCCCGAGCACCTTGCCAACCAGCGGCGAGTAGTACTTGTGCTCGAACACTCCCGGCTCGAGACCGCTCCACTCCTCGATCTTGACGCAGCCCGCGAAGCTCCCCTGCGGCACCGTCACGGCCTCATTCACAGCCACGACCTTCCCGAAATCTTCGGCCTCGCCCTCGTAGAACTCCTGCCGGTACGTCTCGCCGATGTGCGCCGCGGGATCGGCCCACATGATGATTCCGGGAAGCGCGTCGTCGACGCCCCACTCCCACGAACCCTCGGTGCTCACGACTTCGTCGTTCTCGATCTCCTTCGAATCCTCGCCGAGGTACCAGACGTTTCCGGCCGCGTCCTGCGCGAACCAATCGAACGTGTCTTCGATCAGCTCGCCGTCGAGGTAGACGCGGTCGCGGACGATCGTCGCGGTGACGCCGCTGACGACGCGCGTCGCCGACAACACCTCGACCGCAATCGTCTCCGTCCCTTCGTCCGTCTCGGCCTCATACTCGAACGTTGTGCCGGGGACGAGCGGGAAGTACGCGTTCGTCACCGCGCTCGCCCAGCTCGTCGGGATCACCGGGTCGTAGTCGCCGCCGTTGCCGTCGTTGTTCGGGCCGGTCGAGTTCTTGCCGCATGCCGTCACGGCGATTGCCGCAACCGCGAGCGCCGCCGTGAATGGGATGAGTCGCGCGTTCATAAAATCCTCCTTGCTCGAGTGTGGCGAATGGAGCGTGCCGTTCTTCGAAACAAGGAGCAGGCGAGCGAGAGGATTTGTGACAGACGCCAGAACGTGGCAGGCGCGCGGCGACGAGACGGCCGCCGCGCGAATGACCTCGCCGCCGTGCGCGCTACGACTTCCCGCCGAAGAGTTTTCCGGCGATGCGTCCGAGGTCGTCGACGACGCTGCCGTCTTTGTCGGAGTCGAGGAGAGACCCGAGCATGCCCATGACGTCGGGCGACTGCGCGCGCGCCGCGGCGCTTTGGCCGCCGAGCATCGACGCGAGTGCGCCGGCGTCGAGGCCGCCTTGGCGCTGCGCCCGCCCGAGCGCGCCCATCACGAGCGGCGCGACCATCTCGAGGAGCCGCGCCGTGGCGTTGGCATCGAGCCCCGCCGCGCCGCCGAGCTTCGACTCGAGCGCGCCGCGGCGATCGCCGAGCACGTGGCGCAGAATCCCCGCGCCGTCCGCCGCGCCGGCTCCAGGCGTCGCGCCCGCCCCCGCGCCGCCGCCGCCGAGGAAGCCCGCGACGTCATCGAGCAGGCCGCCGTCGTGATCGCGCGCGAGCGCCTGGTGAAGCGCCTGCGCGCCCTCCGGCTGCGCGGCATTCTTCGCGAGTGCGGCGATCAAGAGCGGCACCGCGGCGCTCACGGCCGCTTGCGTCGCGCCTTCGTTGGTCCCGAGCTTGCGGCTCATCTGCGAAAGCGCACCGCCGCTAATTTGTTGCGTCAACATCTCGATCAATGAACTCATTTACGACTCCTTTGTGTGGGCGTGGTGTTTCGTGGATCGATCGGTGAACGACGCGAAATTGGCAGCGTCGCGCGCTCAGTCGCGTCGCGCGCCAGGAGAGGCCCGGCGCGCCATGCTCTCGTATGCTGCGTCGCGCGCGGGGCGCCCGGCGCTACGCGGTGACCTCGTCGCGCAAGAGGAGGTGCGGCGGCTCGAATTCGATGAGGTAACCGAACTGCTCGCGGAACTGCGCGAGGCTGACGCCGGCCGTCGCGGCGAACTTCGCGAGCTCGTGCGGATCCTCGAAGTCGTCGCGGCGGAGGCGAATCATGTAGCGCCGCGCGATCGCGTAGCGAGTGCTGCGCACGTCGACGAGCCGAATCGCCGCGCGCCCCGTCTTCGCGTCCAGCATCTCCTCGAACGGAACGGGCACGAATCGCCCGGCCTGCATCGAGATCATCACGCCGCTGCCGTCCTCGATCAGGTACTTCGCGGCGCAGTAGCCGAGGTCGCGCGTGTACTCCATGTCGAGCGGGATCGGGTCGGCGCAGCGCAGCTCGTAGCCGATGTTCTTCGCGACGATCGACGTCTTCATGCCGAACTCCTTCAGTCGCGCGGCCACCGACTTCTTTAATATTTCGCCGATGTTGACCTCGGCGATGCGCGGGTTGCCGTGCGCGTCGCGCTCGAGGAGTTCGAGTTCGGCGAGTTCGCCCGGGTCCATGCCGAGCACGACGCCCTCGGCGATCACCGCCACGCCGTCGCGCCGCCCATAGCTCAGCCGCTTGATGATCGCGCCGACGAGCGTGTCGACGATCGTCGCGTAACGGATCGGCCCCGGCTCGAACTCTTCGGGAATCAGCGTGAGCGTGGCGCCCGCGGCCTTCCCGATGCCGAGCGCCAGATGCCCCGCTTTGCGCCCCATCGAAATAATGAAATACCAGCGAGACGTTGTGTGCGCATCGACCATGATGTTTTTCACAATGTCGACGCCGAAGTGCCGCGCGGTCTGGAATCCGAACGTGTCGACCGACGGCGGGAGCCCGAGGTCGTTGTCGATCGTCTTCGGCACGTGAACGACGTGGATGCGCCCGGCCGCCTTCTCCGCGAGTTTCATCGCCGAGAACGCCGTGTCGTCGCCGCCGATCGTGATGAGGTCGGAAACGTTGAGGCGCAGAAGCGAGATGACCGTGTTTTCGAGGTGCTGCGGGTCGAGCGTGGGGTTGGCGCGCGAGATGCCGATGAACGAGCCGCCGCGGAAGTGGATGCGGCTGACGGCGTCGATCGTCAGCGGCATGACGTGATCGATGTTGCCGTGCATGAGCCACTCGAAGCCGTCCTTGATGCCGAGCACCTCGACGCCTTCGAGCGCGCAGCGGATCGTCGCCGCGCCGATCACGCTATTGATTCCGGGCGCGGGCCCGCCAGCGACCAGAATTGCGAGCTTTTTTCGATGGTTTGTCATGCGCCGAATAGTGAGCGGCGGCGGCGCGCGCGTCAAGGGTCCCGGCGCGCGCCGCGTCCGCGTCGCGGCCGCTGCTACTTCGCGCCCGGCGCCGGCAATACCGTGATCGGCCGCGACCCCGACACCTTCCCGCGCGACACCGTCACCGTGTACTCGCCCGCCGGCACGAACTGCTTCTGCCCGAGATCGCCGTCCGGGTTCGGCAGTTTGTCGAAGCTCTCTCGCTCGAGATCCCACACGACGCGGTTCATGCCGGGGCGGTTTCCGCCGCTGAGCTTGCGCACGGCGCGCCCCTCCGCGTCCGCGATCGAGACGCTCACGTCCTCGCCGTTGTAGTCGCGCAGCCAGTACGTAATGCGCGCGCCCATCGGCGGATTCTTCGCGGTGAAGAAGCTGTCCGACCAAAAGCCTTCGTACATGCGGAAAAGTCGCGGCTTCGCGGGTTTTACGTCGAACACGTAGAGCGCCGAATCGAGCACGGCCTGCGAGAGCTGCGAGATCGGCGAGGCGTCGTCGAGCACGTAGATCGAGCGGCCGTGCGTTCCGGCGACCAGATCCATCTCGCGCGGATGCTGCTGCAAGTCGTCGACGGCGACGGTCGGCAGCGACTCGCCGTTCATCTTCACCCAGTGCGCGCCGCCGTCGACCGAAACGAACGCCGCGGTCTCGGTGCCGGCGTAGAGAACGGCCGCGTTGCCGCGATCCTCGCGCACGACCTTTACGGGGGAGCCGGCGGGCAGGTCACCCGCAATCGACACCCACGTCGCGCCGCGATCGCTCGTCTTGAAGAGGCGCGGCTCCATCTTGTCGCTGCGGTGGCCGTCGACCGCGACGTACGCGACCTCGCGATCGTGGTGCGACGCCTCGATGCGCGAGATGTAAAGCCCGCCCGCATCCGGCGGCGTGACGTTCGCCCACGACTTGCCGTCGTTCGCGGTGACGTGCACGAGTCCGTCGTCGGTGCCGGCCCACACCATCCCCGCGGCGACCGGCGACTCGGCGAGCGCCACGACCGTCCCGTGCGTCTCCGCTTCGCTCCCGACCGTCACGATCTTCTCGACGTCGCGCGTGGACAAGTCTTCACTGATCCGCTCCCAGCGGTCGCCGCGCCCGAACAGCTTGAAGACATAGTTGCCGCCGAAGTAGAGGTTCGCCGGTTCGCCCGGCGCCGTGTGCTGCGACACGAGGAACGGCGAGTTCCAATTGAACCGGTAACGCGGCTGCCCCTCTTTCGGTGCGGGATAAATCTGATTCCGCACGCCCGTCGCGAGATTGATCCGCACGAGCCCGCCGCCCTGCCACTCGGCAAACACGATGTTCGGATCGCTCGGATCGAATCCGAAATGGTACCCATCGCCCCAATTGACGATCTCCCAATCGTGGTTCGTGATGCCGGTGCCCGCCGCGCCCGCGCCGCCGCCTGCGCTCTCCTTGATCGTGCCGCTCACGCCGAGCCAGCTCCCGTTGTCCTGCAGCCCGCCGCCGATGCGGTACGGATCGCTCATGTCGAGCGCGATGTTGTAGAACTCGCCGGCCGCGACATTGTTGAGGAAGTCCCACGTCTTCGCGCCGTCCCACGAAACGTAAATGCCGCCGTCGGTCCCCATGAGCAGGTGGTCGGTGTCCGCGGGGTCGATCACGAGCGCGTGAATGTCGATGTGCGGCGTGCGCGTGCCACCCGCGCGAAACGTCTTGCCGCCGTCGTCGGAGACGTAGAGCACGAACGCGGCGAGGTAGACGCGCTGGTCGTTCGTCGGGTCGACGCGAATCTTCGAGAAGTAGAACGGCCGCGGGTTGCGATCGCTGACGCGCGTCCACGTGTCGCCGCCGTCGTCGGAGCGGAAGACGCCGCCCGCGCGGCTCTGGTCGGTCCACGGGCTCAGCGAGTTGCCCCCCTCGTCCGACTCGACGACCGCGTAGAGAATGCGCGGATCCTTCGCGTAGACGTCGAGGCCGATGCGGCCGGTTTGCGCGGGGAGGCCGTTCGTGAGCTTCGTCCACGATGCGCCGCCGTCGCGCGAGCGGTAGATGCCGCCCTCCGGCCCGCCGCTCGTGAAGCTCCACGGCGTGCGGCGGCGCATGTACATCGCCGCATACACCGTGTTCGGATTCGACGGATCGAGGATGACGTCGCACGCGCCTGTGTTCTCATCGATCTGAAGCGACGCCTTCCACGTTTTGCCGCCGTCGGCGGTTTTGTAGACGCCGCGCTCCGCGTTCGCGCCCCAGAGGTGGCCGAGCGCGGCGGCGTAGCAGACGTCCGGGTTGCGCGGATCGACCGCCAGCCGCGGGATGTCGTGCGAGTCCGCAAGCCCGAGCTTCGTGAACGAACCGCCGCCGTCGGTCGAGCGATAGACGCCGCGCCCCCACGACGAGCTGTTGCGCCCGTTCCCCTCGCCCGTGCCGACCCACACGATCTTGCCGCGCCCCTTCTCGCGGCGCTTTTCCTCGAGCGTCTGCGGCTTCTTGCCCTTGTCGCCCTTCTCGGTCTTCGCGTCGGCCGCGCCCTTCGCTTTGTCTGCGTCGGCCTTCGCTTCCTTCGCCTCTTCTTCCTTCCAGCCGGCCCAGCTCGGCGGCGCGTCGACGACGACAACCGACCCGATCGACGCCGTCTCCTCTTTGTCGAAGAGCGGCGAGAACGTCGTGCCGGCGTTGTCGGTCTTGAAGAGGCCGCCGGTGCCGAATGCCACGTAGAAGGTTTTCGCTTTTCCCGGCGCGATCGCGATGTCGGCGACGCGGCCGCCCATGTTCGCGGGGCCGACGCTGCGCCACGCGAGCGCCTTGAGGTCGTCGGTCGTGAGCGAGCGCGGGGCGCGCGGCGCGGCGGGCGCGCTCGCGGCGGAGTCCGCGCTCGCAGCCGCGATTACGGGCGCCGCGGCGGCCGAACCCGTGGCCGTCGCCGTCTGGCTCAGTGCGGGCCGAAGCGAGGGAACGGCGATCGAGACGGCGGCAAGTACGAGCCACACAGCATGGCGGGGAAGAGACACGGATGGTCCTCCTGTGCGAGGGAAGCCGATGAACCGCGCGTCGCCGGGAGAGGAGCGCGGCAAGACGATGAGCGCAGACGTTAGCACATCGGCGCGCCCGGCCGCGCGATGCGCTATCATCGCGGCGCTCGCGACGTCGCGCCGACGCGACGAAACCCCGCACGTCCGCTCGATTCGCCACGGAGGGACGACTCACATGATGAAGCGTCGCGATTTCTTGCACATCGGACTCTTGGGCGGTGCGGCGGCGCTCGCGCGCACGATGCCGCTGCGCGCGGACGATGGCGCGGCGGCGGACGCGGTGTCGCGCGCGGGCCATGGCGCCGCAGCGAACGCGACGGCTGCGTCCCGCGCCGCGAACGCCGCCGCACGCCATGTCGCGCCGCGCGCGTTCGAATTCGACGAGGCGACGATCGCCGACCTCTCCGCGTGGATGGCCTCGGGCCGCCACACCGCGCGCTCGATCGCCGCGGCCTACCTCGCGCGCATCGAAGAGATCGACCGCGGCGGCCCCGCGATCAACTCGGTGATCGAGATCAATCCCGACGCGCTCGCAATCGCCGACGCGCTCGATGCCGAGCGCCGCGCCGGCCGCGTGCGCGGCCCGATGCATGGCATCCCCGTCTTGCTGAAAGACAACATCGACACCGCCGATCGCATGATGACGACCGCGGGTTCGCTCGCGCTCGCGGGCGCCGCACCGGCGCGCGACGCGTTCGTTGCGCAGCGCCTGCGCCAGGCCGGCGCCGTCATCCTCGGAAAAACCAATCTCAGCGAGTGGGCGAATTTTCGCTCGACGCATTCGACGAGCGGATGGAGCGGGCGCGGAGGGCAGACGCGCAATCCGTACGCGCTCGACCGGAACCCGTGCGGCTCGAGTTCCGGCTCCGGCGCGGCGATCGCGGCGAGCCTCTGCGCGGTCGCGGTCGGCACCGAAACCGACGGCTCGATCGTGTGCCCGGCGACGATGAACGGGATCGTCGGGATCAAGCCGACGCTCGGGCTCGTGAGCCGCGCGGGGATCATTCCGATCGCGCACAGCCAGGACACCGCGGGGCCGATGGCGCGCAGCGTCGCCGACGCGGCGATCTTGCTCGCGGCGCTCGCGGGCGCGGACGATCGCGACGCCGTCACGCGCGCCGGGCGCGGCAAGTTCGCCGCGGAGATCGCGCCGCTCCTCGACGCGGGCGCGCTGCGCGGCGCGCGCATCGGCGTGGCGCGCAATTTCTTCGGCTTCAGCGACGCCGTCGATCGCATCCTCGAGGGAGCGATCCGCGAAATGCGCCGCGCAGGCGCGACGATCATCGACCCGGCGAATATTGCTACCGACGGCCAGTTCAACGACTCCGAGTACGAGGTGCTTCTCTACGAGTTCAAGGCGGATCTGAACAAGTATCTCGCGGCGCGCGCGGGCGGCGCAGGTGGCGGCGGTGCGCGCGACGGCGTGGCGTCCGCAGCGAACGGCGGCGCTCGCGGCAACGGCGCGCACGCACCGATGCGATCGCTCGCGGATCTCATCGCGTACAACGACGCGAATCGCAACCGCGAGATGCCCTACTTCGGCCAGGAGATTTTCCTCATGGCGCAGGAGAAGGGCCCGCTCTCGTCGCGCGCGTACATCGCGGCGCTCAAGAAGAATCACAAACTCTCGCGCGCCGAAGGGATCGACGCGGTGATGAACGCGCACAACCTCGACGCGATCTTCGCGCCGACGGGCGGCCCCGCGTGGACCACCGATCTCATCAACGGCGATCACTACTCGGGCGGATGCTCGTCGCCCGCGGCGGTGGCCGGCTACCCGCACGTGACGGTGCCCGCGGGACAGATCTTCGGGCTGCCCGTCGGCGTTTCGTTCTTCGGGCGCGCGTGGAGCGAGCCCGCGCTCATCCGCATCGCCTACGCGTTCGAGCAGGTGACGCGCGCGCGCCACGCGCCGCGGTTTCTGCCGAGCGCCGAGCTTTCCGCGTGAGGGACGAGCGCGCGGCCGCGATGCGCGTGCTGTCGGTCAACGTCGCGCAGTCGCGTGTTGTCGATTGGCGCGGCCGCGAGATCACGACCGCGTTCTTCAAGGAGCCGGTCGCAGGGCCGGTGATCGCGCGCGCGCTCGGCCTCGACGGCGACGCGCAGGCCGACCCGCGCGTCCACGGCGGACCGCGCAAGGCCGTCTACGCATACCCGTCGGAGCACTACGCGTACTGGCGCGCAGCGCTCGGCGAAATCGATCTGCCGCCAGGTTCGTTTGGCGAGAACCTTACCGTCGCGGCGCTCGACGAATCGCGCTTGCGTACCGGCGACGTGCTCGCCATCGGCGGCGCGCGCTTCGCTGTCACCCAGCCGCGGTATCCGTGCGCGAAGCTCGCCATGCGCTTCGGCGATCCCGCGATGGTCGAGCGCTTCCTCGATGCCGGCCGCTCTGGTTTCTATCTCGCGGTGCTCGACGAGGGTGCGGTCGAGGCGGGCGACGCGATCGCGCTCACGGCGGCGGGCGCGCTCGAACCCGGAAGCGCGCACGATGGCGCGCGCCCGACGATCGCCGCGCAATTCGCCGCATACTGCGCGCGGCTCCGCGACGATTCGCGAATGGAGCGCGCGTGATCGCGATGACACGCGCGCTCGGCGCGATCGCGCTCGTGGCGCTCGGCGCGGGCTCTTGCTCGTGCGACGACGCCGCGCCGCCCGCCGCCACGCCGGCCACGCCCACCTACGGCTACACCGCCGTGAACATCTATCCACACGACCGCGCCGCGTTCACGCAAGGCCTCGCGTACGACGGCACGCGCCTCTACGAAGGCACGGGCGGCTACGGCTCGTCGACGCTGCGCGAGGTCGATCTCGAGTCGGGCGCGGTGCTGCGTTCGCGCCCGCTCGCGAGCCAATACTTCGGTGAAGGGATCGCACTCGTCGACACGCAGATCGTGCAGCTTACGTGGCGCAGTAACGTCGGCTTTGTCTACGGCGCCGCGAGCTTCGAATCGACGCGCACGTTCGCGTACGCGTCCGAAGGCTGGGGCATTGCGTGCGACAACACTTCGCCTGCGCGTGCTGATGGCGGCGCGGCGATGCGCGATCGCCAGAGGACGCGGCTCGTCATGAGCGACGGCACGCCGAGACTGCGTTTCCTCGACGCGACGACCTTCGCCACCACGGATAGCGTCGATGTCCGCACGGTGGAGGGCACACTCGTCAGCGGCCTCAACGAACTCGAGTTCGTGCGCGGCGAGATCTACGCGAACGTGTGGCTCACCGACCGCGTCGCGATCATCACGCCCGAGACGGGCCGCGTCCGCGCGTGGATCGATCTCTCCGGCCTTCTCACCGCCGAAGACCGCACGCCGCGCGTCGACGTCCTCAACGGCATCGCCTACGACGAAGCCACCGACCGCCTCTTCGTCACCGGCAAACTCTGGCCGAAACTCTTCGAGATCGAAATCGTCGGAGCGAACTGAAGACGCGCCTTGCGCGCGCTCCTGCGCAGGCGGGCGCCCGAGTGATCATGAGCACGCTTCTCGGTAAGAGGGCCTAGGCGGAGCGCGGCTTTTCGGGAAGCTGCGCCACGCTTATGGGCTCGTCTCGAAGGAAGTACGGGATGGCGTCCGGGTCGGCGAGACCGGCCGGGAGTTTCAGAGCGCCGTGTACGCTCCGCGATCGCGAACGCCGCGCGCTAGCGGATGATGATTCGCGCGCGCAAGATCGCCGCCGAACTCGAGGCGCCCGCGCTCCCGGCGAACGCGCCAGTCGCACCCGCGGCTCCGCCACCGCCGGTCGCCCCGGCGTGCGCGGGCGCCGGCTTCGACGGCGCGGCCGTGAAGACGACATCGAATTCGCGCTTGGCGCCCTTGTGCGTGGCGATCGCGATCGCGGGGCTCCCAGGCTGCGCGTCCTTCTTCATGAAGTGCACGGGCTCCGGCGCGCCAGGAAACTCGACGATCCCCGCGCCCGCGACGATGTCCCACAGAATCGTTTCGCCGACATCGACCGTGTGCGAGTTCGGTGTGATCGGCGTGCTGCTCATCGGATCGATTTCGAATCGCGCCACGATTGCCTCCCCGCGCGCGTTTGCGCGCCCCATGTCTTCATCGGGCCATCTCACGAGAACGCTGGACGACCCGCAGCGAGCCGAGATGCTACACCACGCTCGCGGAGAGGGCCACGTCAATTGGCTTCCCGGCCGCCCGATCAGCCGGCCCCTCTCGGCGCGGCGCACGGGTTCGTGACGTCGCGCGCGGCGATCTCGCCGGCCGTGCGGCCTGCCGTGCTAGATCGCGGAGGACTCGAGCGCGTCGATCTTGACGATGACGAGGGTCACGTCGTCGGACTGGTGCGGGCGGCCGGAATGCGCGCTGACGGCGCGCAACACTTCGCGGCCGATCTCCGCGGCGGACGCGGCGCGATGGCGCACGATCACGTCGACGAGGCGCGCTTCCTCGAACATCTCGCCGCGCGCGTCCGCCGCCTCGGTGACGCCGTCCGTGTAGAGGCAGAGCGTATCGCCGGGTGCGAGGCTGATGCTCTCCGCGCGGTACGCGACGTCCGGCTGCAGCCCGAGAAACGTCTCGCCGCCGGAGAGCCGCCGCACCGCGCCATCGCGCGACACGACGATCGGGTAATCGTGCCCGGCGCGAACGTAGCGCAGCGTCAGGCGGCTGCGGTCGATCTCCGCCAGGAGCATCGTCACGAAGCGTCCGAGGGTCGCGTTCTCGCACACGAGTTGGTTGAGATTGCGCATCGTGCGGCCGAGTTCGAACGCACCAGCGAGCAGCTGGCTCTGAAGCCCCGCTTGGACCGCGGACATGAGGAGCGCGGCCGGCATTCCCTTGCCGGAGACGTCGGCGATGGCGAGCACGACTGGCTGACCCGCGCCGCGGCAGCGGATGTCGTAGTAGTCCCCGGAGACCTCGTTGGAACTGAGGTTCATCCCCCAGAGGTCGAGGCCCGGCACGTGTGGCACGTCCTGCGGAAGAAAGCGCTCCTGCGTCAGGCGCGCGGAGTGGAGTTCGCGCCGCATCCGTTTGACGTCCGCGTCCTCGCGGCGTAGGCGCCCGGCGATCGCGACCCCGCCGAGAGCGAGCGCGGCGACGCTCGTCGCCATCACGAGCCGGTAGATCGCGGCGGCGGCCGAACTCGCGGGCGGCTCGGAGGTCACGAGGTTGGAACCCCAAACGGGAGCGGTGGCGATTGCCGCGAGGGTGAGGAAGCCGAGGGCGGCGGCGGCGGGCCGTCGGGAGAGAGCGTGGAGGCGAACCATCGGTGCTCCTTTCCGCGGACCTTGCGGGTCCGGCGCGGCGGCCGGTGGGCGAAGCCGCGGGGCGGTGGGCGATCACCTATGGAGTCGCGGGCCGCCGCCCGTTCGTTTAGACCGAATTCGCGGGCGTTACCCGCGATCGCCGACGAGGATGAAGGAAGACCAGTAGTACGGATGCGCGTACGGCTGGCGGCCGCTCGGGGTGCGGTACTCGCGGAGCCAGCGCTTCGCCTCGCGGAGCGCCTCGGCCTTCGGCATCGCGACGCCGGGCGCGCCCGGCCGCGCCGACACACCGGTGCAGTTCTCGTAGAAGCGGCGCATGAAGAGCGCGGTCGCGCGGTCGTCGACGCGCCACAGGCTCACGACGACGCTGCGCACGCCGGCCTGGAAGAACGCGTGCGCGAAGCCGACGGTCCCCTCGCCGCGAACCTCGCGGCCGACGCCCGACTCGCACGCGCTCAGAACGACGAGGTCGGCGTCGAGCCGCCAATCGCGAAGCACCTCTTTGGCCGTTACGAGGCCGTCGAAGGTCCTCCGGCCGTCGAGCGCCGCCGCGAGCGGATCGGCGGTGCGATCTTGCGCGAGGACGAGCGCGGAGCGCTCGGGGCGGCGCTCGTCGATGAGTGCGTGCGTCGCGAAGTGGATCACGTCGAAGTCCGCGAGGCCGCCCGACTCCGCGAGCCGCACGATCTCATCCTCGCACGCGGCCGCTCCGACGAGAACCGTTGCGCGCTCCGTGGCGGCCGCGCCGCGACCTCCGCGGAGCGCCGCCATCGCCGCGAGCACCGAATCGATCGCCGCAACCTCGACGCGCGTGCCCGGCAGGCGGGGGAGCGAGGCGATCGTCGCGCCGGCGCTCTTGCGCGCGTCGCGAACGAGCGACTCCGACGGCCGCCACGGCTTCGCCGCAGCGCTCGCGTCCGCGGCCACCTCGCGGCCCGCCGCTTCGGCGCGGAACGGCGGATCGCCGACGAGAAGCGACCGCCGCCACGGCGCGCGCGCCGAGGCGTTCTCGTGGAGCCACGCGAAGACCGTCGCGGAGGGTGCGTAGCTGATCGCGAACCGCTCGCCGAGAAAGGCGCCCGCCGAATCGATGAACGACTCGAGCGGGAGGGCCGCGGTCGGCCCCGCCGGGATGACGACGAGTTCGGTGATTCCTTCGAGTGCGGATTCGATCGGCGCGACGCGCGCTGACCAGAGTCGCCGCGCGTCGTCGCTCACTGCCGTGCGGTCGGAGTTCGGATCGCGCAGGGCGGCGACGGCGCGCTCGAGCCATTCGGGTCGCGACGTGTCGTCCGCGCCGAGCGCATCGACGCGCGCCCACCGCACGACCTCCCCGCGGCGCACGACGTACGCCCACGCGAGGCAACTGTCGTTCGCAACAGGCGCGTCGAGCCAGCCGATGAGCGCCGTGTTCGCCGCGAGCGCTCGCTGCACGCGCTCGAGCGGGTAGACCTGGCCTTCGGAGACGGGATGCCGGAGCGCGATCTCGCGTTGGAACGCCGCCCATCGCGCCTCCGTGTCGAGGAGCAAGCTGTGCGCGCGCGCACGCCGCTCCGCGAGCGCGCCGGCGCCGGCCGGCGCGCTCGCATCCTTCGGCGGCGCCTTCAGGGCGGCGAACTCACGCTCGCGGTCGGCAAGTTCGCGCGTCAGCGCGCGCGCGCCGGCGCGCTCCTTGGCGCTCAACTCGCGGCGGTCCGCGGCGAGCAGCAGTTCGGCGAGCGCCCGCCCGCGATCCTTCTCAGCCGACGGCCACGCCGCATCGGAGCGCCCACGCAGAAGCTCGACCGCGCCGAGGAGCGCATAGGGCGAATCGAGAAACGTGACGCGCTCGAGCCCTGGGTCGGTGCGGAGCCGCGCGCTCTCGAAAATCTCGGACGCCTCGGTGAGCGTCCCAGCCGCCCGGTCCAATTCGCCGCGCACGAGCCAGAGCAGACCAGCGTGGCGCAGCGCGCTCGCGAGCGCCGGGTGCCGTTCGCCGAGCGCGCGGCGCCGGATCGCGATCGCCTCCTCCATGAGCGGGGCCGCCGCGTCGAGCTTCCCCTGCTTTCGGAGCGAGATCGCGAGGTTGAGCGCGGCCCGGGCCACCTCCGGATGGTCCGCCGCGTAGATCCGCCGCGACTGTTCCAGCACGGAAGCGAAGAGCGGCTCGCTCTGCGCGTCCGCGTGCCGGCGATCCTCGAAGATACCGAGCGCCGAGAGGCTGCGGACGCTGCTCGGGTGATCGGCGCCGAGGCGCGCCTCGAGGATGCGGTTCGCCTCGCGCAGAAGCCTCTCGCTCTCGACGGGATCGCCGCACTCGACGAGGATCGACGCGAGGTTTCCCATCGCGACCGCGACGGTGCGATCATCCGGCCCGAGGAGCCGCTGCTTGACGGCCAGCGCCTCCTCGACCAAATCGCGCGCGGATTCGCAGTCGCCTTGCTCGGCCAAGTGCATGCCGAGTTGCTCGCGCGCGTCGGCGACCTCGGCGCGCTCTTCGCCGTAGAGATCGTGAAGCGTCGCGAGAATCTGCCGGTAGAGCGCCTCGGCTTGGCTCGGCTCGCCAGCCGAGTCGAGGAGGTAGGCCAGATTCGCGAGCGTCCGTAGGTAGCTCGGGTCGCGTTCGCCGAGGATCGGTTTCTTGATCGCGAGCGACTCGCGCAAGAGCGATTCGGCCTCCGCGCGGTCGCCCTGCGCCTCGATCGCCATCGCCAAATTTTGCGCGGTGCGCGCAAGCGCCAGGTCGTCGCGCGGAACGCTCTTCCGCCGAATCGCGAGCGCGCGGCTCCATTCCTCCTCGGCGGCGCGGTATCGGCCGAGTTCCCAGTGCAGCGCTGCGGCGTTGTTGAGGGTTACGCCGATCGCTCTGTGATCCTCGGGAAGGCACGCGCGTTGGATTGCGAGCGCGCGCGTGAAGAGCGACTCCGCTTCGGCGTAGGCGCCGAGGCGCCGCCGCAGCGCAGCGAGGTCGTTGAGCGCGCGCGCGACCTCTTCGTGGCGATCGCCGAGGATCGCGCTCCGAGTCGCGAGCTGCGTCTCGGCGAGCGCCGCGGCCTCGGCGTATTCGCCGCGCTGAAATCGCTCTTCGATCTGCGCGGCGGCGCGGTCGGCCTCGGCGAGGCGCGCGCGGTCCGCGGCGTCGAGGCCGGACGCGAAGCGAAGCGTCGCCACGAGCCGCTCCGCGTCCGCCGCCGGTTCCGCCGCGCCGCCGCCGCGCCGCGCCGCGAGCAGCGTTTCGGCGGCGGCCGCCGCGTCGGCGTAGCGAGCCTCGCCCCGAAGCGCGTCGATGCGGTCTTCGAGCGAAGCGGCGGCGGAGTCGGGATCCGCCGCCGCTGCCGTGGCCGGCACGGAAGGGGAGGCGGCGCCCGCGAGGAACAGAAGCGCGATCCTCGCGGCGCCCCGCGCGCGTCTCACGCCGCCGCTCCCGCCAAGCTCACTTACCGCCCGCGATCTTCTCCCGCGCGGCCGCGACGGCAGCCGTCGCTTCCTCGAGGGCCTTCTCTGCGGCGTCGAGCGTTTCCGCGAAACCCGGGCACGCGATGGGAAGCCACGCACCCGACGCTTCGTCGCGGCCTTCCTTCATTGTCTGCACTTCCTCATCGATCTCGCGGATCTGCGATTCGATCTCCGCGAGCGCGGCGAGCAGCAACTCGTAGAGTTCGACCGCTGTCGCCGCATCGTCAACGGTAGCGAGGGCGGTCTCGACCGCGGCGAGTTTCTCCTCGATGGCAGCGAGATCCGTCGCGATGTCGGCCGCTATGCTGGCCGCCTCCAAGCACGCGATGGTCATTGCCTCCGCCCAAGCCTCATACGTCGACGTTGTGATCGTGTCGGGCCGCGACTCCTTCGTCGCGACCACCTCGTCCTCGATCGCATCGAGGCGAAGCTTGACCATGTCGATCTCGAGTTTCGCCACGGTGACGTTCTCGAGCGTCAGAATCCGATTCTCGAGCCGCTCGGTTCGTCGCACAGAGCTGCTGGAGCCACATCCGAGCCAGACGGAAGTCGAGAGGAACGCGAGCGCGATCAGAACGGTTCGTGTTCGTGGCATGTGAGCACCTCCAAGTGGGGGCCGGGCCCGCGGTGCGCACGCGCGCACCGCGTTACCGGATTGGACCGCCTTCCGGCGGGAGGGATGCGTCCACGACCCGAAATCCGCTCGCGTAGACGGCAGACGCGGATTCCGCCTCGTGTATTTCCAGAACGAACTCCCCGGGTCCGAGTCGCTCGGCCGGGAGCAGAAGATTGATCGCTTCGTCGGAGGCATCCCAGAGCGCGGCGGCGGTCGATTCGATCCGCCAGCGCGCGCGCTCGTCGTCCTTCGCTCGCAGCGTCACGATGAGCGGCGCGGCGGCCGGCGCGGTCGACGGGTCGTACTCGATGCGAACCGGCTGGAATCGCTGCCCCGCAAGAATACGGATCACCGGTAGCGCAGGGGGATCCTCTTCGTCGCCGCGCGCTGGCGCCGGGAGGTTGAGCGCCAACACGGGCCCGCCCAGCCAGCCCGCGCCCGAGCCGCCGAGCGCAGAGAGTTGCTCGCGGGCGAGATCGCACTCGCGCGCCACCTGGGGGAGGCGCACGACGCCGAGGTACGCCGGGTACGCGAGAAGCAAGACCATGAGCGCGGGTACGAGCGCGGGAATCGGCGCGGGCCACGCTCCGCCGCCGAGCCACGCGACGGCGGAGCGCCAAGCGCTCGTCGCGTCAGCCTCGGCCTTCCGCACCGATGCCGCCTCGCGACGGCAGGTCGGGCAGGCGCCGACGTGCGCGGCGACGCGCGCCCGGTCGGCGGACGAAACCGCCGCGGGATCGAGCGCGAACTCGACCAGAAGCGTCGGCGCGATATGGTCTTCGAAGAGGGCGCCGCGGTGCGTCGAGACTTCCGCGGCGATGCGGCGGTGAAGCTCGAGCGCCTCGCCGCACGCGGGGCACGCGGCGGCGTGGTGCTCGATATCGGCCGCCCGCGCGGCGTCGAGCCGCCCGGCGGCGAGGTCGGGAATGAATCGCAATGCGTCGTCGTGGTCCACTGTGGTTCCCCCTCGATTTCGGGCGACGGCCCGCGACCCAAACGCGACGGCGCCATTCTATGTACGCGGGCGCCGCGCTGACAACTGTTACCGCGACGGCCGGTCGACGCGCCGCCTCACAACGATGCTGTCGCGACGCCGCCGCGGTTCGTTTAGGGAAAATGGCGCGTGGTTCCCGTTGATCGTCGCGCTCTGCTGGGCATAGACTGCCGGGCGGTCCGATCCCTATGGCGAACAATGATATCCAGGAGCGGTTTCTCTCAGGCGAGCGCGCTGCGTGTCGCGATGTCGAGGCCTGGGCGCGGCGCGTCGTCTGCTCCAGGGGCTACTACGTGCCGGCCGACGAGCGCGACGATGTGGTGCAGGAGGCGCTGGCGGCGGTTTGGCGCGCGCTCTCAGCGAGCGAACGCCCGCAGGTGGACAACTTTCCCGGGTTCGTCAGACGTATCGCCCACCGCAGGTGCATCGATTGGATGCGCCGCCTGCGGCCCGCCGCCGAACTCACGGAATCGGTTCCGGACACACGGCCCAATCCGTACGAGGCGATGATCCTCGACGATCCCGCGGCGCGCGTGCGATGGCTCCTCCTCAATCTCGATCCCCGATGCCGCGACCTCTTCCGGCTCCACTACCTCGAGGATTTGAAGTTCCGCGAGATCGCCGAGCAACTCGGAACCGAAGAGTCGACCCAGCGCGTCCACATGCTCAATTGCACGCGCAAGGCGCGGCAGATTCTCTCGCGGTGGGAGACGCGGAAGCCGTAGCGGGAGGTCGCGGGCGGGGCGGGGTGGCGCGCGCTAGTGCGGCGCACCCTCTTGCGCCGCGCGCGCGGCGGCGTCGAAGCGCGGGTCGTCGGTGAGAGCGCGGGCTCCCGGCTCGGCGAGCCACGCCTCGCGCGGGTAGCCGGCGCGGAGCGCGCGCACGGCGGCGCCCACCGCGCCGTCGCGATCGCCGACGCCCTCGAGCGCGAGCGACACCCCGCAGAGCGCCTCGCCTTGCGCCGGCTCGATGCCGAGCGCGCGCTCCGCGTAGCGCCGCGCCGCGAGCGTCTCGGCGAGGCTCGCGTAGAACTGCGCGAGGTCGGCGAGGAGGAGCCCGTCGGCCGGATTCACCTCGAGCAGCGGTTCGGCGAGCGCGATCGTGCGCCGCACTGCCGCGCGCGCGTCGTCTTCGCGCTCGGGAATCAGAAAGAGCGTCGCCGCGAGATTCCCCTCGATGACGTAGTCGCCCGGACTCAACTCGATCGCGCGGCGGTAGTGCTCGACCGCCGTTTCGTACTTCCCGGCCGCGCGCAGAAGCGTCGCGAGATTCGAGTACGCCTCGGCGGTGCCGCGCAGACGGATCGACGTCTCGTACGCGGCGATCGCGGAATCGGGGCGCCCGAGGTACGCGTAGATGCCGCCGATGTTCGAGTACTCGAGCGCGTTCTCCGGCATGATGCCGACGACGCGGCGGAACTGCGCGAGCGCCTCCTCGAAGCGGCCGTTGCGGTAGTAGAAGAGCCCGAGTTCGTGATGGCCGGCCCAGTCGTCGGGGCGCGCGGCGATGGCGCGCAAGAAAGTCGACTCCGCCGCGGCGATGGCGCCCATGCTCTCCTGCGCCTCGCCGAGGCCGCGATACGCCGCGTCGTTCCCCGGCTCGATCTCGAGCGCGCGCCGGAACGCCCGCTCCGCCAACTCCGGTTTTCCGCGCCCGACGTAGATCGTCCCGATCGTGATGTGCACCTCGGGGAAGTCGGGCCCCATCGCGAGCGCGGCGAGCGCGATCTCTTCCGCCTTCGCCGCCCATTCCTGCGTCTTCGTCAGATCGTAGAGCCGCCAGTACGCCTCGCCGAGGCCGGCGAGCGCGAGCGCGAAGCCGGGATCGCGCGCGAGCGCGTGCTCGAACGAGGCGATCGCGCGTTCGAGGCTGCGGCGATCGCGATAGTTGTGCAGGCCGCCGCGCGCCTCGAGGTAGATCTCGTACGCCTTCGCGTCGGCGGTCGGTCGCCGCGCAGGAGTCGTGCGGAGAGCCAGTCGCAGCTCCGCAGCGAGCGCGCCCGCGACGCGCGCGGCGACGCTGTCCTGAAGCGCGAAGAGATTCGCGACGCCGTCCTCGACGACGCCGCCGTCGACGTTGTGCCCGCGCCGGCGGTCGTCGATCAGATACGAGATGCGCAAGCGCTCGTCGGCGCGCTGCAGCGTTCCCGTGAGCGCGTACGCGACGCCGAGTTCCGACTCGGCGTCGACGACGTAGAGCCCGCCGATCGCGGCGAGCCGCGCCTTGAGCGCCTCCGTCATGCCGCGCGCGAAGAGGTCGAGCGTCGTGTCCGCGGAGAGCACCTCGAACGGCGCGATCGCGAGGTAGGGCACGGCGGATGCGTTGCCCGCGCCCGCAACATTTGCGTCGCGGGCGCCGCGAACGGCGCCGCTGTCGCCGCGTGAAGCGGGCGCTCGGAGAAACGGCGCCGCGAGCCGCTCGCCGAACACGATCAGAATCAAAACGAGCACGCCCGCGATCGAGAGCCCGACGACGCGGCGGCGCGTGACGCGGCGCACGATCTCGATGGAGACGCCATTGAGATCCGGCAGAGTTGCGGCGCTCGGCGTGGAGTGCGCCGCGCGCGCTTCGTGCGCGGCAGCCGCGCCGCTTGCCGTGCTCTGCCGGCGCGCCGCGCGCAAAGCCTCGACGAGCGCCTCGGGGCTCGCGTAACGCTCGGCAGCGCGCCGCGCAATCATCCGCATCACGATCGCGCCGACGTCGCGCGGAACGGACGGGTTCGCCTCTGCGAGCGGCCGCGGATCCTCGTGCACTTGCGCGAGCAGCGTCGCGGCTGACGTCGCGCGCAAGAACGGATTCGCGCCCGTGAGCATTTCGTAGAAGACGACGCCGAGCGAATACATGTCGGCGCGCGGATCCGGCGTTTGCCCGAGCGCGATCTCCGGCGCGACGTATCCGGGCGTACCGCCGCGCGGCACGATCTCGTCGGCCGTCACCGATTCGCCGAGCACGCGCGTCTCGCGCGGCGTGTCGAACACGCGGCGCGCGGTGCCGAAGTCGAGGATGCGCGGCTGCCCGTTCTCGTCGACGATGATGTTCTCGGGCTTCAGATCGCAGTGGACGATTCCCTTGTCGGCGGCGTGAACGAGCGCGGCGGCGCACGCCTCGGCGAAGCGGAAAAACTCGGGAAGCGCGAAGATGACACCGATGCGATCCGAAAGCGGCGCGCCCGTCGCGAACTCTTGCACGATGATCGCTTCACCGTCGTGCTCGACGACGTCGTAGATCGTGACGATTGCGGGGTCTTTGAGGCTGCGCGCGCGGCGCGCCTCGGTGACGATGCGCCGGCGCCGCTCTTCGCCGCTGACTGCCTCGCGCGTGAGTCTCTTCAGCGCAACCCAATCGCGAAGCTGCAAGTCCCACGCCTTGTAGACCTCGCCGTTGCCGCCGCCGCCGATCCACGCATGAATGCGGAAGCGCCCGCCGGGGCCGACGCGCTCTTCGGGCTGAAATCGCTGGCGCGAGTGCGCCGGCGCGGGCGCGCCGCTCGCCCCGCGCTCGTCGCCGTCCGCGTCGTGCGTCATCGCGCGCTTACCGGCGGCCCCGTCGTGAAGAAGCGCGGCGGCTCGGAGAGCGAGAGCAATCGTCCCGCGTTGTCGTACGCGGCGACTTGCCAGCGATAGATTTCGTCCGGCGGGAAGAACGCGACGGCGCGCGTGGTGTCGGTCGTACCCGCGCCGCGCTCGCCGCGCCCCGTTAGACCACCCTGAAGCTGAACGACGTACCGCGTCGCGCCGTCGACGCGCGCCCAACGAAAGTCGACGGTATCGCTGAGCGCCCCGAGCCCGTCGGCTGGCTCGAACGTCTCGAACGTGCGAGCGACGCGCAACTCGGGCGCCGCGACGATCGCGCCGCGCCCCACGACATGCTCGCCCTCCGCGCTCGCATCGATGGAGACGAACCCGTCAGTCGCCAGGTATCCGGGACGAACGAAGTAACGCCCCGGCTCGATGCCAGCGAACGCGTACGCGCCGGTGGAGTCCGTCGTCGTCGAGAGAAGCTGCGCCGCGGCAACCGCGCCGCCCGTTTCGACGCCGCTCTTCTTCCCGTCGTTCGGCGCCGGGCGCGACAGCACTCGATCCGTCACGACCGCGAGGCCGACCGGCACACCCGCGGCCGGCGCCCCGCCGAGCGTGACGACACCGCGCAACGTGCCGCCCGAATTCGGCGCGGCGGCGCGAAGCCCGATGTGCACGAGCGCCGGGACCTCATCCGTGAACGTGATGACGATGAGCGAGTCCTCGCCGGGGTAGATGCGCGTCGCGTAGTCGGGATGGTGCACGATCAAACCCGAGAGCGCTTGGTTGTCGGTGCCGGAGACAGTCGACGTGAGCGCGTCGTAAAGCGCTTCGCCCGACTCGTCGGTGTACGTATCGAGAACGAACTCATCGGCGTCCGCGTTGAATGGCGCATTGAGGCGGAGTTGTCCGATGCGCGCGCCGCGAATCGGCGCGCCGGTGGCGGCGTCGAAGACTTGCGCGCGGATCGTCGGCGGCGCGAAGCAGCCGAACGCGCGCGATCGCAACAAGAGATCGCGCGTCGCGGGGACGGTGTCGCTCTCGCTGACGGCGAACGGCGTGTCGTGGCCGTCGAACGGGATGAGACATCCGCCCGCGGGCGTCGTTGCGGCGACGCGGTACGTGCCGCTCGCGAGCCCGTCGAACGCATAGAGGCCGCTCGCGCCGGTGCGCGCGGGGCCGTCGACGAACGTGACGCCGTCTTCTGCGAGGAGCCACACGGACGCGTCCGCGATCGGCTGCATCGTGTCGGATTGGAGGACGAAGCCGAAGAGGCGCGCGCCGTCGGTGGAGTCAGGAACGCCGCGCATCGGATCGTCGCCGCAGCCGACGATGGCAAGCGCGCCGAGCGCGATCGCACACACGAGCGCGAGCGCGAATCGATGGCGGCGGATCGAGAGCGGAAGTCGCGTGCGAAATCGAGTGCGAAGTCGGGTGTGCAGAGGAATCCCTCCGGAATCGCGCGGCACGGGGCGTGCGGCATTCTAACACACGGCCTCGCGACGCCGCGCGGAGCGCGCGCGGCCGCCGCGCATTGCGTGATGGAACCGCCGCGCGTGGCGCGTTACGCTCGCGACGTGGCGCAACCATTCTGGAAAACAGGAATTCGCTTCGAGTGCCAGGAGACGGGGCAGTGCTGCACGTCGCGCGGCGAGTACGGCTACATCTATCTCACGCTCGCGGACAGGCGGCGGCTCGCGGCGCAACTCGGACTCGCGACGGCGCAGTTCACGCGCCGCTACTGCACCGCGACCGACGGACACATCCATCTGAAGAATCCCGATCGCGACTGCGGCTTTCTCGACGGGAAGCGCTGCGCCGTGTACGAAGGGCGGCCGGCGCAGTGTCGCACGTGGCCCTTCTGGCCGGAGAACATGAACGCGCGCGTGTGGCGAAGCGAGATCGTGAAGTTTTGCCCGGGCATCGGAAAGGGGCCGCTCTTCGATGCGGCGACGATCGCGCGGCTCCTCGACGCGGATCCATTGCGGGTGAAGAAATCGTGACGCGGCACGTGAGAGGCGGAGCGTTTCGCGCGACGGGCCGGCGCGATTTCGCGCTCGCGGCCGCGCTCGCGTTTTCATGTGCATTCGCATTTGCGGGATGCGGCGGCGGTGACGGCGGTGATCGAGAAGCCCGCGGAGCACGAGGCAGCGCGGCGGGCGCGCGCCCGAACATCGTGCTCATCACGATCGACACGTTTCGAGCGGACCATTTGCACGCGGCGGGCTACGCGCGCGAGACGACGCCGGTGATCGACTCGCTCGCGGCGGCCGGCGCGCTCTTCACGCAGGCGATCTCGCAGGCGCCCGAGACCGCGCCGTCGCACGCGAGCATCCTCACGGGCGCGTATCCGCCCGCGCACGCGGTGCGATCGAACGGAACGTTCGCACTCCCTGAGGAGATGACGACGATCGCGGAGATGCTGCGCGACGCGGGCTACCAAACCGGAGCGTTCGTCGGCGCGTTCGTGCTCGACAGCAAATTCGGCTTCGCGCAGGGATTCGACGCGTACGACGACTCGATGGACGCGGGCGCGGCGACGGCGCTGCACGACGCGACCGCGTGGTACGGCAACGTCATCGAAGGTGGTTTCGAGCGGCGCGCGTCGAGCGTGACCGACGCCGCGCTGCGATGGCTGGGCGCGCGCACGCCCGGCCCGTTCTTCATGTGGGTGCACTACTACGATCCGCACGCGCCCTACGACCCGCCGAAGGAGCACGACATCTTCCCGAAGCACGATCCGGCGGCGACGTACGCGCAGTGGGAGGCGATGAGCGCTGAGGGCGGCGCGGCGCCGATCCCGCACCGCGAAGATGGCGGCGCTGGCGAAGAGGGCGCTGTGCAGAGTGAAGTGCCGGCCGAGCGATCCGAGCTTCTGGAAGACATGGTCGCGCTCTACGACGGCGAGATCCGCGCGTGCGACGCGCAGGTCGGGCGCATCGCCGATGCGTTGCGCGCGCGCGGCGCTGCCTCGAACACGCTCGTCATTGTTACCTCGGACCACGGCGAAAGCCTCGTCGAGAACGAGTACTACTTCCGGCACGGATGGTATCTCCACGACAACGTGTTGCGCGTTCCGCTTGTCGTGAGCGGTGCTGGCGTTGCGAACGCGGGCGCCGTCGTGCACGAGCAAGTCGAACTGATCGACGTGTTCGCGACAATGGCGGACGCCGCGGCGGTCGAAGCACCGCTCGTTGCGCACATGTCGGAGAATCTGCGCGCCGCAATTGCGAACGCGCACGAGAGTGGCGACGGCACGAGCAGCGCGGGCGCAGCGAGCGGACGCGGCGCAGCACGTGCGGGCGGCCGCGACGATCTCGCGTACTCCGAAACGTTTTTGCGCAAGCAACTCATCAGCGGGCCGCCGCTCTTCTCCGTGCGCTCGCCGGCGTGGAAGTACATCGAGCCGGTGCACGAGGAGGGGCGCACGCGGCGGTGGCTCTACGACCTCGCGATCGATCCGCACGAGGGGCGGAATCTCGCGAAGGAAGGCCCCGAGAACGCCGCGCGCGCGGACTCGCTACGCGGCGCGTTGCGCGCGATCCTCGCCGCGACGGAGAACGCCGCGCTCGCGGACGCAAATCGCGTCGAGCCGGACGAGGCGACGATCGAGCGCCTGCGCGCGCTCGGCTACATCAAGTGACGGCACGGCGCATCGCGGAACCGAGCAAGTGAGCGACGCTGCGCTGAAGACACGAACGCACGCAACGACGCCCGCGGCCGCACTGACGAGCCGCGCGCTCATCGCGCTTTTGCTCGCCTTCGCCGCTTGGATCGCGTCCGCGCGCGAGGCCGACTTCGACTTCTGGTACAACATGGCCGCCGGCCGCGAGATTCTCAGCACCGGCCGCATCGGCTTCACCGACAGCTTTACGCACACGGCGGCGGGGCATCGCTATCCACCGGCCGAGTGGCTTTTTCAGGTGATGATTTACGGGCTGCATCGCGCGTTCGGTGACGCGGGCGTCGTGCTCTACAAAACGATTTTCGTGACGGCGTGGGCGGCGGTTCTCGCGCTGGCGGCGCGCGCACGCGGCGCGCGCGCGGAGAGCATCGCCGCCGTCATCGCGCTTGGCCTCCTCGCCGCGGTGCCGCGCTACCTCGCGCGACCCGAGTGGATCACGTTCGTCGGCGTCGCGATCGTCACGCTCTACGCGCTCGACGAGGAACGCGGCCGCGCGTGGCGCGGCTGGCGCGCGGCGATCATCCCTCTCGTCGTGCTGATTTGGGCGAACGCGCACCCCGGCGTCTACTTCGGGATCGCGATTCTCTTCGTGCACGCGCTCGGCGCGTTCGTCGCGACGCGCGCGCGCCGCCCCGGGCTCATCGCCGCCGTCTGCGCCGCCGCGTCGTTCGCCACGCCAGCCTTCGCCGACAATCTGAAATTTCTCCTCGCGCACGCGAACGTTTTTCAGCGGCTCGGCGTCGAAGAATTTCAGCCGCTCCCGCTGATCCCGGAGCTCGGGTTCATCTGGGTGTACATCGCGGTCGCGGCCCTGCTTTGCGTGATTCGCTTTCGCGATCTCTCGCTCGCCAGCCGCGTGCTCGTGCCGCTCTTTCTTGTGCTCGCGGTTCGCAACGCGCGGCTCGTGCCGCTCTTCGTCGCCGTGTCGGCGCCGCTCGCCACCGGTGCGCTCGAGCGCCTGCTCGCGCGCCGCCCCGCCCCGCGCGCCATGCGCGCCGCCGCCGCCGCGCTCCTCATCGCCGCGTGCGCCGCCTTCCGCCTCGCGCAAACTCCGAACTGGGGCCCGATCGCGTTCACGCTCGACGAATCGATCATCCCGCGCGGCGCCGCGAACTTCCTCGAAGCAAACCGCGTCGACGCGCGCCTCTACAATTTCCAAGGCTACGGCAACTACCTCATCTGGCGCGGATTCAAAGTCGCGACCGACGCGCGGCTCCCGCTGCACGAGGAGACGTTCCGCGCGTTCTCGCAGAAGCCGCTCGAGACAATGGCGCGATTCGAAATCGACGCCGCCGTCGTGCCGCCTCCCGAGAGCCCGAACTTCGCGTTCGACGGCATCGCCGGCCTTCTCCTGCGCCGCCGCGCCGTGTGGGCGCCCGTCGCCGCCGACTCGGTCGCGATGGTTTTCCTCAAGCGCGGCGCAGGACGTGACGATCTCATCGCGAAGTACGAAATCCCGGAGCGCCGTTGAATCTTCGCGCGTGAGCGCCTATTCTCTTCGCCACGCAAGCGCGGACCCCTGATGTGACGACAAACACCTCCGAAGCACCCCCCGATGTCACGCCAGAGTCTATTCCTCGGGCGGTTACCTCGCGCGGCCGCGCCTGTCTCCGCAGCCTCGCGATCGGCTTCTCGCTCACGACCGCGCTCGTCGCGATCGGCATCGTCGCGCTCGTCCTCTACGAATTGCGTACGTCGCGCATTCAGTCGAAGGTGCTCGCACGCATCGCGCGCGAAATAACGTTCGAACTCGGCCGCGGCGAGACGACCGCGATTCGTTTCCCCGACACCGGCCCGTACGATCTGCGGCTCGGCTACGCGAAACTCCCCGGTTTCATCGACAGCCTCAAGACGGATGGTTTCGCCGTCACCGCGCAGGCGCGCTCGTCGCCGCGGTTTCTCTCCGCGCTCGATCGCGGAATGTTCCCCGTCTATCACGAGAAGACGCGCGCTGGGCTCACGGTGCTCGATCGCGACGACCGGCCGATCTTCACCGCGCTCTGCCCGGAGCGCGCCTACGCAAGCTTCGATTCGATTCCGCCGCTCGTCGTGCAGAGCCTGCTCTTCGTCGAGAACCGCGAGCTGCTCGACGATCGGAACCCGCGCAAGAATCCCGTCGTCGAGTGGGACCGCCTCGCGAAAGCCGCGTTCGACTGGACGTGGGAGAAGGTGAACACGAAGCATCAGGTGCCGGGCGGCAGCACGCTCGCCACGCAGATCGAGAAGTACCGCCATTCGCCGGAGGGCATGACGGCGTCGCCGGCGGAGAAGATGCGGCAGATGGCGTCGGCGTCGCTGCGCGCGTATCTCGAAGGCGAGGAGACGCTCGAAGCGCGGCGGCGCATCGTGCTCGACTACCTCAACTCGACGCCGCTCTCGGCGCGTCCGGGATTCGGCGAGGTGATCGGGATCGGCGACGGATTGTGGGCGTGGTATGGCGCGGATTTCGCGGAGCTCAACCGGCTGCTCGCGGATCTGCCGAGCGGGCCGCCGCGGCGCGACGACAGCACCGTGAAGGAGCCTCCGGAATTCTTGATCGCGGCGCCCGCCGCCCGCGTCACCGACGAAAACGCGATCGCGTACAAACAGGCGCTCAGCCTTCTTCTCGTCGCGCGCCGCCCGTCGTACTACCTGCTCAACAATCGCGACCGCCTCGAGACGCTCACGAATAGCTATTTGCGCCTCGCGCGCAAGGAACAGATCATCTCGCAGGAGTTGTGCGATCGCGCGCTCGCGCTGCCGCTCACGTTCTCTCGCGCCGCGCCGTCGCCGCCCGAGATCTCGTTCGTCGAGCGCAAGGCCGCGAACGCGATTCGCAACCGTACGCGTGGGCTCCTCGGCGTCGAACGGCTCTACGATCTCGACCGCCTCGATCTCTCGGTCAAGAGCACGCTCGCGAGTTCCGCGCAGCAAGACGTTACCGCGGTGCTGCGCGATCTCTCCGACCCGAACACGGAACTGTGCCGCAGCCTTCGGGCGTCCGGCGTGTTGAGCGGCCCCGATCCGAGCAAGATGATCTACAGCTTCACGCTCTACGAACGCGGCGCCGACGCGAATCTCCTGCGCATTCAGAGCGACAACATCGATCAACCGTTCGACCTGAACGAGGGCGCGAAGCTCGAGCTCGGGTCGACCGCGAAGCTGCGCACGCTCGTTACGTATCTCGAGATCATGGCGAACCTGCACGCGCGCTACGCGACGACCTCTGGCGAGTCGCTCGACGCGATGGTCATCGCGCCGAACGATCATCTTTCGCGCTGGGCGATCAACTACCTGCTCAACTCCGAGGACGACGACCTCACGAAGATGCTCGAGGCCGCGATGCAGCGAACGTACTCCGCGAGTCCCGACGAGGAGTTCTTCACCGGCGGCGGGCTGCACACGTTCGACAACTTCGATCCGATCGAGGACGACATCATCTACACGGTTTCGGGCGCGTTTCATCACTCGGTGAACTTGTCGTTCATTCGCATCATGCGCGACATCGTGCGGCACACGCAGTACCAGACGCCGGGTTCGTCGGCGCGCGTGCTCGAAGAGCCGGACGACCCGAAGCGGCGCGAGCTGCTCGAGAAATTCGCCGATCGCGAGGGCCGGCAGTTTCTCGATCGCTTCTACAAGAAGTACAAGGACAAGAGCGGCGACGACGCGTACGAGGATCTGCTTTCGAGCACGCGGCGCACGCCGAAGCGGCTGACGGCGTTCTTCGCGACCGTGATGCCCGACAGCGGATTCGACGCGTACCTCGGGTTCATGCGCGAGCGGCTGCCGAGTTCGTCGCTGTCGGACGAGGAGCTTCGCGCTCTCTTCGACACGCACTCCGCGTCGGTGATGTCGCTCGCCGACCGCGGCTACGTCGCGGGTGTGCACCCGCTCGAGCTGTGGATCGTCGGCTTCCTGCGCGACAACCCCGGCGCGACGCGCACGCGCGTGATCGAGGCGAGCCTGCAAGAACGCATCGACACCTACGAGTGGCTCTACAAGACGAGCCGCAAGAACGCGCAGGATTCCAAGATCCGCGCGATGCTCGAGGTCGAGGCGTTTCTCGAGATTCATCGCATGTGGCAGCGGCTCGGCTATCCGTTCGATTCGCTCGTGCCCTCGTACGCGACGTCGATCGGCAGCTCGGGCGACAGGCCGGCGGCGCTCTCCGAGCTGCTCGGAATCATTCTGAGCGACGGCGTGCGGCGGCCGACGGTGCGCATCCGCGAGCTGCACTTCGCGAGCGACACGCCGTTCGAGACGATCATGCAGCCTGCGGCGACGCAGCCCGGCGCGGCGGCTCCCGAGCAAGTGCTCGCGCCCGAGGTCGCGCGCGTCGTGCGCGAGACGCTCCTCGGCGTCGTCGAGAAGGGGACCGCGCGGCGCGTCTACGGCGCGTTCAAGGATTCAGAGGGCGAAATGATTCCCGTCGGCGGCAAGACGGGGACCGGCGACAACCGCTACAGCGTGTACGGGCGGCAGGGCCAGCTCATTTCGTCGCGCGCGGTGAGCCGTGTGGCGACGTTCGTCTTCACGATCGGCGACCGCTTCTTCGGCGCGATTACCGCGTACGTGCCGGGGCAGGAGGCGGACCGGTACAAGTTCACGAGCACGCTGCCGGTGGAAGTGCTCAAGAGGCTCGCGCCGGCGCTCGAGCCGCTCATCGAGCGGCCGGAGGGGGAGCGGCTGGAGTAGTTCGCGGCGCGGCGTGACGCGTGCGAGCGAGCGCCGTTCGCCGCGCGCGCGCCGCGAGACGCGCGATCGCGAAGCGCTTGGCGCGTCCCTCGCTCGGTGCGCCGCCTGGGGCGGCGCCTCGCGTCTCGCGGCTCTCGATGCGCGTGCCGTGGTAGGCTGTCGTTGTCGACGATGCGCGTAACTCCACCATCATCAGGGCAACCGGCCGAGGCTGCCGCGCGGAACGACGGAGCGGAGTCGCACGTAGCGCGCGCCCGCCGCGCGTATCTCTCCGGCGCCATCGAGAACGCGGCGGATGGCGGCAAGCGCTGGAGCAGCGAGATCGCGCGCTTTCTGCGCGACGAGATCGGCCACGACGCGTACAACCCCGCCGACGACGAGAAGAAGGACCTCACCGACGAGGAACGCGCGCACTTCCGCCGGTGGAAGCTCGACGACCCCGCGCGCTTTCGCGATGTCGTGCGGAAGATCATCGCGTGGGATCTCGATCGCGTGGAGCGTGAGGCCGACTACGTGATCGCGCACTGGGATCACGCGGCGGCGCGCGGCGGCGGGACCGCGTCGGAGATCACGCTCGCGTATCGCCTCGGCAAGCCGGTCTATCTCGTGCTCGGAATGCCGCGCGCCGAAGCGTCCGGCTGGGTGCTCGCCGCCGCGACGGAAGTCTTCGACGACTTCGACGCGCTCAAGGCGCGGCTGCGCGAGGCGCGCTAGCCGGCGATCACACCGCGTGCGCGGGCGTGCGCCCGCCGTCCGCCGCGCGATGTCATCGAAACGCCAGCACACCGATCGCAACGATCGCGACGACGATGCTCATGCCCGTTCCGTAGCGCACGAAGTCGCGCGTGCGATAGCCGCCTGGGCCCATCACCATGATGTTCCACTGCGCGATCGGGAGGACGAACGAACAACTGCAGCCGTACGCGACCGCGAGGAGCGCGGTGCGAAGATCGATCGCGCCGGCGGCCGCGGCCTCGCCCGCGATCGGCGCGATGATGAGCGCGGCGGTCGAGTTCGAGCTGACGTTGGAGACGAGCGCGGCGAGGAAGAAGAGCGTGGCGATGACCGCGGCGTGCGCGAGGAAGGGGAGCGACGCAGCCGCGCCGGCGAGATCGCCAGCGGCGGCGAGTGCGCCCGGAGCGCTCGCACTGCCCCCGAGCGCGCCGACCGTGCCGCCGTGCACGCCCGTCACCGCGGCGAGGATGCCGCGTGCGATCCCGGCCGCGACGCCGGTGTGTTCGAGCGCAAGCCCGAGCGGCAGCGTCCCCGCGATGAGGAAAATCACCTTCCAGTCGAGCGCGCGGCGCGCGGAGTCGAGCGTGACGCAGCCGGTCACGACCATAAGGAGCGCGGCGGTGAGCGCGGAGAGGGCGATCGGCGCGAGGCCGATGATCGGCGGCACGACCGCGACGAGCAGAAGCACGATCGCGAGCGGCGCGCGGCGGAAGTCGACGGCGGCGGATTGATCGGTGAGCACGATGAAGTCGGGATCGCGCGTGAGGTCGCGCACCTTCGCGGCCGGACCCGACACGAGGAACGCGTCGCCGAGTTCGAGCGGGATGTCGGCGGCGCCGGAGATCGGCGCGCCGCGCCGCCAGAGCGACAGCGCGGTGAGGCCGTAGCGCCCGCCGAATCCGATCTCCTTGAGCGTGCGGCCGAACACACCCGAGCGCGGCGAGACGGAAACTTCCGCGAGCGTCTGGCCGCGGCCGAGCATCCGCTCGATCGCTTGCGGTCCCGCGAGCGCGAACTGCAGCGTCTCTTCCTCCGCGAGTTCCCACGCGCGTTCGTCGTTGCCCTCGATGTAGAGCTGGTCATCGGCTTCGATCACGAGGTCCGGCTTCGGGTCGAGGTAGCGCGGGCCGAGCGGCGTTGTGAGGCGCGAGCCGAGTTCGCTCGCGAGGCGCGTGCCCATCTCCGCGGCGCTCGCCGCGGCCGCGACCGCCGCGCCGGCCATATTCGCCG